>CATXKN010000021.1 GCA_958370785.1 uncultured Collinsella sp. | reverse complement strand
TTCATCGAAGGCACGGTCTTGTTCAGCGTAAAGGCCTTGAGCGCCTTCTCGTATGAACCCTCGATCGTAGCCTCGACCACGAGCTTCTCGGAGTTCAGCTGCTGCATCATGAGGCCCTGCTGGAACAGAGGAATGTTGTCGCGGCTGATGACCTCGGGGCCGTTCTTGCCAATGTAGGCAGGCAGCTCGACCATAGCGTCGTAGGGCATGTTGGGGATAGCGCCCTTGTTCTCGCAAATGACCAGGAAGCGCTGCTTGGTGTCGTTCTTCAGAGCGATGGCCAGGTCGGCAATCCAGTCGCCGTGGCTGCCCGCATAGAACGTGCTCTCGTCGATCTCGCCCGTCTTCTCGTAGTGGTCGATGCCGTCGAAGAGGTTCTTCTCGCGTGTCTCCTCAACCTCGTTAGCACGGGTGCGCTCGGGGTTGGAATGCTCGACGAACTCCTTCTGCTGCAGGTAGTAGTTCAGATACGTGTTGGGCAGGTACTCCGGGAAGCACTCCATGATCTCGTACTCGCCCTTCCAGACGTAGTACCAGCTGCCCTTGGTGTGACGATTCTGCTCGGGGTGCTCGTCGGCGGTCTCCTCGGGCTTCTTTGCCATGAGCGAGCCCATGCCCTTGAGGTAAGAGTCGGGCAGCAGAATCTCATGCTCCTTGATGTACTCGCGCAGCTGCGGGAGCACCTCCTCGCCCTTGTGGCGGATCGAGGTGAACCAACCAAAGTGGTTGAGGCCAAAGTAATCGTACTCGACATCCTTCTTCTCGATATCGAGCGCGGCGCAAACCACGTCGATGATTGCGATCGGCATGTCGCAGATGTTGATGATGCGAGCGTTGGGGCGCAGCACGCGGCAGCCCTCGGAGACGATGGCGGCAGGGTTGGAGTAGTTGAGAATCCAGTAGTCCTTCTTGGCGTACTTCTCAACGTCATCGATCAGCTCGACCATGGGGAAGATGGTGCGCATGCCGTAGGCAAGGCCGCCGCAACCGCAAGTCTCCTGACCCACGCAGCCGTGACGCAGCGGAATCTTCTCGTCCTGCTCGCGCATGGCGTAGCCGCCCACGCGCATCTGGGCAAACACGAAGCTCGCGTCGGTAAAAGCCGTCTCCTTATCGGTGGTCACCGTGAGCTTGATGTCCAGGCCGAGGTCCTCGTGCAAAATCCAGTCCACGAGAACGCCGATCTTGCGCTGGCGCTCCTCGTTGATGTCGTACAGACGAATCTCGTCAACGTCGAGCTCGTCCTTGCGCAGAGCGATGGACTTGACGATGCCGGGGGTAAAGGTGGATCCGCCACCACACAGAGTAATGATCATTGTTTACTGCTCCTTCTCAATTGCGTTTTCGACCTTGTCGCGCATCTCGGCGACCTTCATGCCAAAGATGATCTGGATATTATTGCCGTTGCGGTTGATGCCGCTGTTGGGCACGTGGTTGATGAGGTCCTCATCGATGAGGTCCGGGTTCTTAACGTTCACGCGAAGACGCGTAAAGCAGTTCTCGAGCTCCTCGATGTTGTCCTTGCCGCCAAGACCTGCGACCAGGTCGGCAATGCCCGCATCGACGCCCTCTGCGGGAGCTGCGGCAACAGCGCCCTGCTTCACCGCGACAGACGCGGCGGCCTCGCCCTCGGCAACGGACTCGGCGAGCTCGGACTCCTCCTCGCGACCAGGCGTGTGGAGGTTGAGCTTCTTGATGAGGAAGGTGAAGAGGAAGAAGTACAGAGCGGCGTTGACGACTCCAAGCACCAGCATAACCGGCCAGTTGGTCTTATCGACACCGAGGACCAGGTTGGAAACCACGATGTTGATGATGCCGCCTGCAGTCGAAGCGGGCACGGAGAGGACCTTGAGCAGAACCAGGAAGATGCCGGAAAGAACCGAGTGAACGACAAAGAGCACGGGAGCGGCAAAGACAAAGAGGAAGTCCATGGGCTCGGTCACGCAGGAGAGCACGGCGGTGATGATCAGCGGGATGATAACGGCCTTGGTCTTATCCTTGTTCCCCTTGTAAGCGGTGACGATAAAGGCGAGACCGATACCGATGTAGGGCCACAGGTTGTTGAAGGTGTAGCTGTTGAAGTAGGTGCTATCGGAGAAGGGCTGGCCCGTCATTGCCATCTCGGCAACACGGATGGGGTAGGCACCGGCGATAACCTGATCGCCCAGCGTCAGGGTGCCACCCACATCGGAGAACTGGAACGGGGTGTAGATGAGGTGGTGCAGACCGGTGGGAACGAGCAGCTTGTTAAGCATGCCGTAGATAAACAGACCGATGTTGCCCGACTCCCTAATGATGCCGGCAACGGAGGAGATGGCACCCTGGACCGGAGGCCAAACGATGCAGAAGCCAGCGCCCATGATCCAGGAAATGATGATCATGATCAGGAACGGGAAGCGAACGCCCGAGAACATCGAAAGGGCAATGGGGAACTGCTTGTTCGAATACTTGTTGAACACGGCACCGGTGATGCAACCAAGAATGATGCCGCCAAACACGCCGGTATCGAGCACCTGGATGCCCATAACGGTGCTCTGGCCGGTTCCGGTAAGACCGAGCATGCCGCTCGCTTCGGCAAGAGAGCCGGTGGCGTTGAGCACGATGTTGTTAGCCTGCAGGAACAGGAAGAACGACATCAGGGCAATCAGCGAAGCATGGCCCTTGTTCTTCTTAGCCATGGCGCCGGCGATGCCCACGCAGAACAGAATCGAGAGGTTGTTGATGATAAACATCAGCGACTGGTAGACAACAGCGCCCACAAGCTGGAACGGACCGGAGCCCAGCACGGGGACCAAAGCACAAATGGTCTTGTTGGTCAGAATGATGCCCACGATGAGCAGGATGCCGGCAACCGAGAGATACATCATCGGCTGGACGATCGACTTCGCGAACACCTCCAACGGCGCTTTGAAATTGAACTTCTTTTTTGCGGTCATAGCGGTACTCCCCTTCCTTTTCCGCAAATTAAGACAGATGTGCCCTAGACAAGACCGTGAGCCTTGCCTTATATCAATCGATGTGTGGGCACGTTATGCCTAGAGACCAGGTTCTCCAAGCAGGTTAACAATGTGATATGCGAGATAACTCTTCTCGGCATCGGTAACGACAACGTTATAGGTAGACGACAAGTGGGCGGCTATGGCGTCCGCGCACGAGAATGCGCACGGATACGCCGTTTCATCGATTCGGAACAGCGCGTCTCCGTTGATTTGCCCGGCCGTAGGATCGAGCGCTCGCTGCGCGAAAAACTGCAGGTGACGAACGAAACGTTCGTAAGGCAGCGAGGTGTTGTCGAGGGTCGTAGAATAGCGCTCGGAAACAATCGCGAGCACGTCACGAACAAGCTGGACCGAAACAATCAAACGATCGGAGCGTTGCGGCATGGTGGCGTTGACGATATGCAGCGTAATGAAACCCTGCTCTTCTTCGCTCATCTGGATGCCCATATACTCCTTGATAATCTGCAGTGCACGGCCCGCAAGTGCATACTCCTTGCGATAGAACTGCTGGATCTCGAGCAGCAACGGATTCTCACAGGAGACGCCCTTGCGCTCACGCTCCAAAGCAAGGCTGATATGGTCTGCGAGAGCAATGAGAATCTTGTCGTTGATGTCGACATTGAGCTCTCGACGGAGCATCTGAACAATGTCCTCGGCAATCACGAGGTTGACGGTGGAGATGGACTCCAAAAGATGTGCCAAGCGGTCAATCGTACGCGAATCCTGAGAAGTTCCCTCCTGCAACGCGTAGGTCTTTTCGATCGACGCCTCGTCGATGGCATCGCCGGCATGACGGCCAAAGCAGAGGCCTCGACCGATGACGATGAGCTCGGAGCCATCGTCCGAAGTGACCATTGCGACGTTGTTGTTAAAAACTCGCTTGATAACCACGGTACCCACCACAAGAATTTACTCGGAAAGCCAGACGACAGGCTCTTTAACAGCAACAGGGCCGGAAGCATGCTCACGAAGAGTCGAGTTCTCCGAGTGCTCACACACGATAACGAAGACCGTGGGATCGAAGCCGGCGGCGCGGACCGCGTCGAAATCGACCTCGACGAGGGGCTGGCCTGCGTCGACATGGTCACCCTGGGCAACAAGCGCATGGAAGCCCTTGCCCTCAAGCTTAACAGTGTCGATTCCGATATGCAGCATCACCTGAGCAGAGCTGTCGTCGGACATGATGCCCAGCGCGTGCTCAGTCGGAAACAGCGCCGCGACGGTGCCGGAAACAGGAGCGCACACCGTTCCCTCTTGGGGAACCACGGCAACGCCATCGCCCACGGCACGGCTGCTAAAAGCGGGGTCATTGGTATTTTCTAGATGAACAAGCTCGCCGGAAACGGGAGCGAGGATTTCGAACTCGGAAGCTGCAGTCTTCTGCTCATCCGAACCGCCCATCAGGCGAGAAAAGAAACCCATGGTGGCATGTCCCTTCATAAATATAGCCCAACCAAAATCAAGCGAATGCATCCATAGAGACACACCCGTTCAAAGACTTTGGTTAGGCCCACGTCCGAGGGACTCGGTAACCTTCCGCATTTCTTTTT
>CATXKN010000020.1 GCA_958370785.1 uncultured Collinsella sp. | reverse complement strand
CGACACGCATAAAAGCCTCCCATTTCTCATGTCCAAGAAATGGGAGGCAGTTCAAATTGACTACATGGGGCGGGGCACGGAAATCATCTAGCCAAGAACATGGGCCATGCGCGCCTTGAACTCGGACAGGAAGCGCGGGGCATCCACGGTCAGCGCCACAAGCGCGCTCTTGTCCGGATCGGATAGGCGGCGCTCGTCGCAAATGGTGCGGCCGCGATACTCGCCCAGCAGATCAACACGCAGATTGCAGCCGAGCGCACCCACGAGCGTGGGGTCAATCGCCACAGCGACGGCAAGCGGATCGTGCAGCGCGCAGCCACCCAGGTAGGGGGCGTTCATCTCGTACGAGCCAATGTAGTGCTCCACCATGCTCGCAAACGCGCAACCGGCCATGGTGCCCGAACCCGTCCAGCCGGCAATGTCGCGACGCGTGAGCACCACGCGATGCGTCACGTCCAGACCCACCATAGTGAGCTTGCGGCCCGAACGCAGCACGGCATCGGCCGCCTCGGGATCGCTTGCCATGTTGGCCTCGGCGCCCGCACTCACGTTTCCGGGCACGGTAAGCGCACCGCCCATCACGACCACGCGGCCGATAGACATCATCGCCGCCGCATCGCGCTCCAAGGCAAGTGCCAGGTTGGAGAGCGGACCGGTCGCCACGTAGATCAGATCGGGACCATAGGTGCGCGCGGCATCGATCAGATAATCGACCGCCGCGTTACCGTCGGCCGACGTCGCCCCCACCGGCTCGTACGGCGACGCGGGCACGCTCGCCCCGCCAATGCCGTTCTTGCCGTGGATGAGCGTGGTGGACGCCGGCGGTGTATAGGGCTCAGTCGCCTTAATGGGACGATCGGCGCCCAGGTACACCGGAACCTCGGGGCGACCCAACAGATCGAGCACTGCCAGGCAGTTGTGCGCCGATTGCTCGACGCGCACGTTGCCAAAGCACGTGGTGATGCCCACGAGCTCCACCTCGGGGCTCGCGATGGCATAGGCAAGCGCCATCGCATCGTCCACGCCCATATCCAGATCAAGGATCAGCTTCTTGATTGCCATTGTTCTACTCCGCTTCTCCGTCTTTATCGTTTAACCAAACCAATGTTCAACTTCGGCGCGCGTGGGAATCGACTGCTGAGCGCCCAGGCGCGACACCGTCACCGCCGAGGCGCGAGCACCCGCGGCCATGCACTCAAAGAGCGGCAGCCCCTCCAGACGAGCCGCGGCAAGCGCGCCGATAAACGTATCGCCGGCGGCTGTGGTATCGACTACCGTGCTCGAAAGTGCCGGCATACGCAGCGGCTCGCCGTCATCGCCGAGCGTAACCGACCCGGCGCCGCCCAACGTGATGACCGCAGCCCCGGCACCCTTGGCGAGCAGGGCATTGAGCGCCGCGACGCAGCTCTCATCATCTGCGGGCAAGATGCCCGTCAGCACCTGGCACTCAGTCTCGTTGGGACAGACCAGGTCGACCGCAGGCCAGGCCTCCACAGGCAACTCGCAGGCAGGCGCTGGATTAAAGACCGTATAGAACCCCAGCTCGTGAGCGCAAACAAGCGCCTCGGCAGTCGCTGCAAGGTCACATTCGCCCTGGGCGATAAAGACGCTTCCGGCAGCCGGGGCAATATCGCTGGCGTCTCCGTCGAGCCCATCGGTCACCAGGTGCCTCAGCGCGCAGGCAACGTCCTCGCCCGCGAGTGCATGGTTGGCGCCCGGCGACAACACGATGCGGTTGTCGCCCTCGCAGCGAATGATGGTCGCCGCGCCCGTCTCCACGTCATCGCGACGCGCCACAAACTCAACGCCCACGCCAGCATCTTGGAGCCCCGCCACGAGCGATGCACCGAACGCATCGCGCCCGACCGCGCCAATCATGCACGTGCGCGCACCCATGCGCGCAGAGGCAACGGCTTGGTTAGCGCCCTTGCCACCGGCGTTGGTGATAAAACCGCTGCCGCCGACGGTCTCGCCCGCGCGCGGCATGCGCTCGCACGCCACCGAAAGGTCCATGTTCATGCTGCCGAACACCGCAACGATGCCGCGATCTGCCATGGGAACCTCCTCATCTGCGGGCCTTATGCCCACCGTCGGCCGTCGATCGTGCGCCCTCGCACCTCTATAACTTTAGTTCACTTTGATGTGAACGCGCCCTTGAGGTTGCGCCAGCAGCAAGCATTCACAGGAGCAGGCAGCTACAATGAATATGTGCTGATTATTCTCGTCATTGGATGATGTTTTATGGAACAATTCCCACCATCGAGCCCACGCGGCCCGCGCCGCGCGCCCGATAACCAGGCGCCGCACGAACGCCCGCGCACCGACCGCCGCGCCGACGAGTCGCGACGCGGCCCGAGCCCGCATCGAACGCCCACCAACAAGGGCGCCTATGCAGCCAAGACCAACACCGGCGCCACACGCTCGTCCGCTACCGACCAGCAGGCACCCGCTCGTCCCAAGTCCCGCTACATTCCTGCGCTCGACGGCCTGCGTACGCTCGCCGTCGTCGCGGTGGTGCTCTATCACCTCAACCTCACGTGGGCTCAGGGCGGCCTGCTCGGCGTCACGATCTTCTTTGTGCTTTCGGGCTATCTGATCACGCGCTTGCTGCTCAACGAAGTCGCTAAGACCGGCCGCATCGACCTTAAGAGCTTCTGGATTCGCCGCATCCGTCGCCTGGTCCCCGCCGTGGTAACGGTAGTGTTCGTGACCTGCGCGCTGTGCACCATCTTTAACCACGTGATGCTCACCAAGATGCGTCCCGACATCCTGCCGTCGCTGCTGTTCTTCAACAACTGGTGGCAGATTGCCCAAAACGTCTCGTACTTCAATGCCCTGGGCGACCCCTCGCCGCTCACGCACTTTTGGTCGCTTGCCATCGAGGAACAGTTCTACCTAATTTGGCCGCCACTGCTGTTTGCCATGGTATCCATGCATGTGAGCAAGCCCAACACGCGCCGCGTGGTTCTGGGCCTTGCCGCTGTTTCCGCCCTCGCCATGATGGTGCTTTACAACCCTGCCGCCGACCCCAGCCGCGTGTACTACGGCACCGACACCCGCGTGTTCTCGCTGCTGCTGGGTGCCTGGATGGCCTTTATCCCCGATCGCGACCTGGCGCCGGTGCGTCTCGCACATCGTTTGGGGCTCAATCGCCTGGCTGGCGCCGCCAAGCACGGCAAGAACGCCGAGGGCAAGCCCGGCGAGAAGGCCGACGAATCAGCCGAGACCGCCCCGGCACAGCCGAGCGCCCTCGTGCGCTTTTGGTCCTCGCCCGCATCCATCGATGTGTTGGGCGTCGTGGGTCTGGTTGGCCTTGCCGCCATGGTCGCGCTCACCAACGGCTACACCGCGTTCCAGTATCGCGGCGGCACGCTGTTATGCTCCATCCTCACGCTCATGGTCATCGCGGCCTGTGTGCAGCCCCAGGGAATGGTTGCCCGCGCGTTGTCCGCCGAGCCGCTCGTGTGGGTTGGCAAGCGCTCGTACAGCATCTACCTGTGGCACTATCCGCTGCTGTTGCTCATGAACCCGGTCGCCAACATCAACGATACGCCCTGGTGGCAGTACATTTTGCAGGTGCTGCTGGTGGTCGCCGTAGCCGAGTGTTCCTATCGCTTTATCGAAACGCCATTTAGGAAGGGTGCCTTCGGCCGCACCGTCGCCGAATTCCGCGATGGCACCACCACGCCCACCAACTGGGCACGCGCGCACGTCCCTGTCTGCGCAGCCTGCGCTGTCGTGTTGGTCGTTGCACTGGGCGGTCTGATCTTTGTGCCCGAGACGTCTGCGCTGAGCGGCGAGGGCGCCGAAGTTCTGAACAAGGAAGCCGAAAACACCGCGCCCACCGACCAGCAGGCGGCCGACGACACCGACAAGGACAACGACGGCTTCCCCGATGGCTCCTACGACCTGTTGATGATCGGTGACTCCGTGTCACTGCGCGCCGTTGATTCCTTTGACGGCGTGTTCCCGCACAGCCATATCGATGCCGAAAAGGGCCGCCAGTTTGATGCGGGCCGCGCGACATTTGAGGGCTATATCCAGCAGAACCTTGCCGGCAAGATCGTGGTCTTTGCCCTGGGCACCAACGGTTTGGTAACGGACGCCCAGGTCGACGCGATCATGGCCGACGCCGGCGAGCAGCGTATCGTCGTGTTTGTAAACACGCGTAGCCCGCAGCCGTGGGTCGGGTCCACGAACCAGGCCATCGCCAACGCCGCCACGCGCTACAAGAATGTACGCGTTATCGACTGGTACGGGCACAGCGCCAACCGCAACGACCTGTTCGATGGCGACGGCACGCACCTGTCGACTACCGGCGTGACCGAGTACCTCAACCTGATCCACGATGCAGTCAAGAAAGACCTGCCCGTGCACCCCGAGGACCACGTCAACGATCCGCAGCCGGCAGCCGTCAAGTCCGCCGCCGACGCACTCGTCAATGCCCTCGCCTACAAGCCGCGCAAGCTGGGCACCGACAAGTAACGCGCAGCATAATCTGTTTACACCCGCAGGGGGCGTCGGCCACGGCCGACGCCCCCTGCGGCAGTTAGGGGCGCTCCTTAACTACCGGCACCTGGAGGCACTCCTGGCGCGGCCAATGAAGACCTCTGCGGATGAATTCCAAGCCGCTCCGCCGCTCCAGACATCGTTTCCGCGCCTCGCGCCTGCCCCAAACAATCAAAACAAGCCCTTTTCGCCGCGACCTCAAAGGTCCGTGGGCAAAAAAGGGCAAATATGAGTACTGTTACCATTTTAGTCGCAGGCAAAACCACCCAAAAAGACGTCCGAGCATCCCCTACAACCCCCTAAAGCAGCCAACCTGACTGGTTTAAGGCGTATTGGAGCCAATTTAATGAACATACTATGGGTTATGTTCATTATCTTCTTGGATGTAAATGCTATTCACTTAGCAACAGTACTCATATTTGGCATTTTTTGCCCACTGCCATATAACTAACAC
>CATXKN010000019.1 GCA_958370785.1 uncultured Collinsella sp. | reverse complement strand
CTGGCGGTCTATCTCTTGTTTTCGGTTGCTTGCTTCCTTACCGTACATGAGCATTTAAGCACGGGTGATATTGTGCTTGATTTTTTCTCAGGCTCAGCATCGACCGCCCATGCCATGTTCCTGCAGGAGCTCGGAAAAGATGATCGCTATCAGTTTATCCTTGTCCAGCTTCCAGAGCCTTGTGACCCGAAACGCGACGCCTACAAGGACGGGTATGAGACTCTCTGCGACATAGGCGAAGGACGCATTCGCCGCGCAGGCGACAAAATCAAAACCGAGCTCGAGGAATCCAACCGTCAACTCAAGCTTGGCGAGGGACCCAAGCAGCTTCCCGACATCGGCTTCCGTGTGTTCGAGCTCGATGAGTCCGGCATTGAGAAGCCCGAGCCCGGTCAGCTCCTCTTCGACGTGGTCAAGCCCGATCGCTCCGATATGGATATCGTCTTCGAGATGATGCTCAAATGGGGCCTCGAGCTCACGCTGCCCGTCGAGAAGTCTGAAGCCGCGGGCTATCCCATCTGGTCCGTCGCTTGCGACGAGCTCGTCTGCTGCATGTCCCGAGGCCTCACCATTGAGGCGCTCGAGGCCATCGCCGACATGGAGCCCAGGCGCGTTCTCATCCTCGATTCCGTCCTCGACGACACCCTCAAGCTCAACGCCGTGCAGATCTTCAAGCACGCCGGCGAGCGCATGGGCTGTGAGATCGAATTGAGGACGGTCTAGCATGGCGGCGCTCGAGTTCAAGTTCTCATCCGACCAGCAGCACCAGCTGGAGGCCATCGAAGCAACCTGCGACCTGTTCCGCGGACAACAATTTATTGGCAGCGTATTCTCCGCCGATTCCGGCCGCAAAGGCCAGACGGCAATCGGCGAGCTCATGGTCGGCCACGGCAACGAGCTTCGCGTGGCGCCGGGCCAGCTCCTCGACAACCTGCACGCCGTGCAGGAGGAGGGCTGCCTCCCGGCAACCGACGTCCTCACCGATGGGCGCCTGCGAGACTTCACCGTCGAGATGGAGACCGGCACCGGCAAGACCTACGTCTACATCCGCTCCATCTACGAGCTAAACCGCCGCTACGGCATCACCAAGTTCGTTATCGTCGTGCCGAGCGTGGCCATCCGCGAGGGCGTCCTCAAGAGCCTCCAGACCACCCGCAGGCACTTCGAGACGCTCTACGACCGCACGCCGCTCGACTACTTCGTGTACGACTCGAAGGACATGGGGCCGGTGGGTAACTTCGCCACGTCGAGCTCCATCCAGGTCATGGTCATCAACATCGACGCGTTCAACAAGGGCCTCGAGAAGGATGGCACCGCGAAGGAGGGCAACCTCTTCCACCGTCCCAGCGAGAAGCTCACCGGCGGCTTCAGCCCTCGCGAGCTCGTGAGCGCCTGCAAGCCCGTCGTCATCATCGACGAGCCCCAGAGCGTCGACAACACCAAGCAGGCCAAGGCCGCCATCAAGAGCCTGAACCCGCTGTTCGTGCTGCGCTACTCGGCCACGCACAAGCAGGCCTACAACATGATCTACCGCCTCACGCCGGTCGACGCCTTCGAGCGCCACCTGGTGAAGGGCATCTGCGTGGACTCGATCAAGGCCGAGGCGAACCTCAACGGCGCGTACGTGAGGCTCGAGTCCGTCAAGTCCGACCCGTTCTCCGCCAAGGTGTCCATCGACGTGCGCCAGGCCGACGGCACGCAGAAGCGCAAGGCCGTCACGGTGAAGACCGGCAACGACCTCTACCAGAAGAGCGGCGAGAACAGCGACTACGAGAGCGGCTGGGTGGTCAACAACATCGGCGCCGCAGTGGGCGACGAGTTCATAGAGTTCCAGAACGGCGAGGTGCTCGAGCTCGGCGAGGCGCTGGGCGACGTCAACGAGGAGGTCGTCAAGCGCGCGCAGATCCGCCGCACCATCGAGGACCACCTGGCCCGCCAGTTCGAGCTGTGGCCGCGCGGCGTGAAGGTGCTCTCGCTCTTCTTCATCGACCGCGTCGACCGATACCGCGTCTACGAGCCCGAAGTCCACGGCGGCCTGTACGCCCTGATGTTTGAGGAGGAGTACGCAGGTGCCCTGAACTCGAAGGCGCCTCGTCGCATCGCAAAGGCGGCGGGGATCGGCAAGGGCACGTGGCTCGAGTGCTACGAAGCCGTCGGCGCCCCGCTGGTGCGCGACCCCCACGCCGTGCACCAGGGATACTTCGCCAAGGACAAGAAGGGCAAGTTCAAGGACTCCAAGGGAGCCGCCGGCACCGCCGACGACGCCGGGGCCTTCGAGCTCATCATGCAGAAGAAGGAGACGCTCATCTCCTTCCCGGACGGCAAGGACGCGGACAAGGACGTCTCTTTCGTCTTCAGCCACTCCGCGCTCAAGGAGGGCTGGGACAACCCCAACGTGTTCCAGATCTGCACGCTCGTCGAGACAAAGGACAACCTGACCAAGCGCCAGAAGATCGGCCGCGGTCTGCGCCTGTGCGTGAACCAGGATGGCGAGCGCCTGTACGACCCAGAGGCGAACGTGCTCACCGTCATCGCGAACGAGAGCTACGACGACTTCGCCAACGGCCTGCAGAAGGAGCTTGAGGCTGAGGACTTCAAGTTCGGCGTCATCACTCCGGAGAGCTTCACGAAGGTCACGGTCAAGGGCGATGATGGCGTCGAGGAGCGCCTGGGCTACGAGAAGTCCAAGCAGGTCTACGACCACCTCGTCGCGACCGGCATGGTCGACGACAAGGGCGCGGTGACGCCCGAGCTGAAGGCGGCCGCCGAGGAGGGCAAGGTCGAGCTCCCCGCCGAGCTCGAGCCTGCCAAGGAGCAGGTCGAGGCGATCATCATCCACAAGTCCCAGAGGGTCCAGATCCGTGACAAGGCCAAGGAGGTCTCGGTCGAGCTGCAGAAGGACGTCACGCTCGACCCTGCGTTCCAGGCCCTGTGGGACCGCATCCGCCAGCGCACGCGCTTCCAGGTCGAGTTCGACTCCGGCAAGCTCATCGAACATGCCATCGAAGCTGTCGACGGCATGCTCGCCGTGCGCCCGCCCCAGGTGACGAGCGAGCGTGCCTCGCTGGGCATCGACGACGCGGGCGTGAGCGCCGAGGGCACGGGCACCTCCGTGGTGTCCGTTTCGGGAAAGGTGAAATACGACCTTCCCGACCCGATCGCAGAGCTGCAGGACGCCGTCGGGCTCACCCGCGGCACCATCAAGGCGATCCTCGAGGGCTGCAGCCGCCTCGACGAGTTCGAGATCGACCCCGCGACCTTCCTCGCGCAGGTCGGCGACAAGATCAACCGCGTGAAGAACGACCTCATCGCCCAGGGCATCAAGTACGTGCGCCTTCCCGAGGACGAGTGGTACACCATGCGCGACCTCGAGCTTGACGACTACACGGCCTACCTTGGGCAGAACGCGTGGAAGCCGGACATGACGAGCAAGAGCCTGTACAACTACGTGGTCTACGACTCGGCGGGGGTCGAGCGCTCCTTTGCCGAGGCTCTAGACAAGCAGGAGGAGGTTCTCGTGTTCGCGAAATTGCCCTCGGCGTTCAAGATCGACACGCCGCTCGGCAGTTACAACCCCGACTGGGCGTACGTCGAGGAGGCCGACGGCGAGCGCCGCGTGTACTTCGTGACCGAGACCAAGGGCGGCAAGAACGGCGAGCCCGCCCTGCGCGACGCGGAGAAGATCAAGATCGGCTGCGCCAAGAAGCACTTCGAGGCGCTGGACCTCGGAAACGACTTCCATTACAACGTGCGCACGACCTACCAATACGAGGCGGTGAAGGCTTAGGATGTCGAAGCTGCCCGGAAAGATGACGCGAAAGCAGCACTGGGTGCCGCGGTTCTACCTGCGCCATTTCGCGGATTCCTCCGGGCAGCTTCATGCCTACAGCAGACAGAAGGGCTCCTTCTTCCGCACGAATTGCGAGAACCTTTGCAGCATGCGCGATCTTTATGAGGTCGAGCATGCCGATGCGACAGGCGATGCGACAGACAGATTCTATGCGCAGAACCTCATCGAGGTTAAGCTATCTGAGCTCGAGAGCCGCATCGCGCCGCTTTACGATCGCTTTTTGGAACGCCAGAAAGAAGACCAGTGCGAAGACGAAGGGTATTCTGATGGGAAAGCCGCCGTTTGCGAGCTGGCAGCAAATATCATCGTCCGGCACCCTATCAGTATGCGCGTCGACAAGAAATGGTCACGCGAGACTGCCGAAGAGCTGCTCAGAAACGTTCATCTGACACCCTATGAGCTCGGCTTGCTCGATTGGTCGGATTGGCGCGGGGATTCCCAAGCGGTGGTCGAGCTTGCCGCCGCCGCAACCATGCTCTTCTCCAACGATGATATTGTGCCAGTTAACCGTATTCGAAAGGCTTTTTTTGAGAAGAGCTTCTCCATCCTTAGGGCACCCGTCGGCTCAGGGTTCGTTACGACGTCGATGCCTATGTTCATCATCGGGCCCGAGGACGACTCGTACGATTTTCATCTCGCGTATATGCCGTTGAGCAGTGAGTATGCTGCGGTCTTTTCAGATGACCCTCTATTTCCGCCGTTTGCGAGACTCGGTTTTTCGGGCGTCGAGTTCATGAACCGACTTCTTCTGCTTAACTGCGAGCATTGGGATGTCGCCATATCGAGGGGAAGCGGCCCGCTCGAGCACGCGGTACGCGATTGAAGTCAAGCGAACAGTGCCGAATTCATGCACGAGATGTTCACGCGCGACGGCAGGGAGCTATCCCTCGACACAGTGATCTACGACCGCTCGAAGAAGAAGGGGCAGACGATGATCGATACCATCGACCGTGGCTGCCTCGAGGGCGGCTGCCTTGATGACGAGGACCTGCGCATCATCTTCGAGCACCTTCTGGGGAGAAGACGGCAAGGACCGGGAACATTAAAGGGTCAAGCAGCGTATTGATAAAATTGACCCCGCCAGCAATAACCGCAAAGGATAGATAGGGCTTTAAGGATGGATGCAGGAAAAGCAACGATAAGCGGCGTGTTCAACGGATCGCGCCTGCTCGAAATACCTTTTTACCAAAGGGCGTACGTCTGGGGAGAAGAGCAATGGGAGCGTTTCCTCGGCGACATGGAGTTCGTCACGGCCTCGAAGCGGCCCTATTTCCTGGGCTCCATCATCCTGAAGCAGGCCTCCTCCGGCAACACCTGGTCCGAGGTCTCCGAGGTTCGCACCGTCATCGACGGCCAGCAGCGACTCACGACCATGGTCATCTTCTTCAAGGCACTCTGTGCAAAAAACGGCACCAACAATTTGTTTGAGCGAGATTTCGTCCTGGAGACCGGCGATGTCGCCTTGCGGCACGGCAAGTACGACCGGCAGGATTTCGAAAAGGTCGTCAGCGCCACGGGCTGCGAACCCCTCGAGGGCTCCTCGGCCATCGTCCTTGCCTACAACTACTTCCTCAAGAATATCGACCCGGAGAAGGTCGACAGGAACACGATCAAGTCGAACGTCCAGTTCGTCTGCATCGATCTTACCGAGGGCGAGGACGAGCAGCAGATATTCGACACCATCAACTCGCTCGGGGTGCGCCTGACGACGGCGGAGCTCCTCAAGAACTACTTCTTCAACCGCGAGAACGAGCAGGCGTTCAAGGAGTGCTGGGAAGACGTCTTCGAGCCCACGGCTGAGAAGAGGGAGTATTGGGAGCAGGAGATCGTTACCGGGCGCATCAAGCGCACGCTCGTCGACCTCTTCTTCGACGCGTTCCTCCAGATTCTGGTCCAGGACAAGAGGCGTGGCGTCACGACCGAGGACAAGCTCTTCTATTCGCGTACTTCGAACCTCTTCCAGTCCTACAAGGATTTCATCGGCAGGTACTGCAACGGCGACAAGGTCGAGATTCTCGACAACATGAAGGCGTATGCCGAGGCGTTCGAGTCCACGTTCGACCCTGGCTACTGCGACGCGGACATCCCCTCCGCTTCCGGCGTCGAGCGCCTGAACGTGCTGATATTCGGCCTCAAGAACTCGACGCTCAT
>CATXKN010000018.1 GCA_958370785.1 uncultured Collinsella sp. | reverse complement strand
AATGAAAAACCGTTTGATGTGAGTTAATATAAACAACGTCGTGAATCTGACTCCTGCCGCATGCATGACAGGGGTTAAACACAAAAAGGAGTCAATTATGGTTTCTGAGAAGGCTACCCTCGTCAATCCGCAGGGTCTTCACATGCGTCCGGCCGGCCTCTTCGCCTCCACCATGGGCAAGTACGCCTGCGACGTGACTGTCGTCACCCCCGAGAAGGAGGTCAACGGTAAGTCCCCGATGGCCCTCATGGCTGCTGGTATCCCCTGTGGCACCGAGGTCGAGGTCAAGTGCGACGGCGCCGACGAGGCCGAGGCTCTGGCTGCTGCCATCGAGCTCATCAAGAGCGGTCTTGGCGAGTAGAACTCAAACGGGTCGCATGTTGAACAATTAAGTTCATACTTGGGGGCGCAGTGACCTGTTCAAGGTAGCTGCGCTCTTTTGTCATGGATATGGCAAAACGCTTTATCACATGACACGGAGAGAGGAATGGGAATGTATCAGGGAGTCAACGCATCCGAGGGCATCGGTATCGGCACCGTCATGGTCGCCGTCGATCCCGACTTGACGTTTGAACCGCACGCGGTTGCTGATTCGGCCGCAGAGAAGGAGCGTTATCAGGCTGCTCTTTCGGTCTTCTGCGAGAAGACCCAGGCTCAGGCCGACCACATGAAGGAGACGGTGGGCGAGGCCGAGGCCGAGATCATGAGCGGACACATCGTCCTGGCTCAGGATCCGGGCATGACCGACGCCATCAACGCCGCCATCGACGGCGGCACCTGCGCCGAGCAGGCGCTCATGGACACCTCGACCATGTTCGAGAACATGTTCCTGTCTATGGACGACGAGATGTTCCGTCTGCGCGCGGCCGACATCGCCGACATCCGCACCGGTATTCTGGCCGAGCTGCTGGGCAAGGAGGTCGTCGACCTCTCCGTCCTGCCCGAGAACACCGTCGTTGTCGTGCACGACCTCACGCCGTCCATGACCGCCACGATCGATAAGGCCCACGTTGCCGGTATCGTCACCGAGACCGGTGGCCGCACGTCGCACTCCGCGATCATCGCGCGCGCCCTCGAGATCCCGGCTGTCCTTTCGGTTTCCAACAGCTGCACTGCACTGCGCAACGGTATGACCGTCGTCGTCGACGGTGGCAAGGGTGTCGTCGAGGCCGATCCCGACGAGAAGACGCTCGCCGCCTACACCGCCAAGGCCGAGGCCTTCGCTGCCGAGAAGGCAGCCCTCGAGGCCTTCCGTGGCAAGCCGTCCGTGACTGCCGATGGTATCAAGAAGATCATCGCCTGCAACATCGGTAACCCCGATGACGTGCCTAACGCGCTCGATCACGATGCCGAGGCCATCGGTCTGTTCCGCTCCGAGTTCCTGTTCATGGACTCTGCCGAGCTTCCTTCCGAGGAGGAGCAGTTCAACGCCTACCGCAAGGTCGCCAGTGCGCTCAAGGGCGCTCCGGTCATCATCCGCACGCTCGATGTGGGTGGCGACAAGGAGATCCCGTACCTGCACATGGTCAAGGAAGACAACCCCTTCATGGGCTTCCGCGCCGTGCGTTACTGCCTGGCCAATCCCGACCAGTACAAGGTCCAGCTCCGTGCTCTGCTGCGCGCCAGCGCCTTCGGTGACGTCAAGATCATGATCCCGCTCGTCACCTGCGTCGAGGAGGTCGTGGCTGTCAAGGAGCTCGTCGAGCAGTGCAAGGCCGAGCTGACCGAAGAGGGTCGCAAGTTCAACGAGAACATCGAGGTTGGCATCATGGTCGAGACGCCCGCCGCTTCGCTGCTCGCTGACCGCCTTGCCGAGGTCGCCGACTTTTTCTCCATCGGCACCAACGACCTGATCGGCTACACCATGTGCGCCGACCGTGGCAACGACACCATCTCCAACCTGTACCAGGTGTACTATCCCGCCGTGCTCCGCTCGCTCAAGAACATCATCGAGAGCGGCGTGAAGGCCGGCATCATGGTCGGTATGTGCGGCGAGGCCGCTGCCGATCCGCTGCTTGAGCCGCTGCTGATCAGCTGGGGTCTGGAGGAGTTCTCGATGAGCGCTCCGTCCATCCTGCGCGCCCGCAAGACCATCAGTCAGTGGACCAAGGCCGAGTGCGACGAGCTCGCCGAGAAGGCGCTCGCCTGCAACACCGCCGCCGAGGTCAAGGCACTGCTCGAGTCCGCAGCTCGCTAATTTGGTATCAGAGGTAACCGCGTGGTTGGAATGGGCCGGCCACGCGGCCCTCACATATACAGGGGGTACTGTAAATGTTCTACACGCTAACCGCTAATCCGGCTGTCGACATGACGGTTTCGAGCTCTCCGCTCGAGCCCGACGAGAACGTCCGCACCGGCTCGGCCAGCTACACGGCAAACGGTAAGGGCCTCGACGTGTCCTTCGCCTTTAAGAAGATGGGCGTCGACACCGTCGCACTCGGCTTCTTCGCCGGCTTCACGGGCAAGTTCATCGTCGAGGAGGTCATGAACCTGGGTTGCCTGTGCCGCCCGGTCTGGACTGACGGCATCACGCGTATCAACACCTACGTCAACGATGGCCAGCACGAGTACGGCATCCTTAACCCCGGCGCCCCGATTACGCCGGAGCACCAGAAGGAGCTCTACAACATCCTGGACACCGCGGGCGACCTTGAGTGCCTGATCGTTTCCGGCTCCGTGCCTCCCAAAGCTACGCCCGACTTCCTGGCTCAGGTCATGGAGCACGCTCAGGCTCGTGGCGCCGACGTCGTCCTGGACCTGTCCTCCGACAAGCTCAAGGAGCTCGCTCACAAGAAGCCGCTGCTCATCAAGCCGAACCATCATGAGATGAAGGCCATCTTCGGCGTGCCGGTCGACACCGACGACGAGGTCCGCGTTGCCATGAAGCTCGCCCACGACGCCGGCGTCCAGAACGTGCTGCTCACCCGTGGTAGCCGCGGCGACGCTTACTTCTCCAACGGCGAGGACATCTGGTATGCCAAGCGTGAGTTCAACATCAAGCTGGTCTCTTCCGTTTGCGCCGGCGACTGCACCCTCGCTGCGTTCCTGCACAAGTGGTACAGGGATCGCGACAACGTCGAGGAGGCCATGAAGCTCGCTATGGCCACCGGTGCCAACGTTGCTGAGTCCGTGGGCATTGGCGACTTCGGCCACGTCGATGAGTACAGCAAGCGCGTTGCTGTCCGTAAGCTCGATCGCAAGTAAGCGAAAAGCGACAAATTCGTGCGCATGCGGCGTCCCGGTTTTGATCGGGGCGCCGTTTTTTCGTGGGAAAAGTGAGATGAAACCGACCTTCACCGCTTCCACACCGTTCACCGAGTTGTTGTAGCCTTTTGCCGAAGCGTGGAATATACTTTCATTAACACATTGCTTCGTGAAAGGAACATTCATGATTTACACGCTCACTGCAAATCCCGCCATTGACTACAACATCGCCTGCGACGGACTGTCCGCCAATACCGTTACGCGCACCCGTAATGCGGTCTACACCCCCAACGGCAAGGGTCTCAACGTCTCGTTTACGCTCGACCACTACGGCGTCGACACCACGATCCTGGGCTTCTTTGCCGGCTTCTCGGGCGAGTTCATCGTTAAGGGCGCCGAGGCCCTTGGCGTGCCCGTCAAGCCCGTGTGGACCGAAGGCATCACGCGTGTCAACGTGTTCCTCAACGCCGGTCCCGACACCGAGTACAACATGGTCAATGCCGGTGCCGCCATTAACGAAGCCAACGAGCAGGAGATGTTTGAGCTTATTGACTCGCTCGACGACATGACCTGCCTGGTTATCAGCGGCTCGCTGCCCCCCAACACCTCCGAGGACTTCCTGGCCGAGGTACTTCGCCGCGTTAAGGCCAAGGGCGCCGAGTTCGTGCTCGACATCTCGAGCCATCAGCTGGCCGATCTCATTGCTATGGAGCCGTTGCTCATTAAGCCCAACGACGACGAGCTGCTCGACATCTTTGGCATTAAGGTGAGCGGTGGCGACGACGAGTCCGTCAAGGGCGCTATGGCCGAGCTGCACGCCAAGGGCGCCAAGAATGTACTGCTGACCCTCGGTGGCGCTGGCGCGTACTTCTCCAATGGCGAGCATATCTGGTTTGCCAACCGTACCTTTGAGGTCAAGCTGCTGTCGACCGTCTGCGCCGGCGATTCCTCGCTCGCTGCCTTCCTGTCCGTGTGGCACGATGCCCCCGAGCGCGTCGAGGACGCCCTGCGCCTCTCGATGGCCACCGGCGCCAACGTGGTCGAGTGCCCGGGCTTGGGCGATTTTGCCAAGGTGGATGAATACAAGAAGAACATCGAAGTTCGTCAGGTCTGCTAGCTGCATCGATACATTGTTGCCGAACACCCGCTTTGGATCTCCGAGGCGGGTGTTTTTTGCGCCCTGAACGTTTGTGGCGTCTGCTGTCTCGTTTTATCGAATCGACGACGCGATTGCGTGTGCGCGCTTTCCCGTTTCTTGTTAGACTTCTTGAGAACCATCGTTTAACGCTCGCAAGTGCAGGAGGCCATAGGCATGTGCAATGTTTCGCTTAACGGTACGCAGCCGACCGATGCCTCCATCCGTGTCCTGCGCGCGCTCGAGGCAGCCGGTCTTGAGGCTTGGTACGTAGGCGGTTGGGTTCGAGATGCCCTGATGGGGCGCCCCAGCCACGATGTTGACATGTGCTGCAGCGGCCTGTGGCAGGAGTCAAAGGCGTCGCTCGAGGCGGCTGATATCGCCGTGGTTGAGTCGGGCATTAAATTTGGCGGTATCACGGCCATTTGCGATGACGAGCGCATTGAGGTCACCACCTACCGCCTGGACGGCTTTTACACCGATGGTCGCCATCCCCAGAGTGTGGAGCGCGCGGCGTCGCTTGAGGACGATCTGGCGCGTCGCGACTTTACCGTTAACGCTATGGCCTGGCATCCCGAGCGCGGTCTTGTCGACCGCTATGACGGCCAGGGCGACCTGGACCGTAAACTCATCCGCGCCGTTGGAGATCCCAAGCGCCGTTTTAACGAGGACGCGCTTCGCATGCTGCGCGCGGTGCGTTTTGCCTGCCGTCTGGATTTTATGATCGAGCCTAAGACCAAACAGGCGCTTGCCGAGTGCGCGCCTTTGCTCGATGCCGTGGCACGCGAGCGCGTGGGTATTGAGCTTGAGGGCATCCTTTCGACCGGCCACGGGGGAGACGCCATGCTGCGCTACCCCGAGCTTGTTTGCGCCGCCGTGCCCGAGCTCGCTGCGGGTAGGGGCTTTGACCAGCGCAGTGTCTATCATGCGTTTAACGTCTACGAGCATATCGCCCGCGTGCTGACGGTGGCAGGGGAGCTGGCGCTGTGCGATGGTGTCGCGCCCTCTTCGAGCCTTATGTGGGCGGCGTTTTTGCACGATGTCTCCAAGCCCGACTGCTTTACGGTCGACCATGCGGGCAGCGGTCACTTCTACGGTCATCCCGAGCTCGGCGCCAAGAAGGCGCGCGTCATCATGGATCGTCTGGCGCTCTCGCACGATTTGGTGCGCGATGTGTGCCTGCTGATCAAATATCATGACAAGCCGCTGCGTCCCGAGCGATCCTGCCTGCTCAATATGATGCGCGCGCTTTCGGGCGAGGGCGTCGATACGCCGCGTCTGATGGACGAGCTCATGGACCTTAAGCGTGCCGACACACTCGGTAAGGCACCTTCGTGTTTCTATTACGTCGAGACGATCGAGGAGATGCGCGCGCTAACTCACGAGTTGCTGGCGGCGGGGGAGCCCTATACGCTCAAGATGCTTGCCATCAATGGTGGCGACTTGATTCGCGCCGGCGTCAAGCCAGGGCCGGAACTGGGGCAGCTGCTCAACGCTGCCCTCGACGCAGTGATCGAAGATAACATCCCCAACGAGCGAGAAGCACTCCTGGCTCACCTGCACCTGGGGTAGAAGGTGATTCCATTCCAAATGAACTGCCTGGTTGACCTGTGCTTTCCATAACCTCACGACAAAATTTCGCCAATTTGGAATTTCTTCTTGCGCTTGCGTTTTCTGTCCCGTAATATATTTCCTCGCAGCACGGCAGTGCAGATGTCATGTGGCCCGTTCGTCTAGCGGTTTAGGACGCCGCCCTCTCAAGGCGGAGATCACCAG
>CATXKN010000017.1 GCA_958370785.1 uncultured Collinsella sp. | reverse complement strand
CCGGCGTCGAGCGCCTGAACGTGCTGATATTCGGCCTCAAGAACTCGACGCTCATCCCGTACGTGCTCTACGTTCGAAAGAACGCGGAGTCTTCGAGCGAGGAATCTAAGATCTACGCCCTGCTTGAGAGCTACATCGTCCGCCGAATGCTGGTTCAGGCGACCACGAAGAACTACAACAGGCTGTTCACCTCGCTGATCTTGAACGAGGTGAAGGACGCGGAGGCGCTGAGGAAGGCTCTCGAAGCCAATGACGAGGCGACGACGTACATGCCCGGCGACGCCGAGGTTCGAGCGGCATTCGAGGAATCGTGTCTGTACAACCTCCAGTCCAAGGGCGTCCTCTATCTGCTGGAAAGCGCCATTCGTCCGGGCATGAGCAGCACGGCCCTGCTCGGGTTCAACCAGTACACCCTCGAGCACATGATGCCCAAGAAGTGGCGCAACAAATGGGGAGCCCTCGACGATGAGGCTGCCACGCGAAGGGACCGGAAGCTCCTCACGCTCGGCAACCTCGCCATCATCACGCATTCGCTCAACGCCTCCATCCGCGATGCCGATTGGCCCACCAAGAAGCAGGGAAAGGGATACAAGGACGGCCTTGCCCTCTGCGCCGCCGGCCTTGCGACCATGGCCGGCGCCCTAGAGAAGGAGTCTTGGAACGAGGGCGATATCGCCGATCGCGCCGAATGGCTTGCGGACAAGGCGTTGGAGGTCTGGCGCTAGGCCCTACCTGCGTCCCATCTCGAAGATGCTTGCGGTGTCGGAACCCGCATCGATGACGGATGGAACCGGCTCTTCCAAAAACGTAGTTCGTGGCGATGTCTCTTCCGTCGGCGCGTCAAGAGGCTCGCCGAGCGCTAGGAAGAACCTCATCACGTGCTCAATTCTCTGTTGCAGGGACTCGCTCAGCTCGCCGTAGGAGGCCGCCAGCCGCACCTCCTTGGCCAATTCCGCCATCGAGTCCCTCAGTGCCTTCTGCACGCTCACGGAGGGCCTCACCTCGACCTGGGTATCGGTGAGCTTGGCGATGATGTAGTCCTGCCTGTTCATGCCGCTCCAGGCTGCCATCTCGCATATGAGCTTGTGCTCCTCGGGCGTGCAGCGGAACGCCATCGTCTTGCTGCGCTTGCGGGCGCTGTTCTCGCACGGCATCCTTCTTACCCCCTCGCCCCGTCGAGCGCGGCGGCCATCTCGTCCTGCTTCGTGGGGAACAGGTGCGCGTAGCGGTAGGTGATGTCCACCGCCTCGTGGCCCATGCGCTCGGCGATGGCCAGCGCGGAGAAGCCCATCTCTATCAGCAGGCTCACATGGCTGTGGCGTATGTCGTGTATGCGGATGCGCTTCACGCCCGACGCCTTGCACCCGCGCTCCATCTCGTGGGCCAGGAAGTGCTTGGTCACGGCGAACAGGCGCTCGTCGGGGGCGACGTCGTCGCGCATCTCGATGAAGTCCGCCATCTCGTCGCGCAGGAAGGCGGGCATGACGATCGTGCGCACGGACTTGGGCGTCTTGGGGTCGGTCACGGTGTCAACGCCGTTGAGGCTCTGGTACGACTTGTTGATGCGCAGCCGCGAGCTCTCCAGCATGAAGTCGGACGGCGTGAGCGCCAGGAGCTCGCCGCAGCGTATGCCCGTCCAGTAAAGCAGCTCGAAGGCGTGGAATGAGAGAGGCTTGTCCATGACGGCCTCGCTGAACCTCAGGTACTCGTCCTTGGTCCAGAACTGCATCTCGCCGCCCTTCTTCGAGCCTATCTTGTCGACCCTGCGCACCGGGTTGTCGCTGAGGCCGTAGTAGCGCTCGGCGTGGTTGAAGATGGCGTTGAGCTGGTTGTTCACTGTGCGCAGGTACGTCGGTGCCCAGGGCTTCCCGTCGGCGTCCCGGTGCTCGGTGAGCTCGTTTTGCCACCTGATGACGTCGATCGGCCTCACGTCGCACATGCGCATGTCCCCGAAGAACGGCACGAGCTTGTCGTTGATGATGTACTCCTTGGTGATCCACGTGTGCTCGCGTATGCGCGGCTTCACCTCGGAGGCGTACACCTCGACGAACTCGGAGAACGTCATGTCCATGGCCCCGCCGTTAAGGCTCTTGAACTGGCTCTCCCACACTGCGGCCTCCACCTCGGAGGAGAAGCCGCGCTTCGTCTTGTGGCGCTTCGAGCCGCGGGCGTCGCGGTAGTAGCACTGCACGTAGAACGTGCCGTTGCCGTCGTCCTTGTACACGGGCATGTCAGTCCACCTCCGGGAAGTACAGGGCGTCGAAGACGTCGCTCCGGACGCGTCCGCGGATGACCACGCGCCCGCGCGCCTCCTGCTCGGCGTTTATCTTCCTGATCACCTCGTAGGCGCTGCCTTTCTTGATCCTCAGCAGCTCCGCGACCTCGTCGGCGTCCAGCATGTGCGGCCTCGGCGTCTTCGCCACCTTCTCGTCCATGGCTCCTCCAATCAATGGCGTACGGATACGTACGGTTCACAGATTCAGAGTAAACGTACATATCTGTACTGTCAATAGAATTGCGTACATTTGCGTACGCTGATAAGATGTGCTGGTACGTAATTCCAGGAGGAGGGCTCATGTCCGTAGGCGAGAACATAAGGCGGTACCGCAAGTCGCGCGGCATGACGCAGGCGCAGCTCGCCGAGGCGGTCGGCCTGACCGAGGGGGCCGTGCGCCACTACGAGAGCGGCATCCGCGCCGTGAAGCCCGAGCTGCTCGAGTCCATCTCCGCGGCGCTCGGCGTGTCCGTCAACGCCCTCAAGGATTACGGCGTCGAGACTGCGGGCGACCTCATGTCGCTGCTCGTGCGGCTCGAGGACTCCTTCGGCATCGTGCCCGCAGCCGACGGCACGGGCCTCTCCCTGAACCCCAAGGCGCCGCACGCGCCCAAAGCCGCGATGGCGATCGAACTGTGGGCAGAGAAGCGCGCGCAGCTCGAAAACGGCAAGATCGACGCCGACGAATACGAGGACTGGAAAGCCTCGCTGTAGCGGCTCTCCGCATTTCGCGATCAACGCAACCGAATCAGGACGGTGGACCAGGCGGCGAGCGCCGCTCGGGCCTGCGTAAGCTGAGTTTTTACTCCCCATTGCATGCCAAGGCATTTCCGGCGCACCTGGGGAGTAAATGACGCGGTGGCTTACACGGCGGCACGCGGCAGTACGCCGCGGCATTTCCCCTGGTTACTCCCGTTTTCATTGAGGCGGCGAGATTCTTTACTCCCCATTAACCACCTGGGAAAACGCTGTGAGAAGACCGCCGAAAAGCCTATTGAGTTCGATTTGAGTTTCACAGGCCCCGAAACGGCCCCGTTTGGCTCTCGGAGACAAAAATCGCGCGTCTACTCACTTGGGATGAATCCTTACTCCCGTTCCTCCGAATGCCGCACCGTGCCTTGCCGTCTTGAAACACGGGGGAGTAAATTGCGAAATCGCAGGTGAAAGGGAGTAAAACGACAAAGAAAAAGCCTCCGTCCCAACGCGGGAACGGAGGCTCGGTTATCGTATTTACTCACCAACATCGCTGGCGGCTTTGCCATGACTCTCGTACGAAACGAAACTCAGCGGCACAGTGCGGCACTCAAAAATGCAGGTCAGAACCCTATCAGCCTACTCCCACTCGATGGTCGCGGGGGGCTTGGACGTGATGTCGTAGCACACGCGGTTGGCGCCGGGGACCTCGGCAACGATGCGGCCGGAGATGCGGGCCAGCACGTCGTAGGGCAGCTTGGCCCAGTCGGCGGTCATGGCATCGCTGGACTCGACGGCGCGCAGGATGATCGGGCGCTGATAGGTGCGCTCGTCGCCCATAACGCCCACGGACTTAATGTCGGGCAGGACCGCGAAATACTGCCAGCAGCTGTGCTCGGAGTTGCGCTCGCCGGTCTGCTCAAACAGGCGCTGGTTGTAGGCATCGAGCTCCTCGCGCACGATGGCGTCGGCGTTCTTGAGGATCTCGAGCTTCTCCTTGTCGACCGCACCGATGATGCGGATGGCCAGACCCGGGCCTGGGAAGGGCTGGCGGAACACGATGTGAGCCGGCAGGCCGAGCGCCAGACCAAGCGCGCGGACCTCGTCCTTAAAGAAGTGGTCGAGCGGCTCAATAAGGTCGAAGTGCACGCCCTCGGGGAACGGGATCAGGTTGTGGTGGCTCTTGATGGTAGCCGTCTTGCCGCCCGTCTTGCGAGCGCCGGACTCGATGATGTCGGGGTAGATGGTGCCCTGAGCCAGGTACTTGACCGGCTTGCCATCGGTCTCGAGCTGCTGAGCAACCGCGAAGAACTCTTTCCAGAACTGCGTACCGATGATGCGGCGCTTCTCCTCGGGCTCGGTCACGCCGGCCAGAAGCTCGGCATAACGGTCCTCGGCGTGGACGTGGATAAAGTCGACGTCAAACTGCTTGGTGAAGACTTCCTCCACCTGCTCGGGCTCGCCCTTGCGCAGCAGGCCGTGATTGATGAACACGCAGGTCATCTGCTTGCCCACGGCGCGGGCGCCCAGCGCAGCCACGACGGAGGAATCGACGCCACCGGACAGGGCCAGAATCACGCGGTCGTCGCCGACCTTCTCGCGGAACTCAGCCGTCATGGTCTCGGCCAGGTTATCCATGCTCCAATTGGGCTCCAGGCCGCAGATCTCAAACAGGAAGTTGCTCAGCAGCTGCTGACCGTACTCGGAGTGCTTGACCTCGGGGTGGAACTGCGTGGTGAAGATCTTGCGCTCGACGCACTCCATGGCGGCAACCGGGCACACGTCGGTGCTGGCGGTAACGGTAAAGCCCTCGGGCACCTCGGAAACGGCGTCGCGATGGCTCATCCACACGGTCTGCTCCATGGGCGTGGAGTTGAAGAGCTTGGCGTCTGCCGTGCGCGTGATGGTGGCGCGGCCGTACTCGCCCACCTCGGAGTGACCGACCTTGCCGCCGAGCGTCACGGCCGTGATCTGATGGCCGTAGCAAAAGCCCAGAACGGGAAGGCCCAGGTCAAAGATGGCGGGGTCGATGGACGGAGCGTCCTCGGCGTACACAGAGGCCGGGCCGCCAGAAAGGATGAGCGCAGAGGCGTTCATCTCGCGAATCTCGTCGGCCGAGATGTCGCAGGGGACAATCTCGGAATACACGTTGAGGTCGCGGACGCGACGGGCAATGAGCTGACCGTACTGCGCACCAAAGTCGAGTACGAGGACCTTTGCGGAAGCCTTTTGATCCATGGTATCCCCTCTTGTTGGCGGGGAGCCGGTGCCCGCCCGCGCGAATAAACGAAAATTGCTTTCATAGTGTACACGTTATATGGGGTTTCTCGTCCCTCGCAGCCATCAGCGCACGGCAAACGCACGACCTGGGCCCCTATTTGACGGCAATTGAAGTGTTACCAAACGTTACAGATGATGTAATACGTTTGAACATTGGACGCCCTGTGCCACAATACTGCCGAACGACTCCGCCCCTGCGGCGGCAAATACGATAGGAATACCAGCATGAAGCGCATCCTTCTCATCGCCACGGGCGGCACCATCGCATCGACCGAGGACGGCAACGGTCTCTCCCCCGCCCTGACCGGTGAGGAACTCGCCCAGAGCGTCCCCGAGATCTCGGGCCTCTGCGAACTCGACGTCATGCAGCCCATGAACATCGACAGCACCAATATGCGTCCCAGTGACTGGATGCGTATCCGCGACGTCATCGTCGAGGGTTATGCCGACCACGACGGCTTCGTAATTCTGCACGGCACCGATACCATGAGCTACACCGCTGCAGCGCTTTCCTACCTGATTCAGGACAGCCCCAAGCCCATCGTGCTCACCGGCTCGCAAAAGCCCATGGGCAACCCCTTTACCGACGCCAAGCTCAATCTGTACCAGAGCCTGCTCTATGCGCTCGACGAGCATTCGCACGATGTGTCGATTGTGTTTGGCGGCGTCGCCATTGCCGGCACGCGTGCCCGCAAGCAGCGCACCATGAGCTTTAACGCGTTCATTAGCGTCAACTATCCGCCCATTGCCTACATCCGCAACGACCGCATTGTGCGCAACGGGCTTCACGGCACGCATCAGGGCGAAAACCCGGTACGTTTCTACGACAGCATCGACCCGCGCGTATTTGTACTCAAGCTTACGCCCGGCGTAAACCCGGGTATCCTCGACGCCCTTGCCGATAGCTACGATGCTGTAATCCTGGAGACCTTTGGCATTGGCGGTATTCCCGAGTTTGGCGAGTCCGGCGAGTCATTCCAGGAGGCGATTTTCCGCTGGGTCGATTCGGGTCGCACCGTCGTTATGACCACGCAGGTCCCCGAAGAGGGCCTTGACCTTGGTGTTTATGAGGTCGGCCGTGCCTACGCCGATCACCCGGGTATTTTGCGCGGCGATGACATGACCACCGAGACACTCGTGGCCAAGACCATGTGGGCACTCGGCCAGTCACGCGATGCGACCGAGATTCAGCGCCTGTTCTACAGCCAAGTCAACCACGACCGCATCCCGATGGCGTAATTCGGTTGTCGACGGGTATCCCCTATTCGATACCTTCGAGAAGTTCTGACACCGTCATGCCGAGTGCGGGCGCGATCTTAAATAGAACCTTGAGCGTGAAATTTGCCGTCCCACCTTCGATTCGGTCGAGGTAGGGTCGGCTGATTCCTGTTGCCACACAAAAATCAACCTTGGAGATACCAAGGTCCCTGCGCGTCTCTTCGACCCGCCTGCCAAGAATCTGTTTCGCACGTTCGTCCATGCAGCCGAGTTTGAAATGGAGCCGAACATAAACGTAAACTATAGTTTACGTTTTGCCGAATACACAGGAGTTTTCTATGTCGGGTTCTTCGGTCCGCATGTACCGAGCCACGCTTCGCACAAACTGCGCACCGCCCAAGCTCGTCGTCGTTGAAGCAGAATGCCTTTCGCCCGATGAGCGCACAGCATTTGCATTGCTATCAAGTCGCGTCGCCGCCGTTCTGGCCCCTTGCCCGGCGCAAGGTGAACTTGCCATCCAATGCCAAGCGCACAGCTGCTCGCTCAATCAGACTGCCGTAATCGCAACCAGCCAACGCGGTCTGCCCCTTCTCCTGGAAGCCGGTATCGCACTCGCCCTTCGCGGCGCCGGATACGAAAACGAGGCCGCCGCCGACATGGTCTTTAAACCACGATCGAGCGGCGGCCTCGCAGCAGCCATCGAATATGCTTGCAGGCTCGTTGCCTAAAAGGACAAGCTAGAAACCAAAGCCAAAGCCCGTTCCGGTAATCGCCGAGTACATAAAGTAAACGTTGATCACGTTGAGGAACACACCCGTGATGCAACCGTTGCGCAGGTAGCGTTCGCACACGATGCGCGCCATGGCGGCGGAGTCATCATTGTTTTTAGCCTGGCGTCCCGCCGTAAAGTACGTCGCCACGCTCAGCAGCAGGTTGAGCACCGGCAGCGCCAGCAACTCGTAGCTCTTGCCCCAGCGCGTCACCTCGCCGGCGGCGTTAAACTTCGTTGCCACCTCGGGACCAATGTTGGGGATAACACACGCTGCGACCACCAGCGGAATCACCGCAAGTACGAGCAGTGCAATACCCATGTAGCCAGCTTTTTTGCCATATTTAAACATATGCGTCGTCCTTACACGTTAAAGCGGAAGTGCACGACGTCGCCATCGGCCATGACATAGTCCTTGCCCTCAATACGCAGCTTGCCGGCAGCCTTGGCGCCCTGCTCGCCACCGAGCTCGATGTAGTCGTCATAGCCAATGACCTCGGCCTTAATAAAGCCGCGCTCAAAGTCGGTGTGGATGACACCGGCGGCCTGCGGGGCGGTCGCGCCCTGACGCACCGTCCAGGCCTTGACCTCCATCTCACCAGCCGTAAAGAACGACTGCAGGCCGAGCAGCTTGTAGGCGGCCTGCGCGAGCACGTCCAGGCCGGGCTGCTCCAGGCCCAGGCTCTCCAGGTAGTCGGCAGCGTCCTCGGGATCGAGCTCGGAAAGCTCGGCCTCGATCTTGGCACAGATCGGCAGCGGCTTGACGCCATCGATGGGCGCCAGGTCCTCGTTGAGCATGTCCTCGTCCACGTTGGCCACATACAGGATGGGCTTCATGGTGAGCAGGAACAGGCCCTTGGCGGCGGCGCGCTCCTCGTCGGTCATCTCCATGGACGCGGCGCGCTTGCCCTCGTTGAGCCAGGCGAGTAGGCGCTTGGCGACCTCAAACTTGGGCATGAGCTCCTTGTCGCGCTTGGCCTCCTTCTCGAGCTTAGGCAGCTGCTTCTCGAGCGTGCCCATGTCGGCCAGGATAAGCTCGGTCATGATGGTGTCGGCATCGCCGGCGGGGTCGACAAACTCGCCCGTGCGGCCCACCTCGCGCATAACGTTGGGGTCCTTAAAGTAGCGCACGACCTCGCAGATGGCGTCGGTCTCGCGAATGTTGGCCAGGAACTGGTTGCCCAGGCCCTCGCCCTCGTTGGCGCCCTTCACCAGGCCTGCGATGTCGACGAACTCGACCGTCGCCGGCACAATGCGACCCGGGTTAACGATGTCGGCGAGCTTTTGCAAGCGGCTATCGGGCACGTCGACGATACCCACGTTGGGGTCGATCGTGGCAAACGGGTAGTTGGCGGCAAGGCCGGTCTTTTTGGTAAGCGCGGTGAACAGCGTCGACTTGCCCACGTTGGGCAGGCCCACGATACCGATGGAAAGGGACACGACAGCTCCTTTTGATACAGGTACTTCAAACTGCATAAGTATAGCGCCGCCGCAGCATCCGGGCGAATCCGGACACCGCGGCGGCGCAAATGAAGCAGAGAT
>CATXKN010000016.1 GCA_958370785.1 uncultured Collinsella sp. | reverse complement strand
CATACGAGAAGGCGCTCAAGGCCTTTACGCTGAACAAGACCGTGCCTTCGATGAAGGTCGCCAAGGAGGTTCTCGACGACATGATCGAGGCCAACAAGGGTTACTGGCCCGAGCTTAAGTAAAAGCAACAGGGTCGCTGGCCGCATACCATGAGCAATGCCCCGTCCACGTGATTGCGTGGGCGGGGCATTGTCGTTTGGTAACGCGTTTTATCAAATATGGCATTTATCTGCGGTAATGTTCTATTTCACCGCTGAGGGTGACATTTCATGCCGCCTGCCGAACTGCGTGAAGACCTAACAACTTTTTGGGTCAGTGTTGTGCGTGTAGCAACTTCGCCCGGTCTCGCCTCCGGGCTGCCATGTGAGAGGGGATCTTATGGCTCGACTGCATGTAATGGAACGCAGCCACGCTCAGGCCGTCATGGACGACCTGCACGATGCGCTCGGACGTCGTCTGGCGGTGAGCTCGCTCGCCCCGTGTCCTGTGGAGTTTACGGCAGCGCTCGTCAACCTGTGCTCCACCCAGAGCTGCGGCAAGTGTACGCCCTGCCGCGTGGGCCTAAGCGCGCTGAGCGACCTGCTCGCCGATGTGCTCGAAGGGCGCGCCGATGAGTCCACACTCAACCTGATTGAGCGCACGGCCCGCACCATCTACCTTTCGAGCGATTGCGCCATCGGCTACGAGGCCGGCGCCATGGCACTCACCGCCATCCGCGGTTTCCGCGATGATTTTGAGCACCACATTCGCGAGCACTCCTGTGGCTTTGACCGCGAGGCCCGCGTCCCGTGCGTCTCGGGCTGCCCGGCGCACGTCGACATTCCCGGTTACATTTCGCTGGTCGAGGCCGGCCGCTATGCCGATGCCGTCAAGGTCATCCGCAAGAACAACCCGCTGCCGCTCGTTTGTGGCCTGGTGTGCGAGCATCCCTGCGAGATGCACTGCCGTCGCGGCATGGTCGACGACCCCATGAACATCCTCGCCCTCAAGCGTTTTGCCGTTGAGCACAGCGACCTCAACGATTGCAAACCCAGCGTGGCCGACAACACCGGTAAGCGCATCGCCGTGATCGGCGGCGGCCCGGCTGGCCTTTCCTGCGCCTACTACCTGGCCGTGATGGGCCACAAGGTAACCATTTTTGAGCAGCGCCACCACTTGGGCGGCATGCTGCGCTATGGCATTCCCAGCTACCGTCTGCCGCGCGAGCGCCTGCAGGCCGAGATCGACTGGATCTTGAGCGCCGGCATCGACGTGGAACTCGACCACTCCGTCAACGGCGAGGGGCTTGCCCGCCTTCGCGACGAGTTCGATGCCGTCTACCTGGCCATCGGTGCCCACAGCGATAAGAAGCTCGGCCTTCCGGGCGAAGAGGCGCTCGGCGTGGAGTCGGCCGTCAAGATGCTGCGTGCCATCGGCGACGACGAGCTACCCGACCTGAGCGGCCAGCGCGTGTGCGTCATCGGCGGCGGCAATGTGGCCATGGACGTGGCGCGCTCTGCCGTGCGCTGCGGTGCCGAAAAGGTGAGCATCGTTTACCGCCGTCGCATCTGCGACATGACGGCCCAGGATGCCGAGATTGCCGGCGCCCAGGCCGAGGGCTGCGAGGTTCTGGAGCTGACGGCTCCGCTCGCTATCGAGACGGGCGAGGAAGGTCGCGTGAGCGGCCTGCGCGTGCAGCCGCAGATTATCGGCGAGCCCCGTCGTGGGCGTCCGGCCCCGCGTGCCGCCGCCACGCCCGAGCGCGTCATTCCCTGCGAGCGCGTGTTTGTGGCCATTGGCCAGGACATCGACTCCAAGCCGTTTGAAGATATGGGCATCGCCTGCAAGTGGGGCCGCGTGGTCACCGATTCGGATGGCGCCGTGCCTAACTTCGATGGCCTCTTTAGCGGCGGTGACTGCCAGACCGGTCCCGCCACCGTCATCCGGGCCATCAACGCCGGCCGCGTTGCTTCGGCAAATATCGACCGCTACCTGGGCTTTGACCACAAGATCAAGCTCGACGTTGAGCTGCCGACCGTGCAGTTTAAGGGTAAGCACGAGTGCGGCCGCTGCGAGCTGGGCGAGCGCGAGGCCGGCGAGCGCATCCACGATTGGAATCTGGTCGAGCAGGGCCTTACCGAGGAGGAGGCACGCCAGGAGGCAAGCCGCTGCCTGCGTTGCGACCACTTTGGCTTTGGCGCGTTCCGTGGAGGGAGGAACCTGGAATGGTAGAGCTCAACAACCCCACTGTCAGCGACAACACCGAAAGCGGAGCACTCAACATGGTCAAGCTCACTATCGATAATTGCGAGGTCGTGGTGCCCGAGCACACCACGATCCTGGACGCGGCCAAGTCCGTCGGCATCCAGATTCCCACCCTGTGCTACCTGCGCGATTTAAACGAGATTGGCGGTTGCCGCGTGTGCGTGGTCGAGGTTGAGGGCTGCGACCAGCTGGTTGCCGCTTGCAACAACTACGTGCTCGACGGCATGGTGGTCCACACCAACAGCCCCAAGGCCCGCGAGGCGCGTCGCACCAACGTGCAGCTGCTGCTGTCCCAGCACGACTCGCGCTGTACGAGCTGCGTGCGCAGTGGTAACTGCAACCTGCAGACCATCGCCAACGACCTGGGCATCTTCTATCTGCCGTACGAGCAGCACCTGGCGCGCGAGGGCTGGGACTTCGATTTCCCCATCATCCGCGATAACGACAAGTGCATCAAATGCATGCGCTGCATCAAGGTGTGCGAGAGCGTGCAGGGCTTAGGGATTTGGGACCTGACCAACCGCGCCACGCATACCGCCGTGGGCACCCGCGGGCGTGCGCCGATCGGCAAGACCGATTGCGTCGCGTGCGGTCAGTGCATCACGCATTGCCCGACGGGCGCCCTGCGCGAGCGTGACGATACCGAGACCGTGTTCGACGCCATCGCCGATCCCGACAAGATCGTGCTGGTGCAGATTGCGCCGGCCGTGCGTAGCGCCTGGGGCGAGGAGCTCGGCATTTCGCGCGATGAGGCCACCGTCGAGCGCCTGGCTTGCGCGCTGCGCCGCGTGGGCTTTGAGTACGTGTTCGACACCGACTTCTCGGCCGACCTCACCATTATGGAGGAGGGCTCCGAGCTGCTCGAGCGCCTGGGTAAGGCCGCCAAGGGCGAGGGCGACAGCCGTGGCTGGCCCATGTTCACGAGCTGCTGCCCGGGTTGGGTGCGCTTTGTGAAGGCGCGCTACCCCGAGTTTGTCGGCAGCCTGTCCACGTCAAAGTCGCCGCAGCAGATGTTCGGCGCCATCGCCAAGACCTACTACGCCAAGGTGCTGGGCGTGGAGCCCGAGCGCCTGTTTGTGGTGTCCGTTATGCCGTGCACGGCCAAGAAGGCCGAGTGCGCGCTGCCGAGCATGGTGGGCGAGGGCGGTGCGCCCGACGTTGACGTTGCGCTGACGGTGCGCGAGATGGTACGCATGATCCGCGCGAGCCACGTGAGCGTGGGCACGCTGGTCGAGGAGCCGCTCGACACGCCGCTAGGCTTTGGCACGGGCGCGGGCGTGATCTTTGGCGCCACGGGCGGCGTGATGGAGGCCGCCGTGCGCTCGGCCTATTACCTGGTGACGGGCAAGAACCCCGACGCCGACTTCTTTACCGATGTGCGCGGACTCGACGGCTGGAAGGAGGCCGTGGCCGATATCGATGGCACCAAGGTGCGCGTCGCCGTGGCGCACGGGCTAGGCAACGCCGCCCGTCTGCTCGACGCGATTCGCGACGGCCGCGTGAGCTATGACTTCGTTGAGGTCATGGCATGCCCCGGCGGCTGCGTCGGTGGCGGCGGTCAGCCCATCCACGACGGCTGCGAGCTGGCAGCCGAGCGCGGTCAGGTGCTGTGGGGCCTGGATGCCGCTGCGGACATTCGCTTCTCGCACGAGAATCCCGATGTCCAGGCGTGCTACCGCGAGTTCTTGGGCGAGCCGCTCTCGCCACTGGCCGAGGAGCTGCTGCATACCGACCATCACGCATGGACGATGCCCAACGAGGGGACGTGCTAGCGATGCGCGCGTTTGATTTTGAGATGTCGCGCCGGGGGTTTGCCTCGGCGCTCGCCGCGGGCGCCCTGTCGCTTGCGCTCGCGGGCTGTGGCGGCGGGGCCGCCGGTGCCGGGTCCGCCGCGGGCTCGGCTGCCACGGACGGCGCCGGTGCTGCTGCAGAGCCGGTCGAGGTGCACGTCGCCTCGCTCAAGGGGCCGACCTCGATTGGTCTGGTGCAGTTTATGGACCGGGCGGCCGATGGCGAGACGGACAATGAGTTCGACTTTGCGATCAACACTGCCGCCGACGAGATCGTGCCCAAGGTCATTCAGGGCGATATCGACATTGCCCTGGTGCCCGCCAACGTGGCGAGCGTGCTCTACAACAAGACCGAGGGTGCGGTGCGGGTCATCGACATCAACACGCTGGGTGTGCTGAATGTGGTGACGGGCGACGCGAATGTGGCCTCGTTTGGCGATCTGGCGGGTCGCACCGTCTACATGACGGGCAAGGGCACCACGCCAGAGTACGTCATGAACTTCCTGCTGGAGCGCGCGGGCCTGACCGGCCAGGTGAGGCTCGAGTTTAAGAGCGAGCCCACCGAGGTGCTGTCGGCCCTGCTTGCCGACCCGTCTGCCGTGGGCGTGCTGCCGGAGCCGTTCAAGACCGCTGCCATCGCCAAGAGCGAAGGCAAGCTGTCAGCGCCGGTAAGTCTGACCGATGTGTGGGATGAGCTGGCGGGTGACACGGGTTCGCGCCTGCTGACGGGCGTGACCGTGGTGCGCCGCGCGTTTGCCGAGGAACATCCCGAGGCCGTGGCGGAGTTCTTGAGCTGCCATGCGGCGAGCGTTAAGGCCGTCAATGCGGCGCCGGCAGACTGGGCGCAGGCCGTGGTCGATGCCGGCATCGTGGACAACGCCAAGATCGCCGAGAAGGCGATTCCCGGGTGCATGCTCGTGTGCCAGACGGGCAAGGATATGAAGGCGGCACTTAGTGGGTATCTGCAGGTGCTGTCCGACGCGGACGCGAGCGCCGTGGGTGGTAAACTTCCGGCTGACGATTTCTACTACATGGAGTAGCCCGTGCGTGCGTTTGCTCGACAAATGACAGAGCGTATGAAGGCGGTGGCGGCAGCAGGTGCCGTCGCCGCCTTTTGGCTTGCCGTGTGGGTCTTCGCGGCGGTGCTGGTGGCGCAGCCACTGATCTTGCCGGGGCCGGGTGCTGTTGCCTTGGCGCTGCTGCGCCTGGTGTGCGATGGCGGTACCTGGGCGATTTTGGTGGGCTCGGGCGCGCGGATACTGGGCGGGCTGGCGCTTGCCGCGGTGTGTGGTGGCGTGCTTGCCGGGATTTCGTCACGGTTGCGGGCGTTTGCGCGCCTGGTGGCTCCGGCACTTTCGTTTGTTAAGGCGACGCCGGTTGCCTGCGTGGTGGTCCTGCTGCTTATTTGGTTGGGATCGGCGCGCGTGAGCATCGCCGCGGTCTTTTTGATGGCGCTGTCGGGCGTGTATTTTTCGCTGGCCGAGGGCTTGGCACAGGTGAATAAACCGCTGGAGCAGATGTTCCGTCTGCATGGCGTGCGCGGCTGGCGCCTGTTTTGCGCCCATACCTGGCGCGAAGTCCTGCCGTTTGTGCTTTCGTGCGCCCGCGCCGTGATCGGCATGAGCTGGAAGGCCGGCGTGGCAGCCGAGCTGATCGGCATGGCGGTGGGCACCGTGGGCGAGCGCATCTATCAGGCAAAGCTTTTGATTGAGACGGCTGATTTGCTGGCGTGGACCGTGCTGGTCGTTGCCGCCTCGTGGGCGTGTGAGCGCGTGCTGGTGTGGCTGCTGCGGGTTTCGGGACCCGTGGCGTGGCGCGCGGCCGTGCGGGCGCATGGGCATGGACTGCGCGGGCGTGCGGGGGCTGCGAGCGATGGCGCCGCAGCGGAGCTTGCGCTTGCCGTGGGCGATCGTGCGCCCTGGGCGCCGGCGCTGGATGGTCTGGTGCTCAACGTGCCTGCGGGTGGGCGTATCTGCGTGATGGGCGCTTCGGGCATGGGCAAGTCGACGCTGCTTTCGTTGGCAGCGGGGGAGTGCGCGCCGTGCTCGATGGTGTTTCAGGATGCACGCTTGGTAGAGGGCAGCTCGGCTTTGGATAACGTGCTGGTGTGTGCCGATGCGCGCGTGGATGCTTCGAACGCTACGACCTTGCTGCGCCGGTTGGTGCCGGGAATCGACGTGCATGTTCGCGTGGCTGAGCTTTCGGGCGGGCAGCGCCGTCGTGTCGAGATCGCTCGAGCCCTGCTGTGTGGCGGCTGTGCCGTCATTCTGGATGAGCCCTTTACCGGCCTGGATGCCGCCGCGCGCGATGTGACGACCAAGGTCGTGCTCGACCTGCTCGACGGCCGCACGCTCTTGCTTGCCACACATGACGTCTCCGACGCTCAGGCCCTCGATATCTCGGGCATCATCACGCTCTAAATACTGACTCAGCAACAAAATGATTCGTTTTCCTCCGTCCCTATGGGGTCGGGTGTGGTATTCTATCTGCGGGGTAATACTTAGGAATACCAAGTAATACCAACGCTGCAGAAACAAACTCCGGATGCGGGCCAATCGGGTTGCCTTCACAGCCCGTCGCCCAGCCGCGTGGCCCGCATCTATCCGCACTACCGTCGTTTCAAAAAGGAAGCGCCATGGCAGAACACATGACCCCCGTAGTCGCGAAGGTCTTGCCCGAGGAGAAGGCAGCCTTCGCGGCGGCAACCCAGCTCGTGGGCACCACGCCGTCCAACGCCATCCGCATGTTTATCGCCGCGTTCAATCGCTGCGGCACCTTCCCGTTCGACATCTCGCCCAACGGGGCTTTTGGCACTGCGCCCGATTCTCATCAATAAGTGATTCGTTTTCCTCCGTCCCCATGGGATCAGCTCTCTGCCGAGTTGTGGTAGAACTAGGGAACGGTTTTGAGGAGGTTGGCATGCTCAATGCGATGATTTGGGCGCTTGCCTGTTTTGGCGTCGTCGCTGCCGATATTGCCCTGAGCGTCGTTTTGTTCTCCGCCCTTGGCGTCGCATCGGTGTTCATGGGTTTTTCGATCGATGATCTCGACATCCAATTGCTTCAGGCCGTCGCGCAGACGGCGTCGTTTTTGATGGCGCTGCTGTGGTGGCGTTATCTGTGGCCGCGTTCGTTTATGGCACGCCGGCAAAGCGCGCATCCGCTCGGCGGGGGAGCGCGTGGGGCATGGAAACGCATCGCCTGCGTTATCGTGATTGGCCTGGCCCTGCAGGTGGTCGTTGGCTACGTGACCGACGCCGTGCTGTCGCTGTTGCCCGATGCCGCGGCCGACTACAGCGAGCTTGTCGAGGAAACAGGTATGGGCGACACCAGCTATCTCGCCGTCCTGACTACGGTGCTCGGCGCCCCATTTTGTGAGGAGCTGCTGGTGCGCGGCATTATTTTTGAGTTTTCGCTCCGAGCGTTTAATCCGCAGTGCCGCCCACTTTGGAAGCGCCGGCGTCGTGCGAGCGCGCAGGACGGCGCCATGGTGCCCTGGGCGGCCCCGAGCACGTGGGGTATCGCCGCGGCGATTGTGCTGCAGGCGGCAATCTTCGGTTTTATGCACATGAATTGGGTGCAGGGTTGCTACGCGGGTGCCGCCGGCCTCATCTTCGGTTGGGTGCTCGTGACGACCGGAAAGCTCCGTTACACGATCCTGCTACACTTTGCCTTTAATGCCGGGTCGTATCTCATGATGCTGCTCTGGTTTGTGGATACGCCGTTCGACGTGGCAATTACGGTCGCTATCGCCGGCTTTGTGCTGGCAGAGGCGATGCGCTCGCTGCGCCACGCGTGTGGGATGGACGCAGCGAGCACACCGCTGCCCTAGTTGCGACGTCCGCCCCCGTTGGCGCCCTGCCGTCCCTGGGCCGCGCGATTGCGACCGGCAGTGTTCTGTGCGCGCGACATGCCGCCGTGCCCCTTGCTGCCTTTGGGTCCCTTGCCAGCGCCGCCGCCATGCGGTTTGCCGCCCTTCTTGCCGGTGCCATGCCCGCCGCCAGCAGACGTCTCGCCCGGGCGTGGCGGCACGGGGCGAATCAGACAATGCTTGGTGTAGCCGATCAGATCGCGGCGGCCGGCTTTTTCCAGCGCCTCGCGCACCAGCTTGTAGTTCTCGGGCTTGCGATACTGGATGAGCGCACGCTGCATGGCCTTCTCGTGCGGGTCGCGCGCCACGTAGATCGGCTGCATGGTGCGCGGATCCACGCCGGTGTAGTACATGCACGTCGACATGGTGGACGGGGTGGGGTAGAAGTCCTGCACCTGTTCGGGCATGTAGCCCATGTCGCGCACGGCCTCGGCAAGGTCCACTGCTTCCTTCATGGTCGAGCCGGGATGGCTCGAAATCAGATACGGCACTACGTACTGTTTAAGTCCGTATTCGCGGTTCAGGCGTTCAAATTTACGGCAGAACGCGTCGTAGACGGCGCGGCTCGGTTTGCCCATCACGGACAACACCGCGTCGCTCACGTGCTCGGGTGCCACGCGCAGCTGGCCCGAGACATGGTGCTCCAGCAGCTCGCGCAAAAACTCGTCCGAGGCATCGGCCATGGTGTAGTCAAAGCGGATGCCGCTGCGGACGAAGACCTTCTTGACGCCCGGCAGCTGGCGCAGGTCGCGCAGCAACTGCGTGTAGCCGCTCTCGTCGACCACCATGTTCTTGCATACGCTCGGCCACAGGCAGCGCTTGTTCTTGCACACGCCGTGCTTGAGCTGTTTGTCGCAGGCAGGGCGGCTAAAGTTTGCCGTCGGTCCGCCCACATCGTTGATATAGCCCTTAAACTCCGGGTCGCGCGTGAGCAGCTCGGCCTCGCGCATGATTGAATCGTGGCTGCGCATCTGCAGTACGCGGCCCTGGTGGAAGGTGAGGGCGCAAAACGAGCACTCGCCAAAACAGCCGCGGTTGGAGCTGATGGAAAACTTGATTTCGGCAAAGGCCGGCACGCCGCCTGCCGCGTCGTAGTCGGGATGCCAATCGCGTGCGTAGGGGAGCTCGGCCACCTCGTCCATCTCATCGGTGGTGAGCGTCGCCGACGGCGGGTTCTGCACCACATAGACGCTGTTGGGGTAGGGCTCTACCAGGCGATGTCCGGTGATGGGGTCCATATTCTGCTGTTGCACGTTAAAGCTGCGCGCGTAGTTGAGCTTGTCGGCGGTAAGGTCGTCCCAGCTGGGCAGCAGGTCGTAGTCGTAGACCTCGTCGAGCGAGCCTGTGCGGTAAACGGTGCCGTTGATATAGGTGATCTGATCGACGGGCAGTCCCGCGTCGAGCGCGTCGGCGATCTCGATGATCGCGTGCTCGCCCATGCCGTAGATGAGGATGTCGGCGCCCGAGTCGAGCAGCACCGAACGTTTGAGCTTGTCCTGCCAGTAGTCGTAGTGGGCCAGGCGGCGCAGGCTTGCCTCGATGCCGCCGATAATGATGGGGGCATCCTTGAACGTCTGGCGGATGAGGTTGCCGTAGACCGTGACGGCACGGTTGGGGCGGTGACCTTCCTCGCCGCCGGGGGTATAGGCGTCGGTGTGGCGGCGGTGCTTGGTCACCGAATAGTGGTTGACCATAGAGTCCATGTTGCCGGCACTGACCAGAAAGCCCAGGCGCGGCTCGCCGAGCACCGTGATGCTGGCGGGGTCGGTCCAGTCGGGCTGGCAGATGATGCCCACCTTGTAGCCGTGTGCATCGAGCACGCGGCTGATGATGGCCATGCCAAAGCTGGGGTGGTCCACGTAGGCGTCGCCGCAGATGTAGACAAAGTCGCACTGGTCCCAGCCGCGGGCATCCATGTCGGCGCGGCTGACGGGGAGGAACTTATCGCGGCCCGGGCGCCAGGGACGGGCGGGCGCCGCCGGGGCATGCGTGGGTCGCGAGCCCTGCGTCTTGCCGCCGCGCTTTTGCTGCTGGCCGCGCTGGGCATGCTTGCCGTGCTGGTTGTGCTGAGCGTCCTGGGGCTTTTGTGCCACGATTCCTCCCGTTGTTAGTATGCTGCACGTAATTGTAACCAGTCTTTTTGGGACGGGGCTAAAAAGACTGGTGGAGTACACGAGGCGTCGGGTGTCGGCGCCGCGCCCGCTGTTTGTTTCCAGACTGTGTATCCCCGTGTCGAAGGGGCCGTCTCGCGCGCACGCCATGTTGTCAATGGGTTACAGTATGAACGGCGGCTATGTTTCCGCCAACGCACGAGAGAGTCGTCAACAAGGAGGATGCACGACGATGCAGCGTGCCAAACAGATATCGGAGTCTATTGAGCTGGGCATCATCTTGGCGCTCGCCGGTGGCTTTATGGATGTGTATTCGTACATTGGGCGCGACCATGTTTTCGCAAACGCGCAGACGGGCAACATCCTGCTCGTGGGTGTCAGCATCTCGGAGGGCAACTGGACGCTGGCGGGACGCTATTTCTTTCCCGTGGTGTCGTTTGCCGTGGGCATTATGCTTGCCGACCTGGTTCATGAGCGGTTTGGCAGCGTGATTCACTGGCGCCAAGTGACAGTGTTCTTTGAAGCCGTCATCTTGCTGGGCGTGAGCTTTATCCCCGGTGGCGGTTACAACCTGCTCGCCAACTGCCTCACCTCGTTTGCCTGCGGTATGCAGGTCGAGAGCTTCCGCAAGATCCACGGTCACGGCATCGCTACGACCATGTGTATCGGCAACTTGCGCAACGCGCTGCAAAACGTGGACGATTACATCATCACCCACAGGCGCGGCTTTTTGGAAAACGGCTTGCTGTACTTTGGCGTGATCTTTACCTTTGTGTTTGGCGCCGTGTTGGGCAACTGGTGTATTGAGCGCATGGGCCTGCACGCCATCGTCGTGGCGAGTTTGCTGCTGTTTGTCGCGTTTGCCATCATGTTCATCGACCGCGAGCGCGACTTGCACAGGAAATGGGCCCGCATCATAGCTGACTGGCAGACCGCGAGTCTTAAGCGCTAAGGTGCACGTTTGTAACAACATTCAGGAGCCAGAAAAACTATCTAGCTCCTGAATGTTGTTACAAACTGCTTTTTGCGATTTATTCGAGATGCTCTTCAATCCGAGCCCTAAGAAGGGCAATGGCTGTAGGTATTCCAATTGCGGCGGCTAATTCGGCTTTATCCAAAACCTGTATGCTAAAGCACGATTGTTTATCACATTGAAGGACGATAACTGAAGATAGCTTCACTTCCCGTTGGCTAAATATATCGTAATCTCCAAATAGGAAGCTACCTTTTATTGTGTAATTCGGTATGTTCGTTACGCACTTCATCTCAAGTCTGTTTAGACCATAATCGAACACCGCAACTTCCTTGTGTTCGATGATGAGTGCAACCCTGGGCATGTTGCTAAAACCACCGTCGACGACAGTGAAGAGTTTTTCATTTGCATCGTCATAAACGGTATATTTAAGACTTAATAGCTGTCCTAGTGGACCCGTGAACCCATGTCTTTTGATGTTGAGGTTGTCTCCCGCTGGGTTGATGAGAGCTAGAGCATGCGGATAAGGGTTACCTTCAATTGAGATTCGATATTCGTTTGTAGCCGTCTTGCTCGATTTAGGACCAGTAGCCACCATGCGTCATCGCCTCGATCGAATTGGAACCGCCTTCTGCTTCGTGCGGAGAATTACGCTGTACGTTGCAGTGTATGCAGCCACAATAACTGCATGGGCAATCTCTAACAAAATGAATGATGCTATTTGCTGCATGCATGTTATTTGCTACAAAGTATCCTTTTATAAACGTGCTGTCAAACATATATTGCTAAAGCAGAAACAATTTAGACTGAGTGGATCGTATTCTTTGGACGATTGCTCCTATAATCTAGCCTTCGCTGCTGTCGGGAGGAAAGGAGTAGGGCTCCGTTATTATGTTGAAACGCTTTAACACTTTTGACGTTCTCACGCGTTTTTTGTTTCAAAAGCGTTAGGATGGGACTTATAGCGCGGGGCGTAATGGGTGCCCCGCACACGATGGGAGGCTATCAATGGCTAATCGTTTCGTTCTCAATACCATCTCTTATCATGGTTCCGGCGCCATCAAGGAGATCCCCGGCGAGCTCCAGCGTCGCGGCTACAAGAAGATCTTCGTCTGCTCCGACCCCGATCTGGTCAAGTTTGGCGTTACCGCTAAGGTGACCGACGAGCTCGACGCCGCCGGCATCGCTTGGAGCCTCTACTCCGAGATTAAGCCCAACCCCACGATCCAGAACGTCAAGGACGGCGTCGAGGCCTTCAAGGCCGCCGAGGCTGACGCGATCGTGACCATCGGTGGCGGCTCCTCCATGGACACCGCTAAGGCCATCGGTATCATCATCAACAACCCCGAGTTCGCCGATGTCCGTAGCCTCGAGGGCGTTGCTCCGACTAAGAACCACGCCGTGTTCACCATCGCCGTGCCGACGACCGCCGGTACCGCCGCTGAGGTGACCATCAACTACGTCATCACCGACCCCGAGAAGGTCCGCAAGTTCGTGTGCGTCGATACCAACGACGCCCCCGAGGTCGCCGTCGTCGACCCCGACATGATGGCTTCCATGCCCGCCGGCCTGACCGCTTCCACTGGCATGGACGCTCTGACCCACGCCATCGAGGGCTACACCACCAAGGGCGCTTGGGAGCTCTCCGACATGTTCCACTTTGAGGCCATCAAGCTGATCAGCGAGAACCTGCGCGACTCCGTCGCCGAGGCCAAGTCCGGTAAGCCCGGCTCCGGCCGCGAGGGCATGGCTCTTGGCCAGTATGTCGCCGGCATGGGCTTCTCCAATGTTGGCTTGGGCATCGACCACGCCATGGCTCACACCCTGTCCGCTCACTACGACACCCCGCACGGCGTCGCCTGCGCCATGCTGCTGCCGATCGCCATGGAGTTCAACAAGCCGGTTTGCGCCGAGCGCCTGGCCAAGGTTGCCGTCGCCATGGGCGTTGACACCACGGGCATGAGCACCGACGAGGCTGCCGACGCCGCTATCGCCGCCGTCAAGCAGCTTTCCGCCGACGTGAACATCCCGCACGTCTGCGAGGCTATGAAGGCTGACGAGATCGAGGTTCTGGCCAAGGACGCCATGGCCGACGCCTGCTTCCCGGGTAACCCGCGCGAGGC
>CATXKN010000015.1 GCA_958370785.1 uncultured Collinsella sp. | reverse complement strand
AGCAGCTCCGGCAGCTGGTCGATAATCTTGTCCGCGGCGTCCTGGCTAAAGCCAAAGCGTTCCTCGCGCTTGGCAATGACTGTCAGGCCGGCTCGCTTGCCGGCAGTGATGCCAGGCACCGAATCCTCAACGCAGCAGCAGCGATTCGCGGGCAGCCCCAGCAGGTCCAACGCATGCAGGTAGATGTCGGGCTCGGGCTTGCTCTCCTTAAACTGCTCGCCGCTCACCACATACTCAAAGGCATCCGACAGCCCGCACGCGTTGAGCACCTCCTCGATGCTATCCATGGGAGACGAGCTGGCAAGCGCCACACGAACGCCGCGGCGCGGCAGCTCTCGAATCGTATCCACGGCGCCTGGGTTAATCAAAGCCCGATAGTCGCGCGGACGCTTATGCGCCCACTCGTCCCAACGGGCCAACGCTTCCTCGCCAGTGAAATGCCCCTTACCGGCGCGCTCAAACCAATCGACCAGCATATGCAGGAAGAACTGATGCGAGGTACCGACCTGTCCATTCAACTCCTCTTGAGTCAGATTAAGCCCAAGCTCCTTGGCAAACGCGGCAGTCTCGCCCAGGTAGTAATACTCGGTATCGACAATGACGCCGTCCATGTCAAAGATAACGGCGTCGAATGGAAATGCGGACACGGCACCCTCCCTAACAAAAGGGCGCCTGTAAGCAGGCGCCCGAACCATGCATTATCGGCGATTCTAGCCCAGCAGCTCATCCAGCGCCATTGCAATACCATCTTCGTTGTTATTGGCGGTCACCATCTGGGCCACAGCCTTAACCTCATCGACGGCGTTGCCCATGGCTACACCCGTGCCGGCCCACTCAATCATGGACTTGTCGTTCTGGCCGTCGCCAAACGATACGACCTCGCTGGCATCGATGCCGAGCTTGGGCAGGGCACCCTCGAGCGCACGGGCCTTGTCGATACCGGGCGCCGTGTACTCAAAGTACCAGTCAGCCGTAAACATGCCCGAAAGCGTCTGAGTAAAGGGCGCGTACATCTCCTCGTGATGCGCTTGCAGATAGGCCGGGTCACCCGCAGTGAGTAGCTTGTCCACGGGATAAGCATCAGCGACCTCATGCAGGCTCTCCACCTCGCGAATCTTAAGATCGCACGCGTCGCGCTCATACTTGACGATATTCTTCTGCGAGCCGTCAGGCAGCGTGATCATGCAATGGTACGAATCCTCGACGTGCAGATCGCGACCGAGCGAAATCATAGGGATCACGTCAAAATTGCGCAGATGATCAATCAGACGGTGCAGTTCGTCAGCCGGCATGGCCTGGTCAAAAAGGACCTCATCGGTCTGAGCGTCGACCACATGCGCGCCATTAAAGGCCACCAGCAGACCGTCATGGTTCTGAAGGTCGAGCTCCTGCGCCAAGGCGTGCAGCCCCCATGCGGGACGGCCCGAAGCCAAAATGAGCTTAATGCCCGACTCCTGCGCCGCGAGCAGCTTCTCGCGCGTACGCGGGCTAATAACCTTCTGGTCGTTGGTAAGCGTACCGTCGATATCCATTGCGATGGCCTTAATTGCCATATGCGCCTCCCTGCGTCTTATTTATTTCGCATCATCATATCCGAGCCAGGCACTCCTCGCATAGGACAATTGGGGACGAATGCAAAACGTACCGAACTACGGCACCTCAGAACACTCATGGTGAGTCGTGGCACCGTGATATGACCCAAGAAAAACTTTTTAAAAATGATGCTTGCCAAATCGGTGAAGCCCCATTACTTTAGTGATGATCGCTCCGGTGGTCACCGTTTGATCGAGCATATTCAGTTTCAGTTTTTAGCGTGTAAGAGAAGGAAGATCGGCAAAGTACAACCCCAAACGCAATGACAACTTAATGAGGGAACTGCCATATGTGAGGCACCCAGGGCATTGCTGTCTCGATTTTGAGCACGATGCCTTCCGCCTTGCATGGGCCGTTCCATCCCGCCCCTGCAGCAACTGCCTCACGGGCTCATTGAAAACCGCATAGCACCCCAACGTCAGCACATCACCCACGGCAAGCACATCACTCACGACAACCAACACATCAACAAACAGCACGAACATCAACCGATTGGAGAAGCTATGACAAACCACCACGCTGAAGACGGCGATAAGAAAAGCATTCTGGATGCCCGCATTGAGCGAGCATATGCAAACGAATATGACGCCGCCTTTGCCGCCGCGACCATCAAGAACTACGCGTCGCTACCGCTCGCGACGATCTTGGCCGACCGCCCTCAACTGCTGAAGCGCTGCACAAAGATCATGGGCGACCCCGACATTCGCAAGCTGACAGACCCCTATGCCCCAAAACACGACAACGATTCGTACGTTCTTACCGTAGGCTGCCTAGCCCATATGCTTACGGCGCTCGACACGAAACTCAAGCTCGAATGGGAACCCGACGAGCGTCATGAACTCGAAAGCAAGCGGAACACCCTGCGCACCGCACTGTTCCTTCCGTTGGACGGCCTCAAGCGCTGCACCGTCGAGCTCAATACACAGGCGCGGCAAAAGCCCGGGATCACGGGGCAGAAAACTCCAAGACCCCATGCGGCCATCGTCGACCGCAACCGATATAACCGCATGACCGCGCACTTTTCCGCCGAGGGAGCAGCCATAAGGACGCTGATCGACCTGCTGTGCCTCCTAAGCATCAACGAGCTATTTGAGGGCTATCTCGCCCTTGTTCCCGCGACGGCACCCAAGTCGGTAGCAAAGATCATCGAGACCTGCAGACGCCAGTTTGAGCGCCATCGCAATGGCAGCGAGATGAACGCCAGCATCGCGCAGTACTACGCGGCTCATTACAAAAATGACGGATGTGCCCCTGTCGAGCATCAGCTGCGGCTCGCCTACACCACGCCCGTCGCAACGCTCCATCGCTTTGGAGCCCTTGGCGCTTGCGAGCCGCACGAACAGGCAGCCTGCCCCACAACCGAGCTCGATCTCAGGCTCGGACGAACCCTGTAGCCCGCCAGCCCCTCCGCGGGCAACAATCCTATTCCACAACACAACCAACAGAAAGGAGTCCTCATGGACACCAATCATTCCCCCATCATCAGCCCCCTCACCATGCGTGAATCCGCCCGAGGTATCACGCTCACCAGCATTTACGATGAGATGCTCGCCCGTCGCGAGCTCTCCGTCATGGGAAACATCGAAACCCCGATGGCCCACGACCTATGCCAGCAGATCCGCCTGCTCGATGCCACCGACCCCAGCCGTCCCATCACCATATTTGTCGCCAGCGCCGGCGGAAGCGTGCGATCGGGTCTTGCGATCTATGACGCCATGCGCCTCGCATCGTGCCCCATCCGCACCGTCTGCCTGGAATTCGCCGCGTCCATGGGCGCCGTGATCTTTATGGGCGGCGACGATCGCCGTATGGCGCCCCATGCAGAGCTCATGATTCACGACCCACTGATCCCCCAGGGGGCAGGCGGCTCGGCACTTGCGCTGCAGGAAACCAGCCGGCGTCTCATGCAGACCCGCAAGACCCTCACGCAAATCCTCTCGGACCGCAGCGGCCTCACGTCCAAGCGCATCCAGTCCCTCACTGCAAAAGACACCTACCTTTCGGCCGAGCGCGCCGTCGAGCTCGGCTTTGCCCACGAAATCCTCTCGACCACCAAGGAGGTCGCCCATGTCTAACCTCGCCAGCCGCCTCGCCGCATCTGAGTCCGCATTGTCCACCATCCTCGCCAAGGATCGAACGCTTTCCTGCGACACCCGCCAAACGGGACTCAACAACAACGCACTTGTGATCGGCCCCTCGGGAGCCGGCAAGACCCGAAACGTCCTCAAGCCCAACCTACTGCAAATGAACGCAAGCTACATCGTGCTCGACACCAAAGGCACGCTCTGTCGCGAAGTGGGACCCGTGCTGGCAGCCCACGGTTACCGCGTGCAATGTCTCAACTTCGCCGACCTCAACACCGTCCCGGCCCTTGCGCCCGGCATCGAGCGCTGCGGCTACAATCCCCTGAGGCACATTCGCCGCAAGGCGGACGGCAGGCCCAACCAGCAGGACATCCTCTCGGTGGCAAAGGCCATCTGCCCCATCGAGGACAACAACCAGCCTTTTTGGGATCATGCGGCGTCAAACCTGCTGTCGTGTCTTATCGCCTACGTCACCGAACAGCTACCCGCCGACGAGCAGACGATCAGCTCGGTCATCAAGCTGATCGAGCACCTGCAGGACGGTGCCACGGGTCGATTGTTTGACGACCTGATCACGACCGACCCCCAAAGCTATGCCCTCTCGCTATGGCGGCGCTACGCCATTACGCAAAATGCCGAGCGCATGCACGCGAGCATCGTCGGCATCCTTGCCGAAAAGGTCATGTGTCTGGGATTCGACGGTGCGGCACAGCTCTATCGTGAGTGCCATCAGGTGGACTTCGCTTCCATGGGACACACCCCCTGCGCCCTGTTTGTAACCGTGAGTGATATTGACCGCAATCTCGATCCGCTGACCGGCCTCTTTATTTCGCAGGCGTTTATGGGCCTCATTCGTGAGGCCGATAGGCAGCCCGACGGCAGCCTGCCCGTGCCCGTGCGCTTTATGCTCGATGACTTCGCAAATCTGCAGATCCACCAGATCGACAACGTGCTCTCGATTATCCGAAGCCGCAACATCTGGGCAACGCTGCTGCTGCAGTCGACCAACCAGCTCGATGCGCTCTATGGCGAGGCACGCGCACGCTCCATCATGGGCAACTGCGACACGCATCTGGTGCTGGCGTTCCAGGATCCCGAGAGTGCCCGGGTGTTTTCCGACCGCGCCGACGCGCTGCCCAGCACGCTCATGGCGACGCCGATTGATCGCTCGTGGCTCTTTGTACGCGGTCGCACTCCCGAACAGGTCGAGCGCTTTAGGCTCGAAGACCATCCGCTCTACGGGGAGCTGCCCGAGGCGCAGCGAGGCCATGCGGAGGCCGAGATCTAGGCGCAGGGTTCTCGAAGCGCGCGACGCCCCGGCGATGTTCCAAAAGCCCGTGCGCCCCGGGACCACGGCAAAGCAAAGGGGCCCGCATCCGATAGGATACGGGCCCCTGACTATAAGGCGCGATGCGTTAACAGCAGCGACTACTTACGGTGAGCGCGGTAGAACTCGATGAGCGCCTGGGTCGAAGCGTCCTGCTCGGCCTTGGCGGCGTCGTCGTGGAAGGCCGGGGTGATCTGCTTGGCAAGCTGCTTGCCCAGCTCGACGCCCCACTGGTCGTAGGAGTCGATGCCCCAGACCGTGCCCTCGACAAACGTGATGTGCTCGTACAGGGCGATGAGCTCGCCGAGTGCGAACGGAGTCAGCGTGTCGCCGAAGATCGAGGTCGTCGGACGGTTGCCCTCAAAGCAGCGGGCCGGGACGATCTGCTCGGGCGTGCCCTCGGCACGAACCTCGTCGGCCGTCTTGCCAAAGGCGAGCGCCTTGGTCTGGGCCAGGAAGTTGCCCAGGAACAGCTCATGCACGTCCTGACCGCTATCGGTCGCAGGGTTGGCGGTATTGGCGAAGGCGATGAAGTCGGCCGGAACCACCACGGTGCCCTGGTGCAGCAGCTGATAGAAGGCATGCTGGCCGTTGGTGCCGGGCTCGCCCCAGAAGATCTCACCGGTATCGGAGGTCACAGCGCTGCCGTCCCAGCGGACGTGCTTGCCGTTGGACTCCATGGTGAGCTGCTGCAGGTAGGCCGGGAAGCGGTGCAGATACTGGCAGTACGGAAGCACGGCGTGGCTCTTGGAGCCGAAGAAGTTGACGTACCAGACGTTGAGCAGGCCCATCAGTGCGACGGCGTTGCTCTCGAGCGGGGTGTTGCAGAAGTACTCGTCGATGGCATGGAAGCCCTCGAGGAACTGCTGGAAGCGCTCGGGGCCGAGCACGACGATCAGCGACAGGCCCACGGCGGAGTCGACAGAATAGCGGCCGCCGACCCAGTTCCAGAAGCCGAAGGCGTTGGCGGGGTCGATACCGAAGGCCTCAACCTTCTCGAGTGCGGTGGAAACGGCGACGAAGTGCTTTGCCACTGCCTCGGCGTTCTGCTCCTCGGAGCCGTCGATGGCGCCCTGAGCCTTGAGCTGCTCGAGCATCCAGGTCTTGACCTCGCGAGCGTTGGTGAGGGTCTCAAGCGTGGTGAAGGTCTTGGAGACGATAATCACGAGCGTGGTCTCGGGATCGAGGCCCTTGAGCTTCTCTGCCTGATCGTTGGGGTCGATGTTGGAGATGTAGCGGCAGTCGATACCGGCGTCGGCGTAGGGACGCAGGGCTTCGTAAGCCATGACCGGGCCCAGATCGGAGCCGCCGATGCCGATGGACACCAGGTGCTCGATCTTCTTGCCGGTAACGCCCTTCCACTCACCGGAGCGCACACGCTCGGCGAAGGCATACATGCGGTCGAGAACCTCGTGCACGTCGGCGACGACATCCTGGCCGTCAACGATGAGCTGGCCCTTCTCGCTTGCCGGGCGGCGCAGCGCGGTATGCAGAACGGCGCGGTCCTCGGTGGTGTTGATGTGCTCGCCGGAGAACATGGCGTCGCGGCGCTCCTCGAGCTTCACCTCGCGGGCAAGATCGCACAGCAGCTTGACGGTCTCATCGGTCACCAGGTTCTTGGACAGGTCGAAGTGCAGGTCACCGGCATCAAAGCTCAGCTTGTTCACGCGCTCTGCATCGGCAGCGAACCATGCCTTAAGGTCGATACCCTCGGCCTCGAGCTTCTCCTGATGGACCTCGAGCGCCTTCCAAGCGGCGGTCGACGTAGCGTCGATAGGTGCGGCAACAGTTGCCATAAAGTCCTCCTCAACATACGGGCGCATATCTCCATGCGCCCGGATAATCAGATGACCCTATTCTAGCGCAGGTCAAGACCGTAATCAGCGAGCGTTGCCAATCCGCCCCCAAACGGCGACCGACCAAAAAGGGACAGGTCAATTTTGGCAGGTCAAACGCTTTACCTACAAAAATTAACCTGTCCCTTTATGGCAAATATCAGGCCGCGGCGCAGACGCTACCGAGCAACTCTCGCAGAGGAGACCCAATGCCCTCAAGCAGTTCGGGAGCGATAATGGCAAAAACGGGAACCTCGCCGGCTCCCACGACGGCAGGCACCTTGCCCTCCGAGACAATACATCCATAAGGAACAAAACCGTCTTCGCCGGCATCGAGCGCCGCCATGCGACGCGCGAGTTCGCGCGCAAAGCCGGCAGTATCGGCATCGCCGATCGCCAGGACAAAGTCCACGCCTTCGTCGGTCGCCAGGGCCACGGCCTCGTCGATCAGCTCGTCTCCCCCATCGCCAACCGAGCCGCAGCGGAAAAGCACGCGCTCGAGCAGAGCTCGATCAACCGAGCCGAGTGCCGCCGAGACGAGCTCATCGCGCGTATGCTTGTCACCGCCCAGCACGACCAGCGCCTTGGTGCCACCGTAGTGAGCGACCAATCGTCCGCACCAGCGAGTCACGTCTCCATCCGCAACAAGGCGCGTCGGCATACCAAACCCATAGTTGACCATTATCCCCACAACCCTTCCGTGCTTTATGGTGGTATCGATCGTTAGGCTCATGCTACGAAGCGAGGTTTTCCGAGCTGTTTCGCACTCTTTAGAGCTGCGTTAAAACCCGATGCGGCCGCACGACCGTACCTGCCAAAAAGGGACAGGTTTTGACGGTGTCCGGACGAGCGGCTATTATCGAACATGTATTCGATAAGAACATGTGTTTGATGGGAGGACGCGTGGGGCACGAGCGTCACACCTATATCTGCATCGACCTCAAGACGTTTTACGCTAGCGTCGAGTGCGTTGACCGTGGGCTTAACCCGCTCACCACCAACCTGGTCGTTGCCGACGAATCGCGCGGGCGCACGACCATCTGTCTCGCCATTACCCAGGCCATGAAAGACCTCGGGATACATAACCGCTGCCGTTTGTTCGAGATTCCCGACGGCATCGACTACATCAAGGCCGTACCGCGCATGCAGCACTATATGGAGGTGTCGGCGCAAATCTACGGCATCTATCTGGAATACGTGAGTCCGCAAGACATTCACGTCTACTCAATTGACGAGTGCTTTATCGACGTGACACCCTATCTGGACCTCTATCACACCGATGCGGAAGGCTTCGCCTGCATGTTGCGCGACGAGGTCCTGGCACGCACCGGCATCACGGCGACGGTCGGCATCGGCCCCAACCTATTCCAGGCCAAGGTTGCACTCGATATCACCGCCAAGCACGTGCCCAGTCGCATCGGAAAACTCGACGACGAGACCTTTCGCAAGGAGATCTGGCCCCATCGCCCCATCACCGACATCTGGGGCATTGGCCCCGGCGTGGCTGCCCGCCTCGAAAAATACGGTGTCTACGATCTAATGGGTGTCGCCGCGCTCGACGAAAACCTACTTTACGACGAGCTCGGCGTCAATGCCGAGTATCTCATCGACCACGCCTTTGGGCGCGAACCGACAACCATCGCCGACATCCAGGCCTATCGCCCGCAGGCAACCTCAACTACCACAGGACAGGTGCTCTCGAAGGGCTATGCCTACGAGCAGGCCTACACCGTCTTGCGCGAGATGGTCGACAACGCCGTGTTGGACTTAGTCGATAAGCACGTGGTCTGTGACAGCATCTCGCTCTTTGTGGGTTATGCGAGCGAACGAGCCGACATACGCCGGCTCGATGCCAGCGGTACAGCGCAATATGTGGACGGATGCGGACATTTGCGTTCGAGCACGTCGAGCATCGAACCCACCGCAACCGCCGGCCCCAAGCTCGCACCCCGCGCGCCCAAGCCCGTCCAGCGCGATGACGAACGGCGCCGCCTGGTGCGCGAAGCACAGGCAATCGACGGCATCTTTGTGGGAGAGCATGGCGGCAAACCGCGTGGTGGCTATGCCGCACTCTTTGCGCACTCTAACGCCTCGCGAAAGCTGCCCGAGCGTACCAATTCGTTTAAGAAGATCATGGACTATTTCGATGAGCTCTGGGCGCAGACCGTCGATCCCAAACGACCGGTCAAACGCATCAACCTGGGCTTTGGCAACCTCATGCCCGAGGAATTTGCCACCATCAATCTATTTAGCGATATCGAGGCAGATGAGCGCGAGCGCGACCTGGCGCGCGCCGTCCTGGCTGTGAAAGGCAAGTACGGCAAGAACGCGCTCGTCAAGGGATTAAGCTTTACCGCCGGCGCCACCGCACGCGAACGCAACGATCAGGTAGGAGGACACCGTGCCTAAGCCCCAACAACAGCCGATGCGGCCACCGACACCTTTTGAACGCCTAGCGGACCCCGAGGGAAGACGTCGCTCCGCCGACCCCAAACTCACCGCCAACGGCGCCGTCCGCGCCGGCCGTGCCGCGCAATTTATGCCCTTTGCCGCCCTCACGGGATACTACGAGCTCGTGCGCAAACAAGAGATCACTGTTGAGCCCAAATGCGAACTCACAGAAGAAAAAACCCTCGAGCTTTCGAAAAAGCTCGAGGGCCTCAAACGCGGCGACTTGGTGCGCGTCACCTATTACGATACGTACGGCTATCGTAGCCGCACGGGCATTCTCGACGAAGTGTTACCCGCATTCAAGCTGCTCAAACTCAGGGATATCGCCATCAACTTCGACGATATCCAAGGCATCGAACTGCGCGGACGAGCCTAGACAAGGAAATGCATCCAAGGTGGTGCTTACAGCGTCATGACGTAGTAACCCGCATCTCTCACGGCCGCCACGAGAGCGCCGCGGTCGATCGGCCGCTTGGAGCGTACGCGTGCCGTGTGGTCCGCATACGTCACCGTTGCCCACACGTCATCCAGCGCATTGAGGGCATTCTCAACGTTTTGAGCACAGCCATCGCAGCTCATGCCGCCGATGAGCAACTCATCGCTATAGGGGTAGTGGGACGGATCGGTATCCGCAACCACTACTTTCTTGGCCTTCTTGCTGCTCGCGCCATCACTGCAACAACTCTTCCCGTGTGTCGAAGCGGCAATGCGACGCAGTCCAAAAAACATGCCGACGGCAATGACGGCCAGCACGATGGCATTCGCGGGGTTAAGCAAATCTTCCATGCGTTCCCCTTTCTCCAAATACTGATATCTATACCCCCATGGGGTGTTCCCATCTTACTCCAAACTCGTGTCGGGTCAGTCAATTAGTTTCCCTCTTCAAACTTTTTTGTTGACCTAGGCTTACTTTCGTGTATAAGTTTTCCTAGGCTAACAGTGAGGACCAGAAGGAGCGCCGTGACTCGAACCATAGACATTCCAACGTTTCAGGCAGCGGTCGTGCGCAACTGCTCCCCCACGCTCGCGAGCATCAAGCCGGCATCGCTCTTTACCTATCCCGGCGTTTACGCCAACCAAAACGGAAAACCCGGCGCCGCCCATATCGAAGGGCGACGCTCTCGCCTGCTCGCCGTCATAGCCCAATGCAACCGCGAGCTCCAGCCACTCGGGATCCATATGAGCGTTTTGGTCTGGCGCCCCTGCGGAGCGCTCATCTATGTGTACCGCCCTGCGGACCTCATGCGATACCTCTCCGACCCCCGCGCCACGACGGCGCTTGCCGCCGAAGGTTACGATGTCCACAACCTGCCCGCATCGCTGGTGCATCTCGCCGCGCGCATCACACTGGCAAGCAGCAATGCCGCAGAAAGCGCCTATGACGGCAGCGTCTGCGCACTCGCGCGAAATAGGCACTGCGATACGGGGTGCATGTGCGAGTTCCCCCACGAAATTGGCTATTTTTTGGGCTATCCCTACGAAGATGTCCATCAGTTTATCGTCCAGCACGGCGAAAACTATAAGGTCTTTGGCGCATGGAAGGTATACACAAACGTTGAGCAGGCGCTCACGACCTTCGATTCCTATCGCGCATGCACGCAATACCTTACCTACATCTATCAACAGGGTTGCACCCTGGGACAACTTGTCCAGGCAACCCGATAGAGCATACAAATCGCGGCCGCACGCCGCACAACCGAAAGGAAAACATATGAGCAAGATCGCAGTCGTCTACTGGAGTGGCACGGGCAACACCGAGGCCATGGCAAACCTCGTCGCCGAGGGCGCAACCGATGCCGGCGCCGAGGCAGAGGTCATCTCCTGCGCCGACTTCTCCGCAGACAAGGCCGCCGGCTATGACGCCATTGCCTTCGGCTGCCCCGCCATGGGTTCCGAGGAGCTTGAGTATGACGAATTCCAGCCTATGTGGGACGAGGTCAAGGAGACCCTCGGCGATAAGAAGGTCGTCCTCTTTGGCTCCTACTCGTGGGCCGAGGGCGAGTGGATGGACAACTGGAAGGCCGATGCCGACGAGGCGGGCGTCAACGTCGTCGATTCCGTCATTTGCTACGATGCGCCCGACGATGAGGGCGAGGCGGCCTGCCGCGCCCTTGGAGCCGAGCTTGCCTAGCGGCAATGAGCTCCGCCCGCAACGCGCTCTGCACCAAAACACATTCGCGTCCCAACAAAAACGGGAGCCGGATCACATCCGGCTCCCGTTTTCTGCTATGTCAGTCATATAAAGCGGCTACGAGATATTGCCCAAGAACGCCTTAGTGCGCTCGCTCTTGGGGTGGTCGAAGACCTCGCTCGGCGTACCCTCTTCCACGATAACGCCGCCATCCATAAAGACCACGCGGTCGGCGACATCGCGGGCAAAGCCCATCTCGTGCGTCACCACGATCATGGTCATACCGTCACGTGCCAGGTCGCGCATGACGCCAAGAACGTCGCGGACAAGCTCGGGGTCAAGCGCTGACGTGGCCTCGTCAAAGAGCATCACGTGCGGATTCATCGACAGGGCGCGGGCGATGGCCACGCGCTGCTGCTGGCCGCCCGAAAGCTGACTCGGCATAAAGTCGATGCGCTCGGCCAGGCCGACCTTGGCCAGCTCCTCGATGGCGATCTTCTCGGCCTCTTCTTTGCTGCGTTTGAGTACCTTTTGCTGCGCAAGCATGACATTCTTTTTGACTGACAGGTGCGGGAACAAATTGAACTGCTGGAACACCATGCCCAGGTGCGTGCGCACTTTGTTGAGGTCGACACCCTTGGCGCACACATCCACGCCCTCAACGACAATCGAGCCGCTCGTGGGATGCTCCAGACGATTGATGCAGCGAAGCATCGTCGACTTACCCGAGCCCGAGGGGCCCAAGACCACAACGACCTCACCCTTGTGCACATCCAGATCGATGTCGCGCAGGACCACGTTATCGCCAAAGGCCTTCTGGAGGTTCTTGATGCTGACGACGACCTCGTTCGAGTTATTGGTTTCGCTCATAATAGAACCTCCTTACAGACCAGCGATATGGTCGGCGGGCGTCGCGACAACCTGTCCGGCGCTCTTGGTGGGACGCTTCTTTTTGGTTTCGGCCGTACCCAGCAGCCTCGCCTCAAGACCGCTCACCAAGCGCGCAAGCGGCAGGGTAATGACCAGATAGAACAGGGCGGCAACCACATACGGCGTAATGGAGCCCGTCGTTGCCACGATGGTGCGGGCGTTCATGACAATCTCGACCACGCCCACGGCGGCGAGCAGCGACGTATCCTTGTAGAGCAGGATAAACTCGCTGGTCAGCGTAGGCAGAACATTGCGGAACGTCTGCGGAATCATAACGTAGAGCAGTGTCTGGAAGGCATTCATGCCCAGCGAGCGAGCAGCCTCGTTCTGGCCCTTGGGGATCGACTGAATACCGGCACGGAAAATCTCGCACAGGTACGCAGACGAGTTCATGGCCATGACGATAACGCCCAAGACGTAGTCGTCAACCTTGACGCCGGCAAGCGGCAGGCCAAAGAATGCAATGTAAATCTGCAGGAACGCCGGCGTACCGCGGATGATATTCACATAGATGCCGGCAAGGCAACGAAGGATGCGCGACTTGGAAATGCGCATGAGCGACAGCGCAAAGCCAAAGGGAATGGCCAACGGAAATGCCACGAGCACGATCGAGAGCGACATAAGGAAGCCCTTAAAGACGATCGGCAGGCTCTGAACCAAAATGACCGGGTTCAGGAACAGGCGAAGGAACATGTTGGAATTCCACGCCTCGACCCACGGCTGCTCCTTAAGATCGGCCAGGAAGTTATCGAATGCCGTCACGCCCTTAATCTCGACGGAAGGAATCTTGGAAATCTTCTTGGTCGAACCGTCGGCGAGCGTATAGGTGCCGCTAAAGGCCTCATCGCCGCCCTCGACGGGAAACGTCACGCCGTAAACCTCGACACGGAAAAAGCCGCCGGCAGGCGCCGTCTCGCCAAAGTCGATCTTGAGCGTCTGGCCGTCAGCCTTGCATGTGGGCTTCATGGGCGTACGATCCATGAGGTCCTCGCCCGAGAGCATCGTCAATCGCGTGTCATCGGTACCAAACGTCGTGCCGTCGACAAACGTCAGCGAAAGACCGCTCAGCTCCTCGTCGGCATCGGCCTGAACCTCCCAGGTAATGCGCGTCTCGGTGCCGCCGACCACAGCGCTGCCCGAACCGGTATTGGGCCGGGCGGTAATCTTTGCGGTCTCAAGCGCCTGGGCAGTCGTGGGCGCATATGCCCCCGCGCACACCAGCGCGAGCGCCACGGCCATGACGCAGACTAGCTTTTGGAGCAAGGCGGGCAGTGAAAAACGCTGCTCCGCGGCCCCTTTGTTCAGTCGAGACAAGGTGGCTCCTATCGTAGAAGTTGCCGGCAAAACAAGACGGAAACGCTCTCCGTCAAGAGAAGCGCAAAGGCCCTCTCCGCAAAACGGAAAGGGCCCGCGCGCAATCAAGTGACTATTTTACTTGATGTTGTACTTAGCCATGAGGGCGTCGACGGTACCGTCGTCGGTCAGGTCCTTGATGGCCTGGTTGATGTCGTCCTTGAGCTTGGTGTTGCCCTGGTTGATGGCGATGGCGTACTCCTCGCCGGTGCTGACCTGCTTGATGGTCTGGCAGGTGTTGAACTGCTCGGCGGTCAGCTGGCTGGCAACGGAGCGGTTGGTGACTACGGCGTCACCCTTATCGGACTGCAGGGCGCTGAAGCACTCGGTGGCGTCCTTGTAGGGGACGATCTTGGCCTTGGGGAAGTTCTCCTGGGCAAAGGCCTCGGCGGTCGAACCGGACTGGACGATGATGGTAGCGTCGGCGTTGTTGAGCTTCTCGCTGTAGTTATCGGCCGTGATGTCGGTGTTATCGACCTTGGTCACGATGGCCTGATCGTCCATGTAGTAGGAATCGGAGAAGGTGACTTCCTTCTCACGCTCGGGCGTGTCGGTGATAGCCGCGATGGAAACGTCGTACTTGGCGCCCGAAGCGACGCCGGGGACGAGCGTGTCAAAGTCATTGTTGACGTACTCGACATCCAGGCCCAGCTTGTCGCCGATAGCCTTGATAAGCTCAAGGTCAAAGCCCTGATAATCGCCGTTGTCATCCTTGTACTCAAACGGAGCGTACTCGGCAGAGGTGCCGACGGTCAGCGTACCGTCCTTGACGAGCGCGTACTCCTTGGAGCCGTCGACCTTCTCGACCTTAGCGTCGTCAGAGCTGCTGGAACCGGCATCAGAACCAGAGGTGGCGTTGGACGAGCCACAGCCCGTCAGTGCGAGGGCGAGCGCCATGGCGCCCGTGGCGGCAAATGCGCCAAGCTTCTTGAGCTTCATAATCAGTCTCCTTCCGGTGACCCCGTTTGATTCAGAGGTCTGCAAAAACTGATGGCTATTATGCACCCGCTTGGGAGAATCTGCAATTAGAAAACTGATTGAAACAAACCCATAACGTGAATGGAACACTCCACTTTGTGACAGTCATTACTGCTGCAACGACCTTAACAGTTTGATTTCAGCCGCATAACCTGCAAGTTCGTTCGGTGTCTCCAAAATGAATGGCAATGCGCGCAAGCGGCTATTCGATACAATATTCTGCATAACCTGCATACCGCCGCCAAACTCCTCGCTGCCAAGGTAGCCCTTACCGATGCACTCGTGGCGGTCCTTATGGGCGCCGCAGGGGTTCTTGGAATCATTGATGTGTACGGCATGCAAGCGGTCGATACCCACCACGCGGTCGAACTCGTCGAGTACGCCGTCCAGATCATGGATGATGTCGTAGCCGGCGTCATTCACATGGCAGGTGTCCAGGCAAACGCCCAACTTGGCCGACAGCTCGGGGCGTTTGTCGGCAACGCCCTCAATGATGAGCGCCAGTTCCTCAAAGCTGCGGCCCAGCTCGGTGCCCTTGCCGGCCATGGTCTCGAGCAGCATCGTCGTCTGCTGGCCCTCAAGCATCACCTGACACAGGGTGTCGACGATCATCTGAATGCCGGCGTCGGAGCCCTGCCCCACATGCGCACCGGGATGGAAGTTGTAGTAGTTGCCGGGCAGCGCCTCCATGCGCCGCAGGTCCTCTGCCATGGCCTCCAGGGCAAACTCGCGCGCCCGCTCTTTGGCCGAGCAAGGGTTGTAGGTATACGGGGCATGAGCCACGAGCGGGCCAAAGTCGTTTTGCTCCATAAGCTCGCGCAGGGCCGCCACGTCATCCATGTCAAGATCTTTCGCCTTGCCGCCGCGCGGGTTACGCGTAAAGAATGCAAAGGTATTGGCGCCAATGGATAGCGCCGTCTCCCCCATCGCCCGATAGCCCTTCGTCGTCGAAAGATGACACCCAATCGTCAGCATCTCCAGCTCCCCCTCATCAGTTGCGGTGAAATAGTTCCTGTTTAGCCCCTATTCTGCCGCAAACAGGAACTATTCCACCGCAACTTATAAAAGGGGCATCAGAGATGCGGGCCGCCAAGCACTACGGCTACGGGCGCCAACGCCATAATCCCTATGCGTCAGTACCAAGCCCTAGAGGGCTAGACGGATTGCATCGATAATGCGTGCGCAGCGCTGTGTGGCGGCAAGGGGCATGACGGGACTCTCGAGTTTCCCCGCCCGGATGAGCTGGGTCGCATGCTGAATTTCACCGTAGAAATCATCGACCTCAAACGGGGCATTTATTTCGAGCACTCGTCCGTCGGAGTACTTCACATGGGCGAGCTCGGGGCGATGGAGGCGCTCGATTTCCAACGAGCCCCGCTCGCAGGCAATCGTTAAGCGGCTTTCATATGCTGCTTTGCCGTCGCACGCCATATGAATGGGTATGCCGCCGACGCTCATATGGATATCATCGGCCCAATCCACGTGACCGCCCGATACGTCACGCCAGCGAACTTCACGAGACGAAACATCGCACGCACCCGCAAGCAGATCCTCAAACCAACCGACCGCATAGCAGCCCATGTCATATAGACAGCCGCCCTGCAACGGATCGAGCAGATAGCTCGAAGGGGACTCACCATAATCGAGTTTTTGCACGCTTTCGATCGAGACGATACGACCGAGCTCGCCCGACGCAAGCAAGCCCTTCACGCGAGTGCGCATCGGGCAAAACCGATTCTTCATCGCCTCCATAAACAGCACGCCGC
>CATXKN010000014.1 GCA_958370785.1 uncultured Collinsella sp. | reverse complement strand
GCGCTGGTTCCCGGTTGCACCGGGCCGCGCGGCAAGGAGATATATTGCCAGACCGCGAAGCCGTGTGGGACGTCAATTCCACTCTTCACAAGTCCTACACAATCTATGGCTTTCTATATAGGGAGTAGAAAGTCGAGTGCAGCAAGACCGCACGTATCAGATGATGACCCTTTGGTTCAGGAATATATAGAGATCGGTCACCTGTAAGTGTTTATCTACCCGCGCTTTTAGCAATGTAAACCAGCGCTTTCGATAAAAAAGAGGGAGTGCCGCGCACAGTGCGACACTCCCCTAGCGATTCAACAGAATCTATTAGGCCTCGAGAGCCTTCTTGGCAATGGCAGCCAGCTCGTTGAAGGACTCGATGTCCTCGTAGGCCATCTGAGCCAGTACCTTGCGGTCGAGCTCGATGCCGGCAACCTTCAGGCCGTGCATGAACTGAGAGTAAGAGATGTCGTTCAGGCGGGCAGCAGCGTTGATACGGGTGATCCAGAGAGAGCGGATCTCGCGCTTCTTGTTGCGGCGATCACGATACTGATACTGCAGGGAGTGCTGGACCTGCTCTTTAGCATGCTTGTAAGTACGCGAAGCGGCACCGTAGTAACCCTTCGCACGGTGCATAACGGTACGGCGCTTCTTCTTGGCGGCAACAGCGCGCTTAATACGTGCCATGTTCTATCAACTCCTAGACGGTAAAACGAAAAACGGGAACGCGAACTTAGGCGAGACGCGACTTGATGACCTTGCGGTCGGCAGCGGCGATCTCGGTCTCCTGACGGAAGCCACGCTTACGCTTGGTGGACTTCTTGCTCAGGATGTGGCTCTTGAAAGCCTTGGCGCGCATAAGCTTGCCGGTACCAGTCTTGCGGAAACGCTTCTTGGTGCCGCTGTGGGACTTCATCTTAGGCATGAAATACTCCTTAATCGGTTACAGAACACTAGTTACTTGGTATCGCTTGCCGCTTTATCCTCATCGAAGGCGCCCTTAATCGGGGCGAGCAGCATAAGCATGTTACGGCCTTCCATCTTTGGCTTGGACTCGACCGTAGCGTAAGGCTTGAGATCCTCGGCGAGACGCTCGAGAACGTTAAGACCCTGCTCCGGGTGAGCCATCTCGCGGCCGCGGAACATGATGGTGATCTTAACGCGTGCGCCCTTCTTGAGGAAACGCAGAACGTGGCCCTTCTTGGTCTCGTAATCGCCAACGTCGATCTTGGGTCGGAACTTCATTTCCTTGACCTCGACCTTAGACTGGTTCTTACGAGCGGCCTTGGCCTTCATGGCCTGCTGGTACTTGAACTTACCGTAGTCCATGACCTTGCAGACCGGCGGCTCCGCGTTGGGAGCGATCTCGACCAGGTCGAGACCCTGATCGTCAGCGACGCGCTGGGCATCGCGGATGGCGAACAGGCCGAGCTGAGAGCCATCGACGCCAATCAAACGGCACGAAGATGCAGTGATCTCGTCGTTGATGCGGGTGTCATCAGACTTAGCTATTTTCCCTACCTCCATTCATAAAAAAATAACCCGGCGCTTCTTTGCAACCAGGTCGTACACATAGACATCCTCGGTATGAGGAAGGGAATCTAAGTTGTATGACCAGTCAGCTGCTCATTGGCGCCAAAAGGTGGGAACCCTCGGGTTCCTCTTTAGGGCATTGCGGGAACAACGCCTTGCGAATAATAACACGTACCGCGCGCTATCACATTACGTACACGAAAAAGGGGCCTTGACCCCCCCCCTTGAAGCGCAGGTGCATGTATGGTGCCCGAGGCGAGACTCGAAGGGCCTTCGCTTCGCGAAGCCCCGGGCTTCGGGCGCATGGCGACCTCGCCACGCTCCGCTACAAACAGGCCACAGGCCTGTTTGCTTAACGCTCCGCGCGCTCACGCGAGTTCGGCACGAAAAAGGGGGCCTTGACCCCCTTGAACGCTCACTTGCATGTATGGTGCCCGAGGCGAGACTCGAACTCGCACGTTGTTGCCAACGGTGGATTTTGAGTCCACTGCGTCTGCCAATTCCGCCACTCGGGCACGTAATGCGTGAGTTAGTTTATCACAGCTTTCTGTTGATTAGTCCGAAAATGGAACTTCGAGCATTTCGATAAGCTCAACCTTGCGTAACATCTCCCGCTTACGACATCCACGTCCGTCAACCGAGGCCTCGCCCATCTGGTTGTCATAGGGATCCTCGCGCATACCATCGAAAGCAGGCACAAATTCAGCCTGGAATCGGTTGTTGGCCACCATACGCCACGGGTCGAGATTGCCAAAGTAGTGACGACGACGCCACTCCTCCCCCATCCTGCGGGCCGAGGAACCAAATGATACGTCGGCGTTAAGCCAACCGGTCTGTGGCGTATAGAACTCAGCCCAATCGTGCGGCCCCACCGAATCGGGAGCAACATACAGGCCGCTCTGCCAACGGGCAGGCACGCCCGCGATGCGGCACATGGTGATAAACGTGAGCGCCATAACGCCGCAATCGCCGCGGAGCGAATGCGCACAGTCGTCGGCAATAGATCCCAAAAGCAGGTACGGTGGCTGATAGCGATAGTCGATATGCTGCGTCAGGTAATCATAGATAGCACGAGCGCGATCGAGCGGATCGACGAGCCCGTCAATAACACGCTCCGTCAACTGTCGCAGGTACGGCGTAAACGCAATGTGCGGTCGGTCCTCGGACGCGTCCTCGGGCAGCGGCGTATCCGTGCACGTATGCGATGGGAGCGCGCCACCATAGATATCGCAATAGGCGGCATCGATGTGATAGCGATAGGTCACCGAGAATGAATGTTCAGTCGAAGATGTCCAAGAGACAGTACGAGCCGAAACGTTTTCAGAGGCAACAGTACCCTCCGACGTCATATCGAGAACCTCGATATGAGACTGTTGACGACAGGCGGCGGCAACGGGTAGCCAGGCGCGAACAAACTCTCCCTCCAGAGCCCCGGGGACAGACACGGATGCCTTAAGCGTGATGACGCGCGTCAACCCGTTTTGCGACTCCATCTCCCTGAGCATCTGGTTACGCAGCGCGATGCCGTCCGTAGAATCGGGACGCAGGCCCGGAACCTCCTTGGGGTACACGCGAAGCGAATCAAGGAAGTTATCGAGAACAAACAGCTCGCCATCGATAAAACGCCAGTCAATACGCTTACGATTAATCAGGTCATCGAACTGCTCTTCGGTAAAATCAGGCCACTCCTCGCGAATCATCGCAATGGCCCGATCACGCGACACCGAAAAATGAAGCGGCGTCTCGAGCATGCGATACCGCTCGGCACGAACACAAGCAGCCAGCGAAGGCTCAGGGTTCTGCTCCAGAAGGCGATCGCAGGCAGCAACAGCCTGCGTCAAATATCCAGCATCCTTAAGTCGAAGAATCTCAGGCGGCAGACCAATATCGAGATGACGAAAATCATCACAACAAACATCAACAGAGCAACCAACAGGACCTTCGTCAATAACCTTCCCATCAGCAGGCAAAACATCAACAACAGCCATAACCACTCCCGCGTCGAACGATAGACAACCCCCATTGTACCGAGATAAAAAAGAAAGCCCCAACAAAGGAGCCATCAACACCGCTGAACGGTAGTCAATAAATAAATAAATTCTGCCCAGTAACCCTGTAGCGAGTTAACAAAGGAGGCCCCGTTTCCCCGGAGCTGATTCCGTCGCGCGACTTCTGGCGAAGCCAGGTGAGCGCGAGGGAAACAGCGTAGGGGAAACGGGGCCTCCGGCGGGAAAGTTAAACCGCTACTTACGCCTTGTTGACGGAGCCAAACTCCTCCATGAGCTCCTTGGTGCGGGCAACGATGTTGTCGCGACCAGGCTTGAGGAGTTTGCGGGGGTCAAAGCCCTTGCCCTGCTGATCCTTGCCAGCCTCGATGTACTCGCGGACGCCCTTGGCGAAGACGAGCTGCAGGTCGGTGTTGACGTTGATCTTGGAGATGCCCAGGGAGATGGCCTTCTTGATCTGATCCTCGGGGATGCCGGTACCACCGTGCAGAACGAGGGGCAGGTCGCCGGTCTGAGCCTTGATCTCGCCCAGACGCTCGAAGGAAAGGCCAGCCCAGTCGGCGGGATACACGCCGTGGATGTTGCCGATGCCGCAGGCGAGGAAGTCGACGCCCAGGTCAGCGATCTGCTTGCACTCAGCAGGATCAGCGAGCTCGCCGCTGGAGGTCACGCCGTCCTCGGTGCCGCCGATGCCGCCGACCTCGGCCTCGATGGACATGCCCTTGGAGTGGGCAAGCTCAACGAGCTCCTTGGTGCGGTCGAGGTTAAGCTGGAAGGTCTCCTCGTGAGAGCCGTCATACATGATGGACGTGAAGCCGGCCTCGATGCACTTGAAGCAGTCCTCGTAAGAACCGTGATCGAGGTGAAGGGCGACGGGAACGGTAACGCCCGTGGCCTCGACGGCAGCCTTGACCATGTCGGCGCAGACCTTGAAACCGCCCATCCACTTAGCGGCACCAGCGGTGCACTGAAGGATCAGCGGAGACTTGGCCTCCTCGGCGGCCTGGAGAATAGCCAGGGTCCACTCGAGGTTGTTGGTGTTGAAGGCACCGAGACCGTACTTGCCGGCCTCAGCCTTCTTGAGCATGTCTGCTGCGTTGACGAGCATAAAAGAAACCTCCTGTAAGGTTGCTCCGATAACGCCTGAGATTTTACCACGGCGCACCCGAGCATAAACGTTCGTTTGTTCACGAATATCGTCCAAACAGACTTTTTTTTGACCGTTTGCCCTACGAAATTGACCCGTTGGGGAAAAATAAGCTTGACGTTTGGACGCTTCTCGTGCTTTAGAAGCTAACTATAAAGCTACACCTGCATGAAAGGGTTCTGCATGAGCTCGCGTGCCATGGTGGTCGAATCGCCATGGCCGGTTAGGCAAACGGTATCGGGCGGAAGAAGCCGGGCGAGCTTGGAGAGCGAGCGCAGAATCGCCGCCTCATCGCCACCGGCAAGATCGGTGCGGCCGTGGCTGCCCGGGAACAGGGTGTCGCCAACAAAGGCGATGCTTCCCTGCTCGGTGGCGGCGAACAAGACGATCCCGCCCGGCGTATGCCCTGGTGTCTCGATCACCTGCAGGCAGATATCGCCCACCTCGATAGCATCGCCCTCGGCGAGCAGGCACGTCGGCTCCCCGGGGTCGGGCGTCTCAATGCCCCACATAGCTCGCTGTTCCTTGATGTTCGCATGCGGCACCGCCGCATCCTTAGCACACAGCTCATACCGGCAGCCCTCGCCAACGGTGGTTCGCACGCCGGCAACACCACCAACATGATCGGCATGGCCATGAGTGCATACGGCGCCAAGCACGCGTACGCCGGGATGTTCGGCTCGAATATGCTCCACCAGGCGCTCGCCTTCCCACGCAGGGTCGATAATCACGCACTCGTTGTCCGAGATAACAGCATAGCTATTGGTCTGAATGGGACCGTTTACGAGCGTCTCGATCTCGACCGACCCCTTGGGAGTTAAATCCAAGGACATAGCACTCATGTCCCTCTCCTCTCTATAGAACTCGAGGCATCAAACGATGCCTCGAGTGTAGCGAATATCGATAATGTGGCGCGTTCGTCGCGACTAAACGCGGCGCTTAAGCTGGGCTCCACCCTCGCCGGGCATCAGGCGGCGTGCGTCGTAGACCGAGTCAACGCTGCTGATAGAGGCCAGCAGCGGATCCAGACCACTCGCGTCCGAGATCTCGACCATAAAGCGCAGGGTTGCAATACCCTCGCGGTTGGTCGACGTGGCGGCAGAAAGGATATTGCCGCCCGCATCGCCAATGGCAATGGTGACATCCTTGAGCAGGCCCATGCGGTCCAGGCACTCGACCACGATCTCGACCTGGAAGAGGGTGTCGGCTGCGCCGTCCCACTCCACTTCAATCATGCGCTCGGGATGCTCCATAAGACCCTTGACGTTGGGGCAGTTGGCGCGATGCACCGAAACGCCACGACCGCGCGTGATGAAGCCGACGATATCGTCGCCCGTCACCGGATTGCAGCAATGTGCCAGACGGACCAGCAGGCCGCTGTTGCTCTCGCCCTTGACGATAATGCCGTTGCTGGCGCTCTTGCCGCGCTTTTGCGGCTTGCGGTTGGAGCCTCGGGCCGGCTGTTTCACGACCTCGGCGATAGCCTCGGCCTTGGTGAGCTGCTCCTCGGGCTTGGGGTCCAAAATCTGCTCGACCTTGTTACCCACGGCGCGCGGGGCAACCTTGCCGGCGCCCACGGCGGCAAACAGGTCCTCGAGCTGCTTGAAGTTCAACTGCTCCGCCACGGCGTTGAGCGCACGCGTGGATCGCGGCGTAGAGATGCCATACCCGCGCTTGCGCAAGTCCTTGGCCAGTATATCGCGGCCGGCAGCAGCGTCGTCGTCCTTGGTCGCGGCGGCAAAATAGCGGCGGATCTTTGACTTGGCGGAAGGTGTCTTAACGATCTTGAGCCAATCACGAGACGGCTTGGAACTCTTGTTGGTCAGGATTTCAACGCGGTCGCCCGTCTTGATCTCGTGCGTGAGCGGGGCCACCGCACCGTTGATCTTAGCGCCGACGCAGTGGTTGCCCACCTCGGTGTGAACGGCGTAGGCAAAGTCGAGCGGAGTGGAGCCGGCACGAAGCGCCATGACCTCGCCCTTGGGCGTAAAGACAAAAATCTCCTGGTCAAATAAGTCGACCTTCAGCGAGTGCAGGTATTCCTTAGCGTCGGTGATCTCATCAGACGCAGCCCAATCGAGCGAATGTTTGAGCCAGTTAATCTGATCGTCCAGACGCTGCGCATCGTTGGTCTTAGACGCAGACGATCCGCCCGACTTCTTATAGAGCCAGTGGGCGGCAATGCCGTACTCGGCCTGCTCATGCATCTCATAGGTTCGAATCTGAATCTCGAGCGGACGAGCCGTGGGACCGATGACCGTCGTGTGGAGCGACTGGTAGTTATTGACCTTGGGCATGGCGATATAGTCTTTAAAGCGACCGGGCATGGGGTGCCACAGCGTATGCACTGCACCGAGCGTGGAGTAGCAATCGCGCACCGAATGCGTGATGACGCGCAGCGCCACCAGGTCGTAGATCTCGGAGAACTCCTTGCCCTTACGCTTCATCTTTTGGTAGATGGACCAATAGTGCTTGGAGCGGCCATTAATCTGGAAGCCCTCCAGGCCGATGCGGTTGAGCTCGTCGGTGAGCGTCTTGATGGTCTCGGCCAGATAGCGCTCGCGAACCTCGCGCGACTCAGCCACCATGCGCGCGATGCGCTGGTAGGCGTCGGGCTCCAGGTAGAAGAAGGACAGGTCCTCGAGCTCCCACTTAATAGAGCTCATGCCCAGACGGTCGGCCAGGGGCGCATACACGTCCATGGTCTCGCGGGCCTTAAACAGGCGACGGTCCTCGCGCAGAGCTGCAAGGGTGCGCATGTTGTGCAGACGGTCGGCAAGCTTAACGATAATGACGCGGATGTCCTTGGACATGGCGAGGAACATCTTGCGCAGCGTAAGCGCCTGCTTCTCGTCCATGCTATCGACTTCGATGTTGGTGAGCTTGGTCACGCCATCGACGAGCTCGGCCACCGTGTCGCCAAACAGGCCGGAAACATCGGCAAGCGAGGTCTCGGTATCCTCGACGGTATCGTGCAGCAGCGCGGCACACACCACGTCACAGTCCATCTTGAGATCGGCCAAAATGATGGCCACCTCGACGGGATGGTTGATGTACATCTCACCCGAGCGGCGCTTTTGGTTGCAGTGCTTCTCGGCGGCAAAGCAGTAGGCCTGCTCCACCTTAGAGAAGTCGTCCTCATTCATATATTTGAGGCACAGGCGCTCCAGCTTGTCGTAGCTGTCAGCCATAATCTCGGGCGGCAGCTCATCGGCATGCTTATAGTGCTCCATCTCCGAGAACGGCTGGAGGGTGGAATCATGGGCGGTACGGGCTGCGGCATCCATCGAGGTCCCCTTCCCCTAGGCCCGCGGTACGATCGGGCGGTTAACTTTGGCTAGCATATCAGAAGCGCACGAATCGAGCGCCCAGCTCCGGAAAGCCGAGAACTCCATGCGCGAGCGCAAGCCCTCCAAATAGCGAATTGACCTGCTCAATTGCACGCGGCCGGGGTTTTCGGCCATCGCGATGCGACGGGTGTCGTCAAACCCCGAAACGCGACAGAAACCAAGCTCTTCGAAGATTCCCAGGCCGCTTTCCACCGAGCGCTCGTCGACCGGCGTGCGAGCATCGATGGCGAGGCACATCTGCGCGATGTCGATATCGCTCGCACTAAACGAGTCGTCCCCGGTCTTGCCGCGGTTGGAGCGCCACATAGTCTGCAGCGCTCGATAGAGCGTGACGAGCTCATCGCGCTCGGGCGCGTAGCAGTCGAGCAGGCGCTCGTTAATGCGAGCGTCACGCGACGAATAGAGCAGGTGAATCACGGCAGGTTGGCCGTCGCGACCGGCGCGTCCGCTCATCTGGTTGAACTCGATGGCGCCAAACGGCATGTGGTAGAGCACGACATGGCGGATATCGGGCAGGTTCACGCCCTCACCAAAGGCAGAGGTCGAAACGATGCAACTGAGGCTGCCGTCACGAAACGCTTCCTCGACACGGCGACGATCGGAGCGTGCAAGCCCCGCGTTATAGAACGCGATGCGGGTCGCGCAATCGGGTACCCGCTTGCGCAGCGTCTTAGCAAGCGCCACGGACTGGTCGCGCGAGTTGACGTAGATGACGGTCTTCTCCCCCGTCGCCACGATTGACACCAGGCGGTTCTCGCGGCTCGCAAGATCTCGGTCATCCTCGAGCTGCAAGTTCTCGCGCACTGTCTCGTCGACCACCGTGCGGGTAATCGGTAGCACGCGGGCGAGCTCGGCCACAACCGGGGCCGTTGCGGTGGCCGTCGCCGCCAGAACGACCGGGTCGCCCAGGGCCTTGAGGATATCGGGCATGTCAAGATAGGCGCTGCGGTCGCCGCCCTTGGCAAGACCGGCATGATGCGCCTCATCGATAACGACAAAACCGATGCGGCCCGAACGCGCAAAGCGGTCGCGGTGAATGGACAGGAACTCGGGCGTCGTGAGCACGATGCCGGTGCGGCCCGAAGCCAAGCCGGCAAACACGTCATCGCGCGCCGCCTCCACGGTCTCGCCGGTCAGCACGCCTACGCCAATGCCGAGCGCGGCCATCGTCGACGAGAGGTGATAGGCCTGGTCGGCAACGAGCGCGCGCAGCGGATAGACAAAGATGCTTGCACGCCCGCGAAGAACCGCCTCGCGCGCGGCGTGCACATGGAAAATCAAAGACTTGCCGCGGCCCGTTCCCATAACGGCCAGAACACTTTGGTGGTCGGCCAGCGCGTCGAGCGCCTCAACCTGCGCGCGATGCGGCTGGTTCGAGCCGATAAAGCTATGGATAAGCGAGCGCGTCAGCTCGGTATAGGAAAGCTGGGCGAGCGTTTGGCGCTTGCGGGACTCTAGACGAAGACCGGCGTCCGCAGGCTCCACGCCGCGGCGAAGCTCGCATGCCGGGTCGTCAACGCTGGGCGCCGTGGTATCGCGGACCAAGACATCCTTGATCATAAGCTTGGGCTTTACGCGACCTTGCCAATGCTCGGCCACGGCCTCGAACACCAAATCGACGGCGCTATCGCAATTGATGAGCTTATCGATCTGCGGCACGCGGAACATAATGGCCGGCACACTCGCAGCGCCATCGGTCGCCACGAAGCGCATGTGCTCGCCGGTTTTGCCCACCACGGCGCGATCGCACATTGTCACGCCCTCGGCCGCCAACAGCGGCACCTTGTTGCCCTGGCCAAACGGCTCAAGACGGGAGATCTGCTCGATGGTCTCAATATTCAGCTCGGAGAGGTCGACGGTGGCGGCAACCTCGTCGGTGTCCTCAAAGTCCTCGGCGGGAAGCTCGGACAGCACGGCGGAAAGGCGACGACGGAACTCGTCGAGCTTGGACGCCTCGATGGTCACGCCCACCGCACCCGCATGCCCGCCGCGACGAATCAGCAGATCGGAGCAACGCTCGACGGCGTCGAACAGGTTGACCTTGCCCACCGAGCGACCCGAACCGCGAGCGATACCGTCTTCGATCGAGAACAGCAGCGCCGGCACGTGATAACGGTTGGTCAGACGGCTCGCTACGATACCCTTGACGCCCTCGTGCCAGCCCTCGCCACCCACGACGATTGCGCGACCGCCATCATAGGTCTCCTCGACCTTTGCCATGGCATCGCGCGTGAGCTCCGCCTCGATCTCGCGACGCTGACGGTTGATCTCCTCGAGCTCGGCCGCCAGCGCGCTTGCCTCGATAGGATCACGGGCAAGCAGCAGGTCGAGCGCCAGCTTGGGATCGGCCATGCGGCCGGCGGCGTTCAAGCGGGGAATGAGCGAAAACGACAGGCCATCGGCCGTAATGCTAGAGAGGTCGGCCTTGGCGAGCGCGGCCAGCGCGATATAGCCGGGGCGGGCGGTCACGCGCATCTGCTGGATGCCCTCGGCGACCAGCGCGCGGTTCTCGGGCGTCAGCGGCATCATGTCGGACACGGTGCCCAGCGCCGCAACCTCGATCAGCGAACGCCAATACGACGGCTTGCCCAGACGCTCGCCCAGGACCTGCACCAGCTTGAGTGCCACGCCGGCACCGGCAAGCTCACGCGAAGGACCCTCGTCCTCGAGCTTAGGGTCGGTCAGGGGCACGCCCTGCGGCACCTGATCGGAGGGCTCATGATGGTCCGTGACCACCAAATCGATCCCCAGGCTCTCCAGATAGGAAACCTCTTCCTTGGCGGCAATACCGTTATCGACAGTCACGATCAGCTGGGGGCGAGCGAGCTCGTTAACGCGGTCGAGCGCCGCGCGCGAAAGACCGTAGCCCTCGTCAAAGCGATGCGGAATAAACGGCGTGACATCGGCGCCAAACGTGCGCAGCGCCTCGGTCAACAGGCAGGTCGACGTAATACCGTCAACGTCAAAATCGCCAAAGACCGCGATGTGCTCGTGGTTACGAATAGCACGCTCGACGCGGTCGGCAACGACCGACATGCCCGGGATAATGAGTGGGTCGGCCCAGTCGCGATCGAGTGAAGGCGTCAAAAACAGCCGACCTTCTTCGATGGATGTAATGCCGTGCGCAACCATAATGCGCGCCACCAGCCCGGGTATGCCCAGGCCAGCCGAAAGCTCCTTTTCGAGCTCGGGGTTTTGCTGAGCGACCGCCCAGCGATGCGTCGTCTTAAGCGATGACATAGGCACCCACCCTCGATAGGGGCAGGTCGCCGCGATACCTCTCACGGTTCATAGCGATGAGTCCTCTGTGTATGCCCGCTTCGGCAGGCAGATCTGTTGAACGGATTTATTATACCGTGCAGCGCGGACGCCAATCGCCGCAGCACGCCGCGGTTTCGGTAAACGATGCCGGTAATACCCTCGAAATAAGGAATCAGGGTTCGATAACGCTTGACCTGCGCCTTTAGGCGCTATCGGTGCCGTTTCGCGCGGGTTCGGGCGGGTCGCTCGGGCTGGGAAGGTTGCAAATCGGTTGCCCGCCCGAGGGCGCAGAGAACGCATCATCGAGACGGAGGGCAACCTCGCGGCGGGCATCATGCATCAGGTGTCCATATACGTTAAGGGTCAAGCTCACGTCACGATGCCCGAGACGGTTAGCAATAGACAAGACATTCACCCCAAGGGCGATAAGCAAGGCAACATGGCTGTGCCGCAGACCGTGGGGGCGTATCCGATGAACGCCAGCCATAGGCGCATGGCGGTCGATGATACGCCCAATGGTATCCCTAGCGAACGGGTCACCGTTCCAGCTAAGAACAAAGTCCGTCACAACGTTACGGCGCTGCACGCCGCGCCAGCGTTCGAGATATTCAAGCGTGAGCGCATCGAGGGCTATCGCACGTTTGCCAGCCTTGGTCTTGGGGGGCGTTAGTTTCCATTCGCGGACATTACGGTAATACATCGAGCAGTCCACCGACAGGACACCCGAGCCAAAGTCGACAGCAGACCATTTCAGGGCTTGGGCTTCACCCAACCGAAGCCCCGTCATGTAGAGCAGCCAAAGGCACGTGAAGCCATAAAGCCCGTAATACTCGGACGTGTCGAAGGTAGCAATTACACGCTCGAATTCGTCCCGCGTCCAGAAATCAACCTCACGGTGCCGTTTCGGGATATTGCCGACCTGCCGCGCGGGGTTGCGCTGCAAAAGCCCCAACTGCACCGCCATATCGAGAACCATAGCGAAGTGACCGAACACGAGACGCGCGTAGGAGGGCGCGTGACCCTCCAAAAGCCCGTTCTGCCACCGCTTCACCATCGGCGGGGTAATATCCCGCAGCCGCAGGCGATCGAAAGCGCCAAAATGCTTTCGGGCTATCGAGCAGCGGGCATAGAAAGTGCTTTCACGGACGCGCCCCCTATAGTCAGGCTCCCAATAGGAGCGGTAGAACTCACCGAATGACATGGTGGAGTTGCCGCGTACGGCGGTCTTGGAGAAGTCAGCCATATACGCATCGTAGGCGGCTTTCGCGTCCTTCTGGGTCTTGTAGCCGCGACCCCAATGGCGTACGCGCTTGCCCTCGGCATCGGTGCCGAGGTTCGCCACGAAATACCACGACCCGTTGCGTTTGTCGCGGTATACGTTACTGGTCTTTGGCATCATGCGCCCCCACGGGGTCAACGCCGATTATCTCGGCAACAGCGGACGCGGGGACGCGCCCGACCTTGCGGGAGCCGTAGAACCCGAACCCCTTGGAAACCATGAGAGCTTTAGCAGCCCTGATAATGTCAGCAGACTTGGACGCGCTGAAACCCAGCGCCTGAACGTCAGCCTTATCGACCATCACACATGTTGCCATTGCCAACACACTCCTTACCTAGTTCCTTGCATATCTTGGTGTAGCGAACCGTGCGAGGGGCATAGCCGCCCGCATCGCCGAAGTTCGGCACCTGCTGTTCGTACTCTTTCGTAAAGGAAACATCGAAACCATCGAACGAGAGCCGTTCAGTAGTCGTAAAGCGTTCCTCGATAGGCTGTATCAGGTTCTGCGAACGGAAGAACTTCTTCTGCTTGTAGGAACCCTCGTCAACGTCCTTGCTGAAATACTTGGAGATATAGCGCCCCACGTTTTGCCGTTGGTCGACATCGACACGGTTTATCTTGACGAAACCATGCCCCCACACCTCGCGAAGCTCGGAGAGCCTGATATACGGAAACCCGAACAGAACCACGTGGTAGTGGATAGCGCCGCGCTTCTGGGCTTCCCATACCGCAAGATAGCGCACCTGCATAACATCGGACTTATAGACGCGCCTATTCAAACGCCTAACGAACTTGGAGAACTCGCGGTTGCAGTATTTAATATCTGATACGTTATCGGCGAACGTGAGCGTGAGGAACTTCGTAGCATCATCGAAATTGCAGTCGATAAGGCGGGCTATCTCCCAACGAACACCCTTGTAGTGCCTTTGCCGACGTCTCGCGGCATCGTAGTAAGCGGCTGCATCGGGCTTACGCCCGCGTTCGCTTTCATCTTCCGAATCATCATCGCGACAGTTCTCGGGATACATGCGCCCAGCGGGCGCGGAATACTCCCAAACCTCAATCGTTGCGGGTGTCTCGATGGTCTTGACCCATTCGAGCCGCACTGGTACATACCACCTTCGGCACATCCGCGGAAAAACTGGGTTTCACCAGCGGGAACCGCCCAAAACGGGCGAACTTCCGCGGAAAGATAATGACCTATAAATCAAGTAAAGTAGGCCGCCGTGCGCCCGCTCGGGGCGGGGGGTCGCTCCGCTCGGCTGGGCGCTCCGCGCCCGCCGCCCCCTTTCCCGCCCCGAGCGTTCGCCCAGCGGCAGGGGCTTTACTTCCTAATCCGTCACACTTTCGGCGCTTTCTTCCTTCTCGGCGTTGTCCGCAGATACCCCGTTACGGCGTTGAGCGGCGATATAAAGCCGTTTCAGTTCTTTCGGGTAGTCGACCTTCGAGTAGTCCGCAAACGGGGCTTTGAAAGGCCTTGGAGCGTCCCAGCCGTCGAGCATGATATAGCCCGTGCCGCGTTCCTCGATGGGCAGGAAGTCGAACGAGCCGCCAAAGGTCATGCGGTACCCCTCGTCAGAGAGCGAACCCAGGGACACGCGAGCGCCCAAGTTGTCGCGTATGTCGGTCGATATGGTATCGGCGCGGGGCTGCTGCATGGCGAGGATAACGAACACGTTGGCGGCGCGAGCTTTCAGCACCAGCTGGGTCAGGTTACCCCAAATCTCGGTAATGGTTTTCTTGTCCGCTGAAGCCTTGAGCGCGGCAACCTCATCGACTATCAGGAACACGGGGTTAAGCCCGTAGGTAAAGGCGTTGGCACCGAAACGGAAACGCTCGGGGTCCTGCATATACTCGTAGCGCCTATCCATTTCTTCCCTGCAAAGGCGAACGACCTTGGCAATCTGGGCGGGCGATACGCCAACGCGGTCGGAGCCTATGACATGCGAGAGCGAAGCCAGCTCGGCGTTCTTGGGGTCGCAGATATAGACCTCACCCGCAAAGCCGTTGGAATTGCCCAGCCGCATAAACTCGGCTATGAGGTAGTAGAGGAAGGTGGACTTACCGCCGCCAGTGCCGCCGGCTATGAGCATATGGGGCAGGTGGGCGAAGTTCCACGACAGCTCACCAGTGAGCGGTATCGCATCGAGCCGACCCGTAGGCTCGGAGGACAGCAGGCGGGGAACGGCCTGCAAGCGCACATCATCGCGCAGACGGAAAACGTAGTCGGTAGCGCCAACGCCAGCCGACTTGGAATCGAGCGGGCAACCTATCACGGAGCACAGCCCCATGTCCTCAAGTTTTGAGAGCTTGGAGGTATAGCCGTTGCCATCGTCAAAGGCGCGGACTGTGAGCATATTCCCGCTAACGAGGACGCAGAGACGGAGCGAGGAATCTATACGCTCGCGCTTGGTGCCGTTCGACAACGTGACCTCATGCGAGACGTAGAGCTTGTTCGCATAGAGGAACCGCTCCAAGTTGCGGACGGTCGAGCCGCACGGCACGAAACGGGAGCCGAACAGCGCGACATACAGGACGAGCCAGAGCGAGAGCGCCAGCAGCGCCACGGCGGGGAGCAGCAGCGGCAGGGTGAAAAGCGAGCGCTCGCAGAGCATGAGCAGGTTAAAACCGAGAACGAATGACAGCCCAGCCGAGAAGAGGACGAAAACGACCTTGAACGAACCCGAGGGCGCGGGCGAGGTCAGGGAAACATCAACGCCCTTTCTAAGCAACTCGGTATCGCGGGCATCGAGACGCTTTCGAGCTTTCTCGAACACAGGCAGGGAACGAAGGGAATCAGAGAGCATGGGAGAGAACCCCCTTACGAGAGAAAACGGAACGGGAGCCGTCAGAGTTCACGGCGGTCACGGTGACGCATAGCGCCGAGCCGTCACGCAGGGGCGGCGCAACCTCGAAGCAAGTCCAGAGGGCGGCGTTAGAGCCGTCATAGCCGACCTCGGCACCGTGACCCGCGAACGACCCCAGAACGGGACGGGAGCCGAGCGAAGCCGAGTTGACGGTGAGCGTGGCGGCATCGGGCGAGGTCAGGACGGCAAAGAGCAGGGCGGGGACGACACCATCGGACGGCACCAGACGCAGGGAGAGCGCCGAGCCGTCTGGGAGGTCGAACCTATCGAACTCCTTGGCGTTGAGCGGGACGGCGGCGCTACCCCGAAGGTACGGGGTGCAGCACTCGAAGGGCGGCAGGGCTGGGGGGACGGCGGCGGCGATACGGGCAGTCTCGAAAACGAGCCAGCCTAGGACGAGGGCATACAGCACCGCCACCGAGACGAAGAACACGCGCAGGGGCTTGGGCATGACGCACCCCCTAGTAGCCGAACGGGCTGGGGTTGCCCGAAGCAGCCGACAGCACCCAAATAACGAGGGCGAGCAGGAGAACGAGAACGAAAGCGCCGAGGTCGCGGGCTATGGCGGGGTGACGGTCGCGGAAGTCACCAAACGAATCGGCGTGAAAACGGGCTTTAGCGATTATCCCTTTTACTTTTGCAATAAAATTGACCATCGTAGCGGCCTTTCTAATCGGAACTTATGAGGGTGCCGCCCCGCGCTCGGGATTGGCATTTTGAGACGCGGGACGGCTTTTCAGAAACGGCAACGGCTAGCGGGGTCGCTACTCCTTGCCGCGCGGGGGCTGGGCGAGACGGATACCCGAAGCCTTGGCACTATATGCAATGCGGTTGGTGGCGCGATTCACATACGGGCGAACGACCAAGCCCATGAAGGTCACTTCACAGGCGGGGGGAATCTCCGCGCCGTTCTCGGTATCAAAAAGCATGGAGGTAGAACCCTCGATGGTAACGCCAAGCTTCTCATAAGAATTGTTAATATCGCAGACCTCGTATTTCACGCCGATAGGGGCGTTACCTCGCTCCCCATTCTCGTAGGAGTAAGCAAGGCGGTTATCTGCCAAAAAGAACTTGGCGTTCGACATGTCACAGGGATAGGTAGCCATAATTAAGATAGTCCTTTCAAAATAGGGATTGGGTTATTGATTGTCGCCGGGGGTGCCGTGAACCTTATCCAACGCGGCCCCGATATTGGCGCGAGCAGTCGAGAAGTGGTACGAGATAGTATTGACGAACTGCGAAGCGGAGCGAACGGAGCCAGTGAAGTGAACGCTGTCGGTGCCAGTGGTGCCGACAACGGTCTTGCCGTCCTCCTTGAGCTTAGAGACCTCTGCGGCGCTCCAAGTGGTCTTGCCCTGGTTGAGAGCGATATTGAGCTCACCGCCGTCAGACTTTTCATAGGGGCCAACGCCGCCGAGCAGACCGCCGTCCGCGCCCTGCAAAGCGCCATTCATGGCCTTGTCGTAGGTGGCGGTGCAGGTGATGGTGTCACCCAAGCCGATAACGCCCTTGACGTTCACATCGTAGGGGGCGGTCAAATCGACCTTGCCCACGGGCACGTTCTTATAACCCACCTGCGTGGGGATGGTCACCACATAGGTACCGTTTGCTCTGGTGGTCTTTCCGTCAGACCAAGTACCTCCCGTGCTGTCGAGCTGTGCGGCAACATTGGCGTTTGCCTGCTCTTTCAGGGTATCGTCCTTGGCTGTCTCGGATTGCACCTCGGACGGGGTTGCTGGATATGCCACGGCATCGGCGTAGGCACCCAGCGGCGAGCCGAGGGCGGCGGCTACCGCAAGGGCGGCGGTGGCAGCCATAAACGATTTCTTTACCAACATGTTTTTTCTCCCTTCAGAGAAGTTTCCCCCGCACGGGGCGGGGCTTGTATATGAAAACGTCTCGGGCATTGAAGATGATCGAGACGAATTCTACGAACGCTATTCGACCTTTAGCAACCAGTCAAAGGACGCAGACCCCGCAGACGTAGACGGAGAGTCCAAGAGCACACTTCGCCAGATAGTTCTAGCGCGGTACTCACCTGCGGCGAGGGCGAGGGGCTTTTTTAACTCGATGGTTTTGATACCGAAGCCCGGTCTGATGTAGAGGGGTGAACCCGAATCGGGGTCAGTCGCAGACCAAACAATTTCTGAATCATCAAACTTCCCGTTCGAATCGAGGTCGCAGGCTATGGCAACTGTCGAACAAACGGGGTTGCCCCCGTCTTTGCCGTCCACTGAACAATTAGCAGGCAATGAGAGAGATATATCCTGTCGTGTCTCTCCCGCCCGCCACGTCACCGTGTCGGGCGTAGCCGTGTAGGACGCGAAATCAGTCTGCTGGATTGGCTTAGTGCGCTCGGACGAAGTCCTGCTTTGACCTTCAAAAAAAGCGATACCCGAGCGCCCCGAGCCGCAAAGCGTGAGCGAGAGCGCCAGCAACAAAACGCAAAACGCCAAGGGCAGGAGCGAAACCCATCTGCGCAAATGGTAGACGCGGACAAAAAACTGGAACTCGTCCCTATCACGCTCCACGCGCACACAGCGACCCGCACGGGATAACAGGCGTTTGCGGTCTGTTTCCAGCCGCGCGACATGCCAGCGGTTGCCCGCCTTTACCCAGAATAGAGGGCTATGGGGCTTTCCATCATAGGAAAGAAGCAAAGCGGGGTCGCAGTTCTTGGGAGGACGGCGGCGTACCGCAAAAGCGTATATATACAGGAGCACATCGTCGGGGTCGGGGTCTGCCACGGCGGGAGCCGTGAAGCCCGTAAGCCGCTCGGTAGAATCGCCCTCGAAATCATCTAGAACATGCGCGAGCGGGGCGGGGTCATGGCGCAAAAGCATTTAAAACATCTCACTATCGGCATTGGTGCCGTTGGGATACAGGTCATCGAAGATGGACGGGTCAAATGCGGCGGGCGCGTCCTCGACATTGGTGCCAGAGACAATCAAAACATCGCGGAAATCTTTCTCATGCGAGAGCGCATAGCCTGCACGAAGAGCCACGCGAACAGCCCAGTTCTTATAGACCTTCCTGCAACCCAAATTGAAAGCGGGGAGTTCCGATAATTCATCGCGGAATGCTTCGAGACGGCGAAGAAGTTCGGCACCCGTGAGGGTCGTATTGTAGCGAATATCGCAATCGAAGCGCTTGGGAATGTCGAAACGACTAGGCGGCAGCGTCATCAACACGGGGAACAGAACGCGCCCGCCATCGTCTTTGAACTGGTCGTAACGGTCGAAGCAGTAAGCCAGCCCCGTGCTATCGGAGGGATTGCAAGAAACGTTATCGACAACGGCGGCGCGGCGTGCATCCTGAAACAGCACAAGACATTCGCGAGCGATTTTCATGGGAGCTTTTTGGACGGCGGTAGTCATTTTAATTCCTTTCAGTCAATACGGCATTCGCCAAATGCTTGCAACAGTCACTGACTGTTGCCTTGGCTGAATAATAGCAACAGTCGCTGAATGTCGCAAGAACTATTCTAGATTTTTCTGAAAAGCCAACGGAACCATGCCAGAGCCGCGTTATCGACAGCTGGGGGGGTTGCCAGTTTCCAACAATGCGCGGGGGTTATATATGGAACCCCCTGTTTCGCATCATTGAAAACTTGCAACCCCCCATCCATCGAAAACACTGGTTATCCGAGAGATAGCGGCGTAATGGTTGCCGATGGGTTGCGCCGCCAACGTTCCCGACCGTTCACCAGCAGGTCAGGGGCTTGGAAACGGCAGGCATCGGTAATAGCCTCGAAATATTCGAGCGTTTCTGACGCACGGACGCATGCGAGCGTCTAGCATATCCATTCAAAACGGATTCACGAGCAAAGGGAGTCACAGAGCATATGAAGCAATGGGTTGGACTGGGCAAGTTTCTCGCGGGGCACATGCAGGTCATCGTTCCGATTTGCGTGGCGCTCGGCGTGCTCTTTCCCCAGCAGATCGGCGTTCTCAAGCCCATCGTTCCCGCCCTTTTCGCCTTTATGACGTTCCAAGGTGCGCTGAGCAACACCTTTCACCAGGTGGCTGAGGTGTTCCGCCGTCCCCTGCATTTGATTTTGGCGTTAATTGTCTCGGCTGTGCTCATCCCCATCGCGGCGTATGCCATGGGCTCACTGTTCTTTGGTTCCAACCCCAACCTTGTCTGCGGCATCGTGCTCGAGTACAGCGTACCCGTGGCAGTCACTGCCTTTATGTGGATTAGTATGTTCGGCGGCAACGGCCCGCTCGCGCTCACCATTATCCTGACGTCCTCGGTTATCTCGCCTGTGACGATTCCTCTTACGCTCAAGCTCCTGCTGGGCGCCACCGTCTCGATCGATGTGCCGAGCATGATGCAAGACATGGCCTTTATGATCGCCATCCCCGCCGTGCTCGGTATCGTGATCAACGAGCTCACGCGCGGATGGGGACACGAGAAACTCTCCCCCGCGCTCTCGCCCGCCTGCAAATTTATGATGATGGGCGTCATCGCGTCCAACTCCACCGCCATGAGCGAGTACGTGCTACACATGAACGCGGTGCGCCTTGAAGTCGCCCTCTTTATTCTGGTGTTCGCCATCAGCGGTTTTGTCGTGGGCATTCTGGTCGCTCGCACGTTGCACCTGCCGTATAGCGAGACGACCACCATGTGCTTTACCTGCGGCATGCGTAATATCTCTTCGGGCGCCGTCATCGCCACACAGTATTTTCCCGGCGAGGTCGTATTTCCCGTCATGTGCGGCACGCTGTTTCAGCAGGTGCTCGCCTCGCTTATCGGGCATCTCTTTGAGCGCCTGACTGGCGAGGAGCGCGCCGCCCAGCGCAAGCGAGTCAAGGCCGGGCGCGACGCGATGGCACGCTAGACTGTCCGCATTGCGCGGGTGTTAGCCTTGCTATACGAGCGTTTCCAGATGCGCGCGCAGGCGCTCAGCATCGATATCGAGCGTGGTCTCGGCATTGACCTGGGCCAAACGATAGCCCACAAAGTAGGGCGATACCACCCAACGTGGCAGCGCCTTGGCAATGGTCCGGCCGTCCATGTGGTAGAAGAACAAGTTGTACGACTCCGCGCGACCGCCGTGGTGTTCGTGCAGGATATAGCGCAGGGCCACCTGAATCGCATCGGCAAACAGGTCCACCTCGGCTTGGTCGCGGGCGTCGTCACTGGCGGCGATTCCCTGTGGAGCCGAGACGTTGACCTCAAAGAATCCCATGATCGGCTCGGTTGAGATGTTGACCGCGACCCTCCCCCGCCGCCAAACATCGATGCCTTCAAAATTTGCCGAGGTCAGCGCCGCATAGCCGTCCTCCTGTTCCAAGCCCACAATCTGCATGTGTGGATGGACGAGGCTGCCGCCCGAAAGCGGGCCTTTGTTCTTGTACATGAGCACACTGCGGTACTGTTGGGAATCGATCATCTGCTGCCAACAGCCCAGGGCAAACCTCATCACATGATGCAGCTCATCCGGTTCATAGGTCACCAGGTCGGCGTCGTGATTGGCCGACTCGATCAATACAGTCTGACGGGTGGCCCGCAAGGTCTTGAACTTATTCTCGAGCCAGATGCAGTCACCATCGCGCTGGATGATGTTGGCGAGCCCCTCCGTGTCGCAAAAGGGGCACGCGGTGCCAGGGCGACGATTATCGTCGGGCTTGCCGCTCGCCTGTTGAACGTCAAATACCAGCGCCACGGGTTATACCTCCAGCGGCACGATCTTGGTGCCATGGAGCTCGGAGACGCCTAGCGCCGCCGCGACCGCGTCACGATTTGCCGTAGTGATGCCGCCGCCGGGAAGGATGGTCAAACGATCGCCCGCATACTCGATTAAACGAGCCAGGTTTTCGAAGTTGTCCTCGATCGGCGTACCGGCAGCACCACCGTGCGCAAGAATGCGCGTGACGCCGCAGTCGGCGAGCGTGTCAATCGCATCGAGCTGAGCCTCAGGCGAGAGCTGGTCAAATGCCATGTGGAAGGTGATGTCAAGGGACTCGCGCTTGCACTCCTCGGTCGCGCAGCCCGTAGCCATAACGAGAGCGCCGAGGGTGAGCTCGTCGAGCGCCCAGCCGCCGGCACAGGGCTTGCAGCAGCCAAAGACCAGGCCGTCAACGCCGGCGCTCACAGCAAGACCCAGGTCCATCTCCATCATGCGCAGCTCGTCCTGGTTGTAGTGAAAGTCGCCGCCACGCGGACGAATCATGCACATCACTTGCGCGTCGTGATCGTGAGCGTAGCTGACTGTAGCGCTAATAACGCCGGCGGAAGGCGTGGTGCCACCGACGGCGAGGTTGTCACACAGCTCAATGCGCCCCGCACCGGCATCGATAGCCGCCGGCACTCGCTCAAAGTTCTCGGCACAAAACTCGTACAGCATAGATAGGCCCCCAAAGACAGCAGATGTTTTCCGACGGGCATTGTCACACATCCCCATGAAGTTGCGGTGGAATAAGGACTGTTTTGGCCTCTGGAGCCCGTATTCAGTCCCTATTTCACCGCAACTCAAATGATCCCTCGGGGACGGAGGAAAACCGACCATTACGACTGGCCGAAAAATGTTGCCGATGGTGAATGTTGCGCAACATGATTCGCGAATCTTAGGCAACCATGGCAGTATCGACATTCGTATCCAGAGGAAAGGATTGCCATGTTTAAGAGCATCCAAAAGAGCGGAAGGATCGCAGCGGTCGCCATAGGCCTCCTCGCGGCACTGTCCCCGCTCGCAGCCCCTCCCGCAGCATTAGCCGGCGGCAGCGTACCGACGCCTGAACTTGAGAAGTCGTATAGCTTTAAGACCAGTAGTGATTGCTCGTGGATTATCAATAGCGGCCATACAAAGTTTGGCTATTTGTACGATTATGACAACGATCTTAATGTGAAGAACATAACTCTCGTCAACTTCGAAGACGGCAGCACAAGACCTATTGACATCCCTGAAAAAAGCCGTGATTTGGCAGGCTTCACCGACAGCGATCAACTCTATTGGGTAGCCGGTAACAATTTGGTCATTTTCTCCCCAGACAGCCAAACTCAGAAAGCCCACCCCATCATTTCAGCCAAATGCACCGGAAGTTGCGCAGTTGTCTCCGATGACGGAAATAGAGCAGCTGTGGAAACCCGTGATGATGAATACGAGCTAAAGAAAGTCGAGATCTATGACCTCAAGACCGACAAACTGATACAGACATATCGGCCAAATAAAGGTGACCTCTACTCTGACTCCTGCTTCTCAAGGGAAATGAGTCGTCTATACGTCTTGACCGACAATAGCGAGAAAGGCGTTGTTGCCCTCAGAGTTTTCAATTGCGATACGGGGTCAACAGAATTGAAGACCGTTAACGTTAAAAAAGACGATAACTCTTCGGACATTTACCTCATTACCCCCAGCTCGAACTCAGACGATGTTTATCTTCAGAGCGACACTGCGTTAATAAAAGCAGATCGCGACGGAAACATGCGCGTTCTTTTTAACGATGACGACCACGCACCCGATTGGCCCTATTCATCAACATCGACGGAGTTCTGTCCCGTCTATACAAAGAAGGACTCGAACGATCTTTTTGAGGAAGAAGACGGCGTTTACCATATAGATGAACAGAATTCCATCCTCGGTATTTACGACTTGGAAAGTGATGGCATTGTCAGCTCGACTAGCTATCCTTTTGGCGATGGATATCTCAGCGATATTTCCCATGACGGCGGCATCCTGCTTGGAGAGTTTGAAGACGGCGACAAATCTTCAGTATGCCTAGTTGATGCAAAAACTGGGGCCCGGAACGAGTTTCAATCAAAATCCGCTTTTCATATGCCCACGTTCATGGACGGAGATCGAAAGATCTTGATGACTTATTACGACCAGAATGACCCCACCACGCTTCACGTAAACATCTACAAGTCCAATATCCCCCATTCGCTGCCTGAGGATGTTCTCTACTTTGTCCAGACTCACCTGCCATTTGTTATTGGCGGTGGCGTGGCGATCGTCCTCATCATCGGTGGCGCGATTGTTGTCCTTTGCATCCGCAAGAAGCGCGCGAAGGCCGCGAACGGCATGGCAGCCGCAACGCCCAAGCCCCAGCGCAAGCAACGCCGTCGCCAGAAGCGTGCCCAGCAGAACGCCGTTCCACCCGCAGCACCTGCGATGCCGACGGCACCGACACCTCCAACCGAACCCGCCCGCTTCTGCCGTCACTGCGGAACCCCGCTCGTGCCCGAAGCCCAGTTCTGCCCCACGTGCGGACAAAAGGTAGACTAGCGAACAAAACCCAATAGACCCCAACCACCAAGGCCCCGTTCCGACACATTCCGGAATGGGGCCCTATTTTGGTGCAGGGATGCTAATTTGGGACGGGCATTGTCGCACACTCCCATGAAGTTGCGGTGGAATAGGGACTGTTTTGGCCTCTGGAGCCTTCATTTAGTCCCTATTTCACCGCAACATAAAGGGGGCGCTGACCGGGTTGGTCAGCGCCCCCTTTGTTGAATGGATTAACCACCAAGATACGCTTTGCGGACGTTATCGTCGTGCAGGAGCTCTTGGCCCGTGCCGGTCATGGTGATCTTGCCGGTCTCGAGCACGTAGCCGCGCGTAGCGATCGAGAGCGCCATCTGCGCGTTCTGCTCGACCAGAAGCACCGTGGTGCCGGCCTTGTGCAGGTCCTCAACAATTTGGAAGATCTGCTCAATCAGAATCGGCGCCAGGCCCATGGAAGGCTCGTCGAGCATGAGCAGCTTGGGGTTGCTCATAAGGGCACGGCCCATAACGAGCATCTGCTGCTCGCCGCCCGAAAGGGTGCCGGCGACCTGGCGACGGCGCTCCTTAAGGCGCGGGAACTGCTCGTAGACGCGCTCAAGGCCCGGAGCAACCGTGGACTTTGGCTGTGTGTAGGCTCCCATCTCCAGGTTCTCCTCGACCGTCATCTGCAAAAAGGCGCGACGGCCCTCGGGCACCTGGGCCAGGCCCTTGCCCACCAGCTTGTCGGCAGGCGTATGGGTAATGTCCTCGCCCATAAACTTGATGGAGCCGGTCTTGGAACGCAGCAGGCCCGAAACGGTCTTGAGCGTTGTGGACTTGCCGGCGCCGTTGGCGCCAATCAGGGCCACGATCTCGCCCTCGTTGACGTTAAAGGAGATGTCCTTGATGGCGTGGATAGCGCCGTACCAGACGTTGATGTTGTAGACGGAAAGCATCGGCTCTGCCATTTAGTTCTCCCCCTTATCCTGCTTGCCCAGATACGCCTCGATAACGGCGTCGTTGTTCTGGATTTCCTCGGCCGTGCCCTTGGCGATGACCTTACCAAAGTTGAGCACGCAGATGCCCTCGCAGATATTCATGACGAGCGACATATCGTGCTCGATAAGCATGATGGCAATGCCAAAGGTGTCGCGAATCTTGACGATGTTCTCCATGAGCTCCGCAGTTTCGGACGGGTTCATGCCAGCGGCAGGCTCGTCGAGCAGCAGTAGCTTGGGGTTGGTGGCAAGCGCGCGGACGATCTCCAGACGACGCTGAGCGCCGTAAGGCAGCGATCCGGCCTGCTCGTTTGCCAGATGCTCCATATCAAAGATGGACAGCAGCTCCATGGCGCGCTCGTGAGCGGCCTTCTCGTGCTTCCAGTACGTCGGCAGGCGTAGCACGCCCTCAAAACCGGAGTAGCGCTCCTGGTTGTGCAGACCGACCTTGACGTTGTCCTCCACCGTCATGGTGTTGAACAGGCGAATGTTCTGGAAGGTACGGGCAATACCCATGCGGTTGACCTGATAGACCGACTTGCCCGAGGTGTCCTCGCCATCGAGCAGGATGGTGCCGTGCGTGGGCTGGTACACCTTGGTGAGCAGGTTGAAGACCGTGGTCTTACCGGCACCGTTGGGTCCGATCAGACCGGCGATCTCAGTCTTTCCGATGGTTAGGCTAAAGTCGTCGACTGCCTTAAGGCCGCCGAATTCAATGCCCAGGTGGATGCACTCGAGCGCCGGACGCTCGCCCAGGTCGCGGTCGGGAACGATGGCGCCAGAAGGATACGGGACCATCTTGCCCTTGTTGAACTCAAATTTACTGGGCATCGGCTGCCACCTCCTTCTTGGAAGCAAAGCGATCCTTAATGCGTGCGAAGAACGCCTTGAGCTGCGGGTTGTTGGTAAAGATCATGACCAGGATCAGCACGATAGCGTAGATGAGCATGCGGTAGTCCGAGAACTGACGGAGCAGCTCGGGAAGCACCGTGAGCAACGCCGCCGCGATGACGGAGCCGCGCATATTGCCCAGACCGCCCAGGACCACGAACACCAGGATGAGGATGGACGTATTGAAGTCGAACTTGGTGGCGGAGAGCTGCGAGAAGTTACCGCCGAAGAGGGCTCCGGCAGCACCGGCGAGGGCGGCGGAAACCACGAAGGCGATCATGCGGTACTGGGTGACGGAAATACCCACGGACTCGGCTGCAATCTTGTTGTCGCGCACGGCCATGATGGCACGGCCGGTACGGCTGCGAACCAGGTTGAGCACGATCACGAGCGCGACCATGACCAGGATGGCGCCGGCAAGGAAGGTCGAATAGGTCGACACGCCCGAAGCGCCCTGCGCGCCCTTGATGATGGCGGTGCCGTCCTCGAGCAGGTGCAGGTCGTTAATCGTGGAGTTGCCTGTGATGTTAAAGATCACGTGCAGGCCGCGCGAGTCGACGCCCACAATGAGGCAGGTGACAATCTCTTTGATGATCTCGCCAAAAGCCAGGGTCACGATGGCCAGATAGTCGCCGCTCAGGCGCAGGACCGGGATACCGATCAAGAAGCCCAAGATGGCAGCGGCGATGGCGCCGACCACGATGCTGATGATAAGGCGCACCGGATCGGAGGGAACGGCGCTCTCGAGGGCGACCGCGGTGACGATGCCCGTGTAGGCACCGACGCTCATAAAGCCCGCGTGGCCCAGCGACAAGTCGCCCGCGATGCCGACGACGAGGTTGAGGGAAATGGCCATGACGATATAGGCCGTGATGGGAACCAGCTGACCGGCAATCATGCGCGGGATCATATGGTTAGACTGCATAAAGAACACGATGGCAAATGCCACGATGCACATGGTATACGTAACAAAGTCATGACGCGTCTGCTTGTCTTTAAGAAACTTCATAACGCTCACCTACACCTTCTCGGGGACGTACTTGCCCAAGAGGCCGGCAGGCTTGACGAGCAGGACGATGATCAGAACACCAAAGACGATGGAGTTGGCAAGGCTCGTGGAAATGTAAGCCTGCGCCATCGCCTCGATGATGCCGATGAGAATGCCACCGACAAAGGCACCGGGGATGGATCCGATGCCGCCGAAAACAGCGGCATCGAAGGCCTTGATGCCGGGCATGGCGCCCGTGGTGGGCTGCAGTACCGGCGAGTAGGAGCACAGGAGCACGCCGGCGATGGCGGCAAGGGCGGAGCCGATGGCAAACGTCATCGAAATAGTGCGGTTGACGTTGATGCCCATGAGTTGAGCGGCGGCCTTGTCCTCGGACACGGCACGCATGGCTTTGCCCATCTTGGTCTTACCTGTAAAGAACATCAGACCGGCCATGATAACCAGGCAGGCGACGATGGTGACGAGCGAGACGGCGCTTACGTTAAATTTGGCCAAGAACTCCGGCACCTGGAAGGTGACGAGCGAAGTGAAGTTCTTGGGCGTGGCGCCCCACAGAAGCTGCGCGGCGTTCTGCAGGAAGTAAGACACGCCGATGGCCGTGATCAGAACGGCCAGCGGGCCTGCTTGGCGCAGCGGCTTATAGGCCAGACCCTCAATGAGAACACCGAGAACCGTGCAGACCACACAAGAGAGAACTACAGATGCCCAGCCCGGGAGGCCGAGATACGACGTGGCGCAGAACGAGACATAGGCACCGACCATGATGACGTCGCCGTGAGCGAAGTTGAGCATCTTGGCGATACCGTAGACCATGGTGTAGCCCAACGCGATGATGGCGTAGACGCTGCCCATGGACAGGCCGTTGACCAGGTATTGGATAAAGACCGTCATGTTCCACATCCCCCTTTCGAATAGGTTTCCAGTTGATGTATGAAACAGGGACGTTACATCGTCCCTAGATACCAAGCAAGCAGGGAAGGCCAAAACCTCCCCTGCTTGGGATCAAAACCGCTCTATGTAAGGCGGCCTATTAGGCCTGTACGTACTTGCCGTCGGTGATGACGTACGCCGTGGGCTCCTTCTGGACCTGGCCCTTATCGTTCCAGGTGAGCTTGCCGGTCAGACCGTCAACGGTAATCTTGAGCATAGCCTTGGGCAGCTTCTCGGCGACCTCGGTCGGGTCGGCGTCGACACCAAGACCGGCCTCCTTGAGGGCCTCGGCCACCGCGTGCACGCCATCGTAGGCGTCGGCGGCAAACTGGTCGGGAGTATCGCCGTACTTATCCTTGTAAGCGTTGACGAAGTCGGCGTTCTTCTCGTCGTCGGCGGAGAACGGGGTCATGAGCAGCAGACCCTCGGCAAGAGAGGTGTCGAAGCCCTCAACGCCCAGGATGCCGTCCATGCCGTCGCAGCCCATCATCTTGACGTCGTAGCCCATATCCTTGGCGTTCTTGAGCAGGACGGACGCCGGCGTGTAGTAGATCGGTGCAAAGATCATGGTGGCACCGGCCTGCTTGGCCTTGGTCAGCTGGTTGGTAAAGCTCGTGGCGGAGTCGTCCTTAAAGGTCTCCTCGTCAACAACCTCGAGCTTGGACTCAGCAGCCTGGGCCTTAAAGGAATCTGCGATGCCCGAAGAATAGGCGTCGCCGGAGTTATAGAACAGTACGAACTTCTCGTCCGCATACTTCTGCGCCAGGAACTTGGCAGCGTTGACACCCTGGTTGGGGTCGGTGAAGCAAACCTGGAAGACGCAATCCTTGCCGTCGGTGACGTCCTCGGAGGACGCGGACGGGGTGATCATGAACGTCTTGGGGTCGTTACCGCACTCGGCGGCAACGGCAACCGACGCACCCGTGGTGGTCGGGCCGACGAGGGCCTGCATGCCCCAGTCGAGCAGGGTATTGAAGGCGTTGACGGCCTTCTCGCCGTCGGCCTGGTCATCCTCGGCCTTGCTGGCAAGCGGCAGCTCCTTGGTCGAGAAATCCTTGCAGCCAAGCTCGACACCCTGGGTAACGGACTTGCCGTAGGACGCGTTGGCGCCGGTCAGCGGGCCGATGGTGCCGATCTTAAACGAAGCGTCGCTCGAAGCGGAACCGCTGTCGCCGCCGTTGGAGGAGCAGCCAGCTAGAATGGACATCGCCCCCAGACCTGCTGCGCTCGCGATAACGCTCCTGCGATTCATAACAGGGTTCAATGACTTACCGGTGAGGCTCGACATGCGGCTCTCCTCTCAAATCTCGTCGGGTTTCGGTTACCCGACAGGCCATCCTTCGCCGTGTTCGGCGTTCGCAAAATA
>CATXKN010000013.1 GCA_958370785.1 uncultured Collinsella sp. | reverse complement strand
AGTGGGCAGACGTTGCCCAACTGGTCGAGATCACGAGCGATGCTGTCATCATCTGCGAGCTCGACGGAACCATTCTGCATGTGAATAAGCGCTTACTTGGTTTGATGTGCGAGGAACGCGCCGACGTCATCGGTGGAGATGTTAAAGACGTCCTGTACTCATCCGCTTTTGAACGTGCGACGGAACATCGTCTGCCATTTGAAACTGATGGCTCCGAGATCGAATTGATGCTCAAGCTGAGTGACGGCTCCTTTATCCCCGTCTTGGTTCGTGCGGGCTCCGTAACGCCTCCACGCATCTTTGGGCGCCGCGCGCCACGTGTCCTGGTGGCGCTCCATAGCATCGAAGAACAGTATTCGCACGACCGTCAGCTCAAGCGTGCGCTTTCGGAGCTTAGAGTGGCGAACAAGCGCCTCTCTGGCACGCTCTCGGTCATTATGAGTACCGTGGGATCCGATGAGCTGCCCAGCCTACTTGATACCGTTTTGAACCAGCTTGTAGGAACGCTCGATGCTTCGGGTGCCGCTATCTATTTTTCTGAGAGCGGCGGTTTTAAGCTACGCGGTGTTTCCAAGGAGCTGTACGACAGCTACCTGCCCGAGTTTTTGCCGTATGGCGCTGGCATTCCGACGTATGTTCTTCGTGAGTCGCGTGCCTGTCGCTTGTCGATTCAACAGGACCTTGAGGGTGATAGGGCCGCCTCCGGTATGTTCATGGACTTGGACAATCGTTCTAAGCACCTGTTGCGCGTGCAGGATATGCCTCCGTACCGCAGCGAGATCTGTCTTCCCGTTTTTTACGGTACGCAGATCCTTGGCGTGTTGGAAGTTGGTTGGAAACGCCCCCAGGCACCGCTCGCCTATGACGTTAATGTACTCGAGGTCATTTGCGATTACCTGTCTATCCAGCTGGTCGGCATGGCATCGAGCCTTCGCTCCCGTCGCACGGCCGAGCTTGGCCGCTCGCTCAATGTCTTGCGTGATGAGTTGTTTGCCTTTCTAGACGATTCCGCCGCGGCTACCCAGGCGGTATCGTCCGAGATCTGCAATATGCTTAACTGCCATTTTTGCCCTGTTGAGTATGACGCGAGTCTGGATTCCTTCGTCATAGATTTTGAAGGCGGCAGTCGCGTTGCATTGCCGGACGATCCCGAGAAGCTTTTCTTTTCCACGACGGCGCCAGCGGCACGTCTGGGGGCTGGCCCTGATGGCTTTAAGGCATCTGTTTTGGGAGGTACGAGTGCCGAGGACCTTAAACACGTCCGTATAACTCGCGTTGACGAATCGATGCCTATGGGAGGCTGGCTTAGGGCGCATGGTCTGCCTTGTCAAGGTCTCTACGTCGACTCCGGCATCGAGGCGGGGCGCCCGCGCTCTGAGGGTGATGGCAAGCACAGTAACGACGCGATTGTTCCTGCTTCTGTTGCGAAGAGCCCGACGACGCGCGCGCTGCTGCTTCGTGATGGTAGCCAAGAGCCGATTGATGATCTTGAATATGACTACTTGGTGCACTTGGCGCATGACTTTGAACTAATCTACGAAGGCGAATCTCAAAAGCGCGAGGAGCGCCATATCGCTCAGACCCTTCAGATCGGCATGAGAAATTCCCTGGGGGATGTTCCGGGTATCGCAACCGATTCGGTGTACCTGTCGGCCACGAACTCGGCGCTGGTCGGCGGCGATTTCTATACGCTCATCCGTCTTCCCGACGACTGCGCCGTCATGATTTTGGGCGATGTGTCTGGCAAAGGCATTGAGGCTGCATCGATGTCCGCGCTCGTCAAGACGGCCCTGACGGCATATGCCTGGGAGGGCGCTGGACCGGCCCGCATGGCACGCTCCCTTAACAGCATGCTCATGGGCTTTTCGAGGGTCGAGACGTTCGTGACGGCCTTTATCGCCAAGATTGACCTTAAAGCCGGACGCGCAACGTATTGTTCGGCGGGCCATCCTCCGACCATGGTCATCAGGCCAGAGTCGATGCCGCTGGGTGGCGGCGAGGCCCGTGGGGGAGAGGTCGAGCTGCTTGGATGCCAATCGGGCGTAATCGGTGCCTTTGAGAGCATGGTGTACGAGACGGGCGTGTTTACGTTCGCCCCCGGTGACATGCTCTTCATGTATACGGATGGAACGATTGAGGCCCGCGACCGCACCGGAGCGTTCTTTGGCGAGCAGCGCCTTCGTGACCTTCTGCTCTCTGTCTCGGGTGAGGGCGTATCGGGAATCTGCGGTAAGGTCTTGGGCGAGCTTGATCGCTTTACCGAGTCGGCGCTGGACGATGACATCGCGCTGGTCTCCCTTGAGTTTTTACGGGGTCGATCGTAGGCCGCGACGTTTGACGGGCAAAATCTGCGCGGTTGCAGATACGTATGCATCGAGCGAGCTCTTTTGGGGAACCATGGTCGTATGAATGAGTGGAATGACATAGCGGTTTTGACGCCACCGGGTGATGTCGACATCGCCTCGGTGCCCGTGCTGCGCCGACGGTTGGATAATTTGATCGACCGGGGCGTGCGCCGCGTTGTCATCAATTGCCAGGCCGTGGGCTTTATCGACTCGACGGGTTTGGCGTTTTTGCTTACGCGCGCCAGAGAGCTCATGAGGCGAGAGGGCCTGCTTTCGCTCGTTAACGCCTCCGATGAGGTCATTCGCTTTTTGGAGATTGCCCGACTTGTCGACATCCTCCATGTTGCGGGTCCGGCGCGTGAGTCGATTCCCACCATTCCGGTGGGAGAGTTGCCGCGATGGAGCAAGAGTGTCGAAGTGCAACGAGGCATCGAGAATCTCCCGTATTATCGGCACCGTGTGGCCGAGCTTCTCGAATCACTTCCCCTGAGGCGTGATGAACGTTATGACGTCGCATTGGCGCTGGGGGAGGCATTGGGTAACGCGTATGACCATGCGGGCGGTGTTGGCTGCGTCCTGACGGTTCAGGCCTATGGGGACCGCGTTGTGCTCGAGGTGCTTGATCGGGGCGCTGGCTATTCTATCGACGGGGCGAGCGAGCCGGTGGCATCCGAGGAACGCGGACGCGGTATCAAGCTTATGCGCATGCTCGTCGATAACGTGGAGGTTGCCTGTCGCACGGATGGCGCTGGCACACGCGTTCGGATGGTGAAGCTGTTTAGCTCGGCATTGGAATCGTGCGCATAGCGCCTTGACTTGGCGTTATTTACCTGCATGAACTTGCTTTGGGCAACTTTTTTGAAAAAAGTACTTGCGTCTTTTGGGCAACTCGCGTAAATTAATAACCCGCAAGCGGACATGGCTCAGTTGGTAGAGCACAACCTTGCCAAGGTTGGGGTCGCGGGTTCGAGCCCCGTTGTCCGCTCCATTGCATTTCCGGACCGTCTTAAGCGGTCCTTTTTCGGCGAAGTGGCCAAGTGGTAAGGCAGAGGCCTGCAAAGCCTTTACCCCCGGTTCGAATCCGGGCTTCGCCTCCAGGCAACATCCGGGCGCCCCGGCGCCCGTTTTGTTTTACATATGCGGACATGGCTCAGTTGGTAGAGCACAACCTTGCCAAGGTTGGGGTCGCGGGTTCGAGCCCCGTTGTCCGCTCCAAGCGCAACAGCCCGACTATTACGGTAGCCGGGCTTTTTCGTACCCGTCGCTTGGGCTCGAACCCGAGAGGGAGCGAGCGTTAGGCAAACGCGGAGCGTTTGTAGCGAGCTGGCGAGGACGCCGACAGGCGGCCGAAGCCGGTGCGGATCCGCGAAAGCGGATACGCGGACGCCCCGTTGTCCGCTCCAACTATCTTACGCGGTTCTAACGAACCGCGTTTTTTGTTGACGCTGCGCGGGGCCCCAGTACTCCGCCTCGCCCCTCAGCTTCACGGGCGCGGCTATCCAGCCTGCGCCCGCTTGCTTCGGGTCGATCCGGGGCACTGGGGCGTCGCTCGCTGTCGGTGCTCTTCCTCTTCTATTTTCGTTCTCCTAACGTGGCGAAGGGTAAAGTGGGGGAGGTCATGTTCGGGAACTATTTTCAAATTATTCGAAAATAGTTCTTGCATTATGGTGGATCATCCCGTATATTAAATCCTCGCAGGCGGACATGGCTCAGTTGGTAGAGCACAACCTTGCCAAGGTTGGGGTCGCGGGTTCGAGCCCCGTTGTCCGCTCCATTTGGGCGTTTAGCTCAGGGGGAGAGCGCTTCCCTGACACGGAAGAGGTCAGAAGTTCAAATCTTCTAACGCCCACCAAATGTTCGCAGCTCAGAGGCTATGTCTCTGGGCTGTTTTGTTTTATGCCGCCAAATGGGTCGCCAAATCGCCGGCAAAAGGTACCTCGATTCATGAAAGAGCGGTTCTGAGCGTCTGTTTAGCCTTGTCATCTCAATCGAGTGGGGGTTGACCGTTTTGAACATAACCGTGCATCTCGTCGATGTTTCTGCGATCGATCCCGGCGTGACCGTTGATATGGCATCAATCGCGGGACGCTATGCCTTACGTGCCTCCAATGAGGATCTCCCAATTGCGTCTCGGAAGGAAGCTGCAGGCGTGGGTCTGCTTCTTCGCGACGTCCTGGGTGTCTTCGACGACATCCAGCTTGCGCGTTCTGCTTTCGGCAAGATCGAGCTTGCGGATGGGGAGGCCCCCTCTATTTCCATTTCACATGGCGGAAGCGTGGCCGTCCTCGCTGTTTCCGATGTTGCTCGGTCGGTCGGAGGACCTATTGGCGTGGATATCGAGGCGATCGATGAGATTGCTCCCGTTGCGGTTGAGCGTATGGTGAACGACGACGAGCACGCGTGGATTAACGCTGCCCCCAATTTGCAAGAACGCAATCTTCGCCTGAGCCAGACGTGGACGCGCATCGAGGCCATCCTCAAGGCTGAAGGCGTCGGGTTTTCGATTGACCCTCGCAAAGATGGTATGCCCTGCGGATGGAATACTTCGTCGGTGACATACGGTCGCTGCGTCATCTCTTGTGCGGCGCGCTCTATGCCTCGTATCGTCCTCAAGGAGCACACCTTTCAGGTAGCATAGGAGCCAATCGCCAATAGGGGAGGCCGCTATGTCACTGAACGCTCAAAACGATATCGCTTCACGGATCGAGGATGCCGTCTTTGAACTTATGGCGACAACTCCGGTGCAGTCGATTAAGGTGGCCGAGGTACTTCGCCTTGCCCATACATCCAAATCGACGTTCTATCGTTGTTATCGCTCTGTCGATGATGTGGTTAAACGTTTTGAAGATGAACTGCTCCAGAATATGCAGGACATCAATGATGTTGCACTGGAGGCTCGTTTTGGCGATGCACAGCTGGACCCTACGCCCACGATGATCAAGCGCATGGAGATTCTCCAGGCTAATCGCTCGAAGGTTTTGGCGCTTAACAGTGAAAATGGGGATCCAGTGTTTGCTCACAAGGCAACGATCTTTATGCATGACTATTTTCGCAATCGGCTTCGCTCGACATTTTCCGATGAAACGGACCTCGACCTGTATCTAGCCTTTGCGCTTGCGGGTCACCATAACCTCATTCAGTATTGGCTCGAGGCCCGGCCCGACCTTGAGGCGCGCACCGTTGCCGCTGCCCTCAATCGCATGTTCTATGCGCCGTTGTTTGTCGACGATGCGTCACGCCACTGGCACCCACGCATCCCCGATTTTGAAAAGCCGCTCGGGTGAACGGCTGGTTTTTAGGGATGAACGGTTGCATAGGTTGCGGATTCAGAGCAATCCGGCCCTATGAATCGATTTAAGTATGGCCGTTTATCTGCTATTTGGAACGTCTATCTCCGATGTGTCCCATATGATGGGACACATCGGGGCTTTTTGTCTCACGCGTCTCGTTTAACCCCTCGTAAACTAAAGCTACGTTCAAAAGAACCACTGCAGTAGTTCAACGTGTGACGGCACAGAAAAGCCGCGAGCGCTCTCTCACCTTCGCTCGCGGCTGGACTGCGCCATCATTCCGTACACCTTCACATGATTAGGATGTGATATTCAGTGGTTACGCTCGGAAAGAACATGCGCAGCGTCTCGATTGTAGGCGTAGGCTGCACCCCGTTCAAGGATTTTGAGGAGCATCCCGAGACCCAGGGTATTGGCGAGGGCGAAGCGTTTGGCTATGCGGCCCTCGAGGCAATTGCCGATGCCGGTCTTGAGCCCCGCGATATCGACTTTTTCTATCACGGCAGTGCCAATCCGTATCTCGTTGGCGATTGCATTACCCCCAACATGCAGGTTGCCGATTGGTTTGGCGTTCGTGCCAAGGGCTCCGTCCATCATTCCGAGGCTTGCTGCACGGGCTACGTCGCCCTTGAGCAGGCCGTGATGGCAGTTGCCTCCGGTGCCTACGATGTCGTCCTTACGGGTGCCTGCGATTTGGCTTCGACTCTTCCCGTCGAGCACATGCCCTCCCATATTCGTCAGGACTTTACGCTCGACGTCATGATTCCCTCGCTCGATAAAATCTATGACCGCGCTTATGGTCGCCCGCTCGATGGCGCCTTTGGCGTGTCGTTCGACAACTGGATCAACGAGTATTCGATGCAGTACGACCTTACCGCCGATCAGATCGATGACGCCCTGAACGGCCTTACCAAGAGCCTTCGCCGCGGTGCCGTCCTGAATCCCCTTGCCTGGTACGAGACCACGGTCGAGGAGGACGCGAAGGCAGCTGGGTTCGATACCGCCGACGAGTATCTCAAGAGCATGTACAACCCGCGCGTCACGCAGTACCTGCGCGTTACCGGCTTTGAGAAGAAGTGCGACGGTGCCGCCGCTGTTGTCGTAATGCCCACGGAGAAGGCAAAGGCCATGGGCGTGCCGTATGCGCCTATCGAGGTTCTGGGCACGGGCGCCTCTGCCGTCGAGGCCGGTCTGCTCCACAACGAGCACTGGGCTACCGAGCTTGCCGCCAAGCAGGTCTATGACCTTACCGGCGTGAGCCCTGATGAGATTGACCTGTTCATGTGCAACGACTTCTTCCTGGCGTCCGAGATTGTCTCGGCCGAGGAGTGCGGCTATATCCCGCGCGGCGAGGCTTGGAAGTATGCGATTGACGGCCGTACTGCATTTGATGGCGATAAGCCCATCAACCCGCATGGTGGCCGTTGCAACTTCGGTCACGCACATGGCGCATCGGGTATCGCCGATATCGTCGAGGCCGTTAAGCAAATGCGCGGCGTCGCCGGTGCCACCCAGATGAAGAAGGTTCCTGAGACGGCTTTCCTGCGCGGTTTTGGCGGTTCTCAGAACGTACGCTGCCAGATCCTTCGTACCGTCGCCTAAGCGACCGCGGTTTTCGATTTCCCATAAGGAGTATTCTCATGCAACTCAAAGATATGGAGCCCGTGGTCAAGAAGTTCTACACGGGTCTTGAAGAGGGCATCTATTGGGCGCGCCAGTGCCCCGAGTGCGGAGCCGTCGAGTTTCCGCCCCACCTTGCCTGCAATGCCTGCGGCTATCACAAGACCGATTGGGTCCAGGTTTCTGGTCACGGGCATCTGATCGATTTTACCCTGCCTGGTCCGCAGAACGACAAGCCCTACCTCAAGGAGTATGGCAAGTACGCCTACGGCGCCGTCGATATCGACGAGGGTTCTCAGTACACCTACGTCATCTACGGCATTACCAAGAAGAAGGCCCCCGAGATTCGCGCCAAGCTCATGGCGGGCGAGACCGTTGGCGTCCATGCCAAGGTTATCGACCGTCCGGGCTACAAAGAGCTTACGTTCGAGCTTGACGACTAGGCTTTCACTCCTTTTAACAATTTGATTCCTCTCTTAGGCCATGGCGGGACCCATGTCTCCAGCCCGCCGTGGCCGCCCCTCTTTTTATCTTAGAAAGGCACCATCATGAACGAAGAACTCACTCAGCAGATCTGCGATTTTGCCAAGTCCGCTTACAACTATGACGGCGATGTGACTCCCGAGACGACGTTTGAGACCCTGGGCAAGGGCTCGATGAAGATGATCGCGCTGACCTCCATGATCGAGAACGAGCTCGATGCCGAGGTCCCCGTTCGCGAGGTCATGGTCATGAAGACCATCGGCGAGCTTATCGAGCGTACTGCCGAAGAGATGGAGTAGCTGCCATGGACCTGATGCAGACCCTGCGCGAGCAGGCTGCCGCCAAGCCTATGCGCGTTGCTTTTCCCGAGGGCGAAAACGAGACCATGATGCAGGCGGTCGCAAAGATCGCTGCCGAGCATCTTGCCGAATGCGTGCTGGTCGGCGACGGCGGCAAGCTCAAGGAGCTTGCCGATGAGCGTGGCATCTCCCTTGACGGCATCGAGATTGTCGATGTGACCGACGAGGAGGCGAACGCAGCCTGTTGTGAGCGCTACCTTTCGCATCCTGATTGCAAGTTTAAGCCCAAGGGCGCCGCGCGCCGTATGACGCGTCCGCTTGAGCGCGCCCTGATTTTGCAGGTGCTCGGCGATGTCGACGTAATGTTCGCCGGCATCGATAACGCCACGGGCGACATCATCCTGGCGGGTCAGACCATCGTCGGCCTTGCCGACGGGGTGGACACCGTGAGCTCGTGCGGTATCGCCGACATTCCCAACTGGAACGGCGGTGAAGGCGGCCTTTTGGCTTTTGGTGATTCCGCCGTTTGCGTTGACCCCACGAGCGAGGAGCTTGCCTCGATCGCGATTTCGTCGAGCGAAACGGTGCGCTCGCTGACCGGATGGGATATCCGTTGCGCGCTGCTTTCGCATTCGACTGACGGTTCGATGGATAACGAGCTTGTCGACAAAGTACGCCGTGCTCGCGAGATTGCCAACGATCGCCGTCCCGACCTTGCCATCGACGGCGAGTTCCAGTTTGATTCGGCGATTAACCCCAAGGTTGCGGCCAAGAAGGTACATCGTGAGTCCGCTGTTGCGGGCCAAGCCAACGTGGTCATCTGGCCCGATATCAACGTGGGCAATATCGGCGTCAAGATCATCCAGAATCTGACCGGTGCCAATGCCTACGGCCCCATGCTTCAGGGCTTCAAGAAGATCGTGTGCGATTGCTCGCGCTCTGCGCCCGTCGACGAGATCGTCGGCAACGTGGTAATGAGCTGCGTGCGCGCCCAGGCGCTTAAGGAGGCTTAAGGTATGTCCGATAAAAAGACTCCCTGGCGCGTCCTGGTAATCAACCCAGGTTCCACTTCCACGAAGGTGGGCGTTTTTGAGGGCGATGCGTGCAAGCTCAGCAAGAACGTTGCGCACGATGCGAAGGACCTTGCCCAGTTCGACGGGGTTTCGGCTCAGATGCCGTATCGCTGCGATCTGATTCTTGGAGCACTGGAGGAAGCGGGCCTAAAGCTCGAGGACTTTGATGCGTTTGTCGGTCGCGGCGGCGGCTTGCTTTCGCTGCCCGGCGGCACGTATGCCATCAATGAGGTCATGCTCGAGCATGCCCGTGTCGGTGCGAACGGCATTCAGCACCCGGCGCAGCTGGGTCCCCAGATTGCCCATGAGTTCGCCTCAAAGACGGGAAAGCCCTCTTTTGTGGTGAATCCTCCCGATACCGACGAGCTGTGCGACCTCGCACGCATGACGGGCATTAAGGGCGTGTATCGAAACGTGCACCTGCACGCCCTTAATCTCAAAGAGACCGCCATCCGCCATGCGGCAACGCTCGGTCGCCCCTATGATGAGTGCAACTTCATCGTTTGCCATATCGGCGGCGGCATCTCTATCTCGGCTCATCTTAAGGGCAAGATGGTGGACGGCAACGACATCGTCGGCGGCGAGGGCCCCATGGCACCGACGCGCTGCGGATCGGTTCCCGCGATCGAGGTCGCAAAGTACACCGCGGAACACGGCCTTGATGTCGCCCGCGCCCATTGCATGAAGACCGGCGGCTTTGTCGATCTTTTGGGTACCTCCGATGCCATCGAGGTGTGCGAGCGTGCCGCTGCGGGCGATAAGGCCGCAGCTCGCGCCTGGGATGCAATGGTTTACCAAATTTGCAAGTGGATTGGCGAGATGGCCTGCGTGCTGAAGGGCAACGTCGACGGCATCTTGCTCGGAGGCGGCATGGTTCACAGCAAGGAGCTCGTTGCCTCGATTGAGGAATGCTGCTCCTGGATCGCCCCCGTATCGGCTTATCCCGGCGAGTTCGAACTCGAGGCAATGGCGTCTGGCGCCTGCCGTGTGCTCGATGGTGTCGAGGAAGCGCTCGTGTACAGCGGAGAACCCGTGTTCACCGGATTCAACGACTAGTAGTGCTGTGTTTGGGGCGGCCGCTGGTGATGCCTGGCCGCTCCGACCCTTTTCTTTAAGTGTAAGGATGGATCATGGATAAAACCAAGATCAAGTACCTGGTGGGCATTTATGCTGCCGCCATGTGCATTATGGGCATGTTGGTGCCCGTTCCCATCGTGGCCTCTGTCGCGGCGGCGTTTCCCAACGAAAACATCGCTGCCGTCCAGATGATTATCGGCATCATCCCGTTGATGATGGCGCTGTCCGCCATGCTCGTCTCTTCACAGCTTGCCTCTCGCGTGTCCAAGAAGAAGACGACGCTCGTCGGTCACGCTATCGTGATGCTGGCAGGCGCCTCGGTGCTGGTGTTCCACGACTCGCTCGGCCAGGTCTTAGCGGCTTCTGCTGTCATGGGCCTTGGTCTCGGCGCCGTCCAGAACTCGACCGACGCCTTGATCGCCGACTATTTCGGTGGCAAGCAGCGCTCGTTTGTCATGGGCATCTACTCCACTTTTGTTGCACTGGGCGGCATTATCTGGACGATGGTTTCCGGCATCTTGGGTTCTGCCGAGTGGTTCCACAGCTATGCGGCGTACTTCATCATGATCATTTTCATCGTGATCGAGGCTGTTTGCCTTCCCGAGGGTCATCTTGAGCCCAAGCGCAAGGTCAATGTGTTTGCCAATATGCCTAAAGAGGTCGCGATTATCACGCTCATGAGCTTTGTGTTCGTACTCACGTTCCAGCTCTTCAGCTCCAACGTTTCGCTGCTTGTTGTGGGTCGCGGCTTTGGCGGTACCGTGGAGGCCGGTCTTGCCTCTACCGTTATGACCGTTGCCGGTATTGCGGCTGGTCTTTTGGTCGGTCCGCTGTTTGCCAAGTTTAAGAACCTGGCTATGCCGATCGCGTGGGGCGTGACGCTCGTTGGCCTGGGCCTGACGCTGGTTGCGCCCGCCTTTATGGTGCTGTGCGTTGCGGGCTTTGTCGTCGCGCTGGGCAAGGAGACCTACGTGCCGCTGGAGGGCAATTTCGCCGCCGGCAACTCTGCCCCCGAGGGACGCGCGTTTAACCTTGCCATTGGCATGGCAGGCATTAACTTTGGCATGGCACTGTCTCCCATTGTGTTTGAGGCCGTGACGTCGCCGTTTGGTGCAACGATTGACCAGAAGTTCGTCGCCGGCATGATCGTCTGTGCGGCTTGTGTCGTCTTTGGCGCCATTAAGTATCGCAAGCTCACCCCGGCCCAGCTTGCCGAGGCCGAGAAGATGGCGGCCGGCGGCGAGGCGGAGTAACCGCTCGAGTAGCTGTTTTGCCGCACATCATGTTTTATCGGGGCCGCCGACATATGCCGGCGGCCCTCTTTCTATCAATGACTTTGAAAGGCTTACGGCTATGAAGTTACCTGTCAGCCGCGTTATCGGTATTCTCAACGGCTTCTTTAACCCGCTATTGCTCTGCGCGTTTCTCCCCATCATTGAAGGGGCGTCTGGCTTGGATTTGACGAGCCCCAAGGGCTTTTGGGGGCAACTTATCGTGGCCACGGTGATCGCCGAGGTTCTGAGCGCACTCCCACTGTTTGGCAAAACGGTTGGTATGTGCCTGGACTTTTTTGGTTTTGAGCAGGGGAGTGCATCACACAAGGTCGCCGGTACGGTCATCGGTGCCACGCTCCTTTTTATGGTAATCGGTTTTGGTGAGATTGCCTTCCAGGGAGGATTCGGAACGATCGAAGGCCGTACGTTCTTTGCGCGTTGGGCAGGCCTTGTCACAAAGGGATGGGCCTTTGTGGTTATCGCCGGCGTGCTGCTCGATCCCTTTACAGCGGCTCTCGGCCGCATGATAGCTCGCGAAGAGAAGCAATAGCTCCTCGCCTATCGAATGCCGGCGGACGGGGTGTCGGGGCTGTAGTCTTCCGAGCGTTTGCAGCCCCGTCGCCCCGTCCGCCGGCATTCGACCGCAACATGTTGGTCAAGCATAATCTTTTGGATTCTTTTGGCGTGAGCGGCTTGATTTTGGTAGGATTTGTCAGCGGCTTGACTAAGGGGGTTTTATAACTGCCATGCAGGTAGCCGTGTTGGTAACGTTTTACCGACTTGCCAAGAACCCCTCATAATTAATGCGTCTGCAAAATGACCAATTGCTTTGACCTGCTGAAACACTATATGTTGTGTTTGAACTAAAAAAAGAATACAGGATATAGATGCGTCTTTGTCGTATGATAGATGGCGGACAGAGAACGAAGACCTTATTCGTCCCGTTTGGACACGCCTTTGAGCCGCTTGATCGGCCGCGAGGATTGTCCGCATGAGGACTTATGGTTTATCGAGAACACAGATTGCGCGACGGCGCCGCAAGACAGGGGCAAGCCCTGCCGGGCATCGTTTGGCTCTGAAGCGCAATGAGGCTACGACGCGAAAGAGGCAAGAGGATGAAGATCATCAAGCGCAGCGGCACCGAGGTTGTCTTTGACATCGATAAGATCGTCAATGCCATCCGCGCCGCTAACTTGGAGGTCGAGGAGAGCTCTCGTCTAACCGACCGCCAGGTGGTTTATGCGGCGCAAAACGTCGCCGAGGCATGCGAGAACGCGGGCCACACCGTTTCGGTCGAGGAGATCCAGGATTTGGTCGAGGACGAGATCATGCGTCTCGACTGCTACGAGGTTGCCCGCCACTACATCATCTATCGCTATGTTCAGAGCCTGAAGCGCCAGAAGAACACGACCGACGACAAGATTCTGTCGCTGATCGAGTGCAATAACGAAGAGGTCAAGCAGGAGAACTCCAACAAGAACCCGACCGTCAACTCCGTTCAGCGCGACTATATGGCCGGCGAGATTTCCAAGGACCTGACCCAGCGCGTGCTGCTGCCCCAGGAGATCGTGGACGCCCATAATGAGGGCCTGATCCACTTCCACGATTCGGATTACTTTGCCCAGCACATGCACAACTGCGATCTGGTGAACCTGGAGGACATGCTCCAGAACGGCACTGTTATTTCGGGCACGCTGATTGAGAAGCCGCACAGCTTCTCGACCGCCTGCAATATCGCGACGCAGATCATCGCCCAGGTTGCTTCCTCCCAGTATGGCGGCCAGTCCATCTCGCTGACCCATCTTGCCCCCTTTGTTGAGGTGAGCCGTCAGAAGATTCGCGGCGAGGTCGCTCGCGAGCTTGATGAGCTTGGCGTCTCTGCGTCTGCCGAGAAGGTCCGTGAGGTCGTTGAGGACCGTCTGCGTGACGAGATCCGTCGTGGCGTCCAGACGATTCAGTATCAGGTCGTGACCCTTATGACCACCAATGGCCAGGCGCCGTTCGTGACGGTCTTTATGTATCTTAACGAGGCCCGTACGCCTCAGGAGAAGCATGACCTTGCCATGATCGTGGAGGAGACGCTTCGCCAGCGCTACGAGGGTGTTAAGAACGAGGCCGGCGTTTGGATTACTCCGGCATTCCCCAAGCTTATCTATGTACTCGAGGACGATAACGTTCACGAGGATTCCCCGTACTTCTACCTGACCCAGCTGGCTGCCAAGTGCACCGCCAAGCGCATGGTGCCCGATTACATCTCCGAGAAGAAGATGCGCGAGCTCAAGCTGTCGAAGGGCGAGACCGCCGGCAACGGCGACTGCTACACCTGCATGGGTTGCCGCAGCTTCCTGACGCCCGACCGCTCGGGCAACGGCTTTAACAATGTTGCCAACGCGCTGAACTACGACCCGAACAAGCCCAAGTACTATGGTCGCTTTAACCAGGGCGTTGTGACCATCAACTTGCCTGATGTCGCACTGAGCTCGCACCAGGATATGGACAAGTTCTGGAAGATTTTCGATGAGCGCCTTGAGCTGTGCCACCGTGCCCTGCTGTGCCGTCATGAGCGCCTGATGGGTACGCTTTCTGACGCCGCACCGATTCTGTGGCAGTACGGCGCCCTCGCTCGTCTGAAGAAGGGCGAGACGATCGACAAGCTGCTCGTGGGCGGATACTCCACCATCAGCCTGGGCTATGCCGGCCTGTATGAGTGCGTCAAGTACATGACGGGCCACAGCCACACCGAGAAGGAAGGCACGCCGTTTGCCATGGCCGTCATGCAGCGCATGAATGACAAGTGCGCCGAGTGGAAGGCTGCGAGCGACATCGATTTCTCGCTGTACGGTACGCCGTTGGAGTCGACGACCTACAAGTTCGCCAAGTGCCTGCAGCGCCGTTTTGGCATTATCCCGGGCGTGACGGACAAGGGCTACATTACCAACAGCTACCACGTCCATGTGTCCGAGGAGATCGACGCCTTCGACAAGCTTAAGTTTGAGGGCATGTTCCAGCAGCTTTCGCCGGGCGGTGCCATCTCCTACGTTGAGGTTCCCAACATGCAGGACAACCTCAAGGCTGTCATTCGCGTGATGCAGTACATCTACGACAACATCATGTACGCCGAGCTCAACACCAAGAGCGACTACTGCCAGGTGTGCGGCTACGACGGCGAGATTAAGATTGTCGAGGATGACGGCAAGCTGGTGTGGGAGTGCCCCAACTGCGGCAACCGCGACCAGGAGAAGATGAACGTCGCTCGTCGTACGTGCGGCTACATCGGTACCCAGTTCTGGAACCAGGGTCGAACCGAGGAGATCCGCGACCGCGTGCTGCATCTCTAATACCGCTCCGGGGCTGAACCGAGAGGGCCGCTTGGGCATTTGCTCGCTATTTCGGACAGTCCTGCGCAAGACGAAGGCCACATTAAGTGGCCTTCTTTGCGTGCGGAACTCATATCGAGCAAAAGCCCAAGCGGCCCTCTCGGTTCAGCCAAGTTGATGTAGCTGAGATGCAGCATGCAGTCTGCTCACCCCTCGAAGTTCTTAGCGGAAATAATTCGAGCTGCAGCTGCGATTTACTTGCGATGGCGGTTGAGCCGCAACCCAGTTTTTATTGGACCTCGAACCCTATACTCGATGTTCGCTTCGTTCATTGAGTTACCCTTTGCATGAGGCCGGGACATATCGTCCCGCCCGCAGTTTCGCAGGCCGAAGGCCGAGAATGTTTGAGGACGGGATGATATGTCCCGGCCTCCCGGGAGAGTTACCTATGAACTACGCGAACATTAAGTATTTCGACATTGCTGATGGAGAAGGCGTTCGTACTTCTCTGTTTGTGAGCGGGTGCCGTCGTGGGTGCAAGAATTGTTTTAACTCTGTCGCGTGGGACTTTGCTGCGGGCGAGCCGTTCGATAGCGCCGTCGAGGACAAAATTATCGAGAGTCTCGATCATCCCTTTATCGATGGTCTGACGATTTTGGGCGGCGAGCCTATGGAACCTGAGAATCAAGCGGGGCTTGTCGACTTTATCGAACGCGTGCGTGCGGCCTATCCATCGGGGTCGGGAAAGACTATTTGGTGCTTTACCGGCGATGTGCTCGAGGAGCTTATGCCGGGTGGTCGTCATCATACCGAGGTGACGGACCGCATCCTTACCTGTCTTGATATGTTGGTGGACGGCCCGTTTGTTCAGGACCTGTACGATATCACGCTGCGCTTTAGAGGCTCGAGCAATCAGCGCGTGATTGATATGAACGCTACGCGCGCCCGTGCTGAGCGCGAGGGCGTTGCGCTTTGTGATGCGGTTGAACTTTGGCGTGATGATCCGGTCTATTCGACCCATACTATGTAGCTTGTGGCCGATGCCGGAGGGCGTGGTACCATAGCGCGAACGCAAAATCGGAAAAGTGAGGCCCAGATGGTCGATCAGGAAAAAGTCGAGGCCGCCATTAAGCTGTTGCTTGAGGGCATAGGCGAGGACCCAACTCGTGAGGGTCTGCTGGAGACCCCGGCGCGCGTTGCCCGTATGTATGGCGAGATCGCCGGCGGTATGGACCAGAGTGCCGAGGAGCACCTGTCCAAAACCTTTGCCGTCGCTTCGAACGATTTGGTTATCGAGCGCGACATCACGTTCTACTCGCTGTGCGAACATCATCTGCTGCCGTTTTACGGCAAGGCTACCATTGGCTATATCCCCAACGGCCGTGTCGCAGGGCTCTCTAAGCTTGCTCGCACGGTTGAGGTTTATGCCCGCCGTCTGCAGCTGCAGGAGCAGCTGTGTGCGCAGGTTGCCGACGCCCTCATGGATTATCTCGCTCCCCAGGGAGCGATTGTGCTCATGGAAGCTGAGCATATGTGCATGACCATGCGCGGCGTGCAAAAGCCCGGCACCAAGACCGTGACGCTCGCTCGCCGCGGCGTCTTTGAGACCGATCCCGCGCTCGAGGAGCGTTTCTTTAGGATGCTGGGCCGCTAACCATGAGGGTCGTCAACGACTTTGCATCGAATACTGACGAGGGAACGCCACGTCGCGGTTTTATGGCTTCGGGCCTAGCGCCTTTTGGTGCCATGCCTCGTATCGATTACATTTGTGCCAACGGCCTGTTCCGGCGCCACCTGGGCAACATTGCTCAGCTGGAATCGGGGCGCATCTTTTGCCGCCACGGTATCGACCATCTGCTCGATGTCGCCCGCATTATGTGGATCAAGAATCTCGAGGAACAGCTCGAGTTTGACCGCGAGGTCATCTACGCCACGGCACTTCTTCACGATATCGGCAAAGATGAACAGTACGAATCGGGTATATCCCATGATGTTGCAAGCGAGCGCGTCGCTGATGCGATTCTCGGTGGCATGCCCGATGACGTGGCGTTTGAGCCGGCCGATGCCGCAGCCATTAAGACGGCCATTCTGGGCCATCGAAAGCTGCGCGTGAACAGCCAACCGCTTGAGCGTTTGCTCTATGCAGCCGACAAAGCGTCGCGCGCCTGCTTTGCATGCCCCGCGCGCAATGCTTGCAACTGGAGCGATGATAAAAAGAACCTGTCGATTCGCGTGTAGTTAGTTTGCGCGGTCGGGGTTCTAAACGAAGGAGACGATCGCGATGAGCAACAAGAAACTGCCCGAGAATGCAACCAAGACTGAGGGCTCCGAGCTCGCCCGCCGTGGAAGGGGCGAAATATCCACCGCAACGGCGGTGCCCCACGTGAGCTATGACGATTTGCGCCATGCCGATCGTATTGTCATTGACGGCCTTGAGGTTTTTGCCAACCACGGTGTATATCCCGAGGAGAACGCGCTGGGTCAGAAGTTCATCGTTTCTCTGGTGCTCTATGCCGACCTGCGCGCGGCGGGGGAGCACGATAACCTGGACGCCTCGATTGACTATGGCTCGGTGTGCCACGATGTCGATGGCTATCTGCGCGAGCATACGTTTAAACTTATCGAGGCGGCAGCCGAGGGGACAGCCCAGATGCTGCTGCGCCGCTATCCCTCGCTGCTTGGTGTGCGCATAAAGCTCGATAAGCCGTGGGCTCCTGTTGGCCTGCCCCTGGCAAGTTGCGGTGTCGAGATCGAGCGCGTGCGCTAACCGGTTCTAATACGTTTCTATGGGTGGCTGCTTGAGCCGCTGCGACAGAGCTCTATTGTTGGGGCAGTACGTGTCGAGCAGGGCGTGAAACCGCTGATTGTGGCTTGGCTCGAGCAAGTGGACGAGCTCGTGGGCGACAACCATGTCGAGGCATTCGACGGGGTAGGCGGCGAGCTCGCGCGCGATGCGAATAGCTCCGGTCTTGGGCGTGCATGATCCCCAGCGTGTTTTCATGCTGCGCACGGAGACGCGGGAAACGGTGATACTCATTGAGATTTCGTATGCGTGCACCATATCGCGCAGCGCCGTGGTGACCTCGGATGCATAGAGCTGGTTGATGCGGGTCTGGAGCTCGTCGGACGTTAGGCCGTCGAGGATTGCGCGCCGCTTGGCCTGTGGGCCTTCGTCCGATTCGTCGGTACCCATAAAACTTGCGAAGGTGGCCTGCTTGGGCCGCGGTGCGGGTGATGTAAAGTTGTGATCGAGCGCATCTTGTACCGTGATGGGTTTGCCCCAAAGCGCAATGATGGACGAGGGGCTGAGCGGCTCTCTCGCCGCCGCCTGACGTTGCTCGCGCTGGGCAAGTCGGCTGATAATCCAGGCGCTGTTGCGCTTCACAAACGCTTCGATACGCTCGCGGCTGGCGCCGAGCGGTGCACTGGCGTGGACCTCACCGCTTGATGTGACGCGTAGGTTGAAGTTTTTGACGCGCTTTTTGGTAACGACGACGGAGATGGGCGTCCCATCCGGCCGGGATACAGAAATCGTAAACTGCTGCGTCAAAAGCGGTCCTTCAGATTGGGGACGGGCCGGCATGTCGACCGTTCGGCATGCCGGCCCGCTCAAGGGATGTGAAATTAATAACGCTCAAAGAAGGTAAGCGCGTTGTCGCTGCAGAGCTTCTGCATCACGGTCTTGCCAAAATGCTTGGAAAGCATGTTCTGGAACTCGGGCATCTTGCTGGCATCGGAGAGGAAAGCAGGCACCGTGGCGCCGTCCCAGTCGCCGCCGAGCGCGATGACGTCCTCGCCGCCCAGGTCGAGCCAGTGCTCGATATGTGCCGCTAGCTGGTCGAAGGTGACGTCTGCGGCGGTCTTGTCGGTTACGTCGTTGGATAGGAACTCGCTGCAGTAGTTGAGGCCGACGATGCCACCCATGTCGCGAATGGTGCGGAACTGGTCGTCGGTAAGGTTGCGTTTGACGCCGCAAACCGCACGGGAGTTGGAGTGGCTGGCGACGAAGGGGCGCGTGGCGTGGGCGACAACCTCGTCAAAGCACTCATCGTTGAGGTGGGAGACGTCGAGTACCATGCCGGCGTGCTCCATCTGCGTAAGTGCCTCGATGCCGGCGGCGGTGAGGCCGGCGTGGGTATCGTGCCCGCTCGCGAGCGGTCCCTGCGCGTTCCAGCTGAGTGATGACATGAGTACGCCCAGGCTCTTGAGTACCTCGATCAGCGCGGGGTCCTCGGCAAAGAACGTGGCGTTTTCGATGGTGTGGATGCAGGCGACCTTGCCGTCCTTGAGCGCAGGGCGAATGTCAGCGGCGCTGCGTACGTTGACCATGCGGTCGTGGTTGAGCATTGCCTGGCCGCTCATGTGCGCCATGATCTGCGCCTGGAAGCGCGCGGCGTGAGCGGTGGGAATCTCGTCGGGGACAAACGTGGCGAAGCACTGTGCCCACGGCGTGTTGCCGATCTTTGCGAGCGAGATGGCGCAGGCGTTGCCCTCGATGAGGTCGAAATCTTGCGGATGCGTTTCATCGCCGTGGAAATAACCGTCGGTGCCGGCGGTAAAGCGCAGGTCGAGATCGAGCGTGGCCCAGCCGATGCGGTCGGCGGTGTCGCAGTGTAGATCAAATACGGGATATGCCATGGTTCCTCCGGTTGCAGCGTTTCTTTGCAAACTGTCATTGAATTGTATGACTAGGGTATAGTTAGCGCCATATGTTCATGGCGGCCCGCGTTGTGCGCCGCCCTTATTACGGAGGTTACCATGTCCAACCAGGGCAAGAAGGTCAAGACCCATTATCGCGGCACGCTCGACGACGGCACGCAGTTCGATAGCTCCTACGATCGCGGCGAGCCGCTGGAGTTCACCTGCGGCGCCGGTCAGATGATCAAGGGCTTCGACGCCGCTGTTGTCGACATGCAGGTGGGCGAGAAGAAGACCGTGCACATTCCTGCTGCCGATGCCTACGGCGAGCACAATCCCGAGATGGTCCTGACCTTCCCGGCCGAACAGGTTCCCAACAGCGAGCAGATCGAGAAGGGCATGAAGCTTTTCCTGTCCACGCCGAGCGGCATGCCCGTCCCCGCCGTTGTCATCGACGTGACGCCCGAGGCCGTGACGCTCGACGCCAACCACGAGTTGGCCGGCAAGGACCTCAACTTTGATATCGAGCTCGTCGAGGTCGAGGGCTAGAGTATGCCTGAACGCTTGGTTTCGACGACATGCTTGGGAAATCTCAACGATCCGTCCTATGAACTCCTGCTTCGCCGGAAGTTGGGCGGCCTCTTTGAAGTTGACGAGCTACTGCTCGATTGGGACCAGGCCGATGCCCGCACATTTGCGGGCGTAACGGAGCTGGGGCGCACGATCGGTGTTCGGCTGGATACTGCCGACGGCGGCCGTCTTGCCGATGGCGACGTGCTCGCCATTGACCGTTCGGGCGTGGTGCCCGTGGCGGTTGTCGTGCGCCTGCGCAGCGCCGAGGTTTATTTGGTCGAAGTCGACCGCATGGATCCGATTGCACTCGCGCATGCGTGCTGGGAGATTGGCAACATGCATGCGCCGCTCTTCCGAGGCGACTCGGACGAGCATACCGTGCGCATGTATACGCCGGTGCAGCCTGTTTTGGGCCGCATACTCCGGGGTGTCGAGGGTGTTCGGCTCTCGGTGGTCACACGCGAGCTCGATGCCAGCCGACGCTTTGCATCGAGCGCGGCGGATGTCGTCGTGAGTATGGCTCCCGACTTTACGATCGTAAAGAAGGCGCGCGGTTAACGTGCGTATGAGTAAGACGGACTTTGAGAGGCAACTATTCAAAGTCCGTCTTACTGTTGATGAGGTGCTTTGGGGGAAGCATATGGGTCTTGAGGGAATCAAGCTGATTGCATGCGATTTGGACGGCACTTTGCTGCATCCGGGGGAGCGCGAGCCGCGTTCCGAGGCCTTTGAGCTCATCGATGAACTGCATCGTCGCGGTATCGTGTTTATGCCGGCGAGCGGCCGTCAATATGCGAGCTTGCGCTATCTGTTTGCCCCGGTGGCCGATGAGCTCGCCTATGTATGCGAAAACGGAGCCCTGGTGATGAGCAAGGGGCGTGCCGTTGTCAAGCGTTCCATGGAGCGTAGCCTTGCTATGGATATCGCGAATGCCGTGGTTGCGTATCCCCATGCCGACGTGACACTTTCGTGCGAGGGACACCTCTACACCATGAGCGGCAACGATGCGTTCGTCGACCATTTGCGCTATGAGGTCCACTGCGATGTGGCGGTGGTCGACCGTCCCGAGGACATCGACGAGGACGTCATTAAGATTGCCTTCCAGACGCCCGAGGTGGATCAGCCGGCGGCCCTGGAGTATTTCGAGCGCCTCTTTAGCGATCGTGTCGACGTGATGACGTCGGGAACCGAATGGACGGACTTTATCGGTTTCGGTTCGGGCAAGGGCTCCGCGCTTGCCGATTACGGTCGTGCCCTGGGGATTTCGCCCGATGAGATGATGGCGTTTGGCGACAATGAGAACGATCGCGACATGCTCAACGTCGTGGGCCATCCCTATCTGATGGAGAGCTGCAACCCCACCATGCGAGGCATCAACGACCGCGTCCGTTACGTGCGCACGGTCGAAGAGGAACTGCGCCGTCTGCTCGCCGAGTAGGTTTTCGGGACATACCTAGAAATCTACTTTTTGCTGTAGCGGATGGGCAAGTAGATTTTGCGGGCATGCCACTAAGGGCTACCGGCAGTCGGGGCAGAGACCCTCGAAGATGGTGTAGTGCGACGTGACGTGCCAGCCGATTTGCTCGGACGCCTTGGCGTCGAGCTGGGCATCGAAGGGGAGCGGTACGTCGATGACGCGGCTGCACGAGGTGCAGATGATATGTGCGTGCGGCTCGATGGTGCGATCGAAGCGGCTGCCGCCCGGCGTCTTGATGGAGAGGATCTCGCCGGCGTCGGCCAAGAGATTGAGATTGCGGTAGACCGTACCGCGGCTGATCTTGTCATCCTGTTCGCGTACGGCGTTGTAGATTTCGTCGGCGGTGGGATGGTTATAGCTTTGGCGCACAGCGTCAAGAACCAGCTTTCGCTGCCTGGTATTCCTTCTTTGCACCGCCATGCGCCTCGCCTCTTTTCTATCAACGGTCGTAGGTAAATGATACCGTATTTAGCACACAATACTAATAACGAGGAATGAAACCGTCTTCATTGGCAAGTGGGGCTCGGGTCTGGGCGTCTGCGAGGCGAAAACGCGTTCCCATGCGCTCGTAGGAGGCATGAAGCGCCTCGAGCTGAGACACGATGTTTGCCGGCGTGCCCTGTAGCTCCATCTCAACCGAGCCGTCTTCCATATTGCGCACCCAGCCGGTGAGGGAGCGCGCCTGTGCGAGGTTGGTGTTGGTGAAGCGGAAACCGACGCCCTGGACCTGTCCCTCCCACCGCAGGAAATAGCGCTGCGGGGCGTCTTGAGTGGCCTCGTCGCTTGCGAGCACGGTGAGCCTACGGCGCAGCTCAAGCTCAACGCCAGAGGGCTTTTGGGGTTCGCGGCTGCCGCCGGTGACGCCCGAGAAAAGCTTGTCGAAAAAACCCATCGCTATGCCCGCTTGTTAGAGTCAGCGGGGAAGGCGATACCCGCCTGCTGGCGCACGGCATCCATGATACGCAGTGAGACGAGCGTGACGTCGCGGTAGTGGCCAAGCTCGTGACGTCCCGCCGGGGTCTCCCAAATCTCTTCCTTGACATTATCGATGCCGCCGATGGCGGTGATAAAGTCTGTGAGTTCGTATTCCATGGTGTTGCTCGATTTGGGCAGGTCGAGCACGCGGCCGTTGTCGCTCTGTTCGCGCGGTGCCTCGGTCGCCGAGCCGCGTACGACGTCGCCGCGATAGTCGATGCGGACGTTGCGGGGCGTGGACAGATGGTCGATCTGGATAGTGCCACGCTCGCCTTCGATCTGCGAGGGCAGCAGGTCATTCGTAATTTTGGAGTGCGCGAGCTCGACGGAGATGCGGCCGCCGCCGTAGCTGGCGAGGATGGAACCACAGCCATCGATGGGGCCGTGCGTGAGCTGTCGCGTGGTGGGGTCGAGCAGCGTAGTCATGCTCGTAAGGCCGGAGGGCATGCCGAAGATCTCGACCATGGGCTCGACGGTGTAGACGCCAATGTCCATGAGGGAACCCGATGCCATATTGCAGTCGAAGATATTGGTGGCGTGTCCCGCGAGAATCTCGTTGTAGCGCGAGGAATATTTGCCAAAGCGCAATGAGGCGCGGCGGATGGGGGCAATCTCACCCAGGGCGTCCTCGATGGCGTGGAAAGCGGGATCGTGGAGGGGACGCATGGCCTCGAGGGCCACGACACCTGCTGCCTCGGCAGCGCGGAAGACTTCCAGCGCCTGCGCCTCGGTGGCGCAGAAGGGCTTCTCGACGATGACGTGCTTGCCACCGGCGATGCAGGCAAGGGCCTGCTCGTAGTGAAGCGCGTTGGGGCTGCCGATATAGACGGCATCGACGTCGGCGGCTGCCGCGAGCTCATCGAGTGAAGTAAAGTTTCGCTCGCCACCGCGCTCGGCGGTAAAGGCGGCGCCGCGATCTACATCGCGCGAGAGCGTGCCCACGAACGCGGCTTGGTCGTTGGCGTTGACGACCTGGATAAAGTCGTTGGTAATCATGGATGTGCCGATGGTCGCTATACGCAACATGTATCCCCCTCGTGCCGTTCGGTTTACAGGATGAGTGTAGCGCGAGGGGGCAGGAAATAGCGTGCGAAAACGCCGTTACAGGTCGCTCTCGTTAAAGCCGGTGTCGATATCGAGGTTGCTGCCGTCGGCCGCCGTGGTGGCAAGCTCGTCGCAGCGCTCGTTGAGCTCATGGCCGGCGTGGCCCTTAACCCAGATGAACTCCACTTTGTGCTTGCTCTTTGCGGTGAGCAGGCGCTCCCACAGATCGCGGTTCTTGACGGGCTGCTTGTTGGCGGTTTTCCATCCGCGCTTTTTCCAGCCGTCGATCCAGTGCTTGTTGAAGGCGTTGACGACGTACTGCGAATCGGAATGGACTTCGACGTCGCAGGGGCGGTTGAGCGCCTCGAGTGCCACGATGACCGCCATGAGCTCCATGCGGTTGTTGGTGGTCTTGGCATAGCCGCGCGAAAGCTCGGAGGTGAAGGTCTTGCCGGCGGGGTTGGTGTATTTGAGCACGGCGCCGTAGCCGCCGCGTCCCGGATTTGATCGGGCCGAGCCGTCGGTATAGATGATGACCTTCACATGGTTCCTTTCGTTGGGTATGTTTCGTGCGAGTGACCATTGTAGCGCCATGCCCGCCGGGGGCTAGCAATCTACGATTTCTACCCCGTCTTCCGACAGTTGGTTGGCATGGATGATGCGGTTGAGCTCATCGAGGTATTGCTGTAAGAGGGGAGAGGGCTTGCGCTCGTCGTGCATGATATAGCCTACGTGCATCGTTGGGGCGTCTGCTAACGGGATCGATGCCATACCCCATTGCATTTCATTGGAGAGGACGCCGGTCGACAGGGTGTAACCGTTCGACGTGATAAGTAAGTTAGTAAGTGTTCCGCGGTCCGAGATTCGTATGTTGCGGTCGCAAGGGATATAGCTAAAAGGTTCCTCGGCGTAATAGAAGGAGTTCGAGGTTCCCTGCTCAAAGCTGTAGCGCGTATAGGGCGTGAGGTCGGCAAGGGACAGCTGAGGGCGGCGTGCGAGCGGGTGACGCTCGCTAACGAAGACGTGGACCGTCGCGTCGAATAGGGGATGGAAGCTTGCACGGGCATCGGCGAAGGCCTTCTGCAGAACGCGGGCGTTAAAGTCATCCAGATACAGAATGCCGATATCGCTGCGAAACGCACGGACGTCATCGATGATCTGCGCTGTGGTGGTCTCGCGCATGATGAACTCGAACTTGCTGTCGCGGCAGCGCTCGACCACGTTGACAAAGGCCTCGACCGAAAAGGCGTAGTGCTGGGCCGAGATGGCAAGGCGGGCCTGAGGTGTACCGCCGTCCTCGTAGCGGGCCTCGAGCATGTCGGCCTGCTCTACGACCTGGCGTGCATAACCCAAAAGCTCGGTGCCGTCGTTGGTGAGTGCAACACCGCGGCTAGAGCGCGTAAAGATTTCGATATGAAGTTCCTGCTCCAGGCTTTTGACGGCATTGGAGATATTGGACTGTGCCGTATAGAGGCGCTGGGCTGCGGCGTTGATCGAACCGGACTCTGCCACGGCGATCAAAAAGCGAAGCTGCTGGAGGGTCATCAGCGCCCGTCCTTTCGATAGCTATCTATAAAACCGATAACAGGTTAGCGCTTTTAAGTGATTGACCCGGGGAGACGATGCTCGTACTATTCAAAACACACAAAGGCGGTAGGTAATTAAGCCGACCACGGAACCGGGATGCGAAAGGAGGCCCGCATATGAATTGCTTACCAAGACGAATGCCGGGCTCCTGTTTGCGTCCGTTGGCGTGATCAGGAGACAGCAACTTACTTCTCTTACTCTTATTACTTTTGTTCAATCAAGGAGATCATCATGAGCCAGTTTATCAACAACCCCGAGCACACCTTTGGTTTCGACACCCTGCAGCTTCACGTTGGCCAGGAGAGCGCCGATCCTGCATCCGACTCCCGTGCCGTGCCTATCTACCAGACCACGAGCTATGTGTTCCGCAACTCCCAGCACGCCGCTGACCGCTTTGGTCTTGCCGACGCCGGTAACATCTACGGCCGTCTGACCAACTCCACCCAGGGCGTCTTCGAGGATCGCATCGCCGCACTCGAGGGCGGCGTGGCAGGTCTTGCCGTCGCCTCCGGTGCCGCTGCCATCACCTATACCCTGCAGGCTCTTGCCCAGGCCGGTGACCACGTGGTAGCTCAGAAGACCATCTACGGTGGCTCCTACAACCTGCTGGAGCATACGCTCTCCCAGTTTGGCGTCGAGACCACGTTTGTCGATGCCCATAACCTGGAAGAGGTCGAGGGTGCCATCAAGGACAACACCACGGTCATCTATCTCGAGACGCTCGGCAACCCCAACTCCGATATCCCCAACATCGACGCCATTTCCGAGATTGCCAAGAAGCATGGCCTGCCGGTCGTCGTCGATAACACCTTCGGCACTCCGTATCTGTTCCGTCCGCTGGAGCATGGTGCCAACATCGTCGTCCACTCCGCAACCAAGTTCATCGGCGGCCACGGTACCTCGCTGGGCGGTGTGATCGTCGACGGCGGTAACTTCGATTGGAAGGCGAGCGGAAAGTACGCCCAGATCGCTGAGCCCAACCCCTCCTACCACGGTGTTTCGTTTGCCGAGGCTGCCGGTCCCGCCGCCTTCGCAACCTATGTCCGCGCTATCCTGCTGCGTGACGAGGGCGCCTGCATCAGCCCGTTCAACGCCTGGGTCTTGCTCCAGGGCACCGAGACCCTGTCGCTGCGCGTTGACCGTCATGTCGAGAACACCAAGAAGGTCGTTGAGTTCCTGGCTGGTGACAGCCACGTCGCCAAGGTGAACCACCCGAGCCTGCCTGAGCACCCCGACCATGAGCTTTACAAGCAGTATTTCCCCAACGGCGGTGCCTCGATCTTCACCTTTGAGATTAAGGGTGGTCAGGAGGCAGCTTGGAAGTTCATCGATCATCTGCAGGTGTTCTCGCTGCTCGCCAACGTGGCCGACGTCAAGTCGCTCGTCGTGCACCCGGCTACCACCACGCACTCCCAGCTCTCTGCCGAGGAGCTCGCTGAGCAGAACATCACGCCCTCCACGATTCGTCTTTCCATCGGTACCGAGAACGCCGAGGACATCATTTGGGATCTGAAGCAGGCCTTCGCCGCGCTGGACGAGTAAGGCGACTTGTGCAAGGACCCCTTGCGACTCGATAGGTATAACTGCATAAAATGCCTGTTCAAGGCGCCTGTGCGAACAATGGTTGCACAGGCGCCTTTTTTGCATAGAGAGGGTGCAAAAACAGGGTTTTTGGCACGCTTTATGCATTCGAGTTGTGGAAAACTCCTGTTGAGAGGATGTGAGTTTTACGCAATTGACGTGCGTCTTTTGAGTAAAACCGCAGGTCGCGATTTGCTCGGGGTACTATGCAGCGCGATCGAATCACACGCAGCTCAAACGCAGCAAAAAACGCACTACGGAGGTTTCCAGCTACATGAGGATCGATTCACGAAAACCGAAAGCCGCCGCCCTTTCCGCCGCTCTGACCGTGGCACTTTTGGCGGGCGCCGGCGCAACTGATGCCCACGCGGCAACACTATCCGATACGGTTGGATCTACGCCGTCCGAGGCGACGCTGGTGCAGCCCGTCGACTACCGCGGCGACGGTTATGGCTCTATGCAGGAGTGGAACGCCTCGATGGGGGCAAAGCGCGATTCCCTGGAGATGCGCGCTCAGATCATTATGAATATGTATGGCGACTATGCTACCGATGATGAGCGCGCTGTGTTGCAGGGCTGCATCGACGGTGCGGGTAGCCTGTTGACGATGGGGGAGGTCGACGCCAAGTCGACCGAGCTCGACGAGCTTCGCTCCACGCTTGAGGATGCCAAGCGCGAGGCGCTCGAGGCTGCCGCAGCCGAAGCCGAGGCCGCTGAGGCCGTTCAGGCTTCGTATTACAACGCCGGCCCCGGCTCGTCTTACACGTCCGCTGCGTATTACGCGAACGGCTCGGGCCTGACGCGCTCGAGCGGCGTCAATAACTATAACGGCCGCCGCGAGACTTATTACAGCAGCAACGTGCTGTATCACCACCGCACGGGCGAATGGACGCAGGATTCCGAGGGCTTTTGGCGCGATTCTGATGGTTACTACGTCGTGGCCGCGGGTGATAAGGCTCAGGGCTCCACGTTTACCGGTTCCAAGGGCGAGTGCAAGGTCTATGACTCCGGCTGCGCTGCCGGAACCACCGACTACTACACTGGCTGGTAATTTTTCTGCATCACGGATATTTGGCGGATGGGCGTCTTTACCGAGCTTTAGGGCAACGTAAGGACGCCCGTTCTATGTATGCGTTTGAGCTAACAGAGCCCTTACCGTGACGGTACGTCGCGCATATGGGCGCGGGGCACACTAGTTCATGAGAAATAAGGTCTTTCTCGTGGAGGAAGTGGTCTTGTGAACGCTCGAGATATTGCCATTGCCGCCGTCGCATTGGTGCTTGGCTGCCTTGGTCCTACGGCCGCGCTCGTTGCGGGCATGCAGGGGTCTTGTGGGGCTGCCTCTATCGTGGTCAGTGCGTTGGTCGCGGCCGCACTGCTGGGAAGTGCGGGTGTAGTCCTTTGTCGCGACGATGAGGACCAGGCGTCGGAGTCGCAGCTCTAACCGTCGGGACATCGACTACTGGTTATAGATGAAGATGAAAGCCGCCGTAAGGGGAGTGCTCCTTGTGGCGGCTTTGCTGTTGAGCCTGTTGACGTGGTGAGCCGGGCGCTACCAGCTTTTCTCGATATCGCGGATGCGCTGATAGAGCCAATCGTTTTGCGGCACTTGGATATCGTGTTTGACGGCCAGGCGGCAAATGGTGCCCGCGAACTCCTCGACTTCGGTTTTTCGTTGCGCGATGCGGTCCTGCGCCATCGAGGGCATACCGGTGGGGTCGATTCCCTCGATGAGGTGCACCATCTGCGTCAGGTCTGCCTCGGTCAGCTCAATGCCCTCGGCGTTGGCGACCGCAAGCGTTTCGCGCATGGCAGAAACAAAGCAGCGACGCTGCTCGGAGCCCGGCTCCGTGGCGCTTCCGTAGGTCCCGCCGTAGGCCATGCACGTCTGGTTGATGCCGTCGTTGAGCATGAGTTTGGCCCACATGCGGTGCGCAATGTCGCTCTCGACGGTATGGGCGATGCCGCAGCGCGTGTAGAGCTCGTCGATGGCGGTGACGGTTGCGAGCTCGGTGCCGGCCGCCGCGCCAAAGCGGATTTCGCCCGCATTGGTAAAGGTGAGCTCTCCGTTGAGGAACACAGCGTCCATGCCCTGGCAAATACCAAGAACGGTATGCTCCCAACCAAAGCGCTCGGCAATCTTTTGCTCGCTCGTGATGCCGTTGCATAGTGAGGCGATGAGCGTGTTGGGTCCCACGACGCGCTCCATAGTCTTGAGTGCCACATCGAGTCCAGTCGTCTTGACTGTAAGAATGACCAGATCGGCGGGCGTTGCCTCGCTGGCGCGGACGGATTTGAGCGCACAGGGCTCGCCGTTGACCGTAAGGGCGTCGCCTGCGTGACGTTCGAAACGGGCGTCGTCCATAACGTATTCGACGGCGTCGTTGCCGAGCGCCCTGGCAATCATGCTGCCGTAGAGTAGCCCGACGCCGCCCTTGCCGATAAAGGCGACCTTGTTGATCTGCATATGAATCATCTCCCCATATAAAAGGCGCCCGCGTGGGGGCGCCTGATGGATTGTATGCCGCCAGCGCACCTTGGGGAAGGTGCAGAAGATGACGGTGCCCGTGGCGGGAAGCTCGTCCGGATGGTCCATGATCTCGATCTGGTAACGGTCGACCGAGAGGATGTATTGCTCGCCGGGATAGGGGTAGACATCCTCGCGTGTGGTCACGGTCGTCTCCTTTCATCGGGCTTTTTGCTGATGTTAAAGCGGTGTCGTGACGGCTCGATTTCTGCTACGTTACGATACATTCTCGATTGCGATTCTAATGTGTTTCGATGGCGTGGCCGTTGTGTTTCGCCTCATTAGGGCTTCGAGGGGAGAGGAAAGGCAGTGCAATATCGCGTTGACCCCAAAAGCGGCAACCGTATCTCGGCGCTGGGGCTGGGTTGCATGAGGTTTCCCGGTGCACCGGGACACCCCGATGCGAAGACGGCCGATGCCATCATCTCCCGTGCGGTAGAGCAGGGGATTAATTATCTGGATACCGCGTATCTTTATCCCGGTAACGAGGTGTGCGTGGGCGCCTCACTTGAGCGCTTGGGGCTGCGTGACCGGGTGTTGCTCGCGACCAAGTTGCCGCACGCTTCGTGCAAGTGCGCAGAGGATTTCGATCGATTCTTCGACGAGCAGCTGCGCCGTTTGCGGACTGACCATATCGACTATTACCTTATGCACAACATCACCTCGCCCGCGCAGTGGGAGCGCGTGGTAGCGTTGGGTATCGAGGACTGGATTGCGCACCAAAAGGCTGCGGGGCGTATTCGCCAGATAGGTTTTTCGTACCACGGCAGTGCGGCGGACTTCCTCACGATGCTTGACGCGTATGACTGGGACTTTTGCCAGATCCAGTACAACTATGCTGGAGAGCGATACCAAGCGGGAACGGCGGGACTCATGGCAGCCGCCGAGCGCGGGCTCGCGGTGTTTGTGATGGAACCGCTTTTGGGTGGACGCCTGGCGGGCAAACTGCCTCCGCGGGCCCGCGCCGTGCTCGATGACGTACGCGATCCGTACCTGAAGACGCCGGCTGCTTGGGGCCTTTCGTGGGTGTGGAACCATCCTCAAGTCACGATGCTGCTTTCGGGCATGACCGATACCGCGCAGGTGGACGAGAACGCGGCATTGGCGGATCGCGCGCTGCCGGATTCGATGACGACAGAGCAGCTCGATACCATCGCGCGTGTGCTGGGAGAGTTTGAAAAATCGAATCGCGTGCCCTGCACGGGATGCGGCTACTGCATGCCGTGCCCCAAGGGCATTAATATTCCCGGTTGCTTTGGCGCCTACAACGCGAGCTACGCACATAGTTGGTTTACGGGGCTGTCTCAATACTTTACGGCGAGCGCGGTGCGGACGAACGAGCCCAAGCTGGTGAGCAATTGTGTCAAGTGCGGTAAATGCGCACGTCACTGCCCGCAGCACATCGATATTCCCGAGCGTCTCGACGATGTGCGCCGACGTTTCCAGCCTGGCCCCGTAACGGCCGCGCTTAAAGCCTTTTGCAAAACGCGCTCCTGATGCCCCTTTTATAACTTGCGGTGGAATAGTTCCTGTTTGCGGCAGAATAGGGGCCAAACAGGAACTATTCCACCGCAACTGAAGGGAGCTGTCGTGGGCCATCGGGATTCATGTGATGATTTGCGTGAGGTTCGTTGGGGCGTTTTGGGCGCTGGGCGCATTTCGCATCGATTTGCATCGTCGCTCAAGGAGGTGGACGGGGCACGGCTTGTGGCTGCCGCCGGTCGCACTCCTTCGCATGTTGAGGAGTTTTGCAGGGCGTTTTCGATTGATGCCGCGCACAGTTATGCCACGGCTGACGATGGCGGCGATGCGGCTTATGATGCGCTGATTGCCGACCCCGATGTCGACGCAATCTACTTGGCTCTTCCACATGGCATGCATGCGCATTGGGTCTGTCGGGCACTGCGCGCGGGAAAGGCCGTGCTGTGCGAAAAGCCGGCCGTTTTGAATGAAGAAGAGGCCCATGCGATCGCCTCCGTTTCCCGTGAGTGCGGCGTGCTGTTTATGGAGGCGATGAAGAATCGGTTTTGCCCGATGCGCACTCG
>CATXKN010000012.1 GCA_958370785.1 uncultured Collinsella sp. | reverse complement strand
GACCGGTGGACGGCACCGAGCCGTGCGCTTGAATTGATAAGGGGGAGGCCTCGCGGCCTCCCCCTTTTTTGCGTTAAGTCAGATCTAACAAACTCGCTGTGTTTTATGACCCTCGTTTGTCGCATCTTCCGTTAACGGGCTACAATAACTTAGTCTGTGTAATATGGAGGTGAACATGGCTGAAGCTGGTATCGGCGTTGATATCGTCGAGATTTCTCGCATGAAATCAATCCTTGAAAAGACGCCGTCGTTTGCTCGGCGCGTGTTTACCGAAGAAGAGTGCGCATATTGCGACGCTTCATCGCGTCCTGCAGCGCACTATGCGAGCCGTTTTGCTTCTCGTGAAGCGGTTCTCAAGGCTCTTGGTACGGGTTTTAGTCAGGGCGTCGGCCGCAAAGACGTCTCGGTAACGCGCGATAAGCTTGGAAAGCCCAAAGCTGTGCTTTCGGGTCGAGCGCTCGAGATTGCTCAAGAGTTGGGTGTCGTTGAAGTTGCGCTTTCCATTACCTTGACGGGTGATTTGGCCGTAGCCAATGCCATTGCGATCACCGAGGATGCTCGACCTAAGCCTAAGGAAGAAAAGGTGAGCACCAAGGAACGCGTTGCACAAACTTATAAAGAGGCTCGCTCGGTTTTAGATGAGCTTGAGCAACTGCAAAATTCAGCTTTGACGGAGCACCAGGGCGATGCTTCGCAAGATACGCTAGGAGCATAGATGAAACCGGTTTTGAGTACCGAGGAAGTCGTTCGCCTCGAGGATATTATCGAACGCGAAGGAACTTCGAAGGCCGAGCTTATGGAACTGGCGGGTGAGTTTGCTGCTAGTGAAATTCTAAAACTCAATCCCGATCGCGTCCTTGTTCTGGTCGGTTTTGGCAACAACGGTGGCGACGGCTGGGTCGCAGCTGATATCTTGAGTCATAAGGGCGTTGACGTGGACATCGTGTCTCCGGTTGAGCCGGATGAGATTCCTGCCGCTCTGGCTCGCCATGTTGCCCGCCGTACCGCCGGTCGTGACGTACATGTGTGCGTCGGTCCCTCGCGAGATGAGCTTGAGGTTTTGATCGATAAGGCCGACGTTGTTGTTGACGCTATTTTTGGTACCGGTTTCCACGGTGACCTGCGTGCACCGTTCTCCATCTGGATTCCGACAGTTAACGACTGCGCCGACCATGTGGTGTCCATCGATGTTCCTTCCGGTCTGAATGCCGAGACCGGTGTTGTCGACGACGACTGCATCCGTGCCGAGCGCACGGTCACAATGATCACGCCCAAGATTGGCCTCTACAGCGCTGATGGCCCAGAGTACGCCGGTGATCTGGTGTGCGGTGGCCTCTATGATCGCCTTGATGAGGTCATCGATGATGTCGACCATGCCGCCGAGATTGTCGAGCCCGGTGACCTGGTGGATTTCTTTGCTCCACTACCCACGAATATCGATAAGTATTCTCGCGGTTCCGTCCTTATTGTTGCCGGCTCGGCGCAGTATCCTGGCGCTGCCATTATGGCCGCCAAGTCTGCTGCCCGCGCGGGTGCCGGCTATGTGGCTGTCGCGACGCCTGATGCGTGTGCCAATCTTATTCGTATGGCACTTCCCTCGATTCCGGTTTTTGCTATTCCGTCCGATTCCCGCGGCTCTTTTGGTGCCGCTGCTCGTATGACCGTGTGCGAGATTGCAAAGAAGTACAGCTGCGTACTGTGCGGTCCCGGCATGACGACGTCTGCCGGTGCCATGCAGGTGGTTTCGGGCTTGTTGGAGCTTGATGTGCCGCTGATCCTTGACGCCGATGCGCTCAACTGCCTTTCTAAGATTGCTATCGACGGTATCGATAGCAACCCTGAGATGTACCGCCGTGAGCAGCCGCTCGTCATGACGCCACACTATCACGAGCTTTCGCGCTTGGTTGCCGGTGACGAGGTTAACGATCTGGGGACTGCAATCGCGGCCGCGCAGAAGGTTGTCTGGGCTGCTGGCTCCGACAATCTCGTGGTTATTGCCAAGGGGCCGACGACGGCTATCTGTGGCGTTGAGCGCGTGCTTTTGCCGCTCTCGGGTCCGGCGTCGTTGGCGACTGCCGGTTCGGGCGATGTTCTTGCGGGCATTTTGGCCGGCACATTGGCTACCATGCGTGATGAGATGGATCGCTGGGAGCTGTTGTATTCGTATGCCGTTGCGCTTCACAGTTACGCGGGTTTTGCCGCGGCGACGGAGTACGGTGAGAAGAGTGTTATTGCGACCGATCTGATCGACTTGATCGGTCCTGCCATGGAATTGGCGGCAAAGGACGCACTCGATGATCTGGGAATCATGGACGAAGGGTCGGATGACTAATCATGAATAAAGCCGATTTGACGCGTTGGTCCTGGGTCGAGATCGACCGCGGGGCGCTCCGCCGCAACACGAGGGCTTACAAGAACCTGCTCGATCCACGTCAGCGACTGTGCTGCGTGGTCAAGGCCGATGCCTATGGCCATGGTGCCGTCGAGTGCGCCAAAATCATGTATTCGGCCGGTGCCGACATGTTTGCCGTGGCGACGGTTAGTGAAGGCGTTGAGCTCCGACAGGGCGGGATCACGAAACCCATCCTCATCCTAAGCGAGCCGCCTATCGAGGCCATTCCGACGTTGCTCGAGTTCGATATCATGCCTTCGGTCTATACGTCCGATTTCGCCCTTGCCTATGGCGAGTGCGCTGTCGCGGCAGGCAAGGTTGCTAAGTACCATCTAGCCATCGAGACGGGCATGAACCGCATCGGTGTTCACTACACGCAGGTGCTCGACTTTGTTCGTGGTATTAGCTTCCATCGCGGTATCCAGTGCGATGGCGTCTTTACGCACTTCGCCACGGCCGATGAACCTTCGGGTTGGGACTACAAGCTGCAGTGCCAACGCTTTACCGAGGCCGTTCAAGCCATTAAGGACGCGGGTTTTGAGTGCGGCATCGTGCACTGTGCCAACACGCCGTCCTCGATGCTCGATCCCTCGATGCATTTTGATATGATTCGCGCCGGTGTTGGCTTGTACGGTATGCAGCCGTGCGAGCTGAGCAGCCGCGTGATGCAGCTCGATCCTGTTATGAGCGTGCATGCGCGCGTGACACGCGTGGCGCATCCTGCAATGGGCGAAGGCGTGGGCTACGGATTTACCTACCGCGTACCACGCACACGCGTTCAGATTTGCACGCTGCCGATTGGATATGCCGACGGTCTTTCGCGTACGCTCTCCAATCGTATGGACGTGCTGTATCGCGGTGAACGCATTCGTCAGGTGGGTAACATCTGCATGGACCAGTTTATGGTCGCCATCCAGTCCAATCCGGCGCATGAGATTCCCGAGGCCGAGTATGGCGACGAGATGATCATTGTCGGCCGCGATGGCGATGCCGAGATCACCATGGACGAGATGGCTCGCCTGCGCGGCACGATTAACTACGAGGTTGCTTGCGGCTTTGGCATGCGTCTCGACAAGGTCTACGTGTAGGAGCCACTATGGGTGTCATGCACATCCCCGGACATAGTCACCAAGCGCCGCGCGAGGTTGCGCTCGAGGAGATTGAGGCTGTTTTAGGCGACTGCCATCTCTGCCAGCTCTATCAGTCGCGCCATAACATCGTGTTTGGCGTGGGAAACCCCCACGCCCGCGTAATGTTTATCGGCGAGGCGCCGGGGCGCAACGAGGATCTGCAAGGCGAACCGTTTGTGGGGGCGGCGGGCGAGGATCTCAACGGTATCCTGTCGCTGGCTGGCCTCAAGCGCGAAGACGTCTACATTGCCAACGTGCTTAAGTGTCGCCCGCCGGGAAATCGCAATCCTCGGCCCGAGGAAGTGATGGCTTGTTCACCGTTTTTGCGTGAGCAGATTCGAAGCATTTGGCCCGACATCATCGTGACGCTCGGTAACCCTGCGACGCACTTTGTGCTTAAAACCGAGATCGGCATCACCAAGCTGCGCGGCAGGTTCCATCAGATGGGGCATTTTGTGGTGATGCCCACGTTCCATCCGGCGGCGGCGCTGCGTAATCCGGCGTGGCAGGAGCTGCTGGAGGAAGACTTTAAGATGCTGGGCGACTATCTGGAGCGGCATCCCGCGCCAGAGGGTGCCTCGGAATAATAAGGAGCATATATGTCCCTGGAACGCCTGGGGGTAGGTATTTATAAAACGGCTTGCTCTGCCGATACGGAGCATTTTGGCGAGCTGGTCGCGCCGTGCCTGGAAGATGGTGATGTGCTGATCTTGACCGGCGGCTTGGGTGTGGGCAAAACCCACTTTACCAAGGGCGTTTCGCGTGGTCTGGGCGACGGCCATATGGTCACGAGCCCCACATTCGCACTCATGGCTGTTCATGACCAGGGGCGTATTCCGCTGTTTCACTTTGACCTGTACCGTCTAGAGCATGCTTACGAGCTTGAGGATACGGGCATTTTCGATGTACTGGGCTATGAGGGTGCCTGTCTGCTGGAGTGGGGCGAACAGTTCCAGGACGAACTTACAGACGAGTATCTTTCGGTAACGCTTAAGCGTGATGAGAACGATAGCGACGTGCGAACGGTAACGCTCGAGGCGCACGGCGAGCGCGCAGCGGAGCTTTCCGATTTGATTGATAAGGCTGTACAAGATGAGCTTGCATAACGATTACGCGCTGGTGGTGGCGCTCGATACTTCGACCGATATGCTTGCCTGCGCGGCAAGCTGGATTGATGGGCAGACGGGCGAGGCGAAGCTGGTGAGTGGCGACCATATGTGCCGTCGCCATGCCAATGTGGAGCTCGTGAATACCGTCGACAGCGTGCTTGCTCAGGCTGGCATGGACCGTGCTGACGTGGGCAGTTACGTCGTCGGTCGCGGTCCGGGTTCGTTTACCGGCGTGCGTATCGGCATTTCCACCGCCAAGGGCCTGGCGCGCGGTGCCAACGTGCCGCTGTTGGGTGTGTCGACGCTCGATGCCTGCGCATGGACCGCGTGGAAGGCTGGCGTGCGTGGCAAGCTCGGCATTCTGGCCGATGCCATGCGCGGCGAGGTGTATCCGGCTTTGTATGTGCTGGGCGACGAGGGCCCCGAGCGTCAGTTTGAGCGCGAGCACGTGGTCAAGGCTGCCGTGGCGCTTGATGAGTGGCGCCAAGCCGCGGACTGGGACCAGGTTAAGCTGACTGGCGACGGTCTCGTGCGCTATGGCAAGCTGCTGGGCGAGGATGAGGCCGCTCGCTGCGTAGAGCGCGGCTTGTGGTGGCCTTCGGGCGAGGGTCTCATCCTTGCGCACGCCGCGGGTGACGGCGACCCGGCCCGCGTCCTACCGATCTATACGCGCCTTTCTGATGCCGAGGAAAACGAGCGCAAACGCCTCGGTCTATCCGAGAGCGCGCAGAGCGAAATTACGGGCGTCGCCGATGAGCTCGCCGGTCGCCATCTGCAATTTCGCCCCATGGGTGCGGCGGACGCCGAGGGTGCGAGTGCGCTGGAGGCCGCCTGCTTTGAAGGCGCTGGGCACGAGGCATGGACGCCGGGCATGTTCCTGTCCGAGTTGGGCGAGGATGTTGCGGTGCCGCGCAGCTGGTGGGTGGCGCACGATGACGGTCAGCTGTTGGGGCTTGCCGGTGGCATGGTCGTAGACGGTGGCGTGCAGATTCTGGATGTTTCCGTCGACCCGAAACATCGCCGCGAGGGCATCGCCCGCAAGCTGCTGTCGCACGTGAGCTACGATGCCCAGATGCTCGGCTGTACGACCGCCTCGCTCGAGGTTGAGGATGGCAACGAGGGCGCTATTGCGCTCTATGCCTCCCTTGGCTTTACCGAGGCGGGCCGCCGCCGTGGTTACTACGGTGCTGGCAAAGATGCCATCGTCATGACGGCGCCGCTGCCCCTGGTGCTTCCTCTCGACAATGCCTCGCCCGAGCCGACGGCGGCTGAGCAGCGTGTGTGGCCGCTGCCCGCGCCCGAACGCACCGCTGAGGAGCGTGCCGAAATCGAGCGCCGCCGCCTGGTGCTTGCCATCGAGAGTTCCTGCGACGAGACGGCCGTGGCGATTATCGATGCGGACGGCAAGATGCTGGCCAACCAGGTGTCGACGCAGATTGATTTTCATGCTCGCTTTGGCGGCGTGGTGCCCGAGATCGCCTCGCGCAAGCACGTTGAGGTCATCGTGAGCGTCGTGGACGCGGCACTCGAGGACGCCGCAGCGTCGCTGGGCCTTACGGGCGGAGCCATCGCGCCGAGCGAGCTTGCCGCTGTTGGCGTGACGCAGGGTCCGGGCCTGGTGGGTGCTCTGGTGGTGGGCGTCGCCTTCGCCAAGGGCTTTGCCTATGCCGCCGGTAAACCGCTCGTGTGCGTCAACCATCTGGAGGGTCATCTGTTCGCCAACCTGTTGGCGCAGCCTGATCTCAAGCCGCCGTTTATCTTCACGCTCGTCTCGGGCGGTCATACCATGCTTGTTCACGTCAAGGCGTGGGGCGACTACGAGGTGCTCGGCGAGACGCTCGATGACGCCGTGGGCGAGGCCTTCGACAAGGTGGCCAAGGCGCTGGGTCTGGGCTATCCCGGCGGCCCCATCATTTCCAAACTGGCCGAGACGGGCAATCCCCGCGCGATTGACTTCCCCCGTGCGCTCAATAGTAGGGGAGACTATCGATTCTCGCTTTCGGGCCTTAAGACGGCCGTGACGCTCTACATTGAGCAGGAGACCAAAGCCGGGCGTACGATTCATCTGCCCGACCTGGCTGCTTCGTTTGAGGCCGCGGTCTTTGACGTTCAGTACAAGAAGGCCAAGAACGCGCTGCATGCCACCGGATGCAAGGAATACTGCATCGGCGGCGGCGTCTCGGCCAACCCGCATCTGCGCGAGATGATGATCAAGAAGCTCGGGCGCCAGGGCATCCGCGTGACGGTGCCGCCTCTCTCGGCATGCACCGACAACGCCGCCATGATCGCGGAGGTCGCCCGCCGTAAATTCGACCGAGGAGAAATCTCGCCGTTCGACGTCGACGCCGATCCGAACATGACGTTGTAGTCGTACGGGTGCGGTCCCCGGCGCTGCCCGGGCGCCAACGGCCGCATATGAACTTTCCTGCTCTACAGTCCTGCTCACGACGGAGGCCACATTAAGTGGCCTCCTGTTCGTGCGGAACTCGCGATAAAGTTCATATGCGGCCGTTGGCGCCCGGGCAGCGCCGGGGACCTTTCTGTATCGATATAGCTTCTGAGCTGGTTTGGCGTCGACAACGTCCGGCAAGGTTAACAAGCCAGCGTCGAATTTCCGGCGTGCTTTAGCTGAAAGAAAAAGTTGGTGTGCGGAGCTTTGCTCCGCACATTTGGGACGGGAGCCCCCGAGAGCGGCGGGAGCCGGGCGGCGCATATGAACTTTATCGCGAGTTCCGCACGCAAAGGAAAGCACTTAATGTGCTTTCCGTCTTGCGCAGGACTGTAGAGCAGGAAAGTTCATATGCGCCGCCCGGCTCCCGCCGCTCTCGGGGGCATCTCTCATGCAAAAACTTTTGTTGGGTAAAGTCCGAGGTCAGTGGCGTTTTATACCGAGAAATTCAAAAAAAGTTGAAAATTCATTACATATTTGCGTTGACTTTAGGCAACTAAAGTTTCATACTCCTTTTCATCCACTGGGGGATGTGAACACGCACGGATCGTTCACATCATGATTGAAGAGGATTTCTCAGACATGTTCACGCATCAGCTAAACATTATCAGCGTAGTAATTATCTGATGCGGGTTAGCACATACAGCTAGCCCGTACGATAACGGGCGGCTGATGAAGATGAGGGCCGTCGAGCGCAACCGACGGCCCTCATTTTTTATGTCTGGGAAGTTCTTTTTAGAGGAGGAAATGTAATGAACGGAGTTTTGCTCATGGTTGTGGCCGCGGCGGTGCTCGCCTGCGGCTATCTGGGCTATGGCCGCTGGCTGGCCAACAAGTGGGGCGTTGACAAGGATGCCCTCACGCCGGCCAAGCGCATGAAGGACGGCAACAGCTTCTCGCCCGTCTCCGCCTTCACCGCGTTCTCGCACCAGTTCAGCTCGATCTGCGGTGCTGGCCCTGTCACGGGTACGATCGTCGCCATGGCCTTTGGCTGGCTGCCCGTCGTGCTCTGGGTCCTCGTCGGCGGCATCTTCTTTGGTGCCGTCCACGACTTTGGTGCCCTGTACGCTTCGATGAAGAACAACGGCAAGTCGCTCGCTCAGCTCATCGAGAAGTACATCGGCAAGACCGGCCGTCGCCTGTTCCTGCTGTTCTGCTGGCTGTTCTGCATCATCGTCATCGCCGCTTTCACCGACATGGTCTGCAAGACGTTCATGTTCACCCCGGCCGTTGACGCTTCTGGTGCTGCTACCGGTGCCATCGACTTCACCAAGTCCTATGCCGCCGGCTGCGCTGGTACCATCTCCATCCTGTTCACCTTCGTCGCTATCGCCTTTGGTTGGGCCCAGAAGAAGTTCAACCTCACCGGTGCTGCCGAGTTCGTCACCGGCGTGGTCCTCATGGTTCTCATGTTCGCCGTCGGTATGCAGTTCCCGGTCTACCTGGATAAGTTCCAGTGGTTCGCCGTCGTCATGGTCTACCTGGTCTTCGCTGGCGCTATGCCCATCCAGATGCTCAAGACCCCGCGTGACTACCTCACTTCCATCATGATGATCGTCATGATCGTCTGCGCTGTCCTCGGCATCGTCGTCCTGGGCGTCAACGGTCAGGCCACTATCACCGCTCCGGTCTTCACCGGCTTCTCCACTGCCTCCGGCATGATGTTCCCGGTCCTGTTCGTCTCCGTCGCTTGCGGTGCTCTCTCCGGTTTCCACAGCCTCGTTTCTTCCGGCACCTCTTCTAAGCAGGTCGAGAAGGAGCAGGACGCCGTCAAGGTCGGTTACGGCGCCATGATCGTCGAGTCCTTCGTCGGCATCCTTGCCATCATCGTCGCCGGCATCATGTTCTCCGACATGAATACCGCCGGTACCGGCGCCCTCAACGCCGGTGTCGCTTCCACCCCGTTCCAGATCTTCGCCGCTGGCATCTCCCGCGGTATGCAGGCCTTCGGTGTTGACGGCACGCTCGCTACCGTCTTTATGACCATGAACGTCTCCGCTCTGGCCCTGACCTCGCTCGACGCCGTCGCCCGCATCGCCCGCACTTCGTTCTCCGAGTTCTTTGCCCAGACCAACGATGCCCTGGCCATCGAGTCCAAGGCCGGCTACATGAAGGTCCTCGGCAACCCCTGGTTCGCCACGGTCGTTACCCTGCTTCCCGGTCTCGCCCTCGCTTTTGGTGGCTATGCCAACATCTGGCCGCTCTTTGGTGCTTCCAACCAGCTGCTCGGCGGCATGACCATGATCACCCTCGCCGTGTTCTGCAAGTGTACCGGCCGCAAGGGCTGGATGCTCTACGTGCCCGTCGTCTTCCTGCTCTGCTGCACCTTCACCTCGCTGGTCCAGAGCGCCATGGGCTGCATGGCCGCTGTCCAGGCTTACGGCTTCTTCGGCACCATCCCGGCTACCGCCACCACGGCCGCCGTCTCCGTCGCCGCCACCAAGGGCCTGCAGCTTGTCTTCGCCGTCCTGCTGATGGTCCTGGGCCTCATCGTCGCCGTCAACTGCCTCAAGGAGCTCTTCGGCAAGGAGGCCGGTTCCATGCCCGACGAGGAGCCCGAGTGGTCCGAGATGGGCAAGGCCGAGTACGGCCGCGCCGCTGCCGCTGAGGCTCCTGCCGACGCCGAGGCCGCCAAGGCTTAGTCGACCTGACGAGTTGAACGTCACATCTATATGACTCGGAAAGACCGGGTCCGCAGAACGCGGGCCCGGCCTTTTTTGTAAAGACGGGTGATGTCGGGGTGTTCTCGCAGATGTTTTGCGTGGATGGCGGCGCGCGTTGTACCATATGGACGTATATGTGTGCATATGAAAGGGGCCCCGTGGCCAAGACGGTATATTCCGATAACCAACAAAATGTCGATGCTCTGGCTGAGCGTCTGAGCGGACAAACGTCGCTTTCTGCCGAGCGGGCCAAGCTGGTTGCCTACGACCTGCTCTGCCGCAAGGCACTCAAGATCAAGTCGAGCGCGCTGGCACAGATTTTTCGCTCCGTGGATAAGGAGTGCGATACCAAGGCGATGCGCGATGAGCTTATCGCGGCAAAGATCGTGACCAAGATCGAGGGCAGCGGCATTAACGGCCGCCCGGCGTTCTATACCATCAATGCCGAGATTCATGATGCCCAGGAGCAGCCTGTCGAGGATTCCGTTGAGGTTCCTGCTGCGGAAGAAGTTGCCCCGCGTGAGCATATCGATACTGACGAGCTGCTCGATGAGCATGTCGTGCGTGCCTTTACCGCCAAGGCGGGTCGAGGCGGCTTTGGCGGAGGCGGAAAGCGTGATGCTCAGCGCCGCGCCCAACAGGAACGCTTCCGTCGTGCTGTGGCTCAAAAGGATGGGGCCGTTACCGAGGTTGTCGAGAACGAGCCTGTCGCCGAGCCGCAGGAGCCTGTGAAAGAGCAAAAGTCCGCTGAGCCTCAGGAACCCAAGCGTCGTCGCGGTGCGCATTTTAAGGCCGAGCAGCAGGATGCTGCGCGCGAGGCCGAAGAGGCTGCTGAGGTTGTAGACGATTCTGAGAAAACGGCCAAGAAGGCCTCAGACTCGTGTCGTCCCGGTCGCGGCTTTGCAGGTCGCGCGTATCCCGTAAAGCGTCAGGAGAAGGTTAGTCAGGTTCCGGAGGTGCGGGCCGAGAAGGCCGTGAAGCCTGCCGAGTCGGAAGTCTGTGAACAGAAGCCTGTTGATGAGCAGGCTGCGTCCGATACGGAGACTCAGGGCCAGCAGCCTGCGGTTGAACAGACGGGGGAGGGTACTTCGAGCAAGCCTCGCCGCCGTCGTCATCGTGGCGGTCGCGGCTCTAACGCTCAGGATGCCGCCGAGAATGTGGCGCCGCGCGACGAAGATGCGAAGGTGGGTGCTCCGATGGAGCAGCCCAAGCGTCAGCCGGCGAAGGAGAGCAAGCCCGAGCGTTCGCAGAAGCAGACGTCATCTTCGAAACGTGAGCGCAATGCCCAAGGCGATTCTAAGCGCAAGTCTCAGAAGAAGCCCGAGTCTGCCGCAGCAGATACGGCTGCCCAGCAGACTGAGTCGACTACCCATGGCGAGGTTTCGGCGTTTGCCCTGGCACGCGTTCTGAGCAGGCAGCTGCTCAAGGTCGTCTCCACGCCCACGGCGCTCTCCAAAATTAAGGAACAGCAGACCCAGATCATTAAGGTCGAGGGCAAGGACAGCAAGAAAGCTCCACAGCGCGCCCAGCACAACGAGATGTCCAATCGCAAGATTGCCGAGGAAATCGCAATCATCCAGGCTTGGGTCGAGCAAAACCGCGGTGCCGATACTCCGGTTGCCTCGCGCCGCCAGCGCGCCTACCAGATCTTCAATGACGAAAAGGCTTTTGACGGCAAGCATGGCGAGCGCCTGATCAGGCGTATGACCGAAAAGGGCATCAGCATGCAGGCGATCAAGGTCGCCCCCAACCGTCCGGTGCACTTTACGGGCTTCTTTACGCTGGGTGCCGACAAGCCGTTCATTATGGTCGAGAACCTGGATACCTATGACGAGATCGTCAAGCTCCTGCGCGGACGTAAACATGCCAAGCTCTTTGGTACCAAGGTGGGCGGCGTAATCTTTGGCGGCGGCTGCAAGGCGAGCGTCTCGCACGCACTGGATGATTACCTGGCCGAGATCGGCTATCGCTTTACCTATATCTACTACGTGGGCGACATCGATCGCGAGGGTGCGCGCATCGTCGAGCAGGCCCGCAACGCCAACGTCGTTGAGATTCGCCTGCATGCCGGAATGTATCGCGCCATGCTTGCCGAGCATAAGCGCCGCGTGAAGGCCGGCGGCGCGTGCGAGCCCGCGGCTGCCAACCAGGGCGTGCCGCAGAACCTGGCGGCGACGATCAAGGATCTGCCCATGGTTACGCGCGTGCAGTTCCGCAACGTGCTGCGTGAGGGCGGACGAATTCCGCAGGAGATTCTGATGACCGCCGACTATCGGGATGGCGACTCGGGAAGCTTCGACCGCATGCTGAACAACTAGGGACGCGTGGCCCCGGCGGGCCGGGCATTAAGTTTGCTGCTCTACAGTCCTGCGCAAGACGAAGGCCACATTAAGTGGCCTTCTTTGCGTGCGGAACTCGCGACAAACTTAATGCCCGGCCCGCCGGGGCCACGCGGCACTTGGTTGTCGCAAGCGGCTCGCTTTTCGGAACTGGGCTGATATTTTCTAGATGTAAGGCGCCCTTGGTCCTAATGGGCCTGGGGCGCCTTCGCGTTTCCTCGGCTCCGCACCCTTGTGGGTTCGAATCCCTCCGCTTGTCCACAAGAAAGCGCCCTGGGCCGTTATGGGCTCAGGGCGCTCAGTTTTAATGGCTGGGACGGAGGGATTCGAACCCCCAACAGCCGGCACCAAAAACCGGAGTTCTACCGTTGAACTACGTCCCAGTATGGGTGTTGCACAAAAGCAACTCGTTTAGTTTACCTAATCTGCGAGGGCATCGCAAACGCCATCGAGCAGGCGTACGGCGAGTGTCTGCGCGTCGCTGGCCGTGAAGGTGCCGTTGTAGCGCGTCATGCCCGTGAGCTCAATGCGAATGCGTGCCGGCTTCTGCTGTGCGGCGACATTGGCAGTGCGGATGCGCTGGGCCAGGTTGTGGCACTCGGCGAGGGCAATCGTGGCGCGCGGTGCGGCGTCGGCGGGCAGCTCGTCGCTTGCGATCTCGAGCACCAGGTCAACGTCGGTTGGGACCTCGGAGTCGCAGAGCATCATGCCGCTGTTGTCGGTCGTCGCCGTGGCGATGTTCCACATGCGCGATGCTACGCTGCGCGCGATAGGGTCCTCGCCAATGACGGCAATCTGGAAACGCTCGAGTACGTTGGCCGCGCGGGCAAAGCCGATGCGCGATTCGGCCTCGGTCACCGAAGGCTTACCCTCCCACACGTGGTGCAGGCGGTTGATATAGGCGTAGGTATCCTGGAAAGCCATACCGTCGGCAAACAGACCGACGTTTTCCTGGAACTGCTGAAGGGCCGCTTCGGTGTGAGGGCCAAAGTAGCCATCGTCCTCGCCGCAGGCAAAGCCCAAAACGTTGAGCGCCTTCTGCAGGGCCTGCACGTCGGCGCCATGGAAATTGGGCATACGCAGGTAGAGGGTGCGGTCGCCCAGCTTATACGAGGCGTCGACCAGGGCACTCCAGCAGGGGATGTCAACGGCGTGGCCGGCGGCAAGACCGCTGTCGAGCCTAAAGGTGCTAACGGCCTGCTCGGTGGTGGCACCAAAGTGCTTGTCGGCGACCTCGGTGGCATCAATCGTGTAGCCGAGCTGCAGGAGACGAGACTGCACGTCCTCGACGGCTGCTCCCTGCATGCCCGTTGTAATAGGTTCCATGAACGAACCCCTTTCGGCGTATCATTCGTACTATTTGAGCGCCTGTCGGATAGACGACGCAAAGGGATGCATAAACATACATTCAACAGTGTAGCAACTTGTACCCAAATGCGCTGCCGACAGGTTTTGCAACCCCCGCTAGTTGAGTCGCTCCACAAAGAAATCTGCCATGGAGAGGAACAGTTCGCGTGCGTGCGAATCAAGCTCAACGTCCTCGATGGCGGCCTTGGCTTTGGCGGTTAGGTCCAGCGCGTAGGCGTGGGCGTAATCGATAGAGCCGGTCTCCTGGAAGATTTCCACGGCGCGCGCGAGCTGCGCGGGATCCTCGGTGCCCGAGGAGAGGATCGCTTCAATCTCATCGTGATAGCGCTCATCAGACAGGGCGTGCACGGCAACGAGCGTGCGCTTACCCTCGGTGATGTCGGTACGGAAGTCCTTGTTGGCGGCCTCCTTGGTACCGATCAAGTTGAGCAGATCATCTTGGATCTGGAAGGCAAGGCCCGTGTGCAGGCCAAAGGCGCGCAGCGCCTCGACCTGCTGTTCGCTGCCTCCGCCAATGATGGCTCCGGCGGCAAGCGGCGTGGCTCCGCTGTAATACGCGGTCTTGTGCGTCGCCATGTCCAGATAATCGTCGACCGAGATGTCAAAGCGCCCATCGCGGACCCAGCCCAAGTCGAGCGCCTGGCCCTCGATGGTGCGAACGATCATCTCGGTGAGCTCGTGGAGCACACGGAGTTTCACGTCTGCCTCGAGTGTGGGGTCGTCGAGAACCGTCTTGGTGACCATGGTGAGCGCCAGATCGCCGCAGTTGATGGCAAGGCCCGTGCCCTCGGTAAGGTGCATGCAAGGCTTGCCGCGACGCAGCTGGCCGTTGTCGGCTATGTCGTCATGGATAAGCGCTCCCGACTGAAAGTGCTCGATAGCTGCCGCCGCGCTGCGGGCGCTCTCAAAGTTACCGCCCACCGCGGTTGCGGCGAGCATGCAGATAAGCGGGCGGTGGCGCTTGCCGGCGTTGGCCGTAAAAGCCGAGAGCGGGGTATACAGGTAGCGCTCGATATCGGCAGAGGTCGCCTGTCCGTCAAAGAACGTGGCCAGATAGTCGTTGATCTGGTCAAAGTGCTGGGCTAAAAAGCTGGTAAACGGACTGGACACGGGTTCTCGCATTCTTTCTTAGGTTGCATCGTTGCGGTGTGCAGATACCATATTGCCACATTGGAGTTGCCGGCGCGTCTGTTTTGGCGATTTGGGGAAACGGGACGCGTGCGCGTGCCGGCTGCTTATATAAGCCTAAAGTGCTCGAGCGCCTTGACGACGCCATCTTTGTCGACCGAGTCGGTGATGTAGTCGGCGCGCTTTTTGAGATAGTCCGGCGCATTACCCATGGCGATACCGACATCGACGGCGTTCATCAGCGAGACGTCATTGCTGGCGTCGCCGATGCCGTATACGGTTCCGTGGTGGGGATCGAGGGCGTCGAGTACAGACTGGATGCCCCCACGCTTCGTGCATTCGCGGGGCGAGATTTCGGTTACCTCGAGTTCGAGCTCGTTAAAGCACAGCAGCGGCTCAAGTGCCTTATCTTGAGCGATGTGGTTAGCGAGCGATGTAGACATCAAGATCTTGTAAGCACTGTAATGTTGCAGCTGCGTGACTGCGTCGCCCAGGGTGCGCGCGTATCCGGGAGCATCGGGGGCATCGGCACTCATGCGCACGACGCCGTTGAGGCCCTCAAAGCGGATGACCTCGCCCGATTGCTCAAGGTAGGGGGCAAGACGCTGCAGCATGCTGGGCGTCATCGACAGATCGCGAATTGCGTGTCCGTTGATCTCGGCGTAACCGCCCGCAAGACAGACGATGCCGGTCCACGGCAGCTCAAGAAGTTTGGGGTGGATGCAGCTCAGGGTGCGTCCCGTGCAGATAAAGGCCATGTTGCCGTTGGCGACAAACTCGCGGATTGCCTGCGAAACCGCCTCGTTGGGATAGGGGGACAGATCGCGCTCGTCTTCGGGAAGCTCCTGGGCAAGTCTGGGATCTTGCCAGGCGAGCGTACCGTCGATGTCGAAGAAGCAGATATCGCCGTGCTTGTGGGTTGGGCCGGCGGCAGAGGAGGCCGAGGTGGTGGGCGCAAATTCCGGCTCGAGGCCCATGATCTGGTCAAAATGCTCTTTAACGCGGGGAACGGAGATGCCGATGATCACTTGGGCGGTCTTGCCCGTAATGATGAGGCCCTTGGCGCCCGCCGCGACAAACGACGCGTTATCTGCAACGATGGAAGGGTCTGCGACCTCGACGCGCAGGCGCGTGGCGCAGTTGATTGCGCCCACAATATTGCCAACGCCACCTAAAAGCTGAATTACCCGCTCAGCGAGGGCGTGATCTTGATCGGATCGACTATTGACCTCGTCATTGGGAGATTGCTCTTTGGCAAAGCCGCTTCCCGTTAAAGGATCGATTGCCGCGCGATTGGCGACATGATCCTCGCGGCCCGGCGTCTTAAGGTCATAGATCAAGATGAGTGCTCGAAAACTAACAAAAAAGATGAGGCTAAAGGCAAGGCCGATACCGAGCGCCAAAAGATAGGCACCGGCATGCGTGCGCATGAGCGGAATAAAGTTGAAGGCTGCCATCTCCATGAGGCCGCCCGAGAAGATGCCGACGATGCCAAAGAGATTCATGGTTGTGGCAAGGCAAGACGATAAGACGGCGTAGAGAAAAAAGAGCCCGGGGTGGGTGAACATAAAGAGAAACTCGAGTGGCTCGGTAACGCCGCAAACCACCGAGGCGATGATGGCGGGAACAAGGATGACCCTGAGGCCGGCGCGGCGTTCTGGTTTTGCGGTGGAGTAGAACGCGGCTGCGATGGCGGGAAGGCCAAAGAGCTTGACCCAGCCGGTGGCGGTAAAACCGGCCCACGGCGCAAGTTCATTAAGGGGGCGCGTGCTATGGGAGAGGATGGGGAGCAAGCTGCTCCACGTGGCGTAGATGCCGTCGTTAATGACCAGGTTGTCGTAGTAGATCGGCATGTAGAGCAGGTGGTGCAGCCCCATGGGCTCGAGCGCTCGCTCCAAAAACACAAAGATGCCCACGCCAAAGGGGCCGACGCTCGTAAGTGCATGGCGCAGTGTTTCGGTCATTGCGTATACGGAGGGCACGATGGCGGCCGAGATAGCGGCAAGGGCAAACACGGCAAAAAAGCTGATGAGGTAGACCAGCGAGGAGCCCGAGAAGGTGCCGAGCCAATCGGGAACCTTGGCATCGTAGAAGCGGTCATGGATGGCGACGACGGTTGCCGATACCACCAGCGGGCCGATAATGCCGGTGTCGAGCGTCTTGATGCCGTCGATGACGGTGATGCCGCTAGCGGAGGTCAAAGACGACGGGTACTTAAGTCCAAGATTGTCTCCGCTCAGCTTAATGATCTCGCTCAAAAAGAAGCAGTAGGCAAAATAGGCGACGAGAGCCTCGAGGCAGCAACGAGCCGGTTGTTTTTGGGCAAGACCGATGGGCAGCGCTACGGCAAAAAGGAGCGGGAGGCGTTTAAAGACCGTCCACGAGCCGCGCTGGATGATGGTCCAAAAAGCGTACCAAGGGGTTCCGTATACGGCGAGATCGCCGACGATGTCCGCAGTCGTTGCGAGAGCGGAGACGCCGACCATGAGGCCTGATATAGAAAACAGCATGGCGGGCGCGAACATTGCCCCGCCAAAGCGTTGGATTTTTTGCAGCATGTTCTGCCTCCCGAATATCGAGGTGCGTTGCGCGTGGTGAAACGTTTAAACAATGGATTCATTGTAGAGGACTGGACGATTTGCCGTGCCGGCAGTTTTGAGCGAAACCGATTTGGGCACGACAGGAGCCACCAACGGTTAAATATTGTCGCTTTACCGATAATCGGTTTAAACAACTTTAAGAAATGCTATCGTGCCTAGCCAGCAAGAAGATGCAGAGGTGAAACAATGCCAAAAGCGATTTACGAAGGAATCTACCGCGAGATCCGTTCGCGCATCATTAACGGGACCTATGCGTTTCAGGAGATGCTGCCAACCGAAGCCGAGCTGACCGCGGAATTTGGCTGCACGCGCAATACCGTCCGCCGCGCTTTGAGCATGCTGGCAGACGAGATGTTTGTGCAGCCCATACACGGCAAGGGCGTGCGCGTTATTTGGCTCAAGGGCGAAACCGACATGCTGGGCGCGCTCGAGGAAGTCGAGTCGTTTGGCGAATTTGCAAAGCGCAACAATGCCGTCGCATCGACCGAGGTCAAGTCTTTTGAACATTTGATTTGCACTGAGCAACTCTCTCGTCGCCTGGGCTTTAAGGTGGGCGAGGAGTTGATTCGCGTGGTGCGTGTCCGAAGCCTTAACGGCAATGCACGCCAAGTAGACCATGGTTACTTTTTGGAGTCGATCGCCAAGGGCCTGACGCCCGAGATCGCCGCAAAATCAATTTACGACTATCTGGAGCACAAACGCGGCGTCAAGGTGATGGCGAGCCGTCGTACGGTGAGTGTCGAGCTCGCCAACGATGAGGACTGCAGCTACTTGGACCTTGGCAAGTACAATTGCGTCGCCGTTATGGAGAGCCAGTCGTACACCTCGGACGGCATCTTGTTCGAGGTCACGCATGCCCGCACGCATCCCGAGATCTTCCACTACCGCGTCAACTCCAAGCGATAGCCGGCTAGCTCGCAGCCTGACGAGACTCATGCCATCAAAGCGAAAACGCCCGGTCAAACCGACGATACATCGGCTTGACCGGGCGTTTTCTCTGCATTAGATAACAAATAATTGTTTATACAAAACTTGTCAAGTATCAAGTTGAAATTACCGTTCACCGAAGTTTTTCTACCGCTCTAGTAATACTTGTTCAAACAACTAGCCAAATAGCGTATTGTACAAATCAGCAAAAGGGGCAAAGTCCCCGAGCCAATCTCCGAAGGCGGCGGCAAAGGGTGCCGCCACGGTGTGAAAGGGTGGATTGTAATGAAGAACGAAATGAGCAGAAGGCAGTTCCTGGGCTTTGCTGGTTCCGCGGCTGCGGTTCTTGGTCTGGGTCTCGTGGGCTGCGGTGGCTCCGCCGGCTCCGGCTCCTCTGCTTCTGGTGACGCTGCCGAGGTCTACTTCCTCCAATTCAAGCCCGAGGTCGACAAGGAGTGGAAGGAGATCGCCAAGGCGTACAAGAAGGAGAAGGGCGTCGAGGTCAAGATCGTGACCGCCGCCTCCAACACCTACGAGGAGAAGCTCAAGTCCGAGATGTCCAAGAGCTCCGCTCCGACCCTGTTCCAGGTCAATGGCCCCACCGGTCTTAAGAACTGGAAGGATTACTGCGCCGACCTGTCCGATACCAAGCTCCGCGGTGAGCTCATTGATGACTCCCTGGCTCTGCAGTCCGACGGCAAGGATGTGTGCATCGACTGGGTTCAGGAGAGCTTCGGCATTATTTACAACAAGCAGCTGCTCGAGAAGGCTGGCTACAAGGCCGAGGACATCAACTCCTTCGACAAGCTGAAGGCTTGTGCCGACGACATCCAGGCCCGCAAGGACGAGCTTGGTGTCGAGGGTGCCTTCACTTCCGCCGGCATGGACGACTCCTCCAGCTGGCGCTACACTACCCACCTTGCCAACATGCCGCTCTACTACGAGTTTGAGAAGGAGCACAACCAGGAGGACGACGAGATCAAGGGCGAGTTCCTCGACAACTACAAGCAGATCTTCGACCTGTACATCACCGACTCCACCTGCGATCCTTCGCAGCTCGCTTCCAAGACCGGTGACGACGCCACCAACGAGTTCGCAACCGGCAAGGCCGTCTTCTACCAGAACGGCTCTTGGGCCTACTCCGACCTCATCAAGGCCGGCATGACCGACGACCAGATTGGCATGATGCCCATCTACATCGGCGTTGACGGCGAGGAGAACCAGGGTCTGTGCTCCGGCGGCGAGAACTACTGGTGCGTCAGCTCCCAGGCTTCCGAGGATGCCCAGAAGGCCACCGAGGACTTCATGTATTGGTGCGTCACCTCTGACACCGCCACCAGCATCATCGCTGACAAGATGGGTCTGACCGCCCCGTTCAAGAGCGCCAAGGAAACCACCAACGTCTTCTCGCAGCAGGCCGTTGCCATGGCCAAGGACGGTAAGAAGACCGTCGCTTGGGACTTCGTCTACATCCCCTCTGAGGAGTGGAAGAAGAACCTCAAGCAGGCTCTGATCGCCTATGCTGCCGACAACAGCAAGTGGGACGGCGTCAAGAACGCCTTCGTGGATGGCTGGAAGACCGAGAAGGCTGCTTCCGAGTAAGCAATTGCTGCCCAAGCTATCTGATTAGCGACAGGGGGCGGGCAGACGTTGGTTTGCCCGCCCCCTGCATATTGAAAGGACCCTTCTATGGGCAAAGCACTCAAGCGCTGGTGGCCGCTCTTTATGCTGCCCACGTGCCTGGCGTTTATGATCGGGTTCGTGATTCCCTTTATCCAGGGCTTCTATCTCTCGTTCTGCCAGTTTATTACCATTAACAACACGCACTTTGTCGGTATCGAGAACTACGTGCGCGCGCTGTCCGATCCGCAGTTTGCCACGTCGTTCTTCTTTACGGTGGCGTTTGCCTTCCTGTCGACGGTGCTCATCAACGTGATCGCCCTCGCCATTGCGCAGGCGCTCACCCGCAAGGCGCTCAAGGGCACTAACATCTTCCGTACGATCTTCTTCATGCCTAACCTGATCGGCGGCATCGTGCTGGGCTACATTTGGCAGATTCTGATCAACTGCCTGCTCTCCAACATCGGCGCCGACCTTATTGCCCTTAACTCCGCTGCCGGCTTCTGGGGCCTTATCATCCTGACCCTGTGGCAGCAGGTCGGCTACATGATGATCATCTACATCGCCGGTCTGCAGTCCATTCCGTCCGACTACATCGAGGCCGCCAAGGTTGACGGTGCCACGGCATGGCAGACGTTCTGGAAGGTTAAGATCCCCAATCTGATGCCGACGATTACCATCTGCCTGTTCCTGTCCATCACCAACGGCTTTAAGCTGTTCGACCAGAACCTCGCCCTTACCGGCGGCGCTCCCGCACACTCCACCGAGATGCTCGCCCTGAACATCTACAACACGTTCTACTCGCGTGCCGGCATCGCATGGCAGGGCATTGGCCAGGCCAAGGCAGTCATCTTCTGTATCCTGGTCGTTGCTATTTCCATGATCCAGCTTAAGGCCACGAGGTCCAAGGAGGTGCAGCAGTAATGAAACGCGATAAGGCTATTAACCGCGCGCTCTCGATTTTCTTTACGATCCTGTCGCTCGCGTGGATCTACCCCGTGTTCATGATTGCGCTCAATTCCTTTAAAAAGGGAACAGCAATCAGCACCACCACGGCATTCGATTTGCTCACGCCCGAGACGTTCAACGGTCTCGCAAACTACGTGCACGCTCTTAACGAGCAGGGCTTTGCCTCGGCGTTTATGTACTCGCTCATCATCACGGTCACGTCGGTCGTTCTGATTTTGGTGTGCTGCTCCATGTGCGCTTGGTACGTAGTGCGCGTCAACAGCAAGATTTCGAACTTTTTCTATTACCTGTTCGTCTTCTCGATGGTCGTGCCTTTCCAGATGCTCATGTTCACGCTGTCCAATTTGGCGGACCGCATCGGCTTCAACACGCCGTTCAACATCTGCTTTATCTACCTTGGCTTTGGCGCGGGCCTGGCGGTCTTTATGTTCGCCGGCTTTGTAAAGAACATCCCGCTCGAGATCGAAGAGGCGGCCATGATTGATGGCTGCAACCCGGTCCAGGTGTTCTTTAAGATCGTTCTCCCCATCATGAAGCCCACCTATCTTTCGGTCGGCATCCTCGAGACCATGTGGGTCTGGAACGACTACCTGCTGCCCTACCTTACGCTCGACTCCACCAAGTACAAGACCATTCCTATCTTGATCCAGTACTTCCGCGGCGGCTACGGCCACGTCGAGCTCGGCCCCATGATGGCCTGCATCATGATGGTCGTTGTCCCCATCGTCATCATGTACATCCTCTGTCAGAAGTACATCATCGACGGCGTGGTGGCAGGTGCCGTCAAGGGCTGATGCCGTAACTGTTTTGCAAGTTTTAGCGGCGCCCCTCAGCGCGGCGCCGCGTATCGAAAGGTAGAGACATGGCCGAGATCGTTCTCAAACATGTTCAGAAGGTGTATCCCAACAACGAGTCCAAAAAGAAGGGCTTCTTTGGCAAAAAGAAGAAGACCGAGGAGAAGAAGCACAACCTCAAGGTTACCGAGGACGGCGTGCTCGCGGTGGAGGACTTTAACCTCACCGTGCATGACCAGGAGTTCATCGTTCTCGTTGGCCCCTCTGGCTGTGGTAAGTCCACGACGATGCGCATGGTCGCCGGCCTGGAGGACATTACCTCGGGCGACGTGTTCATCGACGGCAAGCGCGTCAACGACGTGGCGCCCAAGGACCGCGACATCGCCATGGTGTTCCAGAGCTACGCTCTGTACCCCAACATGACGGTATACGAGAACATGGCGTTTACGCTTGAGCTCAAGAAGGTCCCCAAGGACGAGATCGACCGCAAGGTTCGCTCCGCTGCCGAGATTCTGGGCATTACCGAGTACCTCGACCGTAAGCCCAAGGCGCTTTCGGGCGGCCAGCGCCAGCGCGTCGCCATCGGCCGCGCCATCGTGCGCGACCCCAAGGTCTTCCTGATGGACGAGCCGCTGTCCAACCTGGACGCCAAGCTGCGTAACCAGATGCGTGCCGAGCTCATCAAGCTGCGCCACGAGATCAAGGGTACGTTCATCTACGTCACCCACGACCAGACCGAGGCCATGACCCTCGGCGATCGCATCGTGGTCATGAAGGACGGCGTCGTCCAGCAGATCGCCACCCCGCAGGAAGTCTTCAACCATCCCGCGAACATCTTCGTTGCCGGCTTTATCGGCGTGCCGCAGATGAACTTCTTCGATGCCCAGCTGGTGCGCTCGGGCAACGGCTTTACCGTCAAGACCGAGGATATGAACGTGGCGCTCGCCCCCGAGACCTGCGCTCAGCTTGCCCTCAACTGGGACGGCGGCGACGTGAAGGAGATTACGGCCGGCGTGCGTCCCGAGCAGATCCTGCTTGCTGAAAAGGGCGAGGAGGGTGCGCTCCAGGGCACCGTCGAGGTGACCGAGCTCATGGGCTCGACCGAGCATGTCCACGTGACCGCTCCCGATGGCCAGTTTGTCCTGATTATACCCGTCGTCGACCTCGAGGCCAAGGGCGCGCTCAAGGCGGGCGACACCATCTGGTTCAAGTTCGAGAAGAACGCGACCCATCTCTTCGATAAGGTCTCCGGCAAGAACCTTATCTAGGCCCGGTGCATCCAGGCCCTCCTTTTGGGCGACTGCGGCTTTGCCATCCTTTTGCCGTGGTCACATATGAGGCTCCCCTCCCGTCCACTGGGCGAGAGGGGAGCCTTTCTTTGTGTTGGGGTTGTCCATCTACCAGTTTGTCTTGATCTGTAACAGGAGGAGGGCCAAAGTCGGTCTAGATGTTACAGATCGAGACAGCGCCGAGCTGCCTTTCCTTTTATCTCGATCTGTAACACGAAGGACTGATTTCGGCAGTTACCTGTTACAGATCGAGATCTTTTTAGCCGCCTTGCCCGTCTGTCTCATTCTGTAACAGGTGGACCCAATTCCAGCGGTTATCTGTTACAGATCGAGATTGTTTGGCCGAGGCGGCTCACAGGGGCAACGCACGGGCACAAAAAAGGAGCCGTGTTGCCACGACTCCGTTCCTCAAGAGGATGGGTAAGGGGAATGGGTTAGTCCAGGTGCCAGATCTCGTCGTTGTACTGGGAGATCGTGCGGTCGGACGAGAAGGTGCCTGCGTTGGCGATGTTGATCAGCGCCTTGCGCATCCAGGCATCCTGGTCCTCGTAGTCGGCCAGCACGCGCTCCTTGGTCTGGATGTACTCTTCAATGTCGAGCAGGGCCATAAACCAGTCCTTGCCCTTAATGTCGTCGTGCAGGCGCTGCAGGCGCTCGGCGTTGCCGGTCGCCATAAAGGCCGGGTTGGTGATGGAGTCCACCAGCAGCTTGATGCCGGGCTTGCGGTAGAGCGCGCCGGCGTCATAGGTGCCGTCGGCATAGAGCTGCTCGACCTGCTTGGACGAGGCACCAAAGGTGTAGATGTTCTCGTCGCCGACGAGCTCGGCGATCTCGACATTGGCGCCGTCGAGCGTGCACAGGGTTAAAGCGCCGTTGAGCATGAATTTCATGTTGGAGGTGCCGCTCGCCTCCTTGGAGGCCAGGCTGATCTGCTCGGAGATGTCAGCAGCGGGGATCACGCGCTCGGCAGCGGTGACGTTGTAGTTCTCGATCATGACAACCTGCAGGTAGGGAGCCACGTCGGGGTCGTTTGCAATCCACTGGGACAGCGTCAGGATCAGGTGAATGATGTCTTGGGCGATGGTGTAGGCAGGGGCCGCCTTGCCGCCAAAGATGATGGTGACGGGGTGCTTAGGCTTATTGCCGTTCTTGATGTCGAGATACTTCCAGATGATGTAGAGCGCGAGCATCTGCTGGCGCTTGTACTCGTGGATACGCTTGACCTGAACGTCGATGATGGCGTTGGAGGGAATGGTCACGCCCTGCTCGAGCGCCATAAACTCGCGCATGATGGCCTTGGCCTCGGCCTTGGTGGCGGCCAGGCGCTCAAGAACATCTTTGTCGTCAACGAACTTGGCGAGTTTGCTCAGATCGCCGGTGCTGCGCCAATCGGTGCCGATCACATCGTCGAGCAGGCTGGCAAGCGCGGGGTTGGCTCCCTGGATCCAGCGGCGGAAGGTGATGCCGTTGGTCTTGTTGGAGAACTTCTCGGGATAGATCTCGTAGAACGGGTGAAGCTCGGTGTCCTCCAGGATCTTGGTGTGCAGCGCAGCGACGCCGTTGATGGAGAAGCCAAAGTGGATGTCCATGTGGGCCATGTGTACGGTGTCGTATTCGTCGATGATGGCGACGCGTGGGTCGTCGTGCTCGGCCTTGGCGATCTCATCGAGCTTGACGATAATATCGGCGATGGCAGGGGAGACCTTCTGCAGGCTGGTGAGCGGCCACTTCTCGAGCGCCTCGGCAAGGATCGTGTGGTTGGTGTAGGCGACCATGGAGCGTACGATGGTCACGGCCTCGTCAAACTCAATGTCGTGCTCGGTGGTGAGCAGGCGGATGAGCTCGGGAATGACCATGGTGGGGTGCGTGTCGTTGATCTGGACCACGGCGTAGTCGGCCAGATCGTGCAGGTTGCTGCCGCGCTCGACGGCCTCGTTGATGAGGAGCTGGGCGGCATTGCTCACCATGAAGTATTCCTGGTAGATGCGAAGCAGGCGGCCCTGCTCGTCGGAATCATCCGGATAGAGGAACAAGGTGAGGTTCTTGGCGATTTCGGTCTTGTCGAAGTCGATGGAGCTGCCGGGGACCAGGCCGTCGTCGACACTTGCCAGGTCGAACAGGCGCAGGCGGTTTTTGGTGGGCTGGCCGTAACCGGGCACATCGATGTTGACGAGCTTGGAGGTAACGGCAAAGTCGCCGAACTCAACAGTGTAGGAGCGGTCGTCATCGATCAGGATGTCCTGCTCGCCGAGCCACTCGTCGGGGACGGCCTTCTGCTGGTTGCCGACAAAGCGCTGGCGGAACAGGCCGTAATGGTAGTTGAGGCCCACGCCGTCGCCGGTAAGGCCCAGCGTGGCGATGGAATCCAAGAAGCATGCGGCCAGACGGCCCAGGCCGCCGTTGCCGAGCGAAGGCTCGACCTCAAACTCCTCGATCTTGTTGAGGTCGTGGCCTGCGGCGACGAGCTGGTCCTTAACCTCGTCATAGATGCCGAGGTCGATCATATTGTTGATGAGCAGCTTGCCGATCAAAAATTCGGCAGAGATGTAGTAGAGCTTTTTCTTGCCGTTGTTGAGCGGACAGGCGGCAGAGCGCTCCTGCACGAGCTTGACCAGCAGCTTGTAAATACGACGGTCATCGAGTTGCTCGAGCGAAGTTCCAAAGGACTGCTCGGCGAGTTCCATGAGGTTAATTTGGGGCATGTTTTCTCCTGTGATGGGTTGTTTCATGTCTGCAATTCATAAGAAGCCCGCGCGAGGGATTGGAAGTGGCCTCGCGCGGGGAAAACGGACGCGTCCGCACGGTGGGGTAGAGTCGGGCGCGGTGGCTCCTATTGGGGAAGCTCAATTTCGGCTTCCGACGGGATGCGGAAGTAGGTTTCGGTCCAGCCGGTGAGCTTGTGCTCGAGCTCGCGGGTGATGGCGCCATCGAGCATGCGCCAAGTCCAGTTGCCGCCCAGGGTGGCGGGGGTGTTGATGCGTGCCTCGTTGCCCAGATTGAGCAGGTCTTGCATGGTGTAGATGCAGGTATCGCTCACGCTGGCGGCGATGGTGCGGTTGAGTGCATCGGCCATGGGTTCGCCGGCCTGCTGGTGGGTGTACAGGGCCGCCTGCTCGCGCTGACGCGGGGTGGCCGTTCCCTCAAACCAACCGCGCGCCGTCTCGTTGTCGTGGGTGCCCACATAGGCGACGGTGTTGGCGATGTAATTATGCGGCAGGTAGTACGAGTTGGTGCCCTCAAAGGCGAACTGCAAGATCTTCATGCCGGGGAAGCCCGAGTTGTCGCGCATGTCGATGACGCCGGGGGTTAGGAAGCCCAGGTCTTCGGCGATGATGGGCAGCGTGCCGAGCTTTTCCTCGAGCGTCTTGAAGAACTTGAGGCCGGGGCCCTGCGTCCACGAACCGTAGGACGAATCGGGTGAGGAGAACGGCACTTCCCAATAGGCCTCGAAGCCGCGGAAGTGATCCAGGCGGATGACATCGTACATGTCGAGGGCGGCGCGGATGCGGCCCTCCCACCAGGAGAAACCGTCGGCCTCCATGGCGTCCCAGTCATAGATGGGATTGCCCCAGTACTGGCCGGTGGCAGAGAACTGATCGGGCGGCGTGCCAGCGACACTCACAGGATTACCGGCGGCGTCGATCTTAAAGAGCTCGGGCGTAGCCCACATCTCGACGGAGTCGCGCGAGACATAGATGGGCAGGTCGCCGATGATAAGGATGTCGCGCTCGTTGGCATAGGCCTTGAGGCGGCTCCACTGGCGATCGAAGAAGTACTGCGTCATCTGGTGATACAGCATGCGCTCGGGATGGTCGGCGCAAACCTTGCTGCTGGCGCCGCCGCGGCAGCGAAGCTCCTCGTGCCACTCCCAAAACGCCCTAAGGCCGCACTCCTCCTTAACGGTCATAAACTCGCAGTAGGGGATGAGCCAGTCCTCGTTGGCCTGGATAAAGTCATCAAAGTCTGCAGGCTTGTTAGTCGCAAAGCGCTGGGCGGCACGGTCGAGAATCTGACGGCGACCGCCAAAGATAGCGCCGTAGTCGACGTTGGTGGGGTCAGACCCCAGATACACGCCGTCGATATCGCGCTGCTCTAGATAGCCAGCTTCGATAAGCTCGGCAAAGTCGATAAAGTTGGGGTTGCCTGCGCGGGCCGAGAACGACTGATAGGGCGAATCGCCATAGCTCGTCGTCGTGAGGGGCAGAATCTGCCAGTAATGTTGTTTGCACGATACGAGGAAATCGACAAAGTCGTAGGCGTTCCGGCCAAAGCCGCCGATGCCGTAAGGCCCGGGCAATGACGAAACGGGCATCAGAACACCGCTTGCACGCTCCATGGATGCACTCACCGTCCTTTTGAATAAGGGGCTGCGCCGTAGATGGATAGACGGCTCGTCCCGAGTTTCCATTTCTATTGTCCCTATTGTAGAACATGTTGTTTAAACATGTATATAGAGAATGAAAAAGTTGCCGAATTTCGGTGAATGGTAGTGCGCCATAAAGACGATATGAGCAGAACAATGTGAGCCCCTGCTTCGTATCGTCTTTTGATTCGTGGGCCAAGGCTGACAATGGTCGTCGTCATTAAAATCCGGCAGCCAGCCAGGTTGCCACAATGCGAGACTGGCTCACAATGCCACATGTTGCCTCTATTGGCCTTGAGGTGCACGCCCGCAGCATCAAAGGATGCGCCTTCAATCCGTTCACGGGCGAGATCGGCGGGAAGCCCCTTCTCCTACGACCCCGCCTCCGTCGCCGACTCGATCCTTTCTATCGAGTCGCCCGGGGCAGTCTACGAGTCCGGCGTCACCGGCTTTCCCTTCTGCAGGGAGCCGCGCTGCCTCGGCGTGGACTGCGTCATCGGCGCGGTCTCCAAGATGCAGAGGCCCGCGGCCGACAAGCGACGCAAGACCGACAAGCGCGACGCCGAGTTTTCGGCCAAGCAGCTCGCACTGCACGAAATCGTCGAGGTCCACGTCCCCGACTGCGAGTGCGAGGGCGCCAGGGACCTCTCCCAGGCCCCCGCCGATGCCCGGGAGAGGTTACCGTGTTACCGTCAAGCAGCGCCTCTCCAAGTACCTGCCCAGGAATGGGCAGTGCCACCCCGGCGGAGACGACCAGAGAAGGAGGCTCGGGACGTGGACCAGGGCGCACTGGGCCTGGATCGAAGCCGCGGAGATGGCCGACCCCACGGCCCAGCAGACCCTCGACTGCTATAAGGAGCGCGTCAAGCGGGCGGTAGACGAGAAGAAGGACCTGGAATCCAAGGTGGAGTCCCAGTCGGAACAGCCCCGATGGAAGCCGACGATGGACGTGCTCAGCTGCATGAAGGGCATCGACGTCGTCATCTCCGCTGTTAGTGTTAGTGTATTTTTCACCGTTCAGTTTAATGCTACCACTGACAGTTGAAACGCCTGTGGAAGGGATAGCCTTGTTGGACGGGGACTATTCGTGATAGTATCGCGCCGCAACATCGAGGCGCGAATCGCCCATGTGGTGGCAGTGCGAGTTTCGTGAGGTGTGGTGTGGACGGGACGCAGCGTTTTATGGGTCTGGCCGGTCCGACTGGTGTGCAGTTCTGTCGGGCCGGCCGAGATTGGTGAAGAGATCGCGTTGTTGAATGAGCGAATTTTACAAGCAGCTCTTCAAGGCGCTCTGGGCGTTGGCTAGGGCTGCGCAGTCAATCGCATGCAGCGATAGGCGAGGTGATTGCTCGATGGGTTGGCGACTAGTTTTGTGCCGTACTTGCCTCGGTGCCGTCGTTATCTGCCGAGTACCAGAATGCGTAGGCCGCAACGACGGCATCGTAGACGGCTGCAACTACGTTATCCACGACGGCTGCGAAGTTGACTACAACGGGAATGGGGCCGGTTTTGGAATCCATCTTCTCTACTTCTGGGGTCTCGTACATGGGAACATCTCCTTAGAGTTGGGACAGGACGCTCAGGTCGCCTAGATCGTCATCGATTAGGTCGATATAGAGGTCGCCGTCCATATTGATGTCTGCAATCAACGATGAGATCTCTTCCATCTCGTCAATCGAGTGCATGCGATTGGCCAACGCGGTAATAACGGGTTTATCCCAAACGGTTGCCATTCCGGCATCGTAGTATTCCTGAAGACTGTGTTTGCGAACGTTTCCAATGATGAGAGGTATATAGGGGGATACGACGATATCGCCATTGGCGTGGATGGCCACTTGGTCAAATTGCATCTGCAGCTGGGGGAATCTGACCAAGTGGTCGATGGGGTCGCCCCACTCAAACATGAAGTAGCCTCGATAGCCTGGATCGTATCGAAGGTCGTTGATCGTGTTGACCAACCGACGGTATTGATTATTTGAAGGGCGAATTGTGCGGTTTTTTCGGGCTCTGCCGAGGAGCATAAGTGGCTGACTCGAAGGTCAATTCGGTCGGTCCTGCTCGACGATTTCAGCTTGTCCCGGAGCATCGTGCAAACTGGTTTGAAATCGTCGACATTAAATGATGTTGGACAAAAGGCAATCGAAAGGTGCAGCGAAGTTTCGTTCAGCGTGATATCGATGGCGTCTAGTACCCGGTCGTATAGCCCCGGGAACCCCCGCATATGTTCATGAGAATCACGTAGGCCATCGAGGCTAAACTGTATGCCGTTTAAACCGGTATGTTCGAGCTCATGCAAAGTAATTGAGCTTGCGAGCAGTCCGTTTGACACGAGGTTGCATTTGACGCCAGATGCGCTGAGCCGCCGCAAGGATTCGATGACAAGGAATGGACTGGAGTGATGGCGATGTCGGACGTTGTGGTTCCAATGGTGGGGTCATGCCTGCTGCTGGTGTTCGGAATAATGATATATCGAGGCAAGCTCACGGGATTGCTTGCCGGAATGTCATTGCTATCGGGAGAGCGTTTAGAGGAGGCAAAGCGGACGGCCGAGTCTCTAGGCGCAAACCGAGTGGTGGGGGCGTCTGTAGTTTTCTCCGCAATATGCCTTTTTCTCTCGTCCCTTTTTCCGGACAAAAGGGCTATTCTCGGCCTGATGGTGGCTGCCGTTATAATCGCCGCGCTTGCCTATGCAAATAGGGGGCCTATTCGTATGTATATAAAGGTGAAATGGAATCCTGGGCACCGCAGCCCGAGATAGTGTCTTGAGCAAGGATTAACAACAAGGGATATATGGGAGCGATTAAGCGGCGAACATATTCAGTTTTGGATAAAAGGCCGCTTGATGGGAGCTGGCATGTTTAAGAAGACGGTTCACGAGTTGTTTCGGTGTAAAGGGTCACGGCTTTTCGTGATTCTCATGCTGGTTAATTTCGCTCTCTCGTGCATCATGCCCGCCTTAAACGGTGGGTTTGTAGACTTTCTCGTGACGAATAGGGACCCATCTCGCGTCGTATGGTTTGCGGCCTTTGTTGCGGGCATAGGGATATCGGCCTCCTTCATGTCGCATGCGATGGGCGTGAACGTATCGCGCGTCATCTTGGAGATGACGACGAGACTGATGGGGACCACGTGTGAGTCGTTTGAACGGGGGCCCCTGGAAAAGGGGGAGCAGGCGGATCCATCCTATACAACGCAGAGGGTGTATGCGGATTCGAATGCGGTGTCATCGTTTGTCGTGAACAACTTCCTGACGATCGGGCTTAACGTCGTTCTGGTTGTGTTGATATGCATCATCCTGTTTTCGATCAATCCGGTGTTCCTGGTGTTAAGTGCATGTTCGCTTGTTGCGTACTTCATTTTATTCAGGGCGTTGAAAAAGCCGCTGTACAACAGCTCGCTTGCGAACAAGGAGGGGTTGAGCAAGCTTTTCGCGTCCGTGAGCGGCGAGCTGTCGCAGTTGTTTGACATTAAGTGCGATGGCGCATATGACCAGAGCGCTCGGACGCTCAAAGGGGTATTCGAGGGGTACTACCCGATTTACATGAAAGCAAGTAGGGTCTCGAATCTGGCCACCTCGAGCGACGGCCTGATCTCATCTGTGTTCCGGGGAGCGTTGCTTGTGATCTCCGGAATGGAAATATTAAGCGGAAGAATGAGCATTGGCGAGTTCACAATGGTGAACTCGTATTACTCGATGGCGTTCGGATGCTTCAAATATTATTTGAATTATTTCAAATCGTATCAGGACGCAAGGGCCTCGTTCGACCGATTGGGGGCTCTGACGGAGGACGCCGAGGACCGCGGCACCCACACGGTTGGGCACGTGGAGAGCATATCGTTGTCCAACATCGCGTACCGATACGCGGGAAAGCCCTACTTGTACCGCGATCTCTCCGTGGACGTCGAGAGGGGGAAACCTATGCCATTACCGGGCCGAACGGATGCGGCAAAAGCACGTTTCTGAAGGTGCTTCTTGGACTATATTCTGCTGGGGGACATCGGGCTTTGGGGTCGGTGCCATATGAAGAGCTCGATATGGAGACGATCCGACATGACCTGTTTGCGGTGTGCCCGCAAAAGCTCTTTATTCCGAATGAAACGGTGGAACACTATCTTGAGAGGGCATCGATTCGGGGAACGGGCGAGCATCTCTGCGAGCTTGTGCCGAGTTTCTGCCGAACCGTCGAATCGTTAAAAGGTAAGAATTGTAGGGACCTTTCTGGTGGAGAGTATCGGAAGCTAAGGATAATCTCAGCACTTTGCAGGCAACCGGAAGTGCTTGTGTTTGACGAGCCGACGAATGATTTAGACGAAGAAAGCCGTCGGGAGTTCACGGAGTATGTCTCTCGAAACCCCTTTAATCAGCTAATTCTTGTTGTAAGCCACGATCAGGATTTGATTTTGGCATGCGATAAGAAACTGGATTTGAATTTCGACTCGAAAGATGGGCAATGCTGATGAGAAACGCTTGGAGTTCGGGATTGCGCGGCGTGAAGCGACCCTCTTCTTATCGAGTTCGTTACAATGTAGGAAAAACAGTAAGTAAGAAGACCTCTGATTGCTTTAGGAGGAGCTGTGGTGAATAGCGCCCAGAAGATCGATAAGTCCATCCAGAAGATGATGACTCTCGGAAGAAGGCTTGGGATTCTGTTTACGGCGCTGTTTATAGCGGTGTGTTGCTGTTCGGTGGTGGTGGTTATTTCCATTGGGCTTATGGCTGCTCAAGGAAACCTATATGATCCATCAAAGACGGTTTCCGTAGTGGTTCCTTTGATGTATCTTCTGATTTCCGGAGGGGCCACATGGACCCTGCGGGGAATCAGCATGGACATGGCTCATGGCGAATCGCCCTTTACCCTTTCGCATGCTCGAAGAATCTCGATTATCGGGTGGCTGTTTGTTGCAGCAGCAATAGGTGACCTCTTGTTTTCTCCGGGGTTTCTTTCGATAGTGATTGGCCCCTTCGACTTGCTGGGGAACGCCTATTCGATGTTTGAAAACCTGGCCCTGCCCATAGATATTGGTGCTGTGCTGGGGGCCGTTTGCTACTTCTCGATTTCTGCGATATGGCGCTACGGAGCTCTGCTTCAAGACCAGACCGAGGATTTGGTGTGAGGGGCGGCATGGACTATCTGATTATTGAGCTTGAAAGCTTATTGCTTCGACGCGGAAAGACGAGTACGGATATCATTCGGGCGACCGGGCACACACCGGCAAGTATCTCAAAAATACGAAATGGCAAGGTGAAGGCAATTAGGTTAAAGACATTGCTGGATATTTGCGTAGAGCTTGATTGCCAGCCTGGCGATCTTATTAAGCGCGTCAACGAAAGAGAACTTGAGGAACTGGCGACGCGGCGCGCCCGCAACGCGCTGAGCAGGGCGACCGCGACGGGTGATGACCCGGTCCTGGAGTCAGATCATGTTTACGTGGTCGATCTTAGAGACGACTGAGGCTGGAGAATAAAAAAGTATTGAGCAGGTGCAGCCCGTGAAAACAACGGTTTTCACGGGCTGTTCATTCAACGTCCTGCAGTGGCCTGTATTTCTCGCCGCGTCACTGGGGAACGAGAGAGTCATTTCCTGTGCTGGATGCAGGGGGGTGCTTACCTTGTGTAATATATAAATAAGCTTATATTGAAATATGATACATATCGAATTAGAATAACATTATCAATTCGGTATGCAAGGAAAGGAGGGAGAGATGGATTGGATTAACGAGCCGGAGGAAGGCGTTGCACCCGCGTGCGGCAACTGCTTCTTCTACGCGCACGGGGGATGCACGAAGAGGTGCCCCAATCAGTCCTGCACGTTCCGTTTCTAGGGGGCAGAGATGAACTGGCTTTCTACCGCGAAAGGAGGGGAATGAAATGGAATGGATTACCGAGCCGTCAGCCGGGGCTGAGCCCATGTGCAACAATTGCTTCTTTTACGCGCACGGCAGCTGCAGCACCAAGTGTTCTTCACAGGAGTGCACTATCCGCTTTTAGCGGATAGTGCACGCCGTACGGCGTGCACAGACTGTTCAAAGATATTTTGGCCAGCAGCGCCTGAGGGGCGATGTGGCATTGCAATATGGGGGGCGAACCGACGTTACCTATAACCCCGCACAATTGCCATGTCGTCCCTTTTTATTGACGGGGAGGATGTCGTCCATGCGGGAAGTCCCAGTTGAATTGCGTGCCATATCCAAGAGATATGGCGGGTTTGAAGCGGTTAAATCAGTCTCGTTCTCTTTAATGGAAGGCGAGCTGTGTGCACTCATTGGGGAGAATGGTGCCGGCAAGAGCACGTTAATTCGATTGATCACGGGGCTTTCGGAGCCATCGTCAGGAACGATCTCGATGTTTGGGCAAACCGGGAGACGTGAAATACGGAGCTGCAGGGAAAGGCTGGGTTATATGTCCGACCTCAATGCTTCGTATCCTAATCTGGCCGCGCGAGACAACTTGGTCGTTCGCTGTATTGAGTGGGGGCTTCCCACCGATCGTTCCATCGACGGTGTGTTATCAACCGTCGGTTTGGGGGAGGCCGGCGGGAAGAAAGTGAAGAACTTCTCAATGGGAATGAGGAGGCGTCTCGATCTGGCCATAGCGTTGCTGGGCGATCCGGAGCTGTTGATCCTGGACGAGCCGACAAACGGCCTGGATCCGATGGGGATAGTCGAAGTAAGAAAAATCCTTACGCATCTTAACAAAGATCAAGGTAAAACGATTCTCGTATCCAGCCACAATCTTGAGGAGATGCACAAGCTGGCAACTGATTACCTCTTCATAAGTCATGGTCGCCTCATTCGAAGGATGACCGCACCTCAGCTGGAAAAGTCATGCCGCGGTGGTTTCGTGTTGCATGTGGACGATCTGGAGCGAACGAGATCGGTTCTCGGAGATGAGACCTCACATTCTTTTCTGCCGGACGGCAGCGTCCTTATGCGCTATGAGGAGAAAAAGGAAGGGCGGGGCATTGCAATCGAAGCGCTCTCGACCGCAGGTGTGAGGGTTGCGGAGGCGTATTCTCATAGGAAGAGCCTTGAGGAGTTTTATTCGGAGCTCATCGGTCGAGAGAGCGAGCTGTGATGAAACGCGAGTTCATCTCAGCTTTTCGGAGCGAGGTATGGTTGCTCGCCAGGCACCCGGCGACCGCTCTGATGATTGCGCTTGCGGCTGTGCTGTATGTGGTTGCGGCTGCGACTTCGTCTGAGGTGCTGATCATGGTCGCCGGTGATGACCCGTATACGCTTGGAGGGGCTATAGGTTTTATTGGAAACCTAGTGGATGCAGGGGACGTTTTGGGCTCTGTTGCCCGGACGTCTTTTGCGTCTACAGTGGTCTGGATTCCGGTGACGATTCTCTACGCGGTTTACGCTACGTCGAGAGACTTTGAATCCGTGGCTTACGCCGTATCGAGATCGCGAGGGGTGTCGCAGGCGGCGATTGTGATCACGAAGCTGTTGGTGAACTGCACTCTGGTCGGTGCCGTGTATCTTCTTTCTACGACTGCGCTGTATTTAACCAAGATGGCCCAATGGGACGTTGGGGCCTCGTGCTCAGGGTTTGCCCAATTTGTATCGATTGCGCTGATGATCGCGCTGCTGCTCATTTCGATGTACGCCGCTACCTTCGCCCTGTATTTGCTCACGAGGAGTGTGGTGGCGAGCAGCGTCGTTGCAATAGCGGTTTCGACATTTGTGATGGTGTGGTTCCCAAGTACATACGGAAGCGGTCAGCCCAGCTTGCTGCTCATGCTCTCGCCCGTGTATTACCTGATGAACCTGTGTTCCCTGAGTATGCAGAATGTTGGTGTAATTCAGGTTTTGCTGTATGCGGGCGGCACTGTGCTTGTGTCGGTTGGAGTTGCGCTCGTCTCGCTATTTGTAAGGACGGCGGTTCGATGAATCTTGGGATGTCGGTCAGGGCGGAACTGTTCCGCGCAAGGAGAATGAAACTCGCCGTGATAATAGCGCTGATGTATTTGGGCATCGCGGGGATTTATGTGTTTGCCGGGTCCGGCGCATGGGTCTCCGCAGGGGGAGAGGGCCAGTTCTTTGGCTTTTCCGCCGATCCGGGCTATCTTTTCTCGATAGGGGTTGGGCCAACGGGTATCTCTTCCTGGCTAAGTGTCGTCTCCATGGCGCATACGGTGTTCTTCCCAATCGTCTCTGTTGTTGTGGCGGGGACGCTATTCGGTGATGCGACGAGCGTGTCGGCAAGGGGAGTTTCGATTGCTCGGGGCTTCCGCAGCTGGCAGCTGTTTGCGGCAAAGACATTGGCTTGCGAAGTGTATACGCTGTGCCCCTACATCGTGTTTACTCTCGGTGTCGCTGCGGTCTTTGCCGTGTGCTCCGGAAGCGGTCTAGACAGCCTTACGGTTGGTAATGTGACCTCGGCACTCCTGTCGAATATCGTTATAGACGCCGCTTATACGCTGATGGTTGCGGTTGCATATGAGGTGTTCAGGATCAGATCTCTTGTGTCGGGAGCCTTGCTGGTCGCAACGTTCGCGGGCCTTGTTATCGCGATGAGTTTCCCAACCGTTTTACCCCCGGTTCACATGGCTTATTGGATGAGGGCGTGCGGGGCTGCCGGCGGGACGGTCCTGATGGCTGCATGCGGCCATGCGGTCATCGTGTCGCTCGCATGTCTATTGCTGCTTTCGTGCAGTTTTTATCGAAGAAGGTAGTGCGCTGGCGTATGCGCAGCGTCTGAGGGTCGATATGGATTTGATTGGAAATGGAGATGGTGCGAAGTGAAACTGTCGCAATTTAATGTGGTGCATGAACATAACGGAAGTCTTCTTATCATGAATGCGCGAACCGGCGGCATCCTGTCGTTAAATCCGGAATACGCGCAGAAATTCAAAAGGATTCAATAAGGGGACGTTCGGGATGCCGATGATCTTGTCGCGGAGCTGATAAGGGGAGGCATCCTAGTCAATGAGGAGAGGGACGAGCTTGGGGAGATCAGGTTGCAAAGTCGCGCCGCGCGCTTTGCGAATACTGCTCTGTCCCTTACCATTGCGCCAACGATGGCTTGCAACTTTTGCTGTCCCTACTGCTATGAAAAGGGACAGGCGTACACGACGATGGGCGAGGAGGTTTTGACACAGCTCTCCAAGTTCGTGAAAGATTACTATCCTGGTATCGCAAGTCTCTCAGTTGGATGGTACGGCGGCGAGCCTCTGCTCGGAATGAAGATGATCGAACGGATTACGTCGGATCTGAAAGATGTCGTGGGGCCAACGTGTGAATATTCCGCATCGATAGTGACAAATGGCTATCTGCTGACGCCTGATGTTGCAAGGAGGCTCGCGGCATGTGGTGTGACGAGCGCGCAAGTGACTATAGATGGATCGAAGTCGGATCACGATTCGAGAAGGATTCTTCACGACGGAAGCCCTACATACGAACGTATTCTCAAGAACGTCAAAGAGTGTGCCGACATCATCGATATTTCGATAAGGAGCAACGTCGACAAGACCAACATCGAGGCCGCTCAAGAGCTATTGGATTATCTCGAGCTAAATGGCCTGATGAATAAGGTTCACTTCTATTTAGCCCCTGTTGACGATATCAATCAGGTATGTGCGAACGACAGCCACTGCTTTACTGTAAAAGAGTTCTCGTATGAGGAGACTGAGTTTTATAAAAGGGCAATTGCGCGGGGCTTCAAAGTTCAACCTTTTGGTGGGACGAATTTCGGGATATGTTGCGCCGTTGGAATCAATTCGTACGTGGTTGACCCTGTCGGCGATTTGTATAAGTGCTGGGATGACATTGGAATGAAGGAGCGGAGGGTCGGAACTATTTTCGAGCCGCCAATGTTGAGCAAGAACATGATTAAGTGGATGGCATATGAGCCGGATGACCCGGAATGCCAAGAGTGCTTCGCTTTTCCCATGTGCATGGGAGGATGCCCCAACCACGCCTTAAACGGTGAGGGGAAACGTTGCGTTTCCTTCCGGTATGATGCCGAGCAAAAAATGTTGCTCTCCCAGATGATGAATGCGGCAAAACGGGGTGCGAGGCAAAATGAGGCGGATGCTTAATCTCTGTAGGAAATATATACTGGGCGGTCGATTCTACGCCTATCTTGTCGTAACAGTTTTGGTCGGGCTGCTTGCGCTTGCGGGTCCCTTTCTTACCGGCATGGTAGTAAACCAACTGGCGATGCCGGCCAGCGCCGATTTTGCCGCCGTTCTCGTTTGTTGCCTTATTTTGGTTGCGGTCCAGGCGGTTCGAGCGGGACTAGTGTATTGCTCAGAGATGCTGTACATCAACCTTCAGTCGCATGCGGGGTTCGGCTTAAATGCGGATACGCTTGAGCACGTGAAGCACCTTCCCCAGGCATTCTTCGAGGGCTTCAATGCGTCGTATTATAACCAGCAAATCAATCACGACGCTAATGACCTTGTCATCTTCGTAATCAACTCGGTTGTGGGGGTTTCAAGCAACGTTGTCACCCTTTTGTTCGCCCTGTTTGTTCTCGGTAGCCTGAATATTAAACTGAGTGTGGTCTGCCTTGTTCTTGCGGCAGCGAGTGCCGCTTTTTATGCGGTTTCACGCGCGAGGCTGTTTGAGAGAAGTTTTGACGTACAAGAGCAGAGCGCGAGGTTTTTTTCCTGTCTACAAGATCAGTTGGAGAAAGTTGATTTCATTCGCAAACATGCTTTGTTCGATAAGTTCCGCGCTGTACTGGTCGAAGCTTTTAATGGGCTCTATCCAACGATGAGAGCAAATCAGGAAGTAGGGTCTAGATTTACCTTTGGCAACGCGTTGGTCGCTTCCACCGCTCAAGGATGTCTTCTTGTTGTGGGCGCGGCTGAAGTGATGGGCGGGAGACTGTTGCCGGGTTTTCTCGTGACTGCCGTCGGATATTATTCGAACTTAAGCTCAGCGGTACAGTATTTGTTGGGCTGGGGGAGGGATTACCAGACTAATCGCGTATGCTATGAGCGGCTGAAAAGAATTTGGGATGTCCCGGTTGAAGCGAATGGCAAATTGGCGCTTGATCCGATTGAGGAAATCCGTCTTGAGAACATCAAGCTACGTTATCCAGGGGCGGAAAGGGTCGCTTTAAGCATTGAGGGGCTCGTGTTTTCCAGGGGTCGGCTATATGGAATCTCGGGGCCGAATGGTTCGGGGAAGAGCTCGCTGCTGTCAGTGATATTGGGGTTATATCCAGATGACACAGAAGGGGCCGTTCGCTACGACGGGGTGTCACAGCGTTGCATCGACCGATACGCATTGCGGCGGTGTCGAGTCAGCATTACGGAGCAAGAACCCCCTATCGTTGAGGGGACGATTCTCGATAATCTTACGCTGCTTTCTGATGATTACGAGATGGATAAGCTGAATCGGATGCTTGCCATATTGGGGCTAGACGAAATGATTGCCTCTGTGGAGAACGGGGCAGCGGCGATGCTTGCCGGCGGGAAAGGAGGGGTGTCCGGCGGGGAGAAGCAAAAGATTGCAATTGTGAGACAGCTGTTGAAATCGCCGGACGTTATGCTTTTTGATGAACCGACCTCAGCACTTGATGCGAAGAGTCGAGGCGCGCTGATCAAATTGCTTCACGAAGTTAAGAGAGACCATATTGTAATCGTTGTCACTCATGACGAGGAGATGCTTGCCGCCTGTGACGAGGTCATTTCGATGCCTGGATGATTATCGGATTGTGACGTTGAAGACCAAGAAGCTCGAAATGGCGTGGATTATGGGTAGGTCTACGGGTGCGCCGTCGGTGTCCTGAGACTCAGCCGCTCGGCAAGAAGGTTTTATAGCGTGTTTGCCCAGGGGGGTCCCTTTGTCCGGTAGTGACAAAGGGACCTTTCTTTTGCTCCCCTCTTGCGGCGGAGGGGGACACCATGCGCCTATGCAGGACGAACTGCGCGTTCTTGTCGAATGATGGGCTATGTGTAGAGATGATGGTCTCGGGTAGAGGCCGTGTCGCACTCGGCTGCGACGAACCAGGCATTCAATCTTCATCCGGGAGGGCCTTGGCAAGACGAGCAGGGCGAAGACCTTGGCGACGTTCGAGGGCCGTGTGACGCCCGGCTCCACGCTCATCCACGACATGGAGGGCGCGCACATGACGCTTGTCAACAAGCTGTCACTGAAGAGCCAGCGCTACAACGCGAAGCTGCTCAAGTGCGTTCCCGACGGCCAGAACCCGCTGGGGCCCGTGAACCGGATGCGCTACTTCATGCAGAGCTTCCTGAGGGTTCACCCCGGCTCCAACCGGGACGACATGCAGGGCTGTGGCTATGAGTCCGCCCGAGGACAAGCTTGAGAAGGTCGCGATGGTGCTCGATCGGGCAATGCGATACCCGAAAACGCTCAGGTTCAGGCAGTTCTATGCAAGAAGGCCCAGCTCAGATGAGTTCGACGAGTAATATTTATCAACACAGTGCAAGGGGGATTTTATTTGTATTTCATCCGTGTTGAGCTTCACACGGTGCGCGACTCATCGCAAACTGGCGGTCGCAGCGGAAAGAAAACCGACTGTAGACGAACGATTGAAATCGGGAGCAGATAGCCACCGGATGCTTTTCGGTCTCCTACGCGTCGACCTCCGCGATTTCTTCTGCGTCTCGCCAAGTTGAAAGGAGCGATGTCGAAAACTCCTTTTCGGTTAGCGTCAAGACATCCTTCACGCAAAACCCTTTCAATTTGTCAGGAAGCCCAAAGCGTGCTTTTCTCCTAATCGAACTGGCAACTCGCTTCAACGCGGTCTTGTTCTTGTCCTCGTTGTATACCAAAACAAAGACGCAGTGCTCGCGAAACCATCTCGTCCTCTTTCCCCACAGGTCCGAGCAGATCAAAACGCTGTCCTTGCACTTCTCGATGAGGGCGTCCCTTTGGCCAAGATTGATACCAAGCTCTTCGTCATCCTTGGGATTGAGCCTCTTCCCCAGCGTCTCCTTCAGACTGCCGTTCTTAAATTCGACTAGATATAACGTTTCCCGGTCGCAATACAGCGCATCGGCGGAGCGCGGGAGTTGCATCCACCTATTGACCTTTTTGCAGTAGCATTCTTTAACAGAGTCAAAATTGACAACAGGGAAATCGTCATCCACAAGAGAGACGCTCCCGTCTCTGGATGTTTTGGAGATGGTCGACGTGCAGTCCCTTAGGATACAGGTCCTGCAACGGGAGCAACCATCGCTGCCATCTGGCACCGCGGGAGAGTTCGGATGAGGGCAGGAGGCGCACAGGTCGCTACTCAAGGCCGTACTCCTCCCTCTCAAGCGTATCAAAAGGAGCCGCCAGCTTCTCGTAGGCGACCTCAGTCGAGCCGGTTATATCGGCAAAGCGAGAGCGTCCATCAGTGCAGGTCTCCGCAAGATAATATGAGCACAATCCATCAACAGCGTGCTTCTTAGAATACACTTCGATCGCATTCAGGAAATATGGACTATGGGTGCTCATTAAGACGTGCATCCCGAGCTCTTTCTGGAGCAGCACGATTATCTCGGCGAAGGCCAGCTGCCATGCAGGATGAAGATGAATCTCGGGTTCATCGAGGATAATAGTCCCTCCGGCATCTAGCGCGCCGGACTTCAAGAGTACCTTCATGATGGCGAACGTCTTCAAGCCAGCAGAAAGGTTCCCAGGCTCCAACCCCCGAGCGAAGCCCTCTTCGAGATACGTAAGGTGACCGCGACTTTCGCTCCTCTCGAAATGCCCCGGACATAAGGAGGAAACCTTGTCCATGAGAACCTTCAGGTGTCGCTCCTTCGCGATCTCTTCGAACAGCGAGGACTCGCTGTCATCGTTACGGATGGTCGCCTGAATCAAATCTTGCCGCAGCTCCTCCTGGTGTCCAAGGAGGGGCTTGAACCGAAAAGCGGGGCCGTAGGGTCCTCCGAGAGAATCGATCAGGAACGGGTCGTCCAGATAATGCGCCCTGAATCGCAAAACCCTCCTATCGTGCACCTCCGCCACCTCGTCACTTGCAACCGAGAAAACCGTAGATGCGTCCTTTATCTGGAGTTCGACCTTCCCGGGCTCTTCGCCGAAAACCGAATTGATCTGGCCGTTGAACTCGCTTCGGAACCTGTTTGTCGCAATCGCACGAAATACCTCATCATCGGAGATATCCATGATCTCGATAATCTGATCGGCAACTCCTGCTACGCCATTCGTGAAATCGGATTCGATCTCACGGGAGATCTCCTCCCCGTAATACTCCTTTATCTCATCAATAAGCTCGTCCCTCGTGCACTCGCCCGAAAAAACCCTGTCGATGAAACTATTCATTCTTCCAGCAGTTCGCCTGTGGCGAGACGTGGAGTCGAGAGGGCTTCCCACATATGCCTTCCTGATGGCGCGCTCAACACTATTGCGCCTCATGCGGTCGATTTTGTTCTCCGAATCGGACATGCTGTTGAAGGCCGCATAAAGCGCTTTTCCAACCGTGCTTTTCCCCGTCCCGTTCTCCCCGGCGATCACGGCAATACCATTAATCTCGATATCGGCCTCAGCGACCCTGCCGATGTTTTTCATCTTGATTTTCAATGCATATCACCAGCTCTAAACTCGCGAGACTCAATAGCTCGATTATCGCACAGAGAGATCGACTTCTCGAGGACTCCCTAAATGGAACGCGCGGTGAGGACATGGCTCGCCGCCGTCCGCTTCGCGTTCGCGCGGGGGAAGGTGACGACCAGGGACCTCTCCGGGCTCATCGAGAGGAGCGCCAGATTCTCCTCGTCCATTTGAACTGTATCGTATTCAAGGACACTTGACTTAGAGGAATGGCGTTGAGCGGCGATAATCGTTTCAGCGCCAAAAAGAAAGGAGTGTCAGTCATGGCAGACGGGCCCTCCTACACAGCGGGGTACCGCGCCGAGGCCGCAGACTTCGCCGCCGCGTCGGGGAAGCCCATCGCCCAAGTGGCAGCCGACCTCGGCATCAACGAGAAGACCCTGGGAAGATGGGTGACGGTCAGGAAGAAGGAGCTGACCAACCACCCGGTCGCGGCGGCCGCAAGTGCATGCGCGAGCTCGAGCCCGAGAACGAGCTCCTAAAAGGCCCCGACCTCACATTGAACTGCCTCCCATTTCTTGGACATGAGAAATGGGAGGCTTTTATGCGTGTCG
>CATXKN010000011.1 GCA_958370785.1 uncultured Collinsella sp. | reverse complement strand
CGCCCTCACCCGAGACAGAGAGCAGAAGGTCACGAAGGCGCTGCTCGCCAAAGAAAGCACCCGAGCGATCACGTGCTTCGATTGTTCCGTCGGTATACATAAATAGCATGTCACCAGGAGCGAATGTAAACACGCCCGTCTCGTAGACCATGCTCTCAAAGGCACCGATCACGCCCGATTGGCACCCAAGGAGCTCCACTTCTCCCCCGCAGGTCTCGCCGCCGCCACGCGGCGTCGACGACGGCCTAATGACCATAGTGGGAGGATGTCCCGCAGAGCAATAAGTAGCGCGGCCCGCTTTAAGATCGATCTTGGCGATAAACGCCGTCACAAACGTCTCGACCCTCGAAAAGCCCATGAGCATGCTATTGAGCGAGCGTGCCATACGGGCAGGCCCTGCACCCTCCCAGGCATAGGCCGTCAGCGCCGTCTTGACGAGTGCCGACATCGACGCCGCCTCAATCCCCTTGCCGGACACATCGCCCAAAATCATTACGGCACAATCGTCGGGAAGACGGACAAGCGTATAGAAGTCGCCGCCGACCAACGCAGAATTCGTTGCCGATAGGTATACCGAATCGGTTGCAATGCCCGGAACGTCACCAAGCGAATTTCTCATGCCAATCTGAAGCGTCTGAGCGATATGACGCTCTTCGCGCTTTTGAGACTCGCCTTCATAGATCAGCTCAAAGTCATGCGCCAGATGCACCAGGTAGTCGTATTCAAGGTCGTCAATTGGTTCTTGGCTGCCATCGCGGAGCAGCAAAGCGCGCCTCGTCGGCCCCTTGGCGATATCAGCGGGAACGATCGCATCGTTGTTCCGCCGACCGCCGCCCTCCGAGCGAACGCGTCCCGCCTCGAAGCCGGAATCGACATAGAGGCCCTGGCACGGCAGGCCATGAGCCCTCAACCATCCGCCCATAGGCATGGATTCGTCGACGCGGGTCAAGCGCACATGCTTAAGATCATCAGCACTCGCACCGCCCAGCACCGACGGCTCAAAACCATCGGAAGCGACCCCCAAACGCGCAGCTGGTGCGGTGGTGGAAAAGAAGAGCGACTCCGGATCGCCCGGCAACGGCACACGACTGCCGCCCTCAAAATCGATGACATAGGTTTCGAGGCCCGCATCATACTCCACGGGGCAGAAATGACAATTGAGCACCGTGCAGATTTCCGTCGACACCGCTCGCGAGGCGGCAACGGGATCATCGAGATAGGTAAACAGTTCATCGCGCAGCAAATTGAGCGAGCGGCCGAGCTCCGCCGTGCGGCGCGAACGTAAGCTCGACGCCATGCCGACCAGCTGAATAGACAGGTAATCGCAGATGACCTCGAGCACGTTCACGTCATAGGCAAGTGGCGCCTGGGGGCGTTTCCAGCCAACTTCCAACACGCCAAGGACCTGCGTGCCGTAAAACACAGGAAGACAGATCTCGCTGCGATACGGGGGCATATCCTGCACGCGCAGCAAGTGCTTGGAACGATTGTCCAAATCCATGAACATACCCGAAGCAACCCGGTCGCCCTCAAGGTCCTGCTGGATCGACAGGCGACAGGCACGCGACTCGCGAAGTACGTAGGTCGGAATGCCCGCGCCGTACGGCATAAACTCGGGCAGATAGCTGTCCTCAAGCTCCTTAGAAACACCGCGGAGCTTAAAGCCGCCGCTCTCGGAAAAATAGATAGCCGCACCGGAGGCATCGAGCGTTCCAACGAGCTGATTCAAAACGGTATCGAGCAAGCTGGGGAGCTCATCGGAGCCCACGGTACTCATAATGACTGAAAGGGTACCCGAAAGGCGTTTATTCGCCACCCTAAGCTCCGATAGCGCACGTTTGAGCTGACGATCGTGGGAATACTGCTCTTCGATGCTGTGAAGCGCCACCAGGACACGCGGTGCACGACGTCCAAAGATACGCGGAGGCGTAACGGAACCCGCGCGAACCAAGACGGGAATAAAAGACCCGTCGCTCAGCTTGAGCATCAGCTCGCTCTCGGAGCCATCGGTCTCAAACGGCAGGCGATGTTCGGTCGCGCGCTCAAAGGCAGACGAGTACAGAACGTCTTTGACATCACCGCTGATGACGTCAGCGCGTTCCTCGCACATCAGGTCGAGCAAACGATTATTCACATGCAGAATGGTTCCGTCGAGCTCACAGATGATGACAGCATCGCTCGTGATCTCGACCAGTTGGGCAACGTCTGCCCACTCGTTGCGCTCAAGCGTTTCCATCGTGGACCTCACCGTCTATCGGTAACAAAAAAGCCTCCGAAGAGGCTTCTGAAATGCGATGGTGTCGGAGGCGGGACTTGAACCCGCATGACCAAAAAGCGGTCACTAGCACCTCAAGCTAGCGCGTCTGCCAATTCCGCCACTCCGACATGCTATGCTGTTGATTCGCAGTTCGTTTTGTTGGACCCGCGCGTTCAACGAGGAAGATAATAACCTATGATTCGAGAACTGTGCAAGCACTTTTTTGAAAAAAGTTTACGAATTTGTAAATGCGCTGGTAAATCGATATGTCCGGCCCCGTATCGGTGTTGCCTCCCAGCGCGTCCTCGGGCATGAGCGATATTTTGCTACGCACTTCATGCTGCAAAATATCGCTCCCCCTGCGGAATGCGCCGGGAGGCACCACCGATACGGGGCCTGCAAATACGTACTTCAGGCACAGTTCTCAAACATGTTCTGGGGGCTGATGCAAATTTGGTGGCTCGGCTTTGCCGAGCCCTTATATGGGGAGGCCGGAGCCAAAGCTCCGGCCTCGCTCAATTTCTTATTAAACTAAGTGAGCGATCAAGGAATCGCACTCCCCCTGCCGAGTTACCGCAGGGCCCGTGCTGGACTTAGTTTTCAGAACATTCCGCAGACCAGGAAACCCCCTTATCCGCAGCTCCGAAGGAGCAGGATAAGGGGGTTTCCATGGTCGAGGACGTTCTGAAAACTAAGTCCAGCACGGGCCCGGACAAACAACCGACTACAGGTCGATGTGCGATTCCTTGATCGGGAACGGCTCCGCGAAGTGACAGGCGCAGCAGTGGCCCGGGGCAACTTCCTTAAACTCGGGAAGCTTCTCGGAGCAGATGCCCTGCGCGATCGGGCAGCGCGTGTGGAAACGGCAGCCGGTCGGCGGATCCAGCGGCGACGGCGGATCGCCGGCGAGGATGATGCGCTTGCGGGTCTTCTGGATATCCGGATCGGGCACCGGCACGGCAGACAGCAGCGACTGCGTGTACGGATGGTGAGGCTCGCTATAGAGCGTCTTCCAGTCCGAAACCTCGACCATCTTACCCAGATACATAACGGCAACGCGATCAGAAATGTGCTGTACGACGGAGAGGTCGTGAGCAATGAAGAGATAAGCAGTGCCGAACTTATCCTGAAGCTCCTTCAGCAGGTTCAAAACCTGGGCCTGAATGGAAACGTCAAGTGCAGAGACAGGCTCGTCGCAGATAATCAGCTTGGGCTTCAGCGCAAATGCGCGGGCAATGCCGACACGCTGACGCTGACCGCCGGAGAACTCATGAGGATAGCGGTTAATGTGCTCGGGGTTCAGTCCGACAACGTCGAGAAGCTCGCGGACACGCTCAATGCGCTCCTCCTTGGTGCCCACGCCGTGAATGGTCATGGGCTCGGAGACAATCTCGCCGATGGTCATACGAGGGTTGAGCGAAGCATAAGGATCCTGGAAGATAAACTGCATCTCGCGACGCATGTCCTTGATCTCATGCTTGCTCATCTCGGCAACATCTTTACCCTGGAAGAACACCTTACCGGCGGTCGGCTTGGTCAGGCGCATGATGGTGCGGCCCGTCGTGGACTTACCGCAACCAGACTCACCGACCAGACCAAAGGTCTCGCCCGGATAAATCTCGAACGAAATGTCATTCACTGCAGAGACGACACGCTTGGAGAAGCGCTTGGCGAACATGCCGGACTCAGCGGGGAACTCCTTAGAGAGGTGCTCGACCTTCAGCAGCGGAGTACGCTCGTTGGTATCTGCCATTACGCCTCGCCTCCCTTCTTGGAATCCTTGCGCGTACGGGACGTCTCAGGAGCGTTCTTGAGGAACTCGGGGTCACCGGAGTAGTGGCACGCAGAGTAATGACCAGACTCGGTGACAACGCGCTCGGGGCGCTGCTTGCGGCACTTGTCCGTCGCATAGGGGCAACGAGGAGAGAAGACGCAGCCCTCAGGCAGGTTCATGAGCGAAGGCGGGTTGCCGTGAATCGGCGTAAGCGGCTTCTTCTCTTCGATGGCCTGCTCCGGGATGGAGCGGATAAGGCCCCAGGTGTAGGGGTGGCGACTCTCGTAGAAGATTTCCTCAGCAGTACCGAACTCGACGGGACGGCCGGCGTACATAACCATGATCTTATCGGCCATATCGGCAACGACGCCCAGGTCATGGGTAATCATGATGATGGCGTTGCCGTTCTTCTCCTGCATTTCCTGCATGAGCTCGATAATCTGAGCCTGAATGGTAACGTCCAAAGCCGTCGTGGGCTCGTCGGCAATCAGGATATCGGGATCGCAGGCAAGAGCCATAGCGATCATGACACGCTGACGCATACCGCCGGAGAACTGGTGCGGATACTCATTGACGCGCTTCTCGGGCTCGGGGATACCCACGAGGTCCAAAAGCTCGGTAGCGCGCTTGAGCGCCTCCTGCTTGGAGTAGCCACGGTGCAGACGAAGGCCCTCGCCCACCTGCTTGCCGATCTTATAGACCGGGTTCAAGGAGGTCATAGGATCCTGGAAGATCATCGCGATGTCGTTGCCGCGAATGTGCTGCATCTCCTCCTCGGTCATCTCGAGGATAGAACGACCGCGATAGCGAACGTCGCCGCCCTCGATCTTTCCCGGAGGCATCGAGATAAGACCCATGATGGTCATGGCGGTCACGGACTTACCGGAGCCGGACTCACCGACGACGCCCAGGGTCTCGCCGCGATCGAGCGTGTAGGAGACACCGTCGACAGCGCGAACAACGCCGTCCTCGGTGTGGAAATACATCTTAAGGTCATCGACCTCGAGCAGATGCTGGCCCTCGGGAACAGGCTGGTCCTTCAGGTCCACATAGTTCTTGTTCTTCTTCATCCTTATGCGTCCTTCATCTTGACGTCGAGGGCGTCGCGCAGACCGTCACCCAGCAGGGTGAAGGCGAGCACCGTCGAGAGAATTGCCAGACCGGGCATGATCATCATCCAGGGAGCGGTCAGAAGATACTGCTGACCGTCCTGAATCATGGAGCCCCACGAAGGCGTAGGCGGAATAACGCCCATGCCGAGGAAGGACAGAGCGGACTCGGTCAGAATGGCGCCACCAATGTTCATGGTCGCGTAGACCACGATGGAGGCGACGGAGTTCGGGAAGATGTGACGTACGACGATACGAGCATCGGATGCACCCATCGCGCGCGCAGCATCAACATAGTCATTTTCCTTGACCGTCAGGATCGCGGATCGGAAGACGCGCGCAATCGAAGGCCAGCCGAGAATACCGATGGCGATAAAGACGTTCTGAAGGCCACGGCCGATAACGGCGATCATGGCGACAACGAACAGCACGTACGGGAACGCCAGGAAGATGTCCGCACAGCGCATGATGATCGTATCCCAGATGCCGCCGTAGAAACCGGCCAGAGCACCCATGACCAGACCAATTAGCGTGGAGATCGCGGTGGCCATAATTCCGACGGACAGCGAAACGCGCGCACCGTAGATAACGCGGACGAGAATGTCGCGACCAAGGGCGTCGGTGCCAAACGGGTGCTCTGCACACGGAGCCAACAGCGACGTCTCGGCCATAGTGGTCGAGTCGGAAGCCGTCGGGGAACCGAGCCAGGGCTTAGCCCACAGATCTGCAGTCAGGGCAACCACAACGACGATGATGATCCAGCAGACACCGATAACGGCGAGCTTGTTCTTACGAAGACGCTTAAAAGCGTCGCCCCACAGCGTGCGGGACTTGGCGGGAGCAGATGCGGCCTTGGTGGCGGTAGCCTGCTCCTGAGACTGAGAATCAGTTTCCTGCATGAGACGTACCTCCCTTAGGCCTTATCCGACGGACCGCCAAGGCGGATGCGCGGGTCGAGGAATGCATAGCTAATGTCGACGAGCAGGTTGATCACCATGACGACGACAACGATGAGCGTAACGCCGCCCATAACGATGGGCCAGTCACGCATGCTAATGGCGCGATAGACCTCATAGCCGATACCGGGCCAGTTAAAGACCGTCTCGGTCAGGATGGCGCCCGAAAGCATGCCGCCAAAGTCGACACCAATATAGGTAACGACGGGGATGAGTGCATTCTTAAGCGCATGCTTGACGATGATCGCACGATTGGAGAGACCCTTGGCCTTTGCCGTACGGATGTAATCCTGGTTCATGACGTCAAGCAGCTGCGAGCGCATAATGCGCGCAGCATAAGCGGTCGAAACCGAAGCCAGCGTAATGGTCGGAAGCACATAGTGCATCCAATCCTGATACTGAGAGCTGGAACCGCCGGCACCCGAGATCGGCATGGAGATTGCACCGCCCGTGGCGTCCTTGAGGATGACGCCAAAGAACAGCTGCAGCAACATACCGAGCCAGAAGGCCGGGACCGCAACGAGGATCGACGTGGTGAGCGTTACCAAAATATCCCAGAAGGAATAACGCTTTACCGCCGAAATGATACCCGCACCGATACCCATAATTGCCTCGAGCACGATGGCGCACGCGGCAAGTTTGACCGTATACGGATACTTCTGGGCAAAGATTTCCGTAACCGGCAGCTTGCGCTGATACGAATTACCCAGATCGCCATGAAGCAGGCCGTTCATGTAATACAAGTAACGGTCCACGAGCGACGTTTGAACGGGGTCGCCGTTCTCGTCAAGGATCGCGTTGCCGTCCTCGTCCGTCTGGACCAGGTGATAGCGGACGCGAAGCTGAAGCTCCACCTCGGGGGACAGAGCCTTGTCTCCACCGATCAGCTTGATCGGATCTCCCGGCACGATATTCTGGAGGGCGAACAGAATCAGCGTAACGCCCAAAAACACCGGGATGAACTGAAGCACACGTTTAACGATGTACTTACCCATACCACTCCCCTATCTAGGGATTAACCTAAATGGGATGCCGATCGCCAGACCGGCATCCCAAAATTACCATCAGCCAGTTTACCCCAGGTTAGGGAGAACTGTATGTTTCCCATGAGGTCTACGTAAATACTTGACCCTCACGGAAGCTGCAAACTCTTAGGCGAGCTCAGCGGTACCCAGATCGGCGTGCTTCTGCGGATCGACATAGAGGTGCTTAATGCGATCGGAGCCGGCGATGGTGTGCGTGTAGAACATAATCGGGATGACCGGGCAGTCGGCAGCGACCATTGCGTCGGCCTCCTGCATCTTAGCGACGCGCTCCTCGTCGTCAACAATAGTACGAGCCTCGTCGACCTTGGCGTCGAACTCGGGGTTGTTGTAACCGGAGCGGTTGTCGCCACCGAGGGAGTCGGAGTGGAACAGCGGATACAGGAAGTTGTCCATGATCGGGTAGTCGGCAATCCAACCCAGACGACCGAACTGATAGTTAAAGTTCTGATACTGCTCGAGCAGGGCAGACCACTCAGGGGTATCGGAGACAGCGGTAACGCCAACCTTGGCGAGGTCACCGATGATGGACTCCATGATCTCCTTGTGACCGCCGTCCTGGTTGTAGGACAGGGTCACGCTAATGCCACGATCGCCGTTAGCGCCAGCGGGAGCAACCTTGTCGAGGTACTCGTTAGCCTTGTCGACATCGTAGGCGCAGAACTCCCATGCGCCCTCCTTGTAGCCATCGATGCCCGGAGGAACAATGCCGTCGGCAGGGGTACGGGTACCCTTGAAGATGGTCTTGCAGATGGCCTCACGGTTAATGGCCAGGGAGATGCCCCTACGCAGGTCGGCGTTGTTGAACGGCTCGGCCGTGGTGTTGCAGGTCAGATAGTACGTGGAAGGCTCGGCGCCGAGCAGCATGCGCTCGCCGTCACCCATGGTGTAGCCGTCCTTGGACACGCCGCGATCCTTCTTGGCGGCATCGATCTGAGCGACGGGAACGTCGCAGACATCGAGGTTACCGGCCTGGAACTCCTTGTAAGCGGTCTCCATGTCCTTGATGACCTGGAAGTGGATGCCATCGATCTTGGCCTTGTCGCCATAGTAATCGTCGAACTTCTTGACGTTGATCTCCTGGCCATCCTCCCACTTGCCGTCCATCATGAACGGGCCGTTACCGACCGGGGCAAGATAGAAGCTCTTGACATCGGACTCGGCGCACTCGGGAACCGGGGCCAGAGCCGGATGAGAGGCGACGAAGGGGAAGTCAGCGTAAGCGGAAGACAGCTTGACGACGAGGGTCTCATCGTCGGGGCACGTAACACCGCTGAGCTCGGTAGCGTTACCGGCAAGCAGGTCGTCATAACCCTCGACCATGGAAAGGTGATAGGAGACCTCGGAAGGGCCGTACTCGGTAGCGATGGCCGACTTGGTGTTGACCAGACGCTCCCAACCGAGCTTGAAGGACTTGGAGGTAACGTCGTCACCGTTGTGGAACTTGGCCTTCTTGATCTTGAAGGTAAACTCGGTGGCGTCGTCATTGGACTCAAAGGACTCGCAAGCCAGCGGAACGATCTCGCCCTTCTCGGCGTCGTAAGAGGTCAGAGCGTCAAAGAGCTGGTACTCGACCTGAGTGCCCTGGTCCTCCTGGACGTTGTAGGGGTCGATGCAGACCGGGTTGTTGATGTAGAAGTTCAGCGTCGAACCGGACTCAGAACCGGAAGCGTCGCCACCCTTCTTGCCGCATGCGGCAAGAAAAGCCATGGAGCTCGCAGCAAGGGTACCGCCAACGAAGGCGCGACGACCCATAACGGGCTGGTGGAACATAGAATCAGCCATGCCATCCTCCTTATGAGATAGGACAAAGAAATGTTCAGTCGGACACATGTCGAGACAATCCGATCCGAACCATAAAAACGTCGCCCGTCGCTATGGCTGGTTATGCACAACGGACCAACGTTTCGCAATACAGTAGCGCATTTTATGCACGATTTGGGGCTAATTCCGGTCAACGGTCAAGAATTTCTTTAGTTGGGCGAAGTATGTGGGGATATTTTGACTCTGTTACAAATTTGTAAACAAAAAGGGTCCCGCACTTGCGGAACCCTTTTCAATTATTTTATGCGGCTCGTGCTTAGAAGCCGACGATGCCCTGCGGGAAGAAGAACATGCACAGGACGACGCACACGGCAAAAACGACGGCCATAATTACCGTCAGGCGATCGAGGTTCTGCTCCATGACGCCCGTGGCAGAGCTGGAGTTATACAGCGAGCTAGCGATCATATCCGAAACGCCGGTGCCCTTACCGGAATGCATCAGGACGAGAATCGTCAGCGCCACGGCAGAGACAGCCCAAACGACAAACAGAAAAATCTGGAACGGACCCATAGATAAGCTCCTTAATAGAACAATTCAAACTCCAGTACTGTACCACAACCCCCGCTCTCCCCTACCCGCCACTCGGGGACGGGGTAGAAATGGCAGAAATAGCTCTTGATTTTCATCTATTAAAGTGATTTGAGGGCATTTCGAACGACATAGCGTCCAAGCCCCGTAAGACGGCCAATCTGTCGTTCACTAAAGCCAGCCTCATACAGCCTGCGAACAGCTTCGGCACGTTCAAATGGACCGGGAAGCCCCATAACATCATGGGGATCCATGCCGTCTAGGACTCCCCTAGCCTTGCGCTCCTGCTCAAATACCGTCATCGAACGGCCAGAATTCAATACATAGGTATCCTTGCGGCCCGATTTGCTAAAGGATTCAAAATTTCCCCGTCCGCCGATTAGACTAAATAGGATGCTCCGATCCAGGTGGCCGCCTTCACCAAGGTAGGCTTGATAGCTGCTCCATTGGTAGGCCTCCGGGCGGCAACCAAGCTCAATCGGATTATCGTGAATGTAGCGAATTGCCTGCATAAAATAGTCATTAGACTCAATAGGCTTACTTTTATAGCGATCCTGAAATACGGGGCCGCAGCGTCCGGTCACCCTGTTGAAAAACTGACCATAGAGGGTTCCTATGTAATGGACGACCTCCCACATATGGTCCTCGCGATCAGAAAGCAGCATATGCACATGGTTGTCCATGAGGCACCAGGCGCATAACGAAGCCTTGTACTGCGTGCATGCTTCACCCGCTACGGACATGAAAAACCTGCGTTGATAATCCTTTTCGAATAGGTACTGCTTGCCACAGCCTCTCATCATCACATGGTAATAGCCGTAGGGGGACTTTACTCTGGCCTGCCTTGTCATTGCTGGACCTCACAATCCGCATGCATGTTTGCGTCAAACTCTACCCAGATAGGCATTAATACAAGGTTGGCAACGAAAGAAAACTAGTCAGCGGCAAACCATCACAGGCAAACGGGAAGTCAAGCTTTAGAGGAAAAATATTTCTACCATTTCAACCCCGTCCCCAAATGGCAGAAAAAGGGGGTTGTCCGATTGTGGACAACCCCCTTACTAGAAAACGTTATTTGTTTTCTCTTAGGCCTCGGTGGCGAGCACGCGACCCGTCATCTCGGCGGAAGGCTCAATACCAGCCATGGTGAGCATGGTCGGAGCGATATCGGAGAGACGACCGTCCTCGATACCGGTGAGCTTGGCCTTCTCATCAACGATGATGAACGGCACACGGTTGGTGGTGTGAGCCGTGAACGGATGCTTGGAACCGTCGGAAGCAACGTCAAACATGTGGTCGGCGTTGCCGTGGTCGGCGGTGATCAGCGCAAAGCCACCCTTGGCGAGAATCGCCGGGACAACCTTGGACAAGGCATCGTCAACAGCCTCGACGGCCTTAACGGCGGCGTCGAAGACACCGGTGTGACCAACCATGTCGCAGTTCGCGAAGTTCACGATGTAGAAATCAGCGCGATCCTCGTTGATGGCAGCGACGAGCTTCTCGGTAACCTCGGGAGCGCTCATCTCAGGCTGCAGATCGTAGGTAGCGACCTTGGGGGAAGCGACGAGCACGCGCTCCTCGCCCTCCTTGGGCTCCTCGATGCCGCCGTTGAGGAAGAACGTCACGTGGGCGTACTTCTCGGTCTCGGCGGTGTGCAGCTGCTTCAGGCCGTTGGCGGCGATAACGTCGGCCAGGACGTTCTCGGGGAACGTCTTGGGGAAGGCGACCTCGACGTCAAACGTCGGATCGTACTCGGTCATCGTCACAAAGTGCGAAAGCTTGATCTGCTCGCGCTCAAAGCCGTCGAACTCCTTGTCCGTGAACACGCGGGTCATCTGACGAGCGCGGTCGGGACGGAAGTTGAAGAAGATGGCCGCGTCGCCCTCGTGGATGCCCTCGTTGTGGGCAGCGAAGGGCTCGACGAACTCGTCGCCGCGCGGATCCTTCTCGTAGTAGGCCTTGATACCGGCAACGGGGTCGGTATCAGCATCGGACGCGTTGACCATGACGTCGTAGGCGCGCTGGATGCGCTCCCAACGATTATCGCGGTCCATGGCCCAATAACGGCCCGAGACGGTGGCAACGCGAGCGTCGCAACCGGTCTCCTCGGAGATCTTGGCCAGGAAGGCGCAGAACTCACTCATGTAGCCAGCGCCGGACTGCGGGTCAACGTCGCGGCCATCCATGAAGGCGTGGACGCGAACGGTCTTGACACCGTGCTCGGCAGCCATCTTGACCAGAGCCTCGACGTGGTTCATGTGAGAATGAACACCGCCAGGGCTCATAAGGCCCATGAGGTGGAGAGTCTTGCCGTCAGCCTTGACGTCGTCCATAGCCTTGACGAAGACCTCGTTCTTGGCGATGGAGCCGTCCTTGATGGCGTTGTTGATGCGCGAAAGCTCCTGGAACACAATGCGGCCGGCACCGATGTTGAGGTGACCCACCTCGGAGTTGCCCATCTGGCCATCGGGAAGACCCACGTCCTCGCCCGAAGCGCCGAGCGTGGTGTGGGGGTACTTCTCGTACAGGCTATCAAGGAAGGGCGTCTTGGCAGCGGCGACGGCGTTCTCGCCATCGGCCGGAGCCAGGCCACAGCCGTCCATGATGATCAGGAGTGCAGGAAGATGACGCTGTGCCATATGTCCTACTCGCCTGCCTTGACGACCATAGAGGCGAAGTCGGCAGCCTTGAGGGAAGCGCCGCCCACGAGGGCGCCGTCAACGTCAGGCTTGGCGACGAGCTCGGCAATGTTGCCGGGCTTAGCGGAACCGCCGTAGAGAACGCGGATGCCGTTGGCGAGCTCCTCGCCGAACATCTCCTTGAGGGTCTCACGGATAGCGCCGCAGACCTCCTGAGCGTCCTCGGCGGTAGCGGTCTTGCCGGTGCCGATGGCCCAGATGGGCTCGTAGGCGACGACGACCTGCTTGGGGCAGGTGATCTCAAGACCAGCAAGGCCAGCCTTGACCTGGTTCACGACGTGCTCGACATAGGTGCCAGCCTCGCGGACCTCGAGGGACTCGCCGCAGCAGAAGACGGGAACAAGACCGGCGGCAACGAGAGCCTTGGCCTTCTTGTTCTGGTCCTCGTCGGTCTCGTGGAAGTAGTCACGACGCTCGGAGTGGCCGATGATGCAGTAGGTGCAGCCAGCGGACTTGAGCATGTCACAAGAGGACTCACCGGTGAAGGCACCCTTGGCCTCCCAGTACACGTTCTGTGCACCGAGGGCGATGGGGGCAGCCTGAATGCGGTCATGAACCGTGGTGATGTCGATGGTCGGAGGGCAGACGAGCACCTCGACGCCAGCCGGAACCTCGGGCAGAGCCTGAGCCAGCTCGTCGGCGAGCTTGGCGGCCTCGGCGACGTCGTTGTTCATCTTCCAGTTACCAGCGATAAGAAGGGTGCGATTAGGCATCGAGAAGCGCCTCCACTCCGGGCAGGGCCTTACCCTCGACGAGCTCCATGGAAGCGCCACCACCGGTGGAGATCCAGCTCATCTTGTCGGCCAGGTTGAACTTGTTGACGGCTGCGACAGAGTCCCCACCGCCGATGATCGAGGTGCAGTCGGCCTCGGCAACAGCCTCGGCGATAGCCTGGGTGCCGTGAGCGAAGTTGTCGAACTCGAAGACGCCCATGGGGCCGTTCCAGAACACGGTCTTGGCGCCCTTGACGGCCTCGGCGTAGAGCTCCTCGGTCTTAGGACCGATGTCCATACCCTCACGATCGTCGGGGATAGCGTCGGAAGCGACAACCTCGGGAACAGCGTCCTCGCCAAAGTGATCGGCAACGCGGTTGTCGATGGGGAGCAGGATCTTGACGCCCTTCTCCTCGGCCTTCTTGAGCATCTCGCCGGCGCGCTCGACCCAGTCCTCTTCCTTGAGGGACTGACCGACGGAAAGGCCCTGAGCCAGGAAGAAGGTGTAGGCCATGCCGCCACCGATAATCAGGGTGTCAGCGGAGTCGATAAGGTGATCGAGAACGCCGATCTTGGAGGAAACCTTGGAACCGCCGACGATAGCGACGAAGGGGCGCTCGGGCTCGGCGAAGATACCGGTCAGCGTGTCGACCTCCTTCTCAAGCAGGAAGCCGGCGACTGCGGGCAGGTAAGCGGCGGGGCCCACGACGGAACCCTGGGCACGGTGAGCGGTGCCGAAGGCATCGAGAACGAAGACGTCACCATAGGAAGCGAGCTTCTTGGCGATCTCGGGGTCGTTCTTCTTCTCACGTTTGTCGAAACGGACGTTCTCGAGAACGAGGACCTTACCCGGCTCGACGGCGGCGACAGCCTCAGCAGCCTTCTCGCCGTAGGTGTCGGCGACAAAGGCAACGTCGAGACCAGAGAGCTCAGCGAGCTTCTTGGCGACAGGCTCAAGGGAGAGCTCAGGCTGGAAGCCGGTACCCTCGGGGCGGCCGAGGTGGCTCATGAGGATGACGCGAGCGTTGTGCTCAACGAGGTAGTTGATGGTGGGCAGGGCAGCCTTGATACGGGTGGTGTCACCAACGACGCCATCCTTGATAGGCACGTTGAAGTCAACGCGGACGAGAACGCGCTTGCCGTCGACATCGATGTCGCGGACGGTCTTCTTGGTAAAGGCCATGTTTGCTTCTACCTTTCGTACGTGTCTGCCTCCCATTACGGCAGACGATTTCCTATAAAAAGGGCGCGACCCTAGGGTGTAAGCCCTATGAGGCCGCGCCCTTCTTTAGACGCTCAACGAGCTATTCGCTAAAAGCTAAATTAAGCAACGAACTTCTCGAAGTACTTGATGGTGCGGACCATCTGAGAGGTGTAGGAGTTCTCGTTGTCGTACCAAGAGGTGACCTGAACGAGGGTCTGGCCGTTGCCGAGGTCAGAGCACATGGTCTGAGTGGCGTCGAAGATGGAGCCGTGGGTCTCGCCGACGATGTCGCGGGAGACGATCTGGTCCTCGTTGTAGGCGAAGGTCTCGGGGATGGTCTCGGCGTAGGCCTTCATGGCAGCGTTGACCTCGTCGACGGTGACCTTCTTGTCAACGACGGCGTAGAGGTTGGTCAGCGAGCCGGTCGGCGTCGGGACGCGCTGGGCGGCACCGATGAGCTTGCCGTTGAGCTCGGGGAGAACCAGGCCGATGGCCTTGGCAGCGCCCGTGGTGTTCGGGACGATGTTCTCGGAGCAGGCGCGGGAGCGACGGAAGTTGCCCTTGCGCTGCGGGCCGTCGAGCGGCATCTGGTCGCCGGTGAAGGCGTGGATGGTGGTCATGATGCCGGACACGATGGGAGCGAAGTCGTTGAGACCCTTGGCCATCGGGGCAAGGCAGTTGGTGGTGCAGGAAGCAGCGGAGATGATGTTGTCCTCAGCGGTCAGCGTCTCATGGTTGACGTTGTACACGATGGTGGGCAGATCGCTGCCGGCCGGAGCGGAGATGACGACCTTCTTGGCGCCAGCGTTGATGTGGGCCTGAGCCTTAGCCTTGCTGGTGTAGAAGCCGGTGCACTCGAGAACGACGTCGACGTCGAGGTCGCCCCAAGGCAGGTTGTTGGCGTCGGCCTCCTTGTAGATCTTGATCTCCTTGCCGTCAACGGTGATGGAATCCTCGCCAGCAACGACCTCGTGATCGCGAGCGTAGTTGCCCTGCGTGGAGTCGTACTTCAGCAGGTAAGCGAGCATATCGGGAGAGGTGAGGTCGTTGATAGCGACGATCTCGGAGCCCTCATGACCGAACATCTGACGGAAAGCCAGACGACCGATGCGACCGAAGCCGTTAATAGCAACCTTTACTGCCATTGTGTCTCCTTTCGTAAGGCCCCCGCGAGCTACAGCGCCCGCCGTTGAGGCCCACAAACTAACCACTCGCCTAATATACCTTTTTTTTGACTTGAATTTCACGAGAATGCTCGAAATTGAAAATCAAATTTACGTTAAAACGTTTTAAAGAATAAAATAGCAGCTAAATCCGTATATAAGTCGATACTTCAAACTACTTGTTTGCTTCAATGAGCTTTTCAAGCCTCAAAACGCGATGGTACAGGGCAGACTTCGACAAGGGAGGGTCAGCCATCTCGCCCAGATCGCGCAGCGACAGATCGGGATAGCGCTCGCGCAGGTCGCAAAAGACTGCCAAGGCGTCCGGAAGCGTGTCGCGCAAACCCCGCTGTTCGAGCTCATCGATCAACGCAAGCTGATGCTGGGCGGCACCCGCACTTCTGGTCTGATTGGCCAGTTCGGCATTCACGCGACGGTTTACGTCGTTCTTAACCAATTTGACCGCGCGCGCTTCCTCGATCTCGGCAACGCTGCGCTTGGCGCCAATCAGCTTTAGGAGCTGCTCGATCTCCTCGACGCTCTTAATGTAGACAGCAAAGGATCCGCGCCGCGCGTTAACGCGCGCATGGACCCCAATCTGCTCCAATAGATCGCAAAGTCCCCGGGCATACTGCTCGCCCTGCACCGCGATCTCCAAATGAAAGTCGCCGCGGGGATCGGCCACGAAACCGCCGGCGATGAGCGCGCCGCGGATGTAGGCAAGCCTGCAGCAGGGACGGGCAACGATGTGCCGGGGAACACCGGCGACGAGCCCTCCCCTGCGGTCGAGAATGCCCAGCAGCACCAGAGCCTTGTCCAGGTCGGGTTGATCGGGCAGGGTAATGAGATAGTTACGGACCTTATGCAAGACCGATTTACGAACGGTGAATTCCGTTTTGAGCTTAAGGATGCGATGCGTCAGCGTGATCATCGTGCGCGCGACGGCACCCGTCTCGGTCGCGACCGTCAAACGATACCGCCCGGAGCCGGCCAGCGAAAGTGTACCGCTCACACGCGTCAGGGCGGCAAGCGTCGACAAATCGCAGTATTCACATTCGGGTTCGCAGCGCGCGAGCTCGTCACGCACCTCGGCGGTAAACGACATGCAGGCCTATGCTTTCGTGTTGGCGCGCGACAGGTCGCGATGGGAAATGCTCACATGATATTGGGCACCTTCTAAATAACGTGCCGTGGCCTCGGCGATGGCAACGCTGCGGTGTTGACCGCCCGTGCAGCCGATGGCAATAGAAAGCTGTGGCTTGCCCTCCGCGATATAGCCGGGCATGACCGTATCGAGCAGCTGCGTCCAGGCCTTCCAGAACTCCTGGGTCTTGGGATGGTCCAGAACAAAGTCGGAGACTTTCTTATCGAGACCGGTCATGGTGCGCATCTCGGGATCGTAGAACGGATTGGGCAGGAAGCGGACGTCGATCATAATGTCCGCCTCGACGGGCATGCCGTGCTTAAAGCCAAACGAGAACACGTGAACGTCCATGAGCTGCTGGTCGGACAGCTCGGAGAACGCCATGCGCAATTTGTTGCGCAGGGCAGAGGTGCGCAGGCGGCTCGTGTCGATGATCATATCGGCTCGATCGCGCACGCCCTGCAGCTGCAGGCGCTCGCGCTGAATCGCATCGGCCGTAGTCTCCCCCGGCTTGGCAATGGGGTGGCGGCGGCGGTTTTCGCTATAACGACGGATCAGCACCTCGTCAGAGGCCTCGAGAAACACGATGTCACAGCTCATCTCGCGCTCCTCGAGCGCGGCAACGGCATCGAGCAGCTCATCGAACAAGCCCTGGCTGCGCAGGTCGCAGGTGACGGCAAGATGCCTGCCCACGCCCGTATTGATGCCGACGAGTTCGGCAAGCTGGGCGATCAGACGCGGAGGCAAGTTGTCGATGCAAAAATAGCCCATGTCCTCGAACACATGCATGGCCTGCGTTCGGCCCGATCCGGACATTCCGGTGATGATGACGATATCGGGGATGCGCTCCGAGCGCTCCGCCGCATCCATGGCATCTCCCTTTTGCATGTGTGCCTCCTAAAACAAGCGCGGGACCCGGCCAGCGGATCCCGCGCGATCAATTGCCTTTATTGAGTATACCGCCCCAAGCGGATACGAGGCCTGTCTTACGCCTCAAGCGCAGCCTTGAACCAACTTGTAATACTCGTGGGGTGCGTGATGGCGGTGCCGACGACAACGGCCCAGGCGCCCGCATCGATCGCGGCGCGGGCCTCCTCGGGCGTGTGCACGCGGCCCTCGCAGATGATGGGAAGACCGGGGAATTCCTCGGTCGCCTGACGCAGAAGCGGCAGATCGGGGCCATCGGCCATGGTGCAGTCGATGGCGGCAACACCGTGAGAAAGCGTAGTGGATACCAGGTCAAAGCCCATATCAACCGCACGGCGAATGTCCTCGATGGTGGCACAGTCGGCCATCAGGAGCACACCCTCCTCGTGCAGCGGGCGGAAGGTGTCCTCGACGGTCTTGCCATCGGGACGCGGGCGATCAGTGGCATCAATTGCCACGATGTCAGCACCCGCGGCAACGCAGGCGCGAGCATGACGCAGCGTCGGCGTGATGTAGACGCCCTCGTGTCCATCCTTCCACAAGCCGATAACAGGAACCTCACAGCGACCCTTAATGGCGGCAATGTCGGCAAGACCCTGGCAACGAATAGCGGCGGCGCCGCCAAGCTCGCAGGCGCGAGACATTTGAGCCATGGTCTCGGGCGTACGAAGCGGCTCGCCCATATACGCCTGAACGCTCACGACGAGCTTGCCCTTCAGGGACTGGATCAAAGGATCAACGGTCATGTTCGACTCAACCTTTCTCAAAACAGCCTTCTGAGACACCGCACCTTGACGTTCAAACCGTCGCTCACGTACCGAAGTACGCTTCGCTCCTCTTTCACGTCAATCTGCGGCACCTCAGAAGGCGCACTTGGTAGTTATGTTTACTTCAACGATGCAAGAAGGTGTTCGGCGGCACCGATGAGCGGAGCATCGCCCTCCAGAGAACCGATGAGGATCGGCGTGTCCTGAAGCGGATCGAGCGCCTGGCTGGCATAGCCCTCGTGCACCGAATCCTTCCACGTCTGCGAACGCCAATCGGGACCTTGGTGAATCACGCCGCCCGAAAGCACGATGACCTCAGGGTCCAGAATGTTAGCGAGCGAGCCCAAGCTGGCACCCAGCGCAAAGCCGGCGTCATGGATGACCTCGGTCGCCTTTGCGTCGCCCGCACGGCACAGGTCGTTCACGTCGCGACCGACCGAAGGACGGCTGGGGTCGACGCGACCAAAGCGCTCATCGTACATACGACCAATGGAAGTGCCCGAAGCAACCGACTCAAGATGACCAGAACGTCCGCAGGCGCAGGGAATGCCGGCGGCAGCCGAGCACTCGATGTGGCCCATATGACCGGCAGCACCATGGAAGCCCTGCATCACGCGGCCGTTCTCGACATATGCGCCGCCGATGCCCGTGCCGATGCCCAGGCACAAGACGGAGAACTTGCCCTTGCCGACGCCCCAGTGGGCCTCGCCCAGAGCATGAGCCTGCACGTCGCCCACAACGGCAACGGGGAGACCAAGGTCCTCGCGCAGACGCGGCCCCAACTGAACGCCGGACCAGCCGGGCATAATCTCGTTGGCATACGCGATGGCGCCCGTCTTGGGATCGACGACGCCTGCGGCACCGATACCGACACCGAGGACCTCGACATCGGGATTCGCCTCAAGAGCGGCCTTGATGGACGCCTCGATACGTTGGAAGACGGCCTCGCCGCCCTCCTGGGCCTCGGTAGGAACCTCGGCCTCAAATACGGGATGGGGCGCACTGCCGTCAGCCGGGTACTCCATGATGGCGGTCGCGATCTTAGTTCCGCCGATATCGACAGAGCAGACGTACTTGTTCTCCATATCGTTCTCCTTAGGAGATAAAAACAACTACAGGAAATGCGCCGTCAGGCTAGCCGTCACAGCGCGGTAAAGGTTTTCCAGGTGCCCGAGATCGCCGAGAAACCGTGTGGCCATTGACCTAATGGGTCATGGCCGCACGGTTGAACGGCGAGGTCGGGTGCCTGGGAAAGCTTTAAAGGAGACCGTTGTCCTGGAGGACCTTCTTAATCGCCTCGACGTTCTCGCCGGTCATGGCCTTCACCGGGCGCGGCATGGTCGGGCTGTCGAAGATGCCCATGAGATTCATAGCGGTCTTGAAGGCACCAACGCCGCCGGCATAGCCCTGAACGCCCGAGGTGACATCCCAGATGTGGGAGATCTCGTTGAGGCGATCCTGCTCGGCCTTGACGGTAGCCCAGTCGCCGGCCTGAGCGGCCTTCCACTGGCGCACGTAGCCCTCGGGCTCAACGTTGGCGAGACCCGGGACAGAACCGTCGGCGCCACCGAGGTAAGCGCCATCGACAACGACCTCGTGACCGGTGAGGATGCTCATCGGATGGCCGTTCTTCTCGTTCTCCTGAACGAGGTAGCGGAACGAGATGTCATCACCCGAGGAATCCTTGACGCCGGCCAGGACGCCCTCGGCGCCGAGCTTGGCAAGGAGCTTCCAGGGGAGCTTGGTATGAACGCACACGGGAATGTCATAGGCAAAGATGGGCAGGTCGAGCTCCTCGTGCAGGATGCGGAAGTGCTCCTCGACCTCGGTCATGCCCTGCAGGGCATAGAACGGGCAGGTGGCGACGAGGGCATCGGCGCCCAGCTCCTGAGCGACCTTACCGTGCTCAATCATGCGCTCGGTCTCGGTATCGATGATGCCGACCAGAACAGGCACGCGGTGATCGACGATGCGCACGGCCTCGGCGATGATCTGACGGCGACGCTCGTCGGTGGAGAAGACGACCTCGCCCGAGGAGCCCAGGAAGAACAGGCCATCGACGCCGGCATCGATCATGCGGTTGATGCTGCGCTCAAAGGAGGCAACATCGAGCTGGTGGTCTTCGGTATCGGGAACAACGACGGGAGGGATAACGCCGGTGAATTTCTGAGTTGCCACAAGAATCTCCTTAGTTGTCTGGCGGGCAGCCCTATGCCGCCCACTCTTGTTGGCAGTGTCCAGGCCGTCTAGGCCAAAGAACACGGGTAGAACGTTTGGTTAAAGAAGTCGACGACTTCGTTTTCGAACGCATTGATGCGCTCATGAGCGTATTTGGCATAGATGATATGCCTCCGGTCACACTCAAGACCGTTGAATACGGCAAACTGTCCCTTGGGTTCGCTCACGGCATCCATAAGCGATGTGCCCATGAGCACCGATCCGCGCACCCGAGACGACAGCGCCTCGAGGCCACCGGGAACTGGATTGGCGACCGCCGTGCAGGCAAGGCCCTGCTCGTCCAGAGCAGAAACCGCCAGCGCGACTCCGCCGCCAAGACCCTCGCCCCATGCAAAAATGCGGTCGGGGTCCACGCCATCAAGATTGCGCGCGACCTTCGCCAACGCGCAGCCCCAACGGACGCGCTCGACAAAAGCAGGCGAGGTAATCCCCTGCTGCAGGTCGTCCGCACCAGCAACATCGTCATCCAGCGCGAGGACGGCATACCCCATGGCGGCAAATCTCGTCATGTGATGCCAGCCGCGCACAGGCCGATCGATGTCGTGGAACATCAGGCACAGTGGCACGCGCTCAGATACTCGGGCACGACCAACAGGCTCAATCAAACGAGCGTGGACCGCATGGTCACCGAGCTCAAAGGAAACCTCCGAGTAACGGGCGCAGGGGTTAACAAAGTCAATCGCCGTAATGGCCAGACCTTGAATCTCAAGATTCGAAGCGCATGTCTCTAAATCAGAAACACCTGCTTGGACATCACCGTGCCAGCCCCGATATTCTGCGAGCCTTGACGAAACCGTTCCAGGAATTCCCACGAGCCCGGGGATCATCAGCTCGTCAACATTGCTCTCGCACTTAGACATGAGCCTCCCCTCCCTTGCAGAAAAACGGAATGATCAGATCATCAAAGTCCTGAATCTCCTCGTGGCCAAAGCCCTCAAAGAACTCGTGGCGCTTCTCGCAGGACAGGTTGTTGTACACCGCAAACTGCGTTGCCGGCGGACAGACGATATCGGCTGTGCCCGTGCCAAACAGCACGGGGCACTTGACCATGGGGGCAAAGTTCTTGGAATCGAAGTACGCCAGCTTGTCATAGGCTTCCTCGATACGAGTCGAGTCCTCGTCAAACCAACGCGACCAATAGCGCAGACCCTCGTAGGCAATATCATCGGCGTCCAGATCCCAAACCAGGCGGAAGTCCGATAAGAAGGGGTAGAGGATGGCCGCGCGGTCAACCAAATCGCTATTGAGCGCGCAGGTCGCAATACCCAAACCGCCGCCCTGCGATGCGCCGTTCACATACACGCGGGTAAGATCGATGCCCTCGAGCTCGCGAACGATACGGCACAGAATGCGGATATCCTGGTGCAAGCGGACATAGTAGAGATTGGCCGGGTCGCCGTCGATACCGGCGACGATATGGCCCGCGACCGTCGTGCCCTCAAATCCACCAATATCCTCGGAGGGGCCACCCTGGCCGGGGCAGTCGAGAGCAATGAGCGCCATGCCCATGCCCGCAAACGACGCCTGCTCAAACCAGCTGCGGCTCGCACCCGGATATCCATGGAACTGAAGCACCAGCGGCATGGGCTCCTCCGAGACCGGCTTGAGGTACTTGGCATGCAGGCGTGCACCACACATGCCGGTATACCAGAGATCGAAAAACCGACAGGTCGCGGAGTCCGCAACCGAAGCCGCCTCGATCGCGTAGTCGAGCTCGACGGCGTCGGCCTCGGCCATGCGGTCCTTCCAGAAGAGATCGAAATCCGATGGACGGGGCATAGCGCCTCGATATTCACCAAATTGCTGTTGTAGCTCTTGAGCACTTGGCATGGCTCGTGAACCCAACCTTTCGAAATCGCAACGGAGGTGCGCCCGGCAAGGGAACCGGGCGCACGGGAGGGAAAGCGAGGCTACTCGCCGAGCTTGGGATGCAGCAGCGACGGCGCAGCGCCGAGCAGCATCTTGGTGTAGGGGTCCTGAGGGTGCTGGAAGACCTGCTTGGCCTCGCCATGCTCGACGATCTTGCCGCCATTCATAACGATGATGTCGTCAGAGATATAGCGGACCGTCTGGATGTCATGGCTGATGAACACCATGGCCAGGCCGAGCTCTTTCTTAAGGTCGGTCAGCAGGTTCAGAATCTGCGCGCGGACCGAAACGTCCAGAGCCGAGGTGGGCTCGTCGGCGATGATGGCATCGGGGTTCAGCGACAGGGCACGGGCAATTGCGACGCGCTGGCGCTGGCCGCCCGAAAGCTGGCCGGGAAGAACCTCGGCGGCGGAGCTGGGCAGACCGGTGAGCTCCAAGAGCTCCTTGACGCGCTTCTCCTGCTCGGCCTCGGTACCCAGGTTGTGGACGCGCATGGGGTCGAGCAGTTGCTCGCGAACGACCATGCGGGGGTTGAGCGCCGTGGCCGGGTTCTGGAACACGACCGAGATGACGCGACCCATGTGGCGACGGTCCTCGGCGGTACGTTTGGTAACGTCCTTGCCCTTAAAGTAGACCTTGCCGCTCGTGGGGGCCTGCAGGCCGCACATGACGTTGGCGGTGGTGGACTTTCCGCAACCGGACTCGCCGACGATGCCGATGGTCTGTCCGGGCATGAGCTTAATCGTTACACCCTGGACGGCGTGAACCAGGTTGGGGTGCAGAATCGAGCCGGTACGGGTCCTAAAGGTGACGTGGACGTCATCAAGGAAGATGATCGGCTCGACGCCGTTGACTGCGGTCTCGCTCATCTACATCACCTCCGCGTGAGGGGTCAAACCATTTGCCTTGAGCACCTCGTCGGGGAGCTCGGAATAGAAGTGCTCGGTGCCGGGCACGCGCTTGAAGACCGGACGGGTATCCAGGCCAATGCGCGGATGGCTCGAGCGGGGCGCGAAGCGATCGCCCTTGGGGAAATCGCGCGGGCTCGGAACAGCGCCGGGCACCTGGTGCAGGCGGCCCGAGCCGCTCTCGATGGACAGGACGGAACCCAGAAGGCCGCGGGTGTACTCGTGAATCGGGTTGGTGAGCAGCTCCTTGGTGGGCGCCTGCTCGATAACCTGGCCGGCGTACATAACCGTGATGTTATGAGCGACCTCGGCGACCAGTGCCAGGTCGTGCGAAACGAAGATCATGGCAAAGCCGAGCTTGGCCTGAAGGTCGTTGAGCAGCTTGATGACCTGCTTCTGGACGGTAACGTCCAGAGCGGTCGTGGGCTCGTCGCAGATGACCAGCTTGGGGTCGCGGGTAAGGGCCATAGCGATCAGAACGCGCTGACGCTGACCACCGGAAAGCTCATGCGGATAGCTCTCGAGCGTACGCTTGGGGTCGAGGCCCACGAGCTCCAGGAGCTCCTCGGCGCTACGGGTGCCGCCACGCTTGGTGAGCTGCTTCATCTGGGCGGAAATGAGCATGGAGGGGTTGAGCGAGGACAGGGCGTCCTGATAGACCATGGCGATATCGGTACCGCGCAGGCCGAACCACTCCTTCTTGCTCATCTTGAGCAGATCGCGGCCCTCCCAGAGAACCTCACCGGAAAGATGCTCGTCATCGTCGGTCAGGCCCATGATGGCCAGCGTGGTGATGGACTTACCGCAGCCGGACTCACCTACCAGGCCCATGGTCTGGCCGGGACGGACATCAAAGTTGACATGATCGACGACGTTGATATCGCCGTGGTGCTCAAACTGGATGCAGAAATCGCGGACCGAAAGGATCGGCTCAACGGACTCATCGGGCACATGGCGGTCGTTACGCTTGAGTTCGACATCACGCAGAGCGCCAAGACGGGCGGACAGGGACTGAGCCTGCTCCTTGTAGGCGCGAACGGGATCGGAAACCAGCAGGTCGGCCTCGCGGCGCTTGGAGGAGTCGGTCGGATCCAGGGCGGCGGAGGGAGCAGCGGCCATAGCGTCGGTAATACCCTCGGAGAGGATGTTAAGCGCCAGGCAGGTGATCATGATGGCCAGGCCCGGGAACAGCGCCTGCCACCAACGGCCAGCGAGCACGCCACCGCGAGCATCGGCGAGGATGTTGCCCCAGGTAGCGGTAGGCTCCTGAATACCAGCGCCGATAAAGGTCAGCGAGGCCTCGAAGATGATGGCGTCGGCGACCAGGGTAACGGTGAAGACCATGATCGGGGCGATGCAGTTACGCAGAACATGCTTGATCAAAATCCACGGAGCCTTGGCGCCGGAAACGATGACCGCGCGGACATAGTCCTCGCCGTACTCGGACACGATGTTGGCGCGCACAATACGGGCAATCTGCGGAGTGTACATAAAGCCGATGGCGAAGATGATCGACGGCACGGAATTGCCCAGGATGGAGACGAAGACGGCAGCGAGGGCGATGCCCGGGATGGACATGATGATGTCCAGGATGCGCATGATCGCCTCGGAAACGGACTTGCGCGAAACAGCCGCGAGGGCGCCCACGACCGAGCCGCAGACCAGAGCCATGGCAGTAGCACCGAAGCCGATGATCAGCGAGTAACGGCCACCGTAAAGCATGCGCGACAGGATGTCGCGGCCCTTATCGTCGGTACCGAAGATAAATCCATTGCCGGGAGCCTGGCGAGCAGTGAAAATCTCGACCGGGCTATAGGGGGCAAGAAGGGGCGCCAGAATCGCGGTCAGGGCGACCAGCACCAGCACGACGGCGGCAATCTTAGAAGACAGCGTCATCTTCTTCCAGCCACCGAGCTTGAGCCCCTTGGAGGCAGCCTTCTCGAGCTGCTCGGTTTGCTTCTCTCGAATCTTTACCATAATCTACACCGTCCTGATGCGCGGGTTGATGAGCAGGTAGAGCATGTCAACCACGATGTTGATGATGATGAAGGCAAGAGCAACGACGATGACGACGCCCTGAACCAGGTTCGCCTCGTTGCCCTGAACGCCCTGCAGAATCGCAGTACCCATGCCGGGGAGGTTGAAGATGACCTCGATGACGACGGCGCCGCCCATAAGGTAGCCGATCTTAAGACCGAGGGTGGTGACCGGGGTGATCAGCGCATTGCGAAGAACGTTGATGCCGACGACGACCTTCTCGGGAACGCCGGCGCCACGGGCCATGCGGACATAGTCCTTATCGAGCTCCTCGACCATTGCCGTACGCACGATACGAGTCATCTGACCCGTCAGCGGGAATGCCAGGGCGATGGCGGGCATGATCATACGTCCCAGATAGCCAGCCGGGTTGGTGGTGAAGTGAGGCAGAGCACCGGACGCCGGGAGCACCTTAAGGTAGGAAGAGAACAGCAGAATCAACAGAACGGCAAGCCAGAACGACGGGGTTGCCAGGCCGGCGATGGAAAAGACGCGGATCACTTGGTCCGGCCATTTATCGCGATACAGTGCCGCGATGACGCCGAGCAAAAACGAGACGACCGCGCCGATGGCAAGACCGATGAAGGTCAGCTGCATCGTGACGGGCAGGGCCGTGGAGATGCGCTTGGCAACGGAGTTGCGAGCAGCACCATAGGTGCCCATGTCACCATGGATCAAATCGCCCATGTAGCGCACGTAGCGCACGGGCCAGGGGTCGTCCAGACCATACTTCTCATGGTACTCGGCAACCGCCTCGGGCGAGGCACCGTCACCCAACGCCGTATAGGCGGGGTCGGTCTTGGAGAACGACATAAGGAAGAACACCAGGACGGTGACGCCCAATGCCATGATCGGCAGCGCCACGAGGCGCCTTCCAATCAAACGTAGAAAGTTGTTCACGTTCTCTCCCCTTTCTTTTGTCGGTAGGACCAACTGGTATATGAGTATGGATACTCATTACAAGACCCGAGCGACATCGAGGCCGCCCGGGTCTTTGTTTCAACTATGAGGACGCCGCCTTACGACCGACGCCCTGCATATGACTCAAGCGAGTCTTAGGCCTTGACGGTCGCGACGCCCCTGAAGGACATGCTCGTCGTGCCGATGCCCTTGAAGCCATCGAGGGCCTCGCCGTTGGGCGCGGTGGACGGATCGTCCCAGGAAGCGGAAACGGTCTTGACGTGGACAACGGGGTACAGAACAGCGTTGTCGGCGATGATGTCGAAGCACTCGTTCCACTTCTTCTGCTGCTCGTCGCCCTCGGCGGCAAGAGCCTCGTCCATGAGACCGTGGAGCTTCGCCCACTCAGCGGAATCCTTCCACGGGCAACGGGTCTGCATCCAGACGTTGTCGCCATACCACCAGTTGAGCAGCAGGTCGGGGTCGGCGCCGAAGCAGGACGGATCGCCAGGAGCGAGAAGGATATCGTAGGCCTCGCCGCCGTCGATGGCAGCGTAGGTGGCCGGCGAGGTATCGGTCTGGATGGTCACATCGAAGCCGAGGGCGTCGAGGTCGTTCTTGACCTGAGCGGCCATGCCCTTGATCTGCTCGTTGTCGGTGGTGCGCAGGGTGATGGCGCCCGGGGTGATGCCAGACTCTTCGATGAGCTTCTTGGCCTTCTTGGCGTCAGTCTTGTACACCGTGGAAGCCTCATGATAGTTGGTGAAGCTCTTGGGCAGGTAGCAGCTGGCAGCGGTGGCAAGGCCGGCGAAGGTGTTGGTGATCATCTTCTCGGTGTCGAGCGCGTACATGACGGCCTGACGGACCTTGACGTTGTTCCAAGGCTCCTTGGCGACGTTGAACATGATGAAGCGGGTGCCGAAGCCCTGGACGTTGTCGATCTTGCAGCCAGCGCTCTCGAGCTGGTCGACGGCGTCAGCGGTGACGAGCTCCATAACGAGCGTGGAGCCCTCCTGCTGAGCGGTAACGCGAGCGGTGGGGTCGGTCAGGATGCTGTACTGGATCTTCTTATCCTCGGCAGCATACTCACCGTTGTACTCGGGGTTGGGAACCAGGGTGATCTCGGTATCGGAGATAGAGTCGTACATCCAGGGGCCGGAACCGATCGGCTGCTTGGCGCGATCCTCCTCGGCCTGGGTGGCCGGGGTAACACGGATGATGGCCAGACGATCCTTGAGCAGGGAGAAGTTGGGGACCTTGGTCTTGACCGTTACAGTGCTGGCGTCCTTGGCCTCGATGGACTCGAAGGGCTGGAAGAACGGAGCATAGGTAGCAGAAGCGGCGCAAGCGTTGTAGGAAGCGACGACGTCGTCAGCGGTGACCTCGGTGCCATCGGAGAACTTGGCACCCTTGCGGATGGTGACCTCGAAGGTAGTGTCGTCCACGGACTTGGGATCGTCGGTGGCGAGCTCGTTGAAGGTGCTGTAGTCGTGGTAATCGATGCCGTAGAGGCCCTCGATGACGTGCCAGTTAGCACCCAGGCCCACAGCGGAGCCGGTGCTGGCGGGGTCGAAGCTGGACGGAGCGTAAGCGGAACCAGCGGTGATCACGCCGCCGCCACGGTTGGCGGAATCGGTGGAACCGGAAGCGGAACCCTCGTCGCTAGAGCTGCCACCGCAGCCGGTGAGACCAAGCCCTGCGACAGCAGCGACGCTGCCGGTGAGGCCGAGGAACGAACGCCTGGACATACCCTTGTTGATGATGGCCATGTCTTCTCCTATCAATAGAGAATCTTACCCGGGAGCACCTAGACTTGCCCCCGCGCAACTTGCGGACGATATATACCTTACCTACCGACGAACCCAACTGAGGTGCCGCGCTCGGCGACCGATACATACATACGCTTGAACGGTATTTACTACCGTTCACCGAATTCATTGACAAATGATTCGACAGACAGTATGTATCGACGAGGTGAGATATCAGTCTTCGTCAACCCGCAGGATAGCAGTGTTGTTCACCATGGCTAGTCAAACGTTTTAGCGTTAATAAAACCCGAAATCGGCAGGTAATCACCGCGAAACAAATGATTGAAAAATGACCAATCATGTATATCAGTTGTTTAGAAGCGCGTTTAGTTTTCGGATCGGTTGGCCGATGCCTGGGCGCGTTCGGCATTCCATGCAACAAGTGCCTCGTGGACCGCTTTGGCGACATCGGCCGGAACGCCTCGAACTTCTGCAATCTCCTGCTCGCTTGCCGCGCGCAAACGCTTCATCGAACCAAAATGGCGCATAATGGCACGCTTTCTGGTGGGTCCCACACCCGGAACGTCGTCAAGCACCGAAACCGTCATAGCCTTATCGCGCAACTCGCGGTGGAACGTAATCGCAAATCGGTGGGATTCATCGCGAACCTGCTTGATCAGATAAAGCGAAGCGGAGCCGGTCGGCAGCACGACGGGAGTCTCGTCCCACGGCACGAAAACCTCCTCATCGGCCTTTGCCAAGCCACAAACTGGTATATCGAGGCCGAGTGCCTCGAGTTGCTTAATTGCAGCGGTCAATTGCGGCTTGCCGCCATCGACTACGAGCAAATCGGGGCGCGAGCCAAAGCGCTCGTCCGCCATGCGCTCGGGAGCATAGCGACGCCCCAGGACCTCGGACATCGATACGAAGTCGTTCGCCTCGTCCAATTCGGCCTGAATTTTAAAGCGACGATACTGGCCCTTGTCGGCACGGCCGTTGGTAAATACCACCATCGAAGCGACGGTAAAGGTGCCGTGCAACGTCGAGATATCGAAGCACTCGATGCGCAACGGCGGCGCAGGCAGCGCCAGCGCGCTTTCGAGCTCCAGGAGCGCCTGATTGGTGCGATCGTCAGCATACCCCGTGCGCATCATGTAGCGCATGAGGGCATGGCGGGCGTTTTTGGAAGCCATATCGAGCAGGCGGTGCTTTTCGCCGCGCTGCGGCCTATGGAGATGGCAAGAGCGTTCGCGCTTGCCCGCAAGCCACTCCCCCAACGCTTCGGCATCCTCAAGCTCGACAGAGAGATTGATCTCAGCTGGAATATCAGCCGTCTCGTCGTAATAGCGCTTAAGGAAGCCCGATTGAAGCTCTTCCTCGTCGACATCCAGGCCTTTATCGAGGATGAACTCGCAAGTTCGAACCGTTCGGCCCTCGCGAACGACAAAGACACAGGCGGCAGAGATAGTCTCTTCTCGATAGAAGCCGATGACGTCGATATCGACGCTTGACGGAAAAACGACCTGTTGGCGATCGTCCAGGCCCCTAATGACTTCCAGGCGACGCTTGACGCGAGCCGCACGCTCAAAATCGAGCGTCTCGGCTGCCTCTGTCATCTCGGACGTAAGCTCGTCGACGACATCCTTGCGATGGCCCGACAAGAAACGTTCGACACGCTTGACGTTCTTGGCATAGTCGGCAGGGGAAATCGCACCGACGCATGCGCCCGGCCCGCGCCCGACATGGTAGTCAAAGCAGGGACGCCCGTTTTGCGCGCAAATCATATTGACGATGTCTTCTTCGCCCTTATGAGATTCGACGATGCGGCGGCAGCGGCGCCATTCCGCACAGGATGCCGAGCAAATAGGAATAACCTTGCGTAGCGTATCGATGGTCTCACGCGCCGCACGGCTATCGGTATAGGGGCCAAAATAGCGCGTTCCCGGTTTATGACGCTCTCGCGTGTATTTAATAGCCGGAAACAAGTCGCTCTTGGTAATGGCGATAAAGGGATAGCTTTTATCGTCTTTGAGATCGACGTTAAAGTACGGATGGTACTGGCCAATCAGATTGCGCTCGAGCACCAATGCCTCGTGCTCGGTCTCCACCACGATATAGTCGAAGCTCGCCACCAGCTGCATCATGAGCGGAATCTTTTGACGCTCGTCCTGCAGCGTCACGTATTGACGCATACGAGCACGCAAGTTTTTTGCCTTGCCCACATAGATGACATCGCCCTTGGCATCTTTCCAAAGGTAGCAGCCGGGTTGCGTGGGAACGCGCGAAACCTGTTCGGCAAGTGTTGGAATGTTGTCGTGACCTGCCACACGCACCTACTTGCGACGAAGCAGCGCCGAGACCTCGGGCATCTTAAAGACGAAGGCAAGGCCAAAAGTCACGGCGAGCGAGACGACGCCTGCAACACAAACGTAGCCCAGGGTAATAAGGATCGAGCTGCCAAGCATTCCGACAAAGTGCTCAAGTGCCCACATGACGCCGACGCCCGCGGCAGCGCCCAAGCCACCGAACAACAGGCCGAAGAAACCGCCATGTAGGATAGACTTGACCTGAAGGCCATGCAGACGACGGCGCAGCCACCACAGTGAGCATCCGACCAAGACCACGTAGTCAACGACGTACGAAAGCGCAATTGCCGGCATACCGTAGCCCAGCACCACGCCAAACAGCAGCACCGAACCGGCCTGACCGATAGCGGAGTACAAGCAATAGCGGCTATAAGGTTTCATATCGAGCAGGGCCGAGAAGCTCTTCTGCATCAGCACGACCACGCCGTAGAGCGGCAGGGAAAGTGCCAGATAGATAAGGAACTCCGACACCAGCGCCACGCCGGATTCATCGAACTTGCCGGCGCAGTAGATCATGTTGAGTGGACGGGCGAAGACGATCAGGTACATCGCAAACGGAATCAGGAAGAAGAGCATCTGGGCGACACCGCGCGAAATGCCCGTGCGGACGCTGTCGTAATCCTTCTCCTGTGCATCGTGAGAGAGTTCCGTATAGAGTGCCGTCGAAAGCGAGGCAGCGATCAGCGCATAGGGCAGCGTGTACCACAGGCGCGCATATGCGATGACGGAAGGGCCGGTCTCGGGCTGCACCACCAGCGCGGCGGCATTGGTAATGGAAGTCGAGACAAACATGCACACCGTGGCGAGCAGCGTCGGGATACCAAGCGCAATCGTCTGTCGCAGCGCGGGGTCCTTAAAGTCGATATGGATATGAGGATGCACGCCATGCTTGCCGAGCGCGGGAATCTGACAGGCCATCTGGACAAAGACGCCGAGGGTCGTACCAGCTGCGATCAAGATAATGCCGACCCGCTCGCCAAATTGTGCAGACACGGGAGCAAAGCCCATAAAGCTGGCGATGACGATGACATTGTTGAGAACCGGGGCAAACGTCGACCAGAAGTAGTCGCGGTGTGCGTTGAGAACACCCGAGAACACCGAGCCCAAGCCATAAAACAGAATTTGGATAGCAAAGAAGCGGAACATGAACGCAGCGGTATCCATGCTGTCGCCATTGCCCGAAAGGAACGACTGCGTCCAAATAAAGCCGGGAGCAAACACGGTGCCCAGCAGCGAGATGCCGCCTAGCACCAGAAGCAGAATACCGAGCAGGTTGCCGACATACTCGTTCGATGCCTCGCGGCCCTGCTCGCGCCTCACGCCCATATACACCGGCAAAAACGCCGTAACGAGCATGCCGCCCATCACGAGCTCGTAGAGCATGTTGGGCAGGTTGTTGGCAACCTGATAGGAGGACGAGAGCAGTGACATGCCGATGGCGGCCGCCATGGCCCACGTGCGGATAAACCCGGTGACACGCGACACGATGGTCAGCACGGTCATGAGGCCAGCAGAACGACCAACCGTGGAGTAGTCCGAAGAACCCATATCGTCTACGTCGTCCTGAGAGTCCTCATGAACCTCATCTTGTGGCGGCAAATCGTCCACGACGGCAAAGGAGCCGGTCATCGCAAAGGGATCGTCAACCAAAACGGCGTCATCAGCAGGTGCAGCGCCATCGCTGTTCGGCATGTTGTTACCGGATACGGCATCATCATCGAATATGGCATGGTCGCCAAACACCGTGTCAACTTCTTTGGCGGCGACGGTTCGGGCAGAAAACGACAGAGGGTCCCAGTCGTCATCACCGTCGATGGCCACGCCCTCGACGGGATCGGTCGAACCAAGCGGCGACCATTCGTCATCCGAAAGAAGCGGCTCGTCATCATCATGAACCGCGGGCTTGGCGGAACGAGCGACAGGAGCGCTCTGCGGCGTGCTCTTTCCCTGGGCTGCCATCAAAAACACCGCCGTCTCATCGGGACGCGGCACACGAGGAGCCTCGGAGGCGACCGGCGTCACGTTGGCGCTCGATTGAGCGGCGGCCAAAAAGACAGCCGTCTCATCGGGACGAGCCGAAGAAAGAACCGTACGGGGAAGCGCCGTGCCGGCACCGGCGGCACGCAAGTACACGGCCGTCTCGCCCGGGTCAGCGGCAGCGGACCAGGCGTTTCGAATCTCGTTATCGAACGAAGCAGCCTCGGGCGCGGGCGCCTGAGGAGCCGACCCTTTTGCAAAGTGAGCTCCGCGCTTTGATTCTTCCTGCGGCATCGCTCAGTCCTCTCTCGTGATCGGGGCAACCGTCGCCCCGCAAAATGCAACTAAGTCGTCGGGAGCAAGCTCAAGCTGATAGCCGCGCTTGCCACCCGAGATAAAAATGGTATCCCAAAGGACGCATGTCTCATCGATCAGCGTCCGGAAGCGTTTTTTCATACCGACCGGGCTGCAACCGCCGCGGACATACCCCGTCGCGGCAAGCAAATCTTTGACATGCATCATGGTCAGCGACTTTTCGCCTGCGGCGCGCGCGGCGGCCTTGAGGTCGAGCTCGTCGGCAACGGGAATGCAGCACACGACATGGTCGTTGGACGGCGTCGTGCAGACCAGGGTCTTAAATCCCTGACCGGGCTCCTCGCCAAGCTGCTCGGAAATCGCGACGCCCAGACCTGACGATTCATCGCCATCGTCTTCGTACGTATGGAGAACATAGGAGATGCCGGCGCTTTCCAGCTCGCGCATCGCATTGGTTTTTGGCGTCTTAACAGCCTTTGCCATGGCACATCCTTTCCCTCGCAGAGCGACGCAAGGATTAAGTATAGGGCCAATTCCGCCGCATATGCCATCTCGACACACAGAAGCGCCACCGAATCAGAAGGAATCGGTGGCGCTTCGGTACTACAACGTCTCTTTACTGTGCGTCGAGCTGCGCCTGACGCTCACGGTCACGCTTGAGCAGCGGCGCCAAGAACTTGCCCGTGTAGCTCTGCGAACATGCCGCGACTTGCTCCGGCGTGCCTGAGACCACGACGGTTCCGCCGCCATTGCCGCCTTCGGGGCCCATATCGATCAGGCGGTCGGCAACCTTGATGACATCAAGGTTGTGCTCGATCACCAGAACCGTGTTGCCCGCATCGACCAGGCGCTGCAAAACGTCGAGCAGCTGGCGAACATCCTCAAAATGAAGGCCGGTTGTAGGCTCGTCCAAAATGTAGAACGTCTTACCTGTCTGACGACGATGAAGCTCCTTGGCGAGCTTCACGCGCTGCGCCTCGCCGCCCGAAAGCGTCGTAGCGGGCTGGCCCAAGCTCACGTAGCCCAGACCCACGTCATATAGGGTCTGCAGTTTGCGCTTAATCTGCGGGATATTCCCAAAGAAAGCCAGTGCTTCGGTGACACTCATGTCGAGCACGTCCGAGATCGTCTTGCCGCGGTAGGTAACCTCGAGTGTCTCGCGGTTATAACGCTTGCCGCCACATACCTCACAGGGGACATAGATATCGGGAAGGAAGTGCATCTCGATCTTGATCTGGCCATCGCCCTTGCACGCCTCGCAGCGACCGCCGCTTACGTTAAAGGAGAAACGTCCCGGCGAGTAGCCGCGCGCCTTCGACTCAGGCGTGCTTGCAAATAGCGCACGCAGATCATCCCACAGGCCAATATAGGTCGCAGGGTTCGAGCGCGGCGTGCGACCGATCGGTGACTGGTCGATATCGATTACCTTATCGATGCACTCGATACCCTCAATCTTCTTGTACGGCCCCACGGGACGCGTCGAACGATGGATGGCATTCGTAAGCGCGGGCGCAATCGTATCGGTGACCAGGGAGCTCTTGCCCGATCCCGAAACACCGGTAACGACTGTGAGCGTACCGAACTCAATCTTGGCGGTAACGTTTTTGAGGTTGTTAGCGCGGGCACCCGTGATCTTAAGACAGCCGCGGCCGGGCTTGCGGCGCTCATCGGGCACGCGGATCATCCGCTTGCCGGTCAAATAAGCACCCGTCATGGAATCGGGGCACGCCATGATATCGGCAGGCGTTCCCGCGGCGACCACGTGTCCGCCGTTAACGCCCGCGCCGGGACCCATATCGATCACGTAGTCGGCAGCGCGAATCGTATCTTCGTCGTGCTCGACGACGATAACGGTATTACCGATATCGCGCAAACGCTCGAGCGTCTTGATCAGGCGCTCGTTATCGCGTTGGTGAAGGCCGATCGACGGCTCGTCCAGAATGTACAGAACACCCATGAGGCCGGCGCCGATCTGCGTTGCGAGGCGAATGCGCTGGGCCTCACCACCGGAAAGCGTCGCCGAGGCGCGATCGAGCGTCAGATAGTCGAGTCCGACATCGACTAGAAAACGCAGGCGCTCCAGGATTTCCTTGACGATGCGCCCGCCGATAAACTGCTGACGCTCGGTAAGCTCCAGGCCCTCAAAAAACTCGAGCGACTCGCGACACGACAGGCAACAGACATCGTAAATGGACTTGCCGCCCACGGTGACGGCAAGCATCTCGGGACGCAGGCGAGCACCGTGACAGCTCGAGCATGGCTCTTCGCGAATGTATTTCTCCAAGCGAGCCCTGGTGTTCTCGTTCGTCGTCTCGTTGTAGCGCTCGTACAGGATGTTGCGCACACCCGAGAACTTAGTGTCCCACTGGCTGCGACGCCCATCGAGCTTTTGATAGTCGACCGAAATCTTCGTGTCGCCCATGCCATCCAAAAACGCACGACGCACCCGCGGAGGCAGGTCCTTCCATGGCGTATCGGCACTCACCTTAAAGTGTTTGCAGACCGCGGCAAAGATCTGCGGATAATAGTTGGAATTGCCGAACAGGCTGCCAAAGACTCCGTCGGCAATCGACTTTGAGGGGTCTTCAATCAGCGCCTCGGCATCGACTGTCTTTTTAAAGCCCAGGCCATCGCACTCGGGACATGCACCATAGGGCGCGTTGAACGAGAAATCGCGCGGCTGCAGGTCGTCGATGGAATGCCCGTGCTCCGGGCAAGCCAGTGCCAGCGAATACTCCAGCAGCTCGCCCTCGGTTCCCTCGGGAGCGTCGCGGTCGGGCAGCATGTACACGTTCACGTTACCGTGCGCCAGTGCCGTCGCCTGCTCGACGGACTCGGCAATGCGACCCAGGGAGTTCTCTCGAATCACGATACGGTCGACCACGACCTCAATGTCGTGTTTGAACTTCTTGTCCAGGTCGATAGGGTCGTCAAGCGAGCGCACCTCGCCGTCGACGCGCACACGGCTAAAGCCCTCCGCACGCAGGTCCTCAAACAGCTTGGCATATTCGCCCTTGCGTCCACGAACCACCGGCGCCAACACAAACGCGCGACGGCCCTCCCCCGCCGCCAGCACCTTATCGGCGACCTGATCGGTCGTCTGACGCTCAATGACACGACCGCACTCAGGACAGTGCGGCGTTCCCACGCGAGCAAACAGCAGACGCAGATAGTCGTAAATCTCGGTTACGGTGCCCACCGTCGAGCGTGGGTTTTTGGACGTCGTCTTCTGATCGATCGAAACAGCCGGCGACAGGCCGTCAATCGAGTCCAGATCGGGCTTGTCCATCTGCCCCAAAAACTGACGCGCATAGCTCGAAAGGCTCTCGACGTAACGGCGCTGGCCCTCGGCATAGATGGTATCGAACGCCAGTGAGCTCTTGCCCGATCCGGAAAGACCGGTTATGACCACGAGCTGGTCACGCGGAATGGAAACATCGATATCGCGCAGGTTATGCTCGCGCGCGCCGCGAATAACGATAGAAGAATCAGACATGGAAGCTCCTTGCCTCCTACAACTTCAAATCACACTGACGATGAGTTTAGCGCACTCGACGCGCACAGATGTTCGTAATACAAGATTCGCAGACCTTTTGCGCTGTCTGACGCCGCAGGCCGCACGCTCGGTCCGTACTTTCGAATACTGTCGATCGCCTACCACGCATCATAAATGACTCCCGCTCGCAAACGAGGGTACAATGACGCTCGTGTCACACCGCGGGGCTCCGGCCCCAACATATACAAAGGAGTCAAACATGGGTTGCGAGCACGCACAGGCAGCCGGCGGGCAAACGTCGCCGTCGCAATTTGAGGAAAATACGCTGTCCGAGGTCAAGCGCGTTATCGCCGTGCTTTCCGGCAAGGGCGGCGTCGGCAAGTCATTTGTCACCGGCGCCATCGCCACGGAGCTTTCCCGCCACGGTCACAAGGTCGGCGTCCTCGATGCCGATATTACCGGCCCCTCTATCCCTAAGATGTTCGGTATGAGCGGACGTCACGTCCATGCCCTCGGCAACCTTATGCTGCCCGAAATCTCCGAGCACGGCGTCAAGGTTATGAGCTCTAACCTGCTGCTCCAAAACGAAACCGACCCCGTCCTCTGGCGCGGTCCGGTTATCGCGGGTGCCATCAGGCAGTTCTGGAGCGAAACCTCATGGGGCCCCATCGACTACCTGCTGGTCGACATGCCTCCGGGAACGGGCGACGTCGCCCTCACGGTCTTCCAGTCGCTGCCCGTCGATGGCATCGTCATCGTCACGAGCCCGCAGAATCTGGTCTCGATGATTGTCGCCAAGGCGGTCAACATGGCCGAGAAGATGAACGTGCCCATTTTGGGAATCGTCGAAAACATGAGCTATATCGAGTGCCCCGATTGCGGCAAGAAGATCGAAGTCTTTGGCAAGAGCAAGCTCCCCGAGGTCGCCGAGCGCTACAACCTCGAGATCCTAGGGCAGCTTCCCATCAATCCGGCACTCGCCGAGGCTTGCGACAAGGGCGAGGTTGAGACCGCACTGCCCGACGGTATGCTGCCCCAAGCCGTCTCTGCCGTCGAGGCCATTGCCCCGCACGAGACCGCCGAGGCCTAAGTGAACGCAAACGCCTCCTATGACGTCTTGGTAATCGGCGGCGGGGCCTCGGGTCTCGCCGCCGCCATTACGGCCGCACGCGCAGGCAAAAGCGTCTGCATCGTTGAGCGCGATGTTGCCTGCGGCCTTAAACTCCTTGCGACCGGCAACGGCCGCTGCAACCTTTCCAACGAATCAATTGATTTCCAGCGGTACAACCGCCCCGCATTCGTCGAATCCGTCATGGGTCCCCAGCCCGAGCAAGAGCTCGGCAGTTTCTTCTCCTCGCTGGGCATCATGACGACCTCCGAGGAGGGCCGGCTGTATCCGCGCTCCCTTCGTGCCGAATCGGTGCGCGATGCGCTTCTCAACGCTTGCAATCACCTGGGTATCACCTTGATCTGTGGAGCAAACGTTGCCTCGGCATTCAAAGCTCTCGAGGGCTGGGCACTCCAAATAGACCGTCCCGCGCGAGCACTCAAGGCAAAAAAGCACGACGACCGAAAATCGGAACTCCGCTCGCTTCGGAAGGCGATCGCCGACACCCCTCGCAAGAACGAGACGCTGCAGGCAAAGGCCGTAATTATCGCTACGGGCGGCAACCCCGCCGACATCGCGAAGACGTTCAATCTTTCCCTCACACCGCAGCATCCCGTCCTCTGCCCCGTGTCGGCATCGGTCTTCGGCGACCAGACTGCGCTCAAGACGCTGGATGGCCTGCGCGTCCGCGCCCGTTTGACGCTCACCCGCAATCACGAGGAGCTCTGGCGCGAAGATGGCGAAGTGCTCTTCAGAACCTTTGGCATCTCGGGCGTTGCCGCCTTTAACCTCTCCCGTCGCGTCCAGCGCGGCGACACGATTCTGCTCGACGTTTTCCCCGACCTCTCCAAAGACGAGTTGCTCGATATACTTAACCAGCGAGTTGCGTTGCTCGGCGGCTTTTCGCCCCGCGACTCCCGCTGGCTCGACGGCATGCTCGCCCCGCAGTTCTCTCACGTTGTCTGCACCGCATTCGAACAGTGCCACCCCGGGTCGCACGACGTCATCCATCTGGTCTCAATCCTCAAGCACTTTAAGCTGCTCGTCGAGGGAACGACAGAGGAGCGTTCGGCCCAGGTCACGCGCGGCGGCGTGCCCATCGAGAGCGTCTCAGCTCCCAGCCTCTGCGTGAGCAACGCGGCAGGCGCCCCACTTTACATCTGTGGCGAGGCAATCGACATCGATGCCGATTGTGGCGGTTTCAACCTTGCGTGGGCTTGGATCTCGGGTATTCGCGCTGCAAGCAGCCTATAGCCGCGCAGTCTATAATCAAAACGCATTCGGGCCGTCTGGGACACCGGGCGGCCTCTTTCTTGCATCTAAGGAGACCTCGATGATTGAAATCACCCAAGTCCACGCGTCACTCGATGAGGCCGGCGACGAAACCGCCTGCCTTGCTATTGGTAGACGCGCCGCCAAGCGAGCCCTGCGATGCGAGGATTCCCAGATTAAAGCCATTGAGCTCCATCGCAAGTCAATCGACGCCCGTAAAAAGCGAGATGTCCATTTTATTTTGAGCTTTCGAGTTGAGCTGACAAGCTCCCGACTCGAGCAGGAAGTGGTCGACCGCGTCGCCGAGCGCAACCGCTCGCGCATCCGCATGGTAGACGGCGAGGCTCCTTCATTCCCCAACCCTGTCCCGAATGCACCCAAGGGGCGTCCCGTCGTTGTCGGCGCCGGTTGCGCCGGTCTCTTCGCCGCCCTGACCCTTGCCGAAGCGGGCCTTAAACCCCTGCTCATCGAGCGCGGCGACCCCGCACTTCGCCGCTCGCAAGCGATTGATCTCTTTCTTAAGGAGCGTATCCTCGACCCCGAAAGCAATATTCAATTTGGCCTGGGCGGCGCAGGGACCTTCTCGGACGGCAAGCTCAACACGGGAACCAAGAATCCTGCCCATCGACTGATTCTTGAGACCTTCGTCGAAGCGGGCTCACCTCGCGACATCCTATGGGACGCCAAGCCGCACATTGGCTCCGACATCCTCCCCACCGTCGTCACCAACATTTCCCAGCGCATCGAGCAGCTCGGTGGAACCGTCCGCTATCGAACAAAGCTCGTCGATATTCGAACCGATGGATCTGGCGCCATCACCGGCGTCGATGTCCAACCGCCCCAAGAAACCACAAGCGAGACAATCGCCACAAAGCACCTCATTCTCGCCTGCGGCCATTCCGCCCGCGACGTATTCGAGCTTCTCAAAGAACATGACGTTGCCCTCGCGCAAAAGACCTTTGCCATGGGTGTGCGCATCGAGCATCCACAGCGCGACATCGACCGTGCCCAATATGGCCCCTCGGCGGGGCACCCGGCACTCGGAGCAGCCCCCTACAAGCTTGTCTCCCATCTCCCCAACGGCCGCAGCGTGTTCTCATTTTGCATGTGCCCCGGCGGACAGGTTGTCGCGGCTTCTTCCGAGCAGGGCCATTTGTGCGTCAACGGTGCCAGCCTCAATGCCCGCGACGGGCGCAACGCAAATGCCGCCCTACTCGTCAACGTCACACCCGACGACCTTCCCGGCGATGGTCCGCTCGCAGGCATTGAGCTCCAACGCGCCTGCGAGCGAGCCGCCTATCGCCTGGGTGGCTCTAACTGGAACGCGCCGGCACAGCTCGTCGGAGATTTCCTTGCTAGACGCGCCAGCACGGCACCTGGAAAGGTAAAACCAACCTATCCACTTGGCGTGACCTGGACGGCGATCGACGATGCCCTCCCGCGGCATATCGTCGAATCACTTCGTTTGGGAATCCCCCTGCTCGGTAAGAAACTGCGTGGCTATGGCCGCCCCGATGCGGTCCTCACTGGCGTTGAGACGCGTTCGAGTTCCCCGGTCACCGTCACCCGCGATCGAACATGCCACGCCGCGTCAACCCCGGGCCTTTACCCTTGCGGCGAGGGTGCCGGATATGCCGGCGGCATCATGAGTGCCGCCACCGACGGCATCCGTTGTGCTGAGGCGCTGATAGCAGACCTCTAGCGTACGAAATCCCGCGTTCGAACGATACAGGCCCCGAGCTCCACGGGGAACTCGGGGCCTGTTCGCTACTTCCTGAATCGTGCACCCTGGCGTTTTCTGCCCGAAGCAAAGGTTGAGCCCTTGCGAGCCTGCGAGCGCAAACGCTCGATCGTTTCGTCCTCAGATGCGCCCTCAAGCATCGCCCGAATCTGAACGACGGCATCGCGCAAACGTGCCGCCTCCTCAAAGTCCATGGCGGCGGAAGCGTTACGCATGTCTTCCTCCATGGTCTCGACAATCCGCACGAGCTCGTCATGCGGTAGCCCTTCCAGTTGCTCGGCAAGCGTTTGCTCGGGTGCCACCGTCTCCGGCGCGGCGCCCTCGCCGTTTTCGTCGGGTGTATAGAACGCACCGTGACCCAGCGAATCGCCTCTCGAGCGTCCCTTCGAGCCCACAGTCTTTTCGGCCTCGGCAATAAAGCTCGAAATGTCGTTAATGGCCTTGCGGACCGTCTTCGGCACAATGCCGTGCTCTTCGTTATATGCCATCTGAATCTCGCGACGGCGCTGCGTCTCCTCGATGGCTTCTTTCATCGAATCGGTCACAACGTCTGCATACATGATGACCTCGCCGTCGGCATTACGGGCCGCACGGCCAATAGTCTGAATCAACGAACGGCGGTTGCGCAAGAAGCCTTCCTTGTCAGCGTCGAGAATTGCCACCAGCGAGACCTCGGGAAGGTCTAGACCCTCGCGAAGCAGGTTGATGCCAACGAGAACATCGATCTTTCCCTCGCGCAGCGTTCGCAGGATCTCGACACGGTCCATCGTCGCTGTATCGGAGTGCATGTAATTGACCTTAATGCCGGCATCAAGCAGATGGTCGGTCAGGTCCTCGGCCATGCGCTTGGTGAGCGTGGTCACCAGCACGCGCTCCTTGCGGGCAACGCGCTCGCGAATCTCGTCCTCAAGATCGTCAATCTGGCCTCGGACCGGACGAACGTCGATCTTGGGATCGAGCAGACCGGTCGGACGAATAATCTGCTCCACGTCGTTTTGGCTCACCCGCAGCTCGTAGTCGCCCGGCGTGGCCGAAACATAGATAAACTGGGGGATCCTTGCCTCAAACTCATCGAAACGAAGCGGGCGGTTATCGAGCGCCGAGGGCAGGCGAAAACCGTGTTCCACCAGCGTCACCTTACGCGAGCGGTCACCTTCGTGCATGCCGCGAATCTGCGGCACCGTCACATGGCTCTCATCGATGATGCAGAGCATATCCTTGGGAAAGTAATCGATTAGGGTAAACGGCGGCTCACCCGGCTTGCGACCGTCCAGATGACGCGAGTAGTTCTCGATGCCGTTGCAAAAGCCCATCGTCTCGAGCATCTCAAGATCATAATCGGTACGCTGCTGCAGACGCTGCGCCTCGAGCAACTTGTCGGTCGCCTTGAGCTCCGCCACGCGCTTCTCGCACTCTTCGCTGATCGATTTCAGAGCCGCCTTGACCTTCGGCTTCTCGGTCACGTAGTGCGAGGCCGGCCACACGGGAATTGCCTCGTACTCACGCAGCATCTCGCCGGTGACCTCGTCGATCTCGGCAATCAGCTCGACCTCGTCGCCAAAGAACTCAAACCGCAACGGATGCTCGGCATAGGGCGGATACACGTCGACGACATCGCCGCGCACGCGGAAGGTGCCACGTGCCAGGTCATAGTCATTGCGATCGTACTGGATATCGATAAGCGCATGGATAAAGTCATCGCGCTCGAGCGGCACCTTCTTGTCGACGTTCGGAGCTAGGCCCGCATAGTCCTCGGGGGAGCCAATGCCATAGATACACGAGACCGATGCGACGACGATCACATCGCGTCGAGATAGCAGCGATGCCGTCGCCTGATGGCGCAGCATCTCGACCTCTTCGTTAATCGAGGAGTCTTTCTCGATATACGTATCACTCTGCGGTACATATGCCTCGGGCTGATAGTAATCGTAGTACGACACAAAATAGACCACGGCGTTGTTAGGGAAGAATTCCTTGAGCTCGCTCGCGAGCTGAGCGGCAAGCGTTTTATTGGGAGCCATGACCAGCGTCGGCTTCCCCAGGGCCTCAATAGTCTTAGCCATCGTGAAGGTCTTGCCCGAACCAGTCACGCCCAGCAAAACCTGATAGCGATCTCCGTCCCTCACACCCTGCACAAGCGACTCAATGGCCTTAGGCTGGGAACCGGCGGGCTCGTATGGAGACACGACCTCAAACGGCACCTCAGAGCCCTCAACGCCAAAACGTTTGAGCTCTCCTCCAACACGCTCAACTTCAAATTCCGCCATGGATACTCCTAACTCATATATCTGCAGTATACGCAGGCGGCAGGCATAGTCCTATACGAACCGATCGGGATAGAGGGTCTTGTAGCGAACCCAGGCATTATTGACACGAATCAGATACGCCTGCGTCTCGGGAAAGGTGATTGCATTATGAAGCGACGTGCTCTGCTGCGCCCATCCGTCGACATTGCCCATGCCGGCGTTATAGGCAGCAATGGCACTGTCAGTCGACCCGTTAAAATACGTCAGAAGATACGAAAGATACGCACAGCCAAACTCGATGTTCGTAGCGGGATCGTTAAGGTCGCCGGCTGAATACTCGCTGCCATCGACAAGACCCTTGGCAATCATATCCTGGGCAGTCTCGGGCATCAGCTGCATCAATCCCTGTGCGCCTTGATTCGACTCAGCCTCGGGATCCCAATTCGATTCCGACTTTATGACAGCACACACCAGATACGGATCAAGATTGTGCGAAATGCTCGATTGCTTTACGTACGCCTCGTAGTCAATTGGATACAAAGGCTTAAAGAAGGCGGCAGGGGCATACGAGTAGACGAGCGAAATAAGGCCGAAGACGAACACGACGGCAAGTGGCGCCACGCGATACCACGTAAAGAAACGTGTCTTAGGCATCGGCCTCATCCTTATCCACTACATCCCCGAAGCCATGGCGCGCAAGCCATGCGTCCAGTTGTTCAAAGAGCGAGTTATCGCCTGCCGCATTATCGATTACCGTCGTAGCGAGATTGCAAAGCGAAGCCTCATCAGGTTGGCATGCAGAGCGCGCATCAAAATCAGAAGACTCCATACCACGATGAATGGCGCGCTCGCGACGAACTGCTAAAGGAGCGCTGATAACCAGAATTTCATCAGCCAGGCCAAAAGCATCCTCAAAACCAGTCGGGGCAGAAACCTCGACAACCGCAAAGGGGTAACGGGGGGACGAAACCGTGCAGCAAACCGGATCAAGAATCCTCAGTGACAGCTGTTCGATGAGAACCGGGTGAACGATGCCATTGAGCCGCGCAACTGTATCAGGAGAGGCGAAAGCTCGAGCTGCGAGGACATTGCGGCGAATGCCGCCCTCCCCGTCCAGAATGTCCCAACCGAATTCTTCGGCGAGGGCATTGACGATATCGGAGCCTGGAACATACAGCGATTTGGCAAGCTCATCCAGATCGATAAGCATGGCGCCATGAGATTCGAGATAGCGGCAGGCAGTCGACTTACCCGAAGCAATATTGCCCAAGACAAAAACGGTAAACATCAAGTCCTCCCTAACGCCAATGGGAGTTATTATCGCGCAAATACAAAAGAAGGACTCAAAATACAGCCAAACAGTAAGACAAGCTAAACGAAGGCGAGTTCTTGTATTACAACTCTCTATCAAACGCAAAAAGGGGGAGGCCGCGAGGCCTCCCCCTTCTCCATTTTCACTGACGGCTCGGT
>CATXKN010000010.1 GCA_958370785.1 uncultured Collinsella sp. | reverse complement strand
GACGCCGCCCTCTCAAGGCGGAGATCACCAGTTCGAATCTGGTACGGGCTACCATGAATCTGAGACCCGGACTTCCCAAGGAAGTCCGGGTTTTTTATTTCCAAGCAAACCATCTGCAATTCCGATTTGGCCCAGAGCTTTACGTTCTGCTTGTGTCCCTTGCGGGTACAATATGCAGGATATTTGGACGGTCAGAAGGAGCCTCATGAAGGAGTCCTCTCAGCATACATCTAAGCCCCAGGTCGAGGTTGAGGCCTCGGGCGGCGATGACAACAAGGGTGCGCGTCGCGGTGCCATTTTTATCGGCGTCGTGCTGGTTGGCTATATCGTTTATTTGATTGCGACCGGTCAGATGGGACAGTTCTGGGCTGCCATGTCGAGCGTTCAAGCGCCGTGGCTCGTTGCTGCATGCTTTTGCATGTTCCTGTACCTGTTCTTTGGCATCGTTGCCTATGCGATCGCCGTCTGGCTCGATCCCAATTCGCCCGTCGGCATTCGCGACCTGATCTCGGTCGAGGCGAGCGGTATCTTCTTTGGCAACCTGACGCCCATGATGATGGGCTCCACGCCTGCCCAGATCTACCGTTTGACCAAGGCGGGCCAAAACGTTGGCGAGGCCGGTGCCACGCAGTTCACGCGCTTTATCGTGTATCAGTTTGGCCTCGTTGCCTGGGGCGCCATTCTGCTGCTTGCCCGCATGCCGTTTTTCGCCGAGCGCTATGGCGACATGACGCTGCTGTGCGTCTTTAGCTTTGGCGGTCACTGCTGCATTCTGCTTGGCATCTTTGCCGTCGCACTCATGCCCAAGACCGTCACGCGCGTCGCGCACTGCATCATCAATTGGCTTGAGCGAATGGGCGTCTCGGCCACCAAGATTGAGGGCTGGCGTACGTTTGTCGACGGCGAAATCTACTCGTTCTCCGAGAAGTTCAAGCTTTCGGCCGGTCACTTTTCGTCCATGCTGCTCACGGTGGTCATCACTATGTTGCAGCTCGCGTTTTTCTATCTCGTGCCGTATTTCCTGATGCTTGCCTTTGGCCACCACGAAGTCGACTTTTTCTCGGTCATGGCCGCGAGCGCCTTTGTTCAGCTCCTGAGCTCTGCTGTTCCCCTGCCCGGTGGCACCGGCGGCGCCGAGGGCGGCTTCGCGCTGTTCCTGGGTCATTTCTTTGGATCGGCATCGACCGCTGGGTATCTGCTGTGGCGCCTCATTACGTTTATCGCGCCGACTATTTTGGCCGCGCCCCTGCTGGGCCTCAAGAGTGCTCACAACGAGAGTATCCATGCGCGCTGGGATCGCGTGATGCGCAAGCTCGGGCGAACGCCTCAGACGTCCTCTAAGCCTGCAAAGCCCCATCCTGTGCATGCGGTTACCGTGGATCCCAATCAGCATGCTCAGAAGGCTTCTGGGGCCGCCAAACCGGCGCATAAGGCCTATGTGCGCCAGACGGGCGACGGCATCCGTGTGTCCCCAGCTGCTTTGAACAAAAAGAAACTCCCTAAGGCGTAACAGTTGGTCGTGCGTTCTTCATGTTGCCGGGCATTTTTGTGCCGGATGGGGGATAATCCTCTTACGTAGATTAACTCTCATCTGTTGATGAATGCTCGCAATCCGAAGGGACACGTCCATGGCCACCAGCAAACCGCGCCTCGACCGCCGCATCGTTCGCAGCCGCAATGCCATCCTTTCTGCGTTTGAACGCCTGTTGATGGATAAGCCGCTTGCCGACATTACGGTGAGTGCTATCGCGCGTGAGGCAAATGTCGACCGCAAGACCTTTTACGTACATTTTGGTACGGTTGACGGCCTGCTCGATGCCATCGCCGTTGATGTGGTGGAGATGATTGTCGACTCGGTCGAGAAAACGCTTGCTTCCATGGACGGCGACACGAGCGAACGTGCCCTCGGAGCGGCGGCAACGTTTTTTAAGACCATCAACGAGGCGCTTTGCAACAACCTCGTGCTCAATCGCCAACTGATTGAGAACATCCCGCTCGACGATTTTATGACGCGTTTGCGCGTGCCGCTCGAGCACGAAATTGCCGAGCGCGACTTGCTGCCCCACGGCCTCAAGGACGAGATGTTCGACTATTATCTGGCGTTTTTGCTTTCGGGCATCATCGGCATTTACCGCACGTGGGCGCTCTCCGATGGTTCGGTGCCTATCGAGCGCATTTCGGAGGTCGCTAACAATCTGACGTTGAACGGACTATCGAGTCTGGAATCTCGTTTCGAATAGCATCAACACCTCATTCCCACCCTAAGTTGCGGTGAAATAGGGACTGAATAAGCCTTCTAGCGGCCTAAACAGTCCCTATTTCACCGCAGCTCAGGGGGATTGCATTACTGGTAACGCAGGCACTCCACGGGGTCTAGTTTTGCTGCCCGGCGGGCGGGGTAGAAGCCAAAGATGACGCCGATGCCGACGGAGACCGCAAAGGCCAGCAGCACCGTGGCGATTGAAAAACTCGGCGTAATGGTGCCGCTGGCACCGAGCTCGCTAAGCACGCCGGAACTCGCGGCGAACATCGCTAGACCCCAGGCAAGCAGGTAGCCAATCAAAACACCCAGCAGGCCACCGGTGACGCACAGCGCCGAGGACTCGGCCAAAAACTGCGCGGTGATATCGCGACGACTGGCCCCCAGGGCACGACGAATTCCAATCTCGCGGATACGCTCGGTCACATTGGTGAACATCATATTCATGATGCCGATACCGCCCACGAGCAGTGAAATGCTGGCAACAGCGCCCATGATGAGCGAAAACGCGCCCATAAAGGAATTGAGGGCGTCGATGGCGCTTTTCATTGAGGTCACCGATACGCTGTCATATTCGTCATCGTCCGCGATGCCCTTCATGCTACGCACCTTGGATTCAATCGTCTTGCACAGCTCGTCCATGTCCGTGCCCTCGGCGGCGAGCGCCGTTACGCTGGGAAAAGAGGGGTTCTCGTCGCCAAACAGACCCGAGATGGTCTCGCGCGGCATGTATAGCGTGAGCGAGCCCATGGAGTCGTTACCGCCATCAATCACGCCGGCAATCTGCACCTCGCCGTTCGACACCTTGATGGTCTTGCCCACCGCGTCCTGTTCGTTGCCGTACAGCTGATCCGCGCCGCCACGACTGATGAGCGCCACGCGTGCGCCGGATTGGGACTCGGCCTGGGTGTAGGTGCGTCCTGCGACGAGCTTGCTGGCGCCCACCGCGTCGAGCATGTCGCTATCGACACCCTGCGCCATGACGGTATAGCTTTTGTCACCGGCCTTGTACTCGGTATAGGCGCTGTCCACGATGCCAATCTGCTCGATCTGCGGCACCATCTTGCGAAGCTTCTCGACGTCCGACTCGGTGAGCTCTTGCGACGAATAAATCTGCACCATGCGCGCGGCGTTGAGGCCCAGGCTGTTGACCAGGCTGTTTTGGATACCGCCGATAAGTGAGGTCATGGCAATGACGGAGGCAATGCCGATAACAATGCCCAGGATGGTGAGTAGGCTGCGCCCCTTATTGGCCTCGAGGGAGTGAAGGGCTTCTTGGATAAGGTCGCGCGTGCTCATGCCTTCACTCCTTTCGTCGTATTGGCGTGTGCGGAAATCATGGGCAGGTCATCAATGGCGCCGCGCAGGGTCTGCGGCGTGTGCGCGATGTATGCGCCGTCGTGGATCCGGCCGTCGCGAATGGTTACGGCACGGTCGGCCTCGGCGGCGATACCGGGATCATGCGTGATGAGCACGATGGTCTTGCCGCGTTCTTGGAGTTTGTGGAAGGTCTCCATCACGAGTGCTCCGGTGGCGGAGTCCAGATTTCCCGTCGGCTCGTCAGCCAGGATGATGGGCGGGTCGTTGACGAGGGCGCGCGCGATGGCAACCCTCTGCATCTGTCCGCCCGAGAGCTCGGAGATGCGGTGGTCCCAGTGGTCGACCGGCAGCGTGACGGCTTGCAGCGCATGGACGGCGCGCATCTCACGCTGAGCCCGCGGCACGTTGGTGTACGACAGCGGCAGCATGACGTTTTCGATGACCGATAGGCGCGGCAGCAGGTTAAAGCTCTGAAAGACAAATCCGATGCTCAGGGCACGGACTTCGGTGAGCTCGTCATCGTCGAGCTCCGCCACGTTGAGGCCCTGTAGGTAATAATCGCCTGCCGTCGGCTTGTCCAGGCAGCCCAGGATGTTCATGAGCGTTGACTTGCCCGAGCCCGAAGGGCCGGTAATGGCCACGAACTCGCCGGGATTCACGGCCAGGCCCACGTTATGCAGGATATGGGCGCAGCCGGCTTCGCTCTCAAAAATGCGATGCACGTTGCGGATGTCGATGACGGGACGCATTACATGCCCTCGCCGGCAGACATGCTGCCAGAGTCGCCACCGTCGGCCGTCATGCCTGCGCCGGTATCCACGATGAGGGTGTCGCCGTCGCGCAGTTTGGTGACCGGCACGTCCGTGTTAATCTCATTGCCCTGGTCATCGCGCTTGACCTGCGTCTTTCCGACCACGGCATCGTTATCGTTTTGCGTCACGACGGTCACCTTGACGCGTCGGGTTTGTTTGCCTTCGCCGTCGGTTGCCACGTTGACGTAATAGTGCTCGCCATCCTCGGTCATGAGCGCCATGGTCGGCACCATCACTACGTCATCGAGCTTTTCGGTCACCACCGAGACTTCGGCGGTCATGCCCGGCTTGAGGCGGCTGTCGGGTGCTTCGATGAGGATGTCGACGTTAAAGGTCACGCTGCCGCCGCCGTTAGCGTCGGAGTTTGCAACCGATGCGATGGCGGTGACCGTTCCCTGGCTCACGATATCGGGAAAGGCCGGATAGGTAACATTGGCGCTCTGGCCCACGGCGATCTTGGCGATATCCTTTTCACCCACCTGAACGGTGACCTTCATCTTGGAGAGGTCGGCGATCTGCATGCACTGCTTGCCGCCGCTCGTATCGCCTTCGCCCATAATCATGCCGCCCGTCACCGTGGCGCCGACTTTGGCGTTGAGCTCGACGATGCTGCCCGAGCTGGGCGCGGTCACGGTGCGCTCGGCTGCTTTGGCGTTGGCTTGGTCCAGGTTCGCCTGGGCCGAGGCCAGGTTGCGTTGGGCGCTCGAGACGGCACTCGTGTCGGCGGTGCCGCTGGCGCCACTCGCGCCTGCCGCATCTGTGTCAGTCGCCGGAGCGGCTTGGGCGGCAGCTACCGCTTTCTGCGCGTTGGCGAGGTCTTCCTGTGCGGCTGTCACCGCGCGTTGCGCCTCGGCTACGTTGCGATCGAGCTCGTCGTTTTTAATGGTCATGAGCACGTCACCCTCGTTGACGGACTGGCCGGCTTGCACGTTGATCGATGCCACCGTGCCGTCAACAGAAGGGGAGACCACCGAAGCCGAGATGGGCTTGAGCTGGCCTTTAGCCTCTACGGTGGTCGTAAACGTGCCCTCGGTGACCATGTCGGTCACCGGCCCGTCGGTACCTGCAGGCCGTGCGTTGATGACGAAGGTCACGACAACGGCGATGAGCACAATGGCGGCCACGACGCAGGCCGCAATGCCGCGTCGGATGAGCTTTTTGCGCCGACGCTCGGCACGCTTCGTCTTGAGCTTGGCGTAGGCCTCTTCGTCAGAAATCTCGGTTGCATCGCTTGTGCTGCCGTTTTGCTGTGTGGCGTGCACGTTTGTTATGAGGGGAAGCGTTTCGGTGGCACCCTCGGGCGCTCGCTCGGTATCATTCGGTCCCGGGGTGATGGTGGGGACATTCGACATGGCGTCTCCTTTATAGAAAGTTCCTCGATAAGTATATGCGCCCGTCGCGAGAGGCGGGCGCATTATGGCGGTATCTTTCGGAACTGTTAGATTGGAGCGTCAGTTCCCCGTTGTGTCTAGGCGTGTGTTCCTACGAGTGCACGACCACGCAAAGGCCGACGCTGATGCAGTCGTGGAGCGCTTTGGCGTCGGCCAGGCGCAGGTTGATGCAGCCGTGGCTTCCGCACCATTTGTACGATTCGGCACTATCGAAACTCGAATCGTTTTGCCAGGTGGCGTCGTGGAAACCGACCATATTGCCCTCGAACGGCATCCAGTAGCTGACCGGGCTCTCGTATTTGGGTTTTCCGGTCGCGGGGTCTTTGGCACCGATGAGCTTGCTTGCGCCGTCGTTGCTGTTGATCTGCCACACGCCCTCGGGGGTGGCGTCTTCGCCCGGTTTGCCGGAAATAAAGTTGGCCTCCCACACGATATTGCCGTTCTCGTCGTAGTAGCGCGCGTGCTGCTCGGACAGGTCGACGTCGATATAGGCCTTCCAATCGGGCTCGCCCTTGGCGGTAAACGTGTCGGCCTTCTTGGAGTACGAAATCTCGATATCGCCGGTCTGCTTGTTATTGATAGCGTCCTCTACCTGCTTGGCGAGCGTGTCGCTGTCGATGGACCAGCCAAAGTCGCCGCCTTCTACAGCGCATTCCTTACCGTCGGCGCGTGTCCACCAGCGGGTGGTGCCCACGGTGTTAAAGCCGTTGGCGAGCTCGGCGGCCCAGCTGCTGATCTGCGACGTATCGAGCGTGGGGTTGGCCGGATCGGCAAAGCTGATCCACTGCAGCACCGAGCTGCCGTCCACCTTGCCGGCATCATTGCCGTTGAGCTTAAGGGTCACGTTGACGCCCAGGAAGTTGTTGGCGGCATCGCATGCAGCCTGAATCTGGTCGTTGGTGAGGGTGCCGTTGAGCGGTTCGTAGGCGTCGTTGCCGATCTTGGTGATATCGACGTTCTCGGCGAGCGACGCGAGCTCGATCTCGGCATATTTGATGACATGCTCGCGGTTGATCTTCTCGTTGGAACGGGCCTTCTCAACGGTGAACTTGCCGGCCTTCTCGTCATAGGAGCTGGCGGCCTCGAAGGTGCCCGAGCGGCCCTCATTGAACTCGTCGATGGCGCTGCCCAGGTCCTCCTCAAACTGCTTTTGGTCAAAGGCATCGGAGAGCATGGACAGGTCGACGTCCTGGTCTAAGTCGACCGAGGCTTTCTTGGTGGCGCTATCGGTTTTGCCGCCGAGCGACTCGATAAGGCGCGATGGCCACAGCAGCGGCTCGTTTTTGCTGATTATCTCGTGGGCGGCTTCCTCGCCATCGACGATGGGCTCGTCGGACTCGGGCTGGTAGGTCCAGCTAAAGCTGTCGTCCGACACGGTGAGCTTGTAGTGCTTCCATGCCGAGTTGACCTTGGTGGCTGCCGAAGATGCGTTAGAGAGCGAGATGTCGACGCCGGCGATGGTAGTGTTGGGGTAAGCGACTTGCGAGAACGCCACGACGCCTACGATGTAGACGATCGCGACGAGGCTGAGGACGACAAAGAGGGCCGTCTTTCCGCCCGACTTGCTGCTTTTGTTGGTGCGCTTGTCCGCGGGCCCACGATTGCTTGCCGTACGAGCGTGCGAAGGGCCCTGCGTGGGGGCGGCACCATGTGCGGGACGATGCTGATATTGACGCTGATTCGGGCGCTGAGAGGCATTGGTCGGGCCGTGTTGTTGGGTGTGAGCCGGCGCGATGGGGCGCGGCGATTGGACGCCGCCAGTATGCCTACTTGGCTGTTGCGGATCGGGGATCATGCTGCTGCGGTCGATTTGCGACATCGTATATATTTCCTTCGAGTTTCGCCTTGCGGCTCATCGTGTTTTAACTGGGCTTGCATTATAGCGATTAGCCTGTTGTTTGTGGTGCGGAAACAGTATCAGTTTGGAGAAGTCAGCCTATCCGCATACGCCGCATTTGGCGCAGGCAGAAAGGGCGGCCGGGGCCTGAGCGATGCCGCCTTTGGCCGTCTCGCGCAGGGTTGCCGGAAGGGCGTGGCCCACCGAGAGCATCACATGCGCCATCTGGTCAAACGGTACCAGGCTCTTGATGCCGGCGAGCGCGAGCTGGGCCGAGCTGAAGGCCGCAGCCACGCCGATGGCATTGCGGTTTTGGCACGGCACCTCGACCAGTCCGCCCACGGGGTCGCAAACGAGGCCCAGCAGATTGCTCAGCGCGATGGAGCTGGCGTCAAGTGCCTGCTCGGGGGTGCCGCCGAGCATCTGCACCAGCGCGGCGGCGGCCATGGCGGCGGCGCTTCCCACCTCGGCCTGGCAGCCGCCCTCGGCGCCGGCGACGCAGGCGCTCGTGGTGAGGTTGAGGCCGATAGCGGCGGCACAGTAGAGGGCGTCCATGACCTGCTCGTCATCGAGCTGCAGGTGGTCGGCCAGGGCCAGCACGCAGCCGGGCACGACTCCCGCGGAGCCTGCCGTGGGGGCCGCGACGATCACGCCCATTGTGGCGGAGCGCTCAAGTACGGCCATGGCACGTGCCACGGCTTCGGTCTGTACGGCACCCATTAAACTGGAGCTAAGGTCGTTGCGGCCGGTGGCATCGACGAGCTTAGCCTCGCCGCCGATAAGCCCGCCGAGCGAGCGCTGCGGATTGGCGATGGGGGCCGTGGTCTCCTCGCGCATGACGTCGAGCACGCGGCGCATGGCGGCGACGGCGTGCTCCTCGCCGGTCAGACGCGCCTCGCGCACGGCCATGACGGCGCCGATGCTGAGTCCCAGCTCCTCGCATGCGTCGAGCAGCTGCTCGCCGTCGTCGAAGACCTCCTTGGCCGAGACGCCGGGGGAGAGCGATGATGCCGAGCCGGGGAGCTCAATAAAGGTGGCGTAGCCGACGTTGTCGAGTTTGCGCAGCATGGGGATGACGGTGTCGTCGGGTGTGCCGTCGGTCTCAAAGACGGAGTAGGCCTGGCCGCCCACCTCGGTGCGGTAGGTACGGCAAAACGCGATGTTTACATGGGCGTAGGCGAGCAGGTTCGTTAGCGCGGCGAGCACGCCGGGGACGTCCTGGTGCGCCACGAAGAGCGTGGAATACATACCTGAGATGTCGACACCGACGCCGTTGATGCGGCTGATGCGCATCTTGCCACCGCCGAGACTCTCGCCGCGGACCTGCGCCGTAGCGCCTGTGTCGTCAACCATCTCGATATCGACGGTGTTGGGGTGGATGGAGGCGTCGTCGCCCTTGATGTCAAAGTGATATTCGAGGCCCTGCTCGCGTGCGAGGTCGAAGGCCTGCTTGATATTCTCGTCGTCGGTGTCGAGCCCCAGGATGCCCGCGACGAGCGCGCGGTCGGTGCCGTGGCCGCGGTAGGTGTGGGCGAAGGAGTTCCACAGGCCAAAGGTGACCTTGGTGATGCGGCCCTCGAGCAGGCTGGCGGCAACCTGGGCGCACCGCAGGGCGCCGGCGGTATGCGATGAGCTGGGGCCGACCATGACGGGCCCCAAGATCTCGAATGCCGAGGTCGTAGCTAGTGTTTGTGGCTTGCCTGCCATGGCTGCTCCTTTGCCTTGTCTCGTCGTCCCGAGGGGCGGGGCATAAGGTCGCCTGCTCGGACAGTCCTGCTCGCGCGGAGAGCACATTAAGTGCTCTCCGGCTCGTGCGGAACTCGCGATCGACCTTATGCCCCGCCCCTCGGGACTAAGGATACATGGTTGGAGCTGCTAGATGACAAAATTCATTAGCTAGGGACGTGTCTTACCTTGCATCTTGAAACATCTTCACCACCGTTTTAATAAAAAAAGAAGTACCGCTTGGGGGCGGTACTTCTTTTGGTGCATCGATGTGTGGTTGCAGCTTTTGCCGCTAGCTTACAGGCCGCAGGCTGCTTTGAGTTCTTCGACTCGATCTGTCTTCTCCCAGGTGAAGTCGGCGTCTTCGCGGCCGAAGTGGCCGTAGGCTGCCGTCTTCTCGTATATCGGTCGACGCAGGTCCAGGTCGCGGATGATGGCGCCCGGGCGCAGGTCGAAGGTCTTCTCGACGGCCTCGACGATCTTGTCCTCGGCAACATGCGCGGTGCCGAAGGTGTCTACCATGATAGACAGCGGCTTGGACACGCCGATGGCGTAGGCCAGCTCGACCTCGCAGCGGTCGGCCAGACCGGCGGCCACCACGTTCTTGGCGACCCAGCGTGCGGCGTATGCGGCGGAGCGGTCGACCTTGGTGCAGTCCTTTCCGCTAAAGGCGCCGCCGCCGTGACGGCCGTAACCGCCGTAGGTGTCGACGATGATCTTGCGGCCGGTGAGGCCCGTGTCGCCCATGGGGCCGCCCACGACAAAGCGACCGGTGGGGTTCACATAGATGTCGGCGTTGTCCCACGGCATGTTCTCGGCAGCCATGACGGGGGCGATGACGTACTCGATGAGGTCGTCCTTGATCTTGCCCATGTCCTCGATCTCGGCGGCGTGCTGCGTGGAGATGACGATGGTCGTGACCTCGACGGGCTTGCCGTCCTCGTAGCGCACCGTGACCTGGGTCTTGCCGTCGGGGCGCAGGTAGGGCAGGGTGCCGTCGTGGCGCACGGCAGCCAGGCGCTCGGCCAGGCGGCTCGCCAGGTAGTGCGGCATGGGCATGAGGGTCTTGGTCTCGTTGGAGGCATAGCCAAACATCATACCCTGGTCGCCGGCGCCGATCAGGTCGATCGGGTCGGTGGTGGCGCCGGTCTGGGTCTCGAAGGACTCGTCGACGCCCTGGGCGATATCGGGCGACTGCTCGTGGATGAGGCTCATAACGCCGCAGGTATCGCAGTCAAAACCGAACTTTGCGCGGTTGTAGCCGATGCGACGGATGACGCCGCGGGCAATTTCCTGCACGTCGACGTAGGCCTGGGTGCGGATCTCGCCGGCAACGATGACGGTGCCGGTGGTCACGAGGGTCTCGCAGGCGCAGCGGACGTTCTCAACGTTGGCGGGCACGCCGTTGGGCGCAATGTAGCCCTGCTCCTGCAGCTCTATTTCTTTAGCGAGGATTGCGTCGAGGACGGCGTCGCTGATTTGGTCAGCAATCTTATCGGGATGACCTTCGGTCACCGACTCCGACGTAAATACAAAGGACCCGTGTTGGGGTGGGATGGAACGAAGTTCTTCTGACATGATTGTCCTTTCAAAAACGTGTCCCGGCGACCGTTACCATTCCGCCGAGCTCTATATGCAAGGGCACATCATATCGCGTTAATCGAATATTCACACCCTTTCCGCACCTACTCATTGGGGACAGACTTAAATGAGTGGGTCGGTGCCCTTTGTGCGGAGGTCGCTTTGTTGCTTTATACTGATGCGGTTAGACATCCATCCTGCAATCGAGGAGATTTCCATGGCATCAGACGTTCGCGTCCGCTTTGCACCCTCACCGACGGGCAAGCTGCACATCGGCGGCGCCCGCACCGCTATCTATAACTGGGCTTTCGCCCGCGCAAACGGCGGCACGTTCATCCTGCGCATCGACGACACCGACCCCACCCGTTCCACCGACGAGAACACGCAGATCATTCTGCGCGCCATGCGTTGGCTGGGCTTGGACTGGGATGAGGGTCCCGAGGTGGGCGGCGACTATGGCCCCTACGCACAGACCGAGCGCCTGGACCTGTACAAGCAGGCCGCCCAGAAGCTCTGGGACGAGGGCAAGGCCTATCCCTGCTTCTGCACCAAGGAGCAGCTCGACGCCGATCGCAAGGCCGCCCAGGAGCGTAAGGACCCTTTCCAGGGCTATCAGCGCCGTTGCCGCGATCTTGATCCCGAGGAGGCACGCCGCCGCATCGAGGCTGGCGAGTCCTACGTCCTGCGCATCAAGGTGCCCGAGGACCGCGGCGACGTCGTCATCCACGACGCCGTCCACGGCGAGGTGACCTTCGACGCCAAGGAGCTCGACGACTTCGTCATCTTCCGCTCCGATGGCACGCCCACGTACAACTTCGCGACCGTCGTCGACGACGCCATGATGAAGATCACCCATGTCATCCGCGGCGATGACCACCTGTCCAACACCCCGCGTCAGGTCATGGTCTACGAGGCCCTCGGCGCGCCGGTGCCCACGTTCGCCCACATCTCCATGATCCTGGGCGCCGACGGCAAGAAGCTCTCCAAGCGCCACGGTGCCACCTCGGTTGAGGAGTACCGCGACGCCGGTTATCTGTCCGACGCCTTCGTCAACTATCTGGCACTGCTCGGCTGGTCGCTCGATGGCGAGACCACTATCATCCCGCGCGATGTCCTGGCCAGCAAGTTCTCGCTCGACCGCATCTCCAAGAACCCGGCGACCTTCGATCCCAAGAAGCTCGACTGGGTCAATGCCGAGTACATCAACGGCATGTCCGATGCTCAGTTTGCCGACGAGATCATGGTCCCCGAGCTGCACGAGGCGGGTCTCATCGAGGGTAATGTCGAGTACGGCGAGGATTGGATTGATGCGCTTGCCGCCATCGTCAAGCCGCGCACCAAGATGCCGGCCGACGCCGTGACCGTTGCCGCTCCCATCTTTGCTACGGCCGAGACGCTCGAGTATGACGAGAAATCTGTCAACAAGGGCCTGGCCAAGGAAGGCATGGGCGCCATTTTGGATGCCGCCAAGGCCGCGCTCGAGGGCGTGGACGAGTGGACGGCCGCCAGCATCGACGCCGCGCTTGAGCCGCTGCCCGAGCAGATGGACCTCAAGAAGCGCGTGGTGTTCCAAGCTGTGCGCGTCGCCGTCTGCGGCAACATGGTGAGCCCCCCGCTGGGCGAGACCATGGCGCTCGTCGGCCGCGACGACTGCCTGGCGCGCATCGACCGCGCCCGCACGATGGCGCTGTAGCAGCTGCGCAAACGCATGTATCCGAGCCCCGTTCACCCGAGCGGGGCTCTTGTTTCTGTAGACGTATGGGATAGGAGGTGCTGGGGTCATGGTCGAGCAACTTTCGCTGTTTGGTTCGCCGGAACCGGAGGAAGCTCCGAAGTCCGCGGCCCCTGCCGCCGCCTCGACGAAGCCCGGGCCTACGCCAGAGTCCATTTCCGCCTATGCGAGCGTGGTCCTCGACATCCCGACCCGCGCGCTGTCCGAGCCGTTTGCCTACGGCATTCCGTCGTCACTCGCCAACGATGCCCAGATCGGCTCCACCGTTCTAGTTCATTTTGGCAACCGTGCGGCCGCGGGCTACATCGTTGACATCGCGAGCGAGCTGGCCGACCTGCAAGGTAACGGCGCTCTCGATCCCGCGCGCATCAAGCCTATCGAGGCTATCCTCAGTAAGCCGCTCTTTACCGCCGAGGCGGCACGCATTGCACGCTGGATGAGTCGCGAGTACGTCGCAACGCTTTCCGAGTGCCTGCGCTTGTTTTTACCCCCGGGTGGAAGCCCGCGCGTGGTCAAGGGCGATGACGGCACATGGTCGGTTGAGCGCCCCGCCGTCAAACCGATTCAAAACCGCTGGGTCATGCTCACGCCCGAGGGTTTCGACTACACGCCGCCCAAGACCGCGGTCCGTCAGCGTCAGCTCATCGAGGCGCTCCAATGCGGCCCGGTCACGACGCGCGACCTCAACCTGCTTTACAACAGCATGTCGGCGACCATTAAGTCGCTCGAAAAACGCGGCGTCGTGGTGGTTGAGGAGCGCCGCGCCTGGCGTGGGTGCAGCGAGCAGACCACGCTGTCCTCGGCGAGTGGCAAGGCTCCGGTGGCACTTACCAACGGCCAGCAGCAGGCCCTCGCGCAGATTGAGCGTGCCCGTCTGGACGCTCACGGCGATGTGGTGCTGGTCGATGGCGTTACCGGTTCCGGTAAAACCGAGGTCTACCTCTCGGCGATTGAGCGCGTGCTGGCGGCCGGGCGCTCTGCCTGCGTGCTTGTGCCCGAGATTTCGCTGACGGCCCAGACCGTCGGCCGCTTCCGCTCGCGTTTTGGCGAGACGGTCGCCGTGTTCCATTCGCGTCTTTCGGCCGGCGAGCGTCTGGACCAGTGGGATATGGTCGCCAGCGGTGCCGCGCGCGTGGTCGTGGGCGCCCGCTCGGCGCTCTTTTGCCCGCTCAGCGACTTGGGCCTCATCATCATCGACGAGGAGCACGAGACCAGCTACAAGCAGGGTTCCAGCCCGCGCTACCATGCGCGCGAGGTGGCTGCCGAGATGGCGCGCCGCTATCGGTGTCCGCTCGTGTTGGGCTCCGCTACGCCCTCGGCCGAGGCCCTCGACCGCTGCCGCCGCGGCACGTACAGCGGCGTCACCTGGACGCGCGTCGAGATGCCTGAGCGCCCGGGGCACGCGGTCCTGCCCACGGTATGCATTGCCGACCTGCGCCGCGAGTTCGCGCACGGCAGTCGCTCCATGTTCTCAAAACCGCTGATGGAGGGCCTGGAGCGCGTGGTCGAGCGCCGCGAAAAGGCCGTGTTGCTGCACAACCGCCGCGGCTTTGCGCCGTTTCTTATGTGTCGTGAATGCGGCTGCGTGCCCACCTGCAACCACTGCTCCACTGCGCTCACGTACCACGAGCGCACGCACACGCTGCAGTGCCACACCTGCGGATCGTCCTGGCGCGTGCAGCCCTTTCCGGCGCCCACGAGTCGCTGTCCCAAGTGCGGCAGCCGCTACCTGGCAAAAATGGGCCTGGGCACGCAGCAGATCGAGGACGCACTGCACCAGATGCTGCCCGACGACGTCGCAATCATTCGCATGGACGCCGATTCCACGCGCGGCAAGGACGCGCACAAAAAGCTGCTCGAGCAGTTCGATGCCGCCGATTGCGCGGTGCTGCTGGGTACCCAGATGATTGCCAAGGGCCTCGACTTTCCCGAGGTCACGCTCGTGGGCGTGGTCAATGCCGACTTCGCCCTCAAGCTGCCCGATTTTAGAGCAGGGGAGCGCGCCTACGATCTTCTGGAGCAGGTTGCGGGCCGCGCCGGTCGCGGCGATCGCCCCGGCGAGGTCATCATCCAGACCTACCTGCCCGAGGATCCGGTCATTCGCGCCGTCGCCGAGCACGACCGCTCGATCTTTACCGACTACGACCTGGACCAGCGCCGCGACGCCCTGTATCCGCCGTTCGTGCGCCTGGCCAACATCTTGGTATGGTCGACGAACGCAGATGACGCGCGGGGCTACATCGGTTGCATCGCGAAGCTCCTCAAGACTCGCTGGCATGCCGCCGCGCCCGACTTTTTGCGGGCGGGCAGCGCCGTGCCCCAGGTGCTTGGTCCGGCTTCGTGTGTAATCGAGAGAGCCAAGGACCGTTACCGCTTCCATCTGCTTGTAAAGTCGCCGGTAGGGTACCATGTCTCTGATGATATCGACGCCTGCCTCAAAGAGGTGGGCTCCGTGCGCGGCGTGAGCGTGAGCGTTGACGTCGACGCCTATGATTTAATGTAACAACCCGAAAGGATGGCCATGGAAGCCAACGGAATCGTACTGTCGCCCGACCCTCGTCTGCGCCAGGAGTGCGCCGTCATCGAGGAGATCACCCCGGCGATCGAGGCGCTTGCCGAGAAGATGAAGAAGATGATGTTCGAGAACGGCGGTTGCGGCCTGGCTGCCCCGCAGATCGGTGAGCTCATCCAACTCGTCACCATCGACTGCGATTACAGCGACAAGAACGACTATGACCCGTACGTGCTGATTAACCCCGTCATTGTTGAGCAGAGCGACCATCTGGTGCCGTTTAGCGAGGGCTGCCTTTCCATCCCTGGCATTAGCTGCGAGATCGAGCGTCCCGATCACGTTGTCGTCGAGGCGTATGACCTGGATGCCAACCTGATTCGCTATGAGGCCACGGGCGATCTGTTCTGCGTGTGCCTGCAGCACGAGATCGATCACCTGCACGGCAATACCATGTTCGAGCGACTCAAGCCGATGCAGAGGATCAAGGCCGTCAAGGAGTACCAGGACGCCCTGGCCCGCGGCGCTCGACCGGGCGAGACGGAGTAGGTCCCACCGTCCCCGGTGCTGAGCGCCCACATATCATCCCGTGCTCAAACATTCTCGCTGCGCTGCGAAACTGCGCGCGGGACGATATGTGGGCGCTCAGCACCGGGGACTGCGTTTTCTTGGCTCGGTTCGCCCGGGTGCCGTTAGGCCAGGGAGGGGCGTCTTTGCTGATAATTGCTTTGTTGGAAGAGCTGCTTTTATTGCGGCTCTTTCTTTGGTTTTGGGTATATTTGTTCTTGTTGAATTGTTATTGCGGATGGGCTGGGTACTTGGCTTTCCGCTGTTGTTTGTAGCCGTCTCGGCTTTGCTTGAGGGGAGACGTTCTTTATGCGTATTGTGTTTATGGGTACGCCTGATTTTGCTGTGCCTTCGCTGACTTCGCTTGTTGCGGCTGGGAACGAGATTGCGCTTGTTATTACTCGTCCTGATGCTGTTCGCGGGCGTGGTAAGAAGCTTGAGCCTTCTTCTGTTAAGGCCAAGGCGCTCGAGCTTGGTCTGCCCGTCGTTGAGGCCAATCGTATGACGCCTGAGGTTGTTGAGGCGCTCCAGGCTGCGCGGGCTGATATTTTCTGTGTGGCTGCCTATGGTTGCATTTTGCCTGATGAGGTGCTGCATATGGCGCCGCTTGGTATTGTGAATGTTCATGCTTCGCTGCTGCCTCGTTGGCGTGGTGCTGCCCCCATTCAGCGTGCCATTCTTGCTGGTGATGAGGTTGCCGGCGTTTCCATTATGCGCATTGGGCATGGCGTGGATACGGGCGCTTATTGTGCCCAGGCGTCTACGTCGGTTGCCGGTAAGCATGCCGAGGCGCTCACGATGGAGCTTGGTGAGCTTGGCGGCAAGTTGCTTGCCGATATGCTTCCCTCGCTTGCCGATGGCTCGGCTGTTTGGACTGAGCAGGATGAGTCACTCGTCACTCATGCTGCCAAGATTTCCAAGCAGGAGATGCGTCTGGATCCGCAGATGGCGGCGCTCGATTGCGTGCGTCATGTGCTCGCTTCGTCCGATACCGCGCCTGCCCGTTGTGTGATTGCCGGCAAGACGGTTCGCGTGCTCGATGCTGCGCCGGCTGATGTGTCGCTTAGCGAGGGCGCTGTTGCCGTCAAGAGTAAGCGTGTTTACCTGGGCCTTTCTGATGGCGCGGTTGAACTGCTTGAGGTTAAGCCCGATGGCAAGCGTGCCATGGCTGCTGCTGCCTGGGCTGCCGGCCTGCAGGGTGCCGATCTTACGTGGGGTGTTCTGTCATGAGCAAGTTGTCTCCCGCGCGCAAGCTTGCGCTCGATGTGTTGATGGAGGCCGATCGCCGCGGTATGTACGCACGCGACGTGCTGTCCTCCCGTGCTTCCGCCAAGGCTATTGACCAGCGCGATTCCGCTTTTGCCGCTCGTTTGGCGCTCGGTGTTGCCGCCACGCAGGGCATTTTGGATGAGTTGCTCGATCAGTTTTTGGATAAGCCCAAAAAGGTCGCGCCGCGCGTGCGCATGGCGCTTCGCATCTCGGCCTTCGAGATGCTCTATCTGCATACGCCGGGCCGCGTTGCCGTGAGCCAGGGTGTTGAGCTTGTGCGCAGCGGTGCTAAGTCTGCCGCGGGCCTGGCTAACGCGGTACTGCATAAGGTTGCGGACAACGTTGAGGACTTTGCCACGGCATCCGACGTGGATGAGTCCGAGCGCCGTTTGGTTCGACTTTCCCGTCTGATGGGCCTGCCGCGCTGGCTGTGCGCTCGTATTATGGCCTCGTTCGATACGCCCGAGGGCGCGCTCAACTTTGCCGGCAATCTGGCGCCTGCGCCGCTGGCCCTGCATGAGAACGCCTTTGCAACCAAGCCCGATCCGTATATCTCGCAGCTTGTGGCACCTGTATTCCCGGGCTGCCATGCTCCGGTCGATGCGCAGGTTACGGTTGCGTCGGGCGTGTTTGAGCGTGCTGCCGCGGTTGCCTCGGACCTCAACGCTCAGCTTATCGCCACTGCCGCAACACGTCCCGGTCGTTGCCTGGAGATTGGCGCCGGTCGCGGCACCAAGACCTATGTGATGATGTGCCAGGCCAAGCGTGCCGGGTACGAGCATCAGCATACCGCGCTCGATCTGCACGATCGTAAGTGCGATCAGAATCTCGCGCGCCTGCATAAGGCGGGTATCTCGGGTGTTCGTACGGTGTCGGGCGATGCCTGCGAGCTCAATGAGGTGCTCACGTCCTTTGATGCGATGCTTGGCGAGCCTGCCCTGTTCGACACGGTGTTTATCGATGCGCCGTGCTCTGGCACCGGCACCATGCGCCGTCATCCCGAGATTCCGTGGCGTCTGACCGAGAACGACGTTACGACTGAGTTGCCCAAACTGCAGCTGACGATGCTCAAGGAAGCAGCCGCGCGCGTGGCTGCCGGCGGTGAGCTTATCTATGCCACCTGCTCGGTTTTTAACGAAGAGAACGCGCAGGTCGTGGATGCCTTCCTGGCCTCTCCCGAGGGCGCCGGCTTTACCGTGGCGCCGCTCTCCGAAGCCCAGATACTGCAGCTCCCCGAGTACGACCACGCCAAGAGCCTCGTCACCCTGCGCCAAAACGACCGCGGCCTCTTCCAAAGCGTACCGGTAAACGCCGACTCCTACGACGGCCACTTCTGCGCAAGGCTGGTCCGCAAGTAACTACTAAGTTGCGGTGAAATAGGGATTGAATAGCGGCATCTACCGGCCAAACAGTCCTTATTTCACCGCAACTCAGAGGTCTTGCATGTGGAGATCGCAATAGCGGTAAAGAGTGGGAAATAATGGCCCTGTTTCATACTTGCTGCTATCAAAAGTAGGGCGGATTACGGGGCTAGATCGGTGATGCCCGACCACAGCAAAAATGGCTTAGATAAAACCGCAGGTAGATGGCTTGTTGAAATTTGCAAATTACCGGAATGGATAGAGGTTGTCAATTCAGCCCCGTAATCCGGCAGAGTTTTGGAATGTTACAAACTTAGCATCAGCCCGAAATCCGATCTATAGAAAAGTTGCGGTGAAATAGGGATTGAATAGCGGCATCTACCCGTAAAACAATCCCTATTTCACCGCAACTCACCAGGAAACCTGGGTGGCGGGACCGCTTGTCTCTAGTGGTTGTGCGGGCAGTTGGCGCAGCAGCCGCTTGTGGCGTTGGTGCTGGAACCACCGCTGCGCTGGTCGGTGTTGTAGAAGCCGCTGCCCTCAAACTTGATGCCGCTGGCCGAGAACGTCTTGGCCGCCGGGGCGCCGCAGCTGGGACACACGACCTCGGGGGTCTCGGACATGGGATGCTCAACCTCAAACACGTTGCCGCAGCTCGAGCACTTGTAATCGTAGCGCGCCATAATACTTCCTTTTCAGCACAAAGCGGGCAGATCGCTCTGCCCGCATAAATTCAAACGTTTGTAACTGTACCCTATATCGGGGGTTTTATCACGCTTCGCCCCAGAATCTATGGGTGTTGCGCAGGAGCTGTGCAGTTTTGCCCTCGGCGGCCGCAACGCCGGCCTCATCGGCCTGCCAGGTCCAGTTGCCCGTGGCGACGCCCGGCACGTTCATGCGTGCATCGTCGCCTAGCCCCAGGATATCCTGCAGCGGCATCATCACCAGGGGAGCGTCGCTTGCCAGCGCGTCGCTCATCAGCTTGGCCGCCACCTCAACACCGCTCGGCTCGTCGCCGCCTGCAAAGGAGCGCGTGCACCAACCGGCGAGCGTCGACGTGTCGTGCGTCGAGGTGTACAGAATCTTGCCCGGCGTGGGATGCACGCCGCAGCGGACGTCGTAATCGCTAAACTCCAGCACGTCCATACCGGGGAAGCCGCAGGTCGAAGCCATGGCGCGAACGCCGGGCGTCAGGTAGCCCAGGTCCTCGGCGATAAAGTTGAGCGGCCCCAGCTCGTCATAGGCAGTCTGGAACAAGTCCTTGCCAGGACCCACCAGCCAGCGGCCGTCGGCGCAGGCCTTGCCTGCGGGAATGCTAAAGTAGCTGTGGAATCCCAGGAAGTGGTCCAGGCGCACGCGGTCGTAGAGCGAGAACGCGCGACGCAGACGGTCCATCCACCAGCGGTAGCCGTTCTCCTTCATGTGATCCCAGCGGAAGGTGGGGTTGCCCCACACCTGGCCCTCGGGCGCAAAATTGTCGGGCGGCGCGCCAGAAATCTCAATCGCCTTGCCGGTATCGGACAGCCAGAAGTTCTCGGGTTCGCTCCACGCATCTGCCGAATCGTCCGAGACATACATGGGGATATCGCCGATGACCTCGATGCCCTTCTTGTGCGCATAGTTCATGAGCTCGCACCAGGCCAGGTCAAAGCGGTACTGCATGTATGCCTGCAGCTCTGCCTCGTCGTGGAAACGCTTGTCATCGATCAGATACTCGTTGTAGCGCGCGACATCTGCCGGCCAATCGTGGCGCGACTCGCCCTCAAAGTACTTCTTAACGGCCATGTAGACGCAGTACTTCTCGAGCCAGTCAGCGTTGCGATGTTTAAACGCCGTGTACAGCGGATCTGCATCCTCGCCGCCACGGGCCTTCCAAGTCTCAAAGTCGGCCGCTAGCTCCTCCTGGCTTTCGGGCAGCAGGTCAATATTGCCCGCAAAGGCCGAAGGCCCAGCGTAAGGGGAGCGGAAGAAGTCCGTCGGGTTGACAGGCAGAACCTGCCAGTAGCGCATGCCCATAGCGGACAGATGGTCGATAAAGCGACGCGTGGGCGCGCCGATCGTGCCGGGCTTGCCGTCGTCGGTGGGCACCGAGGTGATATGGCACACGACGCCCGCGCCGTGATCGAGCGGCTCCTGCAGGCGCTGCTCGGCATGGTGATAGATGATCGACGAGCCCAACGGATACAGATCGAGCGTGACCGTGCCGTTGTGAATCTCGCACTCGTGACCGCTAATCACGTCACTCGCGCATTCGCCGAGCGCCGGAATCGTCACGCGGTGCGAATTGCGCAGGCTGCGGTTGATGATAACCGTCGCGGACTCGCCATCCTTGCCCGTGCGGTTGTATGCCAGCACCTCGTCGTTAAGCGCGAAGGCCTTGATCTCGCCGTCGATCATAAATGGCAGTGCGCGGCGTACGGCGGATGCGTTCTTGACAATAGCCAGCGTGTCGAAGTCGTGCAGTTGGTCCTTGGTCGGCAGGGTGCGGCGGTTGCCCGGATCGGTAAGGCCCTCCAGGCCGTACTCGTCGCCGTAGTAGATCGAAGGCACGCCGGGGAAGGTCATCTGCATGAGCGTTGCAAGCCAAAAACGGCTCTTGGCCAGGCCCATCGAGTTCTCGTCCAGGCGCCACTTGCTGCGCTCGCACTCGGGCAGCTGCGACTCGTCGGGGCCGCCGCCGAGCACCGAGATGATACGCGGGCGGTCGTGGCTCGAAAGCAGATTGAGCGCGCAGGACAGTGCCTCGCTCGGGTAGTTCTCGCGCAGGGTCTCGATATCCTCGGCTGCCTGGTAGGCGTTCTTGTATCCCATCAGAAAGCCGATGACCATGTCGCGGAAGGGATAATCCATAGCAGAGTCCAGCTCGGAGCCCTGCAGGTAGCGGCGCAGATGGCCGTAGCTAATCTTGTTGGAGGCGTCTTCCCAGACTTCGCCGAGCAAAAGCGCATCAGGCTTTTCGGCAAGTACGGCCTTCTTGATCTCGGCCAGGAAGTCGTCGGAAAGCTCGTCAGCGACGTCCAGGCGCCAACCATGGGCACCGGCGCGCAGCCATTTGCGAATCACGCCGTTCTTGCCCAGGAGCCTCTCGCGCACCAGCTCGGACTTCTCGTTGATGGCCGGCATGTTGCCCACGCCCCACCAGCAGTCGTACGAGCCGTCCTCGTGGAAGGTAAACGCATCGCGCCACGGCGAATCCTCGCTTTGCCAGGCACCCACGCCGGGGTAGTTGCCGTAGCGGTTGAAATAGATCGAGTCGTCGCCCGTGTGGTTGAAGACGCCGTCCAGGATGATGGAGATGCCCAGCTTCTCGGCTGCTTGGCACAGCTCGGTAAAGTCCTGCTCGGTGCCCAGGATCGGGTCGATCTTGGTGTAGTCGGCCGTGTCGTAGCGGTGGTTGCTCGCGGCCTCAAAGATGGGGTTGAGGTAGATGGCTGTAAAGCCCAGCTCGGCGATGCGGGGCAGGTCTTCCTGGATGCCCTTGAGCGAGCCGCCGTAGAAGTCCCAGGTCTTGATGGAGCCGTCCTCGGCGCGCTCGTACACGGGCGGCTCGTTCCAGTCTTCGACCATCCGGCGCTGAATGCCCTTGCGCGGTTTTTCGAGTTGGGCCATTGTGCGCTTGCGCCAATGCTCGTCACGGGCGTAGCGGTCGGGGAAGATTTGGTAGACCATACCGCGCTCGTACCAGGTGGGGCGGTTCTCGCGGTGCTTATAGACGGTAATCTGGAAGGACGGCACCTCGGCGTAGTCGTAGGTTACGCCCTCGCCGCCGGTGCGGCCCTGGGGCGCGCCCAGGCGAACCTCGGGCTGGCCCTCGATATTGCATATAAAGCTGTACCACACAAGACACGGTTCAGTGCATTTGAGCTCGCCGGTAAAAATGCCATCGCCCTCGTGCTCCATCGGAATCAGGGTCTCGCCGACCTCATCGACCCAGGTACGCAGGGTGAGTGTTGCCTGGTTGGGATCGGCATCCTCCAAAATAACCGAGAGTGCAACGGTAGTTCCTGTGGTCACAGCGCCAAACGGAGTGCGAAACTGCGGTAGGCGGCTGTTGTGTATCAATCTCATAGTACGGTCCAGTTCAATAGAATCACGGCCTGCGGGCCATGGGCTTTACGCACAAGATATAAGTATATCTGTTGTACACAGGGTGTATAAACAACATCCGTTTACCATCGGCGAACGGTTGTCCTAGAAAATCGTTTTACCAACTATCTACAGAGAAGGGGCGCCCGGTTGGAGCGCCCCTTGTTTAGGGTTTTGATTAGGTTTTAGATCGTCTGCGGGCTAGCGGCGCTTGCGGGTGGCCGTTGCCTTGCGGACGGAGGTCTTCTTGGTCGGGGCCTTTTCCGCTGCCGGAGCGGCGGGGGAGACCGGGGTCTCCTTGGCGGGCTCGGGCTTAGTCTCTGCCTTGGGAGTTGCGGCCTTTGCCGTGGTCTTCTTGGCTGCCGTCGTGCGCTTTCGCGTGGTGGTCTTGGCGGCGGGCTTGGCCTCGACAGTTGCCTTCGTCTTGGACTCGGCAGGCGTCTCCTCGACCTTGGCGGCCGGCTTGGCGGCAGCCTTCGTTGCAGCGGCCTTGGCGTTCGTCGATTTGGTTGTCGTAGCCTTCTTGGCGGCCGTGCTCTTGGTCGCGGTCGTCTTCTTGGCAGCGGTCTTGGACGGAGCCTTTGCCGCAGGCTTAGCCTCGGCGGTCTCGGCCTTTACCTCGGGAGCAGCCTCGACCTCGGCGGCCTTCTTAGCAGCGGCGGTCGTGCGCTTGCGCGTCGTCGTTGCCTTGGCAGCAGTCGTCTTTGCTGCGGCGGCCTTAGTCGCAGTGGCCTTGGTTGTCGTAGCCTTCTTGGCCGTCGTCTTGCGCGTCGTGGTCTTCTTGGCGGCAGGCTTCGCAGCCGGCTTTTCCTCGGCCTCGGGTGCTGCCTCAGCCTTCACCTCAGATTTAGCCTCAACCGGCTTCTCCTCAGCCTTGGGCTCCTCAGCAGCAGCGGGCGCCTCAACAACCGGCTCGGCCTTGGGCTCAGGCTCGGCCACAACCACAGGCTCGTCGACAACCGCCGCCGGGCGCTCAATCTCCGGGTGCATAAAGAAGTACAGGTCCAGATACTTGTCGGCCGAGCGCGTCCAGCTAAAGTCCTGGCTCATGGCCTGCGTGACCAGCTGGTTCCATGCCTCGCGGTTATCCCAGAACAGGCGTGCCGCGCGGAACACGGCGTCGCCCATCTCGTCGCCGTTAAAGTTGCTAAACGAGAAGCCCGTGCCCTCGCCGGTAAACTCGTTGTACGGCCGCACGGTGTCCTTCAGGCCACCGGTCTCGCGCACGATGGGCAGGGTGCCGTAGCGCATGGCGATGATCTGCGACAGGCCGCAGGGCTCAAACTTCGAAGGCATCAGGAATATGTCGGCGGCGGCGTACATGCGCTGCGACAGCGCCGGGTCAAACTCGATGCGCGCGGCCATGGTGCCGGGGTACTTGTCCTGGAAGTAGCGCAGACCGTCCTCGTAGTCGCGGTCGCCGGTGCCCAGCACGGCCACCTGAACGCCGCCGGCCAGGATGCGGTCGAGCGCGTACATGACCAGGTCCATGCCCTTCTGGCGCGTCAGGCGCGTGACCATCACCATAAGCGGGCGGTCGTCGCGAACCTCGAGCCCCAGCTCTTCCTGCAGCTTGGCCTTGCACACGGCCTTGCCGGAACGGTCGTCAACCGTGTAGTTGGCGGCAATGCGCTTGTCGGTTGCCGGGTCAAAGGCCGCCACGTCAATGCCGTTGAGGATGCCCTGCAGTGCGTAGGAGCGCTCGCGCAGTACGCCGTCCAGGCCCTCGCCAAACTCGGGCGTCTGGATCTCGCCCGCGTAGGTGGGGCTCACCGTGGTGATGGCATCGGCATAGTGCAGCGCGCCCAGCATGTAGTTGATGCTGCAGGCGTCGCAGCGCAACTGCGTGGCGGCCGCGGGAATATGCGCCACACCCAGGATGTCCTCCATCACGGTGTCGCTAAACTGGCCCTGGAACGCCACGTTGTGGATCGAGAACACAGTCTTGACGCGGTCGTACAGCGGCAGGCCCTGGTAGAACTCGCGCAAGAACAAGGGCGCCAGTGCCGTCTGCCAGTCGTTGCAGTGCAGGATGTCGCACTCAAAGCCCTCGGGCAGGTGCTGCAGGCTCTCGGTAATGGCCTTGGAGAAGAACGCGAAGCGCTCGCCGTCGTCAAAAAAGCCGTACGGATAATCGCGCGCAAAGTAGCGCTCGTTGTCCACGAACATATAGGTGACGCCGTCGTGCTCGAGCTTCTCCAGCCCGCAGTACTCGTTGCGCCAGCCCAGGCTCACGTAAAAGTCGGCAAAGTGCTCCATCTGCGCCTTGTACTCGTCCTTGATGGTGGCGTACTTGGGCACCATTACGATAACCTCGGCGCCGGCGCGCACGAGCGCCGCAGGCAGCGAGCCCGCCACGTCACCCAGGCCACCGGTCTTAACAAACGGTGCGCACTCGGCCGAGGCAAACACGATCTGCATCTTTTTGCTGGAATCTGCCATATTGTCTCCCATGTTGCAATTCGAGAATAGCCGCCTGGCGCTAACCGGGCGGCTATTCTGCATGTTACGAGCGATGTTGCGGTGCCAACGTTAACGTACGATGGTGGTGTCGGAAGTTAACGGAGCCTTGCCCAGCACCAGGATGTTCTCGGGCGTGCCGCGAAGCTCGGTGTTGGTGGGAACCACGTTGTTCTTGTCCAGAATGGCGTTCTCGACGCGTGCGCCGCTCTTGATGATGCAGCTCTGGTTGATGATCGAGTTAGTCACCGAAGCGCCTTCCTCGACCACAACGCCACGCGACAGGATCGAATTACGCACGGTGCCCTTGATGATGCAGCCGGCCGAGATGATCGAGTTGCACGCGTGGCTGCCGGTCGCATAGCGCGAAGGCGGCACGTCGTGAGCCTTGGTCAGGATCGGGCGCTCGGGATCGAAGAGATGGTCGGCCACGGTCTGGTCGAGCAGGTCCATGCTGCGGCGATACAGCGACTTCTCGCTAAACACGCCTACGACCTCGCCCTTGTACTCGTAGCTGCACACGTCGATGTTGCCAAAGTCGCCCTGGAGTGCCTCGAGCAGGTCCAGATAGTCGGCGGCCTGGTAGTGGTCGATGATCTCGAGCAGCGTATCGCGGTTGACGATGCAGCAGTCCATAGAGGCGTTGTCGCCGTACACGACGCCAGCGCTCACGCCCGTCAGGCGACCGTTCTCGTTAATCTCGAGCTTGGTCTCGTCATCGACGTTGCGCGTGGCCTTGCAGTACACCACGGTCATCTGGGCACCGGAGTTCTCGTGCGCGTCGATGATGGTGTTGAGGTCCATGTTAAAGATGATGTTGGTGCCCATCATCACAACATAGGGCTTGTCCGAGCGCTGGAACAGCGTCTTATTGGAGATGATGTCGCGCAGCAGGAAGCGCATGCCGCCCTTGGTGGTGCCATACGCGTTGCCGGGCACCATGAACAGGCCGCCCTTCTTGCGGTCCAGGCCCCAGTCCTTGCCCGAACCCACGTGGTCGATCAGCGAGCGGTAATTGCCCGGCATGACGACGCCGACGGTCTTAATGCCGGCATTCATCATGTTGGACAGCGGGAAGTCGATCAGGCGGTAGCGGCCCAAAAACGGAACGGACGCGATGGGGCGGTCCTTGAGCAGCACACTGCCGTAGGTCGAAGAGTAGTTAGCGGTGATATAACCGATGGCCTTGCGATTGATCATCGGATCATTCCCCCTTCCCGATAACGACGTCATTTCCAACGACGGCCGTATCCTTGGTGGTATCGACAGAGCCGAGCTTCACGCCCTCTTCGACCGTGGAGTTCTCGCCCAAAATAGCGCGGCAGATGTGCGCACCGCTCTTAACGTGCGCGCCCGGCAGCAGCACGGAGTCCTCGACCACGGCGCGCTCCTCGATGATGACATCGGTCGAAAGGATTGAGTGGCGCGCGGTGCCGTAGATCTTGCAGCCGTTGGAGACCAGGCAGTCGTCCAGGCGGCCGTCCGGACCAATGTAGTGCGGCGGACGCGTGGTGATGTTGGACATGATGGGGAAGTGCTTGTCGAACAAATCGAACTCGGGGTTGTTGCCCAGCAGGTCCATCGAGGTCTCGTGGAAGCTGGCGATGGTGCCGACGTCCTTCCAAAAGCCGTGGAACTCGTAGCTGTACAGGCGCTTGCCCTCGCCGAGCAGCTTGGGGATGATGTCCTTGCCAAAGTCGTGGCTCGAGCGCTGGTCTAGAGCGTCCTCTTCGAGCGCCTCGATCAGCACGTCGGCCGAGAAGATGTAGATGCCCATGGATGCGAGATTCGAATCGGGCTTATCGGGCTTCTCGGTGAACTTGGTGATGCGGCCGTCCTCGGGGTCGGTGGTCAGGATGCCAAAGCGGCTGGCCTCTTCCCACGGCACGGGCATAACGCTCACAGTGAGGTCGGCGTTGTTCTCAATGTGCGTCTTGAGCATCTTGCGGTAGTCCATGCGATACAGGTGATCGCCCGAAAGAATCAGGACGTACTTGGGGTCGTTGGCTTTGATGTAGTCGAGGTTCTGCGTAATGGCGTCGGCCGTGCCCGCATACCATGCGCCGCCGGTCTGCGTCTCGTACGGCGGCAGGATCGAAACGCCGCCGTCGCGGCTGTCCAGATCCCAAGCCTCGCCGGAGCCCACGTAGGCATGCAGCAGGTAGGGGCGATACTGCGTCAGAACGCCCACCGTGTCGATGCCCGAGTTGGAGCAGTTGGAGAGCGAAAAGTCGATAATGCGGAACTTGCCACCAAAGCTAACCGCCGGCTTAGCGATCTTTTGGGTGAGTGCCCCCAATCGGCTGCCCTGTCCTCCTGCGAGGAGCATCGCGATGCATTCTTTCTTACTCATCGATTTCTCCTTCTGTCATCGATGTTCCTAAACCCATTAGCGACGGGCGCGGCGCAACGTCACGCCCGTCGAGTAATGCCGTGCTGGCATAGGGGAGCTCGCGGCCTTTACGCGTGCCAGATCTCGTCGCGGTACTCGCGAATGGTGCGGTCGCTCGAGAACCAGCCGCTCGAGGCGGTGTTGAGCAGGGCCTTGCGGTTCCAGGTCTCCTGGTCGCCGTAGCTGCCCGTGAGCTTCTCCCACGCATCCACGTAGCTACGGAAGTCTGCCATGACCAGGTCGGGGTCGTTGTTGTTCATGAGCTCGTTGTAGATGCTCTCAAAGTTGCCCGAAAGACCCGCAAAGGTGTTGTCCTTGAGCTCGTCCATCACGCGGCCCAGACGGTCGCGATCGTTGTTGAGCGTATTCCACGCAAAGTAGCTGTTCGATGCCCAGAGCTGCTCGACCTCGGGAGCGGTCAGGCCAAAGATGGCCTCGTTCTCGCGGCCGGCCAGGTCGGCGATCTCGATGTTGGCGCCGTCGAGGGTGCCCAGCGTAATGGCGCCGTTCATCATGAGCTTCATGTTGGACGTGCCCGAGGCCTCCTTGCCGGCCGTGGAGATCTGCTCCGAGATCTCGGCGGCGGGGTAGATGAGCTGGGCGTTACTCACGCGGAAGTTGGGGATAAAGCAGACCTTCATGACCTCGTTGACGCGTGGGTCGTTATTGATGGCCTCGGCCACCGAGTTGATCAGGCGGATGGTCTCCTTGGCAAAGGTGTAGCTCGAGGCAGCCTTGCCGCTAAAGATGAAGGTCGTCGGCGTCACGTGGAAGTTGGGATTGGCGATGCGACGGTTGTAGATGTCCATCACCTTCATGATGTTCATGAGCTGGCGCTTGTAGGCGTGGAAGCGCTTTACCTGAACATCGAAGACGGTGTTGGGGTCGATAACCAGACCGGTCTCGGCCTTAACGTAGGCGGCCAGGAGCTCCTTGTTGGCGCGCTTGGAGGCACCCACGGCCTTCAGGAACTCGGTGTCGTTCTGGAAATCCTTGAGTTTCTCCAGCTCAAAGGCGTCTTTGAGCCAGCCGTCGCCAATGGCCTCGGTCACGAGCTTGGCATAGGTGGGGTTGGCCTCGGCAAAGAAGCGACGGTGCGAGATGCCGTTGGTCTTGTTGTTGAACTTCTCGGGCGTCAGGGCATAGAAGTCCTTGAGCACGATGTTCTTGATGATGTCGGAGTGGATCTTTGCCACGCCGTTGACGCTGTGGCTGCAGATCACAGACAGGTTGGCCATGCGAATCTCGCCGTCCCACAGGATGGCGGTCTGGCGCAGACGCTCCTGCCAGCCCTCCTGCGTGGTGTCGAACGACTCGTGCCAACGACGGCTGATCTCGTCGATGATCTGGTACACGCGGGGGAGCAGCTTGGAGAACGTGCCGATGGGCCACTTCTCCAGAGCCTCGGGCAGGATGGTGTGGTTGGTGTAGCTCACGACCTGCGTCACGATGTTCCAGGCGTCATCCCACTCGAGCTTCTTCTCGTCGATGAGGATGCGCATGAGCTCGGGGCCGCACATGGCGGGGTGCGTGTCGTTGGTGTGGATGGCCACAAACTGCGGCAGCAGCTCCCAGTTCTCGCCGTGCTCCTTCTCAAAGGTGTCGAGCAGACTGTAGATGCCGGCCGAGACAAACAGGTACTCCTGCTTCAGGCGCAGCAGACGGCCGTGCTCGCCGGCGTCGTTGGGGTAGAGGATGGCGCTGATAGCCTCGGCCTCGGCGCGCTCGGCATCGGCTAGGGCGTAGTCGCCGCGGTTAAAGGCCTCCAGGTCAAAGTGCTCCTCGACCGGCTCGGCAGCCCATACGCGCAGCTTGTTGACGGTCTCGCCGGCATAGCCCACCACGGGGATGTCGTAGGGGACGGCCAGGATGTCCTGCGTGTCCACCGTGCGGTAGAACGTGCGGCCGTTCTCCTCAAAGCCCTCGACGTGGCCACCAAACTTAATGGTCACGGCCTTGTCCTGACGACGGACCTCCCAGGGATAGCCGTGGGTGAGCCACTCGTCGGTGGCCTCGACCTGGCTGCCGTTGACGATCTCCTGCTTAAACAGGCCGTAGCGGTAGCGCATACCGTTGCCGTAGCCGGCGATGCCCTCGGCTGCCATGGAATCCAGGAAGCACGCGGCCAGACGGCCCAGGCCACCGTTGCCCAGCGCCGGATCGGGCTCCTGGTTCTCGATGACGGACAGATCAAAGCCCATGTCGTCGAGCGCCTCGGCGACCATGTCGCGCACGCCAAAGTTGAGCAGGTAGTTGTCGAGCAGGCGGCCGATCAAAAACTCGATCGAGAAGTAGTACACGCGCTTCTTGCCCTCGGCGGTCACGCGGGCGTCGCTCTTGGTGGCAACGGTGCGTGCCTTCTCGGCCACGAGCTTGGCCAGGGCGTTAAAGCGGTCCAGGTCGCTGGCAGCCTCGACACTCTTGCCGCTAATGCTCATGACGGCATCGCGATAGAGCTCGGTAAACTCCTGCTTGTTGTCGAAGATCTTATTCATACGTTCCTTTCCCCCGGGGATGTTTCTCCCGGAACGGTTATGACTTGTATCCTACGCCCCCGCGGGGCGGGTAATTACAGCTGTAACGCTTTTGTTACGCATCGTTGGCAGATGGCTTAACAGGAGCAGACTTTGCCTTGGTAGCGCCCTTTTTGGCAGCCGACTTCTTGGCTGCGGCCTTAGCGGCGGGCTTTGCGGCAGCCTTGGCCTTGGCCGTCGTAGCCTTCGCCTTGGCCGGAGCCTTCTTAGCAGCCGCGGGCTTGGGCTTTACCGAGGACGTGCGCTTACGCGTCGCCTTCTTGGGCTCCTCGACCACGGGCGGCTTATAGCTGCTGGGACCGCGGCGCTTAAGCACCACGCCAGCCAGGCCGGGCACCTTGATCTCGATGGAGTCCATCTGCCCGTTCCAGGGATAGGGCTCGCTCGAGCAGGTGTAGGGCTCCTCGCCGGCATATCCGCTGCCGCCAAACTCGGGACGGTCGGAATCGAAGATGACCTCCCAGTCACCCTCGCGCGGCACGCCCACACGGAAGCTCTCGTAGCTCGCCGGGTCAAAGTTGATCAGGATCACCAGGTCGTCAACGACATCCTCGCCCTGGCGCACAAAGCTCACGATGGACTGCTTGGAGTTGTCCGCATCGATCCAGGTAAAGCCGTCGTCGGTGTAGCCGCGCTCGTACAGGGCGGGCTCGGCGGTGTACAGGTGGTTGAGCGCCTTGATGAACGCCTGATGATGACGGTGGGTCTCGTACTCCTCGGTCAGGAACCACTGGATGGACTCGTAGTAGCGCCACTCAATAAACTGGCCGATCTCGTTTCCCATAAAGTTGAGCTTGGCACCGGGGTGCGTCATCTGGTAGAAGGCGAGTGTGCGCAGGCCGGCAAACTGGCGCCACCAGTCGCCCGGCATGCGGCCGATGAGCGAGCACTTGCCGTGCACGACTTCGTCGTGGCTCAGCGGGCAGATAAAGTTCTCGGTAAAGGCATACATGATGGAGAACGTGAGCAGCCCGTGGTTGCCGGGGCGCCACGGAAAATCGGTCTGCATGTAGTGCAGGGTATCGTTCATCCAGCCCATGTCCCACTTGTAGTGGAAGCCCAGGCCGCCGTCCTGCGGCGGATAGGTCACGAGCGGCCAAGCGGTGGACTCCTCGGCCATCATCATCACGTCGGGGTAGTGCGCCTCTACAGCGCAGTTGACCTGACGAATAAACGCGCTGGCGTCCAGGTCCTCCTCGGTACCGTACTTGTTGAACTTCTTTTGGCCGGGATCGTCGATGCCAAAATTGAGGTACAGCATGCTGGACACGCCGTCCATGCGAATACCGTCCACGTGGAAGTTCTCGAGCCAGTACAGCACGTTGGAAACCAGGAAGGAGCGGACCTCGCCGCGGGCGAAGTCAAACTTGTGCGTGCCCCAGTTGGGGTGAATCTCGTGCTCAAACAGCATATGGCCGTTAAAGGTGGCAAGGCCGTGGGAGTCGGCGCAAAAACCGCCGGGAACCCAGTCCATGATCACGCCGATGCCCGCCTCGTGGCACGCATCGATAAAGTGCATGAGCTGCTGGGGGTTGCCGTAGCGCGACGTGGCGGCGTAGTAGCCGGTCGTTTGGTAGCCCCAGGAGCCATCGAAGGGATGCTCCATAAGCGGCATGACCTCGATATGCGTGTAGCCCATGTCACGCACGTAGTCCACGAGCTCCACCGACAGGTCGTCGTAGGTGTAAAACTCGCCGCGCTGCGCGGGGAAGGGATCCATGGGGCCGGGGTAGTTGCCGTACTCGTCGGGCTCGCCCTGCGGCGCGTCACCGTGGCGCTTCCACGAGCCAATATGCACCTCGTAGATGTTAAGGGGCTGCGACATGTGGTTATGGCTGGCGCGGCGCTTGAGCCATGCGGCGTCGTTCCACTTGTAGCCATCGAGCGTCCACAGCACGCTCGCGGTACCCGGAGGGCACTCGGCCTTAAAGGCGTACGGATCGGCCTTGTAGAGCTTTTCACCCTCGTTGGTCTCGATGAGATACTTATAGAGCTGGCCCTGCTCGGCGCCAGGAATAAAGCCTTCCCAAATAGCGCTCGTATGCATGGGTACCAGCGGGTTGGCTTGCTCGTCCCAGTCGTTAAATTCGCCAATGACGTGAACGCTCTTTACGTCGGGCGCCCAAACGCAAAAACGCCAGCCGCGCGTACGGTTCTGCGTGTCGGGGTGCGCGCCCATCTTTTCCCAGCTGCGCTCCCACGTACCGATGCCAAACAGATAGACATCGTCCTTGGTGAGCTCCGGCGCGTGCGGGGCGGCTTTACGGGTAGCAGGCTTTTTGGTTGCTGGCTTTAGCTTTGTATCGCTCACGTTTGATCCCATCATGACGCGGCAGCGTGTTGCCTTGGTGACTAGATGCGAAAGGTCCAAGGCTGCACGAATCGAAGGGACGGCGATAGTTCTATGATTCGTTCCACCTCGCGTGCTCGGTGGAACTTTCGGCAGAAACTACGATAACACCTGTACGTTACTTTTATGAACGAAAGAGGATTTGCGGGGGCGTTTAATCGGTAAGCGCCATGTTTATACCACTTGCAGAATTGCCGTGGTAAAACTCTTGACAGTTTTACCAATTAGCGTTTCTAGATTGTTAGGTTGACGTTTGGTAAAACGTTTTTAGCAGGTTGTTTACCCTTTGACATCGAAAGGCTCTTTTATGGACCACATTGCTGCCCCAAGTGTTGCTTTTATTTTCGATTGCGACGGCACGCTGGTTAATAGCACTCCCGTTTGGGCCTATGCCCAGCCCGAGTTATTGCACCGCCACGGAGTTGACGTGACGGTCGACGATTTTGCCCAGTTTGAGCATTTGTCGCTCGAGGATGAGTGCCAGGCCTACCACGACATCTGGGGCATTGGCGAAAATGGCGAGGAACTGTATCGCGAGCTGAGCAATATTCTGATCGATGGTTACTCCAAGGTGCCGCCCCGTGAGGGTCTGCTGACGTTTTTGGAGCAGGCGCAGGAGGCCGGTATTGCCATGTCCGTTGCCACGTCCACGCCGGCCGAGCTCGTTACGTCTGCGCTTGCGGGCGCCGGTCTCGATGCCTACATGGAGTTTATTACCACCACGGGCGAGGCGGGGCGCTCCAAGCAGTTCCCCGACGTATACGAGCTGGCGCTGCGCCGTCTAGAGGAACGTCACGGGCGCAAGTTTGAGCGTGCATGGGTGTTTGAGGACGCCGTCTTTGGCCTTAAGAGCTCTGGCACCGCTGGCTTTAAGCGCGTGGGCATCTATGACCCGCACGGCCGCATGAAGCGCGACGAGGTTCGCGACAACTGCGACATCTTTATCGATAGCTATGAGGACCTGGATCTGGCCCGCGTGCTTGCGTTTGAGGGATAGGCGAGGGCTGTGGCTTGTAAGGTATTGGTGGTCTGCGGCTCGCCCGTGGTGGCGAGCGCGGATTTGCTGCGTCAGCTGGCGTGGGAGTGCGACCACGTTGTCGCCGTGGATCGCGGGCTCGACGCGCTGTTGGGCGCGGGACTAGGTTGCGACGTATATGTTGGTGACGCTGATACGGTGAGCGATGCGGGTCGCGCGCTGGTTGATGCCGCCGTAGCCTTTGAGGTAGAGCGCCACGACCCCTACAAGGACTATACCGATCTGGCGTTGGCGCTCGATTCCGTCCGCCGTCGCTGGGCGGGTGCCGAAGTGGTTGCGACCTGCGCCACCGGTGGCCGTCCGGATATGGCGCTTTCCGTACTGGGGTTGCTCGCAGGCTACGAGGACGCTCCCATCTGGATCGCCGAAGACAAAGTGGTCGCTCGCGTCCTTCACGCAGATGAGTCGTGGACCATCGAAGGTGCCGAGGGCAAGACGTTCTCCATCATCGCCATAGCCCCCAACACCAAGGTAAGTGAACACGGTCTTGAGTGGGAGCTAGATCGGAGCCCGCTGGACCTGTTGGCCGACACCGGCATTAGCAACGTCGTCAGGTCAACAGCCACGATCCAAGTTCACACCGGCACGGCTATCGCTTACCTATATCAATAGGTATTTAGAGTCTGACCCAAAAAAGTCCTTGCACGTCGCGCCAACTTCCCCTATAGTATAACTCTGTCACGGGGGCGTAGCTCAGCTGGGAGAGCGCTTGACTGGCAGTCAAGAGGTCAGGGGTTCGATTCCCCTCGTCTCCACCATTGTGAATGCAAGGCCACTCAATCGAGTGGCCTTTTTTATTTGCATGCGATATTTAGTGGTTGAACTGCATTTTTGCAAAATATGCAAGTTGCTTTCCTGTTCAAGTTCGCCGTCAGCTGTAGTTGTCGCAAAATTTGCGACAACTACAGCCCAAAAAGTTGCGCAATTACCTTCCCGGTTTTGTACAAAGTTTGTTAGCCATACATAATAGTTTGAGCAATTCACGCCGCCAGCAATACAACTCAGGCAGTGCTCGCCAACCCACACACCCCCATAAACCTGCGGCAATGCGTGCAAGACGGTACAATATCTCCCATAACCACGGCGAATAAACAATATGTTGCTCAACACACCCCAAAACGTATGGGCGACCTGCTGTGCTAGGATAAATATCGTTACATGGGTTCAACTGTCTTCACGGCTCCAGCAAGCCGCAAAGCGCAGGGTTGATCAGCATCCGGCCGTAACGGCGGTGCCAGAAAAGCCACGAGCTCCAATAGAGTAGTCATGCAGCAATGCATTGAATTGTTTTGCGGTCATTTTTATTTCTGCAAGATATTTTATGCACATTTAACATGGCAAAATGCAGCAAGCACTTCAGCTGTTTGCGTGCGAGTCAGTCAGTTTGAATCATCCCTAGACTGACTCGCACGCAGCCAACTGTATGTGCTTTCGTCATTAAGTCGATTGGTTACATACGAGCTGCGACATACATACCGTTCACGGTGGGGCAGAGCCACGTGCTTGTCTAACTGGGCTCAGGGTTTGAATATGGAGCGCCTTCGCGCACAAGCGCCCTGGCGAAGCCATATCCAAACCCCGTGAGCCACACGTAAGACAGCAAGGGGGTGGTGCTCGTGTGGTATGTGATCCAGGTCATTAACGGTCGCGAAGACGTAATGCGCGAGCGCATCGAGCGCATGGTGCCGGCTAGCGCCATACAGGAGCTCTTTTATCCCCAATTTCAAACCGAGATTAAGGTACACGGCGAATGGGTCGATACGACCAAGCCGCTCTTTCCCGGATATCTTATCTGCGATACGGCAGATCCTCGCACCGTGCAACAGTATCTGCTGCGCATGGACGACTTTGCCCGGGTGCTTTCCCAGGACGGTCAGTTTGTGCCGCTGGCAAAAGAAGAGACCCAGCTCATTGGCAGCTTTACGCATAGGGGAGACCGCGTAGTTCCCACGAGCGAGGCCCTAAAGGACGGCGACCAGGTCGTAGTGACGGCAGGCCCACTGCTGGGCCACGAAGGCCTTATCAAAACCATTAACAGACGCAAGAGCACTGCTTATTTGGAGCTCGACCTGTGTGGCCGACGCGTAACAACTCGCGTTGGCCTCGCCGTGCTTTCAGCCGAGCAGCGCGTCACGCGAAACCTTAAAAAGGCGATCGCCTAGCTGCAGGCGACTGTTTAACGGGACAGGGAGGATCCCCGGGGGCGGGGACGTAGGTTTGAAGGAAATAGTGTCAGACAAAACTGAATATTCAGAAGGAGCGCCGGTGGGGGCCGCGCTTGTTGCCCAGGCCATGAACAGCGGCGAGGTGAGCATGCGCTACAAGGCCATGCAGGCCGTCAAGGACTGGGACCGCACGCGCCTGGCCTACCGCACCGTCAAACGCGCCTTCGACATCGTGTTCAGCGGCTGCGTGCTGGCCGTCATCGCCGTGCCGAGCCTGGTGCTCGCCGCCGCCATCCGCCTGGAGAGCGAGGGCAACCCGTTCTACAGCCAGATCCGCGTGGGCCAGACCCATCGCGACGGCAGGCTGTCCACCTTCCGCATGTGGAAGTTCCGCTCCATGTACAAAGACGCCGACGAGCGCCTCGCCGAGCTCAAGGAGCAGAACGAGATCGCCGGCGCCATGTTCAAGATGAAGGACGACCCGCGCGTAACGAAGATCGGCAAGTTCATCCGCAAGCACTCCATCGACGAGTTCCCGCAGTTCCTCAACGTGTTCCTGGGCCAGATGTCCGTCGTCGGCCCGCGTCCGCCGCTGCCCAACGAGGTGGCGGAATACACCGAGTACGACCTGCAGCGCCTGGCCGTGAAGCCGGGCATCACCGGCTGGTGGCAGGTGACGGAGCGCAACTCGACCGGCTTCGACGGCATGGTCCGCCGAGACCTGGAGTACATCGCCAGCCGAGGCGTCATCACCGACCTCAAGATCGTCGTCCTCACGGTGATCGAGGTCATCACCGGCAAGGGTGCGTGCTAGATGCGCATCGCGATGATAGGACATAAGAGATACGGTTCCCGCGAGGGCGGCGTGGAGGTCGTCGTGACCGAGCTCGCCCGCCGCATGGCGGCGCTCGGCCACGAGGTCACCTGCTACGACCGTTCGGGCGCGGACGTCATGACCGGCGACGCCGCGGATGGCCGCGAGCGCATGGTCGACGGCGTGTGCGTCGTCCCCGTGAGGACGATCGACAAGAAGGGGCTCGCGGCGCTGAGCTCCTCGTACTTCGCCACCCTGGCTGCCATCAAGGACCGGCCCGACGTGATCCACTACCACGCCGAGGGCCCCTGCGTGCCGTTGCCTTTGGCGAAGCGCGCCGGCATCCGGACCGTCGCCACCATCCACGGCCTGGACTGGCAGCGCGCCAAGTGGGGAAAGCTCGCCAGCGCGTACATCAAGATGGGGGAGAAGGCGGCTGCTACCAAGGCCGACGGCCTCATCGTTCTGTCCAAATCGGCCCAGTCCTACTTCGAGGGCACCTACGGCCGCACGGCGACGTTCATCCCCAACGGTATCGAGCCAAAGCGGCCGAGGCCGGTTAATCAGATAAAGGAGAAGTGGGGGCTCGATGCGGGCTCCTACCTGCTGTACCTGGGCAGGCTCGTCCCCGAGAAGCGCCCCGAGCTCCTGATCGAGGCCTTTAATGAGCTCGATACGGACAAGAGGCTCGTCATCGCCGGCGGCGGTTCGGACACCTCCGAGTACGAGGCTTCGCTGCGCGTGGCTGTGCAGAGCGACCCACGCGTCCTCTTCACCGGGTTCGTCAACGGCGAGCCCCTGGAGGAGCTGTACTCCAACTGCTATGCCTACGTGCTGCCCTCCGACGTGGAGGGCATGCCCATGAGCCTACTGGAGGCCATGGCCTATGGGTGCTGCTGCGTGACGAGCGACATCCCCGAGTGCGCGGATGTCCTCGCGGGCAACGGCGTGACGTTCGAGAAGGGGAACGTCGCATCTTTGCGGTCCGCGCTGCGAGACCTGCTCGCGGACGCTGGCCGCGCAGGCACCCTCGGCACCGCCGCCAAGGCGCATGTCGAGAAAACCTACAACTGGGATTCCGTCGTCGAGCGGACCCTCGAGATTTACAGGGGAGATGCCCGATGAGGATTCTTCTCGTGAACAAGTTCCACTATCGCAAGGGCGGTGCGGAGACCTATTACCTCACCGTTGGATCCGAGCTGGAGCGCATGGGGCACGAAGTGGCCTATTTCTCCATGATGCACCCTGACAACTTGCCCTGCGAGTGGGACAAGTACTTTGTGACGCAGCGCGAGTACAACAACGTCAAGAACCCGCTCAAGGCGGCGCGCGACGGCATGGCGCTGATCTACTCGCCGGAGGCGAAGCGCAACTTCCAGGCCCTCTGCGAGGAGTTCCGCCCCGATGTCGTCCACCTCAACAACGTGCACAGGCAGATCACGCTGTCCATTCTCGACGCCCCCTACCTGAGGGAGAACAAGGTCCCGGTCTTCTACACGGCCCACGACTACGTGACCGTCTGCCCCGGCTACCTCATGCTCGACGGCGACGGGCGCGTCTGCGACGCATGCCTCGAGGACGGACGCTACCGACACTGCATCGAGCGCCGCTGCGTGAAGGGCTCGCGTGCGAAGAGCGCGCTGGCGGCGATGGAGGCGTCCTTCAACAGGGCGCATAAGTCAAACCGGCGGATCGACAGGGTAATCGCCCCCTCCAGGTTCATGCGCTCCAAGCTCATCGAGGGCGGCTGGCCCGAGGACAAGGTCATCTTCCTGCAGAACTTCGCCGACGACGCGATCCTCGACCGCGCGGCGAATGCCGGGGCGGATGCGACCGACAGGGAGAACCCCTACCTCCTGTTCTTCGGACGGCTCTCTGTCGAGAAGGGCGTCGACACGCTACTGAGGGCCTTCGACGCCGCCTTGCCGAACCTTCCGCAGGACATGCGCTTGGTTGTCGTCGGCGACGGCCCCGACGCCGACGAGTTCAAGGCGATCGCGTCTTCGTTGGGCTGCGCGTCTCGCATCGAGTTCGCCGGCTATCAGACCGGTGGGGCACTGCAAGCGTATGTCGAGAGGGCTTCTCTCGCCATCTCGAGTTCGAGATGTCGAGAGAACATGCCGTATTCGATCGTCGAGGCTTTCGCTGCCGGCACGCCTGTCATCGGCACGAATATCGGCGGAATCCCCGAGTTGGTCGATGAGGGGAAAACGGGGTTCATTTGCGAGCCCGGGGATGTCCCGTCGATGGCGGATGCCATCTCGCGCGGTACGAGCGCGTTCTTGGATCGGTCCGCTTACTCGATGCTGCAGCGCAACTGCCGCTCCTACGTCATGGAAAACTGCTCGCGTGAGAAGTTTATGAGCGATCTCGTGAACCTATATAAGGAGTCAATCGATGGCTAACGGCCATAACAACATCAAGAGGATTGTGCATCGCTCCTGCGAGGAGATCGGCGCCACATTCCGAATCGCCAGAGCCACCTCGTGGCCCGAGGCAATCAATACGTTTCGGGCGAAGCTCGATATCCAGGTCATGAGTCGTAACGGGTATAAGGAGCCGCCTGCGGTGAGGGAGCGCTTGCTGCGCAAGCATGAGACCGTTCTCAAATATCTCGAGAACCGCTTCGGCGATTTCTTCGAGTCATATGACTATGACGCACCGTTGCCGCCGTCCGATCCCGCCCTCGAGGGGAAGATTTGGATGTGCTGGTGGCAGGGCGAGGAGAATGCGCCCGAGATCGTCAAGGCGTGCATCGACTCCGTCCGCCGCAATGCGGGCGGACACGAGGTCATTGTCATCACGGACGAGAATCTTTCCCAATATGTCAATATCCCCGTGTGGGTGCTCGAGAAGGTCCGCACCGGCATCATGTCGCGCACGAACCTATCCGACCTTCTGAGGCTCTCTCTGCTTGCCGAGCACGGTGGCATGTGGCTGGATGCCACTTTCTTCTGCACTGGCTCGCTACATGAATACATGGATCTGCCAATTTGGTCCATTAAAAGGCCTGACTATCTGCATGCTTCGGTCGCATGCGGCATGTTTGCGGGGTATTCGCTTGCCTGCAAAGAGGGTCAGCGTCATCCGTTCGTCGTTGCGAGAGACTTCTTCCTCGAGTATTGGCGCAATAGCGATCGGTTGATTGATTATCTGCTGGTCGATTACCTCATCGTCCAAGCTCAACGTCATGACCCCTCGGTCGCCGCCGCATTTGCGTCCATCGAACCAAATAATCCTCGTTGCGACGACCTTATTTCGATACTAGATAGGCCTTTCGATCAAAGTGCTTGGAGTGAGCTCCTTCTGGATACGAGTCTCTTTAAGCTCACGTGGAAGCAAGAATTTCCAAAACAAACTGATGGTAGGCAAACGTATTACGGCAGGCTATTGGAAGGGGGATTGTCGTGAGCAAAAAGAAAGTCTCGTTCGTCATGTCCTCTGTTGAAGTGGTAATGCCTACCTGTTATTTCATTGCCGGAAATAAAGATCTGCCTCTCTCCGATACTCACTTAGAATGCGCTTTTGTTAAGTGTGGTGTTGCAGCGTGAAACGCATGAATTCGATTGCAATGGTTATGCCTACGCTAGGCGGGGGTGGAGCCGAACGCGTTGCCGTGGCCCTTTCCCGCTATTTTATTCATAGAGGTTACGAGTTTAGTTTTTTGCTCACAAAAAAGAATGAATGTGTATACGAACTTCCTGAAGGCGTAAAGGTGAATCCGATTTGTGATTCAGCGGGAACTTCGCTCTTTGCTCAAATTAGAGGTATTCGGCATGAAATGAAGAAGGACGATTCGCGCATCTTTCTTTCATTTTTATGTGACCAAAATGTATGTCTTCTTGCGGCTGCGGTTGGACTTCGGAATAAAGTAGTTGTTAGCGTAAGGAATCTTCCAACGACCGATTTTTATGGAAGAAAAGCACTTCAGTACGTTAGAAATTTTTTATATGTCAAAAAGAGTAGCACGGTTGTGTTTCAGACGAAGGACCAAATGTCCTATTTTCCTTCTGGCGTCCGACGGAAGGGAGTATTGATTCCCAATCCATTGTCAAATGGTCTTCCAGAAAGAAACCGCGCCTGTCCGCGTCGAGTCGTGACGGCATCGGGGCGTCTTACGGAACAAAAAAACTACCCCATGCTCATACGTGCATTCTCTATCATCCACAAACAAATTCCAGACGTTACATTTGAAATATATGGGGATGGAGAGCTGAGGGAGGACCTTGAGCTACTTGTAGATTCAGAAGGTCTGACAAACTGCGTCGTCTTTTGCGGGTTCTGTGGCGATGCCGTTCAAAGAATCGCATCATCTTCTGTATATGTGATGGCATCTAATTGGGAAGGGCTTTCCAACTCGCTCATCGAAGCGCTTGCCATGGGGGTGCCTTCTGTTTGCACGCGCTGCTTAGGGGGAGGAGCCGAGGCTGTTGTCGAGGACGGAGTTAACGGGTATCTCGTCGATCGCGATGACCATGAGGTCATGGCGCAAAGGGTGGTCGAACTTCTTCTTGACCCTGTTTTAAGGGATTCCATGTCTGCGGAAGCGGCAAAACTGGCTGATGAACTTTCACTTGAGACAATCGGCAAAAAATGGGAGGAAACTTTGTTCCCTGAGGGTTCGATACAATGAGCGACTCAATTTCTGTAAATGGAGAGACCCGTTCAGGCCTTTCTCTTGGTGCTGTATGGCAGTATGTGCTAATTTACCTCTCTCTTCTAATGCCAGGCAGTACATTTGTCTACATAAAGGGTGGGACATGGTTTAGCTTTATGCTTGTCGCGCTGTTTGCGGCAACTTTCTTACTTGCCAGGAAGTATAGGGAGTCCTATGGGGTCTGCTTTAGCCTGGTCCTTGTGTTGAATACTCTCGTTGCGCGAAGCTTGACGGGCGGCGTAGGACTTGAGGCGCTCATGGGTTTCATGGGCTGCGTGCTGATTGTGCAGATGGCGATTTGCTGCGACTTTGGCCAGTTTCTTAAACGTTGGCTTCTGACTGTCGTTGCGCTGGCGCTGCTTAGCATTTTGCTCTGGGGCGTTGGCTGTGCATTTCCTTCCGTGCTCAAGTCCCTGCTGGGTCCGACTTTTGTTGTCGATGTTATAGGCACGTATCCGTGGGAAACCTATGAGTACGGTAGTGGCTTGTTCTTCTACAGCTGGTTTGATATTCACCAGTTTAGGAACTGCGGCATCTATACAGAGCCCGGTAAATACCAAGTGGTTCTTAACAGCGCCTTGTTTATCCTGCTTTTCTGGAGGGATAAGCTCGAATTGAGAAGCGAGCGCCATTACAGGTTCTATCTTTCCGCAATCGTGGTTGCCCTCGTCACTTGTCAATCCACGACTGGCTACATCGGAGCTCTCCTTTGCGTCGCTTTCTACGTACTATTTTCCAAAGACCATGAGGGCACGAGGACGAGGCAATGGCTGGTCGCACTTGTTTGCACAGCTGTCGTTGCTTTACTCGTTCAGTATTGGCTGGCACCAACAAACAGCATCCTGTCCGTTCAGGTGTTCGACAAGCTTTTCGGTTCGAGTGCAGGGGGCACGGGGCTTGATCTCAGCGACAGTACGGGTGTCTATAGATCCAAGATGATTGAAGTATGCGTTCGGTCGATTGCCGAGCATCCGTTAGGCGTCGGCTACGACGCTCTGTTTTCCGCGGCCTCCTCAAGTGGTGAAGGGCTCGTTGCCGCGGCGCTCGTTTCCTATGGAGCTGTATATGGCGTCGTTCCTTGGATTGTTGTCCTGTTTATGGTTTTCTACCCTGTCTTCAAGGGGCAACGCCTTCCGGTTGCGCTTCTGTATGTGGCTCTATTTGTGAATACGACACTGGCCCAGACGCATTTTTTGTACACGTCGTTACTCATCATTCCTGCTTATCTCGCCATCGGACACGGATGGCCGCTTCGCAATGAAAAGGAGAAGTACCTGCCATGGAAAAAGTTCTGGTAATAGTCGCAGATACGAACCTCTACTTCTTTCCGGGATTTAAAAGCGACACAGTTGATTTTTGCCAACTATTCGTCCGCAAAACGCATAAGCCTTTCAACGCAGTAAAAAAGCTGTTTCCTTCTATTGCGCGCCTTAATTACGGTGATTGGAAAAACAGGCTTGGAGATATCGATCGCATTGTCTTATTGGATTCTCCCGTACTTCAAGACAAAACTTTAGTCTCCTATATAAGGGGTCGCCGCCGGTTGCTACCCATAGATATATATTCATGGAACATGAATCTCCTCCCTGCGGAAGTCTCCTCGTTGAAAAAGCAAGCAGAGAAGTACTCTTGTGGACTATTTTCCTATGATGAGGCGTTTTGTGAGCGCAACGGTTTCAAATTCAATACGATTATGTTTGATGAAAGATGCAAGTGCCCCCGCGTGCAACGTAAGAGCGATGTTGTATTTCTGGGTTATTCGAAGGACCGGAGCGGTACAGTCGCCAACGCGGCCGACTTGCTGTCGAGCGCCGGCCTTAAGCTAGACTTTACTGTTGTCGGCAGAGCTCCCCACGGTGTCAAAAACGCCAATATCACGTATGTAGAAGGTTATATTCCATATCGGGAGTACCTCAAGCGTGTATTTGGGAGTAAGGCAATCGTAGACATTGCCCAGCAGGGACAGCTTGGCTATTCCATGCGAGTCATGGAGTCCATCTTCTACGATAAGAAACTCATCACCACGAACGCCCATGTCGCAGATGCTCCGTTTTTTGAATACGGCAACGTTCTTGTTTTGGATGCCGGCACCACTCCGTCCGAAGTGCAGGAGTTCATGGCCAGGCCGCACATGCCTTACGGCGATGAAATAAGGCGGCATTACTCCGTCGAAGCTTGGGCGGGTAGGTTTTCGAAAAGGACGGGCGGTGATATCAATGCTTAGGGAAAAACTGAAAGGTATGAGCGTTGAGGTCAAGTCGGCGACAGTCTACACGCTTTCTAGCGTTTTCTCGCGCGGCCTTGCAATCATATCAATGCCCATTTTTACACGCATTATGTCATCGGCCGACATCGGGGTGGTTAACCTCTACACGTCTTGGTACTCGATGATCAGCATCGTGTCCACACTGGCCTTGACGTCCGGTGGATATTCGCTTGCGATGAAGGAGTTCGATGGAGAGCGAGATGCATACGAATCTTCAGTGCTGACGTTGACAACCATCATGGCTCTTGTGATAGGCGGCGGTCTCGTGCTCTTGTCGCCATGGGTTTCTCCTGCTATCGGACTGTCTCCACAGCTGATTTTTCTCATGGCGTTCGGGCTGTTGGTAATGCCGGCATGGGATTTCTGGAATCTTCGCCAGAGGTTTGAATATAAATACAAATTATCTTTCGCGCTTTCCGTTGGATCGGCCGTACTCGCTACTGTTGCATCCGTTGGTGCTGTGCTGCTGGTCAGTTCGCAACCTGAGCTGAACGTCAAGCTTTCCGAAGCGAGATTGATAGCAAACTATCTTGTGGTTTACGGCTTGAGCGCTGTGATGTGGATTCTCCTTATGACCCGCGGCAAGAGGTTCTATGACCGTCGTTTCTGGAAATTCTCCCTCAACCTGAGTCTTCCCCTTATTGGATATTCCATCGCTAGCCAGGTTTTGAGTGTTTCAGACAGGGTGATGATCTCCTCGATGGTCGGCGATGCCGAGACCGGCGTGTATGGCGTGCTGTACTCAGCGAGCAGCATCGCGCTTTTCCTTTGGTCCGCCATTAATGCATCGTTCATACCCTATCTATTCAGGAATATCGACACGGAGGGCCATCGGGGCATCAGAAGGGCTTCAAACCTGCTGCTCGCAGTGTTTGCCCTAGTTTCGGTTCTTATTTCCTGGCTAGGTCCTGAGATCATTAAGGTTCTCGCCACCGATGAATACCTGGCGTCCATTACGCTCATGCCCCCGATTGCTGCTGGAGTCTTCCTGACGTCCATATCCAATTTGTATTCCAATATCCTCGTCTACTACAAGAAGACTAAATACATCATGTTTGCTGCCATAGCGGCTGCCGTTGTAAACGTTGCCCTGAACCTCGTGGCCATTCCATTATTCGGTTATGGGGCTGCTGCTTACACGACGCTAGCAAGCTACATCATTCTTGCCGTATCCCAACGGGCGTGGGCCACCAAGGCCTGTCGGGAGCGCGGCAGAATGGAGCCCGTATACGAGGACGGCAAGCTTGGCGCACTCTCTTTGACATGCATTGCGGCAACGATGGCCGGTATCATTTTGTACCAAACGAACGTTCTACGGTATGTGACATGCGCCGTCCTCCTGGTTTTAGTCGCTTTCTTATCTGTTAAGGCGAAGTCGAGTAGGGAGAGTTAACGTGAAGGATTCCTATCCAGCGAACTTTATTAAGGAGATGTTGACCTTATGAAAGGCATAATTCTCGCGGGCGGTTCAGGGACCCGTCTGCATCCTATAACCAGGGCCGTCAGCAAGCAGCTGCTGCCCGTATACGATAAGCCGCTGATTTACTATCCCCTTTCGGTACTCATGCTCGCCGGCATACGCGAGGTGCTGGTCATCTCGACACCGCGAGACGTGCCCTCCTTTCGCGAGCTTCTTGGCGACGGGTCGGACCTTGGAATGCGCCTGGAATACGCAGTGCAGGAAGAGCCTCGTGGTCTTGCCGAGGCCTTCACCATCGGCCGCGACTTCCTGGCGGGCGAGCCCTGCGCGCTGGTTCTCGGCGACAACATGTTCCACGGACAGGCCCTCACCAAGATCATCTTGGCTGCCAAGCGGAGGGTCGAGTACGAGGGAGGGGCCGTCGTGTTCGGTTATCCCGTACAGGACCCCCGCTCTTTTGGCGTAGTGGAGTTCGATGCCGAGCGCCGTGTGGTTGGCATCGAGGAGAAGCCCGAGCGCCCCAAGAGCAACTACGCCGTACCTGGCCTGTACTTTTACGATGGACAGGTCTCGGATATCGCCGCTGCTGTCGAGCCCTCCGCGCGCGGGGAGCTCGAGATCACCAGCGTCAATGGCGCATACCTAGATCGAGGGCTGCTTTCCGTGGAGCTCATGGGGCGCGGCATGGCGTGGCTGGATACGGGCACGCCCGAAGGCCTGCTTAAGGCTGCCGAGTACGTCGAGGCCGTTCAGAGCCGTCAGGGCTACTACATCGCTTGTATCGAGGAGATTGCCTTCCGTCGTGGCTTTATCGACGCAGCTCGGCTCGCGTCCCTCGGCAGGAGGATGGAGAAGACGGCTTATGGCAAGTATCTGCTTGCCGTCGCCGAGGAGGTGGGACGCTGATATGCTCGGCTCCTTTGAACCTAAGAACATCATCGTCACGGGCGGCTGCGGCTTCATCGGCAGTAACTTCGTGCACTATGTCGTGAACAACCACCCGGGTGTCCACGTCACCGTCCTGGACAAGCTGACCTACGCCGGCAACCCCGAGAACATCGCGGGGCTCCCCGCCGACCGCGTGGAGCTCGTCGTGGGCGACATCTGCGACGCCGAGCTGCTGGACCGCATCGTCCCGGGCCACGACGCGATCGTGCACTACGCAGCCGAGAGCCACAACGACAACTCCATCGCCGACCCCGAGCCGTTCCTGCGCACCAACGTCGAGGGCACCTTCCGCCTGCTTGAGGCCGTGAGGAAATACAGTGTCCGCTACCACCACGTCTCCACCGACGAGGTCTACGGCGACCTGGCGCTCGACGACCCCGCCAAGTTCACCGAGGAGACGCCGTACAAGCCGTCCTCGCCGTACAGCTCGACCAAGGCCAGCTCCGACATGCTCGTGCGCGCCTGGACCCGCACCTACGGCCTGCGCGCCACGATCTCCAACTGCTCCAACAACTACGGACCCTACCAGCACGTGGAGAAGTTCATCCCCAGGCAGATCACCAACATCGTCGACGGCGTCCGCCCCAAGCTCTACGGCAAGGGCGAGAACGTGCGCGACTGGATCCACACCGAGGACCACTCCTCGGCCGTCTGGGACATCCTCACGAAGGGCCGGATGGGGGAGACCTACCTCATCGGGGCTAATGGCGAGAAGAACAACATCACCGTCCTGCGCATGATCCTGGAGGCGATGGGGCGCGACCCCGAGGACTTCGACTGGGTCGCCGACCGCCCCGGCCATGACCGCCGCTACGCCATCGACAGCACGAAGCTGCAGCGCGAGCTCGGCTGGAGGCCGGCCCACACCGACTTTGCCGAGGGGCTCAAGCAGACGATCGACTGGTACGTGGCCAACGAGGCCTGGTGGCGCCCGTCCAAGGAGGCCACCGAGGCCAGGTATAGGGCCCAGGGACAGTAGAAACAGTTAGGATGGAAATAATGGCACAGGGTGACACAATCACTTCGGGAAATTTCACCTTCACGGACACCTCCATCGAGGGCGTGAAGATCGTTGAAGTCAAGACCTACGGCGACTCCCGGGGCTACTTTATGGAGACCTATAAACAGTCCGACTTCGTAGCTGGAGGGATAGGCTGTGTTTTCGTTCAGGATAACCAATCTTCAAGTACTAGGGGCGTGCTTCGCGGCTTGCATTTTCAGATAGATCATCCGCAATCGAAACTGGTCCGTGTCGTTTCCGGCAAGGTATTCGACGTTGCCGTTGACCTGCGCAAAGACAGCGCGACGTACGGTAAATGGGAAGGCGTGGTCCTCTCTGCAGAGAATAAGAGACAGTTCTTCATTCCGCGCGGTTTTGCACACGGCTTTCTCGTTTTAAGCGATTCGGCTGAGTTCTGTTACAAATGCGATGATGTCTATCATCCCGGCGACGAGGGCGGGCTCATGTGGAACGATCCCAAAATTGGAATAGAGTGGCCTGCGCTCGATGGGGATGACCATTTTGATGGATCTCAGCTAGTTTTATCTGATAAAGATAGACGCCACCCCCCTCTTTCTGCGCTGCAGAATTCCAAATAGCGTTCGCCGGTTGTAATTTGTTGAAAGACTTAGTTTTCTATGGGAATGAGTAGTCAAGTTTCCTGTTCGGAGGATTCGATGAAGATAGCGGTTACGGGAGCTAATGGCTTTCTCGGTATTGGGGTCGTGGAAGAGCTGGCGAGACGCGGCAACGATGTCATGGCGGTTGATCGGGCGGTTGACCGAATTCCGGATTGCGCCACGCGCATTCAGGCGAGCTTGTTCGATATGGTTGATCCTTATGTTGAAATGGGGAATCCCGACTGCATAGTTCATCTTGCATGGCGCGACGGCTTTAAACACAATTCGGCTGCGCATATGGAAGATCTTCCTCTGCACGTTGAGTTTGTTCGTAAGTTATCTAACTCTCCCCTTAGGAGATTGGCGATTATGGGGAGCATGCATGAAATTGGATACCATGAGGGCGGCATCCGGGCCGGTACCCCATGCAATCCGCAGAGTATGTACGGTATAGCGAAGAATGCATTGAGGCAGGCCGCTATGTTGACTTGTGCTGACGCGGATATCGAGCTTCAGTGGCTTCGTGGCTATTACATCGTCGACAACAATCCCTATGGAGCCTCTATTTTCTCTAAAATTTGCAAGGCATCTGCAGAAGGCAAAAAAACATTCCCCTTCACCACGGGGCAATGCCAATATGACTTTTTGGATTACGGTGACTTTTGCTCCCTTGTCGCTGACGTGGTTACGGGGGCTAAGGGTGACGGCATATATAACATCTCGTCTGGACATCCTGAAAAGCTTGCCGATCGCGTTGAGCGTTTCATTCTAGAAAACGGTTTGGATATTAAATTAGACTATGGCGCCTTTCCCGATAGGCCGTATGATTCCCCGGCTGTTTGGGGCACAAGATGCTAATTTCATAACATCAGATCGGAATCTACCAAAGTGTATTGGGTGCCGTTGGAGTATCAACTTCTGTCGGTGTCGTGGCGAAAAGGCATTTTGTGGCTGCAAATTGCAATACGCTATACGACTTTAGTTCGTTAAGAGCTGTCTCGTTGTCATCTGAAGAAATATTTCTTTTCGCATAGTTGGACATTATCTTTTTTGAAGATCTGTAAATCGTTGGGGAGGGGTTAACATTGGCGACTGAAAAATGCTCGGGGGGGGGCTGTCGCGATTTGTGCAGATATCCATCTGGTTCCACCTTTTGGTCTGAGCACGCTATGAGATTTATTTGGCTATTGCGCAGAGCGCAGAGGTCCAATAATCCGATTTGGAGACTAATGATTCGTCGAATGCGTGAGAGGTATGGTTTGGAAATTCCCAGGACCACTCAGATTGGACCAGGGCTTTACCTTGGGCACGCCTTTAACATCACAGTGAATGAGGCCGCTGTCATTGGTGCGAACTGCAACCTGCACAAGGGCGTGACGATAGGGCAAGAGAACCGTGGTAAGAGAAAAGGCGCGCCAGTATTGGGAGACTGCGTGTGGGTCGGCGTAAACGCCACCGTTGTCGGGGGTATTAACGTCGGCGACGACGTCCTCATCGCCCCCGGGGCATATGTGAACTGCGATATTCCCAGCCATTCCGTTGTCTTGGGCAATCCGTGCCGCGTTATTCCTCGTGAGAATGCGACGGAGGGATATATCAACCGAAAAGTTGACCTTTAGACGCTTTCATTATTTAGGAGATTGATATGGCAACTAGAAAAGTGCTCGTCACAGGAGCCGCCGGTTTTATCGGCGCGTTCCTCGTCAAGAAGCTGCTCGCGGAGACCGATGACGCGATCGTCGGCCTCGACAACCTCAACAGCTACTACGACCCTGGCATCAAGCATGCGCGCCTGCGCATGCTTGCAGAGGCTGATACCGAGGGCCGCTTCACCTTCGTTCGCGGCGACCTGTGCGATGCCGCCCTCATCGAGCGGCTGTTCGCCGAGAACGGCTTCGATGTCGTGGTGAACCTCGCCGCCCAGGCCGGTGTCCGCTACTCCATCGAGAACCCGCGCGCCTACCTCGAGAGCAACCTCGTCGGCTTCTTTAATATCCTCGAGGGCTGCCGCCACCACCCTGTGAAGCACCTGGTCTACGCCAGCTCCAGCTCCGTCTACGGCGGCAACAAGAAGGTGCCGTTCTCCGAGGAGGACCGCGTCGACTCTCCGGTGTCGCTCTACGCCGCCACCAAGAAGTCCAACGAGCTCATGGCCGCCGCCTACTCCAAGCTTTACTCCATCCCCGCGACCGGCTTGCGCTTCTTCACCGTGTACGGCCCCATGGGCAGGCCCGACATGGCCTACTTCGGCTTCACCGAGAAGCTGCGCCGCGGCGACACGATCAAGATCTTCAACATGGGCGACTGCCGCCGCGACTTCACCTACGTTGACGACATCGTCGAGGGAGTGAAGCGCGTCATGGACGCCGCCCCCGAGGTGAAGATGGGCGAGGACGGGCTGCCGCTCGCCGCGCACCGCGTCTACAACATCGGCAACTCGCACCCCGAGAACCTGCTCGACTTCGTCGACACGCTGCAGCGCGTGCTGGTGGAGGAGGGCGTGCTGCCTGTGGACTACGACTTCGAGGCCCACAAGCAACTCGTGCCGATGCAGCCCGGCGACGTTCCCGTCACCTATGCCGACACCACGGCGCTCCAGCGCGACCTGGGCTACAAGCCCGCGACGCCGCTCGAGGACGGCCTGAGGGCCTTCGCCAAGTGGTATAAGCACTACTACAACATTTAGAAAATCATGGCCCTGTAACAGGGGCCATTTTTCGTGCGAATTATTGCTCTTTGACAATTGGAGAATGACATGAAGATCGCTGTCGCCGGTACCGGCTACGTCGGCCTATCCCTCGCCGTCCTGCTCTCGCAGCACAACGAGGTCCACGCGCTGGACATCGTGCCCGAGAAGGTCGAGAAGATCAACAACTACGAGTCGCCCATCCAGGACGACGAGATCGAGCGCTTCCTGGCGGAGGCTAAAGCGGGGGAGCGCGAGCTCGACCTGCACGCCACGGTCGACGTGGCCGAGGCCTACACGGGCGCCGACTACGCTGTCATCGCCACGCCCACCAACTACGACTCGGACAGGAACTTCTTCGACACGAGCTCCGTCGAGGCCGCCATTGCCGCAGTGCGCTCGGTGAACCCGGACGCCTGGATCGTCATCAAGTCGACCATCCCCGTCGGCTACACCGCGGGCCTGCGCGAGAGGCTGGGTGACGACAAGATCTTCTTCAGCCCTGAGTTCCTTCGCGAGAGCAAGGCGCTATACGACAACCTGCACCCCAGCCGCATCGTGGTGGGCGCGCCTAAAGACGATGCTAATGCCGTCGCGGCTGCCGAGCGTTTCGCACGCCTGCTCGCCCAGGGCGCCGACCCCGCCGAGCTCGAACGCGTTAACGCCGACGGAACCATCGGCATCCCGGAGCTCGTGCTGGGCACCACCGAGGCCGAGGCCGTCAAGCTCTTCGCAAACACCTACCTGGCGCTGCGCGTGGCCTACTTCAACGAGCTCGACACCTACTGCGAGGTCCGCGGCCTCAATACCCGCGACGTCATCGACGGCGTGTGCCTGGAGCCGCGCATCGGCAGCCACTACAACAACCCCAGCTTCGGCTACGGCGGCTACTGCCTGCCCAAGGACACCAAGCAGCTGCTGGCCAACTACAGGGACGTGCCCCAGAACCTGATCGAGGCCATCGTGGACGCCAACCGCACCCGCAAGGACTTCGTGGCAGACGAGGTGCTGCAGATGGTGTGGGACCGCGTCTACGCCGGCAAGGAGAAGCCGGTCGTTGGCGTCTATCGCCTGACGATGAAGTCCAACTCCGACAACTTCCGCGCTAGCTCCATCCAGGGCGTCATGAAGCGCGTGAAGGCCAAGGGCGTGCCCGTGGTGGTCTACGAGCCCACGCTGGACGCGCCGGAGTTCTTCGGCTCCGAGGTGACCCACGACCTGGAGGCCTTCAAGGCCGGATGCGACGTGATCGTGGCCAACCGCTGGAGCGACGAGCTCGCGGACGTGGCGGACAAGGTGTACACAAGGGATCTGTTTAAGCGGGACTAGGGGAGAGGAGACTTTCCCAAGTTGGGCTGCTTTAGCCATTCGCTAGGTTAACTGCATCGAGAGCGGGCGAGTATCGGTTAACGCCGATACTCGCCCGCTTTTTACTTTCGACTTCGATTTTAAAACGATCGATTATTAATCTATTCGAAGCGTGTGCTCTGATGGATTTGAACTGACAAATTTCAACGCGTAATTGCGTGCCATCAAAGAGACGAGGGTACAAGTCCAACGATATGAATAATTCCTACTCTTCTGAGATTGCATTGCAATGCAATCTTTAAACCTCTGATGTCGCTATTTGCGTTCAATGGGGGGTGTGCATGAAAGGATGAGAATTGTCGTCGAAATACTGCCAGCCTGGCGCAGGCGACCCATATTGGTTCGAATGGTATGTCGGTCTCGACTACGTTATCTCTATGCTCGCCGGAATTGATGATATTGAGTCCGTGACCTTTCAAGAAGTCGGCTTGGAGGGGGTTGACGACGTCGTTGTCCGACGGTCGCATGGGCTTCCCATGGTGTGCGTCCAGGTGAAGCATAAAAAAGCTTCAACAGCGACCACAAACAACCTGACATTCGGATCGTTGGTGACGGAGGAGGGATCGGGTGAAGGAAGGGGGCCCAATAAATCCTTGCTTGCCTCTCTTGCTGCTGGATGGAAGCAGGTTTCGCGTGAAGAAGGGGCAATCCCTGAAATTATTTTGTACACGAATCGTGCGCTGGGCAAAAATAAGACAGATGCGGAGTATATGGGAAAGCCTTACAAGAGGCTTCCCCTTGGGGAGTTCTGGGACAAGCTGTCCGTAGAGTTCGAGTCTGTCTTGTCATATTCCGATCTCGCTTTCGCCGACTCGGACCTCGATATGCAGTGGCACGAATTCGCCGACTCAACAAAGCTTGAGGAACCTGATATCGTGCCTTTCCTGAGAAATCTAACGATCAGGGCAGGCGCTCCGTCGCTTCTCGACGAAGAGACCAAGCTAATGGGTAGATTAAGGGATGAGGTGTGCGGAGGGTCAGAAGAACTGGCTTCCAGAGTATTCGACCTGCTTGCCGCCGAGCTCCGGAGATGGACCACTGCGGCGGGCGACAATATGGTTAGTGCGGAGATCGCCCGGAAATGCGTCTGCAAGCTTAACCGAAATCCAATGGAGAGACCAATTGAGGTCCCCGTCCCTATACCAGTTTTCCCTAGTAGGGAACGCGAGTGCTTACTTTTGCGCGACAGATTGCAATCGTCCAATAGCAAGATCATTTTCCTCCATGGGAGTCCCGGCTCCGGTAAAACGAGACTGGTCAGCTGCCTATGCGAGCGGATGAGCCCACGTCCCTTCAGGTTCTATGCATTCAAGCCCTTGGATGTCGATGACTTTAGCTATTCACCTGATGCGGGTATCGTCTCTCCAAGGGAACTGTGGGGCACTTTACTGAACCAACTTCGTGATACACCTGAACTTTCCGGGGATAAACCGGAGATTCCTATTTTCAACGAACTTTGCAACGATGACGAACTTCGGAGTGAGGTCTTAAGGCTAGCCAAATCGCTTTCAGCCAAGCGCGGCTGCAAGACGATTCTCGTGATCGACGGCATCGATCATGCCGCACGGGCCAAGGGTAGATTGACTTTTTTGAAGCACCTCCCCTCACCAAAATCGATTCCAGAGGGCGTACAGATTCTCGTCTCCGGCCAGCCAGCTAATTTATACTCCGCCTACCCGCAATGGCTCAAGGAGGGGCACGTCGGTGTCGAGATAGAACATCTTCCCAATATTGGCGTTGATGACGTTACTGCTCTCTTGACGGAGAGGGCCGGCTTTTCAGAGCGTGAGACCCTCGTCCTCTCCAATGAGATCATCAATATAACCAACGGGAACACCTTGTCTGTGGTGTATGCAGTTCACGCGATTGCCGGTGAAACGGATTGCGGCTACGCCATTGAGAAGCTGCGGTCATTAGGCCTTTCGGAAAACGTCGAGGAATACTATGAGTCTATCTGGCAGAAAGCCAATGATGAAATTCAGCGACATCACGGAAGTGGATCGAACGCGTTGGGCCTCATCGCTTCGTCGATGCATCTCCTCGACGGAGCGATCTATCCTAAGCTCCTGTGCAATGCGTTTCCTGATGCATTTTCGGGAGAGTACGTGGTGGCACGGGACATCGCCATTCTTTCTCCTTTGCTGAGAAAGTGCGCTGACGGGTCAACTCGTCCTATTCACAACGATTTCAGGCTCTTCGTAAGTTCTAAGGCTTTGGAGCCCGGTATGGAAGGATACCTTCGTTTTGTATCCGGTTGCCTTGCTGACGCCGCGTTGGAGATGGAGGCTGACGTGGTCCGGTCTTGTTATTCCATTCGGTTGCTTGCCGCCTCTGGACGAGTTGAGGAATGCATTAGCCTATTTGACACTTCGTACGTCATCGACGCCGTCGCCCATGGCGTTCCTTGGAGCCTTCTCTGCGAGCAGGCGAAGACGGTATATGAAATGGCGTGTGAATCGGGAGAGATGGAAAACGTGCTTAGGGTCCAACTTGCTCTTTCGACCCTTTCACAGGTAAATGAGCACTTCGAGTATTGGCTCGAGCGCAGGCCCTTTCTGCACTTCGAGGAATTGGTGGGCATGGATTACATGGTTCCGCCCCTCAACAAGGAGACGGCCAACCTGTACGCGACGACGCTCGAAAGATGTCTCTGGTTGCTTAAAGACGCCGGATGCACGGAGCAGAGCGATGAGCTGTACGGCATCTGGTTCTCTGGTCTCTCCCCTCTAACGGCATTGAGTTTATTGTCGGATCCCAATGAGGGAGACGGAGTCATAAGGCAAGACGACGGTAATTCCATGCTGATGTCCGCATGGGGCTGTCTCGCCGCGACTCGTGGGCTCGATTTTGACGATTTTCTGTTCGCCGATGATCTCGGGGGTGATGCGGATGATCTACAGTGCTGTTTTCGGGACGCCTTCGTGAGGGGTTTATTAATGCAGTCTTCACTGGAAGACGACGACCTTTCTAAGATCGCTGGGCTTTCGATCACGGTAGAGGCAGCTACGAACATGATGCGCGATTTACTGACCGGAGCACTTCCGGCATCGCGCGCTGCGCAACGTGCATTCTTCTCAAAGCTTTCGGCTCACTCGTTTAAACTCGAAATCGGCACAATGGCCTATGCCTTGTGCTTGTCAGAGGGGCTGCGCGTGTCTAGTGCCGGCAGACCCAAGCCATTGCTGTGCCATAGGGAAGGAAATGTCTATAGTGAGGGCTTCACCCTCGGCTTGTTTGCAGAGAGCTTCATTTTCGGTTATGAATCCGACTGCGTCGGTTTCGATGCCATGTCACTGGACATGGACGTGTCGATCGCTTGGATGGATCGCTCCGACAGAGAGTACCTTTCTCTTGTCAGAACGTTGCGGGCCTCAGCCTGCCTCGGGTATGCCGTAGGTCACGACGCGGCCATATTGCCAGGAACCGGCGAGGCGCGCGTTTTGGAGGAGTGGGCACAGGCTCCGCATTGGCCCGGCTTATTGACTATGGAAACATGTGCCGTGCCATACATCGCATTCGTTGCCACGAAAGGCGTGGATCTTTGTTCAAAAGCGTTCGAGGAGAAAGAGCTAGAGGGCTTCATATTTTCTAGAAAGCCCCTCTGCGAAAAGTTGAGGATGCTCGAACATCTCCAGGCGATGGATAGCGAGATTCCTAGACGCTATCTCTCGAAAGAATACGGACCGGACGGATCAGTTTTGCTTGCATCTCAGGATGCCATAGAGATTCACGACATGTTAAGGCCCTTGCTCGTCTCTTGCGATCGAGACCTTGCTATGCATTGCGATGAGGCTATCCTCTTTGGGTCGGCTCGGTTCACCGACCATAAGGACTACTCCTTGTCCAATCTCGTTGAGGCTTTCGAAACGCTTTCCGACTTCGGGATGGCAACTGAAACTCAAGCTTTTGACTTGCTCGAGCTGGACAATGCGGCATCACAATCGGGCGACAACAGGATGTCTAGAGTGCTGATGGAGAAGGTGGCGGATTGGGCAGCGAGTGAAGGTCCCGCACAATTGTCAAGAATCCGCTCGCTGCAGCCGGAGTATAGGTATGACCATAGTCTTATCGAGCATCAACTCAAGTCTTTGCTGGCGAACGCAGCGTGTTTAGGCGATGTGCAGGCTGTTTTTGCTGGCATGCTCGGGAACTCGTCTTGTTGCTCGACCGAGGATGTAGAGGGACTCCGTTTCTGCCTTAAAACATGCAGAAATAAGGCGGTTGAACTCGGATACGGAGATGGTTTCGAGAGCGAGGTTTCTGACATAGAGAGAGCCATCAAAGACGCGCCAAGAACCGAGTCGTTTAAATCTGAGGCTGAGAATCCCATCACAGATGCCCCTCGAGATCTCAGTGACCTATCGGATGAAGAGGTTAAAGACGTCGCGTTTCGCCAAGAGATTGATCGCTGGAATTGGGAGCCTGTTGCCGGTGCTTGCTCGGAGTTGATCGTTCGTGGGCAAGATAAATGTGAGGTTTTTAACAGCCTTGTGGAAACGCGTGGTGCTGCTCTTTGCGAAGAGGGATGGGTTCATTTCTCTACATCTATAACCGAACTGATTGACGGCATCGCGAGCTACTCGGATGACGAGTTCTTTTTCAAACTGCTATCGCGGAAGAACCGCGGGCTAGAAAGATACGGCTTTGGAGCTGCCCCAAACGATATCATGCACGCAATTATGGTAAGAGCGAGGGTGAGAAACCCGGCTTTTTTCAAGGTAATATTTGAGCTCGAGTGCGACAGCAAGCGAAGGTGGATGACCTGCAATGGCAAGTGCCATCTGACTGCTTTGAAAAAGAGAACGCCCGGTTTGCCCGAACCAGAATCGTTGCCCGAGCTTGTGTCAGACATCCTGCTCGATTCCATCCTCCCTGAGGACCCGCATAGGACAGAAAACGCTGTGCGGGGAATCGCCTGGGGCGGGTTGCGTTTGGATAGTATGAGAGAGCGCGTGTGCGAAAGGCTGGCAGATCTCCGCTCGTATGAGCGTATCTTGCTAGAAAAGGTTCTCGGCCGCTGGTTGCGCGCTTTCCCGGGAAACGATGTGATTCGGGATTGCTTCGCCAAGCTTATCGATAAGGTGAACAGGGCGGATGAGGCTTGCCTTCTCTCAATTTATTCCGGAGCACCCGGGATTATCCTCAAGCCCGGGATTGACTACCCACAGTTGACCGAAGACAGCAGCTGCGAGGCTCCTTCCAGAATAACGACCTTTCTATCGGAGGCTAACGTCTTTTGCGGAGACAGCTGCGAGGACGTCAAAGGTGCCCTGGAATCGTGTTGCGGAGGGGAGGTACGACCGTTTGTTAAACGGTACATGCAAAATGACGGGGTCGTTTTTCTGCGTGCGGACAGAGGGATTACGGCCAAGAGCTCCTCTACGCTGAAATGTGCCATGGGCGTTGGCAGGCCATTCCGGGCTGCGTTGCCGCTTCGATCCTTGTGGACCCTGCTGACGTATGGTGCTTCTCGCATTTTCCCTTTTTTAAGGACCCGGTGGCATTCGGGGTGTCAAAGGCTATCGAGTTATTCGAGGCTGGAGTTATTGAAGAAGCAGAATACGTCGCGGCCAGACTGCCCATGATCGAGTTGAATGAGGGCGAGGCGTGCCTAGGCTGGAAGCTGTATATCCCATACGGGAGCCAAGCTGAACAATACGAGTATTATGGCTCCGCTCGAATAACGTCGTTTGATTGCAAAAACCCAGACGACGTTATTGATAGGGAGTACGGATGCTACGGACTACTGTCGGCAGAAGGAGGGGGAATGGCCTCCTCCTTTTCCCGAAACAGCGTATCCTTGTGCAATGCGCTGGCCGGTTGCATAACCATGACGTTCTGCGATTGCCAGGTATTCCCTTCCTGTGCTATGAGGATGCTTGGCTTCATTCCGAAAATCGACAATCCTCTAGTTTGGGTTGATTTGCTAGGAAACCGAGTTACTTGGTTCGAGCAGTTTTGCTTCCCCGTGGAAAAGGGCTTTCATCTTTCTGCCTACTACCAACAGCCGCGGTTATGGAGGTGGGTCTTTAGCAAGGAGCTCGTAGAGAAAGCCGCAAAAGAACATGGATGTCGCATCTATTGGTCAGCGGAGTCGAGCAATCATGTCGACCAGATTAAGGATCGATATGACGTGAACGAGGCCATTAAAATGATGTCACCTTTTGAGAAATGACCGCATGAACCGCAAGAACTGTGACACATAGGTGGATGGGCCGGCATAAATTATTCAACCAATAGGAGATAGTTCATGGCATGCGCACTATTAATCAGCCTTGGTGATTATGAGAATATGGATCTCTTGCCCTCAGCAAAGGTCGATATAGGTGTAATGCATAAACTCTGCCGAACAGTACTCAACATTGATGGGGCCAAAATCACAGAGCTAACTGGCGAATTGGAGACTCCGTTCTTTGAGATGATGGTTGCCCAATTTTGCAAAGACAATGCGGATGAAGAGTCGTTCGTTTTTTATTATTCAGGCCACGGCGGCACTTCGATCATTGGGGATAATGCAGTTTTTACAATGTACGGAACAGATGGTGGACAGGTTGCTCTGCCATCGATTCTTAAGATATTTGAAGACAGCTTTCCTCACGGTTTAGTAATTCTTGATTCATGCAGTTCAGGATCAGCGAGCATTTGCGAGGCTTCCTATGATTTCCTTGAGCATTCTTCAAAGGGATACACGCTAATTGCTTCTTCTGAAAAGGGCGAGAGTTCCTATGCCGGCGCCGTCGATTGTCCGAGCATCTTCACTGGCGTGTTAAAGGTTGCATTTGACTGCTTTAATGATGTTGATAGCCCTTACTGTCCAGTTTCGGCTGCCATAGAAATGATGAATTGCGCAATGGGCGTTCACAACAGCATTGAGTTAAATAAAGTAATGCACCCAATCGTTCGCAACATGTATGCCTGTGACGGAGTGTTTAAATCGAGGGGCAAGGTGTTTGAAAAATCTGGCCCCTATCTTTTTAATGAATCCAACATCCACTTTGTCGCCAATAGCATGAATTCAAATGACTACCGCAGGGCTAGGGTTTCCGTTTTATTAGGCGAAGACCTTACGGTTCAAATTGAAGAAATCCTGCCTATACTTGAATCCCCTGAAATAATAGAGAAGATGGAACGAAACCCTTTATTCGAAAATGAGGAGGAGGAGTGCAGCCTCGCTAATAAACCCCTCACAAGTATCGTTTTCGACGTATTTCCAAAAAGTACCGACTTGCTGATAAACAACCCAAAATGGCGCGTATATTGGGAAAACAGTTCTATCTCCCACATTCGCCTCGATAAAAATGCTCGCCTTAAATTTGGTTCTCTTTCATATGAAAGATTGAAATGCTACGGGGATCTTCAACAAAGTCAGCGGGAACACTGCATGGATAAAGCCGCGTTAGCTTCGGTGCTCTCGAGCTTATATGTAAGGGCAAGCTATCTAATGGAAAAGATCAGCTCAGCTTTTAATCGCGTTTTAAATGGAGGAATTGACGAAAGCGAGCTAATGGCACTTTGCGCGCAAAATAAAAAACTTGCTGATAAGGTGACTGAAGACGCTCTCAACCTTCCGTATTCAATCGACTCATCCGCTCTTGAGTCCGATATTAATCACCTTATCGGAATGGCGGGAGCAATATCCAGCTTCGCCAATCTATATACCGGCGATGACGTCATGCATACAAATTCGCAAAGCCGACTGTGCCAAGCAGGCGCATTTCTTGAACAGTGTGCCGAATCGCATAGAGGCTTATTTTCCTAGTGCAATTAAATTGCTTTGATTGATGAACTGGTCACGAGCGTTTGCGATTCCGCAAAGCAGGAACCGTTATTCTCGTGTCCCAGGATGCACGTGGCCTGGAGTCTCTTAAGAATTGCTGTACTCAATCGCAGCAGTCCTCCTTTCACCGACTGGCAAAACGATTTACACCTAATTTCGGGGTTCGATCGCAGGTTTCTTCATCGTCCCTTGCTTGATATCGCTACACTGATAACTGCTGCTACCAGGTACTTTTCTGGCGCAGTTTCCATTGGCTCTTGCGAAGATCGGAGCGGTTATGTTTGCCACCGCGTTCCACACTAGCCGAAACTACATCCTGTTTACTGTCATGGTCTGCCTATGCGTTTTGCTGGGCGGACCTTCTTATGCCGCGGGTGCGGACAGCCTGTTCATTGCGGGTGACACGTACTGCGAGCCGGGCGTGTCGGGTCCCGGATGGGCTTGGACCGATGCCGAACATCTTGAGCTAACCGGCTATGCGGGCGAGGCCATCGGCGCCGATGGCAATCTGGTGGTGACGCTTGTGGGGCAAAACTCCATGGTCGAGACGCATGCGCCTGATGCGGACATTTCCATGAGCGGCATGGAGGTGTGGGGAAACCTTACGCTTCGCGGCTCTGGCTCGCTCACGGCTACGGGTTCGCAATGCGGGATCCATGTGGCCCAGGCGCTGGTGGTGGACGGCTGCACGGTCGATGCCAGGGCCGACGGGGCAGGCGTTATTGGTCAGACCGTGGCGGGCATTGCCGCAGGTAGCTTGACCGTTCGCGGCGGCGGGCACCTTGCTGCTGTGGGCGCGGGTTCCGATACTGGCTTGCACTTTTATGGCGTGCGCTTGCTCGACGAGGGATTTGGGACAGACGCGGCGAGCAAGACGCTTGTCGTGGATGCGTCCTGGCTGGATGCAACTGGTACGGATGCCGGCATTGCCTGCGATCGCGGGTCGCTCGTGGCCGCGCACTTTGTGACGCCTGCAGGCGGATCCTTTGGCGCTGCTAGCGTGGTAGATGCTGGTGGGGCCGTGGCCACGCATGTGGTGATTGAGCCCGATGGCGCCACCGCCCCGGCGGGGGAGACCGTTACACCCAGCGGCAAGGTGCCGGGGGATGGCACTGGCGAGCCTACTGGTGGCGCCGACCCTGCTGCGGGGCAACCCGGTGCGGGGCCGGCGACGGATCCTGCGGTGAAGCCCGCGGCAACGTCGCCCAAGACGACGGTCAACAAGACAACAGCCACCACGACGACCAAGCCCAAATCCACTATGGCAACAACACCGGCGCTTCCCAAGACCGGCGACAGCCACTGGATAGCTGCCTCCTTAACGATATTCCTGCTGGGGACAGCGCTTCTGAGCGCCGCATATCGCTGCTGATGCGGTACGACGCATCTGTCAGCAATACAAGAGCTCTGTAGGAGCTTTAACGGCAACGCTTTCGGCAAGGGAGCGTTGCTTTTTCATGCATACAATGTCTAACGTGCAGCCATATGCATTTCCGCAACAAGGACTATCGCTTGTGCAGACAGCCGGCAGGGTTCGGGTCTTATTGGATTAATTCAATTCACCTCGTGTTAAATCCACTCCGTTCTTTATACTCAAATGCAAACAATAAGAAGGTAGTCATGTTTTGGAGCTATGTTCAGCTTGATGATGGCACCCAGTTTGCCTACTCAGAGACAAGAGAAGACGGAACCGTTCGCGTAGCCGTCGAGCGCCCGGTTGACTTTGGCTTTGACCATGCGGAATGCTTCTTGCCTGCGGTCAAATGGTTCAACGTCGAAGGATTTACTGCTGATGACCTGGATTTCTTAACCGAGTTCGTCAGGTCAAATGCGCCGCTCATCTTCGAGCATGCCGGACGCCGCCGATCATCTTAACCCAGCCCTAAAATCTTCTAGAGTGTGAGAAAATTCGATAAACGACGAGGCGATTGCCTCGGAAGTGTCAGACTGGTGAGGTACGTACCTCACCTTTTTTGTACCACGATGGGCATCGGAAATATCTCGCTGGCTAGCATAGCCTGAACCCATGGTGATATAGTTCCGACCAAAGCAAGGCTGACTTGGGATGGATTAAGCTGGGTTCCCGAACGGGAGCAGGTCTTTTGGACCGAGAATTCCTTTGCTCCTGGGGTCACGCCTTGCTACTGTCGGTGCATCGATGCATCTTGTTGGACCGATATGATGCACACATAATGAACGAAGCACCTAAAAGTAACGCTTCCCCTATATCTTCAAATTTCTGTCGCAACGAGCCTTTACCATAAGGTGAGATTATTCGGCAATTGCCGTGAGGATTGGAACTGCTGTGAACGCCATCACCTGGAACGACATGAATTCAACTGCCCGCGAATACATCTTGATGTCCAAAGATGTGCGCGATATGCAATATCGTAAACAATGGCCTGCGCCTGGAGATAAAACGCTAATCGAACTCGTTGCCAATGAGAATAAAGCCCTTAAGTTCTATCTTGATCTCACTGAGAATAAAAGAAGTTCATCCTTAATCCTTGGACTTTCTGCTGACAGAAAAAGCACCATGCAGACACGCGTATCAGATCGTCCATTGATTCGTCTCGACTATAGCGATAACCCAGAGGTCCTTCGTCATAGGAATCCGGACGGGTCGCTGATCGTTGGTACCCATGTTCATTTTGATTTAGATGGATACGGTGCCAAATGGGCTTGTGGCATTCCGAGTCAGAATATTCTTAAACCCAAGAGCTACGATTTTGCATCGCTCTTTTGGTCATTTCAGGAAACTTGTAATATTACAGACAAGCTTAAAGTAGAGCTATCTTTGGGGGTGTGAGATGAATGTAGAACAGGCTCGGGGCTTTATTAGCGCGTACGCCAAGTTCGTAGAAGCAAATATGGTGCCGGTCCAGCAAGGTAATGGTGTCTGCATCTCCACGCCTATGCTCAATCGAAACAACGATTGCATGCGGGTATACCTTGGCGACGACCCAGCTGGTGGCTATATCATTTCAGATCTTGGCGAAACCATCAATGATCTTGAATTATCTGGATTCTCCATGAAAGGGCAGCGAATCGAAAAGCTGAATTCGATTCTATCCGGCTTTTCCGTAAAGGAAAAAGATGGCGAACTGTGCATGACGGCTTCTGCAACGGATCTTCCCATGAAGATGAATATGCTTCTCCAAGCTATGGCCTCTGTTGATGATATGTTTTTGCTATCTCAAAGCAGCGTGAGAAACCTCTTCACTGAAGATGTCGGCAATTGGCTGCTCGAAAATGAAATCCCTTATGTACTCGGGCCGTCCTTCCAGGGCCGATCCGGACTTTCGTTTAAATTTGACTATGCAATCGGCAAAAATAAAAGAAGGCCCATGCGCCTAATTAAAACGGTAAATAATCCAGGTAAGCAGGGAATTCAAAACGCGCTATTTGGATGGGAAGACATTAAGTCGGCACGCAACGATTGCGAAGGAGTTGTTTTTCTAAACTCCACCAACACTAAAGATGGTTTTGTCCCACCCGAGTCTATCGAAGCTTGCAAAAACTACGGACTGACACCAATTATTTGGGGCGTCGATCAGGACTCCTATGTTCCCATGCTAGCTGCGTAGTCGGTCTAGTTAGGAACGTTTCACAGATACGGATTCACTCGCAAAACCTTGGTGCATCTAAGCTCGCCTTGCGCCGCTTCTCATTAATTTATATGCTTGGCTAAGATTTGGTCGTAAGGCGCGACCAACGGAATCAAAAGAAAGCCTACCGAGAAGATCTTGGTCGCAGAGCACGACCAACGCAATCAAAATAATGCTCGCGGAGAAGGAGCCTTCAATCGCATTGATTGAAGGCTCCTCTAATAACAAGCGATATCTATTCTGTCGGAGAGCCTGGAGCAAGGGCGGCGGTCGAATACGCCTGATAACAGGTATCACTCTGACGATACTCTGGTAAACTATCGCTAGAGCGATACCTGTTAGGAGACTCGCGTGGAACTGTGGCATGGTTCTCAGAAAATCATTGAGACTCCCCAGCTTAGCCTGGGAAAAGTCCATAACGACTATGGACAGGGATTCTATTGCACGGAGAGCCTCGATCTTGCAAGGGAATGGGCATGCTCGCGTGATACCGATGGCTTTGCGAATCGCTATGAACTCGATATAGCCGATCTTAAAATTCTCGACTTGCTATCGCCGCAGTATTGTGTCCTGCATTGGATAGCGTTGCTCGTTGAGCATCGCTCTTTTCGCAAAGATACCGCCATTGCCGCGGGGGCGTGCGAATATCTCCACGATCACTTTCTACCTGACACGAGCGCTTGCGATGTGATTAGGGGATGGCGCGCGGACGACTCGTACTTTAGCTATGCCAGGGCTTTTGTGAACAATACGATTACCGTCGATCAGCTTGGTCGATCTATGAGGCTCGGTAACCTGGGAGAGCAGATTGTGCTCATAAGCGAGCGTGCGTTTAAGAGCATTCGTTTTGCTGGATTTGAACGTGCGCCGCTAGCTCTGTATGGTCCATTGGCCAAGGAGCGAGATGAAGCTGCAAGGGCGCAGTATCGGGAGCTACTTGCCGAAAATCCATTTGAAGGAATCCGTATCGTCGATATCATTCGAGAGGGGATGACGGGCGATGACTCACGCCTACAGTGAGATGTATCTCGAGGATGCCATGAGAACGCTGGGCGAGGCGGTCGATTTTGCCCTCTGTGATCAAGGGCTGACTCCAGCCGAGTTGACGGCGATCCTGTCGAACGCTCTTGAGATGAAACAGTTTGAGCGCGGTATGCCTCGCGTCGTCTGCGGCATGGCGGGCGACGAGCTCGCGCGCGATATTATCGCTCATGCGGGACTGACCCCCGTCGAATGCAGGGAGACCTATCCGTTCGACCGTTCGCCCCAGTATTGGGCGGGCTGGGTTTTGGCCTATACGCAATGGATGAGCAGCTTGTGTTTTAGCGACCTTCTCGAAGTCGCCCCGCTCGATTGGATCATCGGCTCGTACCATCTGCTTCACGAGGCCTCCGAAGATAAATTCGCCCAGATTGTCATCGAAAAATGGAACAACGCCCAGGCAGACAAAAAGGGCCTCAAAGCGGCACGAAAGGCGTCCGGCCTAACGCAAAAACAGCTCGCCGCCCAATCGGGGGTTAAGCTTCGCGCCATACAACTCTACGAGCAGAACCAGCTCGACCTGCGCCGCGCCTCGGTTTCTTCGGCATTGGCGCTCGCAAAAACCCTGGACTGCACACTCGAAGACCTCGTCTGGCAGCCGGTTGCCCTGGAGTGCGACTCGCAGGTTATTTTGTCTGTAAAGCTATAGAGGAGTCAGACATGCCTTGGAGCTATGTTCAACAAGATGACGGCACTGATTGCGTTGCTCAAGAAGATCATTCAACTGCGCACGTGGCAAATTCAGCATCACCGATTTTGCTCGACGGCGCCACGTCAATCGACGAAGCTATTCGGCTGACCATTGCGGGCATGCCCAACGCGCTCAGGCTCTTGGAGAACTCATGACGGCGGTCGCGCCGCGCCGGGCGCATCCGTTCGCGCCGCTCGTGCTCGATGATGCCGGTTCGCTCGAAGCTATGGCCGCGGCCGTAATGCGTCTGCACAGCACGCTGATGACGGTCGGGCGCTGTTATACAACCGACGCCACAGGCGACCGGGCCGCACTTGAGCTTGGACGCGTCGAGTCCGTGCTTGCGGGTGCATTCTGTACGATATTCGGTCAATCGCCGGCCGATCGCTTCGCAGACATCTTTGACCAGGTCACCTACGTAGCCGAGCACATGGTCAAGGACCACATCTTTGAGGACGGCAACAAACGCACCAGCCTTGTCTTTGCGTTGTCCGTCTTAAGGTTCGCCGGCACCCCGGTCGTGCTGTCCGACAGCCCCGAGCCCGAAGACAACCAGTACTACGCCTGGATCCAGGACCTCGTTTCCAGTCGCCGCACGAACAGCAAGCTAGCCGAAGAGCTGCGCCGCGGTTACGTTGCGGGCGCGGGCGACCCATCGCACGTATAGAATCTAAGCATCCGCACTCCAGTTATTGAATGGATTGGACACCACATGGAAATCCCCAGCACCCTGTGCAGCAATGTGTACGAGTTTGCGTTTTGCCCCGAGCCCTGCTATGACCGCCTGGTCGACCTTGCCGATCCCGAGGACTGGGGTCCTAGCAACCGCATCCTCAAAAACTACCTGTCGTTTTCGTTTAGCCGCGCGGTGTTTTTGACCGAGCGCGACGTGAACCAGACCGCGCCATCCAACCTGCCGCTGGTGTTCGACGACGACCGCTGTCTGTTTAACACCGGCCTGTACACGCGCCGTTACGAGACCATCTACGGCCTATTTGAGCCCAACACCAAGTCCGATGCGCGCCAGCGCTGGTTTTTGAAGGGCTTCTTTAAGGAAAGCGACCCCATGCTGGTCTCGTTTGAGTACCTGCCGTGCCGCGTGCGCTTTACCGAGGACCCCTCCGAGCTGGTCTTTGACTACCGCCTGCCCATCCGCTCCAACATCGACCACATTCTGGGCGACGAGGAAAACCTCACGCGCATTCCCGCCAGCCTGATGGGGGAGGACAACTCGCTGCTGCTGCGCCGCGCCTTTGAGGGCGCCGTCGTCGAGGCTGCCCGCCGCGCCGCCGCCAACTACACACTCGCGGTGCCGCAGTTCTACGGCGGCCGGATTCAGCTGCTGCTGCCGCTGTGTCTAACCGGCGACAAGCCCGAGCTGGCACTGACCATCCAGCGCGAGGACGGCTTCTACGCCGCGCGCACCTGCCTCACGCTCGACATGGCCTACAACAACGCGCGACTTATCTGCCGCCCCGAGACCTCGTGGATCAAGCGATAGAGGGCTGTTTAGCTGGTGGTTTGTCGGCTGCCCTGATTGCGGTGGCGCGGTTTGCGCCCACGAATTTAAAATCGAGGGCAAAAAGTTCTTGGTAAACCACGCGCGGCTATGATAGTATCTCTTTTGCCGAAAGGCGACGGGCGATTGGCTCAGGGGTAGAGCATATCCTTCACACGGATGGGGTCACAAGTTCGAATCTTGTATCGCCCACCATCTAAAGCACAGGTCAGAGGTATTAAGCCTCTGGCCTTTTTCTTTTTGACACCAAGTCTGACACCAAAAAATAAATCGTAGTCGTCTAAGGCGTCATTTTTTATCCCACCCTTTTTACTGACGCCATTGCTCGTTTTGTATAAAACGCATGCGTATTTTCATTGAATTCCCCATGTGATGCGAGCGCAAATATGGAGACATGGACCACATGCCCAGAGCGCCTTCCAGCGGATTTCTATCACACGGCGGTTTTTCGGCGGAACTCGTCAAGCTTTTGGTTTGCTTCCGGTACTTACCCGCATGATGCCCCAGTAGATAATCGGCCATGTCCGCAATCCACACGGCCTGGGACCGATACCAGGGGAGGCCCTCATGGACGAAATCGTCTGCGCAAACACCGCATTCCGCTACTGGCGCTGCCCACCGCAGGTGCGCGACCTCTACCCGCGCCTACCTAACGCCGAAGACGGCTGGCGAGCTCTATCCCAAGCCCCTTTCGTAGTCGACGTCCTCAAGACGCCAGTCATCACAGCAGCATCAACACGAAGTAACCTGCATTCCGAGACAAGACGGACCATTCGATGGAACAGCGCCTATACAGAGAAGGTTTCCATCGACACGGGTATGGGCTTTAGCGTCACAGACCCTCTTAATACGCTATTCACCATGACTCGAAGCGTGTCTTCATGCGATCTAGTTCTTGCTATGTACGAGTTCTGCGGATGGTTCTCGATTTTTAAACCATCGCCCGCGGTCGACATGGCACTTGAGCAGGCAAAATCAAAAGAAGAGCAGTACACCACAGAAAGTCTGTTTGAACTAGACGAAACCCAAGACGAGGCCCCATGGAAGCGAGTCTATGCTCGGGTGCACCAGAAGGACAGCGAGAATGATCAAAGTGGGCAGCAGGATGACGGCTCCGGAAATAAAGCTAACGGAAAGGGCACATCGCTCTGGATGAGAAAGCCTCTTATTGAAATAGAAGAACTGCACAGATTTGCAGCGAAGGTTAAGGGCGAGATGTGGGGAAAGCAATTCTACGAAGCCGCACAGCAGGTAATGGGTATTGCTGCATCCCCGCTAGAAGTTGCCGGAATCATGTTGCTAAGTCATCCGAGGCGTGTCGGCGGAGCGGAGTTTAAAAACATATTTGTCAACGACCTAACGCCGCTGTCGAATTCAGCTCGGAAAATCGCAGGTCAGAAAATCTGTTACGGCGATATCGTCATCGTAAATCCAATAACAATGAAGGCTATGATTATCGAACTTCAAGGAGAGGTTATCCATGGATCGGGCGCCGTGCTTGACCACGATGCCACCCGAATGACAGCATTGCAAAGCATGGGATACGACGTATTTCTTGTAATCCATGACATGCTCAATGACCATGATCAGCTTGATGCCATCATTCACAGTGTGTGTGAGCGATTGGAGCTGCGCTACAAACCAAAAACCGAGGCGATGAGATGCGCTGAGACCAGATTGCGGGCCAACGTTCTGTGCAATTGGCTTGATATTGGTAAGTAATAATGCCCAAGTGAGCATTTTTAATACTTTATATGCTGTCAGTAATTAAGTGCCATTTTAAAACCATGCCGGTTTACTACGTCGGATTGAGGATGGCTGAGCACACTGATTTCGCCGCTCGTAAAACCGCAGGTAGATCTCCTGTCCGTTTTGCGAAAAAAGGCATGAGGTCGGTGATCCGGGAATCAGCGTAGTAAACCGGTCTGTTCATGAAGCGACCAGCTGGGGCGAGCTACGTACGGTTCCGTAAATAGGCCCGAAGGCGTTCGGAGGGGCTCAGCCCCCGGAAGCACCGCGGATCGCTTTGGTCTGACCGGCGGCACCTGGGGTGACATGCCGAGCCCCGGGAAGGAAGGCGACGGGCTTACCGCCGCCCGCGGGGCTCGCCCCGCGGGCTATATCGGGCATCGTGGGTCCTCTCGGCCCCATGCCCGATCCACGTGCCGCAAAATATTTTCCAAAATTGTCCTTGCATCAGCGTCCGAGTTCCCGTATAGTACTTTTCGCACGGGGGCGTAGCTCAGCTGGGAGAGCGCTTGACTGGCAGTCAAGAGGTCAGGGGTTCGATTCCCCTCGTCTCCACCCGAGCATTGAACGAGGCTCCAACGTAAGTTGGGGCCTTTTTTCATATCTATCGATTTATGCTATGTGTTGGCTGGGTAGCATCTTGGCGACATACCCATTGTTAATTACGAATATGAATGTTGATAACTTTACGTCTCTGGATGACAAAGCTAATCTGCAGCGCCAATAACAAAGAGGCCGGACGTAATGCCCGGCCTCGAAATACTCTGGTGGGCCCTCCGGGATTCGAACCCAGAACCCAGGGATTATGAGTCCCCTGCGCTAACCGTTGCGCCAAGAGCCCTTTTGAACGGTGAATGCAATTCTAACAAAGGCAACTCAGGCCTAATTTCTTCGCTTCACGTCGTGGAATACTATCATGCACGAGCAAGTCGCACAACGCAAGATCAAGTCCAATGCTAAACAACAACCAATCTAGGCGCATCGCAGAAAAGACGTGTTTTAGAAAAAGTTAAGGCCATTAATTCAGTGCTCCAACACATTTAACTGTGAAATCAACCCGATGTATTTCAAAACCACGCCGGTTTACTACGACGGATCGGCGACTCCCGAGCACCGCGCGTTCTCCGTTTGCAAAGCAGCAGGTAGAGAGCCCGACGGTTATGCGAAAAGGCGTGCGTGGTCGAACATTCCTGATTTATCGTAGTAAACTGGCATAGTTCTGAGGCGTAAAGGAGGGGCGGGTCGTGTTCCGCGCGCCAAGTCGGCCGGCGCACGGACCGTGCGTGGGCCGCTGCCCCCGCGGGCATCGCGCGACCCTCGGCCCTGATCGGGCCCGCACCCCCGCGCCGGAGCCCGCGAAAGTTTTTCCAAAAATGTCCTTGCATCAGCGTCCGAGTTCCCGTATAGTACTTCTTCGCACGGGGGCGTAGCTCAGCTGGGAGAGCGCTTGACTGGCAGTCAAGAGGTCAGGGGTTCGATCCCCCTCGTCTCCACCCGAGCATTGAATGAGGCTCCAACGCAAGTTGGGGCCTTTTTTCATATAGGCACACAAGGTCAAAGGCGGCACCATGATCCTCCTGGTCGACAAGATCGAAAAAAGCTTCGGCGCGCGCGTCCTCTTTAGCGGCGCGTCCTTCCAGATCAACCCCGGCGAGCGCTTTGCGCTCGTGGGACCCAACGGCGCCGGCAAAACCACCATGCTCAAGATCATCATGGGCATCGACAGCCCTGACGCCGGCCAGGTCCAGTACGCCAAAGACTGCCAGGTGGGCTACCTAGAGCAGGAAACCAACCTGGAGCAAAAGGACACCACCATCCTCGCCGAGGTCATGGCCGCCGCCAAGGAAATCCGCCGCATGGGCGAGCGCGCCAACGAGCTGCAGGCCCAGATCACCGAGCTCTCCGAGAAGGGCAAAGACGTCGACGCCCTCCTCAACGAGTACGGCCAGGTCCAGGACCGCTTTGAGCACCTGGGCGGCTACGAACTCGAGAGCAACGCCCGCAAGATCCTGTCCGGCCTGGGCTTCAAGGTCAACGACTTTGAGCGCCCGTGCTCCGAGTTCTCGGGCGGTTGGCAGATGCGTATCGCGCTGGCTAAGCTCTTCCTACGCCATCCCGACCTGCTGCTGCTGGACGAGCCCACCAACCACCTGGACCTCGAGAGCGTCCAGTGGCTGCGCGGCTTTATCGCGAACTACGACGGCGCCGTGCTCATCGTCAGCCACGACCGCGCCTTCATGGATGCCTGCGTCGACCACGTCGCTGCGCTCGAGAACCGCCGCGTGACCACCTACACCGGCAACTACAGCAGCTACCTCAAGCAGCGCGAGGACAATCTGGAGCAGATGCGCGCCAAGCGTGCTGCCCAGGAGCGCGACATCGCGCATATGCAGGTCTTCGTCGACAAGTTCCGGTACAAGCCCACCAAGGCCGCCCAGGCGCAGGAACGCATCCGCAAGATCGAGCAGATCAAAAAGGAGCTCGTCATCCTGCCCGAGGGCCACAAGCACATCGACTTTAAGTTCCCCGACCCTCCGCGCTCCGGCGACATGGTCGTGAGCCTCGAGGGCGTATCCAAGTCTTACGGCGACAAACACATCTACAGCGACATCGACCTCAAGCTCTACCGCGGCGAGCACGTGGCGCTCGTCGGTCCCAACGGCGCCGGCAAGTCCACGCTCATGAAGCTCCTCGCTGGTCTTGAGCCGCCCACCACCGGCTCCCGCGACCTGGGCACCAACGTGGGAATCGCCTATTACGCTCAGCACGCGCTCGAGGGCATGACCGAGTCCAACACCGTCCTGCAGGAGATCGACACCGTCACGCCCAAATGGACCGTGCCGCAGCAGCGCAGCCTGCTGGGCGCCTTCTTGTTTAGCGACAACGACGCAATCGAAAAGCAGGTCCGCGTCCTCTCCGGCGGCGAAAAGGCGCGCCTGGCCCTGGCCAAGATGCTCGTGGCCCCCGAGGCGCTCCTGTGCCTAGACGAGCCCACCAACCACTTGGACATCGACTCGGTGGACATGCTCGAGAACGCCCTGCAAAACTTCCCCGGCACCATCGTGCTCATCAGCCACGACGAGCACCTAGTGCGCGCCGTGGCCAACCGCGTGATCGACATCCGTGACGGCAAGGTCACGGTCTACGACGGCGACTACGACTACTACCTCTTCAAGCGCGAGGATCTCGCTGCCCGCGCCGCCGCCGAGGCGGCAGGGGAGAGCGCGCCGGCGGCGGGCAAGACAACCAAAGCCAACGACGCCCAGACCAGCAGTCCCGCCGCGGCCCCCAAGCCTGCCGAGGGAAAAAAGACCAAGGAGCAAAAGCGCGCCGAGGCCCAGGCCCGCGCCGCGCTCAACAAAAAGCTCAAGGGCGTGCGCAACCAGCTCAAGAAGATCGAGGCAGAGCTGGACAAAAAGCGTGCCCGCTATGACGAGCTTATGGAATTGATGGCAAGCGAAGAGCTTTATGCCGATCAAGACAAGTTCAACGCCGCGCTGGGGGAATATAACGGCCTTAAGCAAGAGCTGCCCAAGCTCGAGGACGAATGGCTGGAGCTTTCCACCCAGATCGAAGAGGAGACCGCGCGTGAACTCTCGTAAGGCCGCTGCCGTGGCGATGAGCATCATCGCCATCGCCTGTCGCATGTGCGGCATCTTTATGAGCGCGATGACTGTGCTGCTTTGCTTTAACGGCCTCACCGCCAAACTGCAGATCGTGGGTTTTGTCGTTGAGCTTTCGCGTGCACTGCCGAGCGCCATCGCCGGCTATGGCGTCATCACGTCGCCCTTTGGCGGCGTGTTCCGCCTGGATTACGCCATCGTGGCCGTCATCCTGTTTGTGGCCGACTACCTGCTCACGCGCGCCTCGCGCCGTGTCCGCTAAAGGAGCGCCATGTCCAGCAGCTACCTCATGAACCTGCTTGCCAGCGCCGTCGCCGTCATTGTGGGCATCGTCATCCACGAGAGCGCGCACGCCGCCGCGGCCTGGGCGCTCGGCGACAAGACGGCCCGTTCGCGCGGCCGCGTCTCGCTCAACCCGCTCAACCATATCGACCCGTTTGGCACCGTCCTCCTGCCGCTGCTTATGCTCGCGGCCGGTGGCCCGGTGTTCGCCTTCGCCAAGCCCGTGCCCGTATACCTCAATAACCTCAAGCACCCCAAGCGCGACGAGGTCCTGGTGAGCGTAGCCGGCCCCGCATCGAACATCGCCCTCGCGTGTCTCGCGGCCGCCCTCATGCGCGCGGCATACGGCAACCTCTACGCCAGCATGTCCTTTGCTGTGGCGTCCCAAATCATGAACTTTGGCGCCACGTTTATCGTGGTCAACCTGTCGCTCGCGTTCTTTAACCTCATCCCGATCCCGCCGCTCGACGGCTCGTCGATTATCGTCCCGTTCCTCAAAGGCAAGGCGCTCGCCAACTACTACCGCCTGCAGCAATACGCCATGCCCATCCTCATCCTGGTGCTGTATCTGCTGCCCATGTGGACCGGCATCGACGTAATCGGCCGCTATTTCGACGTTACCGTGTATCCGCTGGCCGAGTGGCTGCTCAACTTCGCAATCGCCGGCATCTAAGGTAAACTTACAGGTCGACCGTGCAAAACGGTCGCAACATGCACCCAAACCGCGCCGCGAAGGCGCCGTCAAAGGAGGTCGAAGATGTCGTATCGCGTGTCGACGCAGGTCTACAGCGGACCGTTCGACCTGCTGCTGCAGCTGGTAACCCGCCAAAAAGTTGATATCGGCGCCATCTCGATCAGCGAGGTAGCCGAGCAATACCTTGCCGAGGCCGAGCGCATCGAGGCGCTGGACCTGGACGTGGCGAGCGACTTTTTGCTGGTCGCGGCAACCCTTTTGGACATCAAGGCCGCCTCGCTGGTGCCCCAGGAGGCCCCGCGCAAGACAGACGACGATGACGAGGATGACGATGAGCTCGAGGAGCTCAGTGCGCTCGACGGCGACGCCCTGCGCGAGGTCCTGATCCAGCGTCTGATCGCCTACAAGCAGTTTAAGGGCGCGGCGGCAGCCCTTGGCGCGCGTATGCAGGCCGAGAGCCGCATGCATCCGCGTGTTGCCGGCCCCGACCCCGAGTTTCTGGGGCTTATGCCCGACTACCTGGCCGGCATTACCCTGCGCGGCCTCGCCGTCATCTGCGCCGACCTGGATGGCAAGCGCCAGACCTTCCTGCTGGAGGCCGAGCACGTGGCGCCACATCGCGTGCCGCTCGACCTGACGGTGGCCTCGGTCGACCGCTTTACCATGGCACACCAAACCTGCACCTTCCTCGAGCTGCTGGACGGCGACGCCACCACCGAGCAACTCGTCGTCACCTTCCTGGCCATGCTCGAGCTCGCCAAGCGTGGCTCGCTTACACTGAGCCAGAACGAGATCTTTGGAACCATTCAAATCAACCGCGTCGAGGGCGCCGAGGCATACGTGCCCGGCGAGGGCCCCGAGCTCACCGAATAGGAGCGGCAACCATGTCAACCCTTTCCACGCTGGAGGCAAACAGCCTCAAAGGCGCCCTCGAGGCGCTGCTGCTGGTGTCGAGCGACCCCGTGAGCGCACCCGCGCTGGCAGCTGCGCTGGATATCGCCCCCGGCGAGTGCGCGTCGCTTTTGGCCGAGCTCAAGGTTGAGTACGAGGAGGCCAACCGCGGCTTTCAGCTGCGCGAGGTCGCCGGTGGCTGGCGCCTGTTTACACACCCCGCCTACCACGATGTGGTCGAGGCCTATGTGCTGAGCTGGGACACGCAAAAGCTGTCGCAGGCGGCGCTCGAGACCCTGGCCGTGATCGCCTATCACCAGCCCGTCACGCGTGAGGTAGTCAAGGGCATCCGCGGCGTCAACTCCGACGGCGTTATCGCGTCGCTCGTGGACAAGGGCCTGGTGCGCGAGCTCGGCCGCGACCCCGAGCGCGGTCAGGCAATCATCTACGGCACGACCAACGCCTTCTTGGAAAAGTTCGGTCTTCGCTCCACCCGCGACCTGCCCGATCTGGAGCAGTTTGCCCCCGACGAGCAGTCGCGACAGTTTATCCGCGAGCGTCTGAGCGGCCGCAGCATTCAATCCACGCTCGAGGAGCAGGCCGAGGACCTGGACGAAGAACGCGAACTGATCGATACCGATGTTGAGGACACCGATGGCGAGGAGCTTCTGCCCACAGGTGTTACCTCGGAGGATATGCATGACGAGGACTAACGAAGCAGGGGAGACGCGCACTTCACGTGCCGCGGACACCATAGCGTCCGCGGGCGGCGCCCAGCCCGTCTACCCGCACACCATGCGCCTGCAGCGCTTTTTGGCACGCGCGGGCATGGCGAGCCGCCGCGGCTCGGAGGACCTGATGACCGCCGGCCGCGTGACCGTCAACGGCCAGGTCGCGACCGAGCTGGGCACCAAGGTCGATGTGGACCGCGACCATATCGAGGTCGACGGCATGCCCGTCAAGCTCAACCAGGGCGCCGTGTACCTGATGCTCTACAAGCCGACCGGCTACCTCACCACCATGAGCGATCCGCAGGAGCGCCCTTGTGTGGCCGACCTGGTCCCGCGCGACCGATTCCCGGGGCTCTTTCCGGTGGGTCGCCTAGACCGCGACACCACGGGCCTTTTGCTCTTTACCACCGACGGCGACCTGTCACAAGACCTGCTGCACCCCAGCAAGCACGTCTACAAGACCTACCAGGCGCTCGTCGACGGTCAGCTGTCCGACCACGACCTCACGCCGCTGCGCCGCGGCATCGAGCTCGACGATGGCCTATGCCAACCGGCGATCTGCCGCGTCATTAACGCACGCGAGGCAGAAGCCGTAGCCCCGCAAGGCATCAAGCCCGGCACCACCGCCGTGGAGGTCATCATCCGCGAGGGACGCAAGAACCAGGTCAAGCGCATGCTGAGCAAGATCCACCATCCGGTGATCCGCCTGCACCGCTGCAACTTTGCCGGCCTGGAGCTCAAGGACGTGGCCAAGGGCTCGTGGCGCGAACTCACCGAGCGAGAGGTGCAGATCCTCAAGGCCGGCGGTATCCCGCCCAAGCAAGCCAGCTCTAAGCGCGGCGCCGCACCGGCGACCAACACCGCGAGCCGCACGCGTCACCACGGCAGCCACGGCTCCGCACCCAAGCGCAACACCTACCGCGAGCGCTACACGAGCTAGGCAATCGCAAAGCCCCAGCGCCCGCGTCCCATACCAGCACGTCAACCACCGAAAGGAAGCATTGCATGATCGTCGCCATCGACGGCCCCGCCGGTTCCGGCAAGTCCACCATCGCCAAGGAGATCGCCCGCCAGCTGGGCTTTAACAAGCTCGACACGGGCGCCATGTATCGCGCCGTCACCTTCGCTGCGCTCGACCGCGGCATCGACCTGGACGACGAGGCGGCCATCGACACCCTCGCCAAGCAGATCGAAATCCGCTTTACCAACGGCACCGGCGAGGACACGCGCCTGACCATCGACGGCCAGGACGCATCGACCGCCATCCGCACCGCGCAGGTGGACGCCAACGTCTCCAAGGTCTCGGCCTACCCGGGCGTACGCGCCGCCATGCTTATCCATCAGCGCCGCGCAGCCGAGGACCGCGATATCGTGGCCGAGGGTCGCGACATCGGAACCGTCGTGTTCCCCAACGCACAGGTCAAGGTGTTCCTGACCGCCGACCCGCGCGAGCGCGCCCGTCGCCGCGTGCTTCAGCGTCACCAAAATGACGCCCAGCCGCTCACCACAGAGCAGCTCGAGACCGAGGTCGATGAAACCCTCGATGCCCTCAAGCAGCGCGATAAGCTCGACAGCAGCCGCGAAGTCGCACCGCTCGTGCCCGCCGAGGACGCGGTGCACGTCGACTCCACCGCCCACACCATCGACGAGGTCGTCTCGATAATCGAGGACCTCATCAACCAAAGGAGGTAGCCCATGCGCCTGTTTAAGCAGACGCCCGAGGATTACTACAACGCCCCCTACGCCGAGTTCCCGGCGCTCATCCGCGGCACCGTCGTCGTGGTCATGGGCATCCTGTGGGTCTTCTCCAAGCTTATGTGGCGCTGGAAGGTCGAGGATGCCGACCTGCTGTTTGAGCGCCAGGAAGGCCGCGGCAGCGTAGTCATCTGCAACCACACCTCGATGGCCGAACTCTTGGCCGTGGAGACGGCGCTGTTCTTTGGCGGCCGCCGCATCCGCCCCATCTTTAAGTCCGAGTTCGCTAAGAGCAAGATTGTGCGCTGGGCCTTTAGCCGCGTGGGCGGCATTCCCGTCGAGCGCGGCACCGCCGACATGAAGTGTCTGCGCGCCGCCCAGCATGCACTGCAGCGCGGTGAGGATGTCCTGATCTTCCCCGAGGGTACGCGCATCCGCTCGCGCGAGACCAAGCCCGAGGTCCATGGCGGCTTTGCGCTTATCGCCCAGATGGGCAAGGCTCCCGTCAACCCACTCGCCATTTGTGGCTGGTCCGATATCACGCCCAAAGGCAAAAAGCTCATGCGCCCCAAAAAGTGCTGGATCCGCGCCGGCAAGGCCATCTCGCTATCCGACGCACCGGCCGAGCTTAAGCGCAAGGAGCGCCTGGCATGGTTTGAGTCCGAGGCCATGAACCGCGTCTACGCCATGCGCGACGAGCTGTGCGACGAGCATCCGGGCAGGTTCTAGCCATGTGTGAGAACGTCATGAATACTGCCGCGACCGCCGCTGAGGAGGTCGTCCCCACCATAGAAATCGCTGCCCACGCCGGCACCTGCTACGGCGTGCAGCGTGCGCTCGACATGGCACTGGCCGCCGCGCCGCAGGCGGAGGAGAGCGCTCAGGTCCACACGCTGGGTCCGCTCATCCATAACCCCATCGTGGTACGCGAGCTTGCCGAGGCAGGCGTTGGTCTGGCAGACACCTTGGACGACGCCGCATCGGGCACCGTGATCATTCGCGCGCACGGTGTGGTGCCGCAGGTCATTGACGCCGCTCGCGAGCGTGGCCTTACCGTGGTCGACGCCACCTGCCCCTACGTGAAGAAGGTCCATGTGGCGGCCGAGCGCCTAGTGCGCGAGGGCTACCGCGTGATCGTCGTGGGCGAGCCGGGCCATCCCGAGGTCGAGGGCATTCTGGGCCACGCTGGTGATGACGCTCAAGTCGTGAGTTGCGCCGCCGATGCGGACGCACTGCCGCTCAAGGGCAAGGTGGGCCTGGTTGTGCAGACCACCCAGACCGCGCAGAACCTGGCCGAGGTTGTGGCCTCCATCACCCCGCGCGTGCAGGAGCTGCGTGTGATCAACACGATCTGCGCCGCCACTAGCGAGCGCCAGCAGGCAGCCGCAGCCCTCGCCAACCGCTGTGATTGCATGGTCGTCGTGGGCGGCAAAAATTCGGGCAACACGCGTCGCCTGGCGCAGATTTGTGCCGATGCCTGCGAGCACACGCATCACATCGAGGAAGCTTCCGAGCTTGAAGCCGCATGGGTTGACAACGCGCGCCGCATCGGCATCACTGCCGGAGCTTCCACCCCGCAAGAACACATCGAACGCGCCGTTGCGCGCATCAAGGAGCTTTGCCGCTAACCATGGACCAGACCGTACCCGCATACGCCGCCGAGGTGGCCGATTACGGGCGCAGCCGCGACCCCGAGCCGGGTGAGGGCGCGCTCGTTAAGAACGTGCGTCCCGAATCGCCCGCATGGGATGTGGGTATCGAGCCGGGCATGCGCGTGCTCAAGGTCAACGGAGAGCGGCTCACCGACATGATCGTGTGGCTCTGGGAGGCAGATGACGATACCGTCGAGCTGGAGGTTTTCGACCCGCGCGACGGAACCGTCACCCCCGTCGAGCTCGACCGCTTCCCGGGCGAGGACTGGGGCCTTGAGTTCGACGGCCCCATCTTTGACGGCATGCGTACCTGCGTCAACGCCTGCGTGTTCTGCTTTATGACCATGCTCCCCAAGGGCGGCCGCTCCACGCTCTACATTCGCGACGACGACTACCGCCTGAGCTTTTTGCAGGGTAACTTTGTCACGCTCACGAACCTTTCCGACGAGGACGTGCAAAACGTTATCGATCGCAACATGAGTCCGATGAACGTGTCGGTCCACGCCGTGAGCCCCGACGTTCGCCGCCGCATGATGGGCCGCAACGCCCAGCGCGGCATGGACGTGCTCGAGGCCATCATGGCCGCCGGCATCGAAATCCACGCGCAGATCGTTTTGTGCCCCGGCATGAACGACGGCGAAGAACTGCTAAAGACGCTTCGCTTTTGCGAGGATCACGAGCAGATCACGAGCCTGGGCATTGTGCCGCTCGGTTTTACCAAGCATCAGAACCGTTTTAGCTGGTCCTATAGCGATAAGCCCGAGCTCGCGCGCGAAACCATTGCCATGATCCGGCCTTTCCAGGACCGCGCGTACGAGCGCTTTGGCCGCCACACCTTCCAGATGAGCGACGAGTTCTATCTGGACGCCGGCATCGAGCCGCCCGAGGCAGACTTTTACGACGGCTACCCGCAGTACTATGACGGCATCGGCATGATCCGCTCCTATCTGGACGAGACCGACGACGTGCTTGCCGCCGACGCCGAGCGTCTGGCCCGCGTCCGCGCTGGCATCGCCGCCCGCAGCCAGCGCCTGCTGTGCCTCTCGGGCGCCAGCGCGCGCGATACGGTCGCGCGCTTTGTGGAATCGCCGCACGGCCTGGCCGGCTCCGTCACAGCCATCAAAAACCGCTACTTTGGCGGCAACGTGGACGTGACCGGCCTCATCGTCGCGAGCGATATCCTGGAGCAGCTGCCGCAAGACCTGTCGGGGGTTATGCTCTTTGTGCCTAAGCTCATGTTCAACGCTGACGGCATGACGCTTGACGAGTATCATCGTGACGATTTACTCGCAAGCCTTACCAGTCGCGGCGCCGAGGTTCATGTGGTGTCGACCATGCCGCATGAGCTGCTCGATGCCCTGGAGCACATCCTTGGCATTGTGCCTGCCGACTCTACTAATTCCGCTGACCCTACCCATTAAAGGAGAGCAGATGAAACCTATCGTCGCCGTCGTCGGACGCCCCAACGTGGGCAAGTCCACGCTCGTTAACCGCCTGGCCCAGACCTCGGACGCCATTGTCCACGAGTCCCGCGGCGTCACGCGCGACCGCTCGTATCACACGGCCGATTGGAACGGCCGCGAGTTCACCATCGTCGACACGGGCGGTATCGAGCCGCTCAAGAGCGACGACGTCTTTGCCACGTCCATTCGCGACCAGGCGCTCGCCGCCGCCGAGGAAGCCGCCGTCATCCTGTTTGTGGTCGACGGCCGCACCGGCGTCACCGAGGAGGACGAGTCGGTCGCCCGCATGCTCAAGCGCTGCGACAAGCCAGTCTTTCTGCTGGTGAACAAGCTCGACAACCCCGATCGCGAGAATGACAACATCTGGGAGTTCTATTCGCTCGGCATCGGTGAGCCCACACCGCTCTCGGCCCTACACGGCCACGGCACGGGCGACCTGCTCGACGACATCGTGGCCCTGTTGCCCGAGGAAGAGGACGAGGTCGCCGACGAGTTCCCCGACGCGCTCAACGTGGCCATTATCGGCCGCCCCAACGCCGGTAAGTCCTCGCTGTTCAACCGTATCCTGGGCGCCGACCGCTCCATCGTTTCCAACATTGCCGGCACCACGCGCGATGCCATCGATACCGTCGTCGAGCGCGACGGCAAGCACTACCGCATGGTCGACACTGCGGGCATTCGCAAGAAGAGCACCGTGTACGAGAACATCGAGTACTACTCCATGGTCCGCGGCCTGCGCGCCATCGACCGCGCCGACGTGGCACTGCTCGTCGTCGACGCCTCCGTGGGCGTCACCGAGCAGGACCAGAAGGTCATGGGCTTGGCCATTGAGCGCGGCTGCGCCATCGTGGTGCTTCTCAACAAGTGGGACCTGCTCGACGACGACCGCAAGCGCGAGGCCTGCATGGAGACCGTCGACCGCCGTCTGGGCGTCATGGCTCCCTGGGCCCAGTACCTGCGCATCTCGGCCCTGACCGGCCGCAGCGTCGAGAAGATCTGGGCGATGGTCGACGCGGCCGAAAAGACGCGCTCGCAGAAGATCTCCACCTCGCGCCTCAACACGTTCCTCACCGACCTGCGCGAGTTTGGCCACACCGTGGTGGACGGCAAGCGTCGCCTGCGCATGCACTACGTGACCCAGACGGGCGTCAACCCGCCGACGTTTACGTTCTTCGTCAACCACAGCGACCTGGTCAACGACACCTACCAGCGCTACGTGGAGAACCGTATGCGCTCGACCTTCGATTTTTCCGGCACGCCCATTCGACTCTTCTTTAGGAAGAAGGAGCAAAAGGATGCATAATCCGATTCTGCTGACCGCCATCTGCGCCGTGGTCTCGTTCTTTATCGGAGCGATTCCGTTTGGCTTGATCCTGGGCCGCGTGTTTAACCACACCGACATTCGCAAGGCGGGCTCCGGCAACATCGGCACCACCAACGCCCTGCGCGTTGCCGGCCCCAAGGTCGCGGCACTCACGCTGCTGCTCGACTGCCTGAAGGGCGCCATCTGTGTCCTTATCGCCCGTCCGCTCATCGCGGGCGTGGGCTATGGCTTCCCTGTGAGCATCATGGCGCCTGGAGCCCCCGGCGATTGGATGCTCGGCGTCATTTGCCTGGCAGCCGTGTGGGGCCACATCTTCTCGCCCTACCTCAACTTCCATGGCGGCAAGGGTATCGCCGTGGGCTTGGGCGTCATCCTCGCCTGGTACTGGCCCATCGGACTTTCGCTGCTGGGCATGTTTATCGTGGCCGTCGCCATCACCAAGTTTGTGTCGGTGGGCTCGCTTGCCGCGGCCATCGGTCTTCCCATCGCCGCCTGCGCGGTCTTTCCGTACAGCAGCCTGGGACTTAAGTTTTGCATGGCGATGATCGGCATTACCGTGGTGTGGGCCCATCGCGCGAACATCAAAAAGCTCATGACGGGCAAGGAGTCCAAGCTCTCGTTTACCAAGCGCGTCACCGAGCCCGACGATAAGTAGGAGAGAGTCATGAATGTTGCGCTGATTGGCTCCGGCTCCTGGGGAACCGCCGTCGCCGGCCTTGCCGCCGCGCGAGCCGAGCGCGTGACCATGTGGGCCCATAGTGAGCAGACGGCCGCCGGCATCAATAGCGAGCACCGCAATCCGCGGTATCTGGTGGATTACGTGCTGCCGGAAAACGTCGTCGCCACGACGGACCTGGCGCAGGCGCTCAACGGTGCCGATGCCATCATCTTTGCCGTGCCTTCGACGCACCTGCGCGACGTCTGCCACCAGGCGGCGCCGTTTATCGCGGACGAAACACCGGTTCTGTGCCTCACCAAGGGCATCGAGCCCGAGTCCGGCCTGCTCATGAGCGAGGTCATTGCCAGCGAGATCGGCAACGAGGCACGCGTGGCGGCGCTCTCGGGCCCCAACCATGCCGAGGAGATCTGCCGCGGCGGACTTTCTGCCGCCGTCATCGCCAGCGAAGACCCGCAGATTGGGGAGACATTTAAGGACCTGCTCCTATCTACGGCCTTCCGCATCTACCTATCGCAGGACATGACCGGTGTCGAGGTTTGCGGCGCTATGAAAAACGTCATCGCCATCGTGTGCGGCATCTCCGCCGGCTCGGGCGCGGGCGACAACACGCTCGCCCTCATCATGACGCGCGGCTTAGCCGAGATCAGCCGCCTGGTACACGCCCGCGGCGGCCAGGCCATGACCTGCATGGGACTTGCCGGCATGGGCGACCTCATTGCCACCTGCACCTCCGAGCATTCGCGCAACCGCACCTTTGGCTACGAATTTGCCCACGGCGTTTCGCTCGACGAGTACCAGACGCGCACGCATATGGTGGTTGAGGGTGCCGTCGCCGCCCGCAGCGTGAGCGAGCTCGCCCGTTCACTGGGCGTAGACATTCCGCTCACCTTTGCCGTGGAGCAAACGCTCTACAACGGTGTTACTTTGGATAGGGCGCTCGAGATTCTTACCGACCGCGTCCCCTCTCAAGAGTTCTACGGACTCACCGACTAGCGCAGAAAGGCTACTACCATGGGTTCCATCAAAATCGCTCCGTCTGTCCTTTCGGCCGATATGGCCAACCTCAAGGGCGAACTCGACAAGATCGCCGGCGCCGACTTTGTGCACTTCGACGTTATGGATGGTCACTTTACCGGCAACCTCACCTTTGGCGTTGATATCCTCAAGGCCGTCAAGCGCTCAACTGACGTGCCGGTCGACGCGCACCTCATGGTGTCGAATCCCGACGAGACGGTCGATTGGTATGCCGATGCCGGTGCCGATATGATCACCGTGCACTACGAGGCCTCCACGCACCTGCACCGCACGCTCACGCACCTGCAGCAGCGCGGCGTCAAGGCCGGTGTGGTGCTCAACCCCGCCACGCCCGTCTGCGTGCTCGAGAGCATCATCGACGTTGTCGACATGGTGCTGCTCATGAGCGTGAACCCCGGCTTTGGCGGCCAGAGCTTTATCCCGGGCACTATCGCCAAACTGCACGAGCTCAAGGCCATGTGCGAGCGCCACGGCGTGTCGCCCATGATCGAGGTCGACGGCGGCATTTCTTCCAAAAACATCGCCGAGGTCGTCAAGGCCGGTGCCAACGTGCTCGTAGCCGGTTCCGCCGTATTTAAGTCCGAAGATCCCGCTGCCGAGGTTGCACTGCTGCAGAAGCTGGGCAATGAGGCCGCACAGGAGGCATAAACCCTTATGACCGCAGGTCAAAACCGCATACTCGTGAATCTTGATTACGCCGCCTCGACGCCCATGCGCGCCGAGGCGCTCCTTGCGCAGCGCGAATATGACGACAGCGAGCTTGCCGGCGTCAACCCCAACTCGCTGCACTCGCTTGGACGCAAGGCCGCCGCACGCCTGGAAGTTGCCCGTCGCGAGATCGCCCGTAGCTTTGGCGCACGCGTCCGCCCGTCCGAGATCGTCCTGACCAACGGCGGCACCGAGGCAAACCAGCTGGCGCTCCTCGGACTTGCCGAGGGCGCTCGTCAGCGCGATCGCAAGCGCGACCGCGTGATCGTGTCGGCGATTGAGCACGATTCGATCCTGGACAACCTGCCGCTGCTGCGCGCCGCCGGTTTTACCGTCGATCTGGTTCAGCCCTGCCGTGCGGGCTACATCGAGACCGCTGCGCTGAATGACTTGCTCGGCAACGACGTCGCACTCGTGAGCATCATGACAGCCAACAACGAGACCGGTGTGGTGCAGCCCATCCGCGAGCTGGCCGCCGCCGCGCATACCGTGGGCGCCCTGTTCCACACCGATGCCATCCAGGGCTATTTGCATATTCCGCTCGATGTCACCGAGCTGGGCGTCGATGCCATGTCCGTTGCCGCGCATAAGATCGGCGGCCCTGTGGCATCCGGTGCGCTCTACCTTAAGAACCGCACGCCGCTGCGCCCCCGAATCTTTGGCGGCGGACAGGAAGCCGGACGACGTGCCGGCACGCAGGACCTGCGCACGCAGCTCGCCTTTGCCGCTGCCGCCTGCACGCTGACGCCCCATGTGGCCGAGGAGCGTGAGAAGCTGCAAGCCCTTTCCGACAAGCTCTACGCCACGCTTACGGCCCATCCGCGCATTCACGCCACGATGGGCGACTATGCGCATGCCGACCGTCTGCCCGGCATGGTATCGATCTACATTGACGGCATGGACTCCGAGGAGCTCATCATCAAGCTCGACGCCGCCGGCTTTGAGGTGTCGGCAGGCTCGGCATGCTCGAGCGGCAGCATGGACCCCAGCCACGTTTTGAGCGCGATGGGCATCGGTCGCGAGCAGGCGTTGGGCGCATTGCGCATCTCCTTCGATGACCGTGTGAATCCGGGCGATCTGGACGACTTTGCCCAGGCGCTGCTGTCGATCGTGGGTGCCGCATGATCGTCGCCGAACTCGAGCGCGCACTGCTGGCACGCTATCCCAAGACGGACGCCGAGGGTTGGGATCATGTAGGCTTATCCGTCGGCGACCCCGACGACGAGATCCGCGGCGTTGCCTGCGCGCTCGACGCGACCGAGGCCAACGTGCATCGCGCTCTTGAGGCCGGCGCCAACGTGTTGCTGACGCATCATCCCATCTATATCAAGGCGCCCGAGGCCTTTTGTCCGCCCAGCGCGACGCGCCCCCAGTGCAGTGCGGCGCTCTACGAGGCTGCCCGCTGCGGGGTGAGTATCATCTCGCTCCACACCAATCTGGACCGCTCGCATGAGGCTCGCGTTTGCCTAAGTGAGCTGTTGGACGCCGCGCCCGCAAGCTCGCTGGAGCACGTGGACGACCCCGAAGCGACCGGCCTGGGCGCGCTTGCAACGCTGAACGTCCACTGCAGCCTGCGTGACCTTGCCGCGCGCGCCGCAGCGGCGTTTGGCAGCGACCCACGCGTGTGGGGCGAGGCCGATCACCCGTGCCGCACCGTCGCCATTTTGGGCGGCTCCCTCGGCGACTTTGGCGAGCTTGCCATCGCCGCCGGTGCGGATGCCATCGTGACGGGCGAGGCGGGCTATCACGTGGCGCAGGACCTCGCTCTGCGCGGTCTGGGCATCATCCTGCTCGGCCATGACCGCTCCGAGGAGCCGTTCGTTGATATATTGATGAACTCTGCAGTTGACGCCGGGGTCGACCCCCGTCATGCGATTAAAATATTGAGCCCTTGCCAATGGTGGACTGTGACAAAAGGAGAGAACTTATGAGCGCCGGCGCTACGCTACTCAAGCTGCAACAGATCGATTTGGAGCTCGCCCGCAACAAGAGCGAACTTGCCAATATGCCGGAGCTCAAGGAGCTCGCTTCCAAGCGCAAGACCTACGTTAAGCTCAAGGCCGAGATGACCAAGCTCTACGCCCAGCGCAAGGACCTGGATATTGAGCTCGACGATCTCAACACCACCGAGATCCAGACCAATAACGCCATCGAGGCCGCCAAGAAGCGTCACGTCGACGGATCTGATTACCGCGAGGTGCAGGACCTGGAGAATGAGCTTGCCACCCTGGCAAAGCGTCTGGACAAGATCGAGCACACCCGCAAGGATGTCGTTGTCGCCCATAAGGAGGCGCTCGATCGCGAGGCCCGCGCGCAGGCCATCATCGCCAAGTTCGAGGAGGGCGTGAAGGCCGACACCAAGGCCGCCCGCGCCAAGGCCGCCGACCTCCAGGCCCAGATTGATACCGCCACCAAGGAGCGCACCGCGCTTGCTGCCACGCTGCCGACCGACGTGCTCACCGATTACGAGCGCCTGCTCAAGCAGTTCCGCGGCCTGGCCGTCGAGACCATCAAGGGCAACATCCCCACGGTTTGCCACACCGCACTGCAGGCGTCGTCCATGAGCGACCTCAACCACGACGGTAGTGAGATTACGCATTGCCCGTACTGCCACCGCCTGCTGGTGCTTCCGAGCAAGGAAGCCTAAACGATGGCGGCGCCCAATAATTCAATGCAACTTGAGGGAAAAACGATCCTGCTGGGTATTACCGGTGGGATCGCCGCCTATAAGTCGTGCAATATCGTGCGCCTGTTGCAAAAGCGCGGCGCGCGCGTCAAGGTCGTTATGAGCGAGCATGCCACGGAGTTTGTGGGGCCGCTCACCTTCCGCGCGCTCACCAATGAGCCGGTCGCGGTGGGCCTGTTCGACGACCCCTCCGACCCCATTCACCACATTTCGCTGGCGCAGGAGCCCGATTTGGTGGTCGTGGCGCCCGCGACGGCCAATATCATCGCCAAGATGGCAAACGGTATCGCCGATGACCTCATCTCCACCACGCTGCTTGCCACGCCGCGCCCCATCGTGATCGCCCCTGCCATGAACAACGGCATGTGGAAGGCGCCGGCGACGCAGGCCAACATGGCCACGCTGCGCGACCGTGGCGTCCACGTGGTAGGACCCGGTAGTGGCTACCTTGCCTGCGGCGACGTGGACACGGGACGCATGAGCGAGCCCGAGGACATCGTTAAGGCCGTCTGCGAGGTGCTCAACCCCGCGCCCCAGGACCTTGCGGGCAAGCGCATCGTAATCACCGCCGGCCCCACGCACGAGCCGATCGACCCCGTGCGCTTTATTGGCAACCGGTCGTCGGGCAAGATGGGCATCGCCCTGGCGGGGGAGGCTGCTCGCCGCGGCGCTGCGGTCACGCTTGTGCTGGGACCGACATCGCTCGATGTCCCCCGCGGCGTGGAGTGCGTACGCGTGCAGACCGCCGCAGAGATGCTGCAGGCAGCGCTCAGCGCCTTCCAGACGGCCGATACAGCCATTTGTGCGGCCGCCGTCGCCGACTACACCCCCGCAGCCCCTGCCGACCATAAGCTCAAAAAGGCCAACGAGCGCTTGGATCGCATCGAACTGGTCGAGACGGTCGATATCTTGGCCGAACTTTCGCGCCAGAAGGGGGAGCGGTGCGTGATCGGCTTTGCGGCCGAGACCGATAACGTCGTGGAGTACGCGCACCGCAAGCTCGCCCGCAAGGGTTGCGATGCCATTATCGCCAACGATGTCTCGCGTGCCGATTCGGGCTTTGGAACCGATACCAACAAGGCCTGGATCGTGAGTACAGCGGGTACGCAAGAACTTCCCGTTCTAACAAAACCCCAGCTCGCAGATACAATTTTGGACTTGCTACAAAATTTGTAAAAAAGTTCTTGCGCAAGGGCAAAGTTTCGGGTTAATATACTCCCTGTTGCGAGCGAGAGCAGAGCAACAAACAAAAGCTTCGGGACGTGGCGCAGCTTGGTAGCGCACTTGACTGGGGGTCAAGGGGTCGCTGGTTCGAATCCAGTCGTCCCGACCAGAAGTTTGCAGGTCAGGCACCTAGTGCCTGACCTTTTTTGTTTTAAGCAATTGCTTAATTTTGATTAAGCAACAGGGTGCCAAAAATCTACCTACGCGATAATCGCTTTTTGCGGCTACTTGCGCGTTTTGCACACACTTGAGCCGATTTAATAACGCGATATGAATCTACATACGCGTAGCTGGTATACAGCCTAGTACAGGCTGTATTTATCGCGGCGATTTACGCAGATATAGCGACTGTAACGAACAAGCGTGTCGCTGTATTTATTCCAGCAGCTCACTTGATCGGTGGACAAGTGGGCTGTTGCAACGAAACGGCAAACAGGATGGGCTCTATACGAGGACGCCGCAGGGGTAATGGCGGGGGAGTGCGGCAGGCGCTCTGAGAGCCGCCGTATGACCCTATTTCTCCTCAACCCGAATACCTGTGCCGCGAACCTAAACCGTTCGTACACTTGCCAAAAGATAGGCCCGCGCGGAGTCGCGCGGGCCTTGCACTAGAAAATCTAGAAGCACCAAGCGGGAAACACGTTGCCGGCACTGTTGGCACTACCGCTGCTCCAGCGACCGAAAGGGCCAACATAGATAAAGTCCGTTGAGTCACTCGGAGACACGGAACGAGTGCTGAAATAGCACACAATCTCAGGTCCAGAATACCTCGACGTCGCATAGTACTCGTACTGGGCGCCGTCAGACTGGAGGTCTCCGTAAATCTCGGACGTCGAGAGGATGAAGGCCTTGTCATTCGTTGCCGTCGGAGTGCCGGCGCTACCGCCGCCCTCGTTGTCCGTCATCTTCGTGACGGCCTTCGCCTTGGACCGGAGCTCGGCCGGCAGGAGCACCCAGAGGTCACCGGAGTTCAGGCGGGCGCGGAGCTTAGAGGACCTCCAACCGCCGACATTGGTCTTTGTGTCGTTCCAGATGTGTTTGTATAGGACATCGTTGGTCGTCTCAAACGTCAGCCCCGCCTTGCCGCTACCGTCGGCGAGGTCGTCATGGTTGATACCGATGATGCGGTATCTGGGCATCGTGGTGTCAGCACTGCGAATCTCTCATAGAAGATATGCAACAACTTGATAATTTCGCAGCCTTAAGGAAGAACCTTTTCACTGTTTCCGAGGACAGCACAATTGAAGAAGCCTCGGTCCATGAAGGAGACTTTCCCATATACATAGATTAAAATAAGACCATGTATGACCAATATGAACTTGAGCATATTCCGTCCGTATTCATACTGGATGATCAAGGAAACATCATCGGCTTATCCGAAGGAGAGGAAGAACCTCTTGCCTTATTAAAGAAATAGGCCAAATACAACGGATAGAAAGCGAAAGGAGGCGACATCAAGTAACTATCAAAGGCCAGATTAAGGAGCCAGCCATGAAGAAATGCCTGCCCTCCATCGTCTCAGCAACTCTTTGCCTCTCCCTTGTCATGACACCATTTGTACCCGTTGCGGCAGCCTATGCCGACGAGGGATCTCCCGCCGAGAGCAGCGATATCTACGTCTGAGTCAACTACGACGAAAATTACGATATATCCCTTTTTTTGAGCGCGGGCGCTGCACGGATTCATATTCCAAGGCGTGGTGCGATTCTCACGGATCTGCAAATAACCGCCCCGTCCCTCACAAGGTCAAGCTGAACGCGAAGGAGGAGGCTTGCCTGCGCGATCTCTAGCTTGCTGGCACCGCTGAAGTTATCGCCGGTCTCGTAACAACCGGTCCTAGCGGCGGCTTGTTTGCAACCGCAATGACATCGTACCGACTTTTCACTTGCATGTTCTGAAAGGAAGTTGCCATGTTGTCGCAAAATCAATCGAGATACTTGACCACAATCGGCTTTGCCCTGCTTGCATTACTCTTTGCTAGCGACCTTTTGCTGAAA
>CATXKN010000009.1 GCA_958370785.1 uncultured Collinsella sp. | reverse complement strand
ATGGGAAGCGCCCGCAACGGAAATCCGCATGCGGGTTTATTGTACCCCGCCGTCAGGCCATATTTCGGCAAATATAGGTGGGCGGTAGAGGTTTACCTTAGGTGACTATTGTGCGCCCGGCACCGACGGACACAGCCCCCTGGAACCCCACAGCAGTTGCGGTGAAATAGGGACTGTTTTTGCTGTTAACGGCCTTAATCAGTCCCTATTTCACCGCAACTCATTGGGGGGGATGAGCTAGAGGGCGCCGAGGAGGATGGCGTAGGTGGTGGATTCGCCGAGCTTGAGCTCGTCGCCGGGGTTGAGCTGGGCGGAGCGGCCAGGCTCTACTTGAATACATACACTCGTGGCCCCGTTTACCACCACGGTGCCGTTGGTGGACGCCAGGTCCTCGACAAACCATGTGCCAGAATCGTCGCACCAGATATGGGCATGGCGGGCCGAGACGTCGTCGCCGACGTCGGTGATGTCGCCTTCCCCCGTCGCCAGCGCGCCGATCTCGACGCCTTCCTCACTCGGCTGAATCCAGCGCGGGGCGCTCACCACGTAGCCGTTTTGCACGCGCAGCAATCCCAGCGGATGCGCCGGCGCGACCTCGTGCTCGCCCGTAACCGAAGATGCGCTCAGCGAGCGCGGCGTCGACGTGGCGCCGCCGCAGGTCGCATGAGCGTAGTCGATGACATAGGTCACCGACGAGCGGACATCTGCCGAGCAACCCACGGCGACAAACAGCACCAGGATGGCCTCGGCGCGCTCGGCGGGCATGAGCTCAGCCGCCTGCGACAGGCGCTCGAGCGCATTGCGATAGAGATTCGTGTCCTGGTGGCATTCCTCGAGCGCCCGCACCATGGGCTCGCCAGCGGGGCCGCACACCATATTGGTCACGGCCGCGGCGTCCATGGGATTGCGACGGCGCAGGGCCAGCTGCGACATAATGCGCGCGGCCGAGGTGCCGTAATCGGCAAAATAACGTTCCTGCAGCGTGCCGACTGGCGCGCGCACGATAAAGCGCGAAACCCAGGAGCGATCGGCGGCACGGCTCTGCGGACTACGGCCGTCGGCGAGCGGGCGGCTCGAGAGTACCAGGCTGCACAGTTCGATATGGCTCAGGTGCGCTGCGCGCTTAAAGATGTCAAACATTGCCCCGCACGGGGTGAGCTCAGCTTGAGAAGCCATGGCTTAGCCCTCCTTGGTCGCAGAGATAGTGTCGGATGCTTTGGCCGGCCCGCCAAAGGCACGGGCAGCCGCGGCTCCGCCGGCAAGCGGCGTCGCCATGGGAATTTTCACACGTCGTGCTGACACGACGGGAAGCTCAAAGGCAAACCCCATCGCCAGCAAAAACCACGTGAGCGCATAGGTTGCAATTATGGCGGCCACCAGACCACCCGCCACGGCATGCTGGGAAAACACGGCACATGCGAGTGCGGCCAGAGCCGGAACCTCGCAGGCGGAAAGCGCCAACACGCCCTGCAGGAATCCCGCACGGCGGTCGCGCGCCAAGGCCCCGGCAGCGATGCCCACCATGCCCGGCAGCGCCAACGCCAGCGCGGCGATAATGGCCGGCAGTTTCCCGGACCACATAAGCGGTCCCACGACGAGCGTCACATGGGCGCCCGACGCCAACAGCGCCGCTGATACCACGACCACAGCCCAAAGCACGCCGCATACCGCCGTCGACGCAATCATCGCCGCACGCCGGGCTGTGTGCCCCGATACCTCCATCGGGCACGGCATGAGCGGCTCGGCGCGAAGCGAGCGGGCGACATTTTGCGCATAGTGGTCGCAAAATGCCGAGAGCGCCGCCTCCACCGCAGCCGGCTCGGGACGATCTTCCTGATGGCAGGACAGGCAGGCCATCACCACATCGAACAGCTGAGCGTCGACAAACGCCAGCGCATCGCGCAGATCCTCGGAATTTGGATCGAGCCCCAGCTGCTGAGCCTGCTCGGCCGCGGCAAGTGCCACATCGGGCTCGCGTCGCAGCAGTTGCGTCAAGTCGCAGCCGGGCGCGTGGGCGCCGACGGGATAATCGGGCAGCGTATCCATCTTGAGGCGATAAGGGCTGGCGATATCGCGCGTCTTTTTGCGCGAGCCCGAAGTACCCGACGCACCCGACGCTACTTCGTACGGCGCGACACCGGCGATGAGCTCGTAGACCGTGCTCGCCGCTGCATAGACATCAATCGCCGGCGACATGCGAAGTATGCGCAGGTCGGGGATATCGTCGGTGAGCATCTCGGGCGGGGCGTAGGCAACCGTCGCGCGGCGCAACGTGGCATAGCGCTCGGTAAACGATGCCTTGCCGCCGGTACCGACCACCGCAGAGGCGGGCTCGAGCGCCAGCGACGAGCCAAAGTCGATCAAGCACAGGTCGAAGGTGCCTTCGGCAAGCTGTCGGTCGAGCGGCAGGCGCGCCGTGCGCACCATAATATTAGCGGGCGAGATATCGCGATGGACGAACCCCTCGCCTACCAAGCTCATGCGGCAGAGCAGATCGAACAGGTCACGGCCCAGGCGCGCCGCCACGAGCGGCGACAGACGCCCGGCATCGTCCACGACAAGGCGCGAGCGCAGGCGGGCGAGCGTCTCGCCCTCGACCCACTCCATGACAATCGCGGGCACGCCGTCGACCTCGCCCCACCCGTATAATCGGGGAAAGCCCTTAAGGCCCGAAAGGGCACGATGGCATTCATATTCCTCGCGAAACGCCGCCTTGAACTTGACGACCAGCGCCTCGTGGGCGACATCGTCATCAAATTCGTCGCGCGTTGGCAAGATGAGCTGCTTGAGCGCCACGGCCTCGCCCTGCGCGTTGACGGCACGCGTCACACGGCCGATACCGCCGCGGCGCATGGTGGCGTCATCGGCAAACAGCATCGTAAAACGGCGCAGGTAGGCGGGAAGCTCGTCCGTGCCCAGGGCGACGGCCGGCTCAAACCCGTCGACGCGCGCCAGGCGCAGGCCCACCATGGGATCGCGGTTGAGCGACTGGGGTGCCGTAGAAGCGAGGTCGTTCGTCATAGGGCGATCGCCGCCACATTGGTGTTGAAGTTGTTGAGCGCGACGTCGTCGTTGCCGTAGTGCCCAACCCATTGACACAGGTTGGTATAGCAGCCCCACAGATTGGCGTACTGCCGATACCACTTAGATTTGGTCGAGAACCTTTGTCGACCGAACTCGGCACGGATAACAAACATGTCATTCGCCAGGGCGTCGCACGGTCCGGTATCGCCCGTAGCGTTATAGGTCGAAACCACGCTGTTGGCGCGGGCGACATAGCCATCGAGCATGTTGTATTTGGTCACGAGCCAGCTGTGAATACTCTCCTCCTCGGCAGCCGAGAGGCCACCCGAGCCCGCGTCCCCGCCGGTACCGCCGTCCGTCGAGCCATCACTCGAAGATCCACCGCCAGAGGCGGAGCCCGAGCCGGAACCGCCGCCCGAGCCCGCCGAACCGGTGCCAGAACCGGACCCGTCCGAGCCGCCGGGCTTACCCGCCTGCTGCGTACCCTGCTCCTTCTGCTGCTCCGCCCTGTTAACGACAGAAGCCACGCTGTTATTGGAAAGCTTCGTGATGATCTTGGTGTTGGTGAGCACGATGGTCTTGCCGTTTGCCAGTGTAACCTCGTTGTCCGATGTTTCGGGACTGTCCGCATCGTCGCCACCGAACACAACGTGCGAGACCACGCTCGCCCACGTATATCCGGTTGTCGTTCCCAAGTCGCTTTTGGCCTTGCGCCCTATATGCAGCTCGCGCGCAGCATGCGCCTGCACCATGGACGGCACCGTCATGCCGTAAGCAGAAACACCCGCCACGACCAGCACCAGCGAGCAGGAAAGCAGCATGCACGCCCGTGGCGCCAGGCCCAGCCGGCGTCGCATGCGCACTGCGGCGCCATGCTTTGTCTGAGTGCCCCCGGGCCGCATGCGTTCTCCTCCAACAAAAACACGCCGCTTAAAAGCGGCGCATTCTTTCATATTCACATTTGAGTGTATCAGCGAACCCAAAAGGTTGCGCAACGAATGGGCAAATACGCGGTGCGAGCGGACCCATCCACGCGATAAGCGGATGAAAAGCAGGCTTGTTGCACAACAAATGTATGAACGCGCACCCAATTATGAGCGCCCCGTGCGGCAGGCCGACGGGACATGCCGCGGAGCTGACGCCACCTAGATCGCGCGGCGGGCCTCGATAGCGCGGCCAAGCGTAAGCTCGTCGGCATACTCCAAGTCGCCGCCCACGGGAAGGCCGCTCGCAAGACGCGATACCTCAACGCCCAATGGTTTGATGGTGCGAGCAAGGTAGCTCGCCGTGGTCTCGCCCTCAATGTTGGGGTTGGTGGCGATAATGACCTCGTGGATGTCCTCGTGGCCCAAACGCGCCAGCAGCTCGCGGATATGCAGCTGCTCGGGGCCGATCTTGTCCATGGGGCTGATCACGCCGCCCAGCACATGGTACAGGCCATGGTAGCTGCCCGTGCGCTCGATTGCCTGAACGTCGCGCGGCTCGCCCACCACGCAAATGCGAGTGGTATCGCGCATCGGGTCCTGGCAGATGGAACACTCGTCGGCCGTGGCGTAGTTAAAGCAACGGCTGCAAAAGTGGACCTCTTGCTTGACCTCCAGGATGGCCTCGGCCAGGCGGCGGGCCTCCTCGGCATCGGCCTCGAGCAGGTAATAGGCGATGCGCTGAGCCGACTTGGGACCAATGCCCGGCAGACGACCCAGCTCATCGAGCAGTTTTTGCAGACTGTGATTCGCGCTCATATATATGCGTGTCTTAGAACGGCATGCCCGGGATGTTGAGGCCGCCGGTGATGGCGCCCATCTGCTTGTTGGCGAGTTCGTTGACGCCGCGGACGGCCTCGTTGACAGCAGCCATGATCATGTCCTGCAGCATATCGACATCCTCGGGATCGAGGGCATCGGGATCGATGGTGAGGTTGACGAGCTCCATCTCGCCGTTAACGGTCACCTTGACCATACCGCCGCCGGCAGAGGCGTCGACGGTCTGGGACTTGAGGTTCTCCTGCGCGGCGGCAAGCTGCTCCTGCATCTTGCGGGCCTGCTTCATCATCTGCTGCATGTTCATACCGGCCATAATGGCTCCTTTACGTGCGGCCACGCAACGAGCTGCAAGGGCAGCCGGGACGCGGCGGGACTTTCAAACTCAAAAATCGTACCACGGCGCGCGGCCAGCGAGCGGGGCGGACACGCTACCTCAGTCGATATACATGTCCTGGAGTGCAAGCCGCACCCAAAGATTATGCAAAGTTGAATAATTCGCATCTGCATAATATTGAAAGCTAAATCTTGTAGAGCCGGAATCCGACATTTAATGCGTACCACTAAATGGCTAAATGCCGAGCCACTACTCGAGGCGGTGCACATGGCGGTGGGGTATAATCTGATTGCCATAGATAGCAATTTGGAGGTGCCCCATGAATGCCCCCGACGCGCTCCAAAACATCCGCTCAAAACACCCCGTTGCATATGTGGTTCTCTACCTCTTTGTCGGCTGGGCATTGCTGGTTGTCATCACCCATGCCATAGCCTTTGGAGCAGAACTGCTGATAGCCAGCTCGGACCAGCCCGTCGTCAAATGGGAAGCGACCGATGAGTGCACCGACGGAACCCGAACCATTTACTACAACAGCCCGTCCCTCTACCAAGAGTTCAAGGTCAAGATAAAGGACTCCAAGATTGTCGATGCCGAACCGGGCTCTTTCTTGACAATCGGAGCAACCCTCAACGCCGAGCAAGTCGAGTACACGGACAGCTATGCGGCGTATCGTATCGACCTCAGCATCCTAGGCCGACCGTCGCGTACCTGCCTGCTCGAATGCGAGATACGTGGCACCACACTACACATGTCCGAAATACAGATGCGCCCGGACAAAGAGATCTCTTCTTGAGCAGTATGCCCGCCCGCACGGCTACTCCACCGGTTTGAAGATGGTGGCCTGGCCAAAGACGCTGCGGATGAGGGCTTTGGCCTCGTCCTCGGTCTGCGGGATGCTCGGGGCTGCGCCCTGGTGGCCGAAGGGGCTGCCGGCGCCGGGGTTGGACTCCCAGGGAGCTGCAGGAGCGTCCTCCTCTTTGGGGGCAGTTGCAGCGGGCTTGGGCGCGGACGCCGCACCCGGCACGTCGAACGGGGGCAGATCGTCCCCGCCGGCATCGGCAGCAAAACCGCCGACCATGGCGTCGTCGTAGGGCACCTGCTCGGATTCCCACGGAGCGGACTGCGCAGACAGCTGAGCCTTGGGAGCGGACGCGCGCTCGGGCGCACGGGGCGCGGGCTCGGTCGGGAGCTTGCCCGTGGCAGGAGCGCCGGCAGGGTTGTCGGAGCGCAGCCAGGGGGCCTTAGCCAGGTCGGATGACTTGGGCGCAGGCGCGGCAGCGGGCTTGGGTGCGGGGACCGGAGCAGCCGGTTTGGGCGCCGCGGGCTCAGGCGCCGACGGGGTCGGTACCACCACCGGCGCTGTTATTGGCTGCGGAGCGCCGGCGCTCGAGGATACTGGGACCGCCGAGGACACGGGTTGCGGGTCCGCAGATGCCGCAGCCCGTGCAGATGGAGAATGCTCCTCATGTTGAGGAGCCGGCGTGCCACCTCCATCCAGGACGTAGTCGACGGTGCGACGACCGAATACCGCGCAGACCGTCGGCAGGACCACCGACTGCGTGTCGGCGCGACCGAGCATCTTGATGGCAAAGGTCGAGCCCGCGGGGAACGAGACCGTGAGCTTGGAGCCGTCGTCGGCCGTGGCGCGGGCGTTGAGCAAAAGCCCTGCGTAGGATGCCTGACGAGCCTTGACGCGCTCGACGACCTCGACCCATTTGCGCTGGAGCTCGCCGGCGTCCTCGACCGCGGGGGTCTCGGCAGCACCGGCGGCGGCAACCTGGGCGGCGTTGCTGGGCTTGGACACCGGCACGGTCGATGCAGCAGGCGTGGGGGTCGGAGCCGCAACGGGTTGAGGTGCAGGCGTTACAGGTTTAGGCGCGGGAGCCGGAGCCGCGGACTTGGGCGCAGGCTGGGCAGCCGGAACAGCAGCGCCGCGGTCCCAAGGCATGCCGCCCTGATGCGCGGACGTAGCAGCGGGGGCGGCGGTCGCCGCAGGAGTAGCAGCTCGGGCACCCGAGATCAGCGTCGGTTGTTGTGTCGTCGCAGGCGCAGCCGCGACAGCCGCAGGCGCACTCGCTTGAACAGCAGCCACGCTCGCCGGCACCGCGGCGTTGGCAACCATGGCCTCCAAGCGTGCCACGCGCTCGGCCAAAGCCTCAATCGTTAAATCGGCCTCGGGACGCGCCAGGCGCGTGCAGGCGATCTCTAGCACCAAGCGCACGTCGCTCGCGCCCCTCATCTCCAGCGCGGCATCGTCGAGCACCGTCAGCACACGGGCCAGACGGTCGGCCGGATGCTCGCCAAAGGCAGCGGCCTCGGCTGCAAGCGCCTCGGCCTGCTCGGCGCCGCCCTCAAACAACTCGGCACGGGCACCGGCAACGCAGGCCACGTACACATCGCGCACATGCGCCACCAGATCGCGCGTCAGCTCCAGCAGGTCGTTACCTTCCTCGACCTGCGCGCGAATAAGCCCATACAGCTCGGCGACATCACGATCAGCAATGGCGCGCGCAAACTCGCCCAGAATCTGGTCCGAAACTTCACCCAAAAGCGAGCGGGCATCGTCCGCATGCACGGTGCCGTTGCCGAAGACGCTCAGCTGCTCCAGCGTGGAGAGCGCGTCGCGCATGCCGCCCTTGGCATGGCGTGCCACGATGGCAAGCGCCTCGTCGTCGTAGTCGAAGCCCTCCTGCTCGCACACGTAGGATAGGCGATGCTCGATATCCTCGTTACCGATGCGGTGGAAATCAAAGCGCTGGCAGCGCGAGAGGATGGTCTCCAGAATCTTTTGCGGGTCGGTAGTGCACAGCACAAAGATCACGTGCGCCGGCGGCTCCTCGAGCGTCTTGAGCAGCGCGTTAAACGCCGCCGTCGTGAGCATGTGGACCTCGTCGATGATATAGATCTTGTACTTGCCGCGCACCGGGGCAAAGTTGACGGAGTTGATGATCTCCTCGCGCACGTTGTCTACGCCGGTACGGCTTGCGGCATCGAGCTCGTAGACGTCTGGGTGGTTGCCCTCGGCGATAAGCTCGCATTCCTCACAGGTGCCGTCGGGCATGCAGCCGCTCGCACCCTCGGCGCGCGCCGCTTCGGCATTGCGGCAGAGCAGCGCCTTGGCAAGAATACGCGCCATGGTGGTCTTGCCCGTGCCGCGCGGACCGCAAAACAGGTACGCGTGGGACAGGCGCCCCTCGGTGATGGCGTGCTCGAGCGTCGAGACGATATGCTGCTGGCCCACCACGGAGTCGAAGGTGAGCGGGCGATACTTTCGGTACAACGATTCCATGGGTGCTCCCCCGGGTATACTGAGTCTTGTTGCCGCGGCGGCCATGCGGTCGCACGGCATACTGCATTCATAATAACCCGTACGGCGAGCCCGCCGCGATAGGAGTCCAAAGAGCATGGCAGACGCAGAGAGCAACCTCGTTCCCTCCGAAGCAGCCGACCAGGTCGAGGTCGCGCTCGAGAAGCAGGCCGCAGCCGACGACGGCATCCTGTACCTCAACGAGTATCAGTACGAAAACGACCTCGTCACCGATTTCGCCCGTCTGGTCGCCTCGCCCAGGCGTCGCGGCTCGCTGTATGTCGCCGCGGCAATTGCCGCGCTCATCGGCATCGGCATGCTGGTGGCCGGCGGCAACTGGATCAAGTTTGGCGTCGTCCTGATCGTGTTCGGCGCCTTTTTGGCCTGGTGGAGCAAAAATCTGCACCACACGCTCGCGCGCGACTTTATCGAAGCCGTCGAGGCAGACGAATCCATGGGCGGCCGCTACCGCCGCGTCGCCGCCAACGAGGACGGCCTGATGGTCTGGGGCAAGAGCGGCAAGTCGCAGTTCTTCCCGTTTGAGAAGCTCGACCACGTACTCGACGGCGAGCGCATCTTTGTGGCCATGTTCGCCGACCAGGGCGTGACGATCCCTAAGGACACCTTTGTGCGTGGTGATGCCGAGCAGTTTGGCTCCTTCCTTAAGGCGCGCATCAACAAAAAGCTGCGCATCGAGACCAAACGCAAGAAGATGAAGGCTGAGAAGGCCGCTGCCGAGGCCAAGCAGGGCGACCAGCCCCAGGAGACCAAGGGCAAGCGACGCAAGCAGAAGAAGAACAAGAAGAAGCGCTAAGGCCAAGTCAGACAGGACGCCTCGCCCCGCTACCTTCACCATGCGCCCGAGCGTGCTAAACTAGCAGCATCTATGCCACCGCGAACGGCTCGGCTCCGCGCCTGCCGCTCGCAAACGAACTTTAAACGCACGAGGGTTGGCCATGCCGCTTTTCTCGCAACATACCGCCCGGTTCTCGCCGGACGTTCCCTTGGAGGGCACCAGCTCTCGCGAGCTGCTCAAGCGGTTCCAGCCGCTCGAGACGCTTGCGACCGGCGGTTTTGGCTCCATCGAGATCTGCCGCGACACGCACCTGCGCCGCCGCGTCGCCATTAAGCGCATCCCCCTCACAAGCGGCGCCGGCATGCCCGCCAGCGACATCATGGATGTCCTGCGCGAGGCACACACCGCCGCCATGCTTCAACATCCCAATATCGTGCAGGTTATCGACTTTACGCACGACACCGCCTATGCCTATCTGGTCATGGAATATGTCGACGGCATGTCCCTAGCCGAGTTTTTGCATCGCGTGGACGGCCATTCGCTCACCTTTGACGAGGCCGCGGCAATTGCCGACGCGCTGGGTCAGGCGCTCACCTTCGCCCATAGCAACGGCGTGCTCCACCTGGATATTAAGCCCGCCAACGTGCTCATCGACCACTCGGGCAATGTAAAGCTCACCGACTTTGGCATGGCGCGGCTGTCGTCTGCTGGCGGCTTTGGCGGCTCGCGCGGCGGCACCATCGGCTACATGCCGCCCGAGCAGCTCGATATCGAGACTGGCACGGTTGACGAGCGCGCCGATGTCTTTGCCCTCGCCTGTGTGATCTACGAGGGCCTGTGCGGCAGCGCTCCCTTTATGGCCGCCACGCCTGGCGACTCGCTCGGCCGTATCATCGGTGGCGCCACCTACCCCAGCGAGCTCATCCCGCACTTTCCCCCGGGAGCCGAGGCTGCGCTCATGAGCGCCCTCTCCCCCATGCCGCAAGACCGCCCCAGCAGCATCGAGGCATTTTGCGACCAGCTGCTCGCCGGCTTGGGCAGCGTGCGCGAGGGCCGTCGCAGCCTGGAGCAGATGGTGGGCGAGCTGTCGGATGACGAGCGCGCGGCAGACGATATCGAATCGTTGCCCTATGAGGACGACACCATCGAGGTCGACCCCGCACTCGGCTGGGCCGGCACGCGCTGGAGCCACGCGCGCGATTACACCATGCGCGCCATCTCGGCGCTAGCGTGTGGTGCCTTTAGCTTTTTGCTCATGCAGACGGCTGGCGTCGCGGCACTTCCCGGACTTATTGCCGCGGCCATCGCGATTGGGGCGGCCGCCGGCCTGGCCCCGCAGATTGGCTCGGCCATCTCGGCCGTGGGCTTTTTGGTGCTCATGTCCAACGCCACTATGCAGGCGCAGGGCATCCTGTCGATGCTGCCGGTCGCAGTCATTTTTGCCGCCACCATGTCCGGTTGGTGGATTGCCTGGGGACGCACCGAGGCGGCCGCGAGCGCGGCGCTCACCTGCGCGGTGGCACTTGGCTGTCTAACGGGCGACGTCCTCCTTGCCGCCGGGGTCGCCGCTGGCATCGCGGCCTTTTGGCTCGGCCCGGCAAGCGCCGCGGCCGCCACGGGGATGGGCGCGCTTTTTGGCCGCCTGGCTACGGTTGCGCTTTCCGCCGGAGGCGTGCTGGGACTCGGCAATGTTGCCGCGGCGCTGGGAGACATGCTCTTCTGGGCTGCCGTTGTGCTCGTCGCGGCGACAGCTGCACTGACATCTCTGCTGCTCAACGCCCATGCCAAGCGTGCCGAGCAGGGCTCGGACCTGACTGCAATCGCTGCCATCGCCGGCTGCGGAATAGGCACCGCGGCATCGCTCTGTCTTGCACACCATATGGAAATTGCCAGCCTTGCGGCCGCGGTCGTCGTCAAGGCGGCGGTTGCGGGAACCCTATCCTCTATAATCGTTGGGATATGCCTATATTTGCTCGGATACCAAAGAACCTATACGGAGAGTGATCTTTCGTGAACTTCCTGAACATCTTCGAGGACCACGTGGCCAGCATCTTCGGTGCCACCCGTGCCCCGTTCTCCTTTAAGAAGCTTGCCAAGCAGGCCGCTCGCGACATGGAGGATCAGACTCTGGTGATCAACGGCGTCAACACCGCGCCGGCACTCTATACCATCCTGATCGCCGCCGACGACGATCCCATGCTCGCCCCGTTCTACCCCGAGCTTTCGCGCGAAGTCCGCGAGTTTGTGAAGGCACAGGCCGAAAAGCGCCGCTATGTGTTTGTCGGCGAACCCCTCGTTCGCTTTATGATCGACCCGCAGCTGCGTGCCGGTAAGTTCTCGGTCTTTGCCGAGAACGTCGACGCCCCCACGCTCGGTCGTCTGTACGAGGAAGAACGCGCTTACCAGAATGGCCTGGGCCAGAACAACTCGGCCGCAAGCCGCGCCGCCAGCGCTCCCCGCGCCGGCAAGCAGCAATTCGCCGCTCCGCAGCAACAGCACCCCGCCGCCATGCCCCAGCAGCCGTCGCCCCGTGCCGCCGCTCCCGACCCGCTCGCCGTGGCCGATCCCTTTGCGCCCAGCGTCCCCGACCCCGCCGCCGCGCCCATCCCCGTGCCGCAGACCGTCTCTCGTGACGCCCTCGCCGGCATGGGCGGAGCCGCCGCGACCGGCGCCGCCGTGGGCCTTGGCGCCGCGGCCGGTATTGCCTCCAACATGGCGAGCACCCGCGCCCCGCAGCGCCCACTCGCCCAGCTCGTCGACGTCGTGAGCGGCGAGAGCCACAGCATCACTTCCGCGCAGGTGACCATCGGTCGCGAGCGTTCGGTTTCGGACATCGCCCTGCGCGACCCCAACGTGTCGCGTCGTCACGCCCAACTCACCTTTACCGGTTCGGACTGGTCGATCGAGGACCTCAATTCCACCAACGGCACGCTCGTCAACAACCGCCGCATCACGCGCTGCCCGCTGCGCAACGGCGACCTGCTGACGTTTGGCCTGAGCACCTTTGAATTTAGGGGATAGTCGCTTATGAACATCGATATCGTCCTTTTTGCAGGCCGCATCGTCCTGGTCGCCCTGCTCTACATCTTCCTGTTCGCCGTCATGAAAACCGGCGTGGGACTCGTACGCGGCCAGCGCCGCGACTCCGCTATCTGGACGATCGATGTGGACAAGGGTCCGCGCGGCATCCGTGGCATCCATGTAGACATGCTCGGCCCCGTCATCGTGGGCCGCTCGCCGTCCTCGGACATCTGCATCAACGAACCGTTTGTCTCGGCCTCGCACGCACGCTTTTCGCTGCAGGGCCCGGCACTCATCATCGAAGACCTCAACTCGCTGAACGGCACGCTCGTTAACGGCCGTCAGCTGGTGGAGCCCGCAACGCTGCGCGAGGGTGATGAGGTCCAGATTGGCGACGTGGTCATGAAGGTGAACCGTCGATGATCGACGAGGAGAACAAGTCCGCAACCATGCCCGAGACGCCGACTGCCCCCGCAGCTGCGCCGGCTCATGCCGCTCCGGCGCGCCCTGCGACCGTGGAGCCCGAGGACACGGTGTTCTCCCTGCCTCTTTCGCATGTAACTCAAGAATATCCGACACTCGTCGATGACGAGGACGCCGATACCGAGCAGCTCGATGCCCCCATCGGCGCGCACGCTGCCGAGCAGTCGGCGGAACCGGAGGCAACGCCCGCACCGGCTCACTTTGCCGAGCCCGTCGCCGAGGCGATTAACGAGAGCGCTGCCGTGTTTGCAGCCCCCGAGCCTGCCGCGCCGGTATTCCCCGTCGCCCCGGCAAGCGAGGCGGCACCCGCATCCGCAACGCCTGCCGAAGTCGAGCAGCCCGTTGCCGCGCCCGCCGCAGCTCCCGAGCCCTCCGCTCAACCCCAGAGCACGCCCGCGCCGTCGCACTTTGCGACGCCCGAGCCGACGGCTGTCGAGCCGCAGCAGGACGACGATCCCGCCGACCGCGTAACCGAAGATCTCAACCTTCCGGACGTCTCCGACGCCGAGTCGGGAGACGATGCCGACACCGTCTCCCCCGGCGACACCGCCGAGATCGATGTCGCCGCCGTGGAGGCAAAGCTCAAAGATCCCGGCTCGACCATGAGCTTTGAGCCGCTGACCGACGAGCGCATCGAGACCGACTCGACCTACGACGCCGGCACCACCACGCAGCTTATGTGGGGCGCCCGCTCCGACGTCGGATGCGTACGCCCGCACAATGAGGACTCCTATCTGGTGCAGTCGCCGCTCTTTTGCGTGTGCGACGGCATGGGAGGACACGCCGCCGGCGAGGTGGCATCCTCCATCGCCGTCGAGACCATCGCCAAGACGGCGCCGCAGTCCGCCGACGCCGCGCGCCTGGCCGCAGCCGTTGAGGCCGCCAACGCAGCCGTGATCGAGGCCGCCCTCAACGGCCTGGGCAAACCCGGCATGGGATGCACGGCCACCTGCGCCTACATCGAAAACGACACGCTCGCCATCGCCCACGTGGGCGACTCGCGCGCCTACCTGCTCCACGAGGGCACGCTCATCCGCGTGACCCGCGACCACTCCTACGTGGAGGAGCTCGTGGATGCCGGCGAGATTACGGCCGACGAGGCCCGCGTCCACCCCAACCGCTCGGTCATCACCCGCGCGCTGGGCTCGGATCCCGCCATGTATGCCGACCACTTTACCCTGCACATCGAGGAAGGCGACCGCCTGATTCTGTGCTCCGATGGTCTTTCGAGCATGATTCCCGATAGCGATATCGAGAACATCGCCACGCAGTCCTCGAGCGCACAGATCTGTGTCGACAACTTGGTGGACGCGGCGCTCGCCGCCGGCGGCCACGACAATGTGACCGTGGTGGTCGTCGACCTGGTCGACGACGGCGTCATGCGCGAGGCAAAACGCGTCCGACGCCGCAATGTCACCATCGCCACCGTCTTAGCCCTTGTCTTTGTGCTGGTAGCAGGCATCTGGGCATACACGGGCATCACCGGCTCCTATTACTTGGGAACCTACCACGGCAATGTCGCCGTCTGGCGCGGCCTGCCCGGCAAGACGCTCGGGGTCGAGCTCCACTGGCTCGAGAGCGAAACCAGCATCAAGCTGTCCGACCTGCCCGAAGACACGCAAAACCGCCTGAAGGCAGGCATTCCGCAAACGAGTGTCGACGATGCACAGGACACCATTTCCAAGTACCGCCATCAGATTGACGAGGAGCAGACCCGTCAGGTGATTGACGCGCAAACGATTCGCGACAACACCGATCAGGAATCCACCTCCGAGTCAGATTCCGAGAAAACCGCCGAACAGTCAGCCGAGGCCGAAGCCTCCGATAAGAATTAGAAAGGGAGTGCCGCTTATGAGTCGCCGCAACACCGAACTGCTCTTGCTCATCGCCTCGGCGTTCCCCGTCATCCTGCTCTATGCGATGTACGTGCTCACCGCGGGTGCCACGATTTCCTTTGAGACGCTCGCCGTGCCGATCGGCCTGTTCGCCGCCTTCGCCGCGGCGCATATCGCCGTGCGCATCCTGGCGCCCGGTGCCGACCCCGCTATCCTGCCCATCGTCTTTGTGCTCTCGGGCATCGGCATCACATTCGTGACGCGCCTGGCCCCCGACCTCGCCATCTCGCAGCTCATCATCTTGTTTGTCTCGGTGGCGCTCATGGTGGGAACGCTTGCGCTGGTCAAGAACCTCGACGTGGTCATGCGCTACAAGTACACCTTTGGCATTATCGGCATCATCCTGCTGATGCTGCCGATCTTTATCGGCACCACGATCTCGGGCTCCAAGCTGTGGATTCGCATCGCGGGCTTCACCATCCAGCCCGGCGAGTTCGCCAAGGTCTTCATCGTCCTGTTCCTGGCAGGCTATCTGGCCGAGAACCGCGAGCTGCTCTCCATCTCCAACCGCAAGATCCTGGGCCTCAAGATTCCGCGCTTCCGCCTGCTGCTGCCGCTGTTTGCCGTGTGGGGCGTGTGCCTGCTCATCGTCGTCTTCGAACGCGACCTGGGCTCGGCCGTCCTGTTCTACACCATCTTTTTGCTGATGCTCTATGTTGCCACGGGACGCTTTTCGTACGTCATCATCGGCCTTGCGCTGCTGGCCGTTGGAGCCGTGGGCGCCTACAAGTTCCTGTCGCACGTGCAGGTGCGCTTTCAGGTCTGGGTCGATCCGTTTAAGGACGCCCAGGGCCAGGGCTACCAGATTGTACAGTCACTTTACTCGCTGGCTGACGGCGGCCTGGTTGGCGTCGGCATTGGCAACGGCATGGCAAACAACATCCCCGTCGTCGAGTCCGACTTTATCTTCTCGGCCATCGGCGAGGAAATGGGCCTTTTGGGCGGCGGCGCCGTGCTCATCCTGTTTATGCTTTTTGCCGTGCGTGGCCTCACCACGGCCGCCCGCGCCAAGTCCGACCTTGCCGCTTTTAGCGCGACCGGCCTTACGGCAGCCATCAGCTTCCAGGCATTCTTAATCGTTGGCGGCGTAACCCGCCTGATTCCGCTGACCGGCGTCACCCTGCCCTTTATGAGCCAGGGCGGCTCCTCGCTGCTGGCGAGCTTTATCATCGTCGCGCTACTGCTGCGCGCCGGCGACGAGGCAACCGGACGCGAAGCCGAGCTCACCGGCACCGGCACCATGGCCGCCATCACCGATGACCAGGTCGCATCCGCCGCTGCCCCGACCGGTACGCGTTTTGCCAGCGCACCTTCCTACAGCCACGGCAACCACTCCGCGGGTTCTCGCATGCGTCGTCGTCTGCTCGACACGCCTGAGTCCGGCGTGCTCGGCCGCGTTGCACTTGCCAACCGTCTGACTCGTGCCGTGTTTGCCTTTACGGCGCTGTTCGCCATCCTTATCGGCAACCTCACCTATGTCCAGGTCATCAAGGCAAAGGATTACCAGGAGATGCCGACCAACAACCACACCATCGCCCGCTCCAAGTACATCCAGCGTGGCTCCATCATCACGTCCGACGGCGTGACGCTAGCCGAGTCGCTGCAGCAGGAGGACGGCACCTACGCCCGTTCCTACCCCAACGGCAACATGGCCGCGCACGTGGTGGGCTACGTGAGCCAGCAATACGGCACCGCCGGCATCGAGAGCGTCATGAACGATACGCTCACCGGCTCCAAGGATTACTCCAGCTGGAACAACGCCATCGCGTCGCTCGCGGGGCAGACCCAGCCGGGCAATACCGCCAAACTCACCATCGACTCGCGCATCCAGACGGCTGCCGAGCAGGCACTCAAGGGCTTTAAGGGCGCCGTGGTGGTCATGGATCCGCGCACCGGTGCGGTCCTTGCGTGCGCGAGCTCGCCCACCTACGACAACACCAACATCGACGCGCTGCTCCAGTCGGGCGGCGGCGAGGACGGCTCCATGTACGACCGCGCCATGGACGCGCTGTACACCCCGGGCTCGACCTTTAAGGTCGTCACACTCTCCGCGGCGCTCGAAACCGGCACCGCCAGCCTTACCAGCACGTACCAGGCGCCCAGCTCCATGGATATCGGCAACGCGCCGGTCACCAACTATGCCAACGAGAGTTACGGCACCATCAGCCTGCAGCAGGCCTTCGCCGTGTCGTCCAACGTCGTCTTCGGCCAGGTGGCAAACGAGGTCGGCGCCAGCTCGCTCGTCCAGTTTGCCAACGCCTTTGGCTACGGCCAAAAGCTCGGTCAGGATCTGACCACCGCAGCTTCCATCATGGCCGACCCGTCGCTTATGACCGAGTGGGAGACCGCTTGGGCAGGCGCCGGCCAGCCCGTCGGTATGGACCACACGCCTGGCCCGCAGACCACCGTTATGCAGAATTGCGTGATCGCTGCCGCTATCGCCAACAGCGGCGTGGTCATGGACCCGTTCTTTGTGTCCCAGATACTCGCCCCGGACGGAACCGTGGTTAAGACCACGCAGTCCCGCTCGCTGGGCCAGGCTGTCAGCTCTGCCACGGCCGACCAGGTCAAGCAGGCCATGCTCGCCGTCGTCCAGTCCGGCACCGGCACCGATGCCCAGATTCCGGGCGTCAAGGTTGCCGGCAAGACCGGTTCGGCCGAGATCGGCGGCACCAACGTCAACTCTATGTTTGTTGGCTTTGCACCTTACGATTCACCCACGGTTGCCATCTCGGTGGCCCTGGAGGATTACGACAAACACGACGTCGAGGCAGCCAAGATTGCCGGCATCGTCCTGACCGCGGCGCTCGCCGCACAGGGAGCGTGATGCCCATGATCAAAGCGGATACTTATGGCGCGCCGCGGCCGATGAGCTAGCGGCAACGCGCCACACGGCCCCAGCGGCCACACATTTGGTACTACACACATCGTTGAGCGAATAGTTATGTTAGGAGCAGGAATGGAACAGAGGGTCCTCGGGGGAAGATACCTCCTCAAGGATAAGGTGGGGACGGGCGGCATGGCGACCGTCTTCCGTGCACAGGATCAGGTCCTCGACCGCACGGTTGCCGTCAAGATCATGCTGCCGCAGTATGCCGGCGACGCCACCTTCGCCGCCCGCTTTAAGCAGGAAGCCCAGGCAGCGGCCGGCCTGTCCTCCCCCTATATCGTGGGCGTCTACGACTGGGGCAAGGACGGCGACACCTATTACATCGTCATGGAGTACCTGCGCGGTACCGACCTCAAGAGCGGCATCAAGAGCCACGGCGCTCTCGATCCCAAGAAGGTCGCGCAGATCGGCTCGCAGATCAGCTCCGCGCTTTCGGTCGCACACAAGCACGAGATCATCCACCGCGACATTAAGCCGCAAAACATCATGGTGCTGCCCGACGGCAACATCAAGGTAATGGATTTTGGCATCGCACGCGCCAAGAACAGCCACCTCACGCAGGATAACAACGTTCTGGGCACCGCCCACTATGTAAGCCCCGAGCAGACCCGCGGCCAGGACCTCGGCCCCACCTCGGATATCTACTCGCTGGGTGTCGTCATGTACGAGTGCGCCACCGGCCGCGTACCTTTTGACGGCGACGACGCTATCTCGGTCGCGCTCAAGCAGGTCAACGAGCTCCCCATCCCGCCGAGCCAGATCAACTCCGGCGTCGATGCCGACCTGGAGCGCATTATCCTCAAGTGCATGGAGAAGGACCCGGCAAACCGCTTCCAGACGGCCGACGAGCTGCGCCAGGTGCTCAACAGCTACCTGTCCGGCCGTGCCGTCAACGTCTCGGAGCCCACGCGCATCATCGGTGCCGCCGGCGACCTGGGTGCCACCAAGACCCGCGAGCTTTCCGACTCAACGCGCGCTATGGTTCGTCCCGTCTCGGGCGTGAGCGGTCAGAACACCGCCCGTAGCGCTGTCTCTGGCTCCACGGGCTCCTACGAGGTCGAGAAGCCTAAGTCCAATAAGAACAAGATCATCGCCGCCATGATTGCCGCCGTCGCCGTGATTGGCGTTGTAGTGGCCTTTGCCACAGGCATGTTCAGTGGCGAACAGGTCACGGTGCCCGACGTGCTGGGCAAGGACCAGGAAACCGCCATCGAGCTGATCAAGGAAGCCGGCCTTGAGGTTGGCACCGTCGACCAGAGCTACAACGACGATGTCGACGAGGGAAAAGTCGCCGAGCAGACCCCCAACGGCAACACCAAGAAGGCCAAGGGCTCGAGGGTGAACCTGGTAATCTCCAAGGGTCCTAAGCCCTCCGAGAAAGTCGAGGTTCCGCAGCTCCTCGGCCTGACCAAGGACCAGGCCGAGGCCGCTCTGGCAAGCGTGGGCCTGAAGGGCAGCGCTTCGGAGGAAGCCAATGAGGCCGAAGAGGGCCAGGTCTTTGAGCAGAGCACTGCCGCCGGCAAAGAGGTCGAGAAGGGAACGACCATCTCGTACAAGGTCTCTGGCGGCCCGGACACCACTTCGGTGCCCGATCTGACCGATATGACCGAGGCCCAGGCGCGCAACGCTCTCGACATGGCTGGCTTTGGCGTCGACGTGAGCTACCAGGAAAACGACTCGGTTACCGAAGGCACCGTAATTAGCTGGAACCCCAGCGGCAAGCAGAAGCCCGGTGCCACGATCACTGTCGTCATCGCCAAGAAGTCCGGCAAGGCCAGCGTCCCGGGCAACCTGTACGGCAAGAGCATCTCCGCCGCCGTCACCGCGCTCAACAACGCCGGTTTCTACAACATCGCATTCTGCGATCAGAACGGCAACCCCGTGAGCGGCAACGAGAATGCCACCGTTACGGGCGTCTCCCCCACCGGCAAGCAGTCCACCGACAGCACGATTACGCTGACGGTTTCCATCTCCGGTTCCGGCGACGACTCCGAGTCTAGCAACTAACGTCAATCGTTTGTTGCTCCGAGCGGTTTAGACCGCATACACATTCGCTCAGAAGCGCCCGCTTGCTCCCCCGGCAAGCGGGCGCTTTAATGTTCCTATGGCAGGCATTCGGTAGGCTTCGATAGCAGGATGACAACGCGGACACAATTTGATTTTTGAAATATGGACGAATTCCTCGTCAGGAGGGTAAAATGGTGCCGACGGCAGCCCAAGTTGTAGAGAGCTGGGCAGAGCCGTTGCTTAATGAAGTTGGGTCATCGTCTTAGCGACGGTGGCCTTTCTTTTTGGGCTTCGAACCCTGCTTGAGTGCCTTGGAAAGGCCGACAAGGGCCGTGAGGAGCGAGACCATAGCGGTCAGGAGCTTCACGAGCTCGGTGAAATCGGTCATGGGCATCACCTCCCATCGGATGGAGGGCTCTGCCCGGCACGAGGACTGCCGACAGCGAGGATGATTTTATCAGAGTGGTTGGCCCTCTCCGATCAATTCACGCTCCTCACCCTCGCGAAGAGTGCGGGCATGGCAGAATCGGCACTAAACGGCAGTGCGTTAGGGCACCGACGACGAGCTTTCAAAAACTAGCAAGGCGTATCGCTGTTGCGGTACCGGGATCGGCAAATCTCTGGTGTCCCCCGGGCGGACTCGACCCCCCCCGCGGGGAAATTGGTGACGCGGGTGTCGACGGCCCGAATCCGCCGGCGGCCCCCACAAACCAGAAACGGCGCCGCTCTCGCGACGCCGTCATATTCCCTGGTGCCCCCGGGCGGATTCGAACCGTCGACACCCGCTTTAGGAGAGCGGTGCTCTATCCCCTGAGCTACGGAGGCATGCTGTACTAGTGTAGCAGATTTACTGCATCGCCATACGTCGCATGACTAGACTTCGAAGTTGCGGTGGAATAGTTCCTGCCTAAAGCATTAAAGCCGTATTTAGGAACTATTTCACCGCAACTTGTGAAGAGCTAGTTGCCTTTGTGGAAGAGGCTTTTGATGACGGAGGGGATGCTCTTGGCGCCCCTGGCCGTCACATCGATAAAATCGGGCGAACGCACGAGCTTATCCTCGTCGACGTACTTGCGGACCGCACGAAGCGTCTCTTTGTCGTCGCGCGTCGAAAACGTAAAGTGACCGTTATCCTTGGTGAAGATGGCAAAACGCGTAATCTTCTTGGTGCCGCGCAAAACCTCGGCGGCAATATAGTCGACCTCGTCCCACGGGATTTGAATATAATCCTCGGGATTGCGCTCGTTATAGTACTCAAACGCCTTATTGCCCACCATCACGTTACCGTGGCTGGTAAGCCCCATCAGGCAGGTTGCCGGCGTTGCCAGATCGACCGTGCTGTTCTGAGATTGCGCCATACGCGCCTCGCCCTCCAATAAAAACAATCGGACCGCATCCAGTGTACCCACCGGGTGCGGTCCGTTTCAATGGCTCAAAAGCCCTTACCTAGCAACTCTCGGTCTTAAGCCGAAGCGTGCTTACATGAAGCCGCAGAAGCGACCGATGATGCCGACGGCGAAGAGAGCCAGGATGATGACGATCGGGCTGACCTTCTTCTTGAGGAGCTTGCAGACCAGCAGGGTCAGGCACACGGCGGCAAGGCCGGGGATGAGCTGATCGAGGTTACCCTGGAGCGTGGTGACCTTCATCTGATCAAGGGCGGTAGCACCGACGGAGTTGTACATCGTCAGCGCTTCCTTGATACCCTCGGAACCGGAAGGCAGGCTAGCCCAGTCGATAAAGGCGCCAGCAGACTGCTTGACCGTGGAGACGATCGGGGTGAAGGAAATGGACACCCAGCGCTCGACCAGGGCGCCGATGATGAACATACCCAGGATGGAAGCGCCCTCGGTGACCTTGCCCATCAGACCGCCGGAGAGGTCCTTGGCGATAGAGGAGCCGACCTTGTAGCCAAACTCCTGTGTGTACCACAGGAAAGCGTAACGGATGATGTTCCACGCGAAGAAGAACAGCAACGGACCGACGATGCTGCCGGACATGGCCAGGGAAGCGCCCAGAGCGCCCAGAATCGGGCGAAGGGTGAACCAGAAGACGGGGTCACCGACGCCGGCGAGCGGGCCCATCATACCGACCTTGACGCCCTGGATGGCGACGTCATCGATCGGAGCACCGTTGGCGCGCTCCTCCTCGAGGGCGAGGGTAACGCCAATGACGGGGGCGGAAACATAGGGGTGGGTGTTATAGAACTCCAGGTGGCGCTTAAGCGCGGCAATCTGGTCATCCTTGCTGGTGTAGAGCTTCTTGATCGCAGGGATCATTGCGAAGCACCAGCCGCCGTTCTGCATACGCTCGTAGTTCCACGAGCCCTGAAGGAACTGATGACGGAAGCAAACCTTCTTACGGTCAGCCTTGGTGAGCTGAATCTTGTTCTCTGCCATATGTATCACTCCCCTCCTACTCGTAATCGTTCAGAATGTCGCCGAGCGGGTCGCCGGAGCCACCGCCCGTGCCGCCACCCTGCTTGGCCAGATCCTTAAGGCCAAGGTAGATGAGGGCAAGGGAGATGCCGATGAGGCCAAGGGCGATCAGCGTGAGCTGAGGGATGGCAGCAAGGACAAAGCCGAGGATGAAGAACGGCCAGGTCTCCTTGGTGGCCATCATGTTGATGACCATGGCGTAACCGACGGAAGCGACCATGCCGCCGCCGACGGCCATGCCGCCGGACAGCCAGTCGGGCATAGCGTTAAGCGCGTTGGTAACAGCCTCGGCCGGGATAACACACAGAAGTACTGCCGGGATGGCGATACGAAGGCCCTGCATGAGGATGGCAGCGTACTGCCAGCGCTCGATGCCGGAGAAGTCGCCCTTCTCGGCGCAACCGTCCATGGCGTGAGCGATAGCGGTAGCAATGGTACGGCAGATCATGGTCAGGAACAGACCAGCGACCGACAGCGGGACGGCGACGGCGATGGCCGCGGTAACGGCCTTGGCCGAATCAGTGGCGCCGCCGTTGAGGGCGAGCACCATGATGATCGAAGAAGCGACCGAGGCCAGAGCGGCGTCAGGCGCGACGGCGGCGCCGACGTTAGCCCAGCCAAGGGCCATCATCTGGAGCGAACCGCCCAGGAGGATGCCCTCCTGAAGGTGACCGGTTACGAGACCGATAAGCGTGCATGCCACGAGCGGCTGATGGAACTGGAACTCATCCAGAATGCCTTCCATACCGGCAAGCAACGCGACAATCGCAACAAGCAGAATAGTGATTGCAGACATGTATCGGACCCTCCTTTACTATGCTTGAGCGGCCAGTTCGGCCTTAGCTTTCTTCAACATGGCATCGAGATCCTCGGAGGCATCCGAAGGAACCTTGCGGACCTCGAACTTGACGCCCTTGGCCTTGAGGGCCTCGAGGGTCTTAACGTCGTCATCGCCCATAGCGACGGCGTTGGTGACGACGACCTTGCCCTTGGAGTGAGCCATGGAGCCGATGTTGACTTCCTTGATGTCGACGCCGGCCTCGATGGCCTTGAGCAGATCCTGCGGGTTCTCAAAGAGCAGCATGGCCTTGGTGTCACCAAAGCGCGTGTCCTTGACGACCTCGGCCATCTTCTTGATGGGCACGACGTTGGCATGGACTCCCGGAGGGGCAGCCTGCTCGATCATGGTCTTGCGGAGCTCGTCGTGAGCAACGCCGTCGGAAACCACGATGATGCGGTTGGGGTTGATCTGCTTGGTCCACGTGGTGGCCACCTGACCATGCAGCAGACGGGTGTCGATACGGACGTGGGCAATCTTGATGTGCCCGTCGCCGATGACCGTTCCCGGAGGGATGGCGCCTGCAGGAGCAGCGGCGGCCGTAGCCGGCTTCTTCTCCTCGGGCTCCAGAGACTCGGGCTTGACGCGCACGCCAGCCTTAGCCTCAGTCACGAGATGTTTTGCGATCGCATGTGCAGTGTTCTTTGCGTCAAAGCGCTGCGAATATGCCTCGATGAGCATAGGCAGGTTGACACCGGTGACGATAGCCCAGGAATCGTGGCCCTCGATGAGCCCGCTGATCTGGTTGAACGGCGTGCCGCCCCACAGATCAACGAGGAAGAGCACCTGCTCCTGGTCCTCGAAGGAAGCGACTGCTTCCTCGACCTTGGCACGGAAGTCGTCGGGGCCCATGCTCGGCTCGAGCGAGACCACGGCAACAGACGGCTGATCGCCAAAGACCATCGAGCCCGTCTGCTTGATTCCAGCTGCCAAGTCCCCGTGGCTAGCAAGAACAATACTTACCATCACATAACCTCCTTTTTGTCTACGTATTTCCTACACGACATGAAAGGAGTATACCTGTTTGGATTGTGGAATTATAGCTAAATTCGCAAAAGGTTGGTTTATTTGTTTAAACGTCTAGTTTGTTACAAATTGATTACGTTGCTGGTTTACAGCTCATTGCCTGCTAAAACGTGATTTGCCGATTGCTTTCAAAGACATATATAGGCGCGCTGTTCGTTAAAATCGCTTTAGGTGGATCCCAATGCGTCTGCGTGCCGCTATTTTGTTTAAACAGACATGACTTGACTAACCGAAGCAAATATGTTTAGAACTCTAGCCCACGTAGTCATTGGATATTAGGCGATGCGAAGAGGGTTGGCGGCGTCGACGGCATCGGGCGCGTCGGAAGGGCCGTCGGGGGCAGCGCCTGCCGGATCCTCTTCGGGGGTCTCGATCTGTTTGATCATTACCTCTTGGCCCTGCAGCAAATAGGTCTCGCCGCTACCGCAATGGGGACAGGCCTTGCCGTGCTCGACCGTCGCGTAGTCGCAGCCACACGCCTCGCAATGTGTCACGGCCTCAACGGGCTCCACGATAAGCTCCGCACCCTCGGTGATGGGCTTTTTATCTGCCGCCCAGCGCCAAGCGTCGAGCAGCAAGTCGGGAACGACGCCCGAGACCTCGCCCAGTAGCAACGTCACGCTCGAAACGCGACGCACGCCATGAGCGCGCGCCACATTCTCGACATCGCGAATGATGTGATAGACGATTCCGAGCTCGTGCACTTTTAATTCCTTCCGCCGTTCTAACGAACGGCGGTCGGCTTGACGCTGCGCGAGTCCCAGACGGGCGATCTGCCTTTCAATCGTCGGGCATGGGCAAAAGCCCTATGCCCTCCTCTTTCAAGGCACCTCGCCACGCCTGGGACCCGCTCGCTGTCCAACCGCCCTCTGCGCCGTTCACTTACTTGTTAGGTCTCTTACTTCTTCCCAAATTTGATCTTAATTGCACGCTTCAATGCGTACTTGCCCAGGCTTGGGAGCTTTTGCTCGTATTTGACCATCGTGGAGCACTCGGGGCGATCGCGATCAAGATGGATGGCGTCAAACGCGCACTTGGTGGTGCACAGGCCGCAGCCGATGCACTTGTTAGGGTCGACGATCGAGGCGCCGCAGCCCAGGCAGCGGGCGGTCTCGGCGCGCACCTGCTCCTCGGTAAAGGTCTCAACATACTCGCTAAACGGCGCAGCCTTCTCGCGTTCGCGGTCTACATGCGCAACCTCGCGGCTCGCGTTGTCGTAGCTCTCGAGCACAACGTCGTCGCGGTCGAGCGCGGTGTAGCGGCGTTGATTGCGGCCGATGGTGAGCGTGGAGCCCGGCTGCACAAAGCGATGGATGGACACCGCGGCCTCGTGGCCGGCGGCGATAGCGTCGATGGCAAAGCTGGGGCCGGTGTAGACGTCGCCGCCCACAAAGATGTCTGGCTCGGCGGTCTGGTAGGTCTGGGGATCGGCAAGGGCACCCTGGCCGCGGCCGAGCTCCACCTTGGAGCCAGCCAGCAGGTCGCCCCACACAATGGACTGGCCAATCGACATGACGACACGGTCGGCATCGACACGGCGCAGATCGTTCTCGTCGTACTCGGGCGCAAAACGGCCCTCGTCGTCAAAGACACGCGTGCAGCGCTTGAAGGTGATGCCGCACACACGACCGGCCTCGTCCAGGTGAACTTCCTTGGGGCCCCAACCGCAGCTGATGTGCGCGCCGTCCTCAACGGCCTCGCGACGCTCCTCCTCGCTGGCGGGCATCTGGGCCTCGCTCTCCAGGCAGAACATCTCAACGTGCTCGGAACCCAGACGGCAGGCGTTGCGGGCAACGTCGATGGCCACGTTGCCGCCGCCCACCACAATGGTGCGGCCGGACAGGGTATCGATCTTGCCGCTGTTAACCTCGCGAAGGAAGTCGACGGCCACGGTCACGTCCTCGGCACTCTCGCCCGGAATGCCGGCAAGGCGGCCGCCCCGGCAGCCAATGGCAACGTAGAAGGCCTTAAAGCCCTGCGCGCGCAGCTCGTCGAGCGTCACGTCGCGACCGACTTCCACGCCATAGCGGAACTCGGCACCCATCAGGCGAATGACCTCGACCTCGGCCTCAATGACGTCCTTCTGCAGCTTAAAGCTGGGAATGCCGTAGGTGAGCATGCCGCCCGGGCGCTCGTTCTTCTCGAACACGACAGGTTTGTAGCCCTTCTCGGCCAGGTAGAAAGCGCAGGACAGGCCGGCCGGACCGGCACCGATGATGGCGATCTTCTGGTCGAAGCCGCCGGCACGCGTCGGGGTCACCACGGGCGGGACGTAGCGGGTCGCGGCATCCAGATCGCGCTGGGCGATGAACTTCTTGACCTCGTCGATAGCCACGGCGGCATCCACACGGCCGCGGGTGCAGGCATCCTCACAGCGGCGGTTGCACACACGGCCGCAGATAGCGGGCAGCGGGTTCTCGCGCTTGATGAGTGCTAGGGCCTCGTCATAGCGACCCTGAGCCGCGAGCTTCAAATAGCCCTGAACGGCAACGTGCGCGGGGCAGGCCGTCTTGCAGGGAGCGGTGCCGGACTTGTGCGTCTCGATGCGGTTGTCGTTGCGGTAGTTGGGCGACCACTTGGTGTGATCCCATTTGGTGGCGTCGGGCAGCTCCTGGCGCGGATACTCGGGCACCTGTCCGCCGGCCTTTTTGCTGCAGAGCTTCTGGCCGAGCTTGGCGGCGCCGGCCGGGCACACCTCAACGCAGCGACCGCAGGCAACGCACTTGTCCTTCTCGACCTTGGCGACATAGGCCGAGCGCGACAGGTTGGGCGTGTTGAACAGCTGAGAGGTGCGCAGGGCATAACACACGTTGACGTTGCAGTTGCAGATAGCGAAGATCTTGTTCTCGCCGTCGATATTGGTGATCTGGTGCACAAAGCCGTTGTCCTCGGCCTGGCGCAGGATGTCGTAGACCTCGTCGCGCGTCACGTAATGGCCGCGGTCGGTCTCAACCACATAGTCGGCCATATCGCCCACGGCAATGCACCAGTCGGCGGGGTCGTCGGCGCAGCCCTCACCCATCACGCGACGGCTCGCGCGGCAGCTGCAGGTGCTAGCGGCATATTTGCCATCGTATTTGTCGAGCCAATGCTCGATATGCTCGATCGGCACCGAGGTGCTCGCGGCGTCGATAGCCTTCTCGACCGGAATGACATGCATGCCGATACCGGCGCCTCCGGGCGGCACCATCGGCGTGGCCTTGGACAGCGGTCCCTTGGACGCCTGCTCAAAGAACTTGGCATAGACCGGGTGCTCCTCGAGCTGGCTCACGCGCATGTTGAGGAACTCGGCGGAACCCGGCACCAGCATGGGCAACACCCATTGCTTGGCGCGCTCGGGGTTTTCCCAGTTGTACTCGAGCAGGCCCGTGTAGCTCATATCGTCGAGCATCTTCTCGATATCGGCTTCGGGCATGCCGGTGAGCTTGACCATCTCGGACAGCGTATAGGGACGGCGCATCTTCATCTTGCAGAGCACTTCGGCCTGCTCGTCGGTCGCGGCCTCGGCAAACGACCAGTACTCGTAGCCCAGCAGCTCGTCGCGATGCAGCAGGCGGTTGGTGCAGTGCTCGCACAGCTTGACGATGGCCTCGCGCGGATGCTCCGGCAGCGGCGGCACGAACTCCGAACCGATGTCGGGCTCGGTGTAGCTAATCCCCGGTCCGTTGAGAATCATGGTTGTCCCTTCTCTTGCCGCAGCCCGACGAGGCCGCAGCGCCCCTCTTTTTTGCAGGCCGGGCATGCCCCATGCCGTTCACCCGCCATTGTTGACATTGTGTCAAAAATAGTATTGACGAACCGTCAACAATATTCAAGACTGTTAGGCGAACGGTCAGGCAAAAGAGGATGAAAGGCGGCAAAACATGGGCAACAACACAGCAGGTACCTCTGTGGTCGATGCCGTCCCCGCATCCGATAGCGCGGCAAAGCGCCTGACGGGCGACGAACGCCGTCGCGAGATCCTCGATGCCGTGCGCACCGTAAGCTCCGAGCTGGGCGTGTCCCACCTATCGGTATCGGCCGTGACCAAGCGAGCCGGCTGCACGCGCTCGCTGTTCTACCACTACTTCGCCGACATGGACGCCGCCGTCACCGCCGTCATGGACGAGGCAATCGACGGTTTTATCTCCGAGCTCGAGCAGTGGAATGCCAACCGCACCGTCGGCGATATCGAGGGCGCACTCGACACCGTCGCCCCGCTCTTTAAGCGCCTGGTCGCCAGCGGCCACGAGCTGCCGAGTACGCTCACCTCCAGCAGCGGTGCGCTCTACGGCGGCTTTCTGCACAACGTGGTCCAACGCGTGGCGCAGTATATCTGCGACACCACCGTGGTGGATTTTGTCGCCCATCATGAGCTACGCATCGACCATGTCTACGAGACGTTCTACACCCTCATCATGGGTCTTTTGATGTATATCCGCACGCACCCCGATGTGCCCGACGAGACGGTCAAGGAAATCATCGCCTCGACGCTCCACATCGAGGGCTACACCGCCAAGTATCCGGAGCGCAAGCCCCAGAACTGACGACATTTGGCCAAACTGCCCGCGATCAGAAGAGGGGCCGCGGGCGTGTGAAAGGAGAGCAGCATGCTGTTCGATGTTTGGGGTAGCGATACCCTTATCCACTGGGCCGGCTGGGCCATGGTCTTTATCGGCCTGATCGTGCTCAACGAGGTCGGCCGCCGCACCAAGCTCGGCGCGGCAATCATCTTTGGCGTGGCTCCGCTGGCCATGACCATCTACTGCGTCGCCATCGCCGTGGGCGTTTCGCAGGGTGCCGAGTGGGCGCTCACCAACCCCACCCATGTGTACCAGAACAGCTGGTTCCACTACGCCAAGGTATACGCGGCGCTCGCCGGTTGCTGGGGCTTCATTGCCATTAAGTACCAGTGGGGAAAGATCGGCAAGGCGCATTGGTTCCGCGCATGGCCGTTTGTGATCGTCGCCATCAACATCATGATCGCCGTCGTGTCCGACTTCGAGAGCGCCTATCACTTCTTTGTCCTGGGCGAGTCCACCTGGGTCACCTCCGAAGGTGCCACGCAGCTGGCCGGCTGGAACAACGTGTTCAACGGCATCGCCGGTATCATCAACATCTTCTGCATGACCGGTTGGTGGAGCGTCTACGCCTCCGAGGATCAGACCGACATGCTGTGGCCCGATATGACCTGGGTCTACATCATCGCCTACGATATCTGGAACTTCTGCTACACCTACAACTGCCTGCCCACCCACTCCTGGTTCTGCGGCTTTGCGCTGCTGCTGGCGCCCACCGTCGCCGCCTTTATCTGGAACAAGGGCGGCTGGATCCAGAACCGCGCCTTTACGCTGGCCATTTGGTGCATGTTTGCCCAGGTGTTCCCCTACTTCCAGGAGGAGTCCATCTTTGTGACCCACTCCACGCTCGACCCCGGCGCCGCCACCGCGGTCTCGATTGCCGCGCTGGTCGCCAACGTCGCCGCGATCATCTACATCGCCTACCGCGCCAAGAAGCTCGGCCGCAATCCCTACAAGCAGGATGTCTTTGAGGGCACCAGCGATTGGGAGAAGGCTACCGCTCGCCGCGCCAAGGTGGATTACGCACACGCCGAGTAACGCGCCTGGCGCAGACATCGCTTGAGCACGAAGCAGCATAGCCGGCTCCGCGCAACTCAACGCATTGTAGAGCCCCCGGAATGTGATTCGTTCGCGTTCCGGGGGCCTTTTGCCGCCGCGAGGATGCGGCCGAACGATGCGCTCGAGTTAAATCGGATCTTATATTTCGCACGCGCTTTATATGGCTCCATTTTTGGGTACAGTGTTGTCCCGATATTGAGCTTGGGGGATATATGAAAGATGAGACGATGGGCCAAGAGGATGCGGCCCAAGATGCAGAAGCTTGCGCTGAGGCCTTGGAGAGCTTAGACCGGATTTCACTCGATGAGATTGCGTTTGACGATTCGGGCGTTGATGTGCAGGATGAGCCGGAAACCGAGGCGCAGCCCGATGATCAGGATACAGGCGACGTTGAGCCTGCCGAGGATGAGGCAGATCACGAAGACACCGAAAGCGAGGCCGACGACCAGCCCGGATCCGACACGAGCGAGGAAACCATCTTGCTCGATAACTTGCCGGCCGAAGATTCGCTGACCCGCGAGCTCCCTGGCTTAGGCTCTGCGCCTGCCGTGGACGAGACCATCGCCATGGGCGATATTCCCCTACCGTCCGTTCCTTCGGCACGCGAAGCCGAGGTTCGTCACCGTAAGATGTCGCCCAAGCGCCGCAATCTGATGGTCGCCGGTGTCGTGGCCGTCGCGCTCGTCGCCGGCGGCGCAGGCTATGCCGCCTGGAACGGATATCAGCAAGAGCAGGCTGCCGCTGTCGCCGCCAATGCCCACACGATGATGTCAGTGCAGATTGGCGTGCATGCCGCGGGCCTCGACTGTTCTACCGGCTCCAAGATTCCCGTACAGGTGAGCGGTCAGGATTCCGACGGTTCTTCCGTGAGCGAAACGCTCTACGTTGACGAGCACGGTCGCGGCATCAAACTGCTGCCCGGCGATTACACGCTCTCCATCGCCGCCTCCCCCATCGCGGCCGACGGCACCGTCTATACCGTCCCGACCACCAAGACGCAGGTCACCGTTAAGAGCGATGGACAGGATTTAAGTGCCCAGGCCACCTTTAAGCTCAAGGTGCCTTCTGCCGACACGGTGACTGACGACCAGATCGATGCCGCCGCCAAGTATGCCGAAGAGGGCGGTGCGAGCTCCGCCGCGGCTGCCAAAGTGCTCCAGCAGGCAGCAACCGCGCGGCGCGACGCCGCCGTCAATGCCGTGAGCGTGCAAAAGGCACAGGCGTCCCGTGATGCTGACGCTCGCCACAAGGCAACCGACCTCTACCAGCTCGATATTCCCGTCGAGTGGTACGGCAAGGTCGCAACTTGGCAAAACGGAAGCACGCTATGCATCTATCTGGGCGACGATGCCAATACGCCGCTCGTGACGCTCGTCGCGGTGCGCGAGGGCGAGAGCTTTACGCCCGATGAAGGCGATACGGTTTTGGGCGCGGCCAATCTAGGCAACGGTTATACCGTCTACGCCAGCGGCCCCGTCTATCCGTACGTGGTGCCCCAGACCATCAACGGACAGACGCAGAACCCCGTGTCAACCTACCCCATGGACACGGCCATTGAGCTTGTCGAGCTTACGACCGGCAACCGCTACACCTATAGCCAGATCAAGAACGTACTGGTCGGCAAAGACGGCAAAGCCGACGCCGCGACCAAACTCGAGACCGACTACCTCGCCCAGATTCTCCTGCCGAGTATCAAAGCCCAGGACTAGCCTGGCGCAGCAAGGTGCTCCCCAACCGTGATGAGGGAGCCAGGAGGTCCTGACCCCACAGGTCCATAGGTGATTAGGCAAGGAGCCACTTCCATGCGGGCATAACGTGTACCACACCGTGCTCGCATGGAATATCGGCCTGCTCATCCATGGTAACGATTGCCGACTCGCTAAGATCGAAATGGGCCATCGAGGCATCAAGCGCGGCAATTTCGCGCTCGCGCGTTTTCTCACGTGCCATATCCGCACTCACCTGAATCAGGCTATAAGCCCGCATGAGAAGCGCGTCCCCAGCCACAAAGTCCACCTCATGGCTTTTGCTCTTCTCTTTGATCAGCAGGCGGCAGACCGAGCCGGTCCTCACCGCGGGAGTCTTTCTTCTTAGCGCATTGAACACTGCGGTCTCGAGCCTCTGGCCCTGGTCCAATGCCGATGCCGGAGAGAATGCTCCAAACATCGCAGGGTCGACAGCGTAGACCTTAGACGCAGACCGCATGTTATTTGCCAGTGAACGCGTGAACTCCGGCACAGAAAATAACAGGTAGGCGTCCTCATAATACTCAAGTAAGTCGCTGAGCGAATTACGACTGACGGGTATCTGCCTGCTCTTGAACTCGTTGTACACTTTGTTCACCGACAGCTCTCGTCCCGAAGATGCCATACACCGCGTTAGGAACAGCGATGCCAGGCGAGGGTTCTTGACGTCGTAACGCTCAACGACGTCCATAGCGACCGTTCGCGAAGCATATTCCTGTAGCAGCTGAATCGCGTCTGCGGGCGTCTGCTCAAGCGTCGCGATGAATCCCCCTCGTTCAAGATATCCGATCAGATGATGTCGAAGCAGCGCTGCATCGCTTGGGGAAAAGGTCGCATCTGGCTCGAAAACGCTCCCCGTCTTATATCGAACGTATTCCGAAAAACTCAACGGAAAAAGCTCCCGTATAAGAGAACGACCCCTGAACTCGCTCTTAAGCTCTGAGGACAGCATCTTAGAAGAAGATCCCGTCACATAGACGGTCGCTTTCTCCGTATCGACTACACGCCGCAGAAACGCACCCCATTCGGGAATTTCCTGGATCTCGTCAAAGAAAATGTAAGCGCCCTCGGTTCGAGCAGCAGGATACAGCGCATAGAACGTGTCGAGCACGTCCGCCAGCAGCGATGACTCATACGGGCGCAAACGCTCGTCCTCAAAATTAAAGTAAAGCATCCGGTCAAGCTCGACGCCCCGGCCCTGAAGCCGCTGCATCTCCTGATACAGGCGATACGTCTTTCCACAACGGCGGGCCCCCACAACCACATTTACGATGTTGTCGCGCTTTGGCTCCTGTGGGTTTCCCAGATCAAGGTCTCGCTCAAAGACCTGCGGAACCCCCTGCTGTTCAAAGTCCTTTATTTTCTGGGCGATCAAGTCGTTGAATGCCATGATTCTCCAATCTTGCTCTCTAGCTAATCAAAATTATACTGATTCTTGATTAATTAAAGAGCAAGATTTTGTGTAGCTTGATTAACAGTTAAGCAAGCTTTTTCACTGTTATTGCTCCGAAGGATATCGAGTAGCTAAGAGGACAACCGAGCTCGAATGCGACTCCCCGAGCAGCCAATTTGGCAGTCAATTTGGGACGGGGCTTTTTTGACTACCCTCCCCCTGCAGAAAAATCCCTAACGCAGTTGCGGTGAAATAGGGATTGTTTTTACTGGTCAAACCGCAAAACAGTCCCTATTTCACCGCAACTTATTGGTGGCCTTTTGGGTGGCACTCAGCGCCACGGATCGGCTTCGAACATCGGCTCGCGCTCGGGGCGGCGATCGCTGTAGGGATCGTAGCCGTCGTCGTCCTCGTTCTCGGCACGGATGTAGGGGTCGCGCGGCTTGGGCGCCGGCTTAGGCGCAGGCTTGGGTGCGGCGGGTGCGGCATCGGTCGCCGGCGTATTCGTCTTATTCTCGTCTTTCATCTGCATAGCTCCTTGCCATGTACTCACGTTCAACATCATCGATTGTCGCACGAAAAAGGGCGGCGGACCCAATTGGATCCGCCGCCCTTGGCGTTCGGCTCAAAAGGCAGATTTTAAGGCATGGCCCAAAATCTACTCGGCGTCGGGAATCTCGTAGGTGGCCGCCGGCGTGTTGTCGCACACGACGGTAAAGCCGCCGTCCTTGTCGACATCGACCGTCACCTGATCGCCCTCGCGCACCGTGCCGTCGATGATAGCGGCGGCGATGGCATCCACGACCTCGCGCTGAACCAGACGCTTGAGCGGACGGGCGCCAAAGACCGGGTCCAGGCCGCCCACGGCGAGCATCTGCTTGGCCGCCGGGGTGATGGCAAGCGTCATGCGCTCCTTGGCCAGGCGTGCGCGGACGTCGGCAAGCTGGATGTCGACAATCTTCTCGATCTGCGCCATGCCGAGCGGATGGAACACCACGATATCGTCGATACGGTTGAGGAACTCGGGGCGGAAGGTCTGAGCCATGGCGGCGTCGACCTGATGGCGCATCTCCTCCTCGTCCTTACCGGACAGATCGGCGATGGCCTTGGAGCCCACGTTAGACGTCATGATGATAATCGTGTTCTTGAAGGACACCTGGCGACCCTGGCCATCGGTCAGGCGGCCGTCGTCGAGCACCTGCAGCAGCACGTTAAAGACATCCGGATGGGCCTTCTCCATCTCGTCGAGCAAGATTACGGAGTACGGACGACGGCGCACGGCCTCGGTGAGCTGGCCGCCCTCGTCGTAGCCCACGTATCCCGGGGGCGCACCGATCAGACGCTGGACGCTGAACTTCTCCATGTACTCGGACATGTCGATACGCACGAGCGCGCGCTCGTCATCGAACAGGCACTCGGCAAGCGCCTTGGCGAGCTCGGTCTTGCCTACGCCGGTGGGGCCCAGGAAGAAGAAGCTGCCGATGGGCTTGTCCGGATCGGAGAGGCCCGCACGGCTGCGGCGCACAGCTGCGGCGACAGCGGAGACGGCCTCGTCCTGGCCGATGACGCGCTTATGCAGCTCGCCCTCCAAGCCCTTCAGCTTGTCGAGCTCGCCCTGCATCATCTTGGACACGGGCACGCCGGTCCAGGCGCTCACGACCTCGGCAATCTCATCGGAGGTCACCTGTTCGTTGAGGCCCTCGCCGTCCTGCTGCTTTTGCGCCTCGAGCGCGGCCTCGGAATCCTGAATCTGCTGTTGCAGGCCCGGAATCACGGAGTAGCGCAGCTCGGACGCACGGCCCAGATCGCCGTTGCGCGTCGCGCGCTCCTCTTCGCTCTTGGCCTCGTCGAGCTGGCCCTTGAGCTCCTGCACGTGGTCGATGGCGTTCTTCTGGTTGAGCCAGCCGGCCTTTTGCACGTTGAGCTTTTCCTGGACCTCGGCAATCTCTTGGCGCAGGGCCTCCAGACGCTCCTTGGAGGCGTCGTCGGTCTCCTTCATGAGCGCCTGTTCCTCGATCTGCAGCTGGGTGAGCTGACGCGTGGTGGCGTCGATCTCGACCGGCATGCTGTCGAGCTCCATGCGAAGGCGGCTTGCGGCCTCATCGACCAGGTCGATGGCCTTGTCGGGCAGGAAGCGGTCGGCGATATAGCGATCGGAGAGGTCGGCGGCGGCCACGAGCGCGCTATCGGTGATATGCACGCCGTGGAAGATCTCGTACTTCTCCTTGAGGCCACGCAGGATCGAGATGGTGTCCTCGACGGTAGGCTCGGAGACCATCACGGTCTGGAAACGACGCGCGAGCGCCGCGTCCTTCTCGATGTACTTGCGGTATTCGTCGAGCGTAGTCGCGCCGATCGCGTGCAGATCGCCACGGGCAAGCGCCGGCTTCAGGATGTTGCCGGCGTCCATGGAGCCCTCGGTGGCACCCGCGCCCACGATGGTATGGAGCTCATCGATGAACAGGATGACCTTACCTTCGGACTTCTGCACCTCCTTGAGCACGGCCTTTAAGCGGTCCTCGAACTCACCGCGGTACTTGGCGCCGGCGACCAGCGCGCTCATGTCGAGCTCGATGAGGTCGCGGTCGCGCAGGGTGCTCGGCACGTCGCCGGCCACGATACGCTGGGCGATGCCCTCGACGATGGCCGTTTTACCGACGCCCGGCTCACCAATGAGCACGGGGTTGTTCTTGGTGCGACGGGACAGGACCTGGATGGTGCGGCGAATCTCATCGGTACGGCCGATGACCGGGTCGAGCTTGCCGGCGCGGGCGAGGTCGCAGATGTTGCGACCGTACTGCTCCAGCGCCTCAAACTGCGTCTTGTCCTCGGCAGACGTCACGCGGTCATCGCCGCGCAGCTCCTCGTAGACTTGCTCGATGCGCTCCTTGGTCACGCCGGCGTCGCGCAGAACGCGGCCGGCCTCGCCCTTGTCCTCGGCAAGCGCCATCAGCAGATGCTCGGTCACCACAAAGCTGTCGCCCATCTTGGTGGCCTTCTTCTCGGCCTTTTCGATGACGCGGACGAGCTCGTTAGACAGGCCCATCTGCTGACCCTCGCCCGAAACCTTAGGCGCGTGGTCGATGGCATCCTGCGTGGAGCGTGCGAGCTGGGCCGGGTCGGCGCCGATACGCTCGATGATCACGGAGATGTTGCGTTCACCGGCACCGAGCAGGGCAGACAGCAGGTGAATCGGCTCCACCGCGCCGGCCTGCGCATCGGCAGCCGTGCTCATGGCGGTCTGCAACGCCTCGCGCGACGTCATTGCTAGCTTATCGATTCTCATGGAATCACCTCTCTTGGGGCGGCCGCCCTACGGGGCGGCTTCACGTTGTTCGAGAAGTATTGTTGCCAGCTTTGCACGATCTTATACACAAATCTAAGTCTCTATATATAAGATTTTCTGAGTGATTGAGAGATAGGGAGCAGGCGCGCTCACCCGCTACAGCCTCGTCCCCTTTCTATCTCAATCTGTAACATCTAGCGGCTGTTTATGGCTCTAGATGTTACAGATCGAGATGAAATGACCAGTAGCACCCGTTTGTCTCAATCTGTAACATCTACTCGGCAAATAGAGCTCCACCTGTTACAGATTGAGACAAACAGAAGACACCCGAATCGAAAATCTAAATCTGTAACACCAGACCCACTTTTAGCGGCCAAGATGTTACAGATCGAGACAAACCGAGAACTACTACAAAGGGGACGGGTACCTTTGTGGTGGTCGCGGTCTCTACTCCTTCGCCGAACCCGTACTTCCCGATTCGACGGTCCAGGGCATCTCATCCTCGAACAGCCATGTACGGGCAGACCCACTATCGCGTGCAGTCTGCGGGTCGGGCAAGCAGGTCTGTTCATAGGCATCCTGAATGCACTGACCCATAAAATCGTTGAGCTCGGCCTGGTTGCCCTCCATGACATAGGCGACATCGCTGTCCAAGATGTAGATACCCGGCCCCTCATTGCCCTCGTAGCCGGGATCGTACGAAACATCACATAACTTGGCGCCATTCGCGGTGTCCAACTCGATGGACGAGCGGCATCCGCCAACCATGTCGTTCGCTTTTGCCCGATAGGACGCATATCCATACCAGCGCTTAAAGGTTTTGCCCCTGAGCAGCTCGGACGCCCTGTCGATCAGACCAGATTCCGTGGTATAGCGCATAGCCCCAAGCTGAATATGTGGATAATTACTAATGCCCAGCGCAGCCGGTTGCTCATCAAAATCAACGGTAATGGCCTCGGGCTTGTCGTCGCCGGTCAGAAGTTCGACAGATTGAGTCACAGGCTTGACCACCGGCTCTGTCACCGCAGCGGGCAGCAACGCCATGCCGACAGCGCCCATGCCAACCACGGTGATCGCAAGCGCCAAAACAATCAATCCAATACGGGCAGAACGGCTCACGGCAAAACACCCCACAATGCAAACCTTCGCCACCTGCACTAATGATACCGCCAGCTAACACTATTACCAAAAGAAGCCGCGCGCTCCTCACCACCACAAAGGGGACAGGCACCTTTGTGGTGGTTTTCGACGCTAACGGTCGACCATCTCGCGCCATGAGATTAAACTTGAATTGTTCTCTGAACATATCCATTTCTGCCTATCCTCAACAGATCTTTGTCTCGAGGAGCGCATATGAAGCCGTCTCATTCCACCGGTCGCAACGTCATCGCCATTCTCGCCATACCCATCGTGATGCTCTTCCTTATCGTCATCACGCCCTTTTCTTTTGGTATCGCCTCGCCCTTCGATCTTTGCGGGATGATCGACGCCGGCTCGCGTGCCACCTCGCTCTCCTTTGTCTGCCGTGGCGTGTTCTACGAATATGCAATTCCCACCGGAAGTTGGCGGTCAAAGTTACCGCTGCTCGGAACGATTGATGGATGCTTCCCCCATTTCAGCCTTGAACCTCAGACGATGAATTATTTGATCGACGACCAGCCCCTCGACTCCATCGCCCTCGCCTACGACTACGCACCAAACACCGATGAGCGCCACATGAACCAAGTCCTCGACAAGATGCTTGGACAGTGCGGGCTCACCGAGGAGGCCGGTCGAACCATCTATAGCAACCAGCAATTAAAGCGAACAGAACTCCGCCGTGTCGGAAAAATCAAAGGGCGAAACGGGGCTGCCTACTGGCAGGCCTGGGCGACACGCGACAAGAGCGAATTCGGGCACAGCACCTATACGGTCACCGTCTACACCAAAGATGGAATCAAGGACGATGTTGACGATTTCGCGTCATCCAAACTCGGCATCCCCAAAACAACCAAACCCGCCAACCCGGATGAAATTCTGTAGAGCCGCTCATTAACATACCGCTCAACGATCACAACAACATCGAGCTCGTTCCCCACCGCCACAAAGGTGCCTGTCCCCTTTGTGGCGGTTTTCGACAAAAAGAAGCCGCCCCGATAACAGAGGCGGCATCAAGCAAGTCTATTTATTAGCGTCCCTCAAGACCCAACGAGAACGCAGAAATGTAGCCCGAGGCTTACCCTTTCCCGAACGCGACCCTCGCGAAGCGCGTGAGCGGGCGGGAAAGGGTAAGCCCCGGACGGACAATTAAGTGCGTTACTCGGCAGCGGCCTTGAACTTGTTGTAGTTGATCAGGCAGCCGGCCTTGACGATGGCACGCTCCTCTGCCGTCATATCGGCAATGTAGAGCTCGATCTGCTCGACCGTGCCGTCGGCGCGCACTACGTACGCGGCGATGTTCTTCAGGTCGCCATCGAGCGCGGCGCGGATACCCGGCACAAAGACGTAGTCGCCCACCTCAAAGTTGGGCTCGGCCTCCATCTGGAAGGGCACCATGCCCCAGTTCATCACGTTGGAGCGATAACGCTTGGTGGCGTACTCGTGGACGATGTTGGCCAGGCCGCCAATCACGCGCTGGCAGCTCGCGGCCTGCTCGCGGGCAGAACCGTCACCGGGCTTCTTGGCGTAGAGCATGGAGCCGTACTCGGTCGCCTTGGCGTCTGCCGCGACACCCGCGCCGGCCAGCGCCTCAAACACACCAGCAAGCTCGGCATCGAGCGCGGCCAAGTCGCCCGCGGCTTCACCGGCAACGCGGCGCTTCTCCACGACGTCGACCTCCTTGGAACGGCCCACGTAGGCCGGGTCGCGGCGGCTCAGCGTAAACTCGGCCAGGCCCAGCGGGTTGGAGCGGAAGGAGCTCGTCTCGCCCGAAGGAATGAGCTCGTCGGTCGTGGTGACCGGGTCCATGATCTTGGAGCACACCTTGAGCAGGATGTCGTCGCCGAGGGGCTCCATCGCGGGCCACGGCTTGATGTTGGGGCCTTCGACCAGCTCGTCGGCAGGCTCCGCCTTGCCAAAGCCCCAGTACACGCGCTTTTTGTACGGCACGTCGTCAAAGGTGTACTCGCAGGCCTCGTCCCAAGTCTCCTCGGGCAGGTCGGTCGCCGGCGTCAGGACGCCGCCGTTGGCAGCCGTCGCCGCAATGGAGCGGGCGTCCATCAGGGCCACGGCGCTCAGCTGGCCATTGCCCGGCTTGGAACCCTCGCGGTTGGGGAAGTTGCGCGTGGTGTGGCGGATGGACAGGCCGTTGTTGGCGGGCGTGTCGCCGGCGCCGAAGCACGGGCCGCAGAATGCCGTGCGTACGATCGCGCCGGCCTCCATAAGGTCGTAGATATAGCCGCGGCGTGTAAGCTCGAGTGCCACGGGCTGGCTCGTGGGATAGACCGACAGCGAGAACTCGCCGCAGCCGGTGTTGGCGCCCTTGAGCACGCGGGCAGCCTGGACCACGGAGTCGTAGTTGCCGCCCGAGCAGCCGGCGATAACGCCCTGCTGCACGTGCAGCTTGCCGTCGATGATCTTGTCGAGCAGGCTAAAGTGCGTCTTGCCCTCGCCGATCTTGGCGGCCTCGAGCTCCACCTCGTGGAGGATGTCCTCGAGGTTCTCGTTGAGCTCGTCGATCTCAAAGCCGTTGGAAGGATGGAACGGCAGCGCGATCATGGGCTTGATGCTCGACAGATCGACCTCGACGCAGCCGTCGTAGTAGGCAACATCGGCGGGCTTGAGCTCGCGGTAGTCGTCGCCGCGGCCGTGCATGGTCAAAAACGCGTGCGTGTCCTCGTCGGTGGCCCAGATGCTCGACAGGCAGGTGGTCTCGGTGGTCATGACGTCGACGCCGTTGCGGTAGTCGGTCGTCATGCTCGCGATGCCGGGGCCCACAAACTCCATGACCTTGTTCTTAACGTAGCCCTTGGCAAAGACGGCTCGGATGATGGCGAGCGCCACATCGTGCGGGCCGACGCCGGGACGCGGAGCGCCCGTGAGGTAGATGGCGACGACGCCGGGATAGGCGACGTCGTAGGTGTCGCGCAGCAGCTGCTTTGCCAGCTCGCCGCCGCCCTCGCCCACGGCCATGGTGCCCAGGGCGCCGTAGCGGGTGTGCGAGTCGGAGCCCAGGATCATCTTGCCGCAGCCGGCGAAGTTCTCACGCATAAAGGAGTGGATGACGGCGATGTGCGGCGGGACGAAGATGCCGCCGTACTTCTTGGCAGCCGAGAGGCCAAAGACATGGTCGTCCTCGTTGATGGTGCCGCCCACGGCGCACAGCGAGTTATGGCAGTTGGTGAGCACGTAAGGCAGCGGGAACTGCTCCATGCCCGAGGCGCGCGCCGTCTGGATGATGCCGACGAAGGTGATATCGTGGCTCGCCATGGCATCGAAACGAATCTTGAGCGCCTCGGGGTCGCCGGACGTGTTGTGTGCCTGGAGAATCGAATACGCGATGGTGCCGCGCTTGGCATCCTCGGGCGTCTGCGTAATACCGCGCTCGGCAGCCTCGGCCGCAGGCACAACCTCGCTGCCACCGCGCAGGTAGATGCCGTCCTCGTACAGCTTGACCATACTGTCTCCCACTCTGCCCAAAAGATTTGGGCGCATAGCATGCATTCGTTCAATATCGTGCCATAGAACGGTTGCGAGTGGGTTACGAATCTACACGTTCACTTTATCTCGGTAAAGTACAGGACGAGCCTCTTGCATCACTCTCTTGACAAGGAGTGTCCCAAAGTGCCGGCACAAAAGGAACGTCCCCAAGCGCCAAGTGCCGCAAGAGTGTCCCCCTTGACCACTCATTTAAGAACATCCCCAATGACTACCCAATGACTACCGCATCCGGAGCAAGGCAACGCCGCAGGTAGAGGACGGACAGCGAGCGACGTCCAGAGCGAACAAGTTGGCATGAAAAAGGCAAGGCATAGACCTTCTGGTCATGCCTTGCCTTTTGAATGACAAATTGTCGCTCTGGGCGGCGCGCAGCGTCGACCGGTCCGCCGTTCGGCAGAACGGCGTAACCTAGAGATCTCCGCCGGCGCCCAAAAGCTTGCGCATGACCTGCTCGGGGTTGACCGAGCCGTCGCGCGGGGCCAGGGCGGTGATCTTCTTCTGCATCTTGTACTCGTGCAGCTCTTCCTCGAGCTGGCGTACGCGGGCGCGGAGCTTCTCGTTCTCGCGCTCGCGCTCCTCAGCACGCTCCTTCATATCGAGGATGCGCACCACGCCGGCGAGGTTGATGCCTTCGTCGGTCAGCTGGTTGATGAGCTCCAGGCGCTCGATATCGGCACGCGAATACAGGCGCGTGTTGCCGCCCGAGCGCTGGGGGTTCACCAGGCCCTTGGACTCGTAGACGCGCAGAGTCTGCGGATGCATGCCGGTCAGCTCGGCCGCCACGCTGATCATGTACAGCGGTTTGTTCCTATTGTCCTCGGCCATGCTACCTGACCCCTTTCCGTCTCGTTATCGTCCATCATAAGCCCGCGGGCGCGGGCGTGCGCCACGACCGCCCTAGAACGTCGCCTTGTAACGGTTGACCTTCTCGCGATAATCGCGCGTGTCGGCCTCGCGCAGCCTGGTCATGGCATCGCGCTCATCGTCGGACAGGTTCGTGGGAACCTGCACCTTGATCTCGACGAGCAGCGCACCCGTGCGGCCGCGATGCTTAACGTCGGGCGCACCCATCTCCTTAAAGCGGAACTTCTTGCCCGTCTGGGTGCCAGCGGGCACCTTCAGGCGAACCGTCGCGCCGCCGGGCGTGGGCACATCCACCGTGCAGCCGAGCGCCGCCTCGTAGACTGAGATCGGCACCTCCATGGTCACGTCGGCACCTTTACGCTTAAACAGCGGATGCTCCTCCACGTGCGTGGTCACGACCAGGTCGCCGCGCTCGCCGCCGGCAACGCCGTACTCGCCACGACGCTTGTAGCGCAGTTTGCCGCCGTCGACCGCACCCGCAGGCACCGAGACCGTGATGGTCTGCTGCTCGCCCGTCGAGGGAATGCGGTAGGTGACCTTGTGCGTCACGCCGCGAAACGCGTCCTCGGCCGTTACGTCGACAGTCAGCGACAGATCGCCGCCCTTGCGCGCGCGGTTGCGGCCCGCGCCCGCACCGGCAGCACCCGCGGCCCCGGCAAAGCCCGAGCCCCAATCGCTGCCCCAGGCGCCGTTGCCACTAAAGATGCTGTCGAAGATATCGCCCCAACCGCTCGCGCCGGCACCGGCGCCGTAGCCACCGCTATACGCGCCGCCCGCGCCCGGCATGCCGCCGAACATGAGCATCTGGTCGTACTCTTTGCGCTTCTTCTCGTCCGAAAGCGTCTCGTAGGCCTCGCTAATCTCCTTAAACTTGGCCTCGTCGCCGCCGGCATCGGGGTGATATTTTTGCGCGAGCTTGCGAAACGCGCTCTTGATCTCTTTGTCGGAGGCGCTCTTGGATACGCCCAGGATGTCATAGAAGGTTTTGCCTGCAGCCATCGTAGCTCCTCTCCTGTTGCGTCCGCCGTCCATGCAGACGACGGCTCATGCTTTCATATGGCACTAGGCCAGAAAGGGCCCCGGGTGTTGCCCCGGGGCCCTTCTCAATTACTCCTCGGTGCTCTCGGCCGTATCGGCCGCGGCATCCTCGGGCGCCGCTTCGGGCTCCGGTGCGGGGCGCTTCTCGCCACCGTAGGTCACCGTCACCATCGCGGAGCGCAGGATGCGGTCCGCCATGCGGTAGCCCTTCTGGTACACGTCGTTGACGGTCTCGTCGTACTGCGATGCGTCCTCGACACGCCCCACGGCCTGGTGCTCGAGCGGATCGAACGCCTCGCCCTTGGGGTCGATGGGCTCAACGCCCTCGTGCGCAAACACATCGAGCAGCTTGGCATGCACCGCGTCAACGCCATCGACGAACTGCTTAAAATCGTCGGAAAGCTCCTGGCTACGGGCATGGTCAATTGCACGCTCGATATCGTCAACCACCGGCAGCAGCGCAGTGACGAGCTTCTCGGTCGCGCGCTCGCGCTCGGCGATGCGCTCGTTGGCGGTGCGGCGACGGAAGTTCTCCCAGTCGGCCTGCAGACGGGCGGTGCGCTCGGTGGCGTCCTTTGCCTTGTCCTCGGCGGCCTTCTGAGCCTCTGCCGCAGCATCGAGCTCGCTGCGCACGTCGGCGAGCTCCTTTTGGGCCTGTTCAAACTTGAGCTTGAAGTCGTTGTCGGCGGCTTCCTCACCGGCGCGGATAGCAGCTTCCACCATCTCGTCCTCGGTCATCGTCGCCTCCTTGTTGGAATCCTCTACCTGGTTCTCGGCAGCCTCGGCGGCCTCGGTCTCGTTGACCTCGGTATCGTCGACGGCCTCTACGGGAATCTTCACGTCCTTCTCCTCAGAGTCAACGGGGGCGGCGCCAGCGGCAGCCGCCTCCGTGCGAGCTTTACGGGCGGACATGATTACTTGTCCTCGTCGTCCACAACCTCGTAGTCGGCGTCGACGACGTCATCGTCGGCAGACTGGGCACCGGCGGCACCGTCGGTCTGCTGCTGAGCGTCGGCGTAGACAACCTGGGCCAGCTCGTAGGCCACGGACTGCAGGGACTCACCAGCGGCCTTGATGGACTCGACGTCAGAGCCCTCGAGCGCCTTCTTGGCGTCGGCGATAGCGGCCTCGGCCTTGGACTTCACGTCGGCGGAAACCTTGTCGCCCAGCTCGTTGAGGGTCTGCTCGGTGGAGTAGCACAGGCTGTCGGTCTGGTTGCGGACCTCGACCTCTTCCTTCTGCTTCTTGTCCTCCTCGGCATGAGCCTCGGCGTCCTTGACCATACGATCGACTTCGTCGTCGGACAGAGCGGTGGAGCCGGAGATAGTGATCTGCTGCTCCTTGCCGGTGCCCTTGTCCTTAGCGGAGACCTTGACGATGCCGTTGGCGTCGATGTCGAAGGTGACCTCGATCTGCGGCACGCCGCGGCGGGCAGCCGGAATACCGGTCAGCTGGAACTTACCGAGCGACTTATTGTCGCGAGCAAGCTCGCGCTCGCCCTGGAGCACGTTGATCTCGACGCTGGTCTGGTTGTCGGCTGCGGTGGAGTAGACCTCGGTCTTGGAGGTCGGGATCGTGGTGTTGCGGTCGATCATCTTGGTCATGATGCCGCCCATGGTCTCAACGCCCAGCGACAGCGGGGTTACGTCGAGCAGCAGGATGCCCTCGACGTCACCGGTGAGCACGCCGCCCTGGACGGCAGCGCCGTCGGCAACGACCTCGTCGGGGTTCACGGACATGTTGGGCTGCTTGCCGGTCATGGTCTTGACCAGATCCTGGACAGCGGGCATACGGGTGGAACCGCCGACGAGGATGACCTCGGTCAGATCGGAGAGCTTGAGCTTAGCGTCGCGCAGGGCGTTGGTGACAGGCTGCTTGCAGCGCTCGAGCAGGTCGCGGGTGATCTTCTCGAACTCGGCACGGGTCAGCGTGTAGTTGAGGTGCAGCGGGCCGGACTGGTTCATGGTAATGAACGGCAGGTTGATGGTGGACTGCTGGGCTGCGGAGAGCTCCTTCTTAGCGTTCTCGGCAGCCTCCTTCAGACGCTGCAGGGCCATGGGGTCCTGACGCAGGTCGACGCCGTTCTCCTGCTGGAACTTGTCGGCCATCCAGTCGATGACGCGCTGATCCCAGTCGTCGCCGCCCAGGTGGTTGTCGCCCGAGGTGGACAGAACCTCAAACACGCCGTCGGCGAGGTCGAGGATGGAGACATCGAAGGTGCCGCCGCCCAGGTCGAAGACCAGGATGCGCTGGTCGGTGCCCTGCTTGTCCAGACCATAGGCAAGAGCGGCAGCGGTCGGCTCGTTGACGATACGCTTGACGTTGAGGCCGGCGATCTTACCGGCATCCTTGGTGGCCTGACGCTGGGCGTCGTTGAAGTAGGCCGGGACGGTGATGACGGCGTCGGTGACGGTCTCGCCCAGATACTTCTCGGCGTCGGCCTTCATCTTTGCGAGCGTCATGGCGCTCACCTGCTCGGCGGTGTAATCCTTGCCCTCGATATCGACGACGGCACGGCCACCCTGGCCCTCCTTGACCTCATACGGCACGGTCTTGATCTCGGAGGTGCACTCGGAGTACTTGCGGCCCATGAAGCGCTTGATGGAAAACACGGTGTTCTTGGGGTTGGTGACAGCCTGGTTCTTAGCGGCCTTACCCACGACGCGGTCGCCGTCGGCGCGGAAGCCCACAACGGACGGGGTGGTGCGGTCGCCCTCGGCGTTCACGATAATGGTCGGAGAACCGCCCTCGAGGACGGCCATAGCGGAGTTAGTAGTACCAAGGTCGATACCAAGAATCTTACTCATTAGAAATTCCCTCTCTCTTTTGCGTTCGCGCCGCCTCGACGGTCTGTCGCGCGGCGCTTCGGCTTGTCTTTCAGGATGTAGTGTATCCCCTTATGGGCCGGAATATACAAAATCTAAGTCAATTCATATAAGATTTCTTATTGTCGAGAGTTTAGGTTCGCAAATGCGCAGGTAGATGCACTGTTTGAGTTCTCGGCAGATCTATTGAGGTCTATGTAGAGTTGACTGAGGTGCGAGCCTGAAGCCGTGTCCCGTTTTGGACGTGGATTACGGGATGCGGTTTCCGCAAGCACGCTCAATCGCCCTATATTTCAAGTCACCTATAGCTAACATTTGCGCAGCTCAACGGCCTCACCTGCATGTTTTTTAGTAAGCCGCGGCATACTCGGCGAACGGTATGAAGATGCCGGTCAGAGGGTATTGCAAACGGTCGCTCCCGTGGTATGTTTTTGCCCGAATCAAACCGACGCGCATCGCCTGTAGCGTCGGTCAACAGAGAGGAAACTACCATGGCTCATCCCGTAATTGATGCCGACGAGTGCATCGCTTGTGGCGTTTGCGTCGACTCCTGCCCCGCTGGCGTTCTGGAGCTCCAGGACGTCGCTACCGTCGCTGACGAGGATTCCTGCGTCGCCTGTGGCGCTTGCCAGGACGCTTGCCCCGCCGGCGCGATCACCGAGATCGTCGAGGAGTAACAACTCCCCCACTTGCACACTCACAAGTACACCGTGCACAAAAAGGAGGCCTCCGCATCGCCGCGGAGGCCTCCTTTTGCATTCGTCGTTACTAGGACAGGTCATCTTCGTAGGGCATCAGATCTGCCAGATAGCCCTTTTCCTTGAGCATGGTCTCGATCTCGTCGAGAGTTTGCTCGTCTTCTGCCGCAATGCGATGGAAGTGATAGCCGCTGGTCACCGTCAGCAGCGGAAAGCTCTTGCCGCTCTCGATATCGTGCAGGTAGCGCTCAACATCGCGACGATTGCGGATGTCCAGGTCGGCCGTGATCTTGCCGTACACGCGGTGGTTGACGATCACGTTGAGCACGGCACCGCCCGCGTCGACGATGCTCGTGAGCTCATCGCCCGCCTGCTCCACGCCATGGCGTACCTTGACCAGACGCGTGGGCACAGCCGGGCTGCTCGGCGCCTCCTGTAGTACATAGCCGCGATTGGTGGCGACGATATCGTGCCCGTCGGCGCGCAGCAGGGCGATGTCCTGCACCACGACCTGACGGCTCACGCCCACCTCGCGGGCAAGCGCACTGCCCGAGACAGGATCTTTGGCTCGCTCGAGCACGCCCATGATGGCACGGCGACGCTCGCGGGCGTCCATTATTTACCGTCCAACAGACGCAGGTGCTTAAGCGAGAGGTCGAGAATCGGCGCAGAGTGCGTCAACGCCCCCGAGCTGATAAAGTCAACGCCCAGGTCGGCGAGCGCGCGGATATTGTTGGTGTCCACGTTGCCCGAGCACTCGGTCTTGGCACGACCGGCGATAAGCTCAATCGCGGCAGCCATGTCGTCGTGGGTCATGTTGTCGAACATGATGATATCGGCACCGGCCTCCACGGCCTCGCGCACCATATCCAGGCTCTCGCACTCGATCTCGACCGTCGTGGTAAACGACGCATGGGCGCGAGCCATCTCAATCGCGCGTGCCACACCACCGGCGGCGTCGATGTGGTTGTCCTTAAGCATGACAGCCGTCGACAGGTTGTAACGGTGGTTGCTGCCACCGCCGATCTCGACTGCGGCCTTCTCGAAGACACGCATGCCCGGCGTGGTCTTGCGCGTGTCGACAAGCACGGTCTTGGTACCCACGAGCGCAGCCGCCATCCGATGTGTGTAAGTAGCGATGCCGCTCATGCGCTGCAGGTAGTTGAGCGCCACGCGCTCGCCCGAAAGCAGCACGCGCGCGTCGCCGCGCACCTGGCCCACGTGATCGCCGGCGTGTACCTCGTCACCGTCAGCAACATCAAACAGCACCGAACTCTGCGGATCCAGCAGATCAAAGGTGCGGGCGAATACGTCCAGGCCGGCGATAATGCCGTCGGCCTTGGCGATGAGCTCCACCGTGGCGGGGCGCGCCGTGGGGCACACGCTCGCCGTACTCACGTCCTCAAACGTGATGTCCTCGCGCAGAGCCTGCAAAATCAGATCATCGACGACGAGCTTCATGGTAATGGGATTCATGGTCTACTCCTCCACGGCCTGCGTGCCGGCGGCACGGGCCAAATCATCGATTGCAAGGGCATCGGCGCTCAGGGCGCGGTGACGCCCGTCAAGCGCGGGCTCACCGGCCTGCTCCACGGCCAGCGACTCGCCGGTGCGCATGTACCACGCGGCGCGGCGGCCCCAGACCAGTGCCTCGAGCAGGCTGTTAGAAGCCAGGCGGTTCTTGCCGTGCACGCCATTGCAGGCCGTCTCGCCGGCGGCGTAGAGCTCGGGCATCGAGGTGCGGCCGTCCTTGTCGACCCATACGCCGCCCATAAAGTAGTGCTGCGTGGGAGTGACGGGAATGGGCTCGTCCAGGATGTCGCGGCCGTCCTCCAGGCAGCGCGCGCGGATATTGGCAAAGTGCCCGGTCACCACGTCGCGCTCGACGGGGGCAAAGCTCAGCCACTCGTGCTCGGTGCCGTCCTGCTTCATCTGCTCGCGAATAGCGGCGGCGACCACGTCGCGCGGCTGCAGCTCGTCGGTAAAACGCTCGCCAGCGGCATTGAGCAAAATCGCGCCCTCGCCGCGGCAGCTTTCGCTGATCAGAAACGTGCGTCCCGGCTGCGGCGAGAACAGTCCCGTGGGATGGATCTGCACGTAGTCCAGGTGCTCCATCCTAATGCCATGCTCCTGAGCGATGTAGCAGGCGTCGCCCGTGAGCTGCGGGTAGTTGGTCGAGTGGTCGTATACGCCACCGATGCCGCCCGTCGCCCACAGCGTATGGCGGGCATGGATCTTAAACGGCTTACCGACATGCACGCCCTCAGCGGCATTTGCCAGCTCGTCGGCGGGGCGAGCTGAATCGTCCTCGTCCACGGCGACGGCGACGGCGCCGGTGCACACCGTGGCGTCATCGCGCTCGGCGGTCAGGATGTCGGTCATGGCAACGTGTTCGAGAATCTGCACGTTATCCAGCTTGCGGACAGCCTGGAGCAGCTTGGTCGTAATTTCCTTGCCCGTAATATCGGCATGGAAGGCGATGCGCGGGCGGCTGTGCGCGCCCTCGCGGGTAAAGTCGAGGCTGTCGTCGGCCTTGCGCTCAAAGTCCACGCCCATGGCCAGCAGGTCGTTGATGACCGAGCGGCTCGAGCGAATCATGATGTCAACACTCTCGCGGCGGTTCTCGTAATGGCCGGCGTGCATGGTGTCCTCAAAGAAGGCATCGTAGTCCGAGCCTTCGGGCAGCACGCAGATTCCGCCCTGTGCGAGCATCGAGTCGCACTCGTCGACAGCACCCTTGGAAAGCATGATCACGCGCGTGCTCGTCGGCAGATTGAGAGCCGCATACAAGCCCGCCACGCCGCAACCGGCAATGACAACGTCACACTCCAAATCGGGGTATTGTTTGGTTTCCACAGGAATCCTCTCCCTTGTAATGTGGCATAAGGGACCGCCCCTCATGTCACATCGTTCTAGCGCGCCGCGTACTCGAGCATGCGGTCGAGCGTGAGCTTGGCCTGATCGGCGGCCTCATCCGACACGCCAATCTGCACCTCGCCCTCGCCCGTCTCCAGGCAGCGCACGAGCTTTTCGAGCGTGATGAGATCCATGTTGACGCAGGTGGGCTGCACCGCAGGGAAGTAGAACTTCTTGCCAGTGCCCTGGCAGCGGCGCTCGAGCTCGTAGAGCACGCCGCGGACCGTCACGATGATGAACTCGCTGGCGTCCGACTCCTCGGCATACTTGATGATGCCGGCAGTAGAGCCGATGTAGTCGGCCTCGGCCAGGACGTCGGCCTTGCACTCGGGGTGCGCCAGCACGAGCGCGTCGGGGTGCGCCTCCTGCGCGTCGACGATCTGCTCGACGGTGATGATGTGATGACGCGGGCAGTAGCCGTTGTTGAGGATGACGTGCTTTTGGGGCACCTGCTCGGCCACAAAGCGGCCCAGGTTCTGGTCGGGAATGAACAAAATGTGCTGTTGCGGCAGCTCGGAGACGATCTTGACGGCGTTAGAGCTGGTAACGCACACGTCACTCCAGCTCTTGATCTCGACCGTCGAGTTGACGTAGCACACCACGGCCAGGTCGTCGCCATACTCGGCGCGCGCTGCATCGACCGTCTCGCGCTTGACCATGTGCGCCATGGGGCAGTCCGCACCCGGCTCGGGCAGCAGCACGGTCTTGGTGGGATTGAGCAGCTTGGCGCTTTCGCCCATAAACTCCACGCCGCACAACACGATGGTCTGCTGCGGCAGGCTCTTAGCGAGCTTTGCCAGGTAGAAGCTGTCGCCGACGTAATCGGCTACAGCCTGGACCTCGGGCGCCACATAGTAGTGCGCCAGGATCACCGCGTCACGTTGGGTTTTTAGTTGCTGAATGGCCTCGACGAGCTCTGCGGGCACCAATGCCGCGCGCTCCGTTGCCGTCGTTGCCGATGCCAGGCCGGCCGCGATATCGCGTGCAAGCTCCGATGCATCCGTGTTCGCGCTCTGTGCCATCAAGGCCCCTCTCTTTTGGCGAATCTTGGGGCTTTAGTATGACACCTGGCTTTACAGCTGACAAGACAGCTGTAAAGCCAGGTGTAAAGTTGAATTAAAGATTCAATCATGCGGCGGGTCCATTTTCGAACTGGCAAGCTGAGGATAGTTGAGCTCTCGATAGCACAGGAGACATCTTTCGCCACCGCAATACCGCTCGGCGCGAGTTGCGTACCGTGGGGCGCAAATGGAACGCACCCCCGCGGGTGGCGCGTGCACGATGTGGCAAAATCGAGGTACTAAGGGGGCCCAATATGCTCAAAATCATCGCCTGCGACGACGACGTCGCCTTTCTAGATAACCTGCACCGCATGATCAACCGCTGGTCGACCGAGACGGGTACGGCGGTCGATGTTGCACTCGTTACGCGCGGCGAAGACCTGCTGGCACGCCATGCCGCATCGCGCGCCGACATTATCATGCTCGACATGATCATGCCGCTCGTCAACGGCATGGATACCGCCCGCGAGCTGCGCCAATCCGATACCGCCGTGCGCTTGGTGTTTCTGACCTCATCGCCCGAGTTCGCGCTTGAGTCCTACGAGGTCCGCGCCTTCGACTACCTGCTCAAACCCGTGACCTACGAGCGCGTGGCGCAACTGCTCGACGAGCTGTCAAGCCTGCGTCCGGCAGCGATCGACGAGCTCGTCATCAAGACGTCCTTTGGCTACCATGCCCTGCGCCTATCCGATATCGAATATGCCGAGGCTCGCAACAAGCACGTGATCTTCCACCTGCGCGATGGCCGCGATATCGAGGCGCTCGAGCCGTTCCGCAGCATCGAGGACCGGCTGGCCCAAAACGCGACCTTCTTTAAGTGCCACCGCAGCTACCAGGTCAATCTGCGCAACATCGACCACTTCAATCGCACGGAAATCGTCATGCGCTCGGGCGCGTGCATACCGCTCGCGCGCAGCTGCAAGCAGGGATTCCAAGACGCCTACTTTGCGGTGCGGTTCGAGGGCGGGAGACGCTAATGCTGTCCTCGGCAGAACTGGTACTTTGGGCAATCCACCATGCGACGACGTTGCTCTTTGGCGTCTTTGCCTCGGCGGCGCTGTGCGGTATCGAGATCAACCGCCGCCATTCGCTCGAACTGGTGGGGGTCGGCGCCGTAACCGGCACCGCTTTTGCGATTGCCAACCTCGTCGGTGGTGAGCTGTTTGCCCGACAGGTCTATCCGCTCGTCGTGCATCTGCCGCTTGTCGTCTACCTGTGCGTACGCTATCGCCTGAGTCCGCTGCTCGCCATCCTGGGCGTTACCAGTGCCTACCTGAGCTGCCAGTTTAGCAACTGGATGGGCATCGCCGCATTCGCCGCCACCGATTCGCAAGTCGCGTACTACGTGGCGCGCATCATCACCACGCTCGGCGTCTTTGCCGTCTTGCTGCATTGGGCAAGCGACATTGGCCTCCGCCTAGCGATCAAAAGCCCCACCGAGTTGGAGATTCTGCTCATCCTGCCGCTCGTCTACTACATCTTCGACTACGCCACCAACGTCTACACCACGCTCTTCCACTCGGGCTCGGTGGTAACCGTTGAGTTTTTGGCGTTCGCCCTCTGCGCCTTCTACCTTATGTTTCTTGCCGTCTACCTTCGCGAATACGAGGCAAAGGAAATCGCCGAGCGCGAGCGCTGGATGCTCGCGACCCGCGACAGCGCGGCCATCAAAGAGCTCGAAGCCTGGCGCCAGTCCGGACGCGAGCTCTCGGTTCTCCGTCACGACATGCGCCACTACCTGCGCGGTCTAGCGGCCCTGATCGAAGAGGGTCACACCGATGAGGCGCTCGAGCGCATCGACGCGCTCTGCGAGACCAACGACCGCACCGCCGTGCGCCGCTACTGCGCCAACGAAACGGTCAACATTGCGCTCTCGTCGCTTTCCGCGGACATCAACGCGCGCGGCATCACCGCCGACCTGCGCGCCGCCGTGCCCGAAACCGTCCACGTGGGCGATGTCGATCTGTTCAGCGTGGTATCGAACGCCCTGGACAATGCCATCGCCGCGGCGAGCGCCGCCCCCGAAGGCAAGCGGTTTGTCGACCTGGACCTTCGCTACGAAGACGGTCAGCTTCTATTGCTGGTTTCCAACACGTTTGGCCGTGCGCCGCACATGGTCGACGGCATGCCCGTGGCTCAGCACACTGGGCACGGCTTTGGCACCAAGAGCATTAAGCTTGCCGTCGAGCGTATGAACGGCAACTGCCAGTTCCGCATTAACGGCGACCGGTTTGAGCTGCGCGCCGTAATGTAGGGGCTGCCGCCAGCCTCGCTACAGCGGTGCAGCCGCCGGGGTCAGCTGCTTAATGTAGGCCCACATGCGCTGCTTGGCGGCCTTGTCGGTGAGCGCCGCCTCAAAACCGTCGAGCGCAAGCACGCGGCGCCCCTGCACATGGGCGACCAGGCCGGGCTTAAGCATGGCGGTGTCAAAGTCATCAATTGCCACAAGCATATCGGCATAGGTCTCGCGCATGACATCGGCCGCACTGTTGTCCAGCAGCAGCACCGCCTCGGGGTCCAAGGTCTCCAGCGCCTCACGGAACAGGTCGCACGTCAGGGCCTCGCCCGCCGCGACCGCTCCGTCGCCCGCGCCGGCAACGCTTGCCAGCACACAAAAGTCCTCGGGGGCATATCCGATAGCGCCGAGCGCCTTGCGCAACGCGGCGCCATCCGCGCCGGCAGCCAGCTCGCCACCCGCACGCTCGGCATCGTCTAAATCGCCTTTGACCAGCACAATCGGCGAGCACGCGTTGCCCGCGATACGCACGCCACGGCCCGCGAGCGATGCGAGCTCCTGCTCGGTCGCCTGAGCGATGGCTTCTTTTTTCTGGCTTTGTGACGTGGGCATGCGCTCTCCAATCGTTTGCGTGCCCACCATTATATAAAAGAGCCGCCCGCGAGTGGTTGCTTTACGAGCCGCTGGGTATAAGCACGGTCGTACTGAGTTTTACGCGGCCGAGCCGCGTCGCATTATGGAGGTCACCATGGCTGACATTAAGCAGATTACCCCCGAGAACTTCGACGCTGTCGTCAACGATAGCCTGCCCGTACTGGTTGATTTTTGGGCCCCGTGGTGTGGCCCCTGCCGCTCGCTCTCGCCCATCGTAGACGAGGTTGCCGACGAGCTGGCCGGCAAGCTGGCTGTGGCCAAGTGCAACGTCGACGACAACCAGGACCTGGCCATGAAGTTTGGCGTCATGAGCATCCCCACGCTGATCGTCTTTAAGAACGGCGAGGAGGTCGACCGCTCGGTCGGCGCCTTACCCAAGGCAAGGCTTCAGGCACTGCTGGAGAAACATCTGTAATACGCTTGTTACCTGTCTGCCGTCCATGAGCGGTTTCGCACCGCTCGCCGGAGTGCCAAACGCAAGGCATGCGACCACGGATAGTATGGTAGACACAAACAGCCCCCAGTGAACGGGTGCGGGTCAGACGGACTCGCACCCGTTTTCTTATGCGGCGGCGCCCAAGGCGGGCGTAGTAGAATCTGAACCACCGTATCGCCCCGTACAAAAGGAGACTCCCATGCATGACGTCGGAATGAACATGAGCCAGCTTGCCATGAGCGTCAAGCAGGTCGACGACACCATTGAGCTCGCTCACGAGTGGAGCCATCAGCTGCTGCATGCGACCGAGAACTTTGACATGGAGCGCATCGGCGCCAAGCTCGAGGCCGCCATGTCTGCGCTGCACGAGGCGCACGATGCGCTCGAGGGCTACGAGGAGGCCATCGAGGCAGATCACAACTCCGTCGGCTCTGTGAAACTGGTGTAACGTGGCCGAGCACGAGCACGCGCACGATCACGGCGCGAACGACGATGTGAGCTGCCGCTGCAGCGGCCCCAGCTCCGAGCTGGTCCGCTTTTCGGTCACCGCGCCCGACGACCTGCTGCGCCGCTTTGACGAGCAGATCGCGCGCCGCGGTGACGTGGCCAACCGTTCCGAGGCCGTACGCGATCTGATTCGCGCCTCGATCGCCAAGGAGCAGATGCGCACGCCCGACGAGCAGGTCATCGGTTCGCTCACCATGATCTACGACCACCATACCGGCGATCTGACGCGCCGTCTGGACGAGGTGCAGCACGACTACACCGACGAGATTGTCTCGACCATGCACGTGCATCTGGACCACCACAACTGCCTGGAGATTCTGGCGCTCAAAGGTCGCGGCAAACGCGTCTACGAGCTGGCGGACCGGTTGCTGGGGCTGCGCGGCGTTAAGCACGGCGAGCTCACCTGCGCCGCCACCAAGCAAAGCCTGGGGCTCTAACAGCACACACTTCAATGAAGGAGGGTCGCATGCGGCATGTGCATATTCATGTGACGGGCATTGTGCAGGGCGTTGGCATGCGGCCATTTGTGTATCGCGAGGCTATGGCGCATGGCATCTGCGGCTGGGTGCTCAACGCGGGCGATGGCGTGCACATCGAGGCGCATGCTTCGGTCGAGGCGCTCGACGGCTTTGTCGCCGCGCTGTCGGAGCACGCGCCTGCCGCGGCCCGCGTTGAGCATGTCGCTGTTGCAGACCTGGAGCCCGACGTTTGGGATGCTGACGATGAGCAGGCCTTTCGTATCGTAGCGTCGCAGGATCAGACCATGCACACGACGCTCATCTCCCCCGATATCGCCACCTGTGACGACTGTCTGCGCGAACTGTTCGACCCCGCCGACCGACGCTATCACTACCCCTTCATCAACTGCACCAATTGCGGACCGCGCTTTACCATCATTCGCTCGCTACCTTATGACCGAGCGGCCACGTCGATGGATTGCTTTCCCATGTGCCCCGAGTGCGCCGCAGAGTATGGCGACCCGCTTGACCGGCGCTTTCATGCGCAGCCCGATGCCTGCTTTGACTGCGGGCCACATATTACCTGGCGCGAGGCGGCGGGCGACATGGAGCTCGAGGGCTCGGGGGCGACGCCAGCCGTCGGCAGCACGCGCGAAACCAGCGATGCCATTATTGACCGCTGTGTTGAACTGCTGGCCAGCGGCGGTATCGTCGCCATCAAGGGTCTGGGCGGATTCCATCTGGCCTGCGACGCCGCCAATGAGCAGGCGGTGGTCGAGCTGCGCCGTCGCAAGCGCCGCAGCAACAAGCCGCTTGCCGTTATGGTGCGCAGCCTTGCCGATACTGAACGCCTATGCCATGTCAACGACGTTGAGCGCGGCTTGCTGTCCGGCAGCATTCGCCCCATTGTGCTGTTGCGCCGGCGTGCTGTTGGCGAGGGAGATTCCCCCGACGCCCCTACACTTGCGCCATCCGTCGCGCACGATCTACCCGAGCTCGGCGTCATGCTCCCCTATACACCGCTTCAGCATCTGCTGCTTGCAGCTGCCGCGTCGCATGACATGCACGCGCTGGTCATGACCAGCGGAAACCTGAGCGAAGAGCCCATCGAGACCGACGATGCCCTTGCATGGAAACATCTTGTTGCCGCCGGCATCGCCGACGCGCTACTTGGTAACGACCGTGCGATTCTCTCACGCTACGACGACTCCGTGGTACGTGTGGTCGACGGCACCGTCATGCCTGTGCGTCGCGCACGCGGATATGCGCCTCGGCCGTTGCCGCTGCCGGCATTCGACGCCGTCACGCCCTGCGTGCTCGCCTGCGGGCCGCAGCAAAAGGCAACGATCGCATTCACACGCGAGGATGCGAACGGCGAGGCAACCTGTTTTGTGTCGCAGCATATCGGCGATGTCGAAAACGGCGAGACCTTCGATGCCTGGAGCGCCGCGCGCTTGCGTCTGGAAAACCTCTTTGACCTGGCGCCCGCCGCCTTGGCATGCGACATGCATCCCAGCTATCTGTCGAGCCAGTGGGCGCGCGAACAGGCGCAAGAACAGGGCATGCCGCTTATCGAAGTCCAACACCATCATGCGCATATCGCGAGCGTAATGGCCGAGGCTATCGCCGCGGGCCAGCTTACAACCGACGCGCGCGTCCTTGGCATCGCCTTTGACGGCACCGGCGCCGGCACCGACGGAGCCATTTGGGGCGGCGAGTTCCTTGTCGCCGGCCTTGCCGATTTTGAACGCGCCGCGCACCTGCGCACCTGGGCGCTCCCCGGCGGCGCCGCATCCGTACGCGATGCCCGGCGCAATTCCTTTGCCTTGCTGAGCGAGCTCGGCCTGCTCGAGCACCCGGGTGCCGCGGGACTATTGAGCACCCTCGACGAGCAAACGCGCAACATCACGACTACGATGATCGAGCGGAACATCAACAGCCCACGCACGAGCAGTATGGGGCGCCTCTTTGACGCCGCCGCTGCAGTTTTGGGCATTTGCGGGCAGGCAACCTACGAAGGCGAGCCTGCCATCGAACTCGAAGCCGCCGCCTGGCGCGCGCTCGGTGGTAAGACCGTTCGTCTCGACGGCAATCATACAGGCGCACTCACGTCTGCCAACGACTCCCCCATCTTGGACCCCCAACCGCTCATCGAAGCTCTTCTGAATGGAATCGAGGCAGGCGCGCCGGCCGACAGGCTCGCCCTCGGATTTCACATCGCCATTACGCACGCCACGACCCACGTCGCGTACGAGATTTGTGATCGCGAGGGTCTCGATACTGTCGCGCTCTCGGGCGGTGTGTTCATGAACCGGCTTTTGCTTCAGCTCCTTACCCACGAACTCAAAGACGCCGGTCTTGCCGTCTTTGTCCCCCACGCCGTGCCCGTCAACGACGGCTGCATCGCCTACGGTCAGGCCGCCATCGCTCGCGCTCGCCTCGCGCAGACGGCACGGGTAGGCTGTTTTGCCAGCCTGCGCTCAACCGTCTCACAGGTGTAACGCGTTTGCTCGTGACTCCCGCGAGCGCTACCATCAACTGATGGGTAATTAGGCGCCTATCCAGCGCAAAACGTATAAAAGGGGAACATTATGTGCCTTGCCGTTCCCGGTAAAGTGGTCAAACGCGACGACGACCTTAAGGCGACCGTCGACATGATGGGCATCGAGCGCCCCGTTTCGCTGCGCCTCGTGCCGACGGCGCAGGTAGGCGACTATATTCTCGTGCACGCCGGCTTTGGCATTCAGATTGTCGACGAGCAGGAAGCCCAAGAGACACTCGAGCTCGTCAATACCATGGCCGAGCTGGCCGAAGAGGACCAGCTCGCCACCAACCCGGCCGAGGCATACTAGTGGCGGCGGCGCAGCCGGTTCGCTCCGGTATCGACTTTTCGGCATTTCGCGACCCCAAGCTGGCTCGCGAGCTCATCGATCGTATTCATGAGCTTGTCGGCAACCGCAGCATCAACCTTATGGAAGTCTGCGGTACGCATACCGTGAGCATTGGCCGCTATGGCTTTCGCTCCATTATGCCGACGGGGCTCAAACTGCTAAGCGGCCCGGGATGCCCCGTTTGCGTCACCGCCAACCGCGACATCGATCACGCAATCGCGCTTTCCAACATGGACGGCGCCATCATCACCACCTTTGGCGACATGATGCGCGTGCCTGGATCGTCCACCTCGCTTGCCGCGCAAAAGGCGGCGGGGCGCGACATCCGCATCGTCTACTCTCCGCTCGACGCGCTCGACATTGCCGAGCAAAATCCCGAACGTCCGGTCATCTTTATGGGCGTCGGCTTTGAGACCACAACGCCCACCATTGCCGCCGCTATCCTGGAGGCCGACGCGCGCGGGCTCCAGAACTTCTCGGTCTACTGTGCTCACAAGACCACGCCGCCGGCTCTGCGTGCGATCTCCAACGACCCCGAGACGACCATCGACGGCTTTATCCTGCCTGGTCACGTCGCTACCATCACGGGCTTGGCGCCCTTTAGCTTTTTGGTCGACGAGTTCGAGACCCCCGGCGTGGTCACGGGATTTGAGCCGGTCGATATTCTGCAGGGTATCTGCATGCTGGTCCAGATGATTGTCGAGCACAGGCCGGCGATCGACAACGCCTACCGCCGTGGCGTCAATGCAGACGGCAATCCCGTAGCGCGCCAGCTGGTCGAGCAGGTATTTGAGCCGTGCGACACCACGTGGCGCGGGCTGGGACCGATTGCCAACTCGGGTCTTTCCATCCGCCCTGAGTTCTCATGCTTTGATGCGCGCGCCCGCTTTGATGTGCCCGTTGAGGCGACGGTCGAGCCACGCGGATGCCGCTGCGGCGACGTGCTGCGCGGTGCCATCACGCCGAGCGACTGCCCGTTGTTCGGCCGCACCTGTACGCCCGAACACCCCGTCGGCCCCTGCATGGTGAGCTCCGAAGGCAGCTGCGCGGCGTACTACCGCTACCGCGACTAGCCCAGACGCACCCGCACACCGGCACCACCCACGATTGGAGTTTTCGATATGTCCCATAGCGTTACCGATAGCACTGTCCTGCTGGGCCACGGCTCCGGCGGCCAGATGATGAAGCGCATTATCGATGAGGTCTTTCTGGATGCCTTTGGATCGCCCGAGCTGCTTGCAGGCAACGATGCCGGTGTCGCCGCGCTGCCCGCAAGCGGGCGAATCGCCATGTCGACCGACAGCTTTGTGGTAACGCCGCAGTTCTTCCCCGGCGGCAATATCGGCCGCCTCGCCGTATGCGGAACCGTCAACGACGTTGCGACCTCGGGCGCTAACGTGCGCTACCTCTCATGCGGTTTTATCCTCGAAGAGGGCTATCCCATGGACAAGCTGCGCCAGATTGTGCAGACCATGGCCGAAACGGCACATGAGGCAGGCGTGAAGATTATCACCGGCGACACCAAGGTGGTCGAGCGTGGCGGTGCCGACGGCGTCTACATCAATACCGCCGGCGTGGGCGAAGTGCCCGCGGGCATAGCGCTCAGCGGTGCAAACTGTCGGCCCGGCGATTTCATTCTGGTATCGGGTACGTTGGGCGACCACGGCATCGCCATCATGAGCCAACGCGAGGGCTTGGCGTTTTCAAGCAACATCGAAAGCGACGCTGCGCCTCTCAATCATCTGATTGCCGACGTGCTCGCCGCCGCCCCCGACACCCGCTGCTTCCGCGACCCCACGCGCGGCGGCCTGGCATCCACGCTCAACGAGTTTGCCCAGGCCAGCGGCGTTGCCATGGAGATCGACGAGAATGCCGTGCCCGTGCGCCCCGACGTGCAGGCGGCATGTGAGATGCTCGGTTACGACGTTCTGCAGGTGGCAAACGAGGGCAAGATGGTTGCCGTCGTGCCGGCCGAGCAGGCCGACGCCGCGCTGGCGGCCATGCGCGCCGCCCGCTACGGCGAGAACGCCGCCATCATCGGTCGCGTGCTGCCGCTTGCCGAGGGCGCTCGACCCGCCGTGCGCGTACGCACCGGCTGGGGATCGACCCGCATCCTCGACATGCTCGTAGGAGAGCAGCTGCCGAGAATTTGCTAACGACAGAGATGGTCGGGCAGCGCGGCCCGATACACAGCAGTCAAAGTTGTTCAGATTTCAAACACGCCCGACATGCCAGCCCGGTATCATGGGTGCGTCCTATAACCCAAACGGCAGGAGCACCCATGGCAGCAGCTTTTTCCCATGTGATTTTTGATTTAGACGGCACCCTCCTCAACACGCTCGAGGATCTGGCGGCCGCCGGCAACCACACCTGCGAGATGCACGGTTGGCCCACGTTTGCCGTTGACGAATACCGCTATAAGGTGGGAAACGGCATGCTCAAGCTGGTCGAGCGCTTTATGCCCGCCGAGTATGCGGGCGACGGGCGCGCCTTTGAGCAAACGCTTGCTGAGTTTAGAGCTTATTACGGCGAGCACAAGGAGGACCACACCACCCCCTATGCCGGCACGATTGAGATGCTCGACCGCCTGCGCGCAGCGGGCGCTCAGCTTGCCGTGCTCACCAACAAGGACCACGTCTCGGCAGCCCCGCTTATCGAGAAATACTTTGGTTCCGAGCGCTTTGCACTGGTGCAGGGCCGTGTCGATGCGTTTCCGCCTAAGCCCGAAGCACCCGTCACGCTACATGTGATGGAAGAGCTGGGTGCCGATCCGGCAACCACACTCTATGTGGGCGATTCGAATGTCGATGTTCTGACCGGCCACAACGCCGGCCTTAAGAGCGCGGGCGTCAGCTGGGGCTTCCGCGGCCGCGCAGAGCTGGAAGCCGCCGGCGCCGACTACGTGGTGGACACCCAGGACGCACTCGCCGAGCTGATCTTGGGCGAGTAACCGCTCATTCCTCCCACGGGTAGCTAATGTGGGACGGGACTCTTTTAGCTGCCCCTGCACCAAAGGAGTGTCCCCAACTGCCGGCAGAAAAGGAACGTCCCCAAGTGCCGCCCCAATGACTACCGTGGCAACGCCACAGGTAGAGGACGGACAGTGAGCGGGCACCAGAGCGAACAAATTGGCATGAAAAGAGGACGGCATAGACCTTCTGGTCGTGCCGTCCTCTTTGAATGACAAGTTGTCGCTCTGGTGCCCGCGCAGCGTCGAGCAGTTACGGCGTTTGGTAAAACGCCGTAACTCCCCTAGCTCATCATGGCATTCATCATCTCGTTGGTTGCGGAATCGTCGGCAGACCACTCGCCGTCGTCATTGCAGGAATACTTGAAGGTGACCTTGGTGTCCTTGGTCTTAGCAGCCTTGGTCACATCGACCATAACCTGACCGGCCATCTTGTACAGCTCGTCATCGGAAGGCATCGAATCGAGCGCGGCGACCTTCTCCTGGTACTGGGTGGCAAAATCCTCAACGATCTGGTTCATGGACTTGCAGGTAATGGTGACCTCGGCAGTCGCGGTGCCCTTGTCCTCATCGACCGTCACGTCGCCGATCTTGTAGTCAAAGCCCTCGAGATAGCTCTTGGCGTACTCCTTGGGATCGATGCCCAGCTGCTCGAACTCGTCGCCCGAGGCCTCTTCCAGGCCGGCGAGGAAGTCGTCGCCACCGTTCTTGACCTCGTCAAACTGCGTCGAAAGATCCTCGGTGATGAGCTCCTCAACCGAAGGACCTCCGCAGCCAGAAAGCACAACCACGCACGCGACCAGAACAGTCATCAGGGGCACAAGCAGCAGCTTCTTTTTCATGAGATTCCTCCCAACAAGCGGCACCGCGCTTCCCGATGCGGTGCACGTCGTAACAATAAGGCCATACTAGCCGCTAACGAACACCCCCGGCAAAGCAAAGGCGCAGTCGGCTCGATTTAACGTCCGAACGGTTTACCGGTCCGCCCAACGCGCAATAAAACGTTCCGCCGCATTGTAATCAAAACCACCCTTAAAAAGGGTGGTTTGCTCTTAGGGTATAACCCACGGGCCCCGGGCTCGCGTCTAAAGGCGCGGGCCCGGACTTCGTCCAGGCCTAGTGCATCTTGACCCGTGGCGCGCCGGTCGAACCGGCGGGATCACCCCCTCTTGAAGGGGTCCTCGTACTCCTTCACGCTCAGCTTGTCCAGCGCGATGTCGTGGGACTCCTGCTCCCTGATGTACTTGGCGATCGTCGCCTCGTTCAGGCCGACGGTGGACACGTAGTAGCCCTCCGCCCAGAACTTCCTGTTGCCGAACTTGTACTTGAGGTTGGCGTGCCTGTCGAATATCATCAGCGAGCTCTTCCCCTTCAGGTAGCCCATGACGCTCGCGACGCTGTACTTCGGCGGGATCGCCAGCAGCACGTGCACGTGGTCGGGCATCAGGTGCCCCTCGATTATCTCGATCCCCTTGTACTCGCACAGCTTCCTGAGGATCTCCCCTATGTCGCTCCTGATTTGGTTGTAGATCACTTTGCGCCTATACTTCGGCGTGAACACGATGTGGTACTTGCACATCCACTTCGTGTGGGAAAGGCTGTAGGCCTTCTGGGCCATGGCGACCACCCCTTCGACTCGAATTCTTGACGGCCTGAACAATCGTCAATATCGGTCGGAGGGGTGGCTTTGTAAAGCCGTTTGTCTCCACCCGCGTAGCGGGTGGTTTAAAGCTGGCCGCTGCGCGGCCAGCAGACTAAAGTCTTGAAATAAAAAAGGGTGGTCGGACAATTCGACCACCCTTGCACATCCTTTGGATGTCGCAGTCTACTTGCGGACGACCTTAACGATGGCGTCACCAGCAGCGACGGCAGACTCGGCCTCGACGGCGAGCTCGACGTCGGCGAACTCGGCGGTGTTGGACACAGCCACGACGACGCAGTCTTTGTAGCCGGCAGCGGCGATCTTGGCACGGTCGATCTTGAGCATGGGCTGGCCAGCCTTAACGACATCGTCGGCCTTGACGAAGCCCTCGAAGCCATCACCGTTCATGTTGACAGTATCGACACCAACGTGCACCAGGACCTCGATGCCGCTATCGGACTGCAGGCCCACGGCGTGACCCATGGTGACGGTCACCTTGCCGTCGCAGGGAGCGTAGACCAGGTCGTCCTCGGGCCACACGGCGCAGCCCTTGCCCAGTACCTCGCCGCTAAAGACGGGGTCGGGCACGTCGGCCATCTTGACGACCTTGCCCTTGACGGGCGAGCACAGCACGTCAGCGCCGGCAGAAGCAGAGATGGAGGCAGGAGCAGCGGCAGCCGCGGGCTCAGCCTTCTTCTTGAACATATCAAACAGACCCATGCGTTTTCTCCTCTTGATTAAGCGCAACGTTATGCGCATGCTTATGGTGATTATAGTGCCAAATGGTTCAAATGCTAAGGTGGGGACTCGAATCGTGAGCCCATCCCAAGGCTATTCCCCAGCGGCACTCATATTGTCGATTACTCCAGGCCCTCGGCGCCGTTGGACTTGATGATCTTCTGGTAGGCGTAGAAGCTGTCCTTGCGGCGGCGCTCGTAGGTACCGATGCCGTCATCGTACTTATCGACGTGGATAAAGCCGTAGCGCTTGCGCATCTCGCCGGTGCCGGCGGACACCAGGTCGATGGGACCCCACCAGGTGTAGGCGATCAAGTCGACGCCGTCGGCAATGGCCTCGCCCATGGCTTTGATGTGGCTGCGCAGGTAGGCAATGCGGTACGGGTCGTGGATGGAGCCGCCCTCCTCGACCTCGTCGTAGGCGCCCATGCCGTTCTCGACCACCATCAGCGGAATCTCATAGCGGGCGTAAATCTCGTTGAGGGCGATGCGCAGACCCAGCGGATCGATCTGCCAGCCCCAGTCGGTGGACTCCAGATAGGGGTTCTTTCCGCCAAAGGTCATGTTGCCCTCGGTCATCTCGTGGTCCTTGTGGGTGCCCACGGTGCCGGACATGTAGTAGCTAAAGGTGTAGAAATCAACCTTGCCGTCGGCGATATCCTGCAGGTCGCCGTCCTCCATCACGAGCTCAACGTCGTTCTCGGCCCAGAAGCGCTTGGCATAAAACGGGTACTTACCGCGCACCTGCACGTCGGAGCAGTACCAGTTCATGGTATTCATCTCCTGCTGTGTGGCGAACACGTCGGCCGGATCGCACGTGGCGGCATAGGACAGGATGAAGCAGTCCATGTTGCCCATCTTAAACTGCGGGTAGTGCTCGTGGGCGTAGCGCACGACGCGGCCGCTGGCAACAAACTGGTGATGCAGCGCCTGCATACGCTCCTGCGGCGTAGTGTGGACCGCCGAAGCCGGGCCCTCAAAGCCCTGGATCATGCTGGTCTCAAAGAGGTTGCCCATGTCCTGGGTACCGCAGTTGATCTCGTTGAAGGTGAGCCAGAACTTGACCTTGTCCTGATAGCGGTCGAAGACGGTCTGGCAGTACTTCTCAAAGAAGCCGATGAGCTCGCGGCTCGCCCAGCCGTTGTACTTCTCGACCAGGTGATAGGGCATCTCGTAGTGCGACAGGGTCACGAGCGGCTCGATGTTGTGAGCGCGCAGGCAGTCGAAAACGCGGTCGTAGAAGGCGAGGCCGGCCTCGTTGGGCTCAGCGTCGTCGCCGTTGGGGAAGATACGGCTCCAAGAGATAGACATGCGGAACATGTTGAAGCCCATCTCGGCGAACAGCGCGATATCCTCCTCGTAGTGATGGTAGAAATCGATGCCGTCATGGTTGGGGTAGAAGCGGTTGGGGTCGATGTCGATCGTAATCTGACGCGGCTCCTTGTAGCTGCCGCCCAAGAAATGGTCGTCGACCGAAGGACCGCGGCCGTCCACGTTCCAAGCGCCCTCAAACTGGTTGGCGGCGGTGGCGCCACCCCAATAGAAACCCTCGGGGAACTTGATGTTTGCCATGAGTATCTCCTTTACATCGCGGGTCGATAAGCCGAGTATCACCCACGCGCGGGGCGGGCAGAGTCGGGCGCGCCAAACCCGACACTTCTTTTCGCGCCCACGGATCGCCGCCGCCCCGTCCCTGATACTTCCTGATACCTACCAAAAAAGGGACAGGTTTATTTTGGCAGGTTTTATCTGGGCAAACGCCGGCGGTAGGCGGCCGGCGTGCAGTCATAGCGCTCGGCAAATTTTTTGTAGAAGAAGCTCATGTTGGAGTAGCCGGCCTCGCGTGCCGCGGTTTCGGCAGTGGCACCGGCGTCGAGCAGTGTTGCCGCGCGTGCCAGGCGGCTCTCCTGCACGAGCTGCATAAACGTACAACCCGTCTGCCGTTTGAGCAGCGCGCTTGCGTAGTTGGGACTCAGATGCAGGTGGCGAGCTACGTCCTCGAGCGTACAATCGCAGGCATGGCGCTCGATGTAGCCCACGGCGGCCGCGACCTGCGCCGAAGGCAGCGCGGGCATGTCCGTCTGCAGCAGCGATGTCTCATAGCTTTGCATAAGTTCGACCAGCAGCAACTCAAACAGCCTCGACACGATCTGGGGACTCGCCGCCGTCGGCTCCAGAAGCTCGCACAGCATCTCCTGCATATATCGGCGCACGCGGCGGCTGTTGCCCGTGCGGAAATGCACATGCCCGCGGTGGTCGGTTTCTTCATTGAGGGCATTAATGAGGAACTGCGAGACGGTGCTTGACGGCGACAGGCTCTGCTCTAGGCTGCGGTGCAACATCGGCCGCGAAATGGCAACGCTCAACATCAGGTCGTGCTCGCCAAGCTCACCTACGGCATGCGGACAGGCGGCATCGAGCAGAAGCACCTCGTTTTGGGCGAGCGTGAGTTGTGTACCATTGACAATCTGTGGCGCTCGCCCTCGATAGACATAGCTGATTTCGACATAATCGTGCACATGCTCCGGTACGGGGTTAAAGCGCGAGTTGCGCACAATCGATAGGCCCTCGGGCATGCCTTCTTGGTGCAGTGCGTACGTCGCGTTACCGATTTTATGGACATGCCTGCCATCGATATCTGCCTGTTGACCCCGTCTAAATGCATCATTCCAGTCATAGCGGGCGCCCGCGCAGTAAGCGCGCTCGCTATCGGTCAGCTTGAGCAAAAGATTGTCCAAACGTGCGATATCCATAGCGCTACCATCGTTGATTTAGTCATATGCTGCCGTGGTTTTGATATTAGCAGGAATGCGTGCGCGGCGTACTCTGACTTCAATCGATTTAAAAGGTTGCTTTTAGAGGAGTGGATATGGCGGCATACGACAACCATGTGCTTCCGTTCTTGTGGCTCAAGGGCGAGGCGCACGAGACGATTAGCGAATACTTGGAGCAAATCGCCGGTGCGGACATCCGCGAGGTCTGCCTCGAATCGCGCACGCATCCCGAGTTTTGTCGCGACGGCTGGTGGGCTGATCTGCGTTTTATCATCGGCGAGTGCAAGCGCTTGGGGTTGAAGATCTGGCTGCTCGACGACGCCCATTTCCCCACGGGCTACGCCAACGGCGCGCTTGCGGGCGAGAACGTCGACCCCGCGCTCAAGAAGACCGTGCTCAAGCATCGCACGGTTGCAGCCGTCGGTCCCCAGCCGTCCACGGTCATTAAGCTCGGCAATCTTATGGATCCCACGGAGCGCTTTGTGGGCGCGGCGGGTTTTGACGCTGCCGGCACACCGCTCGACCTTGAGCTCTCCGTTGAGCAGGCCGACGGCACCCCCGCCCGCCTGCGTTTTGACGCCCCCGCCGGCATCACCACCGTCGAGCTCTACGTCACCAGCCAAAAGACCGGCTTTCGCGATGAGTACATCAACATGGTCGACGCCGATTCGTGCCGCATGCTCATCAACGCCGTCTACGAACCCACATTTGAGCATCTGGGCGACGAGTTCGGCAAGACCATTCTGGGCTTCTTTACCGATGAACCGGGCTTTATGAACGAGAAAGGTACAACCCTCGAAGACGCTTCTACCAGCAGCTTTATCGGACGCGGCGACATGGCGCTGCCATGGTCGGACGAACTTGCGCGACGCTTGCACGAGGCGTTGGGCGCGAGCTGGCTTGCCGAGCTGCGCGGCCTTTGGACGCGCGACCCCGCCGGCGCTCGGGTCCGCCACACCTACATGGACATCGCCACGCAACTCTACCGTTCGTGCTTTGACGAGCAGATTGGTGACTGGTGCCGCGAGCGCGACGTTATGCACATTGGCCATGTAATCGAGGACAAGAGCTGCCACACACGCTTGGGCCAGGGCGCTGGGCACTATTTCCGCGCTGTCGCCGGTCAAGACATGGCGGGCATCGATGTGGTTATTAACCAGCTCGCCCCTGGCATCGACCACGGCCCTTACAGCTACTTCCACGGCGCATGGAACATGGAGTTCTTTACCTACGCGCTTGCCAAACTGGGTTCTTCGGCCGCGCGCCTCGACCCCAAAAAGCAAGGGCGCTGCATGGCCGAGGTCTTTGGCGCCTTCGGCTGGCACGAGGGCTTGCGTGAGATGAAATGGATTGCCGACCACATGCTCGTCCGCGGCGTCAATTGGTTTACGCCGCACGCGTTTAGTATGGCGCCCTTCCCCGATTGGGACTGCCCGCCGCACTTTTACGCGCACGGCAACAACCCGCAATGGCCGCACTTTGGCCAGCTCATGAGCTATATGAACCGTACAGCAACGCTGCTTTCGGGAGGCTATGCCACGCGTCCCGTTGCCATCCTGTACCATGCCGATGCCGAATGGGCCGGTAGCGCCATACCTATCGAGCGCGTGGCGGCAGAGCTCACGCGCGCGCAGATCGACTTGGATTTTGTGCCCGCCGAGGCTTTTGAGGATGAGGACCGTTACGAGGTTTCTATTGCCGATGGAATGCTAACCGTAAACGATTGTCGTTACCAAGCGTTTGTTATGCCAGGAGCTTCATTTATTGGCTCGGCGACGGCGCAGGCCGTGAGGCGCATGATGGCGGCGGGCGTTATGGTGCTTGCCGTCGACGAGGTGCCGAGTGCGCTTTACGACGCCGATGGCGCGGTTGAACTGGGTGAACTTGCAGCGACTCCGCTTGCCGATACGGCGGGCGTACTGGCGAGCGTTGGGCTGCAGACGGTTGTCACCGACACGCCCCAGCCCTGGTTGCGTGCGCTTCGTTACGAGCGGGCGGACGAGACTTACGTTATGCTCGTCAACGAGCACCCACGCGAGCGCATCGACTGCACAGTTGCACTTGCGACAGGCGAGCGCCTTTGCGGCACGCGGCTCGACCTGCTAAACGGTGCCGAGCCCGTTGCGTTTGATGGCGCGTTGGAGCTCGCACCCTTCGAGAGCTGCTTCGTTGTTTTGAAGACGGACGGCGAGCTTGAGTCCAGGGACGACGCGGACATGGGCTCGAGTGATGCGCTCGCCCTCGACATCAACGACCCTTGGACCGTTGCCCTCTCCCCTGCCGGCGGCAATGGCGCCTTTGGTGAACCACAAAAGCTCAAGCACCTGTGCGACCTTACAGCCGATCTGTTCACCGGCACCTGCGGCACCTACCGATATCATGCGTCGTTTGAGCTGGCCAACGATTGCGCCGACGCCGCAATCGACCTGGGAGATGTCTACGAAGTCGCGACACTTACGCTCGACGGACGCCCGCTCGGCACACGCATCTGCCCGCCCTATCGCTTTGCCATCGACCCGCTTGCTGCCGGCACGCACGAACTCACCGTCGACGTCATCAACACGCTCGACCATGCGGTCCCCGACATCTTCGCCCTCACCGAGCCCGTCGCCCCCAGCGGCATCCTCGGCCCCGTTACCCTTTGCGGGCAAAACCTGCCAAAATAAACCTGTCCCTTTTTGGCAGGTTTGTTGAGTGTGGGAGTTCGCATGGATATCAAACGCAAGATCACCGAGGCGCAGGGCCTCACCCCCACCGAGCAACAACTCGGCATTGCGGCCCTAGCCATCGGCGAAGACATCCGCGGGCTTTCCATTAAGGAATTTGCCGCGCGTACCAACGTTTCGGTTGCGAGCGTCCACCGTTTTTGCAAAAAGCTCGGCCTCGAGGGCTTTAAGGACCTCAAGGTCGAGCTCATCCGTCTGGCGACCGAGGCGGGCAATCGGCGCGACGTGGATATCAACTTTCCCTTCGACGCTACGTCCACCCCTGCGCAGGTTATGGAGCGCATGGAGGGACTCTATCAGACCACGCTGGCCGAAACACAGGAGCTGCTCGACCCCACGCAGCTTGACCACGCCGCCAAGCTTATCGCGAACGCCCGACAGGTCGATATCTACACGGGCTCGCACAACCTCTATCCAGCGGGAATGTTCCGTGATCGCCTGCTCTCCGCCGGTAAAAGCGCGACATGCCACGACGGTGCCGAAGCCCAGGTGCGCACGGCGCTCGCCTCGGGCCCCGACCATGCGGCAATCGTCATCTCCTACAGCGGCCTTGCCCCCAACCTCAAGGACATCTTGCCGATCCTCAGCAGTCGGCATGTCCCGGTCATCGTCATCGGCACGCCTTATTGCGCTCGCATTCACCCCGGCTTTGCCGCCTACCTTACGGTGAGTGACCACGAGAGCATGACGCATCGCATCACGCAGTTCGCCAGCCACATCGCCGTGCAATACGTGCTCGATTCGCTCTACAGCAGCTACTTCGCCAAAGATTACGCCCGCTGCTCCGAATTCCTAGAGCGCTCATTCCCCTACACCCGCCTACCCGGGCTCAAGTAGTCATTTAAGAACGTCCCCAATGACCACCCATTCGGAGCAAGGCAACGCCGCAGGTAGAGGACGGACAGCGAGCGGGTCGCATTTGAGACAAGGTGACGTGAAACGAAAGGGCGCTGACCTTCTGGTCGCGCCCTTGAAGTTGAACGTCAGATTGTCCAAATGCGGCCCGCGCAGCGTCGAGTAGTTACGGCGTTTGGTAAAACGCCGTAACTACTCCCGAGCCCCGTACTGCTCGTAGTAGGCGTCGATGGCGGTCTTAAGCTCGTCGTCGATGACAACCTTGCCGTCAATCTCGTGGTTGTAGAGGGTCTCGACGACCTCGGCCATGGAAACGATGCTCGCGACGGGGAAGCCGTACTTGGCCTCGATCTCCTTCTGCGCGGTAGTCACGCCGCCCTTGCCGACCTCCATGCGGTTGAGAGACACGATGAGGCCCTTGATCTCGACATCGGCAGCAGCCTTGACCTTGGGATAGGTCTCGTCGATGGACTTGCCGCTGGTGGTGACATCCTCGACCATGACCACGCGGTCGCCGTCCTGGGGCTCGTAGCCCAGCAGGTTGCCCTTGTCGGCGCCGTGGTCCTTGGCCTCCTTACGGTCGCAGCAGTACTTGACCTCCTTGCCGTACAGCTCGTGGTAGGCAATCGCGGTCACGACGGCCAGGGGAATGCCCTTGTAGGCCGGCCCAAACAGCACGTCAAAGTCGTCGCCAAAGTTATCGTGGATGGCCTGGGCGTAATACTCGCCCAGCTTCTTGAGCTGGTAGCCCGTCACGTAAGCACCGGCGTTCATAAAGAACGGGGACTGACGGCCGCTCTTGAGCGTAAAGCTGCCGAACTTAAGGACGTCGGACTCGACCATAAACTTGATGAACTCTTGCTTGTAAGCCTCCATGCGGGCTCCTCTCGTAATCGCGTACGTGCCTTCCAGTTTAGCGCAGGCAGGGCGTCGATACGGGCGTTTCACGCCGGACTTTATCTTTTTCGACAGCCTCGTTTGGCTCGCGCTACACCAGGCGCATGGCCTCCTGGACAGCACCGTAAAGGTTGGCGTCGTTGCCGAGCTCGGCCACCTTTATCTGCGGCACAGGAATGCCGGCAAGGGTCCCTTCGTAACCCGCGAGGGCCAGCGGCATCTGCGCACGCAGGGCATCGATGAGCTCGGGATGGCACGAGATGCCGCCTGCGATCACAAAGACCTCGGGGTCGAGCACGGCCTGCAGGTTGATGAGCTGTCCGTCAAAAGCGCGAGCGTAGCGGTCGAGCGCGCGCTGCGCCGCCTTGTCGCCATCCGCGATCCACTCAAAGACGCGGCGGCCGTCCACCGGAGAACCCGCAGGCAGGCCCTTCTCGGCAACGGCAGCATCGCGGAGCGCGCGCCAACCGCCCGAACCCGCAAAGGTGTTTTCCATGCCCGCGGCAGTTGTGACATCGTTGCGCAAGAAGCTGAACTCGCCTGCAAAGCAGTGCGCGCCGCGCAGGACCTTGCCGTCGATGACGATGCCGCCGCCGATGCCCGTGCCAATAGCGAGCACCACGCCAAAACGTGTCCCGCGCAGGGCACCAGCCGCATACTCACCGAGTGCACAGCACTTACCGTCGTTATTGACGGCAACCGGCACCCCCAGCGCCTCGCGCATGAGCTTTCCCAGTGGGCAGCCGTCCATAAACGTGAGCGCACCGCCGCGATGGATCGTTCCCGTAACATCTCCCTCGTAGATACCGCCGGGTGCGCTCACGCCTACGGCGCTCACGCGCTCACGGTACGGCTCGACGAGCCCGATCAACGCCGAAACCGTCTCCTCAGCCGTGGTAAAGCCCGTCGGCAGGCTCCCGCGCTCGCGAATGGAAAAATCCTCGCCCAGCACAGCCCATTTAACGGCCGTACCGCCCACATCGATTCCAAAGAACTCCTGCATATTCGCCCCTCACGCGCCATAGCCCCGGACGCGCATCGCCGCGACCACCACAGGGGCTGCCCTTATGATGTTCATGCAGCAAATCGCGCCCGGAGCCGATTATCTCTCTGTTTTACGCCTCTACTTTGGTCAGACGAAGCAACATATCGTCGACGTGGGTCTCACCGTGGGTCACATAACCGCCACGCAAACCGTCCTCCCAAAGAACGCCCCCAATTACCACTCATTTAAGCACTCATTTAAGTACGTCCCCAATGAGTGCGACGGAACGGCCCCCTTGGCAGCTTAAAGCTGTCATGCAGGAACCATTCCGTCGCAACCCAATGCAAGGGACTGGGTTGTAAATGTTGGAGAAGAGCCGCTAGCGTTCGGGGGTCAGGATCACCAGCGCGTCGTGCTCAAAGGGATGCTGAGCCACACGCACGGTACCGTCACCGTTGTCGCGGACAGGCAGCTTGGCGACGCGCTTGTCCTCCATGTCGAGGACCGTCGCCGTCCAGCCGCGCGCGCCGTCGAGCTTAAACTTGAGCGCCGTGGTGCGCGGCAGGTACGTGACGGCACGATCGCCAACGCGCGCCACACGAATGGCCTCGCGCGCGTCATCGAGCAGCTCCTGCGCCGGAACCACGGCAAGCGCGTCGTCGCTAGCCGTGGCGCCCAGGCCGGCAAGCACATGCTCGATCGCGCCAAAGTCCCAAACGCCCGCAAACTGCAGGCACTCCTGCCAGCGGAACGGCATATCGAAGCCCTCGCCCAGCACCGAGCCCTGGCTCTTGCTGGTCTGCCAGTTCCAAACGCCGTGCGCGCCATAGGTCACGCCAGCGCTCGCACCGGCAAGGATCGACGACCACACGCTCGCGCGGCAGTCCTGCGCGGTGAAGCGCCAGTACACGTTGCGCGAGGCGCCCATCTGTTCGTAACAGGGCTCGGAATTGACCATCGGCTTTTTGGGATAGTTGGCGATAAAGTCCTGCGGCAGGCGCCAGGCCTCGGGCTGGCCCTCGTAGTTGTGGCCAGGCTGGAACATGTAAAAGTCCAGACGGTCCAGGTACTGTGACGGAATGGTGCGGTTGCCACGGTTGATATGCATGGTGCGCAACGCCTCGGGCGCGCGTTTGACGACTTCATCGAGGGCGTCCTCGTAATAGGCAATCGCCTCGTCGCTGGTAAAGTCGGTATCGCCCGCCACCACGTAGACGGGGTCAAACTCGCCCAGGTTCTCGACGACGCGGGCAACGTGGGCACGAACCTCCTCGCGCGGCATAACCTCGGCACCGCAATGCTCGGCAATCTTGGCGCCCCAGGTACCGGGCACGTAGTTGCACCACATAAGCACGAGTGCCGGACGAATGCCGTGCTCGACGGCAGCGCGGCACATGGCGGCGGCGCGATCCCAGTACGCCTGGTTGGGACGGGACCAATCAAAATGCACGCCGTCCTCGCCGGCATAGGGCCAAATGCCCAGATCGGGGCAGCAGCGATCCCACTGCGGCAGCGTGTTGATCTGCAGCACGTTCATGCCCTGCTCAGCGCGACGGGTCAGATAGTAGTCCCAATCGGCCTCGGTAATGCTCGTAAACGCGCTCCAGCACGTATCGGCAAACCAAAAGAACGGTTTACCCTCGCACAAAAAGCCGTCCCGACGACCGTTAACGGTCAGCTTTCCCAAACTCATCTGCATGTCCTTTCGTTTGATAAAGGAGTTGCGAACCGGCAGATTCTTTCGCGGTAACCCCGTGCGAAAGCCCCTGGCGCTTAGCAAGCCCCGGCGAGCAGGCGCCACGCGCCCCCAATCAGTCTACCTTGTAAGAAGGGCCCCGCCGGGCTTGCGCCTGACGGGGCCCTGTCGTGTAGGTAAGGTCGTATGCGTCCGAATGGTTTGGCCTTAGGCCTCCATCTCGGCGAGCTCCTCCTTGGAGAAGCCAGTGGCAAAGACGACGGCAGCGGCGATGACAAAGGAGATTGCCATACCGGCGATAGCCCAGACGGTGTTCATCTGGCCACCCTGCAGGTAGTTGGTGAAGACCAGGAAGTTGGAGGCACCGCCGGCCAGGTAGTAGGTAACACCCATGAGGCCGGAGAACACAGCGCCGATGGCACCGCCGATAAACATACCGAGCATGGTGCGACGGAAGCGCATGAGGATACCGAAGAGTGCGGGCTCGGTGACGCCGCCGGCGATGGCGGAGATGACGTAACCCAGGGCAAGACCCTTCTCGTCGGGGTTCTTCATCTTGAGGAAGGCACCGAAGGCGCAGCCCCAGACAGCGGCCATAGCGCAGTTGGTGGAAACGAAGACGAAGGGATCGTAGCCGGCAGCGATGATCTGAACCTGAGCGAGCAGGATGACGGGCATGTGCATGCCGCAGACCACGAAGAGCTGCCAGAAGGCGCCGAGGATGGCCATGACGATCAGGATACCGATACCGCCAAGGTCAGCAAGACCAAAGAGGGCGTTGGCGATGAGGCTGCCGATCTCGTTGCCGATCGGGGCAAGGACGATGAAGGCGATGGGGATGGTGACGATCATGGTGCAGAACGGCGTGAAGACCGTGGACAGCACGTCGGGCATGACCTTCTTAAAGAACTTCTCAACAAAGTACAGGACGGGCACCGAGAGGATGATCGGCAGGACGGACTGCTGATAGTTGGCAGCGGCGATCTGGATGCCGTAGACGGAGATGATTCCGCCACCCTCCTGAGTCGCGACACTCACGACGGACGGGGCCATGAGAGCACCGCCGAGGAGCATGCCCAGAACCGGAGAGGCGCCGAGCTTCTTAGCAGCGGCATAGCCCAGGTAAATGGGGATAAAGGTAAACGTGGCCTCGTACAGGGTGGTGTAGAGGAACGTGTAGGTCGGATCGGTATCGGAGAGAACGCCGAGCATGGTGGGACCAAGAACCGCAGCGATGGTGCGGAACAGACCGCCGGCCATGAGCAGCGGGATCAGCTGGGTCATGGAGCCCGACAGGTAGTCGAGGATGATGTTGGGCAGGTTCTTGAGCTCGAACTTCTCCTTGGGAGCGTCGAGGTTCTCGTCGACCGCGGCACCCTGCTTGACGCCGGACATGGCGACGAACTCGGCGAGCACCTTGGGCACGTTCTGGCCGATGATGACCTGGAGCTGGCTGCCGGCGAACTGGCAACCCAGAACACCCTTGACCTTCTTGATCTTCTCCACATCGGCCTTGCTGTTATCCTTGAGCGTCAGACGCAGGCGCGTCATGCAGTTGGTGGCGACGGCAACATTCTCCGCACCGCCCACGAGCTCGAGGACATCGGTGGCAATCTGCTTGTTATCTACTGCCATGGGACCCCTCCCCATATCATCGTGTGTCTACCCGTTTGGACGTAGGCACGCCTTTGGCCCGGCGACTATAACCCCTTACGGTTACCGGACCCTTGGATACGCCGTCGTAAACAAAGTGTTTACTGAACGTTTACGAGCTTTAGTTTACACGGAGCGCCGAATTTATGGCAATTTTGCCGTCTACAGTCCGGTGAACGGTAGGAAATCGGGGGTGAACGTAATTGAATGCTAAGGCATCATATATTGGGCCGTTTATTTCGAAATGGTCATCTACGTGGGCTTTTATATAAGCTGGCACCACGATGCCTTGTTGACTCTTCAACAAAAGCCCTGCTAGATAGTAGTAAACGAGTGTTTAGCAGTTCATTGAGCGTTTGATGCGACCGTTTACCGAGTTCATCTGCCAATTCTCTAATTCTGCTTTACACTAAACATGTTTAGTTTGTATTGCCGCAGATGCCAAGCATTCGCGGCGCAAGGGAGGCAGCTCATGGAACTCAAATTGTGTACCTACGCAACCGTCACCACCTTGGGCGACTTTGGCCCCTGGATCAGCAAGGTCGTACTCGACCTGCCCTGCACCGTGCGCGCCAACGACATCGACGCGAACACCTTCCACATATATGTAGAGCGTCACGAGCGCTCGGGCGAGGTTCTGATGCACAAGGAGCGCGGCGCCGACCATGCCGCGCCCTCCGTGGGTTACATCGACATTCTCGCCGCATATCCGTGCGACGAGAACGGACGTAAGCTCGCCGTGGGCACCCATGTGGCGCTCGAGGTCGCCGAGCAGCGCCTGACCAAGACCATCGAAGGCGGCGTCATGGGCTCGCGCATGCTCGATGACCAGCTGCGCATCACGCAGCTCACAGCTCTTCCCGGCAACGACGGCGACGATCCCACCTGCGGCCTGGTCTTCGACACCTGCCGTGGCGATATCTGCCCCGCGCTCAAAGGCTGGAGCAACGCCGCGCAAAAGACCGCCGTCGACGGCATCGCGCTCGAATACGGCTTCTTTGAGCCCAGCTTTAAGGCCGAGGACTCAGCATGCTTCAATCCCTTCGCGCCCGAGGCCACGGTCGTGCCCCAAAAGGCCCCGCTCGTGGTGTACCTGCACGGCGCCGGCGAAGGCAAGGGTGCCACGCAGGGCGAAGGTGCCACGCGCGCCTATATCGGCAACCGCGTCACAGCCATTAGCCAGGCGCAGATCCAGCGCTACTTTGGCGGCTTTGCCTGGGTGCTCGTGCCGCAGTCGCCCACGTTTTGGATGGACAACGGCGTCGAGCAGCTTGGTCACTCCAACCAGAGCATCTACTCCCCCGTGCTCAAGGCGCTTATCGACGAGTTTGTCGCCGAGCATGCCGACCGCATCGACACCGACCGCATCGTGGTCGCCGGCCTTTCCAACGGCGGCTTTATGACCCTGCGCCTGTGCGCCGACTACCCCGATTTCTTCGCCGCGGGCCTTCCCTGCTGTGCCCCGTGGTACAACGCCACGGACGAGGACGTTGCCGCGCTCGCCAAGACGCCGCTGTGGTTTACGCACTCCAAGGGCGACGAGCTCGTGTCGCCGCAACAGACCGTGCTGCCGCTCACGGCACGCCTACGTGACGCCGGAGCCAACGTGCACCTCACCTACTTTAGCCATGTCGAGGACCTGACCGGCGTGTATCGCGAAGCCGACGGCTCGGCCAAAAAGACGTTCAACCATGGCGTGTGGATCCACCAATTCAACGACCTGTGTTATCAAGACTTCGACGGGGGCAACGTACTCATCGACGGCGAGCCGGTGGGCTGCTGGGAGTGGTCGGCCAGGGTCAAACGGTAATCCATCCCGGCGCGGGGACCGGGTGCTAGTTTTGCAAACGTCCTCGGGCATGCATGGGGCGGCGCCTTGCGCTTCGCGCTGCGCCGTCCCATGCCCCCTGCGGAATGTTTGCAAAACTAGCACCCGGTCCCCGCTGCGTTGCCATTGTCGTTGGCCCTGGCCGGCCGCTTCTAGCGGGCCGCTGGGTTGACGGCGATGGGGGCGTGGGTCCCGTCTTGCCTTGCGCGTAACTGGCTGAAATGATTTTGGTTGGAGCTGTTCTTATGTCCCAGAAGTTGACTCGGGTGATTGTTACTACCGATATGGAAGTCGACGATATGAACTCGCTTGTTCATTTGGCTCTGTATCTTAATTTGCTTGATGTTGAGGCTGTGGTGTACACGGCTTCGCAGTATCACTTTCTTGGCGATGGCGTCCATACGCTGGGCGAGGTAAATCCGCATTGGCGGACTAAGGGGCGTCGCTCTTATACCTGGGATGTTGTGCCTCATGAACCCGATCCGCTGGCCGGCGAGCTTCGTGAGTATCGGCCGTTTCCCGAGCATTGGATTGAGAGCCTCTGGAGCAATGAATATGCCCAGGCTTGGCCGCAGTTGCAGGCAAATGCGGCCGCTGCCGGTGAGCCGCCGTTTCCCACGCCCGCCCAGATGATCGAGCGCACCTTTGTGGGAAATGTTGCCTTTGAGGGTGATGTGACTGAGGAAACTGAGGGGTCTCGCGTAATTGCGCAGACAATTTTGGATGATGACCCACGTACGTTATGGCTGCTCAGCTGGGGTGGCATGAACACCATCGTTCGCGCCCTGATGAGCATTGCCGAGCGTTATCGCGCCACGCCCGAATGGTCTGCCGTGCAGCAGCGGGTCTATCAAAAGGTGCGCGTTATGGGCGTTGCCGATGGCGTAGGGCAGGACAACTCATGGCTCGACCATGGGCGCGAGCTCTTTCCCGAGCTCATCTTTTGGCGCGTGCCCTATATGTATGGCGGCTATGTCGACGCCAAGATGGCTCAGCCCGATACGCTGCCGTTGTTTCAGGCTCCTTGGCCCAAGCAGAACCTCACGCAGGGCAACGGCCCCCTCATGGCACGCTATATGCTCTATGGCGATGGTAAGGTCTACGAAAACGAGCCCGAGCGCTTTCAGTTTGGCAAGCATGCCCGTCTGGATTGGGGTCTAGAAGGCATGCCCGCGATACAGTTTGAGCGCGGCGACTTTATGGCCGAAGGCGACAGCATGACCTATATTCCGCTGCTGCCGTTTGGCCTGCGCGGTATCGATGACCGAGGCTTCGACACGCTGCTCGGCCGCATGTTTCTTGATGGACATCCCAATGCGGCCGCACCCGCCGCCTTTGCCGCCATCGGCACGCCCGCAGGCGACAACCCCAATCCCTACCTGCGCGCCTATCAGGAAGACTTTGCCGCCCGCGCGCAATGGTGCGCCCATGATCCGGCAGTTTGCTCGCATCCGGCATATGTTGTCGAGGTCACGGCCGACCGCAGCGTTACAGCAGGCGAGCGCGTCACCCTTGCAGCGACCATCGTCGACCCCGACGACAAGGGCTTTGATGCACATTGGGACGTAGCCGTGGACCCTTCGAGCTATGCAGGCGCTCAGAATCTTTCGCTGTGGCAGGAATGCACGGTGAGCACCGCTTTTATCGTGCCCGTCGACGCGCAGCCCGGCGACCGCCTCGTGCTTACCCTTACCGTGCAGACGCGCGCCGAGCGCCCCTGCAGCCGCTACGCCCAGGTTGCCGTGACCGTGGCATAGCAAGGACAGCGCCTACATTCGGCAGCCGCCATATTCGGCAAGGAGCGTCCCCAGGTGCCAAACGAGCGAGGATTTTTGGACGCCCAAATGACGAGAGTGGATAATCTCCCACTTTGAGCCTGCATACAGGTCAAAAATGGGAGATTATCCACTCTCATTCTACGGGCAGTCATTGGGTACTCATTGGGGACGTACTTAAATGAGTGGGCACTCGCTTAAGTACGTCCCCAACGACTAATCAAAAATGGGCCATGTGTCCCAGTTGTGGAGACTCGTTGAGCCGTCTGGGTATCGTGAAAGATCGCGCACTCCCCCATCATCAAAAGTGACACACGCTACCTGTTGATGGGAGGCAGCCATGGGCTTCTTTGACAAGATGTTCGAGAAGAAAGAGTGCGCGATTTGCGGTACCGAGCTGGGACTTTTGGGGAAGACCAAGATCAACGAAGGCTACCTGTGCAAAGAGTGCGTCGGCAAGCTCTCCCCCTTCTTTGGCGGCTATCGTTCCAGCACCGCGGACGATATCCGCGAGCAACTCGCCTACCGCGAGGCCAATGCCGAGCGCCTGGCCTCGTTCAACCCCACGCGCACGCTCTCTGCCGGGCGCACCAACATCATACTCGACGAAGACGCGGGCCTGCTGATCATTACCTCGCAGAGCCGCTGGCGCGACGCCAATCCCGACATCATCGAGTTCTCGCAGGTACTCGGCTGCGATATGGATATCGACGAGCATCGCACCGAGATTTATCGCGAGACCAAGGACGGCGAGCGCGAGAGCTACAACCCGCCGCGCTACGACCTGGATTACGACTTTAATCTGACCATCCACGTCAACACGCCGTACTTTACCGAGATCAACCTGCGCGTGAACGACTCCACCATCGATCAGCGCGGTTCCATCGAATACCGCGAGGCCAAGCGCCAGGCAACCGAGGTCCGCGACGCGCTGGTGCAGCTGCGCCAGGAGACGCGCGACAGCGTCGTGGCCGCCAAGGCCCCCAAGACCGCGGTCACCTGCCCCTTCTGCGGTGCAACCACCATTCCCGATGCCAGCGGGCGCTGCGAATACTGCGGTGGCGCCATCGGCGCATAGCCTCCGGCACGGAAAGGACCGATCATGGCCTTCGAGAGCGTCAACTATCAGTGCCCCGCGTGTGGCGGCCCCCTTCACTTTGCCAGTGCCGAGCAAAAGCTCGTCTGCGACTACTGCGATTCGCGTTTTGAAGTCGAAGAAGTCGAGGCCCTCTATCGCGAGCGCCAGGACAAGGCAGATGCCAAAGCCGATGCCGCAGCCGCGGCCCCCAAGCCTGCTGTCGACGATGCCGTGCAGGAGCTGGCTCAAAACGCCGGCTACATCTGCTCGTCGTGCGGTGCCGAGCTGGTCTCGGACGGCACCGTCGCCGTCACCACCTGCCCGTACTGCGGCAACTCCGCCGTGGCACCCGGCCAGCTCTCGGGCGACTTCTCACCCGACCTGGTGATTCCGTTTAAGCTCGGGCGCGACGACGTTATGGCCGCACTCAAAGAGCACTACAAGGGCAAGATCCTGCTGCCCAAGAGCTTTGTCACCGGCAACCATATCGACGAAGTCCAAGGTGTCTACGTGCCGTTTTGGCTCTACGGTGCCCACGTGGACGGCGAAGTGCACTTTGATGCGACCAACGAGACCGTGACCGAGGAATCCGACCGCACCGTCACGACCACCGACCACTACGATGCCTACCGCAAGGGAAACATCTCGTTTAAGCGCGTGCCCGTCGACGGATCCTCCAAGATGCCCGACGGCCACATGGACGCCATCGAGCCGTTTGACTACGACGCGCTGCGCCCGTTCTCGGTCGCCTATATGCCCGGCTACATCGCCAACCGCTACGACGAGGATTGCGAGACCTGCAAGGCGCGTGCCGAGCGCCGCATGGAGGAGAGCACGATCTCGGCCCTGCGCGAGACTGTTGTCGACGAATATGACGATGCCACGGTCGAAAGCAAGCAGCTCGACTACACCTGGGAAGACAGCGACTACGCCCTGTTCCCCGTGTGGATGCTTTCCACCTCGTGGAACGGCAAGAGTTATCTGTTTGCCATGAACGGCCAGACCGGTCGCATGGTCGGCGAGCTCCCCTGCTCCAAGCCCAAGCTCGCCATCGCCTCGGTGCTGTTCTTTGTGATCGGGTTTGTCCTCTCCCAGATTCTCTTTATGGGTGGGAATGCCTTCGATCCGGACTACCTCACCTTTGATGTCGAGGGCATCCTCATCAACATCGTCGCGCCGTTGATCATCGTGGTCATCGCAGATGTGCTGCTGGTGGGCCAGCTCAAGACGGCCAACGAGGCCACCCACGCCGACTGCTACTGCGGCGAGCTCGACCTGACCGAGAAGCACGACACCTTCAGCCACACCGAGACCACCGTTGTCATGAAGGACAACAAGGACGATTAGCCATTCTGACCAATACCACCCGGCCTTTGACGAGAAAGGAAGATCACCATGGGACTCTTGAGAGCTGGATTGGGAGCTGCCGGCGGCGTCATGGCCGACCAGTGGAAAGAATTTATCTATTGCGAATCGATGCCCGCTGACGTCTTAGCCTGCAAGGGCAGCAAGCGCACCGGCGGCCGCAGCTCCAACACGCGCGGCGAGGACAACGTCATCTCCAACGGCTCCGTCATCGCCGTCAACGACGGCCAGGGCATGCTCGTGGTGCAAAACGGCAAGATCATCGAGGTCGCGCTGGAGCCTGGCGAGTTTGTCTTTGACACCGGCAGCGAGCCGAGCGTCTTCAGCGGCAACCTGGGCGATTCCATCAAGGAAACCTTTGCCAATATCGGCAGCCGCTTTACCTTTGGCGGCGACGCGGGCAAGGACCAGCGCGTCTACTTCATCAACACCAAGGAGATCATCGGCAACAAGTACGGCACCGCCTCGCCCGTGCCCTTCCGCGTGGTCGACAACAACATTGGCCTGGACGTCGACATCTCCGTACGCTGCAACGGCGAGTATTCGTACCGCATCACCAACCCGCTGTTGTTCTACACCAACGTGTGCGGAAACGTGACCGATAGCTACACGCGCGATAAGATCGACAGCCAGCTTAAGTCCGAGCTGCTCACCGCCCTGCAGCCCGCCTTTGCCAAGATCTCGGAGATGGGCATCCGCTACAGTGCCATCCCCGGTCACACCACCGAGCTCGCCCGCGCGCTCAACGAGGTCCTCTCGGCCGACTGGCGCGACCTGCGCGGCGTCGAGATCGTGAGCTTTGGCGTCAACTCCATCGCCGCCTCGCAAGAAGACGAGCAGATGATCAAGGACCTGCAGAAGGCCGCGGTCATGCGCGATCCCACCATGGCAGCCGCCAACATCGCCAGCGCCCAGAGCGATGCGATGCGCGCGGCAGCCGCCAACCCCAACGGCGCGATGGCCGGCTTTATGGGCATGGGCATGGCGGGCGGCATGGGCGGCATGAACGCCAGCCAGCTGTTCGCCGCCGGCCAGGCACAGCAGCAGGCTGCCCCACAGCCAGCTCCGGCACCCGCCCCCGCACCGGCTCCTGCCGCTGCCCCCGCGGCCGGCACGTGGACCTGCAGCTGCGGTGCCACCAACACCGGCAAGTTCTGCCCCGAGTGTGGCAGTCCCGCACCCGCCCCGGCACCGGCCAAGTGGTTCTGCCCCAACTGCGGCAGCGAAAACGGCGGCAAGTTCTGCAGCAACTGCGGAACGCCCAGGCCCTAACCCCTCTATCTGGTAATTGGCGGGGGGTCCGCCACCCCCGCATTTGCTTCTATGGGTTTCGTTCGATAAAGGAGGACACCATGAAGACAACGTTCAAAAAGTCCGTACTCGCATTTCTGACATGCGTCCTGGCGCTCGCCTTTGCCCTGACGGGCTGCAGCGGCGGCGGCAAAGACCCCAAGGCCAACTTCGTCGGCAGCTGGCAGTACTCGGGTGGAACCCTGGATGGCGAAGAGCTCACCGATGAGTACATGGATATGCTCGAAGAGTGGGGCGTCAACTGCATCCTGATCCTCGATGAGGACGGTACGGGCACCCTCGACCTGTTCCTTGAGGTTGTCGACCTTAAGTGGGAGGCCAAGGATGCCACCACCGCAACCGTCACCGCCGAAGATGAATCGCACGATCTGAAGCTCAAGGACGACAAGCTCGTCCTTGAGGTGGACGGCGACAAGTTTATCTTCACCAAGTCCGATAAGGATCTGTCCGGTACGGTAAAGAAGGATCGCGAGAACGCCGAGAAGGAAGAGGAGATCGATGAGGCCGTCGAAGACGACGACGTCCAGAGCATCGAAATCTCCCCCGCCGTCACCGTCGCCGATGACGACCTGTGCACCATCACCATCACCGAGAAGTTCAAGGACGACTGGGGCGACATCGGCTTTGTCGTTAACATCACCAACAAGAGCGACAAGGACCTGACCTTCTACGCTCCCTCCGGCAAGACCAATGTCAACGGCACTATGAAGGACCCCTGGTTCTCGGCTCACCTGATGCCCGGTACCAACGCCACCGAGGAATTCACGTTCTCGAACGGCGAGCTTGACAGCCTTGACGACCTGGTCAACACGACCATCGGCATCGACGCCTATCTGACCGATTCCTACGAGGACGTCGCCTCTTACACCGCAACCATCGCGTAACGGCACGTAACATCAGCCGCGGATTGGCGGACACATCCGCGCACTTGCCAGGCGGGGCCGCAGGAGATAATCCTGCGGCCCCGCCGCTTTATGCCGATGCGTAACGAGCGCTAGCGCTCCATGTTGGGAACGATGCTGCCCTCGGTCACCGCATGCACGGCAAGGCGCATGATGTTGTCGTAGCCGGTCTTGCTCAGGATCTCCGAGATGCGGCGCTTGATGGTGCCCTCGCTCATAAACAGCTCGGCCGCGATCTCGCGGCGGCTCTTGCCCTCGCAGGCAAGGCGCAAAATCGACAGCTCGACATCGTCGAGCGCCGCCGTGCCCGAAAAAATGCTCTCGGGCGGCTTGGGAAACGTGCAATAGCCCGCCAGCGTGGAGCGCATCACGGCGAACAGCTCGTCGATACCGACGTTCTTGTACACAAAGCTATCGACTCCCGCCTCGCGAGCTTGATCGACAAAGGTGATCTCGGGCATGCCGGTCATGATAATGATGCGACACTCGGGCAGCTGCTCCTTGATGCGCGCCGCCGCCACGATGCCGTTGGAATCATGCTCGGTGCATACGTCCATCAGTATCATGTCCGGGCGCTCCTTGAGCGCGACGCCCAAGGCCTCGGAGGCATCGGCGATGGCGGAAACAACGGTCATATCGGGCTGGTCGCCAACGGAGCGCGCCAGGCTCTCGCGCAGGATGGCCTGGTCTTCGACAATTAACACGCGGATCATGAGCTTCTCCTTTGGGACGTGTCGTTGGCGTTAAGCGGGATGGACACCGCAAGCGTAAAGGGCGGGGCGGCGTGGACCTCCAGGCTACCACCCAGATTCTGTGCGACATGCCTCATACCTGGAATACCCGTTCCCTCGCGATACGATACGGGGGCCGGGGACCCGTCGTTAGAAATCGTCATGCGCGCGACGGCGCCAGCATCCGCCCCCTCCTGCCACAGACGCACGTGGACCCGATGCGCCTGCGCATGCTTGGTGGCATTGGTCGAGCCCTCACGGATAATCTGCAAAAATGCGGTGGCGACACGCGCGTCCTCAGGCAGCGCACCCTCAACATCGATCTGCACACTCACCAAACCAAAAGCATGGACGATATCACCCAGCTGTTCTGCAGGCTCGCTGGCACCACCACTGCGCAGGTCGGCAGCGATTGAGCGCAGCAACGGATCAATCTGCTCGATCGACTCATCGTCCAGACGCCCCTCCTCCAAATAGCGATGAAGAATGGACAGGCGCTGCCCGATCACGTCGTGCACGCGAGCGCGCATACGTAGGTAGGCCGCATTGTCGGCAACTTTTTTGACTTCTTCGATCTGGGCTTGGAGCTCTTGGCCCGCAAGCTCAAGCAGGTGGTTGGCTTGCGCCAAGCGGTCATGAGCATGCGCGTACTCTGTCACATCAAGACCGATAATGCGCTCGAACGAACGGCCCGAAACCATAACGCGATCGCGCACAAATAGGCGAATCTCAGCGGGAGAGACCTCGACCACCGCACGCGCCTCACCAAAGCGGTCCAGATTAATCCGCACACGGTTCCTGCTGCTTTCGGGCATTTGCATGCTCAGTTTGCGCAGGTCGTTCCATGTGCTGCTCATGTCGCCTAGGTCGGTGGGCATATGAAGTTCCACCAGGTTTTTGCGCATGCAGCGGTTCATGAGCAGCGGACGGCCCCTCGGGTCCAGATACAGGATGCCCACGGGAATCACGTTGATGGTCTCGATCGTCGAGAACATGGTGATATCCTCTTGGCGGTTACGGACGTCCATCAAGAGCGCCGCGATGGAGCGGAACAGGAAGAACGCTCCCTCTGCGATAAGGACAACGGTCCACGCCGAGCCCATGGCAAAAACCACCGGTGGTGTAACGGCGACAACAAGCAGCAGCTCGACCAGCATGACGGGGCGACGATAGTGCACCATAAGTACCACGCCATAGGCAAGGATCGCGGCATTCAGCCACAACGCTCCGCCCATTGCCCTGGCGCAAACGCCAAGCGGCGCCACCAGATACGAGCCAGACGACGCGAATAAGATGAGCGCCGAAATCATCAGGTGAAGCACAAGGCTCGCCTCGTAGGCGCAAATCACCTTACGGTTATAGGACGAGCGGCGCGATGCGATGAGCGGGACGTGGATCGTCTGCAGACACGCAGCCAGGGCAAAGACAACATCGAGCGCAACGATTTGGGGAAGGATGAGCGAAATCTGCATCGTCACTCACCCGCCCTCGGCATCAAGACGATCATGCGCAGCTGGCCGGGCCCGCCCTCAAGGCGATATGCCACGTTGCGCCCTTGCAAAGCGCTTTCGAGCTCTTGCGCAGCGGGCGTCTGCGAAAGATCTACATCATCGTTGGAAAAAAGCGTGGCGCGCAGCTCGACACTGCATCGGTCATGGTCGCCCAAGTGATACATAAGCGCCGGATGGTCGGTGGTGTAGGCAAAAAACGCAAAGTCATACACGCAGTCGTACAGCGCGCTTACCGTACTGGCGTGCAACGGGCGCCGTATGGCGATAATCGAGGCGCAATCGATATCGATGGTGCGCAGGTCGCTTGCGAGCTCGTTGGCAATAAGCTGAATGCGGTCGCGATCAAAACCGCTCTCCCCGTGCTGTGCCAACGTGAGCGACCCCTTGCGTTTGCAATAGGCGACAAGCATCTTGGCGCGCTGCAACATGCGGTAACGCTCGTGCGAAGACGCTTCGTCGGTCAACGGCGGCAGCGAGCTCAGCAGGTCGTACATCCCTTCGAGCGCGCGGGCAAGCGCCTGGTCCACGTCTTGGACCAGCAAGGTCTCGGCCTCTTGATCTGCCAAATGCGTCTTAAGGTCGTAGTCGGCGGCGAGCAGCTCGTTTTGACGCTGCAGTTCCATGCGACGATGTGCCAGTTCACGGTTAAGCTCGTTGAGCTCCGACACGTCTTGGGCAAGCAGGGCCGATCCGCCCAGCAGTGGGAAGGCACGGTACATTACATCGGGATCGGACGCCACGGCAAAGGCATGGGCGCGGCCGTGCTCCTGGACCCGCAACTCCTCGCGCACGCCCACCGGCATTGGCTTTGACACTGGCGTGGCATAGACTTCCTGCAGGTCGCGCGTTAGAACTTTGAGGTCAAGCGGCAAGGTGTCGAAAATGCCGGCGATGTCGTGATACGACGGAATGACACCGCAATCGAGACAGATTTCCATCGCCACCACGCACAGGACGCAATAGACGAGCGAAAAGTTGAGCCTCCATGCCCAGGGCACGCGCAGAGCATACGAGATGGCAAAGAATGCGCCACCCAGCAGTACGAGCGCCGCCGTACCCGAGAAACGCTGGATGCGAAAGGACGAGGACCGGCCCACCAGGATAAAAAAGGCCACGAAGTTAAAGGCCGTCCACACTAAGACGGCGAAATAACCCCAGCCGTACGTGTAATCGTTGCTCCAGGTGCCACTCGTACGGTCAAAGCGGAAGACCTGCTGGTGAAAATCGTTGGTGAGCACAAATCCGATAAGCAGGATGGCCACAATCCACAGCGCAGCGCAGTAGCGGCGACCCAGGCGGTGTTGCTCCAGGCCCGCAAGGCGCAGACCACACAACTGGTAGAGCAGCGGAATGAGCGTCATGGGCACATAGTACAGGTACCACAGCACGGTGGCATAGAACGGCGTGAACGACTTGTACTTGAGAATGACTTCAATCATCCACAGGGCGCAGATGGAGGCGATGGCAACAAGGCGGCGGCGCAACACATAGTCCAAACAGCGCAGATAGACCGATACGCCCCAGATCGAAAATATAATTGCGGCGACAAGCAGCGGGAGAGAGCTCGAATGGACGAGCGCATCCACGACCTCTTCGGACACCTCGCTATAGGCGGGCACGGCGTTAGAAAGTTTGGGGTCGAAGGCGAACAGCGCCGGCAAGACTGCCAAAAGCATGAGGAACAGCGCGGTGATGACACCGGCGATAGCAAAGACGCGGTGGCGGTACACCTGATGTGTTATGCCAACAAGGAATCGCGGCATGGCGAAGAGCCTGCCGCCCCTGGGATCCGCCACGGGAGCGGATCGGGCGGCCGCGTGGCCGATATGTCGCTCGCGGGTACCCATAGTGCTTTTAGTGTACCGACAGATGGGTCGAAAAAGCGGGCCGCATGTCCCAAAATCCGCAGACGGCAAGGTGCCCGGCGAACACATACTCGCCGGGCGCCTTGGTTAGGAGGCTATGAGGATGAGCACGCGAAATCCACAGCGGTCAGGCCCGCCCCCTAAGGGCCTGAGGTGCTCAAGATTGGGAGCGACAAGCCCGACGAAGCGTACTTAGGTACGCGAGGAGGGTTGGAGCCCCAAGGTTGAGCGCCTCAGCGCCCTTAGGACAGGTCCTCACCATTAGAAGCAATAACCTTCTTGTACCAGTCGAAGCTCTTCTTCTTGGAGCGCTTGAGGGTGCCGTTGCCCGCATCATCGCGGTCCACATAGATAAAGCCGTAGCGCTTGGACATCTCGCCCGTGCCGGCAGACACCAGGTCAATCGGGCCCCAGGTGGTGTAGCCCAACAGGTCAACGCCGTCCTCGGTCACCGCGTCGCGCATGGTCTGGATGTGCTGGCGCAGGTAGTCGATACGGTAGTCGTCGTTGATGGAACCATCCTCCTCGACAACATCCTTGGCGCCCAGACCGTTCTCGACCACAAACAGCGGCTTCTGATAACGGTCGTACAGGTCGTTAAGGGTGATGCGGAAGCCCAGCGGATCGATGGCCCAGCCCCACTGGCTCTCCTGCAGGTAGGGGTTCTTGGCGCCGGCGAAGGCATTGCCCTGGGTGCGCTCGACATCGGGGTTATCGGCACCGGCAGAGCAACGGGTGCTGTAATAGCTAAAGCTGATGAAGTCGACGGTGTTAGCGGCCAGGATCTCGCGGTCCTCGTCCGTCATGCCCACATCGATGCCCAGGCGCTCGAGCTTCTTGACGGCATAGGCCGGGTAGTAGCCACGGCTCTGGACGTCGACGAAGGAATAGTTGCTCTGGTTGTCAATCTGCGCCTGGCGCACATCGCCCGGACGGCAGCTGTAGGGATAGTAGCTACCTGCGGCAAGCATGCAGCCGATCTTGATCTCGGGGTCGATCTCGTGAGCGATCTTGGTTGCCCAAGCGCTGGCGACGAGCTCGTTGTGGGCGGCCAGGTACTCGACGGCCTCCTTGTTCTCGCCCTCCTCAAAGACCAGACCGGCACCCATAAACGGCAGGTGCAAGATCATATTGATCTCGTTAAAGGTGAGCCAGTACTTCACCAGACCCTTGTAGCGGGTAAAGATCGTGGTCGCGAGGTTCTTGTAGAAGTCGATGAGCTTGCGGTTGCGCCAGCCGCCGTACTCCTTGATGAGGTGAATCGGACAGTCGAAGTGCGTGATGGTCACGAGCGGCTCGATGCCCTGCTTTTGGCACTCGCGGAATACATCCTCGTAGAAGGCCAGGCCAGCCTCATTGGGCTCGGTCTCGTCGCCGTTGGGGAAGATGCGGGTCCAAGCCAGGCTCATACGGAAGGTCTTAAAGCCCATCTCGGCAAAGAGAGCAATGTCCTCTTTGTAGTGGTGATAGAAATCGATGCCGGTCTGCGCGGGATAGTAATAGCCGTCCTCGAAGTCGAGCATCTTGCGCTGGCCGGAGACCACCGCATAGCGCTCGGGGCCGTGCGGAGCCACGTCCACGTTGGCAAGGCCGCGGCCGTCCACGTTGTAGGCGCCCTCGCACTGGTTGGCAGCCGTCGCGCCGCCCCACAGGAAGTCATTACGGAAAGCCATGCATCAATCCTTTCGCACGCTGTTGTCATAGGCTCAGTATCCCTGCAAACAACGCGTCGCTCAACGGCAACGGCGCAGGCCGATACTTCTTTTCGCGTGCAGGCGCCCGGCAACCACCCCGTCTGACACTTTTTGATACCCACCTGCCCCAGCCGCCGCAAAGGGGACAGTCACCTTTGTGATGGCTGGGGCCCGTTTGTCTCGATCTGTAACAGTTAGGCCGCCAAAACCGGGCCTGGTGTTACAGATTGAGATTGTTCGGCCTGTCCCCTGCAGTTTGTCTCGATCTATAACAGGTAGAGGCGATTTAGCCCGCTAGATGTTACAGATCGAGACAGAAGATTCTAGTCGCAGGCGATGTCGAGGTTCTTTCCGATGAGGCCCACGTAGCCGCCTTCGGCTGCCTTGGGGCTGTCGGCGTGGCAGAGAACCCACTTGTCGGCCTTCCAATAGCAGTAGCTGTCACCGGTGGTAGGCATGTCGGCCGCAGCCTCGGGACGCGGACCGTTGGTACCTGCCGGCAGTGCGACCATCACCTGGAAGCCACCGTCATCGACCATGCACGGCGTGTAGTGGAGCGTGGTGTTGAAGACCTCGACAACCTTGCCCGCCGGCACGCGGAACGCCTTGACGAACGCGGTATCGAGCTTTCCGTCCTCGATCTCCCAGCGATGCCCCACGAGCAGGATAAAGTCGCGGGCGCCCAGGTTAAACTCACTCGCGCGGTGATACTCCAGACAGTTGAGTCGTGTGTTGTGGCCGTTGCACCAGCCGAGCTGGAAGGGGCGGCCGCCGTACATGAGCAGGCCGAGCGTGTCGGCGCCCTCAACCTGCTCGAGCTCGGGCGCGGAGGCCACGTATTTGCTGCCCTCGGGGATGGGCGTAGCCGCGAGTGCCTCGACGAGTGGAGCGGTCAGGCTGGACGGAACGTCATCCCACACGCGGCCATAGGACTTGAACTCGGGATCAGAGACAGAGTAGATATGCATGTTCACTCCTGTTCGTAAATGTGACTATACGAACATTCTAGAACAAACATGAGCGATTTTGAACGCTCGTCCTGACCACTCAACAAAAAGGCGCCCCCGCATAAGCGAAGGCGCCCAATCCGTGCGTTTTAGGCGATAAAGCCCTTACGCCTGCTGATAATGCAGGTGCTTCTCGTCGATATCGGCCAGGTCGCGGTCGAGGTAGCGGCGTGCGAGCCAGTTTGCCATGGGGAGGTTCTGGTCCAGATAGTTACCGCACTCCTCGGGAGCGGCACCGGGGACATCGCCCTCAAAGCCGGCGACAAACTCGAACAGCTCACGCACGAGCGACAGAATCTCCTCGCTCGTCACCTCACCAAACACGACGAGGTAAAAGCCCGTGCGGCAGCCCATGGGGCCAAAGTAGACAATGCGGCTCGACCACTCGGCATGGTTGCGAAGGAACGTCGCGCCCAGGTGCTCGATGGTGTGGCACTCGGCCGTGTTCATGACCGGCTCCTTGTTGGGCGTGGTCAGGCGCAGGTCAAACGTGGTGACGGCGGCGCCGGTCGCCGGATCGCGGTCGATGCGGCTCACATACACGCCGGGCTCAAGCAGCAGATGGTCAACGGAAAAGCTCGCGATGCGCTCCATGGCAGATCCTCTCGATAGTCAAATTGGGACGGGCTCTTTTAGCTGGTTCGAATGGTCGCACCAATCATACCAGTCAAAAAAGCCCCGTCCCAAATTGACTACCTGGGACGAGGACCAATGATTTTTTAATCCCCGTCCCAGAAAAACCATTCTAGGCTGTGTAGGCAATCGTTGATTTCACGGCGTGGCGCCAGCCGGCGATCTTTTTAGCGCGCTCGTCGGCGGGCATCGACGGCTCCACGATGCCGCGGGCGCCGTAGACGTCGACGACATCGCGCGTGTACATGCCCAGCGCAATACCGCAGGCCCAGGCCGCGCCCAGGCCGCTCATCTCGTCATTGCTCGCGATGCGGATGGGCGAGCCAACCAAGTCGCTCTCAAACTGCATCAGGTACGCGTCGCGCGTGGGGCCGCCGTCAACGCGAAGCTCGGCAAGTGCCGCGCCAGAATCCTCGACCATTGCGTCAATTACGTCAAAGATCTGATAGGCGATCGACTCGTCGGCGGCCTTCACGAACTCCGCGCGACCCGTGGTACGCGTCATGCCAAATACGCAGCCCTCGGCGTCACTCGCCCAGTGCGGCGCGCCCAAACCGGTAAACGCCGGCACAAAGTAGACGCGGCTCGCCGGATTGGCAGCGTAGCACAGGTCGGTAACTTCCTCGGGGTTATTGATGAGCTCCAGATCGTCGCGCAGCCACGTCTTGACAGCACCGGCGTAGCTCACGTTGCCCTCGAGCACGTACTCGGTCACGCCGTCCATACGCCATGCGAGCGAGCTCGAAAGCCCGTGCGAGCTGGCAACGAACTCGTCGCCGACGTTCATCATGACCGAGCTGCCGGTGCCATAGGTCGCCTTAGCCATACCGCGGCTGTGGCAGCCCTGCGCGAACAAGGCCGCGTGGCTGTCGCCCAGCACGCCGTGAATGGGCACGGGCGCCGGCAAAAAGCCGCCCAGGTCCGTCATGCCGAACAGGCCATCGGAATCGGTCACCTGCGGCAGGCAGGCCACGTCGACGCCAAAGGCCTCGCACACTGGCTCGCTCCAGCAGCCACGGCGCAGGTCAAAGAGTTGCGTGCGGCTGGCGTTGGACCAGTCGCAGCGGAACTCCGCGCCGCCCGTGAGCGTCCAGACCACCCAGGCATCGATGGTGCCCAGGCACAGCTCGCCCGCCGCCGCGGCCTCGGCAGCAGCGGGAACGTTCGCGAGGATCCAAGCCATCTTGCCCGCCGGATAGTAGGGCGAGAGCACTAGACCCGTCGTGTCGCGCACCAGCTCGGCCACGCCCTCGCGCGCGGCCAGCTCGTCGCACAGCTCGCGGGCGCGGGCGCACTGCCACACCACGGCGTCGCACAGCGGCTCACCCGTCGTGCGGCTCCAGGCAACAGTGGTCTCGCGCTGGTTGGAGATGCCGATGCCGGCGACGTCGACCGGATCGACCCCGGTCTCCTCCACCACGGCGCGCGCCACGGCCAGCACGTTGGCGGCGATCTCGGCTGGATCATGGCTCACCCAGCCAGCCTCGTTGACAATCTGGCGATGCGGGCGATCGGCACGATGAATCAAATGGCCGCCCTCGTCCACCAGCAGCGCCTTGGTGCCCTGCGTGGATTGATCGATTCCGATGATGTAGCGGCCCATGGCCACCCCTTTCAAAACGAATGTGACAAAGGGACGGTCCCTTTGTCACATTCCAGTTACTCTGCGGGCAGGAACTCGGCGACGGTCTTGGCAATGCCTTCGCCGGTAAGCCCGTAGTGCGCAAAGACCTCGGGGCTCGTGCCGGTGATGACCGGCGCGTCGGGCAGGGAGAGGCATTTGACCGGACGTGGGCAATGCTCGCCCACCACCTGCGCGACCATGGAACCCAGGCCGCCGAAGGGGCTGTGCTCCTCGACGGTCACGACGGCGCGCGTGGCGCCGGCGGCCTCGATCACGGTCTCGGCGTCGAGCGGCTTGACGCAGTACATGTCGAGCACCGTCGCCGAGATTCCCTGCTCGGCCAGCAGATCGGCGGCGTCCACGGCGTGGCGGACCATCTCGCCGGTGGCGACGAGCGTCACATCGGTGCCGCGACGCACCCAGGTGGCGCGATCCATCTGGAACGGGCACTCGCCCTCGGCGTACACGTCCTCGACCGGGTTGCGCCCCACGCGGATGTAGGCCGGCTTGTTGTCGGCTACCAGGGCGCGCACGAGCTCGGCGGTCTGGAAGCGGTCACTCGGCAGATACACGCGCATGTTGGGAATCGCGCTCATGGCGGCGATATCCTGCGCGGAGTGATGGCTCATGCCCAAGGCGCCGTAGGACACGCCGCCCGAGATGCCGATGAGCTTGACGTTGGTGTTGGAGTACGAAACGTCGACCTTGCACTGCTCATACGAACGCGTGGTCACAAAGGACGCCGGCGAGGCGGCCCAGGCCTTCTTGCCGCACGAAGCCATGCCGGCAGCGATGCTCACCAGGTCCTGCTCGGCAATGCCGACCTCGACGGACTGCTGGGGATACTGATCAAAGAACGGCGTGAGCGATGCGGAGCCGCGGGAGTCGGAGCACAGGACGACGATATCCTTATCGGTCTTCGCGGCCTCGAGCAGCGTGTCGCAGATAACCTTGCGATTGGCGATCTTGTTAGCCATTGATGGCCTCCTTATGGGCAGCGAAATCGGCGATGATCTGGGCATATTCCTCATCATTGGGCAGGTGATGATGCCAGGCGGCCTTGTCCTCCATAACAGGCGAGCCATAGCCCTTCACCGTGTTGAGGATGATGACCGTGGGCTTGCCGCAGGTCTCGGCCGCAAGCGTCAGCGCGGCGTCGATGGCCCGGACGTCGTTGCCCGGAATGGAGAGCACGTTCCATCCGAAGGCTGCCCAGCGCTCCTCCTGCGAGTCCTGCTTCATAACGTCCTCGGTGCTGCCGCTGATCTGCAGGCGGTTGCGGTCCACGAGCGCGCACAGGTTATCGAGCTGGTAGTTGCCGCCGCTCATGGCGCCCTCCCAGACCGAACCCTCGGCAAGCTCGCCGTCGCCCATGATGGTGTAGACGCGATAGTCGCGGCCGTCCATCTTGCCGGCGAGCGCCATGCCCACGGCCACGGGCAGGCCGTGACCCAGCGAGCCCGAGTTCATCTCGATGCCCTTGAGCTTGTTGTTGGGGTGACCGATGTAGGGGCTGCCGAACTTGGAGAAGCGGGCCTTGACGTCATCGAGATCCAGATAGCCCTCGTGGCAGAGCACCGCATAGTAGGCCTCCATTGCGTGGCCCTTGGAGAGCACGAAGCGATCGCGGTTGGGATCGTCGACGGTCTCGGGCGAAATGTTGAGATGGTTGGCGTAGAGGGTCATGAGGGCATCGATCACCGACATGTCGCCGCCGATATGGCCGCCGGCGCCAGCCATGATGATATCGACGCAATCGCGGCGAAGGTCCCAACGCAGGGATTCAAGCTCTTCGATAGTTGCCATTTCTACTCTCCTCGCAGGTAGGCTTTGACGTCTTCTTCAATCGGGTCGTACAGGTCGGGGGCAATGCCGATGTACTTGCACGCCTCGTAGAGCACCGGCACCACGTTGGCGTGAATAGCGACGCAGTGGTGGATGTAGGGGCCCTCGACGATCTTGGCCTCGAGGCGCTTGAGGTTGTCGACCTCGACCCACAGGTAGGTGCCCATGCCGGCCGGGCCGTCGATGCCGCGGGCATTGCCCAGCAGCAGCGAGTACTCGCCGTTGTCGCCGTCAAAGCGGGCAAGGGTGAGGTCGCCGTGCTTGGCCTCGGCCGTCAGCGCGCCGGGGTGATCGAAAGCCAGCGGGTAGGTGAGCTTGGGCTTGACGGCCGCGCAGCTGCAGGGCCAGGGGCCGCAATGCTGCAGCAGCTCGCCGTTCTCGTTATCGGGATGGCGCACGGTCCAGTCGGCGAACATGCCGCGGTGACGGCCCAGGTCGGCGGCCTCGACCATCAGCGCGGTGATGGCGCCGTGGATATCGGTCTCGCATACGATAGGAATGCCCATCTCGTTGAGGATGGCGTTGGCGGCGCAGGGCATAATGCCCAGCTCGTCCTGCAGAGCGTTCCAGCACTGAATGGCACCGGCGTTGCAGCCATACTTCTCGACCAAGCGCTTCATGGCGATGGCAAGACCGGCGACCGCGGGGACCTTGTCCTCGGGGATGCAGATCTCAAAGCTGTCGTTGATGTGGGCAAGCATGGCGGCCATGGCCTGCTCGTCGGCCTGGGCGTCGCGCACAGCCTGGACAAGTTCGGTCATGGGGATAGGCGAAAGCTGGATGTTGAACTTCTCGAGCAGCTCGCCCTCGTTGCACATGGTCGACCAGAAGTCGAATGGACGGGTGGCCATCTGCAGGATGCGGGTGTGCTTGAAGGTCTTGACCACGTTGCAAACGGCCAAAAAGTCCCAAACGCCGCGCTCGAACTCGGGGTCGGTCAGGCGGCAGTTGGTCATGTAGGTGAAGGGAACCTGGAAGCGGCGCAGGACCTTGCCGGTGGCGAACAGACCGCACTGGCTATCGCGCAGGCGCGTGCCGTCGGGCTCGGGGCGCTCGTCGCGCGGGCCCCACAGCAGCACGGGCAGGCCGAGCTCGCGGGCAAGGCGAGCGCAAACGTACTCGGTGCCAAAGTTGGCGTGGCACAGCATAATGCCATCGACGCCCTCGGCGCGGAATTTCTTGACGATAGGCTCAATGTGGCTGTCGTCGAACAGCAGGCCCTCGTCATTGATGTCGTCGATATCCACGATGTCGACGCCGATCTCGCGCAGGCGATCAGCCGTCAGGCCGCGATACTTGATCGCGTCCGGCGCGCTAAAGATGCTGCGGCGCGTGGGCACAAAGCCGAGCTTGATCTTGTCCATGTACGTCCTCCCCTAATCACATGTTCAGTAAACAGACGCATGTTTCGTTTTGTTCTGTTTACTAAATGTTTTACTCTTTTGTTTAATAGTCTAGCGCGAAAGTCCCGTAAACGGTAGAGAAATCAGCCTAAACGGTATGCAAACAAACTGAACATACAAGGGAAACAAAAAGAGGGCCCCGAAGGACCCTCTCTTAGTAGCGTTAGATATGGCTGCCTTAGCGAGCTTTGCCGCCCTGCGCCCCGGCGTTTTCTTCGCCTAGATCTCGCACACGCTCTGGCGCTCGACAAAGTAGGTCGACACGGCCGTCTTGCAGGTATAGCTCTTGGGGTTGCGGATGTTGCCCACCAGGCGACGCACCGCGATCTCGCCCACCTCGTGCTTGGGAACATGCACCGTGGTGAGCGGCGGGTTGGAGAAGGCGCCCAAAGACAGGTCGTCAAAGCCGATGATCGAGACATCCTCGGGCACGCGAATACCGTGCTCGTTGAACGCGCGCATGGCGCCCACGGCGAGCACGTCGTTCTCGGCAAAGAAAGCCGTCGGCAGATCGTCGCGCGAGACGTTGTCGAGCCACACGCCCATGTCGCGATAGGCACCCTCGAGCGTGGTGCCCAACGTGACACGCCATGCCGGATTGGCCTCGAGGCCCGCGTCCTCAAGCGCTTGGCGATAGCCGCGCTCGCGGTCCTTAAAGTTGCGGATCCGAAGGTCGCCCGCCAGATAGCCGATTTGCCTGTGGCCTTTCTCGATAAGGTAATCCACGGCACGCAGCACCGAATCGGTGTTGGCGATGACTACGGCATCGAAGTACTGGCGATCGCTCCAGCCGTCGAGCACAATCAGGTGGGCGGCAGCGTCGGCGAACAGGGCGTAGTCCTCCTCGCCCAGCTCGGTACCCATCAGCACGATGGCGGCCGACGGGTCGGCGATCAGGCCCTCGACCTGCGGGCGCACGGCGTCCAGGTCGCTAAAGTCGAGCGAGACAAAGCTCGTGCTCATGCCGTGGCGACGCGCCTGGCGCTCCACGCCCTCGATGACCGCGGGATGGAAGGTGCTCTCGTCCAGGATGGCGCCCGTCTTGCGCGCAAGCACAAACTGGATGCTCTCGAGCTGCGTCGACTGCTGATAGCCAAGCGACTGCGCGCACTCCAGGATGACCTTGGCGGTCTCCTCGCTCACGCTGCGCTTGCGGTTGAGCGCGTTGGACACGGTTGCGGGCGAAAAGCCGGTAATGCGGCTGATCTCGCGGACGCTTGCTTTAGCCATCGTTCCCCCTAGCATCGGTCGCGGCCGAGCATCGTGGCTTGACCGCCCCGTGGCTCGGCAACTAAACGACCGCAAATTCAATCTAAACAGAAGAGTAAATGTTTATTAGCTAGTTTAGCCTGTTGTCAAGCAAAGTGGCGCGACTATTCCCCCAACGGGCACATTTGCTCGGTAGCTAAAAAAGCCCCGTCCCAAATTGAACTGCACCCCAAAACTTGGACGGCTTAAATAAGAACTACGCCGCAAGGGACT
>CATXKN010000008.1 GCA_958370785.1 uncultured Collinsella sp. | reverse complement strand
GAAAAGCCCCCGTCGCCGGGAGCTTTAATCTCAATTGGTGCGGCGTATAGGATTCCGCGCATCCGCTGCGCGGATCCGCACCGGCTTCGCCCGCCTGCCGGCGTGCTCGCCCGCGGGCTAAAAACGCTCCGCGTTTTCTTTACGCCCGCGCCTCGACCGAGGTTCGAATCCATGCAGTGTTTACGTAAAAGAAAAGCCCCCGTCGCCGGGAGCTTTAATCTCAATTGGTGCGGCGTATAGGATTCGAACCTATGACGTTCTGATTCGTAGTCAGACCCTCTATCCAGCTGAGGTAACGCCGCGACTTGTTGATTATTATGCACATGGACTGAATATAGGTCAAGCAATTTTTCGAAAAAAGTTATCAAATTGAATTTTTACTCATTTGGCGTAATTACGGCCAGTTTGGATCAGCCATCATTCGAAGCTTGCGCTCAAGCGAATCGCTATATAAGAAAAGCTCCCGTTGCCGGGAGCTTTAAAAAGTCAATTGGTGCGGCGTATAGGATTCGAACCTATGACGTTCTGATTCGTAGTCAGACCCTCTATCCAGCTGAGGTAACGCCGCAACGCACGGTTTATTATGCACGTGAGCCTTCGATGGGTCAAGCAACAATTTGGAAAATTTTTACGAAGCGCTGATTAAGTTGTCGTGCGGATCAGCACCGGCTTCGCCCGCCTGCCGGCGTAAAAGAAAAGCCCCCGCTGCCGGAGGCTTTCAATTTCAATTGGTGCGGCGTATAGGATTCCGCGCATCCGCTTCGCGGATCCGCACCGGCTTCGCCCGCCTGCCGGCGGACTCGCCCGCGGGCTAAAAACGCTCCGCGTTTTCTTTACGCCCGCGCCTCGACCGAGGTTCGAATCCATGCAGTGTTTACGTAAAAGAAAAGCCCCCGTCGCCGGGAGCTTTAATCTCAATTGGTGCGGCGTATAGGATTCGAACCTATGACGTTCTGATTCGTAGTCAGACCCTCTATCCAGCTGAGGTAACGCCGCAGCGCAAGAAATATAAAACCACTTTAGTTCGTTAGAGTCAAGCAAAATCTCAAACTTTTTTCGCGCGGGCCGCGATTTGTCACGCTGCGCCACGAGCATCAGCGCTTCTCGTGCGATCGATTGGCTTTTCGATCACATCGAACCCGGCGCCAAGCTCCCCCAGAAGCGACCGCATCCGTTGGGCACAGTCGTAGTCGGCAAACGAGATGCTCAGCATTCGGGCCACCTGATTAGAAGTTCCAACACCATAGAAGTGCTCAAGGGCAACAAGCGCCTCATGCGCCACAAACGTCTCGACCACATGCGGCGACTCCTCATAGCACCATTGCGTCAATGGTCCCTCACTCGTCTGCCGAACCACCAAGCCACCCATACCCGACGGCTCGCACGTTACCAGCAGGTGCTCCCCACCCTCATCGCTCTGGAACAAAACAACCCGCTCATCGAACAGCTCCATCACATCCCCTTTCTCTTGCTCTTAGTTGGCAAAATCATAGCAGGTAGATGCATGTATACAGAACATCCGTTCGTGTGTTTTCTATCGAGCTGTCCGCACGGCATGGTATAGCCGTACACAAAAAGGGCGCCCCAAAAAGGAGCGCCCTCGCAAATCGCCTATGCAGCTAGTTTACGCGACCGGCTCGATCTTCTCGAGACCGCCCATGTAGGGACGCAGAACCTCGGGGATCGTGATGGTGCCGTCGGCGTTCTGGTAGTTCTCCAGAATGGCAGCCATGGTGCGACCAGCCGGCAGGCCGGAACCGTTAAGGGTGTGCAGGTAGCGCGAACCCTTGAAGTTCTCGGGGTCGCGATACTTGATGTTGGCACGACGGGCCTGGAAGTCGCCGCAATTGGAGCAGGAGCTGATCTCCTTGTAGGCGTTGTAGCTCGGCAGCCAAACCTCGATGTCGTAGGTCTGACGGGCAGAGAAGCCCAGGTCGCCGGTGCACAGGCTAATCACGCGATACGGCAGGCCCAGCTGCTGCAGCAGGTACTCGGCCTCGGCGGTCATGCTCTCGAGCTCCTCGTCGGACTCCTCCGGCTTGGCAAACTTGACCATTTCGACTTTGTCGAACTCGTGCTGGCGAATGATGCCGCGGGTGTCGCGACCGGCGGAACCGGCCTCCTCGCGGAAGCAGGGGGTGAAGGCGGTGTAGCGGCGCGGCAGGGTGTCGGCGTCGAGAACCTCGCCGGCATGCAGGTTGGTAAGCACGACCTCGGCGGTAGGAATCAGGAAGTTATCGCCCGAGACGTGATAGGCGTCGTCCTCGAACTTGGGCAGCTGACCCGTGCCAAACATGGTCTGGCGCTTGACGACGATGGGCGGCCACCACTCCTTAAAACCACGGCTGGTGTGCGTGTCGAGGAAGAAGTTGATGAGGGCGCGCTCAAGACGGGCGCCGGCGCCACCGAGAACGGTGAAGCGGCTGCCGGAGAGCTTGTTGCCGCGCTCGAAGTCGAGGATGTCGAGGTCGGTGCCCAGATCCCAGTGCGGCTTAAAGTCGAAGTCGAACTCGCGCGGGGTGCCCCAACGACGGCGCTCGATGTTCTCGTCCTCATCCTTGCCGTACGGCGTGGCCTCGCAAGGGATGTTGGGCAGGTGAGCCATGAAGTCGTACTGCTCCTGCTCGAGAGCGGTGCGGCGCTCGGCCAGACCGTCGATCTTCTCGTTGACGGCGCGCACGGCCTCCTTGGCGACCTCGGCCTCGTCCTTCTTGCCCTCCTTCATCAGGGCGCCAATCTTCTTGGACTCGGCGTTGCGCGTGGCCTGGAGCTCCTCGACCTCGGTGATGACGGCACGACGCTCGTCGTCGAGCTCAAAGAACTTCTCGCGATCCCAAGACGTCTGGCGGTTAGCCATAGCGGTATCGATGGCATCGGGGTTCTCGCGAACAAACTTGATATCAAGCATTAGATCCTCCGGCGATATACATTCCATTTAGGTTGCAACCTTGTACATGTATGGGCAAGTATATACTTATGAGCGTTTACGACCCAACTCAACTACGCAAGAAGGCACCCAATGGACGCAGTTTTTTCCTTTTTGTTTGGCACCCGCACCGGTTTTGCCATCCTTTTCGCCGGTGGCATCCTGCTATTTGCGATTCTTGCCTTTGTGATGGAGAAGCGCACCCATAAGATGTATGTCGACCGCGGCCCCAAGTCCGAGGATGAGGAAGACGGCTTCTGGGACTAACCTGCCAAAAAGGGACAGGTTTATTTTGGTCGGTTTTATCTGGGCAAACGCAAGCGCCCCGCAACTGGAATTGAGCCAGTTGCGGGGCGCTTTTTGCTCAAGGTACAAAACCGCAGGAAAACCCTGCAAAATAAATCTGTCCCTAAATGGAAGGTTTTACTGGAGAGTAGCGTCGATGGCCTTGACGAGGGCGCTGCGCATGCCGGCGTCCTCGAGCGCGACGACGCCCTTGATGGTAGCACCGCCGGGCGAGCACACGGCATCCTTCATCGCTGCGGGATGCTGGCCGGTTGCAAGCTGCAGCTTTGCCGTACCCAGCACCATCTGGCTCACAATGCGATAGGCATCGGCGCGCGGAATACCGTGTTTGACAGCCGCATCGCCCAGAGCCTCGATCGCCATGGCGACAAACGCCGGGGCGCAACCGCCCACGGTACCGCCCACAAACAGCAGGCTCGAATCGAGCTCGACCACCGTGCCAAGCTTTCCGAGCAGATCGAGCACCGTGGCACGCTGCTCATCGCTAAGCGTGGAAGCCTTCTCGCAGGCGATAACGCCCTCGTCCACCGAAACCGGCGTGTTGGGCACCGTCGAGATATGAGCGACACCTGGCAGGACCTGTTCCCACTTGGCACTATCCCAGGTCCAGGCGACCGAAAGGACGACCTTGTCGGCAAGCGCGTCCTTGAGTGGAGCGAAGACCTTCTCGATCATGTACGGCTTGACCGCCGCAACCACGATATCGGACGCGGCAACAACCTCCGCCGCATCGTGGCAGGCAGCCATGCCCCGCGTCTCGCAACGCTCAACCAGAGCATCGTAGCGGCCTGCGCAGGCGCACATGTCGCCCGCGGCCACGCCGACGGCAATCCAGCCATCGGCCATAGCGCTCGCCATATTGCCAAAGCCGACAAATCCGATCTTCATATCACACAGTCCTCTCAGATGCGTTCCTCAAAACGAAAGTCATTGTCCCACGCCATTGTTTCGTATTGCCGACCTACTTGTGATACGGCTCGCCACGGCTAATCTTGCAGGCGCGGTAGATCTGTTCCAGCAGCACCACGCGCGCCAGGTTATGCGGCAAGGTAATGCGTCCAAAACTGAGCATCTCGTCGGCACGGGCGCGTACGGCATCGCTCACGCCGTCCGATCCGCCGATTACAAAAGCGATGTCGCTGTTGCCTCGCAGCATGAGGTCATCGAGACGGGTCGAAAGCTCCTCGCTCGAACGCTCCTTGCCCTCAATGGCCAGCAGAATCACATGTGCTCGAGGCGGCAGAGCGGCAAGAATCGCTGCCCCCTCCTTGTCGCGCGCGGCATCCACACCGCCCGCCTTGGCCGGATCGATATCGGCAACCTCGCGCATATCTACCTTGGCATAGGCGCCTAGGCGTTTGGTGTATTCGGCGCACGCGTCCTTCCAAAAGCGCTCTTTAAGCTTGCCGACACAAACGACGGTGTATTTCACGCGTGTCTACTCCTTTGACTCGTTCTGAACCTTACCGGCAGCCAGCATCTGCTCGAACATCGAGGCCGACTGCGAGAAATCGCTCGGCAGCACGACCGTCGAGGTTTTGCCCGTGCGAGCGAACTCCGTCATCATCTCGGACCACTGCGTAAACATGAACAGCTGGTTGGCCTCATCGTTGCCGACGCCCGTCTCCTGGATGATCTCGAGCGAATCTTTGATGCCCAGCGCAATGGCCTTGCGCTGGTTGGCGATGCCCTCGCCCGCCTTTTCCATCGCCTCGGCCTCGGCGGTCGCCTCGGTGACGCGCTTGATGCGATCAGCCTCGGCGAGCTCCTGCGCAGCGGCGCGCTTTCGCTGGGCGGCGTTGATGTCGTTCATGGAGTTCTCGACCTCGGTCGGCAGCGCGATCTTGGTGATAAGTGTCGACACGAGGGTGAAGCCGTAGGCGGCCATCTGCTCGGACACGGTGGCGTTGACGTCCTTGGCGATATCGTCTTTTTTGGCAAAGACCTCATCGAGCGTGTAGACGGGGATGGAAGAGCGCAGGGCATCGGTGATGAAGTCACGCATTTGGTCGACGGGCTCCTGCAGCATGTAGTAGCTCTTGTAGATGCCCGAATCTGCCGGGCCGGCGCCCATGTCATAGCTTACGTGGTACTGAGCAGAGACCTCAAGGCCGATGGTCACGTTGTCCTGGGTCTTAACGTCGATGCCAAAACCGTTTTTCATGGTGCGCAGACTCACCGTGGCGGCCTTGCGGTCGATCACGGGCACCTTCATGTGGAAGCCCGCGTTGACGATGCGGTTGAACTTGCCCAAGCGCTCGATGATCACAGCATGCTGCTGCTCAACGACATAGCAGGCGTTGGGGAGCAGTAGCAACAAAATAATGATGGGAAGTAGAAAGCTCGTAAGGGCAGCGATGATACCGGACAACAGCATGGTTTCTCCTCTGATAAGCACACGTTGGGACTAGGATACCCGCACGAAGCAGCTATGTGACACCAACAAGAGGACCCGTGGGCAAAAAAGGCCAAATATGAGTACTGTCACCAATTTAGTAGCAGCATTTTTGACGCAAAAACGCCCTATCGAACCCGAAATCCTTCCAAATTGACCTGTTTTGCCTCAAACTAGAGTCAAATTAACGTGCATCTGTTGCGTAAGTTTCAGAATAATGAGCTTTAGAAATGCAACTATTCTTGTGACAGTACTCATATTTGATGTTTTTTGCCCACTGGGGTTACAGCCATACGAAATATTGGCATTGGATCCGTAAATACAGCCTGCCGGCGTCCTCGCTAGCTCGCTAAAAACGCTCCGCGTTTTCTTGACGCTCGCTCCTTCGCAGGTTCAAGTCCCCGCGATGGGCCCATAACAAAAAAGCTCCCATTGCTGGGAGCTCTTTCATTTAATGGTGCGGGCGAAAGGACTTGAACCTTCATGGGGTTGCCCCCATACGGACCTGAACCGTACGCGTCTGCCAATTCCGCCACGCCCGCGTGCAGGAATTAGAATAACGGAGCGCCACCGCGAACGCAAGAACTATTTTTGAAAAAGTTTGCAGGCATTTTCCCAGGCGGCTCGGGCGATTGCTTCGGCGTCCTCGCCGGTACGATCGACGCGGTCGTTGACCAGCGCGTTTGCTGTGATGGAAATCATTGCAGGCTCGCACTCAAGACCGCGAATGGGCTCCGGCGCCATATAGGGACAATCCGTCTCGAACAAAATACGGTCGAGCGGTGTTGCCGCGAATGCCTCGCGCACCTCGTCGTTGCGCTTAAAGGTAGCCGCGCCGCCATAGGCGATGTAACAACCCAAATCCACAAAGCGCTCCATCGTGGCTCGGTCCTCGCCAAAGCAGTGCAGTACGCAACCGGCCTGGGGCACGCCGACCTCGCGCAACACGTTGTAGGCGTCCACATGCGAGGTGCGCTCCTCGTCCGTGTCCTCATGACGCAGATGCAGCTCTACCGGCACATTGCGGCGTACGGCAACCTCGAGTTGGCACGCCATACAGTCGATCTGCACGTCGTGGGGCGCCGGCGCAATATCGTCGTCGTAATCCATGTGGTAGTCCAAACCGATCTCGCCAATACCAACGCATAGGGGATCATCGAGCGCAGTCACAATCTGGGCATGGATGTTATCGGTGTAGTCGGGCGCGCCATACGGATGCACACCGACGAGGTACTTGACCTGCGGAATGTTCCGAATCGGCAGGATCTCGCGCACCAGCCAGTCACTATAGTCCGTCACGCTGCGTTTGTCGGCGATGGGGTCGAAGACCGTCACCAACAAGTCGATGCCCGCGGCTTTGGCGCGCACGAGCGTCTCGGGCACTTCCTTGCTCCAAAATGAGAGCAGGTGCGCATGCGTATCGGCAAGCGGCGCCAGCGGCACCGGGCAGGCCACCGTTTTCTTCTTTTTGGTAAACATCACGCGTTCGACATTAGGCGTCATGGGAAAGCTCCTGAGCCAAGCGGACAAAGGCAGCGACGTCGAGCGTCTCGGCGCGCGTGGTAAGTGCGATACCGCAGGCCTCAAAGGCGGCGTCGAGCGCGTCCTTGGCAAAGCCGTTGGCGCTCATGGAATTGCGGATGGTCTTGCGACGCTGAGCAAATGCAGCGTCAATCACGCGGGCCACAAACTCGCGATCGAGCCCCTCGGGCACCACGCCGTCAACACGGTCGATGCGCACCACGGCAGAATCCACATGCGGTGCCGGCATAAAGCAGCGCGGCGGCACCTCAAAGCGCCCCGTCACCTGCGCATACAGGCCGAGCTTTGCCGTGTAGCCGCCATAGGTCTTGTTGCCCGGCGTTGCGGCAATACGATCTGCAACTTCCTTTTGCACCATAACGACAGCGCGCTTAAGCGCGGGCATCGTCTGGAAGAATTGAAGGATGATCGTCGCCGCCACGTTATAGGGCAGATTCGCGACAAGCACCGTGGGTTCACCACCGGCGACCTGCTCAATCTGCTCCGGCGTCACCTTGAGCGCATCGCCCATGATAAAGCGGAAGTTGGCATAGTCGGCGGCATGGGCGTCAAGCACCGGCTCAAGCTCGGGATCTGCCTCGATCGACGTGACGCACGCCGCCTCCTGCAGCAGTGCCAACGTCAGCGTGCCGCAACCCGGGCCGACCTCGAGCACGCGCTCATCGCCCGCAAGCTCAGCGAGCTCACAGATACGTTCGATCACATGGTTGTCGATCAGGAAGTTCTGGCCCAGGCGATGCTTGGTCGCAAGGCCAAACTCCTCCAGCAGCTCCCTTGTTGCCGTGGGGTTTGCCAAAGGCGAAGTTGTCATGGTTGCCTCCTTAACATGGTGGCTGCATCGTAAAGCAAAAGGGCATGGACCGTTGCGGCCATGCCCTTACATCTAAACAGCAAATTGCCGATATGGCGCGCAGCGGCTTAGCCCAAACGCGGGAACAGCGGCTCGCCCTTCTCGACGGGCTGACCACCGGCAAGCAGGCCCCAAGCGCAAATGCCCTTGAGGTCGTCGCTCGCGGCCTCGTCCTCGCAGGACAGGCGGCGCAGAGCCTCGGCAGAAGTCTGGGGCATGAGCGGCATCAGCAGGTGAGCGGCAATGCGGATGGCCTCGAGCAGATTGTAGATCACAAACGCCAGCTCGTCAGCCTTGGCCTCGTCCTTGGCAAGCGCCCAAGGCTCGGAGTCCTCGATGTAGTGGTTGGCGGCATGGATGAGCTCCATGACCTCGTCCTTAGCTCCACCGTAATCGAGCACGTCCATCTTGGCCATGTAGCGATCGACCAGGCCATCGGCAATCTTTGCCAGCGGGTTGTCGAACGCATCGAACGATGCGGGCTTGGCGGGCGCGCAACCGTCAAAGTACTTGCCGCTCATGTTGAGCGAACGCGAGATAAGGTTGCCCCAGCTGTTGGCCAGGTCGGCGTTGTAGACCTGCTCCATGCGCTCGAAGCTGATGGCGCCGTCGGTGCCGGGCACCACGTCGGTCATAAAGTAGTAGCGATAGCCCTCGACGCCCAGCATGTCGATAACGTCCTGCGGAGCGATGGCGTTACCGCGGCTCTTGGACATCTTCTCGGCCTTGCCGGTCTCGGCATTGCGCACGGTCAGGAAGCCGTGGGCAAAGACGTGCTCGGGCAGGGCCTCGCCGATGGCCATGAGCATGGCGGGCCAAATGACGCAGTGGAAGCGGATGATGTCCTTGCCCACGATGTGGAACTGCGCGGGCCAGCGATAGGCCAGCTCGGCACGGGCCTCGTCGGTATCGACGCCGTAGCCGACAGCCGTCATATAGTTGAGCAGCGCGTCGAACCACACGTAAGTCACGTGGCCCTCGTCAAACGGAACCTGGATACCCCAGTCAAAGCTCGTACGGCTCACGGAAAGGTCGTTGAGGCCGCCTTCGACAAAGCTGCGAACCTCGTTCATGCGGAACGCAGGCTCGACAAAGTCGGGGTGCTCGTCATAGAGCTTGAGCAGCTTGTCCTGGAAGGCGGAAAGCTTAAAGAAGTAGGACTCCTCCTGCACACGCTCGAGCGGACGGTGGCAATCGGGGCACAGGTGCTGGCCGACGCTGCCGTACTCTTCGTCACCCTTCTGGACCTGCGTATCGGTAAAGTAGGTCTCGTCGGGCACGCAGTACCAGCCGTCATAGCTGCCCTTATACAGGTAGCCGGACTCCTTCATGCGCTCCCACAGATACTGCACGGCGTGATGCTGGCGCGGCTCGGTGGTACGAATGAAGTCGTCGTTGGAGATCTCGAGCTTGCTCCAAAGCTCCTTGAAGTGCGGAGCCTGACTGTCGGTCCACTCCTGCGGCGTCATGTTGTGCTTGGCTGCAGCCTCGGCGACCTTCTCGCCGTGCTCGTCCATGCCAGTCAGGAACTTGACGTTATAGCCGGCAGAGCGACGATAGCGAGCCTGGACGTCGGCGATGATGGTGGAATAAGCCGTGCCCAGGTGCGGATCGGCGTTGACGTAGTAGATGGGCGTCGTGATAAAGAACGAAGGCTTGCTTTGATCCATGGGGTTTGTCCTCCAGAAAAACGTTGCATACAGGGGATGATTCTAGCGCAAGGGCTGGATATCCTCCATCTATTGCATATCGAGCACCATGGCATAGACATCGCGCTTGCGGCGCGAGTACTTCTGCGACAGGCGCTTTGCCACCGCGGAGGCGGGCTCCCCCTCCTCGAGCGCGGCACGGATGTCCTCGCGCAGGGCTTCGTCGGGGTCTACCGCTGCGGCTCCAACCGGCACGATGCCGGACTCCTCATCCTCGCTCGGCGGCGCGATGACCAGCGCGATCTCGCCCTTTACCTCGCCACGGGCGCGCAGCTCCTCGGTTAGCTGGGCGGCGGATCCACGCAAGACTTCCTCGTGCAGTTTGGTGAGCTCGCGGCAGACGGCAACATCGCGCTGGGGAAAGACCTCGGCCACGGCCTCGAGCGTCGCGACGATGCGATGTGGAGACTCGTAGAAGATGAGCGCGCCGGGGACGACGGCAAGGCGCCGCAGTCGGCGCACGCGGTCGCCGTGCTTGCGACCCAAAAAGCCTTCGAAGAAGAAATGCTCGCAGGGAATACCGGACGATACGAGCGCCGTGACGCAAGCAGAGGGGCCGGGAATAACCTCGACAGGCACATCCGCCTCGCGCACCGCCTCAACCAAAGCCTGGCCGGGATCAGACACGCTCGGCATACCGGCATCCGAGGCAAAGGCGAGGGTCTCCCCCGCAAGCAAGCGGTCGACCAGGCCGGCTGCGCGACTTGCGATCACGTTCTCGTCGCAACGAACGAGCGGCTTGGAGATGCCTAGGTGCATCAGCAACTTTGAGGTCACACGCGTGTCCTCACAGCAGACGGCGTCGGCGGCGGCAAATGCCTCGCCGACGCGCGGAGACAGGTCGCCCAGGTTACCGATGGGCGTACCGACCACATAAAGTTTGCCCGTGCGGGCGCTGTTTTGCGTCATATCAACCTATTCAATCATGCCGCGCTCGAGCGTGCCGAGCGCCGCGCGGGCGTCCCATGCTGCAATACGCTTCTCGGTCTTCCACGTTTGGAAGAACCAGCCAGCCGCCGGCGCAAACGATGCCAGCTGGTTGGCGATAAACACGCGCTCGTAGGCATTGCGGCCCTCGGGCGTAACCGACGAGTTGGCAAAAATCGCCGCACCCGACCATTCACCAACCAAAACGGGGAATCCGGTCGAGATTGCCTCCTTGAGCTCACGCTTGTTGCGCGAAATCGCCGTCGTCAGACCGCGGGGGCTCGTGATGTCGAGCGCATACTCGTCGCGGTAATGGTACAGGTGAAGGTCCATGTAGACGTTCTTGTACTTGGCACCGCGCATAAAGTGCTTCCACTCGCCAGGGTGTCCCGAAGAGGAAAAGACGACAATCTTGTCCTCGGGCATATACGAACGAACGAGCTCGTACGCATCACGATAGAAGTTGCGCAGGTAGTGCGCCGGAATACCGTCTGTCATGGTAAAGAGGCTCTTGCGTACGCTCATCTGCGGCGTATCCAACAGCTCGATGCCCAGCAGGCTCTCGGCCTCACCATAGCGATCGGCCAGGCGCTCGAGCACATCGAGCGCAACGTGACGGCCATTGGTGGACGAATGCCACTCAGCGACGACTTCCGGCGTCGTGGGCGAATCGTTGGAATCGCCCTGACCGCCGGGTACAGTTGCCAGATCGAGCAGTACGCGGATGTTGTACTTGTCGGCCCACTCAATAGCACGGTCGATATAATCGACAACCGAGATGTAGGAAGCGTCGGACTCCTGCGAGCCAAAGGCATACCACGGCACCGGCAGGCGCACGGCATTGAGACCGATCTGCGCCATACGACGAAAATCGTCCTCGCTCACAAACGTCTCGTAATGGCGACGCATGCGCTCGTTATAGGCAGCGGTGCCCATGGCCTCCTGCAGCTCGGCTGCATTGGATGCTCCGGTCGCTGCATAAAGCGACGGGGTCACCCAGGGCTCGGGAATAAACCAGCCAGAGAGATTAACGCCGAGAATCCTCTCCATCACGGCCCCCTTCGAATCGCGCAGGTCGAGCCTGCATCGTATTGCATAGGAAAAGTATCGTTTTGAGTATACCCGCGCGTGCGGACAGGCGACCGAACGGTCTACAAAGTGGCGCAAAAGTGGGGGGGAATGTCCGGGCAGACGGAGCCCGAGATGCACACGTCAAGATGCGCACGTGCGCCGGAAAGCTCATCCCGTTTCCCCCTCAATAATGGGATGCATTTTCCGCAGGAGCCCTCGGTAAAAGAAAAGGACCCCTTTGCAGAGGTCCTAGTCAATTCAAGGTGGCGGGGAAGGGAATCGCGCCCGCGCTCCGCGCGTGCGGACCGCTGCGGCGCTTCCGCGCCTTGCGAGCTCCGCTGGCAAACGCTCACGCGTTTACTCAGCTCCGCGCCCTCACGGGGTTCGATTCCGTGTGGGGGCCACATAAAAGAAAAGGACCCCTTTGCAGAGGTCCTAGTCAATTCAAGGTGGCGGGGAAGGGAATCGAACCCCTGACACGAGGATTTTCAGTCCTCTGCTCTACCAACTGAGCTACCCAGCCATTTGAGGTGTGCCTTGTTTCAAGGCTTGATTAGTATAACCAAGGACGCGCTCCGGTCAACCGAGAATTTTAAAAAAGTTTTTGAGCGCGACATCGGCCACGATCTCGCTCCCATAGAACGGCACGTCAGAAGCATCAACCGGCCACAAGAAGTTTTCACTCAGTCCCTTAAGCCGGCACGCGTTGAAGAACAGCGGACGAAACAATGATTGAAGGGCGCTCGAGTGCCGCCCAGGCACCGGGGCAGGAACACATACGCCAAGGGCAGACGTTTTCGTAGCATGCGAGGACATTGCCGCTGCGATCGATAAAGGCAATGTCGATGGGATAGGCCATAAAGCAGGTGTGAACCGAGGAACAGCGCGGAAACGCCATGACAAGCGGCAGTCCGCTGGCGGCAATCGGCCGCCGTCCCAGCATGCCGCGCAGACGCACGGTAAACGACTCCGCCACCACAAACTCGGCCGGCGTCCAACCCAACCTGTTGAGCGCCCGCGCGTAGGCGATATAGGACGAGACCGCGGTCACATGACCACCCCCGGACGCCATGGATCGACCGTCACCGCACGTTCATGCGTGAGCACGGCCGGCGCCCCCAGGGAAACGCCGGCGATGCTCAGCAAACTCGGCCACGGCTCGTAGTGCATGGTGCAGGTATAGGTCCTAAACGTGCCAGAAAGAGAGAGCAGGCCGCCATCCGATGACGCCGTGCCTTGCTCGCTCGAGACCTCGACCTGTAGGTCATATCCCTCCATGGCATCCTGAATCTGAGCTTGAACGGTCGCGGAAGCGTCAATGGAGCTCTCGTCACCCTCCCCGCCCGGCGCCACAGCGTGCGCAAGCACGATGTCGGGCACCACGCGGTCGAAGCGCGCGACCGCGCCTGCAAAGATCATGACGTTGTACGCGACGAGAGCCAGCACGAGCAGGACAGGCGTGACCACAGCCATCTCGACCGTCGCCTGGGCACGCTCCTCGCGCAAGCCCGCGCGAATGCCCATTACGACCCACCGCCAAAAGCTCCCACCAGCGTGGCAACATCGACAGTGAGCGGGATGGAGCGGCCACCGGGCAGCGGGATCTCCGCAAGCGTGAACACCGCGCTGCTGATGGTGCGCTCGACGTGATATTCCAAGGCCTCGCAAAGTGCCTTGGGGTCAGTCACGCCCAAGGGGATTTTTCGCAGGGTATCTTGAGTTTTGGAGATGCCTGCGATATCGGACCCCGGACTTTTGATGACATTGGCAGTATCGGTCAGCACCGGTTTTCTCAGACGCAAATCGCACGGTTCGAGTCCCAGCGCCGCCACGGAGGACGAAACGGTGTCACCGAGCCAGGACGCGATGGAGCCCAACGCGCCGCTACCCCCTCCCAAGCCACCGATCAGCTCTCCCATAAGCTCGTCAGCCGCACCCTGGATGTCTCCGTACCCCACAAGCAGGCGGCCCCAAACATCCATAACGCCGTCGAGCACGCCGGCAACGCCGCCCGAACGCTCCTCCAGCGTCGAGAAGAAACGCGCGAGCACGTTGTTCTGCGCGGTCGCATCGTCGGGCGCCAGCACTGCAGCAGAAATTGCACCACGATCGCCAAGCTCAACTGCCGTGTTAAACGAAGAGTTGAGCTCGTCGGGACCGGAGGTGGCGCCCGAGACCGCAAAGGCGACCACGCCGTTGCGACCGGGCGGGGCGATGCGCGGGCGCTCACCGGAAAGTTCTTTGATGGCGGTATCGAACGCATTGCCCGCACGGTCAGCTTCGTCCTCGGTCTGGCGCTCGAGCTCAAGCTCCTTGTTGCGACAGTCGACGTAGTCCTCCAGAGCGTCTTTAAACTTGTCAAAGTGATACTCGAAGCCGTTTTCGATGGAGGTTGAAGGCGCCGCAACAGCACCAAGCGACGAAACGCCAAAATGACATTTGCTGCATTTATCTTGCCCATCGTAATCGGCAACCGAAGCAAATCCGCTCGGCGTTCCTTTCTTATAGTTAGGGCAGGTCGTCCCGTAATGCAGATACGCCTTGCCATCGTTCACGCTAGTCGGCCACACCGCATCGGTATAGAGTTCCGTCGCCCGAACCTCATCAGAGTTGCGCGGCAGCAGCGGAATATAGGAGGAAACCCTGTCTCCGTTCTCGGTTATATATGCCCGATCGACCTCCGCGCTCGCATAGGTATAAAACGCCTTACGCGCCGCAGACTCGGCCTTCATCTCGACACTCGAGCCTTGGGGCTTCTCATTTGTCAGACGCCAATGGTAGTAGTCCTTCGCGCGATCAAGAGCAACTTGAGGCTCCCACGTAACGCTCGATGAGTAATGCGGATTTTGAACACCGGAGAGATCCGTTAGGCTTTTTGCGCGCTCCCACATACACGAACAGCTGCCGACCGAACCTTTATCCGATCCACCGCAATCCGCTAGCCAGGCGCGCTCTTTGGCCTTCGCCGTCTCCTCCGATGCTTTTTGCAGCTCCTCGGCCGCGCGCTCCAGATCTTCCGATGCATCTTTAATGGCATCGGTCGAGATTTCGGATCCTTCGAGCGCAACAAAATCCGACTCGGATGTCCTGGGCACGGCAAGCGCCGTACCGGTATAGGTCACGCCGTCGGTATCCTGCGCCGATACTGCCTGCATGGCACGCGCGGCAACCAGGTACGGCAAGGCGGTCTCAATCTTTTGCAGGCCCTTTGCCGCGCTTTTGGCAAACTTGTTACGCGTTTTAATGATCTGGGTTCCCGTATCGATGATATCGCTGCCGACAACCTCGGCACCTGGAATGAGAATGGCAACCAAGCCGGTGCCGATCGTGGCAAACCCCGCCAGGCCCAAACTCAAAATGCTCGCATCCACCACCGTGGCGGCCGTGTGATAGGACGACACCACGTTGGCGCCCGCCAGTGCACCGCTATCGGCCGCCACCTGGGTGTCTCCGGCGCGCGACATGCTCCATATCGCCGCGGTCGACGAAAACAGCAGCGTAAGCACCACCAGAATGACAACCGCAGAGGAGAGCGTGGTATAGGCCCCGTCTTCGATAAACAAGTCGATACCGGCACGGCCCATAAAGCCGCCCCGCTTGCGGCGAGCGCCTGGTCGACGGCGGGCCGCAAACCCTTGCGTCGCCCGCAACAGGCAGCGCCTAATCCCATGCAGCAATCCATGAATCATAATCTCCCTCCAGCCATTCGGGACGCGATCGATACGAGACGTCGACCTTGAGCTCGACATAGCCGCCCTCGCCCGCACTGCCCATGGCCTGCACAAATGCACCGATCACGGGCAGCGGCTTAACCTCGCCGGCAACAGACACGGACGAAACGCCGCCGGCACCGGCCCGCCCCAACTCGATATCCCACGACAGCGGCCCGCCGGCATGAAAAATCGAGACGTTGGGCACCGCGGCAAGTCTGCGGCGAGTGAACTCCTTAAGGTCATCGTCGTCCTCAACCGTCGTCGTGGTCATAAGCCGCGCGGTCTCAGCGGCGGCAGACTCCATGACCGCGCGCGTATAGAGCAGGCACACCGGCTGCAACGCGAGCAAGATAAGCGTCAAAAACGTCGGCAGCAAAAAGGCGGCCTCGACCGTAGACTGCGCCCGATCCTCGCACGCGATATCAATACAGAACGATGTCCTTGGCACCCGTCGCGGCATCGATAACCGACGATGGGGCGACGCCATGAGACGCTGCCCGCTCGACCAGCGCCGCCAAGCGCCCATCGGTGCCAGCGCGCCAAAGCCCCGCAATCGCCAGCACAATCGATAACAGCGCCACGGTGACGATGGCGTATTCGACGGTCGACTGAGCAGATTCCTCACGCAGGACGTTATGCATTTCACGACCCCTCCTTTGACTCCGTTGTTTGCGGAACCAGACGCACGGCACGCAGGCGGCACGAGGCATCGCCGGCGTCCGCGGCAACCGTCACCATGTCGACCCAGCCTCGCCCATCGCGCACGATGGCGCCCCATACGTTACCCTTAATATCGAGATAGCCGCTCAGGGCGAGCTGGGCCGTGGGCACCTCGCGGTAGGCGCGCAACAGGTCTGCCGCTGCCTCGGTCATCGGCCGGTCCTCGGACCATGCGAGCCGAACAGCGATCGCGTTGTCTGCAGACGGCTCCGTCGAGCTGGCCGCCCGCTCGTCGAGCGCCTGCAAAAAGGTCCGAGCCGTGACGGCGGCATCCTGACCGCCCATATCTCCCGCGCCTTCCGCTTGTGACACCGCCGCCGAGCCCGATCCCAAATCGGCAGTAGCGCCTGGACGCTGCTGCCGCGCAACGCCCAGCCCCCAAAGCGTCGCCGCTATTGCCACGAGCAAACAGACGAGTATCAGCGGCGAACCAACAGGCCGCCTGCCTCCTACAGGCTGTTGATGCCGTCTTTGATCGCGTTCCATAGTTCTTCGACTTTGCTCTTAAACGCGACGATGGCGATAATCGCGATCACTACGAGCACGCCGACCAAGATGGCGTATTCGGTGGTGCCCTGCGCGCTCTCCTCCCGCAACAGCGCCTTGGCACGCTGGCGAGCGCGGATTGCCCGGCAAAAAGCCCAGCTCCAAGCCTTGCCCGCAATGTCGGTCATCGTGTTCATGTATTCCTCCCTACATCATCCCGCCTGCTCCCAGCAGCGGGCCCAATATGGACAGAAGCAACGCCGGCAAGATGAGCGTGCCGGTGGGAATTAGCAACTTGACCGGTGCGCGCTCGATCTCGCGCTCGACTGCGGCGCGATGGGCCGCACGGATCTCGCGACTTTGAGCAGCCAGCGTCTCGGCCAGCGGAGCGCCCAGGGCAAGCGCCTGCCCCACCGTGATGGCAAAGGTCTCGAGCGCCCTCACGTCCAAATCACGCGCGGCAGCCAACAGCTCGGCCTCGCGCGTCCCCACGCCCACCTGCCACGCCATGCAGGCTCGCTCAAGACGGACGGCCAGCACCGACCGACGATTGGCGCAGAAAATCTCGAGCGCCGCGTCAAACGAAAGGCCGGCAGAAAGCCCCAGGCGCACCACGTCGATCATCTCGGACACCTCACCGAGCGACACCCGCGCCGGGCCGCCCGCCCCAATCGCGCCCTTCATTCGCGCGGTCAGGGCATCAATCACCGAGCAGCCCGCAGCAATGACCAGTACCGCCTCACGCTTGCATGTCTCTGCAATCTTGCGAGCATCCGCACGCTCCAAACCCGTCGCGGCAAATACGCTCAGGGCGCACAGACAAGCCGCGACCCCGACCAGGGCGCTCATAGCTCCACCCGCATAATGCGCCGGATAACTACCAGGGCAACGACGTTGAGGGCAAGTCCCAGCACCACGGCGCCCGCACCAGCCGGCGTCTCAAGACCACGGCGAAAGTCTGCCGAAAGCAAAGCCAGTACCGCGCACATGCCCGCCGGCATCGCCGCGACCATGTGTGCCGACATACGCGCCTGTGACGTCTTAACGTCCAGACGGCGTTTGAGCTCGATGCGCTCACCCACCATGCTCGACGCCTCGGACAGCAAGCCGGCAAGCGGAGCCCCGGTACGCTGCGACACTTTGAGCGCCAAGGTGACAAGCGAAAGGCCGGGGGCATGATGCGAACGAGTAGGTCATCGAGTGCGTCGGTCGCCGAGACACCGCAATCGATTGCCGCCGCCACCCGCAAAAACTCGGTATGAACCGGCTCTTGCGCATGGGCGCCCACAAAGCGCATGCCCTGTGCCAGCGAATGCCCCGAGGCAAGCGACATGGATAACGCTGTGAATGCCTCGGGCATGGCCTCTTCTACATCATGCTGTTCGCGTCGGCGATCGAAGGTGTCACGCGCGGCGCCCACGCCAAACGGCGCCACCAGCCCCAAGAAAAAGCCGATGGGCGACAACGATGCAACGGCCAGCAAGACGCTGCAGATACCGCTCGAAAGCAGCAGAAATGCCAGACGAGCCGCGTTATCCTCAATAGCAAGCCCAAGGCGATCTGCGGGGATCAGCGACGCCCACGAGCGGGCAGTCTTTGTCAGCAGGTCGTTTTCCGTCAACTCACGGGGCAGCTTCTCCGCCATCGATTCGAGCGTCTGGCGCGCCAGCTCCGCCGGCGGCCTCCGCGGCACACGAGGCCCTGCCCCACACGCCGTCGCGACAGAAAGCCCCGCCAAACCCCCTACGACGAGGGGCATAGCGATCTCCATTCGTCCACCTCCTCTTGCGTGAGCGTTCCCGACCGCAAGCCCTCCGCAATAAACGGCGGCTCGCGATCGAGCGTCCAAGTGCGTTCGGCGGCATCGAACGTCACGTAGCGTTCGAGCTCAACACCGCCCGACGCGCCGCGGTGAACCCCCGAATATGAGGCCACAAACCGCCTGCCATCTGCATGACGCTCGGACATCACGATGCCGTCGAGCGCCATGGCGATCTGCTCTTCGATAAGCTCACTCGGCAAATCGATGCCGTAGCGCGCAAGCAGCGTCAGGCGAACCACGGTCTCCTGCTCGGTACCCGCATGGAGCGTGGTGAGCGAGCCGTCGTGGCCCGTGTTCATGGCCTGCAGCATGTCGCAGCACTCGGCACCGCGCACCTCGCCCACGACGATGCGATCGGGGCGCATACGCAGAGCATTGGTCACCAGGTCGCGAATCGTCACCGCACCCTCGCCCTCGATTGACGCCTCACGCGCCTCCAGACGAACAACGTGTGGGTGATGTGCAAACTTGAGCTCGGCGGAATCCTCGATCGTCACGATGCGCTCGCCGGTGGAAATCTCGCACGACAGCGCGTTGAGCAGCGTGGTCTTGCCCGACCCCGTGCCTCCCGCAACCGCCAAGTCCTGCCGCAACGACACCGCGCACGACAGCAGCTGCGCATACCAAAGCGGCAGTGACCCCAACCCCACAAGCTCGTCCAACGAACAGATACGGTCCGAGAACTTACGGATGGTAAGGATTGGCCCGTCGATCGCCACGGGTGGAATCACCGCGTTGACGCGATAACCCGTCTTGAGGCGGGCGTTGACGATGGGGCTACGCTCGTCGATACGACGGCCGAGCGGCGAGATGATGCGGTCGATGAGCACACGGATCTGCTCGTCGTCCTCAAACGCGTGCTCGATGGGATACAAAACGCCACTGCGCTCAAAAAAGGCAGAGCGACAGCCGTTGATCATGATTTCGGTAACGGTGTCGTCCTCGATGAGCGGCTGCAGCGGTCCCAGGCCCACCACGTCATCTAGGATCTCGTCGATGATGGTCTCACGCTCAGGCGTCGCCAAGTCGGTCGACTCTTCCACGTTGAGCGCCGCTTCCACCGCCGGACGTAGCTCAGAGCGAGCAAGGGCCGGGTCGACGTAGGCACTGATGCGTGCCACCTCGTCGTAGCCCACGCGGTTCATCACCGCACGCTTGGTGCGGCGTTTAACGGCACGGCGGCGTCCCGCATCAACGGGGGCAGCCGCGGCGGCCGCGCCAGCGGCTTTAATCCTCGTCTGCAGACTCATCGCGAATCACCCTCACGCGACCAGGGAAGACGGATGCGCGGGCGCTCGGTACGGGTCGCGCGGTCAGCGACCATATCGCTCCAGGGACCGACGGCGCAGCCCAGCTCCACGAGCATCTCGCGCGTGGCCTCGCGCACGCTAGTCGCAAAAGCGCTCGTCTGGCCCACCGCCTCGTCGGCGCGACCGAATGCCATGAGCGCGGCCAAATCCTGACCGCCATCGGCAATGCGGATCTTGGAGCTCAGTGCGCAGGCAATCTCAAAGCGCATGGCGACGTCCTCGTCGGCACCGCGCGCACCAAACCGGTTGAACACGGCGCTCATGCGCGTGCGTGGCACGCCCACGCGGCTCGCCAGCTCAATGACGCGTGAAGCGGATGTCGCGGACGATACCGCCGCATCGCCTACGACCAGGCAACGGTCGCTCGCCGCCACCGCGGCGGCCACGGCATCACCCCAAAAGACCGAGGTGTCGACAAAGACCACGTCGGATTCGCGACGCAAAACATCGAGCAATAGCTCCACCGGACGCGCCATGAGCTCGGCCTTCTCGGGGGCCGCGACAGGTCCCCAGAGCGTGACGCCCGGGGCGACGCGCATCGATGCGGCCACGATATCCGGCTCGGCAAGTGCGCCCGCCGCCGACGGCTCGATAAGCGTCGCCATATCGTGTGGGGTATCGACACCCAGCAGATCGTATAGGTTTCCAAACATGAGGTCCAAGTCGAGCACAGCGGCACGCAAACCCAACAGCGACGCCGCATGCGCCATGGTGGCAACGATCGTCGACTTGCCGCAACCGCCCGAACCCGAGACGACGCAGACGACCGGCGCCCGACGCGGCGGAATCGAAGCGTCCGCCGACGGCGCGGGGGCCGACGGTGCAGGAACCGGCGACACGGACGCGGGCGATAACATCCCCGTCTCCCCCGCTGCGGTCACGCGCTGAGCCCAAGCCGGCATGGCAGGCTGCCCGGGCTGCGATTCCGAAGCCAAAGACGCAGCGGCACACGGCTCGTCAGCCCCGGCAAAACCCTCGACCTCGTCGAGCTCATCGGCCAGATTTACGCCATGCACGTATCCCATATCTTCAGCCAGAACGTCATCGCCATACGGTACCGGCCTTCCAGCGTCATCGTATGCAAGGGGGTCCCGGGGGCGCCGACCATGCTCGGCTTCCGCTTTTCCATATTCATCAACACGCGGGCCTCTTGTAGCGCGAGGCGCCCCGGGTTCCCTATCAACAAAAGCATCGGGCTCAATCGTCATGCGCCGATCGGAATCAACCGTTCCCTCGCCCGCGCGCCCGTTGCCGCACAAACTGTGCGCAGCGATGACCTCGGTCGCCCCCGCGCGAAACAGCCCTTCGATATCCGACGGGTCGAGCGTCTCGATCAACACGACGACGCGACTCACACGGCCCTCGGCCGTCAGGCGCGCAACGGTCTTTCGCACGTCTTCGGTATCGAACAGAGACGCCGCGATGATGGCGGCACCGCGGCGCGACGGAAACGCCCGCGCCATGGACACCAGCCCGTCCAGGTCGCCCACGCGAAGCACCTGCGCGCCCACATCGCGACCCTCGACTTCCTGCTGTAGCAGCCCGTAATCGCCGCACGCGCAGCACGCAAGCCAGATCGCCTTCATCACTCGTCGCCTCCGCTCTTTTTGCCGCGCGCCGTGGCGGGAATCGTCAAGCTGACCGTTCCCTTTCCCGAGGCTCCCAGCAATTCCTTGACATCTTCTGGGTCTGCCGCCAGCGTCACCCACTCGATCTTGCCTTCACGCGTGGTGCCGGCATCTTCGCTGGTATCGATCACGGACGCGCCGCACAGTCGATCGGTCACGCCATCTTTTTGCACGTACACGTCCACATAGCTGCCCACGCCCGTGGCGCCGCCGACCGAGTGCTCGGCATCGACCGCCACCGAAACGGCAACCTTACCTTTAGGCACCTCGAGCTTGTGGCTCTCGGCCTTGGTGTAGACATTGCAAATCACGGCGTTTTTGGGAATGCGCGAGGTCGTCACGTCACCGCGCACCTGACGCAGCTCGGTCGCCGCATCACGCGGCAACAGACTGGCCAGCCATTCCTGAGTTATGACATTATTCTCGTCGAGGGTCTCGCCCGCATCGATATCGCGCGCCGCGACGCACACCTCAACGCGGTCGCCGCCGTATTTTGCCAAAGTCTCGGCCTGGGCCTGCTCGGCTTGCGAGCGGATCGACGAGCCGTAGACCATGCAGAGCGCCGCGGCAAGCACGCCTGCGACCAGACTGATGGCGATGCGCTTGCTCTTGTTCACGGCCGCTCCTCTCATGGCGGTGCCGGGCAAATGCCCGTACCACCATTGTCTGGGCGACCAGGGCGCAAAGCGGCGCAATCGCAATCTTGGTTTTACGTGTCAAACCAATCGCTGACCAAAAGCTGACCAGCCCGTCAAGCTCGTGGCATGGTTTTGGTCAGAACGTCGGCAAAACGCATATTTCGAGACGCTTTGGCAGCAAAAAAGCCGCCTCCCAAGCAGTTGGGAGGCGGCTGTCATAGGAAAAATCAATTACAGATGAACATCGGGGTCGAGCATTTGGGCACTCACGCGCATGGATGACGCCAGGTTTTGGAACGTCTCCAGACGCAGGCTGTCGATCTGCCCCGCGTCCTCGGCCTCGCGAACGGCACAACCCGGCTCATGGGTGTGCGTGCAATCGCCAAACCGGCACGCACGCGACGCCTCGACGATCTCGGGAAACGCGCGAGCCAACCCTCGTTCGTGGCCCACGAGCGGCAGGCTGCGCAGGCCCGGGGCATCGGCGATCACGCCGGCGTCGCCCGGCAGCGCCACCATCACGCGCGCAACCGTGGTGTGGCGACCTTGGTCATCACGCTCGCGCACGCCGCCAGTGGCCAGCGCATCGTGGCCCAGCAGCGCATTGAGCAGCGTCGACTTGCCGGCGCCCGACTCGCCCAAGATCATGGCACAGCTCCCAGCCGGCACGCAGGCGCGCACCTCGTCCAGGCCGAGGCCCTCGGCAGAAGACGTCACGATCACGCGCACGCCCGGACCCACCAGACGGCGCACGCGGTCCAGATCGCGCTCGAGCTCATCGGCCTCGCAGCGGTCGGCCTTGGTGAGCACCACCACCGGCTCGGCATCGCAATCGAGCGCCAACACCAGTGAGCGCGCCACGCGATCGAGCAGCACCTCGCCGGCGCCGAGCGCCTGCACGATCAGCACGCTGTCAACGTTGGAGCAGAGCATCTGGCGCTCACCGCGGGCACGGCCACGCCAACGCTCAAAGCTCGTACGGCGCGGCAGTACGCACTCGATCACGCCCATGTCGTGCCCGGGAGCACGGCGAACCGCCACGCGGTCGCCCACGGCGGGCAGCAAGACCTCGTCCTCGCCACGCGACTTGGCAAACCCTACGGCATGCTCGGCACGAAACGTGTCATCGGCAGTCGCCACCAACGGAAACCCGCGGTCCAGGCGCACCACGGCACCGAGCTGCATCTGCTCGGGCTCCTCGGCCTGCGCGCAAAAGTCGTCAAATGCAGCCTGCTGAGCCGCATCGACCGGCAGGTCATCGAACGCCGGAACATCCTGCAGCGCGTCAAGCCCCGGTACACTCGCCAGCAACTCCTCAGCAGATACAGGGGCTTCGGTCGCGAGCTTCCGACGACGATCGCGCTTAGCCCGCGCCCCCGTCGTCTTTTTCTTCGCCTTAGCCTTAGCCTTGCCCACAAATGCCTCCCAGCAAAAAACCACACAACTGAGCAGGTATTTTACCCATAAAAAAGAGTCGGTCGAGCAACTGCTCGACCGACTCACACACTTTCCCTCAGCCGATGGTCCCGAGAGGCCATCCGAAGGCCCGACCGCCGGGAGGGGTTTCTTCTGAGCGATCCCGCAGCGCGAAGCGCGAGGACCAGCGAAGAAGAAACCCCGCAGGCGGTCGGGCCGGTGGGAAGGACAGCCTTTCGATCTACTCCTTCTCGACCGCGCGCATGATCGCCTTGTAGATCTCCATCAGCGGGATGATCAGGAAGGCCAGGCCCAGCGCGGCGACAACGCCCTTAAGCTCAAGCGTCACAGGACCAAAGAACATCTCGGCAAGCGTCGGCTGCACGGTTACGATCACCGTCAGCACCAGTGCCAGCGCGGCGGAAGCCCACAGCCACTTGTTCTGCTTCTTCATGGTGAACAGCGACGCACGACGGCTGCGCATATTGAAGCAGTGGAAAATCTCGACCATGTTGAGCGTGATGAACGCCATCATCACGCCTTCCTCGTCGGCATTGCCGGCGATCATATCGGCGATGTGGATGTAGCCCATGTCAAAGTACACGCCCACAAAGAAGCTCGCCAGCACCAGCACGGTGATGATCAGGCCCTGGACCACGCAGTCCAGGCCCATGTGACCGGCAAAGACGCCGTCCTTGGCGTTGCGCGGCTTGCGCTTCATGATGTCGCCCTCGGCGTCCTCCATGCCCAGCGCGAGCGCGGGGAAACAGTCGGTGACCAGGTTCACCCACAGCAGCTGCACCGGCTGGAAGATGGTAAAGCCGATGAGCGTGGCGATAAACACCGAGAAGACTTCGGCAAGGTTGGCCGAAAGCAAGAACTGGATGACCTTGCGGATGTTGTCGTAGATACGACGGCCCTCTTCGCAGGCACCGATGATGGTGGCGAAGTTATCGTCGGCGAGCACCATATCAGCGACGTTTTTGGTAACGTCGGTGCCGGTGATGCCCATGCCCACGCCGATGTCGGCGCGCTTGATGGACGGGGCATCGTTGACGCCGTCGCCCGTCATGGCAACGATCTGGTCACGTGACTTCCAAGCCTCGACGATGCGGGTCTTGTGCTCGGGCTGGACGCGGGCGTACACGCCGTAGTCCTCGATGTGCGCGTCGAGCTCCTCGTCGCTCATGCGATCGAGGTCGGCGCCGGTAATGGCATGGCTGCGATCGGTGACGATGCCCAACTGCTTGGCAATGGCCACGGCGGTGTCGATATGGTCGCCCGTGATCATGACGGTGCGGATACCGGCGTCGTGCGCCTCGTGGATAGCGTCGGCCACCTCGGGGCGGACCGGGTCAATCATGCCGGACAGACCGCAGAAAACCAGGTCATGCTCGAGCGCGGCGGGGCTGCAGTCGGCGGGAACCTCGGTGTAAGTGCGGCTTGCCAGCGCCAGCACGCGCAGGGCCTCGTCGGCCATGGCCTTGTTGGCTGCCACGAGCTCGGCGCGACGCTCCTCGGTCAGGGGGACGACTTTATCGCCCTCGTAGATATGGGTGCACAGGCCGATCACCACGTCGGGCGCGCCCTTGGTGTACTGCTCGTACTCGCCGTCCAGGGTCTCGACGACCACGGACATCATCTTGCGGCCCGAGTCGAACGGGGCCTCGCCCACGCGCGGGTGCTCGGCAGTCAGGCCAGTAAGACCAGCCTTGCCGGCATCGTTGACGAGCGCGCACTCGGTCGGCTCGCCCACGGCCTCGCCCAGCTCCTCGTCCCACTGGGCATCGGAGCACAGTGCCATACCGGCCAAGAACTTTTCCTTGGGCGCAGCGAGCTCGTGCTTGACGACGGTCATCTTGTTCTGGGTAAGCGTGCCGGTCTTGTCCGAGCAGATGGTCTGCGTGCAGCCGAGCGTCTCGACAGCAGAAAGCTTACGGATGATCGCCTGGCGCTTGGCCATCTTGGTCACGCCGAGCGAAAGGACGATGGTCACGACGGCGACCAGGCCCTCGGGGATGGCGGCGACGGCGAGCGAGACGGCAACCATAAAGGTGTCGAGCAGGGCAGTCGGGTCGGTGAGGACGTTGCCCACGCCGTGGCGGAGGATGTCAACGCCAAAGATGACGACGCAGATGACGATCACCATGATGGTGAGGATGCGGCTGAGCTCGGCGAGCTTCACCTGCAACGGCGTGAGCTCTTCCTTGGCCTCGGCCAGGGCACCGGCGATCTTACCCATCTCGGTGTTCATGCCGGTGCCGACCACGACGGCGCGACCGCGGCCGTACACCACGGTGGAGCCCATGTAGCACATGTTCTTGCGGTCGCCGAGCGGCACGTCATCGGTGCCCGCAGCAAGCTCGATCACGTTGGCGTGCTTCTCGACCGGCACGGACTCGCCGGTCAGCGCGGCCTCTTCGATCTTCATTGTGGCACTCTCGAGCACGCGGCAGTCGGCCGGAACGGAGTCGCCCGCCTCGAGCATGATCACGTCGCCGGAGACGAGCTCGGCGCTCGGCAGATGCACGAGCTTGCCGTCGCGCAGCACCTTGGACTGCGCCGCGCTCATTTCCTGCAGGGCCTCGAGGGCCTCCTCGCTCTTGGCTTCCTGGACCACGCCCAGCACCGAGTTGACGATAACGACGAACATGATAATGGCGACGTCGGCAAAATCGGGCTCGCCCTTGACCATGCCCGTAAGTGCGCTGATAACGGCGGCAACAATCAGCATGATGACCATAGGGTCGGCCATCTGCTCAAAGAAACGCTTCCACAGCGGCGTCTTCTCGGCTTCCTCGAGCTTGTTAGGGCCTGTCTTGGCAAGGCGCGCCGACGCCTCGCCGTTGCTCAGGCCGAGGTTCTCATCGACACCTTGGTCGCTGAGCACCTCCGCCGCGGCGGACAGGTATTCCTTTTGCATATAGAGTCCCCTCCTGGGATTCGGGCCACTCAGCAGATTGATGCCCGATCATAATTCCCAGGAGAAGGGCAAGGGCTCATCAAGGCTGCCGTGCTGAGCGGCAGTTGATAGTGGAGCTATGGTACCCCAAAGCGACGCGTCTAGCCAAAACATTCCATCTGGAAACACGGCACAGGCGCAACGGTGCAGACAGTGTGATGCTCAACATTGATAAAACGTTTTTTCTTCGGCGCATCATCGAACTAAAATATCGCCCAGATAGCAGCGGTTAGAACGGTTGATAAAGTTTTTGCATATACCGTTTTTCCGCAAAAAATGAACTTCTAATTCGGCATACGGTCGATTTTTTGGGGTATTCGGTCGGCATTTCGTTATAATCATCTCAGTTTTATTTCTTATGGTTTATCTATCAGCGCAAGACGATGTCAGATGGAGGTCTGAATGTACAAGCGCACCAAGATTGTATGCACCATGGGTCCCGCCTGCGATAGCGACGAGACCATCCGCGAGATGATCAAGGCGGGCATGAACGTCGCCCGTTTTAACTTCTCGCACGGCTCCTACGACGAGCACCACGGTCGCATCGAGCGCGTCCGCCGTATTTCCAAGGAGCTCGGCATGCCTGTCGGCATCCTGCTCGACACCAAGGGCCCCGAGGTCCGCACCGGCCTTTTGGTCGATGGCAAGAAGGTTGCCGTCAAGACCGGCGACAAGATCGTCGTCACCGCTCAGCCCACGTCCGAGGATTTCCACGGCACCGCTGAGCACATCTCCCTCGACTACCTGGCTCTGCCCTCCGAGGTCGAGAAGGGCTCCCTCATCCTGATCGATGACGGCCTGGTTGCCCTCGAGGTCGAGTCCGTCGACGGCCAGGACATGACCTGCGTCGTTAAGAACGACGGCCTGATCGGCGAGCGCAAGGGCGTCAACATGCCCAACGTCAACATCTCTCTGCCCGCCATCACCGAGCGCGATCGTCAGGACATCCTCTTTGGCCTGACCGAGAACATCGACTACATCGCCGCTTCCTTCATCCGTGACGGCGAGTCCGTCCGCGGCATCCGCAAGCTTTGCCGCGAGAACGGTGGCGAGCACGTGACGATCTTCCCGAAGATCGAGTGCGCCCTGGGCGTCGAGAACTTCGACGAGATCCTCGAGGCTTCCGATGGCATCATGGTCGCCCGTGGCGACCTGGGCATCGAGATCAAGCCCGAGCTCGTTCCGCACATCCAGAAGGAGATCATCGCCAAGTGCAACGCGGCCTACAAGCCCGTTATCACCGCTACGCAGATGCTCGACTCCATGCAGCAGAACCCGCGCCCGACGCGCGCCGAGGTTGCCGACGTCGCTAACGCCATCTACGACGGCACCGACGCCGTTATGCTTTCCGGCGAGTCCGCTGCCGGTAAGTACCCGGTCGAGGCCGTCAAGATGCAGGCCAGCATTGCTCTCGAGACCGAGAAGTACCTCCCGGCTCACGCTCCGCTCGAGGTTCCGGCCGATGCTCACGGCACCCGCGTTGTCAACAACGTTGTAGGTATGTCCGCTGTGAACATGGCCACCACCGTTGGCGCCAAGTGCATCACCGTGCCGACGACCACTGGTCGTACTGCTCGCCTGATCTCGCACTTCCGTCCCAACATGCCGATCTGCGCGTTCTCCCGCCACGAGTGGGCCGTCCAGCAGATGATCATGTACTGGGGCGTTATCCCGCACCAGGCAGAGATTACCCAGGGCACCGTCAACGGCACGATCGTCAAGGCGATCGAGACCGCTAAGGAGCTCGGCTACGTCAAGACTGGCGATTTGACCGTCGCTACCGCCGGCGATCCCCGCATGAGCGTCCAGCTCGAGGACAAGGTCTCCTCGACCAACGTCGCTTACGTCGCTCAGGTGCGCTAAATCGCACTTGCAAGCAGATTTGCATTGCAAAGGGTCCGGAAGGCTTCGCCTTCCGGACCCTTTTCTTTGCGTCAATGCCGGCGCACGGCAAAACACGCACTCATTTCTTTACTAAAAACGCGAAATCCACCCTTCGAGGCCCAATAAATAAAGCCCCAAGCGCTAAAAGTGTTCGCCTGGTGGCAAACCCGCACCTTGACCGACGCTGCTAAATCGTTTTAGCAAGGTCTAAATCGACCGCGTTTTCGGAAGTATGCGGCAAATTCCGGAACCTCCGAGCACACCCTGTTTTTTCGCAACAAAATGCCTGATAAACTAGCCTCAAAAGCCAGGTCTGCTCATAGGGTTCAGATTTTGCCGCATACTTCCGGATTGACGCTGGCATCACTCGCTTCAAAGAGATGATTTCGGCCAGGAGGGCATTATGGACCTGACGCTTTGTGGGCAATCCGCCTTTAACTACTACCGCATCCCGCCGCAGGTATTAGGCCTTTACCCCGCCATTAGCCTTGGCAATATGGATCGCAGATGTTGTGGCCTCGGAAGTCATGCAGTTGTAAAAGACCTGTTTCACGCACCACTTCACAGGCTTGTATTCACTCGGGCACAATCCGGGTCGCGAAGCCTGTTTAAATCGCACCTCCTGACCCAAGAGCCGCCTCCTGGGTCGTTTAGGCAGACTGAGCATGGGTTTGATGTCACGTCCCCGGAGTTCACACTGCTCAACCTTGCTACGCAGGTCTCGCGCAACCAGTTACTCATGGCTTGCTACGAGATGTGCGGCTCCTTTGCAGTGTTTAAGCCCTGCGAGCGAACGCAACAGCAACTCGATGAAGCTATTTCGCTTAAGCTCATTCCACCCAACTGCGGCTGGGAGCGTGTTGTCGACACCAAGGGCAATGGCACTAACCTGTGGAAGCGCACGCCGCTGCTTTCCGCAGCGGATATCGCCGCGTTCGCCAAGCAGGCCGCAGGCCTGCGCGGCGTTAAACAACTGCGCTGGGCGGCCGAGCACATGACGGGGCAGACCGCCTCGCCCTTCGAAGTACAGACTTCCATGCTTGTCTCGCTCCCCCGCGACGAGGGCGGCATGGGCATCAGCATCGCAAACAACGTGCGCATCCCACTCAGCGACGCCGCGCGCTCACTGTATGACAAAACCTGCTGCTACGCCGATATCCTCATCGAAAGTGCCACCAATAGCATGGGCGTCATTCTGGAATGCCAAGGCCGCTCCGCTCATGACAGCGAAGCCGCAAGCCTCTCCGATGCCGAGCGCACCACTGCACTCGCAAGCATGGGCTATGACGTTATCCAGATAACCTATGAGCAAATCAAGGACACGAAGAGCTTTAACAACATCGCCGAACTCATCCATAAAAAGGCGGGGCTCCCCTACATCCCAAAGACCGACCAGGAACGCATCACCGAAGATACCCTTCGGCGGGAGCTGTTGGTCGATTGGGATGAACTGTTCACCGTTAAGGAGGCCAGCTAGCAGCTAGCAATCAGGGGGACTGCGGGAACGTCAGGAGCAGCAACGCGAGCCGCAAATCCCGCCTCGGTTAGCTCGATGACCTCGGTAAACGTTGCGTCAAAGAATTCCTCGGTCAGCAGGCGGTACGGCGGATGATCGGGCTCGCCGGGGTTTTCGCGCACGATCTCGTGCATGACGCCGATGGTCTTGAGCACATATTCTTTATGGATGGGATACTGCCCAAAACGCGTCGCAGCGGTATACAGGCGATCGGTCGCACGCGGGATGGAGACAATGCCCAGCGTCTTGCCAAACCAGTCAAAGTCGCCTTGCTTTTTAATGCGGAACTCCTCACACGGCTTGCCGCCGTGCGCCTCCAGGTACTGATTCACGCGCGTATTCCATACGGTATCGGCCACCAGATGCGACCAGACGCCCAGCGTTAAATCGAGCAGCGACTGCGCCACATCTTCGGACGCAAGCGAGAACTCACGAGCTCCGGGACCGGCAACCGGCTCGGCATCCTTGTAGCGCTGGGGATAGTGCACGCGGTTCAGCCGCTCGCGCTCCTCGATAATCGAGGTCGCCGCGGCCGGCGCACCGGTGGGCGAACTTTTAAGCAACGGTGCCACATAGGTATCCCAGAACTCATGCTCACGAGGCTTAGGGATGGGCTCAGGCTTGGCAAAGTGCGTAATGCGGTACGGGATGGGATCGGCGATGCCAGGGACCATATAGCCCACGAAGATATCCGGAACCACGCAGCCAAACAAAAAGGCATTGCGGTCGCGAACGCTCTTGGCAAGCGCACCGGTGCGCTCCAGCAAACGCTCCGTCTGAGCGATATGAATGTTCCAGCTTGGCATAGCCACCCCCATAAAAACCTGGATAACTATACCATCACGGCAAAGCCGCGCGAGCGGCTACGCACGCTCTACGCAGCAACTAGTCCGTGGCACCGCTTTCGGTTCCATACGACGGCGAAGGCGCCTCGACCACATGGTGATATCGATCGATATAGATTGCACGGGCCCCCAGGCGGCGCACCAAATCTTGGTGATGTGTGCTCATCAAGACCGTCTTACCGGCAGCAACATAGGCCAGTAGGAAGTTGACCACGATGTCGCAAGAGTCCTCGTCAAGTCCGTTGGTAGGCTCGTCGAGCACCAGGATATCGGGGTTCATCGACACCACCGCAGCCAGCGCAACGCGCTTCTTTTGCCCGCCCGAGAGCTGGTAGGGAGAGGCGTCGGCAAGGTCGGCAACCTGGAACAGCCCCATGGCATCGCGCACGCGGCGCTCGAGCTCGTCTGCCGGCAGCCCCATCTGCGCGGGACCAAAAGCAACTTCCTCGCCCACCGTAGCGCAGAACAGCTGGGCGTCGGCATTCTGGAACACAAAGCCCACGCGCTGATGAAAACGCTGAGCGGCCGCGGAATCCTTTAGAAACGCCGCATCGACCACGTGCCCGTCAAACAGGTATGCCCCTGCGTCCGCGAGTTCAAGGCCGTTAATAAGGCGCATGATCGTCGTCTTGCCGCAGCCGTTGGGACCGAGCAAGGCAACGAGTTCACCGCGATCGACCTGCAGCGAAACGCCATCGACCACCGTATGGCCCGCATAGGAGAACACCACGTCGCGCAGCTCGATGAGCGGCGTGACCTCGGCGCCGCCCGCACCGTTCGTGCCCGCCGCATTATTCATATCGATCGTCAAAACGTCGCCCTTCCCTATTCACATCGACGGTTCGACCGTCCGCGCTACAACACAGCGCACAACACGGCGAGCAACGCCACAACGGCCGCGTAAACCGCATCGCGCCAGCCAAACCCGGCGCGTGCGGGCGCCGGATACGCACCGGCAAAGCCGCGGCAGAGCATAGCCTCGTCCATCGCGCGGCTGCATTCCATCGCCTTGATAAACGTCATGCCCATGATACCCGCCAGCGAGTCGGTGCGCGAAAAACCCGCAGACGCACGACCCACGCTGCGCAGCATGACCGATTCGCACAGATTGTGCGCCGTGCGTCCCAGCACCTCGATATGCTTGAGCGCCATATCAAACGTAAAGATGACCTCGTCGGGCAGGTGCAGCATTTTGAGCGCCGCTGACATGCGGCTCCAGGTAAGCGTCCACGAAACACCCAGCACCAGTGACACATTAATGAAGGTCTTGAGTGCAATCTTGAGCATGGCGCCCGTGGCAGAAGCACCCAGTAGCAAGGCAGGCAGCGCCAGAACCACGGCAAACCCCGCGGCAGCCAACGCCGGCACAAAGGTTGCCCGCAGCCCGCGTACGGGGCGAACAGCAACGAGCACCAGTGCGATAGCTGCCATCAACATGAGGTACAGCGGGCTCTGCGTCAGACACACGCACAGGACGCAAACGAACATCCCCACCAGACGCACCGGAGCCGAAACGCAAGAAAGGGCGCGGTCGACCATCGACCCGCCCTCGTGCGCACCTCCACCCAGGCGAACCCGCTCAAGCAGGCTCGCCAGGTGCAGGACATTCTTTTGCATCACACGATGCCGAACCCCCGCGGGCTCGTATCGCTCCTCGGCCGCAAGCCAGCTAGGCAGCTCGGCTATTGCCATGAGCACCGCTTTCCTTGACCGTCAGCGAAATCAGACGGAATGCGATGGTGAGCACCGCCACGCCAATCACGCCCGAAAGAATATACATCGCGGCCTGGCCGGCAAAGCCAAGACCCCGCTCCTCAGAATAGGCCTGCAGATAATCGCCCGTGGGCAGAGCGTCGGCAAAGGTCGGGGTATCGAGGCCGACCGAAGTCTGCAGACTGTTGTCACCAGCCTCCTGAACGGCGGTCGCGGCGCCCTCAGCGTCCCACTCGCCCCAGGCGTCACCCGTGGCCAGCAGGCCCAGCGGCGTGGCCACGACAAGCACGGCGACCAGGATGAGCGTGGGGACCAGCGAGGTCTTCTTGGCAGCAGCGCCCTCGGCAGCAAGCTGGCCATCGACGGCCTCGGGCCCGACGATAACGCTCGGCGCCGTCTTCTTAATGAAACCGTAAATCGCAGCCGTCGCCACGCCCTCGACCACGCCGGCAACCAGCATATGCGGAATCATCATGGCAGGAATGGCAATAGACAGTGGGAAGGGGCAGTACAGCGGCGCGCCCGAAGCGTTGGTAAAGAGCATCGGCTGAATACCAAACTCGATTGCCGCGCACAGGGCCGCCAGGCACAGGCCGACCCAGCCGCTCACGATGGCAGAAACCGAGGTGCCCCAGCTCTTGTCGTGCAGACGGCTGTTGAGCGCACGGAACACAATAGCAGCAACAAATGGCAGGACAAAGGCCATGTTAAAGCAGTTGGCCCCAAAGGACAGGACGCCGCCGTCGCCAAACAGTAGCGCCTGCAGCGCCAGCGCGACCGAGACAGCAATGGCCGCGGCCTCCGGGCCCAGCAACAGCGCAATGAGCGCGCCGCCAACGGCGTGACCCGTGGTACCGCCGGGCAGCGGCACGTTGAACATCATGAGCAAGAAGGAGAATGCGGCGCAGATGCCCAGAAAGGCCATGTGCTCGCGATCGAGCGTGGCGCGTACCTTCTTGATGCAGTGAACCCATACGGGCACCATCGCCACCGCCATGACGGCATCGGTCTGCGGGGACAGGTAGTTGTCTGGAATGTGCATGTACGCCTCCCGGTTATCGGCGCACGGAATTGCAACGCCGCTTAAATCACCTTGCCAGTGTTACGTATTGTCAGATTCGTAACACGCCGCGGGCTATCATAGCAAAACGGCGCGCTGCCGACAAAGCAGCACGCCGTTATGTAATGCGCGTGTCATATATGAAGGCTCAACAGTGCCTTATATCGAGCATAGCGGTCACGTAGGACTCGGCGGCAACCACCGCTGACCCATACCCCGGCGCAAGCCCTAGCCGCGGACCTCGCCGTTTACGCCCTTGCACACCTTGGTGACGATCTTCTGGTGCGCCTTCTCGACCTCTTCGCTGGTGAGCGTGTGGTCGTCGGAGCGATATGTAAGCGCAAAGGCCATGGACTTCTTGCCCACGCCCACGCGGACCGGATCGCGGTAGACGTCGAACAGGCGCACGCCCTCGAGCAGCTTGCCTCCGGCACTGGTAATACGACGCTCAAGATCCTCGCAGGTCACAGTGTTGTCGACCACAATGGCAAGGTCATGCTCAACAGCCGGGTACTGCGAGAACTCGCGATAGTTCTCCTGGTTGCGGGCGCCCTTGATCAGCTTGTCCAAGTCGAGCTCAAAGGCAACGACGACCTCATCGATGCCCATCGCCTCGCGCGCCTCGGGATGAATCTCGCCGACCCAGCCCAGCACGGTGCCGCCGGACAGAACCTCGGCGGCACGACCCGGCTGCAAGAAGGCATAGCCCTCGCCCTCGACGGGACGGAAGCGAACCTTCTCGATGCGCAGTTGGGCGAGCAGCTCCTCGACAATGCCCTTGCCAAAGAAGAAGCGCAGCTTGCGGTACTTCATGTTCCAGGACTGCTCGCTCCACTGACCCGAAAGCACGCCCGCGACGGACTTGGTCTCCTTGGGCAGGCTGGCGTTCTCGCGACCGTGGAACAGGCTGCCGACCTCGTACAGGTGTACGTTGGGCGTACCGTGCGCCTCGTTGTAGGCCACGGACTGCAGCAGGCCCGGCAGCAGCGAACGACGCATCTCGGTCTGCTCGGCTACCAGCGGGTTCATGAGCACCACGGGGCAACCGCGGCCCTCGGTGGACATACCGATCTTCTCCAGGTCGCCCGGGGCGGCAAAGCCAAAAGTCGTGGTCTCGTTGAGGCCGCAGGCGCGCAGGATCTCGCCGACCTTACGGGTGAGCTTCTGCTCGCGGGTCAGGCCGCCGATGTGGTTCTTGGCAGCCGGGATGGTCGCCGTCACGCGGCCCATGCCCCACAGGCGCAGGACCTCCTCAATCAGGTCGATCTCGCGCGGCAGGTCGGGACGGAAGCTCGGCGGGGTGACCATAAAGTCCTCGCCGTCGCGCTCGACGGTGCAGCCCAGACGGGTGAGCGAACGCTCGATAAAGTCGGGTTCGATGTCGGCGCCGCAGATGGCGTGCACGCGGGCCAGGCGCAGCTTAATGCTGTCGATGGTCTTGGGCGCGGGGAAAACGTCGACATAGCCGGGAGCAACCTCGCCGCCGGCGATCTCCTCGATGAGTGCGCAGGTAACGTTGGCGACATCCACACAGCCGGTCTCGTCGACCTGGCGCTCAAAGCGAATGGAGGCGTCGGAGATCAACGACAGGTCGCGGCTAGTGTGCGAGGTGCGACCGGCGTTGAAGCAGGCGCTCTCGACCATCACGTCGACGGTGTCGTCCTCGATCTCGGAATCCATGCCGCCCATAACGCCGGCCAACGCCACGGGACGCTCGCCGTCGGTGATAAGGCCCATGCCGGCGTCGAGCACGCGCTCCTCGCCGTCGAGCGCCGTGAACTTCTCATCCTGCTGGGCGGCGCGAACCACCACGCGGCGATGGCCATCGCGCTCGGCAAAGGTGTCCAGGTCAAAGGCGTGCAGCGGCTGACCGGTGAGCATCATCACGTAGTTGGTGATGTCGACGATGTTGTTGTGCGGGCGCACGCCCAGGGCGTTGAGGCGCTTGACCATCCAGTCGGGCGACGGGCCAACCTTCACGTTACGCACGATGCGAGCGACATAGCGGTCGCACAGGCCCTCGTCGGCGATCTCGACGGAAAGCTCGTCGTCGGTCGCGCGGCCGGTCTCGGCCTTGATGGCAGGCAGCTCAACGTGGAAATCGCGGTCGAAGATGGCGCCGGTCTCGCGGGCCATGCCGATCATGGACAGGCAGTCGGGACGGTTGGGCGTGATCTCGCAGTCGAGCACGGTGTCGCTCGAGCCCACGTACTCGGCAAACGGCATGCCGCAGGGCGTGTCCTCGGGCAGGATCATGATGCCGGAGTGGTCGCCGCCCAGGCCGAGCTCGCGCGCGGAGCAGTTCATGCCCATGGACACGACGCCGCGAAGCTTGCTCTTCTTGATCTTGACGTCGCCGGGAAGCACGGCGCCGATCATTGCCGTGACGATGTGGTCGCCGGCCTCGAAGTTCTGCGCGCCGCAGACGATCTGCAGCGGAGCGGGGTTGCCGTCGGCGTCGAGGTTCTTGTCGCCCACGTCGACCGAGCACACATACATGTGGTCACTATCGGGGTGCGGGGTCTTGGTGAGCACCTTGGCAGTCACCACGTGGTCGAAGGACTCGCCCACGGTGTCGATCGCCTCGACCTCGGTGCCGGTACGGATATATTCGTCCGAAAGGGTCTTGGGATCCTCCGGAATATCGATCATGGTCTTGAGCCAGTCGTAAGAAACACGCATCTAACTGGTCTCCTTTCATAAATGCGGCTTTGAGCCGGAAACTGCAACTAAGAAGAAAGCGTTCTAGAACTGGTTCAAGAACCTCATGTCGCCCGTCATCAACGTGCGCAGGTCCGGCAGGTCGTAGCGTAGGGCCGCGACGCGCTCGGCGCCAATACCGAAGGCGAAGCCGGTGTACTTCTCGGGGTCGATGCCGCAGTTGATAAGGACGTTGGGGTCGACCATGCCGCAGCCCAGGATCTCGATCCAGCCGCTGTGCTTGCAGAAGTTGCAGCCCTTGCCGCCGCACACGTGGCAGCTCACGTCCACCTCGCAGGAAGGCTCGGTGAAGGGGAAGAAGTGCGGGCGGTAACGCGTCTTGCGATCCTCGCCAAACATGCACTTAACAAAGTAGTCGAGCGTGCCCTTGAGGTCGCCAAAGGTGATGCCCTCGTCGACGACCAGGCCCTCGATCTGGTTGAACTGCGGCAGGTGGCAGGCGTCGGCCGTGTCGGGACGATAGACGGTGCCCGGGCAGATCATGTAGATGGGCGGCTTTTGCGACTCCATGGTGTGGATCTGCACGCCCGAAGTCTGGGTGCGAAGCAGCACGTCGGACTCGCCATGGGCGTGTGCCTCGGGGTGCGCGACGCTGCCGGGGTTGTTGTCGACCACGTAGAAGGTATCGCGGGCCGAGCGGCTCGGGTGATCCATGGGAGCATTGAGCGCAGTGAAGTTGTAGTAGGAGGTGTCGACCATGGGGCCGGACTCGACGGTGTAGCCGATGCCGCAGAAGATGTCCTCGGCCTCCTCGATGATCTGCTTGATCAGGTGCTGGTGACCGATCTGCGGACGGATGCCCGGCAGCGTGATGTCGACGGCCTCGTGCTCGAGTGCGTGCTTGAGGGCGGCGGCCTTCATCTCGGTGGTGCGCTCGTCAAGCATGCCCTCGATCAGCTGGCGCATCTCGTTGGCGCGCTTGCCCATCATGGGACGATCCTCGGGGGCGAGCTTGCCCATCATGCGCATCAGGCCGGTGATGCGGCCCTTGCGGCCGAGCAGCTCAACGCGCGCAGCCTCGAGCTTGGCGGCGTCGTCGGCGCCTGCGACGAGCTCCTTGGCCTCTTCCTCGAGTTTGACCAGATCATCAATCAGACTCATGTCTTCCCTTTCGTCTCTCGCGCTCCTCGCTTGCCGAGGCGGCTGCCGCCGTCTGACGTTGCGAAAACGCGGCCCGGTTCGGTAACAAAAAACCGCCCTCGGGCATGTGCATTGCCCAAGGACGGTTGAATTCCGCGGTACCACCTTGTTTGACCCGACGGATGTCTGGCCCGTCGCGCCCACTCTTTGCCCCTTGTCGCGAGGCTCACGGCTTCCCTACTGGGGACATCGCCGCCACTGGCCGCGCGCCCGTTGAGGTTGCTGCTCGGGAGTGAACGCTTGGCCCTTGTCACCGCAGGAAGGCTTACAGCCCATGACCTTCCCTCTCTTGCCGGCGACGCGGCGGGCAAAACCCTCTCCGTCAACGCATTGGGCTATAGGATAGCACATTGTGTGGGCGTATCGCCGCGTTCCGTTTTGTTCGTGCTGGGTACAAGGCAAGTAGCTGTGCAAACTGGCCGTGCGCCCATCCGTGGCGCTCGGCTCGCGAGATCAAGGATAAGGTATGGGAAAGAAGCACGATAAGAAGGCCCAGCCCGCAGCGGGCAAGACGCCCAAAGGCATGAAGGTCGATAAGGCCGTCAGAAAATTCCGCAAGCTCGAGGGCAAGCTGTGGACCCGCGAGTACCTGCTCAAGATTGCCGAGTTTGACGGCGCGACCATTGCCCCCGCCAACGGCGCCGCAGCGCGCGCCGACGCCATGGGCACCCTTGCCGGCGAGCATCATAAGCTCCTGACCAGCGAAAAGTCTGTCGAACTTGTGCGCTCGCTGGCACGCGAAACCGTCGCCGGCGGCAAGATCGACGACCCGCAGCTGCTCGACGAGATCCGCGTGCTCGGCCGTGACCAGCGCGAAGCGAGCGTCATTCCCACCGAGGAGGCCGAGGCCTGGACCAGGCTCACCTGCGAGGCCGACGCCGTGTGGCACAAGGCCAAGACGGCCAATGACTGGGCGAGCTTTGAGCCCTATGTGGATAGAATCGTCGCCCAACTTAAGCATCAGGCCGAGCTCATGGACCCCAAGCGCGACCCATACGATGTTTGGCTCGACCAGTACGAGCGCGGCCTTTCCGCCAAGAGCTTCGATGCGTTTTGCGATGAGGTCAAGGCGACGGTCGTGCCGCTCGTGCACGCCATCGGCGAGCGCGGACAGCAGCCCACTGCCGACTTTTTGCACGCGCATGTGCCCGAGGCCGCCCAGCGCGCCATGAGCTTTGACCTGATGAAGCTCGTCGGCCTTAACCTGGACGACACCACACTCGCCTTTACCGAGCATCCGTTTAGCGAGGGCTTCTCGGTGGGCGACGCGCGCATTGCCACGCACATCTACGAGGACGACTGCATCTCCAACGTCTACAGCATCATCCACGAGGCCGGTCACACCATGTACGAGCTGGGCGTCAATCCCGCCTATGCGCGCACCTGTCTGGAGGGCGGCACCTCCATGGGCATCCACGAGAGCCAGAGCCGCTTTTTCGAAAACACCGTGGGTCGCAGCCGCGCCTTTATGGGCCCGCTGCTCGAGGTGCTGCGCCGCCACGCGCCCGAGGTCTATGGCAGCGTGGACGAGGATACGCTCTACCACGCCGTGAATATCGCACAGCCGTCGCTGATCCGCACCGAGGCGGACGAGCTCACCTATCCGCTGCACGTTATGGTGCGCTACGAGATTGAGCGCATGCTGTTTGCCGGCGAGGCCACGGCCAAGGACATCCCCGCGCTTTGGAATCGCTTTATGGACGAGTACCTGGGCATTCCCGTTCCCGACGACATGCACGGCTGCCTGCAGGATACGCACTGGAGCGGTGGCTCGTTTGGCTACTTCCCCACCTATGCGCTGGGCAGCGCCTACGACGCCATGTTTGTGCCGGCCATGTGCCGCGACGGCGTCGACCTTACCGATGCCTGCGCGAGCGGTGATCTGGCACCCGTCCGCGCCTGGCTGGGCGAGCACATTTGGCAGTGGGGCCGCGCCAAAGACGCGCCGGAGCTCATCAAGGGCGCCTGCGGCATGGCATTCGATGCTCGTTACTACTGCAGCTACCTGCAGGACAAGTTCACCACGCTCTACGAGCTGTAAAGCTTAGGCGACACGCCAACGCAGGGGGGGCGCCGCGGAATCGATCCGCGACGCCCCCTTTGTAGTCATTGGGGACGTTCTTAAACGACTAGTCGTTTGGGACACTCTTTGCCAGCCAGAAGCACGGATGACGAAGAGTGTCCCCGATGACTAGTCGTTTAAGAACGTCCCCAACGACTAGGTTGACGCCGATGCCTTGGCAGCGTCAGCGAAAACGGCCCTAAGCGAGCAAGGTGACGTGAAATGAAAGGGCGCTGACCTTCTGGTCGCGCCCTTGAAATTGAACGTCAGATTGCCGCTTGGGGTCGTTTGCAGCGTCGAGCAGTTACGCGGTTTGGTAAAACCGCGTAACTAAAGGGCTTCGAGTGCAGCGGCGATGCGCTTCATGGCGGCGTCGGCGGCGGCTTGGTCCGGAGCCTCAGCCAACACGCGAATCACCGACTCGGTTCCGCTCTTGCGCACGAGCACGCGGCCCTCGCCCGCCAGCGCGGCCTCGGCCTCGGCGATCGCATTCTGCACGCCCATGTTCTCGAGCGCGGCGTCCTTGTCGGCCACGCGCACGGCAACCTGCGCTTGCGGCAGCAGCTTGCACGGAGCCGTGAGCTGCGAGAGCGTCTCGCGCTCGGCACGAATCACTTCCATCACGCGCAGCGAGGTCATAATGCCGTCGCCCGTGCGCTCGATATCGCCAAAGATCGTATGACCCGTCTGCTCGCCGCCCAGGCTGAAGCCGCCCTCGCGCATCTTGGCATACACGTGACGGTCGCCCACGCCGCTGGTCACGGCGCTTAGACCGGCAAGCTCCAGCGACTTGACCAGGCCAAAGTTGCTGGCAATCGTCGGAACCACGGTACCGCCCGAAAGGCGCCCGTGCTTGTTCAGGTACACGCCGCACACGTACAGAATCTGGTCGCCGTCGACCACACGGCCGCGCTCATCCACGGCCAGGCAGCGGTCGGCATCGCCGTCGTAGGCAAAGCCCACGTCCAGGCCCTGCTCCACCACGTGGCGCTGCAGGCGCTCCATATGCGTGGAGCCACAGTCCACATTGATGTTAAATCCGTCGGGCGCGGCATTGATCACGCGCACGTCGGCGCCCAGCGCGTCAAACACCGGCTTGGCCACCGAGGACGCCGAACCGTTGGCGCAGTCGATGCCGATCTTGACGCCCTGCAGCGAAAAGTTCGCGCTCGCGATGAGCGAGGCAATATAGCGGTTGCGACCCTGCATGTAGTCCACTGTGGCGCCGATGTGGTTGCCCGTGGCCAGCGGCACCTCGCTCTTGCCATCGATATAGTCCTCGATGAGCTCCAGCACGTCCTCGTCCATCTTAAAGCCGTCGCTGTTGACGAGCTTAATGCCGTTATCGCAAAACGGGTTGTGGCTCGCGCTGATCATGATGCCGCAATCGAAACAGCCCTCCACGGTCTGATGCGCCACGCCCGGCGTGGGGATCACGTGCAGCATATATGCGTCCGCACCGCTCGCGACCAGGCCACTCACCAGCGCCGCCTCGAACATGTAGCTCGAGCGACGCGTGTCCTTGCCCACGATCACGCGTGCCTTGCGCTCGCGGTTGGCACCGTAATACCAACCCACAAAACGGCCGATCTTGTACGCATGCTCTACGGTCAGCCCAACGTTGGCCTCGCCGCGAAATCCGTCGGTGCCAAAGTACTTCATAAGAGGTCCTCTCTATAGACAAAGGCGCGCCGCCAAAGCAACGCGCCGCCAGCCTATTATCCTTTAAAGCAACCGTAGGGGCTACACCGTGAGGAACATCATCACGATGATCATGGCAAAGCCGATAAGGTCGGTCGGCAAAAATACCGTGCCCAGCATAACGGCACTCGTGATGGTCGCCGAAACCGGCTCCACGGTTCCGATGAGGCTTGCGCGGACCGAGCCAATGTCCTTAACGCCCTGCATATAGAGCATGTAGGCAAAAAACGAACCAATGACCACGAACACCGCGAGCGCCTCGATACCGGCAACATCGAGCGCCGGCATATGCGCCCAAGGGCGAACGAAAGCACACGAAACGATGCCGCCGTGAGCATAGCCGAACCCGTGACGATGGGGCTGCCATATTCGGGCAGGATCTTGGCGGGGATCACCGCCATGCAGGTGGCGCTGACCGCACACATAAGGCCCGCGACCAGGCCGAGCGGCGAGATGCTCAGGCTGGTGGGGTCACCGCCGGTGGCGATCAAAAACGTACCGCCCAGAGCCAAGCCAATGCCGATAACCTCGCGCGTGCGCGGCCTGCGGCGGTCGATAACGCAGGTGTATCCCATAATGATGACCAGCTGCAGGCACTGGAGCACCGTCGCGGTTCCGGCGTTCGTCAGGCGCACGGCCGAAAGATAGCAAAACTGGTTAAAGAGCAGGCCAAAGGCGGTAAAGAGCAGCAGCTGCTTGCGATCGGCGGGTGTGGTCCAGAGCTCAATCAGGCGCCCGCGGTCGCGCGTAACAACCACGGCCATAAAGAGTAGACCGGCGAGAATCTGGCGCACGCTCATAAGCCACAAGGTGTCGACGTGATAGGTATCGAACAGAAAGCTCGCGCTGGTGCCCGAGAAGCCCCAAAACGAACCGCCCACGAGCGTAGCCAACATGCCCACGATCATCTTGCGCGTCTGGGCATCGTTGAGGCGGTCGCGCCACGCGCGGCGGGTGCTGCGGCTCAGCTCGTCGGTTCCCTCGGGCACATCAATGTTCGATATATCGGTCATCGGCACCGAAGCCCCTGCACCTTCGACCTGCTCGACACACTCTCTGCTCATTCCACTCCCCCGAAACAGCCTGGAAACAATTCGGCTTACCTTACCACGGCGAAGGCACCGGCTGGAGGCTTGTCCGCTTATCGGTAGGACAATTCCGCAGGCGTCTTTCTATAGCTCGATACCGCAATGGCCTTGCATTATGCGACAGCCAAATCGCGGCAGTAGACTCTTTTGAAATGGATATGACAAAGCCCCCGAATTCCACAATGTAAGCGATTTTTAAAAATGTTCTTGCCACCGAGTTCAGGCTCCGTTATATTATCCCTTGCGCACTTGCGCACCCTTGATCGGGCGTTTAGCTCAGGGGGAGAGCGCTTCCCTGACACGGAAGAGGTCAGAAGTTCAAATCTTCTAACGCCCACCAAATGTTCGCAGCTCAGAGGCTTCGCCTCTGAGCTGTTTTGTTTTATGTCGCCAAATCCGCTGGCAGCTCCAACCGTCATTACAACGCAACATCAATTCACCTGACAAATGGCGGCCAAACAAATTCAATACCCCAACATCAACAATAGCCAGGCACAAAACTGCGCCGCAAGCTGCCCCAACCGCCCAACTGGCCAAAAGCCGACCATCTACTTGCCAATTTATCTAACGGCATAACCAATCAGTCCGCACCGCAACTTCTCAGCAAAGCGCCGCGATGTCTGCGCCCTGCGGTATCCTTGAGCCACTTGCACCTGCAGCACCAAGGAGCCGCCATGCGCACCGAGCTCGATGTCCCCTTTTCGCACAAAGAAGAAGCCAAGGCGCTGGGCGCCAAATGGGACCGGACCAAGAAGATCTGGTATGTACCCAGCGGCGTCAACCCCGAGCCCTTTGCCGAGTGGCTGCCCGGTGTTGACCGATCCGACCCCTCAGCGCCGTATATATATCTAGTACTGGGCAAGCGCGAGTGCTGGAAGTGTCACAAAGAGACCTCGGTCGCGGCCTTCGGCATTCCCTATCGAACCGATAACGACGAAAGCATCGCCATCGCGCACGCGCCCAACGAAGCCGGGCACATTGCCATCGACACGGCCAATGCCAACGCACTCGCCATCGTGCCCGCTCTTGGCTGCGTGCCGGGCGAGATCCGCGACTACCTTCATAAGCGCTGCGGCTACAAACCCGTAGGCGCGCGAGCCTCCAAAGCCCCGTCGCTCGGCAACACGTGCACCAGTTGCGACGCGTTGCAAGGCAGCCGTTATCTGTTCGAGGAACCCTCGTCCCCGTTTGCCCTCACTGCCATCAACAAGCTGCCGGCACTGGAGTTTGTGCGCGTCGAAGTTGCCGGCGTCTTTGGCATCCCAGCCACGCGCACCAATTTTGACCAGGCACTCTTTACCTGGGCACGCGATCATCACGCCGAGTTCCATAAGCAGCTCGGTGAGGGGATTTATTTGTAGAGACGGAGAGGTCTTCACAGCCAGCCCCTCCGCATCACCTATCCCTCGTCGCCGGCTTCGTACACGATATCGAGGCCACAAACAGGGCATTTCTCCGGATACACCGGCATATGAACGCCCGTACGTTTCCTCACTTCGTCGCTGAGTCTGTCGCGCGCATCGATGAACCGAATGTCGAGACACGGTATTTGCGAGCCGCAGCAAGGGCAGGCAACGACAAACGACCCGCAATCAACTTCTACGCCCGGAAATATATTGTTGTCGATAAGGGCACACGGCAGTTTTCCGTACTTCCCCATCGCAATATCGCCTCGCCAACTCATACACGCTCCCCTCTCGCTATACAAATCAGGAAGAGCATGCACCGGCGGGCGTGTACGAGATTGCATCGCCGCGCGATCCGATCAAACAACACGATCTTAAAAGACCGCCAAATCCTAATACGCTAATACGGCAGAAGCCCCGCCTTTTCACGTTTCTTTTCCGAGCGATCGAACTCAATGCGATGGGCCTCAAGAAACACCGTATTGGGTCGCCACTGACGCTCATTCGGCTGCCTTAGCGTCGCACCCGCAAAGGAAGCGTAGTCGGTCTTATCCAGCAGGTACGATCCGCACAGCCGATATTCACCGCAAACAGGCTCAAACGAAATCAGGTGAGCATCAAATAGGGAATGAAGGTCGCGCCGGAGCAGAATGCCGTTGCTGGCAACCTGCGATTTGGGTCCCGAGTAATTCTCGATATGTGCAGCCTCCAGAGCTTCGCTGACGCCGCAGTCCGACACCGCGCAACGGCCGTCATAGGCGGCAACGAGCTGCTTGCGGAACCATTGCTGCCCCAATCGCTCGCGCCTTAACGCATAGCGGACCTTTTCGTCGTCGGTCGCACCCTGTCCGGCAAACTCAATATCGACGGGCATGTGCTTCAGATAACTCATATCGGACGCAAAACGAGGGTCCGGTCCGCCTTTATGAACAGGACCGTGCAGAACAAACCATCCGTTTTCGGGCTCGAACCGCTCAACAAACGCAAGGCCGAGCACCTTATAGCCCACCTCGGTTGCAAATATGACTCCGACTGGAACGCCACATTCCATGCAGTTGAGCATTTTACGGTTGTAATTCTGGTCTCGAAAACCAACGGTACCCGGCGCTTGAACCGAGTACTTAATGACCCACGTACCATCGTCCAAATAGAGCGGAGGCACATCGGTGTAGAAGCTCTTTTTAGAGTTATGGACCGAAAGCGCAAAGATCTTATTGGGATCTTGCTTCACCCGATCCTGGCCCGGCCAGAAGATCCCTGAATCCCGCGTTACGGGAAAGAAGTCCGAGCCAATTCTCAAACGATACTGATACTGAGGGCTATCTTTCTTGGTGTGGTGCGGAAGGCTGGTCCAAACGCCGTCGCGCTGCTCCTCACCCAGAAACCACTCCCATGCCTCAACGTATTCAGAAGGAACGAGACTGCAGGCACGGTCATAGCTTGGTCCATCCATCAACGGAACAGCAAGGTCAATGTCGTTCATCGTCAGCACCTACAACCATACGAAAGCGAGTCGTGCCCCTCAATAATATGGCCGAGAGTCAATTATTACGAGATCTCATTCCGTGATCGGCACATCGTTGATGCTCTCGGTTTGCCGCTGGCGCGCTTGTACCCCGCTATCCCACTCCCCTGTATACTGATGTAGCACGTGTTTCATCCGGGCTTGTTGGGCCGGATTGTTCATGGGAGGGTCTTATGGCTGCTTCGAATCCGCCTAAGGGAAGCGTTTCTTCTTCGTCCATCAAGCCGGTTACGCGCAAGGCCGTGCGTTGCCAGCGCGAGGTCGCTTGGCTTGTCACGCAGGCGGCGGGCAGGCTTGTGGCGACCACTCAGGACGTCAATGCGCCTACGCCGAGCTTTGTGTTAGCGGCGGCGCTGGATTTTGTGCGCCAATTGGAGCTTGCCGCACAGGATGCCAGCGGCCACCTCGACTACCAGAATGTTATGGCGCCCGACCTGCAAACGTTCTGCCACATGGCCAAGTTGCCCGCCGCGCCCAATGCGCTTTCGGACGCAGGCTACATGTTTACGCTCTCGGGCGCGAAGCTCATCCGCGACATCTATGCATACTGCAGCGAGCTCGCCGAGCACCACGTCTTTGATGCGGCAGAAGTCAAACCGGGATATGTCATCAAGCTGGTTCTTAGGCTGTTCTTGATGGACGGGTTCGGGGCCATGCCGGCGTAAGCCGAGTCTTTAGCATCACCGTCGACTGAGCAACAACCGCTTTACCTTAGTGGGCGCCAATTGAGGGTCGATTATCTGGTCGCCTCGTCCACTAACGCCTTTATTCCACGCGCTCTGACAGTCGATACTTGCGGTTGCGGCTCGTCGCCGGCGCCGTGGGCTCAAGCTCGCCTTGAGCAATGAGCGCGTTGACGCGCGACCTAACCTGGGAAATTGTAAGCCCCGTGCGTTCTGCCAGCTCACGCGTCCCCAGCTCGCCGTAGTGTTTGAGTGCCGTCACAATTAAGCCCCCGCCATGATCGACCGGCTCGATCTTTGAACGGTAGAGTACGACCTTGAACCGATCGAACCCCGGGCAGAACAGGGGCTCGGCCAGACCATGCGCGCGCATGGCATCGATCATCATCGGGATGCCCGAGCCATTGCCCTCAGCCGGCGAACCTGCGCCATCCGGCAGCGGGACAATCGACATGAGTTTCACGAGCGTCGCGTTACGGCATCGGGAGCTGCCGTCAAACAAGTTCTCGCGAGTCTTTCCCCCGTAAAGGCCGCCAGGATTCGTCACCTCGACACGATCGTCAAAGACGTCGACGGCAATCGATTGTCCACAGAACCGATCCCCGTATTCTCGATGGATTACGGCGTTGGCGATTGCCTCGCGCAGAACCTCCTCGGGAATCTCCAGCGAGTCGACACGCGAGACGCCTTGGACGGTCGAGGTTCGCCGCAAATTCTTGGCGACGGCCGCGACAGCATCCGAGATCATCTCGCCCGACGTTCCCTCACAGATTGTGCGGTCCATAAACCTTAGTGGCCCCGCAGCTCCCTTTTGAGTTCCCACGTGGACAGCCACATCAATGAAGAGCTTGGGATAGAACTGCTGAGGGTAAACGCCCGCGGCAAGGAGGCCGGCCTTGGTAACATTGCCCTGGAAGTCGAGGAAATTCAGACGCTCCATCTTTGTCTTCTTGTCCGCCGCACCGCGCATCGCTCGAGGCGTCAACGAATAGGCACGCTCTATCGTGCGGTCGACCAGCGACTCGTCGAGATCGCCCACACTCGTGCCGGGCACCGCATCGCGATCGCTAGGACTCGTCCGTTCATATGACGACAGTGCCAAAACCTCGGTCGACGAAAGCGGGACATCTTTGTCATCGATGCGTTTGTAGCTGCCACCTTGAGCGCCCCGCTCTATGACATAGCAAGGCTTGCTCGACGGGTCGAGCTCTTCAATCGTGATGACCAGAACCACGGTGCCCTGGAGCTCCACGCGCTCAATGGTGTATTTGGGCGGATTGGCCAGCTTTCCGCGACCGCCGGCATCGCCCATGCCCGCCACGAATTGGTTGAGCACTTTCTCGGTCTCAAAGTTTGCAACTGGGGCAAAACCCGCGCGCTCGCTCACTCCGAGTACGATGATGCCGCCGGCGGTGTTTGCGAAAGCGCTGACCGTTTCCCATACGTCGCGGGAAAGCGTCGTGGCGCTCTCCTTGACCTCAACGTTAAGATCGTCCGAGCCCATGCGCCTTAAAGACTCGAGCAGACCGGTCAGTTCGTTTTCGTTCATCTGCACGTCCTTTCGCTCGGTTCTGCGAAGAATGCCGCGAATAGATTTCCTTCGTCTCTCAGTTATCTCTCGTAATTATCTCTCATCTTTCTGTTATCTCTCGTATTAATGATGAATGAGAGCTGAGAGATACGTGAGTGATGCATGGGCCTGGACTATTGGACGGTCGGAAAATCCCTCAAATAAAAAACGGGGCCGGCCTTACGCCGAGCCCCGTTTTCAAACGGTCAGTTAGTTATCCAACGCGCGAGCATAGCAGTCAACATTACGCCGCCGCGAACACTCCCAAACCCGTTCCGATGATGCAGATCGCGAAGATACCAATAATAATCCAAATGGTCTTGACGCCCTTTTTGTACAGGGCAACGCAAGCGAACGTTGCCAGCAAGGGCAGCAGACCGGGGAAGATCGAATCGAACAGATCCTGCAGGACAATCTCCGAACCACCCACGTCAAAGGTCAAAGCCGTGGACAGCGAGACCTGCGCCGCAATCATCGCGCCGATAACGGTCATTCCGAGGACACCGGCTGCATGCGTCATGCGAGACATAAGGTTGTTCTCTTCGGACTGCTGCAAAAACTTGGTTCCCAGGTCGTATCCCAGATGGGCGGCGACGATACGCGTTGCAAAGTTAATCACCGAGTAGAGAAGGAAGACGGAGGCGGGAAGGGCGAGTGCGACGGCAGTTGCCGTGCACGTACCCGTAATGACGGCAAACGCGCAGCCAAGCACGCCAGAGGCATAGACCTCGGGAGGAACCGCCGCGCCGACCATGATGGCGCCCATGAACATGGACTCCAAAGCAGCGCCGACGATAACGCCCTGCTGAACATCGCCAAGAATCAAGCCGACAAACAGGCTCGTAAACAGCGGACGGCCAGGCATTGTAATGCCAAATAATTGCCCGTCCATGAACGCCATAATGCAACCAGTGCAACTAGGAGGTACTGAGCAACTATTTTGATTAACCCCAGAAATAAGCCTGCAGGCGAGACGTTCAGCACGGCTCGCCTGCAGACAACAGCAGCAATTTGAAAGGATTAGTAGTTCATCTGGTGATAGTAGCGACGCGTGGTGAGCGGGTGGTTGCGGACGTGCTCGAGATGGCAGCTCAGACGCTCGGTGATGGTGTAGGTGACCATCGGGGAGACGATCTTGCGGAACTCGGGGTCGCTGAACGGCAGCTCGACCTCGGCGGTGTCGAACTTGTTCACGCGGACGTTGACGCCCTTCTCGTCGGCGAGCATGTGGGTGAAGTTGTCCACGCGGTCCATGAGCTTGCGGGTGTCGTCCTCGCCGTAGAGCATGATGAGGCTCGTGCCCTCCTCGCACAGTTCGATGGTGCCGTGGAAGAACTCGGCGGCGTGGATGGACTTGGTCTTGATCCACTGCATCTCCTCGAGGATGCACATGGCGTAGTCGTAGGCCTCGCCCCAGAGCATGCCGGAGCCGATCACCATGTGGTAGTCGGTGTCCTTGAAGTCCTCGGCCATGGCGGCGCAGCGCTCGTCCTGGGCGTCCTTGGCCTTGATGAGGTACGGGGCGATGTTGCCGAACTCCTCCATGAAGGTGTCGTACTTGGGGAAGGCGCCGGCGTTCTTGAGGAAGCGGGCGACCAGCGTGATCTGGTAGGTGTAGATGGCCTCGCACAGGACGTCGTCCTCGGCGAAGCTGAAGAACTTGTAGTCGGCGTACTCGGTGGCCGGGGTGTTGTCGTTGGAGACGTACATCAGCGTGCGGGCGCCCTGCTCCTGGCAGAACTTGGCGGCCTCGATGATCTCGGGGGTGGTGCCGGTACGGGTGGAGAAGACGCAGACCGAGTCCTTGTTGAAGGCCTTGGGCGGGCACGCGAGGAACTCGGCGGCGATCTCGCAGTGGACGTCGACGTCGGCCGTGGTGGTCTCGACCCAATACTTCATCGGGAGCGTGTGGGCCCAGGTGCCGCCGCAGCCGATGAAGAAGATGTTGGAATAACCCTGCTCGCAGACCTTGTCCACGGCAGCCTCAATCTGAGGACGGAGAGCGAGGGCATCGCTCACAACCTTCTCGTAACGAGGCTCATCGAAATTGAACATAGCAATTATCCCTTCGTTTAATAGAACGAAACTCGTTCCAATGACAACTTGTCATTTTGTTACGTATTAATACTTAATGGTCTAAATAAAAACCCTTCTAGGAAAGGGGGACCTGACTGTCTTTCATCTCGGCGAGTTTATGCTCGAATCCAAAGCCGCCGGGTTTAAGGCAATTTTTAGCTGAATAGTCAGCAGCGAACTCCATTGCATCCCGAATGATCCCCGCATCGAGCGGTTGCTTTTTACTCCAGCCATGCGAGAGACAGCTCACAACAAACGCAGTGATATACGAATCTCCCGCGCCCATGGTGTCAAGCGCATCTACGGGTCTTATATTTCCCTGGTACCATCGGGAACCGTCAAAGAACACAGGCCCCGTAGATCCCCGTGTAGCAATCGTGTAGCGACAACCATGCTCTATGGCCCTCTTCAATAGAACTTGAATCTGTTGATCGCTCTCGCCGGAACAGGAAAACAGACCAAGGGTTGTAGCAGGGCAAACAAGATCGAAATATGCGTCGGTTCGATACTTATCTTTAACGGAAAAGTCGTAAACCGCCACAGCGGGAAGATCTTGAACTAGGTGCACATCATCCTGCAGCTTTGCATTGACGCTGGTAAAAACCGCATCGAATCCCTGAAGAAACTTGACATCAGAATCGTTGATGTGGGTTTTGTGCGCCCAGCAAGCCCCCGTATCGTAACCAACTTCGACACGTTCACCGTCGTAAACATTTACATCGCAAGTCTTGGTTGTCGCTTTTTCAGGCATAGATGATTGCGAAAGGTCAACGTTCAGCGAAGAAAGGGCATCGGTGATTATTCGCCCTCCCAGGTCGTTGCCGATCTCCCCAATATACGCTGCCTGTGCGCCAAGCATGCTTGCATGGGCAGCGACGTTTACGGCATTGCCACCAGGATACATAACGTCTTTGTTGAGATAGCGATCAATAACGTTGTCACCAATTGCTGCGATTTTCACCTCAACGCCTCCCATCACATACGGTCTTTATTAGTACTCGACCTTGCGGTAATAACGGCGGATGTCGAGCGAATGGTCACGAATTTGCTCGAAATTCTTGCTCACACGCGAGAGAATGGCATTGAGCACCACCGGAGAAAGCATCCAGCGGAATTCATCACTGATACCCGGCAACTCATAATCATGTGTATCGAATACGGTGAAATCATCCGCATATTGCTTACAGAAGCGTGCAACGCGCTCATCAAGAGGCCTAGTCTGCGCCTCCGTCATTGCGAGCGCGACGCAAACGCCCGGCTCAACAAGTTCGATAGTGCCATGGAAGAACTCAGGCGATGTAACGGATTTGGTGCGCAGCCATTGGGACTCCTCGAGCACACACATGGCAAACGAATACGTGGGGCCCCACAGATTGCCAGAACCAATCCAAATCTGATACGGATCGTCCTTGTGCTTCAGAGCATATGCGCGAGCCATCTCGTCAGCGTTCTTGCCGACGGAAACGAGAGCAGCGGGGAGATTCACAAGCTCATCAGCAAAGCGATCGTAGTCATCGAAAAAGCCCCTGTTCTTGAGAATCTTTCCAATCAGAAGGTACAGCACGAGCTCCATAGGACGGCCCTGCTTATAGATCACTCCATAATCGGAAAGTTCACCAAGCGGTGAACCGTCCACGCCAAGCGTAGAGACAATGGTGCAGCCTGCGTCTTTTGCCGCCTTTGCCGCCGCGACCGTCTCTTTGGTGTCGCCCGACTTGGACGCCATGAACGCCAAGGTCCCCTTACCGATGCGCCGATTGCCAACCGTGAGGAAATCTGCCGAAACTTGGGACTGGACGGGAATATCGGACATAACAGAAACCATATAGTCAAACGGCTGCATCATCGCAAGCGAGCCACCTGACGAGGTGAAGAAAATCGAATCGAAACCCTTTTCGCAAATTTCGTCAGCAATGCGTTCAATTTCGGCACGTTGATTGTAGATATAAGCACCGTTATCGAGAATTGCCTGTTCATCAAATGAAACCATGAGATATACCTTTCTAATTCAATTGGGCCAGACGGCGAAATCAACCATTTAGATTGCAAACACTCCGAAGAAGGAGCCGACGATACCAACCGCCATGAGAATAACGAGAATCCAAGCAATCTTGACCTTGTGCTGGACGAGTTCGTAAACTCCAAGTGTCACAAGCAGCGGCAGCAGGCTCGGCATGATACCGTCGATGATGCTTTGGATAGTCTGCGCACTGTCGCCGGTACCAAGAGAACCAGCCACGCTGACCGATACAAGGTTGGGCACCATAGCTCCGATAACCATAAGACCGAGAATTGCAGCCCCCATAGTGAGCTTTGGCATAAGACCAGATTTCTCGATCTTGCTCAAGAAACTGGTTCCGAATCCATAGCCCCATTTAAGGCAGAACCAACGAATCAGATAATGCGGAACATTGAATACGACAAGGAAGAGAAGCGGGCCGAGAATGTTACCCTGCATAGCAAGCGACACACCCAAGCCAGTGGCGATGACACGCAACGTTCCCCAGAACAGAGAGTCACCGATGCCGGCCAGCGGGCTCATAAGAGCGGCCTTTACGCTGTTGATGGAGGATTCGTCAAAATCCTCTTCGTTAGCGTTTGCCTCTTCCATCGCTGCCGAAATGCCCAGAATTAATGTTGAGACATAAGGAGTGGTGTTGAAGAACTCCATGTGACGCTTAGCAGCAGCAGCCTGGTCATCCTTATTCTTATACACGCGACGAATGATGGGAAGCATAGAGAAGCAGTATCCCATGTGCTGCTGGCGCTCGTAGTTCCAGGAGTACTCCATCGTAAGCGAACGGAAAAATACCGATTTTAGATCACGCTTTGTAATCTTGTTGGAACTGGTGTCATTAGAAGTCGTCATCGTCGAAGCTCCCTTCCGAACTAAGCTGTGGCGTCTGAGCAATGAAGTTTGGCTGGACCACCACGAGGATTACTGCGAGGCAAAGCCCAATGATGGCAATACCAAGGATTGGAATGCTCATGTAGGCACAGAGCGCAAACCCGAGCACGAAGAAAATAGCAGTCTGCTTGTTGACAATCATTGAAGCGAGCAGTGCAATGCCGAGCGCAGGGATGAATCCACCCGCAATAACCAGGCCGTTACTTACAAACTCGGGAATTGCGTTAAGCACCGCGTTCATAACCGGCGTTCCGAGATAGAAAGCAAGGGAGCACACGAAAAAGCGAGGAAGCGATTTGACGATGAATCCACCAAGCAGATGCATCCGCTCCATACCTTTGAGGTCGCCCTTTGCCACACAGTCGTCCGCTTTATGGACGAAAAACGGCATCACGATCAGCGTAAGCGCGTTATCAATGATGAGATAAAGCGACGCAATCGGGAAAGCGAGCGTCAGCGCAACTTCAGCGCCTTGACCCGTCGAAATTGCAAAGGCAGTGCCCAAAATACCACCGGTGATAACGTCAGGCGGAACGGCCGCCCCGATGGTAACCGATCCAATGAACACCATTTCAAGCGTGGCGCCGACAATAATGCCCGTCTGCAAATCACCCATCACAAGACCGATGAGGACGCCCGTGACAATCGGGCGAGAAGCAAGGCAAGTGCCAAGTGCCCACTCAAATGTCACGCACATTGCGACGAGGCCGATAAGGATCGCTTGAGTCAACATGAGAGATCCCCTTTCTATTGTATGTGCTTAAATCAAAATCTTCTCGTCTCTAGGTACCTGCCTGATCTCCACCTCGATTCCGGCATCACTGAGCTCATGTAGAAGCTCCACGTCGCGATCGGTAGCGAAAACCGTTGAAGATAGGCGTACATCTGCACCCTCACGCGGCTTCGTTCCTCCAATGTTGATATGCTTGATTTCGCTGTAGCCCTTCGCCAAGCGGTAAGCATCTTCGATGCTTTCAACGACAATGAACAAACGGTACTTATCGGTCACACCGCTCCTAAGAGCCTCGATAGAATCATCGACCGATTTGATAACCAATTTGACGCCTGCCGGACGTGCCAGCTTAAGCGTCGTCTTGCGCACGTCATCTTTCACAACCGCATCGCAGGCAATCAAAATGCAATTGGTGTCAAGCTCTTGCGTCCAAGTCATGGCAACCTGACCATGAAGCAAGCGATGGTCAACTCTCAGCAGCTTAATCATCTTTGTTCCTTTCTCAAAAATCCTCGTCTTCTTCTACCGAATTTGGCAGCGAACATAGGCATGTGCCCTTTTGGCGGACACTTGAAACCAATGCAGCGAGCTCGGCGTCATCAAGTGTGCTCAATTTCGAAAACACTTCGAGCACTAGTGGTAGCGACATACCGGCAATGAGCCTTAGAGAATCGTCACCCAACCTTTCCATAAAAGCGTTATTCACTGACCCACCATAGACATCAGTGATGACAATCCACTGGTCTGCTGGGTCGCGAGAACGGTCCCAAAAATCTATCAACTCGTTTACATCCATCGTGTCCTCATCGACATATGCGCATAGCACCTTAACGCGAGGATCTTCACCGCAAAATAGCTGGAGCGTTTCACGCATCGCTCTAGCAAGTGGCCCATGGCTGGCCAAGAGCAACTTCCTCATTTATCTCCCAATCTCAGTCAATCATCTGTTAATAGAACGTTATATTTTGTATTGTTATCTACAGTATCCTCGAAACTTTCGCTTTGTCAAGACAGATCAATCAAGCTTCCTAAGCGGTAATAATTCGCCCGTAAACGGCAAAAAAACGCCCCTTTGTCGGGGCGTTTTCAATCTCTTGTTATTCGGTTAAGAAAGATCCGGGGTTTGGCTTTCGCTAGAGATAAAACTTTAAGCGCTCAGTGCAGTACACCTGCCGCGAAATAAACAATGGCACTCCCTGCGCGCTGCAACGCTTATCTACAAATAATAAAAGGGCAGATCCCGGCTTTACATTCAAATGTTCTGCCTCGTAAGCACTTGCAAAGCACACCTGCAACGTTCGCTCGTTATTGCCAAGTTCGATATGGCGTCTTCCCAGCACCTCAAGTAGAGAACCCGATAAATCTTCATGTTCCAAAAAGGCAAGAGAAGGAGTGTAGCTATTGGTTTCCAACATCGTTGGCACGCCATCGACTAAGCGCAAACGTCTAGTCTGAAGAATATTCTCGTCCTCCTGGACCTGAAGAAAACGCACATCGCGCAGCGTAGGATAAATCCAAGCTACTTCGAGCACTACGGTCGAAGGCTTTTTATTTTCTTGAATGCAGGAATGGGTGAAGCTTTCCTGGTCATCGGCTGCATAGGCATTGCGCGTCGTGGTAACAAAAGTACCTTTCCCTCGCGTGCGCTCAACGATATCGGCATCCTCTAGTTCCTTGATTGCCGATCGAACAGTAATACGACTAACGCCATATTCCTCCATAAGCTCCGTCTCAGTAGGAAGCTTATCCCCTTCGCTATATTCGCCACTTTCTATTCGACTCACAAGATCGTGAACGATCTGCTTATACAATGGAACAGCGCTCTCCACTTTAACCATTATTCAACCTATTGCTTTCTACACTCAACGGCTTCAAGTCCCCGCCAATTGATGCCGAGTTGATTAGCCTTAATCGAAAAGAAGTATTTGAAATAATCACCCAACATCACCTGCTTAGTAAAGTGCACCGGCTTACCAGTGCTCATATAAACGGTCTCACTCAATATAAACATCGCAGCTTCTCCTGCGATATTAAGGATGCGCTTCTCCTCATCCGTAGCAAGCCCTGCTTCAAGCACAATAGACGGGAAACAATTATCCTCTAGTCGCAGCCCCGTCTCTCTCTCAATCGTTTCATAAAGTGATGCGTTCTCCATATCGACACCCAGTAAAAACCCGAAGTTCTTTACTGGAAGATAAATATGTTCAATCATTGCATTTATGTGGTTAATTGACCTCACGCGTTTGAGGTAAACCGCAGATTCATTCTCTTCCATTCGCAAATGACGACGGACGGCAACGGACGGCTCGACCTCCTGAAGAGCGAGAACACGAGACGAGGTTTCGATATTATTTTCATGGCAAAAATAAGTGAAACCCTTAAACGTACTCAAGCTCGAGACGATTTTAGGCTGCCGGATAAATGTGCCCTTGCCATGACGCGTATCAAGCACGTCGTCATCCACAAGAGTTTGAATTGCCTTCCGTATCGTCGCACGGCTAACCTCGTATTCTTCGCAAAAACCATTTTCGCTAGGCAACACGCCACTTTCGGAAAACTCGCCCATCTCAATACGGCGACGCAAATCATCAGCAACTTGTACATATAGCGGCACAGCACTAGTTGGGTTAATCATAACGTTCTCCGTACAACATTCTATGAAACTTCTATACGTTATAAGATAACCTATTACGTATTATTTTGAAAGAAATAGACGGTTCAATCTTATTTTTGAACCGTCTACAATATCAAACACTTCATATGAAGGTGTCGAATGCCACTTGTGGCGCAAACAAGAGGGGCATTTGGCAAAAATGCCCCTCTTCTCCTTGAAGTCGCTACCGTGAAATGCCAACGAGCCGCATGGTCGAGTCCAAGCAAATACGACCTCAAGCGGCCAGCTCCGGCATGGCTCCCTAGAACGAGACTGCGACATTTGTTTGCATTGTTTTACGAACGCAACATAACGAATTATTTCCGAGCAAAATAACGGCCGTTGAAAGCTGCTTTAGTAGTTCATCTGGTGATAGTAGCGACGCGTGGTGAGCGGGTGGTTGCGGACGTGCTCGAGATGGCAGCTCAGACGCTCGGTGATGGTGTAGGTGACCATCGGGGAGACGATCTTGCGGAACTCGGGGTCGCTGAACGGCAGCTCGACCTCGGCGGTGTCGAACTTGTTCACGCGGACGTTGACGCCCTTCTCGTCGGCGAGCATGTGGGTGAAGTTGTCCACGCGGTCCATGAGCTTGCGGGTGTCGTCCTCGCCGTAGAGCATGATGAGGCTCGTGCCCTCCTCGCACAGTTCGATGGTGCCGTGGAAGAACTCGGCGGCGTGGATGGACTTGGTCTTGATCCACTGCATCTCCTCGAGGATGCACATGGCGTAGTCGTAGGCCTCGCCCCAGAGCATGCCGGAGCCGATCACCATGTGGTAGTCGGTGTCCTTGAAGTCCTCGGCCATGGCGGCGCAGCGCTCGTCCTGGGCGTCCTTGGCCTTGATGAGGTACGGGGCGATGTTGCCGAACTCCTCCATGAAGGTGTCGTACTTGGGGAAGGCGCCGGCGTTCTTGAGGAAGCGGGCGACCAGCGTGATCTGGTAGGTGTAGATGGCCTCGCACAGGACGTCGTCCTCGGCGAAGCTGAAGAACTTGTAGTCGGCGTACTCGGTGGCCGGGGTGTTGTCGTTGGAGACGTACATCAGCGTGCGGGCGCCCTGCTCCTGGCAGAACTTGGCGGCCTCGATGATCTCGGGGGTGGTGCCGGTACGGGTGGAGAAGACGCAGACCGAGTCCTTGTTGAAGGCCTTGGGCGGGCACGCGAGGAACTCGGCGGCGATCTCGCAGTGGACGTCGACGTCGGCCGTGGTGGTCTCGACCCAATACTTCATCGGGAGCGTGTGGGCCCAGGTGCCGCCGCAGCCGATGAAGAAGATGTTGGAATAACCCTGCTCGCAGACCTTGTCCACGGCAGCCTCAATCTGAGGACGGAGAGCGAGGGCATCGCTCACAACCTTCTCGTAACGAGGCTCATCGAAATTGAACATCCCTTACTCCTAACTCACTTAGATGAACCCTTCATTCATCCCATAACGTTATAATACTTTATATAACTAACTATGCAAGTATTATTTTGATTCTGTTCTTTCATCAAGCCCCTTAAAACAACACTCGGCATTGTTGGACACAGCGTGCAAGTTCATTGAACGATTCAATATGCATCGTCCCTAGTTAAATGACGTCTTATGCAAATACCTTTAATCCGCTTGGGGCCGACGAATCTTTTGACTGTCCGCAGAAGCTTTCCCGGAATTCCCCATGGATAGACGCACCGGCAATCGCTTTGTTATCTGGCTTATTGCGCATTGCCGGGGCGTCTGGGAGAAAGTGCAATCTACCGCGTGGTCAACTAGCGTTTCATCGAAATCGACCGCATCCGCGCCAAATACTAAATCGCAATCGTTGTAACTCGTCCGATCATATGACGGCAATTTCTCGCCTTAAAAATGAGCACGAAATAAGGGGGCAGCTGTTTGCAACTTGCTTTATTCGTAAGTGTTTTTACTGAAAAAACAATCACCAACCAAACAGCACTATTAACAGCACTATTAATTGTTTGGCTCTTTGCTGTACAGCCATCTTTCGTATACGCCTCTCGTCTATCTCTCATCTCACGGTTGGAGACGAAAGGTGTGCGGGAGTGGATAATTGGACGGCATTTGGGCCTGCGACGGATTATTTCGTCCGAAAATCCACGCTCATTTGGCGGGACACGCGGGGCCCATGCCAATCCGCTGGCATCGTCTTCAGTTCGCCGCAGAGCCGCGGCCCCATATGGGTATACTCTCGGAGATTCGACTCGATTCGCCCCCGCTGGGGCGTCAAAGGAGACTGTATATGCCCACCACCTCAACCGACCCGCGCGCCGCTGCTGCCGCACTGCTGGTGCCCGGTACCATCTGCCACGGTTTTGCCGTCGAGCGCCGCGAGACCGTGCCCGAGCTCGACTCGGACGCCTACGTGCTGCGCCACACCGCATCGGGCGCTCGCCTGCTGTACCTGGCGTGCGACGACGAAAACAAGGCTTTTGCCATTGGCTTTAAGACGCCGCCGGCCGATTCCACCGGCGTGTTCCATATTCTTGAGCACTCGGTGCTGTGCGGATCGGCCAAGTTCCCCGTCAAGGAGCCGTTCGTGGACCTGATCAAGAGCTCCATGCAGACGTTCCTCAACGCCATGACCTACCCCGACAAGACCATCTACCCCGTTGCCACCACCAACGAGCAGGATCTGTACAACCTGATGGACGTGTACCTGGACGCGGTGTTCAACCCGGCCATCTATACCAAGCCCACCATTTTTGAGCAGGAGGGCTGGCACTACGAGCTGGACCTGCCGCAGGGCGTCGAGGGCGAGGGCGACGGCGGCTCCGCGAGCCTGCGCGAGGGCACGCTGCGTTATAACGGCGTGGTGTTCAACGAGATGAAAGGCGCGCTGTCCGATCCCATGAGCGTGCTGGACGACGCCGTCAACGCCGCACTCTATCCTGACACCGCCTATGCGCACGAGAGCGGCGGCGACCCGCGCGCGATCCCCGCGCTCACCTACGAGCAGTTCCTGGACACGCACGCGCGCCACTACAATCCTTCCAACTCTTATATAACGCTCTACGGCGACCTAGATGTGGACCGCGCGCTGGCGTTTTTGGACGAGCGTTATCTGTCGCAGTCGAGTGCCGCGAGCCGCCGCATGGACACCGCCGTTGCCGCCGGCGAGGACCCGTCCGCGCTGGCGCCCAATCCGCTGGACGTGCAGGCGCCCGTGACCTGCGAGTACAAGCGCGTCGAGATGGCCACCACGCCCGAGAACGCCCTGGTGGGCCTGGGTCTTGTGCTGGGCAGCGCACTCGACCGCAAGCGCACGATCGCGGCGGACATCCTGTTCGAGGCACTGCTGGGTTCCAACGAGGCACCAGTTAAGAAGGCCATTCTGGCCGCCGGCCTAGGCGGCAACGTGGTGAGCTACACCGCAGCCGAGAACCTGCAGCCCTACGAGCTCATCATGCTGCAAAACGCGCAGCCCGGCGTAGCGCGCGAGCTGCGCCGCGTGTTCCAGGACGCCTGCCGCGACCTGTGTGAGCACGGCGTTCCGCGCGAGCGCCTGGAAGCCATCATCAGCAGCAACGAGTACGACCTGCGCCAGCGCGACTACGGTATCGCCGACGGCGTGGCCATTGCGTGCGACGCGCTGAGCACCTGGCTCTACGATGACGACGCCGCGACGCTGGCGCTCAAGTACGGCCCAGTGTACGAGGAGCTGCGCGGCGAGCTGGACGGCAGCTACTTTGAGGACCTGCTGCGCGAGCTGGTGCTGCAGAACGATCACATGGCGCTGGTCGAGCTGGTGCCGGTGGACGCCGCCGAGGGTTCGGAGGGTGCCGAGGCCGCCGAGCTGGCAGCCAAGCGCGACGCCATGACCGATGCCGAGCTGGCCGACGTGGTCGAGCGCACGGCCGCGCTGCGTGCCGCGCAGGAGGCGGAGGACACGCCCGAGGACAAGGCCACGCTGCCGCGCCTACGTGTATCCGACATTGGCGAGGCGCGCCCCGAGCCGCCGCTGGTCGTGGACACGACCGCGCCCATTCCCTGCCTGCGTCACGGCATCCCCACCAACCGCCTGGCCTACGCCATGCAGTACTTCGACCTGAGCTGCGTCGCGTTTGAAGACCTGCCCTATGTGACGCTGCTCTGCCGCCTGCTCAAGCAGCTGCCCACACGCGAGCACTCGGCCGAGGAGCTCGACAACCTGCTTGCCGGCAAGCTGGGCTTTTTGAGCTTTACGACCGAGGTCATGACGCAGCCCGACGTGGACGGCGTGCGCCCCTACCTGCTGGTGAGCGCCGGCGCCCTGTCCGAAAAGATTGACGCGCTGGCGAGCCTGCCGCGCGAGGTGTGGTCGAGCACGCTTTTGCTCGACGCCGACGCCGACCGCGTTCGCGACGTGCTCACGCAAATTCGCATTGGGCTTGAGCAGGGCTTTATCAACAACGGCCACTCGGCGGCGCTCGGTCGCGCGATGAGCTACAGCTCGCCTTCGGCCGTGGTGCGCGAGCAGCTTTCGGGCGTGGACTTCTACCTGTTCCTGCGCGATCTGCTCGAGCACTTTGACGAGCGACTGGACGGTCTGCGCGCCAAGCTTGCCGCGCTGGTAGACCGCATTTTTGTGGCCGATGGCTGCATGGTGAGCTTCACCGGCAGCGATGAAGACTTTGACGCGTACTGGGATGCCGCGGGCAACCTGGGGCTTGGCGCGGGCGACGGCGCTGCCAGCGACACGCTCGTGGTGCCGGAGCCGCGCGACCGTCACGAGGCTTTCGTCATCCCCAGCGACATCTGCTTTGCGGCGCGCGCGTGCGACCCGCGTCGCCTGGGCATCAACGTGACGGGCGCTTGGGCCGTAGCTGCCAACGCGCTCTCCTACGACTACCTGTGGAACGAGATCCGCGTGAAGGGCGGTGCGTACGGCTGCGGATTCCGCGCTGCCGGCGAGCGCCAGACGGCGTTCTACACCTACCGCGACCCGGCGGTCGATCCTTCGATTGAGCGCGCGGAACGCGCGGGCGCATGGCTTGGCAGCTTTGAGCCCGACGAGGCCGCCTTTGAGGGCTTTATCGTGAGCTGCGTGAGCGGCATGGACGCGCCCGTGAAGCCGTACGCGCTCACCAAGCGCCGCAACACGACCTACCTGGCTGGACTCGATCCGCACGCCCGCGAGGAGCGCCGCGCCCAGATGCTCGCGGCCACACCCGCTGAGCTGCGCTCGCTCGGCGCCGATGTGACGCGCATCGCAGCCGCGTCGCCCACCTGCGTCTTTGGCGGCCGAGACGTCATCGCCAAGAGCAACGCCGGCTTTACCGTCGTCGACCTGCTGAGCTAACGCACAAAGGTAGATTTTTGGGACATGCCTGAAAATCTACCTTTTCTTTTGCCGCCGCTTGGGCGGGGCAGCTTAGCCCGTCCCACAAGTTTTATCTCGATCTGTAACATCTAGGCGGCAATATCGGCTCCAGATGTTACAGATCGAGACGTTTCCGAATGTCGCCGGCTCTTTGTCTCGATCTGTAACAGCTAGGCCCATTTTTGCCGATTTACTGTTACAGATCGAGACAAACCGCCGCAGACACCCGCCCTTCAGCAAAAACCACCCAAAGGTGTCTGCCCCTTTGGGTGGTTTGTGAGTGGGCTGCTACTTGATGAACGGGTTCAGCCTGCCCGCCAGCGGATCGAGCTTGTACATGGTTGCAAAGCACTCACGACCATAATCGGAGTCATTGCTCCAGCTACCCTGGTCGACGTCGTACTCTGCATCCAGACGAATCCACTCCTCCGGCTTATTCTTCTCGTGCTTGCTGCAGAAGTAGCGCTGGTACTCGATCTCGTGCTCAAACTCAAACTCGGCATCCGAACCGCGGCCGGCATACTCGTCGACCGACGTCAGGTTGCCGTGCTCGTCGTAATAGAACTCCGCATAGCCGCCGCGCTCGGAATCGATCCTGTCGAGCTTTCCGTCGCTGTACGAATAATCCACCGCGGCATACGAGTTCAGCGAGCCGTAATCGTTGCCGTGCGAATCATATGCCACAGGCAAGATACGCGAAATGTTGCCGTCCTTGTCATACTCGTAGCCTGCGGTGATCGTCCACCTGGTGCCCACGGTGTCGCCCTGACAGTCCAGCGTAAAGGACGTCACGCGATCCTTGTCGTATCCGTACGAATACACGACCGTCCGAGGATTGGCCGGGCTGGCATCGGTGTTGGTCACCATGTTGCCGTCCTGGTAGACATACGTGCTCGCGCTCTCGCCGTAACCCGCATGGGTCGTCTTGTTGATCAGGTTTCCGTCCGCGTCGTAGGTAAACGTCGTGGTGCTCGACGAATCGCTAATGTCGGCATCGCAGTCGATGCGCGTGACGTTACCGTCGGCGTCGTACGTAAACGTGTTGACGTTCTCGTAACCGCCCGCCAGATCTTCCTCAATCTCCGAAATGCGATGCGTCTCGTCATGTTCAACGCTGTAGCTTACGCCGCCGCCTTGCTTGACGGCAGACGTGAAGCCCGTGACGTAACCGTTCTCGTCACGCTCGATCTCGTAGATATCGCCGTACTGGTCCGATTTATCGGTACCCTCGTAGGACACCGGCAGCCACAGCTCGTCGAGCTGTGTGTCCTTAATGCCGCTAACCTTCGTATCCTGCGGCAGTTCCAACGTGGCGAGCTTCTTTTTGCCCGAAAGATCGACGCTTTTGAGCTCCCCGGCATTTGAAAGATCGAGCTTCTCGATGTTGTCGCAACCGTCCAGGTTAACGACGGTGACATTACTCGCCGAGTTAAGCTCGACGGTCTTAAGGTCGCCGCAGCCCGAAAGGTCCAGGTTGACGAGCTTGTCGTCGCCGGACTCCACTGTAACGATATTGGGGAATGTCTTGCCCAGGCCCTGCGTCGACGCGATGCCGTCCAGCTCGACCGATGTCACCGCCTTGGCCTCGTCGCGTGAAATACGGCCGTCACCGTTAGTGTCGTACTTGGTCGAGACAAGCGCACGCATGCCGCTATCCGGGAAGGTCTTTTCGTCAATTGGGGTGGTCGCAATCTGGGTGAAGTAGAACAGCGCGCCACCGCCGATGCCCACCGCCACGACAAGTGCCGCGGCGAGAGCGATGAGGGGCTTCTTGGAACGCTTGCGCCGCGCGGGCTGCTGCGCGGGCATGTATTGCTGAGGAGCGGGCGTGGCAGGCTGGGGTTGCCGCGTGGCCGCGACCTGGTCGGGTGCTACGGGCGCGCCGCATACGGGGCAAAAGAGGGCGTCGTCGACAAGCGGCGTGCCGCACGAGCGACAAAACATGGCGGGCTCCTTTCGGTTCATTCTTTCCACCATGAAGGTAAACCCAAAAATGCAGCCCTTGTTGCGCAACATTCAGCCCAAACCACCGCAAAGGGGATGGGCACCTTTGTGGCGGTTTGGGGTGAATCCGTCGCGTTTGCCCAGATAAAACCTGCCAAAATAAACCTGTTCCTTTTTGGTAGGTTTGGGAGATGAGGCTGGGATGGATAAGGCTGAGTTGCGGCGGGCGGTGATTACCCGGCGAAATGCTATTGATTTGGATGTTCGGGCGGCGAAGTCTGCTGTTGTATGCGCGCGGCTTGTTGAGCTGCTAGAGTCCAGCGGCACTGCGGGCAAACGCACCGTTGCCGTCTATGCCGCGATGGGTTCCGAGGTCGACCCAGCCGCGTTTGCCGCTGCGGCCGCCGCGCGTGGCTGGCGCGTAGCCTATCCGTGTATGCTCTCGGCAACAGACGCCATGGCTTGTGGCCAGCGCATGTGCATGCGGGCAGTCTCTGCCGGTGATGCGTCCGAGGCCCCGTTTATCGCCCACCCTACGCGGGCCTTCGCAGCCACGGACATCGACAGCGACCACTTCCCCATCGTGCCCGCCGCCGAGCTCGACATGGTTGTCGTGCCGCTCGTGGCTTTCGACCGCGCCGGCGCGCGCCTGGGCTACGGCGGCGGCTGCTACGACCGCTACCTGCCCATGCTCTCGCCCGCATGCCAAATCATCGGCATCGCCTTTGACGAGCAGCGTGTCGACCACGTTCCCACCAATGCCCACGACCTGCCGCTGCCCCACAGCGTCAGCGCCTAAATGCCAGCGTACCTCCCGACGGCCTAGTGCTCCTCGCCGGCGCGGGCCAGGTCGTAGGGCGTGGTCTGGTAGACGTAGTAGTTGAGCCAGTTGGTGTAGAGCAACTGAGCCTGGCTGCGCCAGACGTTGCGCGGCTCGGCCGAGGGGTCGTCACCTGGGAAGTAATGCGCCGGCACTTGAGGGTTGAGGCCGCGCTTCACGTCGCGCTCGTACTCCAGACGCAGCGTGTCGGTATCGTACTCGGGATGGCCAAATACAAAGAAGCGACGGCTGTCGGTCGACTTGACGATGTACAGGCCCACCTCGTCGGACACAGCCACAACCTCAAGCTGCGGCTCGGCCTCCACGTCCTCGCGGCGCACATCGGTATTGCGCGAATGCACGGCATAGAAACGGTCGTCAAAGCCGCGAACCAGCGGGCTTTGCGGCTTCACCAGATAATGCTCGAACACGCCGCTCGCCTTGGCCGGCAGGTCGTGCTTCTGAATACCGTAGTGGTGATACAGGCCCGCCTGCGCGCCCCAACAAATGTGCAGCGTAGAGTGCACGTGTGTGGTGGACCAATCCATAATCTGGCAGAGCTCGGGCCAGTAGTCGACCTCCTCGAACGGCATCTGTTCCACCGGCGCGCCCGTGATGATCAGGCCGTCGTAGTGGATGTCGCGGATGTCGTCGAACGTGCGGTAGAACGTCTCCAGGTGGCCGGCGCTTACGTGCGTGGCCTCATGCGTCTTGGTGCGCAGCAGGTCCACCTCCACCTGCAGCGGCGTGTTGGAGAGCTTGCGCATGATTTGCGTCTCGGTGGCGATCTTGGTGGGCATGAGGTTGAGGATGAGCACGCGCAGCGGGCGGATGTCCTGGTGCAGCGCGCGGTACTCGGTCATGACAAAGATGTTCTCGCTCTCGAGCTGCGCGGCGGCAGGGAGGGCGTCGGGAATGCGAATGGGCATGGATGCTCCTTACGAGTCAGTTGCAGCTATGGTACAACGAGCAGCCCCATCCGCGCGAGCACATCGCCCAGCGATGCCGTCAGCGGCCCAAATCACTCCAAAAGTAGAGATTAAGGCATGTCCCAAAAATCTGCAGCGCTTTAGCCTAGCAAAGTGGTAGCAGGACGCTACAATGGTTCGACGCGAAAAACTCGGCCGAAAGGATACTCATATGTACCAGACGCGTAAGATCGGTGTGGTCGGCCAGGGCCACGTAGGAGCACATGTCGCCAACAGCCTGCTTATGCAGGGCATTGCCGACGAGCTGTACCTGTGTGATATCAACGAGGCCAAGGTGACGTCCGAGGTCCAGGACCTGCGCGACTCCCTTTCGTTTGTCCCGTATAACACCAAGATCGTCAACTGCTACGACCACTACGAGGAGCTGGCCTGCTGCGACGTCATCGTCAACGCTGCCGGTAAGGTCGCGCTGGCCGCCGGCAACCGCGACGGCGAGTTGTTCTTTACCACCGACGCCGCCCGCTCCTTTGCCAAGCGCATCGTCGACGCCGGCTTTGACGGCATCTTCGTGAGCATCTCCAACCCCTGCGACGTCGTGTGCACCGAGCTGTGGCACCTGACCGGCTACGATCCCAAGAAGATCATCGGCTCGGGCTGCGGCCTGGACTCCGCCCGCCTGCGCACCGAGATCTCCAAGAAGGTCGGCGTGAGCCCCAAGTCCATCGACGCTTACATGATCGGCGAGCACGGCTTTAGCCAGCTGGCTGCCTTTAAGTCCGCAACCATCGCCGGCAAGAGCCTCAACGAACTTCAGACCGAGAACCCCGACAAGTATGCCTTCGACCACATGGAGATTGAGGAGCTCGCGCGCAAGGGCGGCTACGTGACCTACCAGGGCAAGCAGTGCACCGAGTACGCCGTCGCCAACTCCGCCGCGCGCGTCTGCGCCGCCGTGCTGCACAACGAGCACGCCGTGCTTTCCGCCTCCACGCTCATGACCGGCCAGTATGGCGAGGAGGGCATCTTTACCTCCCTGCCGTGCGTGATCGGCGCCGAGGGCGTCGAGGAGGTCTACACGCTGGACCTGTCCGAGCACGAGCTCGAGGGCTTCCACAAGAGCTGCCAGCACATCCGTGACAACATCGCCCAGCTCGACTGGTGGGACGCCGAGGCCTACGACGCAAAGTAGGCCGCTGGCTGCCGCAACCTTGCGAATCTAAGCGCGATACTAAGCGGGCCGCCACAACGCAAAACGGGGCCCACGCGCAGCGCAGACCCGTCAAAAAAGATAATTCCCAGTGCCTAGTACCGCTCGATGCCCATGTAGCGACGAACCTCGGGGCTGTGGTCAAACACCTTGCCGCGGGCGGCGCGCAGCTCGCAGCTCATGTTGTAGAAGAAAATCGGCTCCAGGTACGAACGCACGCTGGCGGGCACGTCGCCCACGCCGTACTCGAGCGCGTCGAGCACCATGATCGTGTCGGTGTGCGTGTTGAGGAACGCCAGCGCGCGCTCCTCCATGGGGCGGCACTCGCCCGATCCGAGCTGCACAAAGTAGAACACGCCGGGCTCGGTGGCCTCAAACGGGCCGTGGAAGTACTCGCCGGAGTGGATGTAGCAGCAGTGCTGCCATTGCATCTCCATGAGCGAGCAGATCGCCATGGCGTAGGTCTGGCTAAAGTTGGGGCCGGAGCCCAGGATATAGAAGAACTTGTGCTGCTGGCAGAGCTCGGCAAAGCGGGCGCCCAGCTCGGCGTTGACCTTCTCGCGGGCGGCGGGCAGCAGCGCATCCATCTGCTTGAGGCCCTCGTACATGTCGGCGAGTGCCTCGTAGCCTTCCTGCTGGTCGAGCAGCTCGGCGGCGATCAGAGCGCCGATGCCCTGAGGCACCTCGGCCTGCGACACGCCCTCGCCCCAGGGGTAGACCCAGGTGGTCCACTTGCCGTTGTCGATCTTGGAGCCCTCGCAGTCGGTGAGGGCGACGACCTCGGCGCCGGCAGCCAACGCCATCTCGCAGCCGTCGACGACCTCCTGCGTGTTGCCGCTGTGGCTGCAGGCAATTACGAGCGACTTCGGCCCAAGGCTCTTGGGAGCCATCAGGCAAAACTCGCGTGCCGTGTAGACCGTCGAGGTAAACGTGGTGGCCTCGCGCTTGAGCAGCTCGTTGGCCGGCATCAGGTCGATCATCGAACCGCCACAAGCGATCCAAAAGACATTCTCGATCTTGCCCTTGCGCTCGATGATTTCCTGAACCAGATCATGTGCGTTCATCCTGATGTTCCTCCTTGTGGGGCGGCTTTGAGCGACGGCAGCTCGTACCTGCTGTCGTTCTATGTTGTCCTATTTATAACACGTGCAACAACGCCCGTGAAGTCATCTCGGCAAATTTGTTCTATGTTGTTCTATCTGTGGACGTTAGATGTCGAAGACGTAGCGCGAGCCCACGATCTTTTGGCGTCCGAGCAGCAAGGGCCGCCCGTCCGCATCCGTAAAGTACGCCTCCATATAAAACAGCGGCTCGCCGACTGGCACCTCCAGCAGCGGGGCCGCCTGAGCATCGGCAAGCGCAATCTCCACGGTGCAGGGGTCGGACTTGAGCGGCGCACGGCCCGAATGCTCGGCAACGAGCGCAAAGATGGAATTGTCCGTGAGGTCCTTGTCGGCAAGCGTCTGCAGATAGGGATGATCGGCCAGCACAAAGGCGTTGTTCTCGAGCATGACGGGCACGCCATCTGCCGTACGCACGCGCTCGACAACGATGAGCTCGCAGCCGGGTTCCACCCCAAAAAACGCCGCGTCCTCGCGCGTCGCCGCAACCACCGTGCGCGACACCAGGCGCGCTCCGGCCACCATGTCGTTGGCAGCGCAGCCCTCGGAAAAGCTCTGAACGTCGCCCTTCTGGACAATCTTGCGCTTGAGCTTGGGCGCACACACAAACGTGCCCCTCCCCTGCTGGCGGTTGAGATACCCCGCGCGCGACAGTTCCTCGACGGCGCGGCGCACGGTGACGCGCCCCACGCCGTAAGACTTCGCGAGCTCCATCTCGGAAGGAATGCGCGAGCCGGATGCGTACACGCCGCGCGCGATCTCGCCCTTTAGGTCGTCCATAACCTGCTGGTACAGCGGCACGGCGGACACCTCAGTGCGCTCGGTTTTATCGTCGGATGTCATCGTTATGCTCCATTCCGTGCATGCTCGGACTCAAACTCTTCAATCGCCGCCATAAACTGCTCGCCAAAGGCATCGGCCTTTTTCTCGCCGATGCCGTTGACCTGGATAAGCTCGTCGCGCGTCTGCGGGCGTAGGCGGCACAGGCCGCGCAGAGCCTTGTCGGAGAAGACCATGTACGGCGCCATCTCCAGCTCGGTCGAAATCTCCTTGCGCAGGGCACGCAGGCGCTCGAACAGCTCGGCATCGTCACCCACGCGCGGGCGCTGATCCAGCTCGGCCTCCTCGCGCAGCAGATCCACCGCACGGCGGGCGCGAGCCGAGGCCTTGCGCTTGGACGCGCGACGCTTAACGGTAAAGGCGAACGCTTCGTCCTCGACCTCGCCGGCGCGCGGGCCCAGCCCCACGACCGGGTACTGCCCCTGCGAGGTGGCCAGGTAACCGCGGCCGCACAGCTGGCCGATGATGTCCTTGATGCGCCCGACCGATTCGCTTGACAGCTCACCGTAGCCGCGGTCCTCGTCCAGATGCATCTGGCGAATGCGCTCGGTGTTGCCGCCGTGGAGCACGTCGGCGATGAGCGACTTGCCAAAGCGCATGGGTCGCGTGGCCACATAGCGCACGGCGGCGCGGGCCATATCGGTGACGTCCTCGACCTCGAACTGCGTGAGGCAATTGCTGCAGTTGCCGCAGCCGTCGGCCTCGTCCATAGCGGTGCCGCCCGCACCAGCCGCGGCAGTATGCTCGGCCGCGGCCTCGTCGCCAAAGTAGCGCAGCATGTATTCGCGCAGGCAACCGGTGGTATTGCAGTAGCCCTCCATCTGGCTGAGCAGACGATATCGATTCTGGAGCGCCCACGCGCGCTGCTCGTCGTCAAGCGCCTCATCGGCAGCATCGCCGCGGTCGATCAGAAAGCGGCGCATGCGAAAATCGTTGCCGTTCCACAACAGGTAGCAGCTGGCCGGATCGCCATCGCGGCCAGCGCGGCCCGCCTCCTGGTAGTAGGCCTCGATGCTCTCGGGCACGTTGTTGTGGATCACGTAGCGCACGTTGGGCTTGTCAATGCCCATGCCAAAGGCGTTGGTGGCAACCATCACCTGGATATCGTCATCGATAAAGGCGCGCTGGCTTTGGCGGCGGGCGTCGTTGCCCATGCCGGCATGGTAGCGGCCAACGCGAATGCCGCTGGGGCCCAGCGCCTCGGCAAGCTCGCCTGCCAGCGCATCGACCATCTTGCGGGTCGAGCAATAGACGATGCCGCTCTCGCTCGAATGCGCGATCACATAGTCGCGCACCCATGCTGCCTTGGCTTTGTCGCCCATCTCCTCACAGCCAAAGTAGAGGTTCTTGCGATCGAAGCCCGTCACCACCGTCGCGGGATTTTGCAGGCCGAGCATCTGCTGGATATCCGCGCGCACACGCTCGGTCGCCGTAGCGGTAAAGGCCGCCACGATGGGGCGCCGCGGCAGCGAATCGATAAACTCGCGAATCTGCAGGTAAGCGGGACGGAAATCTTGGCCCCACTGGCTCACGCAGTGGGCCTCGTCAATGGCCACGAGCGGCACGCCAATGCCGCCTTCGGCCGCAGCCTCCTGCGCAAAGGCCAGAAAGCGCGGCTCGAGCAGGCGCTCGGGCGCCACATACATAAGCTGGTAGCGCCCCTCACGAGCACGCTTGAGCACGGTATTTTGCTGAGCCGGCGTAAGGCTGGAGTTGAGATAACTGGGGCGCGCACCCGCCGCGAGCAGTGCGCGGGTCTGGTCCTCCATAAGCGACAGCAACGGGCTCACCACAAAGGTGATGCCGGGCAGCATGAGCGCGGGCACCTGGTAGCAAATGGACTTGCCGGCGCCCGTGGGCATAACACCCAGCGCATCGCGACCGGCAAGGATCGCATCGACCATGCGGTCCTGTCCCGGGCGAAACGAGGTGTAGCCAAAATAGGCGCCGAGCGTGTCGAGCGCCATCTGCTGCATGCTATCGGTCATGGTTTCCTAACGTCCAAGTCATCTGCCGCCGATTATACGCCGCCACGCGGACCGGTGCCGCGCCGCCGTCGGCCACGGGCGATGCAATCCAAGGCGAACGAGCGTGGATTTTTGGACACTCTCCTGATGAGCGTGGATAATCTCCCACTTTAAGCCCGTCACCAAGCCAAAAACGGGAGATTATCCACGCTCATTCTGCAGATTGCCGCTTAGGAGCGTTTGCAGCGTCGAGCCGTTACGGCGTTTGGTAAAACGCCGTAACCAAAGGTGCAGCGTCGAGCCGTTGCGCGGTTTGGAAAACCGCGCAACTAGAGCTACATGACCATGACGTAGCGCGATCCCACGTAGTACTGCTTACCCATCAGGACCGGCTCTCCATTGGGACCGGTAAAGCTGGCACGCAGGTTGAGCAGCGGATCGTGCGGAGCAATGCCCAACTCAGCCGCCTGCTCGGTATTGGCACGAACGGCCTCGACCGTGCGGTAGCCAACCGAGACAATCGGGATTCCGCCAACACGCTCGACCTCGGCAAAAATCGACTTGTCCTCAAGATCGGCCGTCAACAGCTCACGGTAAGCGTCAAACGGCACAAAGATGTTCTCCTCAAAGATGGGCTCGCCGTCGGCCGTACGCACGCGCTTGATATGCAGCAGCAGCGCATCCTTCTGCAGGCCAAAGAACTCCATCTCGTTTTGGCGCGCCGGCACAATCTGGCGATCGATCACGTGCGCACCGGCCTTCATGCCATTGCCGGCACACAGCGCGGTAAACGTCTGCAACGTCGAGGCGTGAAACTGGCGATTGATGTGCGGCGTGGAGACAAAGGTGCCACGGCCCTGCTGCTTAACCAGGTAGCCATCGGAGCACAGCTCCTCAACGGCGCGGCGCACCGTAATGCGGCTCACGTCGTACTGCTCGGCTAGCTCAAGCTCGGACGGAATACGCTCCTTGGGTGCATAAACACCTTTCTCGATCGCATCCTTGATTTCGTCGTAAATCTGCTGGTAAAGCGGTGCATTTTTGGGCGCAGGCATATCTAATCACTCTTATCGAAATATTGAAATAACTAATACGTATATAACGTCTAGTTTCATGTTACCTCATATTGATAAAACGATACACCCTCCCTACCAAAAAGCGACAGCTTCATTTTGGTAGGTTTTATCTGGGAAAACGAAAGCCCCTCGAAAGCAGCGAGGCTTTCGAGGGGCTCATACGGAAGGGTTGCGCCAGGCCGGCAAAATGCCAATACCCTACCTGCCGTCGTCCTGCTGCAGGCTGTCCTGCTCGCTGAGGCGCGCCTGCCTGCTGGCCATGCGCGCGGGCTTGTCGGGATCAGGTACGGCCGTGGGCATGGGCTCGTCGACATGACCGCCCCACCAGCCGCCCACAAAGTTGAGCGTGTGGAACACATTGATCACGGCGCCGGGATCAATGTCGCACACCAGCTTGATAATGTCCTGGCTCTCGTAGGTTGAGACAACGGCGTGCAGCAGGTACATCTTTTCGCGGCTGTATCCGCCGATGACCTCGGCGCAGCTAATGCCGTGCTGAAAATGGTCAACATAGGCGGTCATGACCTCGTCCGCCTTGTGCGTCGTAATCTGCAGCGTCACGCGGTCGTAGCGACGATAGAAGCTGTCGATGGTCTTGGTCGAAATAAACTGGAACACGATGGAGTACGCTGCCTTGTCCCAGCCAAACATAAAGCCAAAGATCGCCAGGATAAAGCAGTTGAAACCAAAGATGACGCCCCAGATGGTCTTGCCCGTGTGGTTGGAGACCCACAGCGCGATAAAGTCGGTGCCGCCGGTGGATGCACCGGACTTGAGCGCGATGGCAGCGCCCAGACCCGAGACCACGCCGCCAAAAATGATGAGCATGATCTTGTCGCCCAAAAACGGGGCGAAGTGAAAGACGTTGAGGAACAGCGACGAGAGCACGACCTGCATCATCGAGAAGATGACGAAGCGCTTGCTAATGCCGCTCCAGCATAAGAGCGCCACGGGAATGTTGAGCGCGAGCATACCGAGCGAGATGTCGATGTGAACGCCGCCGAGCGAGGTAACGCGATCGAGCAGGACAGCGACGCCGGTGAGGCCGCTCGGAAGCAGGTCGGCGGGTTGAATGAATGCCTGGATCAGAAATGCCTGGAGAACGGCGGAAATTGTGACCGCCACGGCGGTAATAGCGCGGCGAACGATGGTGAGACGGCCGAGCATGAGCACGCGGTCCGTGAGCTGATCGATGGCGTTCGCCACGTAGGCTCCTTTCGAAGGCAGATGTGGTTGTGGGACATGCCCGCGATTGTAGCATGGAGCGTACGGGGGCGCTTCAATTCACCCTCCCTCGACAACCAAAACGGGACCAGCAACCCCCACGACCAAAGGCCCAAATTACAAGTGAGTAGACTTTACGCGACCTGCCGAGCACACCCAAAACAGCCACCTCTGTGACCTGCGGTTTTACAAAGGAAGATATGCATTGTGCTCGGCCTGCGCCAAAAAGTCTACTCACTTAGCCCGAATCGAAGCCAAACGGATCAAAATCGAAACCAAATTGAGCCAGTCCACCGCCAAAAACGTTTGAACCCGTGCTTCTCGCGGCGGATTGGCACTACAAAGCGGCCAAAATGTCGGTCAGATTATCGATAACGGCATCGGCACGCGATTGATCGAGGTTGACGCCCTCGTGCGGACGCAGCGCCAGGACGCGGGCGCCGGAACGTTTGCCAGCCTCGATTCCTAAAGGTGAATCCTCGATAACCAGGCACTCAGCAGACTCCACCCCCAGCGCTTCCATGGCGCGCAGGTAAATCTCGGGGTCGGGCTTAAACGCACTGCACTCGTGGCCGCTGATGGTGTAATCCAGCACGTCGGCGATACCGGCGATCTCCACCAGCTCGTCAATGAGCTCGCGATAGGACGAGCTCGCGATGGCACACTTCACGCCGCGCTCGTGCAGCTCACGCATCACCGGCTCCGTCTGCTCGTTGAGCAGCTCGGCATACGGAACGGGATGGTCCGGGCTGTAGACCTGCTTGTACTCAACGCGCAGGCGTTCGCGCAGCTCAACATCGTCGGGCACCAGCGCCTCCCAAATGGCAGGCTCGTTAGACCCCGAAAGATCGGGGATCTCGTCAAAGTGGAAGCCCTTCTCCTCCATAAACGCCACACGACGACGGTTGTAGAACCACTCTGTATCGACCAGCACGCCGTCCATGTCAAACAGCACTGCCTTGATCATACGCATCTCCTCCCCACCTGCCAAAAAGGGACAGGTTAATTTTGGTAGGTTTTATCTGGGGTTTTATGGGGCGACGAACACGCCCTCCCCAGAGCAAAAAAGGGGACGGGGCGCAAACCCCATCCCCTCTCAATCAACCCGTAAGGTCTACTTACTTGTGATTAGTAGGAAAGCTTCCACATGTAGCGACGCATGGTCAGCGGGTGCTGACGGGCCTCGGCGATCTGGTTGCCGTACTCGCGCATAACGGCGAGGTGCAGCAGCGGGTTGAAGTAGGTGACGACGCTCGCGGGCACGGCGTCAGCCAGGCCGTAGTCCTTGGAGTCGATCAGAGCGACCTTGGCGCCCATGCGCTCAAGGAAGGTGAGGGCGCGGGCGTCCATCGGACGGGTAGCGCCATCGGACATGAAGAAGACGTAGGGCTTACCCTCGGTGGAAACCTCGAACGGGCCGTGGAAGTACTCGCCGGTGTTGTAGGCGGCGGCGTCAATCCACTGCATCTCGGTGAACAGGAAGGCGGCGTGAGAATAAGCCATCTTCTCGGAGGCACCGGAAGCCATGAAGTAGATCATCTTGTCGTCCTTGAAGTCCTCGGCGAACTTCTTGGCGAGCTTCTTGCAGTGCTGGGCGGCGTTCTCGCAGAGCTCAAAGACGTTGGTGAGGCCGGTGATCATGTCCTCGTAGTGGTCATAGCCCTCGGTCTGCTGAAGGATCTCGACAGCAAGAGCGATGGCGTAGCCGGGCTTCTCGCACTTGGCAGCGAAGTTGGCGTGGAAGCCGTGAACGATGACGTAGTCAGCGTCGACGGTCAGAGCGGAGCCAGCCTTGTTGGTGAGGGAGACGACCGGGCAGTTGTGCTTCTTGGCGGTCTTATTGGCCTCGACGGTCTCGGGCGTGGAGCCACCGAGGGAGCAGGTGATCACGAAGGTGTGCTCGTTGACCCAGGAGGGCGTGTCGTAGTTGAACTCGTTAGCGGTGAAGATCTGAACGTTCAGCTTGTCCGTGTTGTTGGCCAGGAAGTACTTGGCGGGGTAAAGGTCGGACATGGAAGCACCGCAGCCGACGAAAGCGACGCTGTGGATCTCGTGGTTGGACAGGACGTCAGCGACGATCTGCTTAGGGAGGTTAAGGTCGATCTCGTACATCTGACACATTCCTTTCAATTTTTGCGGCGCCACATTGCCGGGCGCTCGCAGGGTTACCGTGGTTTGGGCCGAGTCGCCGGCCCGTTGAGGATGCGACAAAGGGGCTGTCCCATTGTCGCATTTTGGGAATGGAAGCCTGCCTGGGGTATGGGATGCCAGGCAGGCCCCCGGGGGAAAGCGGTTAGACGCTTGGTCGCGACTAGGCCAGGATGCCGGCCGCGGAGAGGGCGATGCCGCCCACAATGGCGATCACGAGAAGCCAACCGGTGTTGACGTTCTTCTTGATGAGCCAGTACATAAGGCCGGTGAGGCCAAGGGAAATCATCTGGGGCATCATGCCGTCCAGGATGTCCTGGATAACGACGGTGCCCTCAGCGAACTGCAGCGGGGTGGTGGCGCCGATCAGCGTAGCGATCATGCCGCCCACGGACATAAGACCCACGATGCCGCAGACATACATGAGCTTCTCCATGAGGTCGCCGCCCTGAAGCTTGCTCAGGTACTCGTGGCCGCCCTGATAGCCCATCTTGGCTGCGAACCAAGTGATCAGCACAGAGGGGACGATGGAGATGAGCATGGCCAGGATCGGGCCCATGATGGAGCCCTGCTGAGCCAGCTGAACGCCCAGGCCAAAGGCGATAACGCGGATGGTGCCCTGGAAGAAGGAGTCACCGATACCGGATAGCGGACCCATGAGGGAGGTCTTGACCGCGTTGATCGAATCGGGGTCGAAGTTCTCGGGATCCTTGGCGTACTCCTCCTCCATGGAGGCGGAGAGGCCCAGGATGAAAGCGCTCGTCTGCGGGGTGCAGTTGTAGAACGCCATGTGACGGTGGTAAGCCTCTTTCTTCGCAGCGAGCTGCTTGGGGTCGGACTCATCCGGATAGAGGCGATCGAGCGTGGGAACCATGCCGTAGAGGAAGCCCATGTTCATCTGACGCTCGTAGTTCCAAGAGGCCTGGATGGCCCAGGAGCGCCAGAAGAACTGGCTGACCTTCTTGTTCAGGGACACGTCCTTGGTTGCGGTTGCCATAGTGTGTTCCTCCTTAGTCTTCGTCGTCTTCGAGCGGATCGTAGTCGGAATCGACACCGGCGGCTGCATGGGAACCGTTGAACTTGAAGCCCATGAAGACGACAGCCAGGCACACACCGATCAGAGCGACCGCGATGACGGACAGGTTGAGGTAAGCGGCGAGCAGGAAACCGATGAACAGGAACGGAGTCATACCCTTCTTGATCATCATGGTGAGCAGCAGGGCCAAGCCGTAGGCAGTCATGATCTTGGTCGAAACGTTAAGACCAGTGGACAGCCACTCGGGAACCATGTTGACGATGGCCTGAACCAGGTCGGTGCCAACAAAGACGGCGAGGAAGATCGGCAGGAAGTACATGATGGCGTACAGACCGGAGCCGGCGCAGATGTGCATACGGTAGGCGGTCTTGAAGTTACCGTTATCGATCGCGCTATCTGCCACATGGGTGAGGGCGGCGATGATGGAACGGAACACGATGCCGAGGAGCTGACCCAGGACGGCGACCGGGATGGCGATCGTCATGGCGGTCTCGGCGGAAGCATCGGTCAGGCACGCAAAGGCAGCGGCCACGATGCCGCCCAGGACCATATCGGGCGGAACGGCGGCGCCGACCTGCACCAGGCCCATGGACACGAGCTCGACGGCGGCACCGACGGCAAGGCCGGTGGGCACATCGCCCAGCAGCAGACCGACGAGCGTAGCGCCAACGAGGGGCTGCTCGAAGTTAAGACGACCGAGCAGGCGGGAGTCCCACATGCAGAACACGCCGACGAGGCCGACGAGCACCGCACTGATGAACGTATTCATACCCTTCTCCTTTCAGTCAGGCAAAAGCCTGGTTGATTACAGCTTGGCGTCGATGTCGACGCTCTGATACGTAGGGGTCTGCTGAACATAGAGCTTGATGCCCATGTCGAGCAGCTGGTTGACGTCGGCCTTCTGGGTGGCGTCGAGGAAGACGGAGCTGTCCTTGCCGCCGACCTGATCGGCACCGTCGTGGTTGGCGGTGGCGCCCAAGTTGATGGCGTCGAGCTTGTAGCCCTGGCAGAACTGCAGCATCTCGGCCGTGTTGCCAAAGACGAACATGACGCGCTCGCCGAGGGTGTTGAGCTTGTCCATCTTGGCGAGGGCACGCTCGACGGTGAAGACGTTCAGGCGCACGCCCTGGGGCTTGGCCAGCTTAAGAGCGCCCTTCTTGATGTCATCGTTGGCGGCAGCGTTGTCGACGACGATGATGCGCTCGGCCTGAACCTTGGTGGTCCAGGTAAAGACGACCTGGCCGTGCAGCAGACGGTAGTCAAGACGTGCGAGGACGATCTTGGCGGGACCGGAGCTGTGACGGGACGCCTTGGCCTTCTTGGCGGGAGCCGCGGCGGGCTGGGCCGGTGCGTTGGGGTTGGTCAGACCGTTGCGGGCCTCGTTGATGAGGGCCGCGAGCTCGGCGCCCTCGACGGGGACGGGGCTCATAGCGAGCGTGAGCGCCAGCGGGATGTTGAAACCGCTGACAACCGTGAACTTCGTGCCGTTCTTGGAAAGCTCGACCATGTTGTTGTTGACCGAGCTGCCGAGCATATCGGTCAGCACATAGACGGTGTCGTCCGCGTTGAACGTGGCGATCATGGCATCCACCTTATTGGTGATGGGCTCCTTGTCGTCACGAGCAAGCGACACGACGTGGACGTTCGACACGTCGCCGAGAACCATCTCGAGCGTGTCTTTGGCGCCTGCGGCCAGGCCGCCATGAGATGCGAGAATGATCTGATTCATCTTGCCTCCTCCTTTTCGTTATGGTCATTATAACGTCTTATACGTTGCTCATATTGCTAATTAGTATAAAGACCGTTCGCGGATGAAAATCGACCGTTGACGGGTTTAACGTACTTGAAACGTTGGGGCCGGGTAGGCCGGCGCCGGCTGGATAACCCCAGGTCAGACCCTGCGCGCAATCCTCTATCGCGCGAAGTACCAGGGGCTTTCCTGCACGGTGGGTTCCAACGCGATGCCGGTGCGTTCCTTAAACAAATCCATGTCCTGAGATTTTTCGGTCCACCACGCGTTGGGCTTAAAGGTCATGCTCTCAACAACATGACCGACAAACACACTGTTGCGCAGCTTGGAGAAGTCGGTGTTCATGATCAGGATGGACGCGAGCACCAGCACGATGCCCAGGACCTTGATCGCGCCGGCGGGCTCGGCGTAGATGCCAATGCCCACCAGTACGGTGACGACCGTCTCGAAAGACATTACGACGGGAACTTTCGACGTCTCGAGCCCCATGGACAGACCCTGCATATATAAGATGTAAGCCACGGCTGTGGGGATGAGTCCAAAGCCAAGGAACAGCAGCAGCAGCTGTGGCGACATTGCCGCGGCGACATCCAGCCACGGAGCCGCGATAGCTGCCATAACCGCACCGCCAAAAACAAGGCCCCAAAACGTGACAGCCAGCGGGTGAACCGTCTTGGTTGCTATCCGGCTAAACACCGCGAGCGACGCGCCACAAAAGCCCGCAATCACGCCCGACGTGACGCCCCAAACCGAAAAATGGAAACCGGAAAGGTCGCCATTGGTCACTGCAAGTACACAGCCACCGATATTAAAAGCGATGGCAACGAGCTTGTTGGGAGTCACATCCTCGCGATAAAGCACGCGGCCGAGCATGACGCCAAACACCGGCGAGGTGTAGAGCAGCACCGAGGCCGTGGACATGCCCACCTCGCCCATGCACTCGTAATAAAGCGTGTTAGCGGTGGCGAGGCCGACGATACCGACAAGCGCGCAGGGAACAAGCTCTTTAGGACTTGCCTTGAACAGTGCCAGGGGACCCGATGCCTTTCCCTCACGAGCACCTCCCTGGCAACCCATGAACGCCAAGACCGGAGCCATTAAGACGGCACCCGACAACAGGCGAAAGGCCGCCATGCTCTGGGACGAAACGCCCATGGCCGAGATGCCGTTTACAAAGATTCCGATGCTGCCCCACATAAGCGCGGCGACCAGCACCAGCACATAGCCCAGATTGCTTTTCTTCAACGCAGCCTCCTCGGTATTGTTTCCAATATGTTTCACACTACGTTATAGTCGTTATATACATTTTTCAAGACACAAATCGCCGAACGGAAAAATGATCCGCTGGGGACGGAGGAAAACGGATCACTGAGGGGCTGGTCTGAGTCAGTGATCCGTTTTCCTCCATCCCCAGCGGATTACTTGGCGGTTGCGGTGAAATAGTTCCTAAATAGAGGCTTCAAGCCCCCAAACAGGAACTATTCCACCGCAACTTATGAGGACATCGAGCTGTTAGGCCGCTCTATCCCCTAGTAGTCAAGCTTCCACATGTAGCGGCGCGTCATGTAGTCCTTGTGGGTGACGGCGGAAAGCGCACGCATGTAGACGTTGTTGAGGATCGGGGCAAAGATCAGGTGGTTGAAGTACTCGCTCACGCTGTCCTTGATGTCGTTGAGGCCGAGCTCCTTGGCGTCGAGCTGATAGACGCGCTCGCCACCGTACTGGTTGACGAAGCGGATGCCGCGCTCGTCGTTGCAGCGGCTGCGGCCGACGCTGATGAGCTGGAACAGCGAGGTGCGCTTGTCCAGAATCTCGAAGGGGCCATGGAAGAAATCGCAGGTGTTGATGGTGCAGGAGTCGATCTGCAGCATCTCCTGCACGTTGCAGATGCTAAAGACGTAGGCGGCACCAAAGAGCGGGCCCTGGGCCATGACGTTGATGCAGGGCTTGTCGGCGTTCTGCTCGGCCCACTTGGCAGCGAGCGGACGGGTGTACTCGACGGCCTTGCGATAGATGGGGTCGACCAAGTCGAACGCGGCCATAGCGGTCTCGTACTCGGCATAGCCCTCGGTCTGCTGCGTAAGCTCCATGGCGATCATGGTCACGACGGCGGAGTTGGTGCGGCCCATGCAGGACTCATCGACGGCCAGGCTATCGTACTGGATCTTGTAGTCGCAGACCTCGGTAAGGCCGGACTCGTCGACATAGATGGCGATGGTGCTGGCGCCGTGGTCCTTGGCGACCTGGGCGGCGACGATGGTCTCCTTGGTGCCGCGCATGGACACGACCACGGCCAGGGTGTTCTCGTTGACGTAGGCCGGGGTGGCGTGCACGAACTCGTTGCTGGTGTAGCTGGAGCTCACGACCTGCGTGGCCTCGTGCTCCATAAAATACTGGGCAGGATAGTTGCCGCCGTTGGATCCGCCAGCGCCAATCCACACGACGCGCTTGATGCCGCCCTTGTCTGCCTTGTCAGCCAAAACCTGGGAGACGACATCCTTAACCTGTTCCTGAGTAGTCATCGTGCATCAGCCTTTCTTCTCGTTTGATGCTCATCACAGGCATACAAGTTACATACATGTTTTGGTTATGTCGACTAGTTGTATGCTATATTTGTCTTAGAAATTTTGCTGGTGAGGTTTTCGATTGTTCGTTACCAGCGGTTTTGTTGTCGTGTTGAATACATGCTTGCTTAGTTAAGCATACAAGTTAGATATAGGTTGGCAATATGAGCGTCTCATCTAAAAAGAAACTGAGCCAATACGAGCGCTTGGCGGGCATGCTGCGTGACCGCATCGCCGCCGGCGTCTACGCGCGCGAAGACAAGCTGCCGTCCGAGATGGAACTCATGGACGAATCGGGGCTGTCGCGCAGCACCGTGCGCCACGCCCTTAAGGTGCTCGTTGATGAGGGCCTGGTGCGCACCGAGCGTGGGCGTGGCGCCTTTGTGGCCGACACGCCGGCGCTCCATGAGAACAACCTGGTGTTTTCGAGCTACACGGCACAGGTCGAAGGCCAGGGCATGAAGCCCACCACGCGCACCGTGGACTCGGGCTTTGCCAAGGCGGCCGGCAGCATAGCCAAGTTCTTTGACGCCGCCGTGGGCAGTAAGCTCGTCAAACTTGTCCGCCTGCGCTACCTGGACGACGCGCCGCTGTGCTTGGAGACCACCTACCTGCCGCCAAGCTTCGAGACGCTCATCGATCGCGATATCAATGGTTCGCTCTACGCCACGCTGCGACAGGAGTTCCATCGCGCGCCGGCACAGGGGCACAAGACCTTTGAGGTGTGCTATGCCTCGCAAAACGAGGCGTTTTTGCTCAACGTTGAGCGCGGGCAGGCGTTGATCCTAATCACCGACTACGTCTACGACACCGACGGTCGCCCGCTCCACGTCTCCAAGCGCATCCAACGCACCGACCGCGCCAAATACACCGAACCCATCGGCTAACCTGCCAAAATAAACCTGTCCCTAAATGGTGGGTTTGGGGAGGTCGGGAAACCAGATTGGTTTGGGCTGGTTGGGTGTGCGCTCGGCTAGGACCAGCTCCATCCAGCACATGTCGTACCAGCGGCCGAACTTTTGGGCGCAGCGGTCGAAGGTGCCCACCAGGCGATATCCCATATGAGCATGGAAATCCTGGCTGTTGCGCGTCAGGTACTCGTCGTCCTTGTCGTGCGGCACGGCGATGAGGGCGCACATGTTGGTGATGCCCATCGCGACCAGGCATTGCTTGAGCGCATCGTGCAGATTGCGGCCCAGCCCGCCGTGGCGCACATCGCGCGCCAGGTAGATCGACGTCTCGACCGACCAGTCGTATGCCTCGCGGCTGTTGAGCGGGCTCGCATAGGCATAACCCACCGGACGCCCGTCCAGCTCCATCACCAGATACGGGTAGCGCTTGAGCGTACGCTCGATGCGCCCGGCGAACTCCTCAACGCTCGGCACCTCGTATTCGCAGGTAATCGCCGTCTGGCGCACATACGGCTCATAGATGGCAAGCAACGCCGGCGCATCATCGGGCGTCGCTAGGCGAATTGTCGGCTCGGACATCTCGGTCATACAACCCTTCTCCCTCAAAAGCAAAGGCCGCCCTGCGCCAAGCCCAGGCGCAGGGCGGCCCCTTGTCATTACATCAGGCTACAGGACAGCCGCCAACGCGTCGATATCCTCCTGCGTCGTGGCCCAGCTGGTGCAAAAACGCACCACCGTGTGGGTATCGTCGTACTTTTCCCAGTACTCGATCGACGCATGCTCGCGAATGCGGGCCATGTCCTCGTTGGGCAGAATCACGAACTGCTGGTTGGTCGGCGTCTCCAAGAAGAACTGGTAGCCGCGCTCGTGCAGCACGCGACGCAGCGCCTGAGCGGTCTCAATCGCCTGGCGACCAATCTCAAAATACAGGCCATCGGTAAAAAGAGCCTCGAACTGCACGCCCGTCAGGCGGCCCTTGGCAAGCAGTGCGCCATGCTGCTTAATACGCGGAATGGGATGCGCCGGGGCGTGCATGCCGCAAAACACCACGGCCTCGCCGCACAGAGCGCCGCACTTGGTGCCGCCGATGTAGAACACGTCGCACAGCTGCGCCAGCTCGGGCAGGGTAATGTCGCACTCATCGGCCGCCAGCGCATAGGCCAGGCGAGCACCGTCCACAAACAGCGGAATCTCACGCTTCTGGCACACTGCGTGAATCGCCGCGAGCTCGGCCTTGGAGTACAGCGTGCCGTACTCGGTCGATAGGCTCACGTACACGGCGCCTGGGAACACCGTGTGCTCGTAGCTCTCGTTTTCGTAGAACACCTGGATATAGTTCTCGAGGTCCTCGGCGTGCATCTTGCCCTCGTAGCCGGGGATGGTGAGCACCTTGTGGCCGCCAAACTCGATGGCGCCCGCCTCGTGGCAAGCGACGTGGCCAGTCTCAGCAGCAACGACGCCCTCGTACGGCGCGAGCAGCATGTCGATCACCGTCGCGTTGGCCTGCGTGCCGCCCACCAGAAAAAACACGTCGGCATCGGGGGCCTGGCAGGCCTCGCGGACAAGTTGCTTGGCACGCTCGGTATGCGCATCGGTACCGTAGCCGGGCTGCGGCTCCATATTGGTGTCGACAAGCGCCTGCAGCACTGCCGGATGTGCGCCGTGGGAATAATCGTTGTTAAACGCGAGCATGGCAATCCTCTCTTACCGGGTATCGGCCAGATGATTCAAACGGAGCTATTGTACGCCGTTGGGATAGGCAATGCGCGCGGCAAGGCACTCAAGTGCCAGTACCAGGGCAAAGCCGCAGCTCACGTCACTCAAAAAGTGCGCACCGATCACGATGCGGCCAAACGCGACGAGCGCCGCGACCACAGCCGCCGTCCAAAAGACCACGCGGCGGCGCGACGGTTTTTCCTTAAAGGCCGCCGCGGGAAGCCCGGCAAGCATAAGGCCGATCGCCGCATGCGCCGTGTGTCCGCTCGCGAACGACTTGAACCCGTCCTTGATCACGCCGGCGGCGATATAGGTCCACTTGTCGGGATTGCCGATCACCCACCACGGCTGAAAATTGAGCCCCGGCGTGACCTCGATCACGCGCATGCGCGGGCGCGACCACAACGGCTTAACAATGACGTTGAGGATGATGGCCTGAGCGACCCACACGGCCAGTACCATCAACGCCCAGCGCGTAAGCTCGTCGGGGTCGGTGTCGCGCGTGAGGCGATAGGCGATGAGGTTGGCTGCGATGACCAACGCAAACGTCAGAACCAGCTGAAACGCGATGAGCTTGCCGCCGACGCGCAGCGATCCGATAATCTCGTAGCCGACCAGGCCCACGTTGATCAGAACGCCCAGCACGGCGAGCCACTTGCTCGTCTTGGAATCGGGTCGTGCCGAGCGCACGAGCATAACGCCCGCGACACTCGCCGTCAGCTCAAACGGCAGCTCGCCGGCCGCCTCGATAAAGCGGCCGTACATGCTGCCGATGTTGAACAGCGCACTCGAGATCTGATAATCGAAGAAGCTGCCCACGCCCAGACAAAGACACAGGACAACCGCGATAATGGCGACATCTTTCTTATAGATGTATCCGAACATGCTTTCCTTTCGATGGGGTCAGAATCAACCTGCGAGGCGGCGGGGCAAAGAGCAGCTGATAGCTCCGTCCCGCCACGCCCCTACTTGTTAGTCGTCGTCGCTGGCACCCAGCTGCTGCAGCAGCATGAGTGCCGCGGCCACCGGGCCAGTGCCGTCGTTGGCGTCGAGGCCGCGACCCAGGCCGCTGCCCGCGCCGGCGCCCGCCTTGTAGGGCACCGAGAGCTTGCGGCTCTTGGGGAAGTTCACCGCACCGTAGCGGGTCTTAAGTTCAAAGGCCACCTTCTTGGGCACGTCGACCCCCAAAAACGTGATACGCCCGCCGCTGAGCGTGACGCTCTCGAGCCCCAGGCGCTCGCCGCGGATACGGATGCGCGCGCGGTTGAACAAGTTGAGCCCCGCCAACGGCAGCTCACCGTGCGCCGCCTCGGTCTCCTCCTGCACCTCGTCGATGCTCTCCAGGTCCTCGGCCGCCGCGAGCTTGCGGTACACGAGCACGCGCTGGTCCACCGCTGGCATGTACTCCTCGGACAAGAAGTAGTCGGCCGGCAGGTTGATGCCCACGCTCGCCGCCTCCACGCCGGCATCGTCGTCGCCGCGCGCCTCGGCCACGGCCTGACCCAGCATCTGCGTAAACAGATCAAAGCCCACGCTCGACAGGTTGCCGTGCTGCTCGGCGCCCATGAGCGAGCCGGCACCACGGATCTCCAGGTCACGCATGGCGATGCGCATGCCGCTGCCCAGGTCCTGGAACTCGGAAAGCGCGGTCAGGCGCGCCGTTGCCTCCTCGGTGAGCGGCAGCTCGCCGGGGAACATAAAGTACGCGTAGGCCTGCGTGGCAGAGCGGCCCACACGGCCCTTGAGCTGGTAGAGCTGCGCCAGGCCCAAACGCTGCGAGTCCTCGATGATGAGCGTGTTGGCCGTTGCGTTGTCGATACCGCTCTCCACGATGGTCGTAGCGATAAGCACGTCAATCTTTTTGGTCGCGAACTCGATCATCACGTCCTCGACCTCGCGCGGGCTCATCTTGCCGTGTGCCACACCCACGCGCGCCTCGGGCGCGGCCTCGTGCACGCGCGCCACGGCATCGTCGATGGTCTTGACACGGTTGGACACGTAATACACCTGACCGCCGCGGCCCACCTCCAGGCGAATCGCCGCGCTCACCACGTCGGGGTCGTACTCCCCCACGTGCACGATCACGGGACGACGCCCGGTCGGCGGCGTGGTGATCAGGCTCATGTCGCGCACGCCGCTCGTGGCCATCTGCATGGTTCGCGGAATCGGCGTGGCCGAGAGCGTGAGCACGTCGATTTGCTCGCGTAGGTTCTTGAGCTGCTCCTTGTGCTGCACACCAAAGCGCTGCTCTTCGTCAATGATCACCAGGCCCAGGTTCTTGGGGTTCACATCGGCCGAAAGCAGGCGGTGCGTGCCGATGAGCACATCAATCGTGCCCTCGGCAAACGCCTTAAGCGCGCGCTTTTGCTGCGCCGGGGTGCGGAAGCGGCTGAGCACCTCAACCTCCAGACCAAACGGGGCAAAGCGCTCAAAAAATGTCTCGTAGTGCTGTTGGGCCAGAATGGTCGTGGGGCAGAGCACCATGACCTGGCGGCCGGAGTCCACGCACTTAAAGGCCGCGCGCAGGGCGACCTCGGTCTTGCCGAAACCCACGTCGCCGCACAGCAGGCGGTCCATGGGCTTGGGCGCCTCCATGTCGGCCTTGATGTCGGCGATAGCCTCCAGCTGGTCACGCGTCTCGTCGTAGGGGAAACTCTCCTCCATCTCGATCTGCTCGGGCGTATCGGGCGGACAGGCGATACCGGTAATCGACGAGCGGCGCGTATACAGGTCGACCAGGTCAAACGCCAGCTTTTTGGCATTCTTGCGCGCCTTGTTGGTAGCCCGCGTCCAGTCGGCGGTGTTGAGCCTGGTCAGGCGCGGTTTATCGCCGTCGGGACCAACATAGCGCGTAATGCGGTCGACCTGCTCCAGCGGCACGTAGAGCTTGTCGCCATCGGCGTATTCCAGCAAAAAGTAGTCGCGTTCCTTGCCGCCCACTTCCTGGCGCGCGATCTCGCTAAAGAGCGCGATACCGTGGGTAGCGTGCACCACGTAGTCGCCCGGCTTAAACGGGAAGGTGATCTGTGTAATGTCAACCTTGCGGCGGCTACGCGCGCGGTTGGCATCCATGCGGGCGTTGAGGTCGGCGATCGAGAACACGGCCAAATTGGCGTCGGGCACCACCACGCCCTGCGGCAGGGCCGCGTCCACAAAGGTCACACGCCCGCGCGAGATGGTGGGCACAGCGGCTCCGGCGGCAGCCTGCGCGGCGCCCGCCTCGAGCGAGCGGGCGTTGAGCGCATCGGCCTTACGCTCGCGAATGGAAGCATGGGCCTCCTGGCGTGCGGCACGGTCGGCGGAATCCGCCGCCGCCACGCGCACGCGATCGCCGATGGCACCGGCATTTTCGGGCGCCGCGGTCAGCGATTCCTCAAAGGTAATGCCCTCGTCGCCAAAGGTAAGCTCCATCGACTCGCGCGCACCGCGGTCGGGGATGGCAAACACGCAGGCATAGCGCTTGCCCACGACCTCCTGGATGCGCGTCATAAAACGGTTGTCCGAGCCTGCGATGGCAGGCTGCTCAATCTTGAGCTCGGCCGTCACCGCACCGCCGGCACGGATGAGGCTCACGTAGTTCAGGCGCTGTTGGGAGCCAAAGTCGAGTTGCTGGGCGCGCACGTACAGGCCGTCCAGACGGTCGACCCCCGCCTCGCCGGCACGCGCCTCGATATCCTCGTAGGCGCGCAGACAATCGTCGAACAGCGAGCGCGGCTCGGACAGCACCACGAGCGCCTTGCCGCTCACATGCGACAGCGGACTCACGGTCTGGCCGTACATCACCGGCAAAAAGCGGTCGAGCTCAGGCGTGACGATGCGCGCATCCACCATCTCGAGCAGCGCCGCCAACTTGCTGTCGTCCTGGCTGGCGCGGTAGAGCGCCACATGCATGTTGTGGACGGCCTCGTCGGTAAGCGCCAGCTCACGGCACGGGAAGATCTCGATGCTGTCTTCGTTGCCGATGGTCTGGCCCGTTGAACTCACCATGCGGCGGATGCGGTCGATCTCGTCGCCGAAAAACTCAATGCGCACGGGCGCCTTTTCCTGCGCGGGAAACACCTCGACGGTGTCGCCGTGCACACGGAACAGGCCGGGCGCGTCGGCGGCGCCGGCATTGGTGTAGCCCATACCCACCAGACGCTGCGGCACCTCGTCAAAGGGAATCTCCTCGCCCACCGCGAAGGTCGTGGACTCCCAGTAGCGGCTCTCGACCGGCGGCACGCAACGCAACAGCGCGCGGGCCGAGGCGACCATGATGCAGTTGTCCCCGCGCACGATGCGCCCGAGCGCCTCGCAGCGCTGGGCCACCACGGCGTCGTCGGGCGCCTGCTCGCGCCACGGATAGTCCTTGCGCTCGGGAAAACGACACACGTGCGCCAGGCCCACATAGGCGGCCAGACTGCGTGCGGCGCGATCGGCTGCATCCTCGCCACTCACGATGTAGACCGTGGGGCGCGGACGACGCGCAAACTGGGCGGCAGCCATAAGCGTGCGACCCGACTGCGACACGGCCAGCGTCACATCCTCGCCGGCATCGAGTCCGACCTCGACAGTCTGCAAGGCCTCGGCAGTGTAGAGCTGCGCGGCTATACGGTGAATGAGCATGCTGTTCCTCCGGCATTGCAACGCCAAAAGCCCGCCGGGGCAAGCTCGGCGGGTCGTTCGTCAAATTCATTGCTTGTCATGGTAGCGCATGGAGAGGACTCCAGCTCAAGCGTACGCCCAGCCCCGCAACAAAAACGCCAGATAGAACTGGACTCACCGACTTCGCCAAAATCTCCTCGTCACGTCGAACGCCGCAACCACGAAAGGTGCCCCAAGAAACGGCTACTCCTCAAAAAAGCTCGCAACGTTCAAGCGGCTCGTCCACTCGCCTATGGTGTTGGCAAAACCGACGCGTGTATACACGCCCGCAAAACGGCCGCGATACAGGTACAGGCCTTCCATATTAGAAGCGGGCGCAAAACCAAGATCATCCATAAGTCCTTTGGGCGCCTCTCCTCGATGCGGCCCATCGACAAGCGTTCCGCGCAAGCAGGGAGTCTGATACTGCTGAGCATACTCCTGTACAATCGCCCCAGCGGCCGCGGCGCGAGCAAGCACCTGAGACCATTCCCGTTCCGTGGCATCCAAACCGGCGACAACGCCAACCGCATTGTAGCCGCCGCATGGCTTGACAATCCATCGGTCCTTTTCGGCAAATCTCGACAACTGGGTGCTTTCGTCCAAAATCTCAGTATAGGGCACATGCTCCCGTACAAACGATTGCTCCTCCGGGCTCAATAAGGACTGACCGGCCCGAGACCACAAAAACGCAAATACGGTCTTAGTCGCACACGGCCACGTTCTAAAACCACCGACGATGCACGCGAACCCTTCTTGGGCAGCCTCGATTAAGGCAGAACGTCCATCACACGGCTTATCCCACAGCTCGCCGGTCACCGCGCGCCGCCAGACGCAATCAATAGGACCGACGGCATCGCACAGCCGCCTAGCGCCGCTCTCGTCTTCGCCAATCCGCAGGTCGCGCACATCCGCAAAGCGTGCAACTACACCCCGCTGCCTCATAAGGTCGACAAAATGAGCCGCATCTTCCAAGTCGATGCTTTCCGAATAGTCGACGATTGCCACCGAAGCGGGATATATTTTTGATTGCGGTGCATAGAGCCCCTCGTCAACGCGGGCCCCGTCGTCCGATCGTGCACTATCCTCGGTGCGGCGAGGATGGGCCAGCTTCCACTCTGCATAGGTCTCAAACAATGCGTCTATCCAGCTACCGCACAAATCGTACTGCCGAAAGCCGGGGTGGTCGGATGCAAACTCCTCAAAGGAAGGCGTCATTCGCACCGCCTGACAGACCGCATCGGTCACTACCATTCCGGCACTGCCGTCGGTATTGAGCTCGCAAAACGTATACGAACCGGCATCTTCGTCAAGAAAGATATCAACACGCGCAAGGGGAATTTGGCAATCATAGCCGGCATCCATAGCGCACAGGTCAGCGAAAGCCGGATCCATGCGAAACCACGCACGCACGGAGGCATCGGAACAAAACGCCCGCGTCACCTTGTCCATAATGCCGTACATGCGCTCGGCGGCCTCCTTAAGAAGCGCCGTCATATCCATGTCGAATATCTTTGGCGTCAGAGCCCAGGGCGCAGGATCACCATGGTAGAGCGCATGGGTTTGAGACAAGTATTCGTCGCCTTTGCGACGACCAGGTAGGTCACCTTCGCGCGTGCGTACGATGCGTTCAAAATAATCTTCGAGCTCTCGCGTCTTCAATGTTGCCACGTTACCCTCCATTGCTTGATTTTTTGCTCATGCTACGCCAGCACGCACGACTTCGGCGCGCTTGAATAGGCTTCTAAATTAGCAACACATTTTTGCATGAGGCGGCAGGAGGCGACAAATACTCCAGCTCAAGCGCATGCCCAGCCCCGCAACAAAAACGCCAGACGGACGAGTCGCCTGGCCTTATCAGAGTGAGCTATACGCCGAGTCTAATCGTAGACGCCCATTTTAAGCAGTGTGAAGGTCGGGGCGCCGTCACCCTGTGCGACGCGGACCGTGCAAGTTTCGGTACGGCCCCTGGATGCATCCGCTTGAATTGCGGCGATGAACTGGTCCTTTGGCAGGCCGTAGGTGCTCTCGGGGATGTCGGAAGGAAGTAACGCACCGCCAGCACTGTAAACCTCATAGGTGAGCTCGTAGATGTTGTCGCCAAGGTCAGTCGCGCCCGTAACGATGGCACACGATGGGTTGTAATTTCCCTGGCCGTATTCCTGCTTCAGATACAAGTACCCGTCATGCGCTTCGGCCGAATCGGCAAGCATCTGCCCACCCGACCCTTTATCAAAGGTCATGTCAGCATCCGAGAGCGTCAGACCCGTCAGGCGATTGAGTTCCCTATTGATCACATCGGTCGCCATGCGCTGATAGTGACCGTTGTCATAGTCGCCTTTCTCGATTCGATACGGCGCGTTGTCAATAAAATGGCACCAGATAAACTTGACCAGCTTGTATTTCTCGTCATCAGAAAGTCCGTCAGTCGAATCGAAGCCGCCCGCCTGATACCAGTCCCGATCGAAGTGTTCCTCCGTAAAGTTCGACAGGAACAGGTTTGCGGCGGCATAAGTTGCCTGGTCGTTGAGGTCGGCTTTTACGCTGCCGCCCGTCTGCTCGGGCTCTTCCGGCTCTTCTTGCTCTTCAGCAGGCTTCTCCTTGGCGCTTCCCTTGTCCTTGTGCTCGGCCGAACCCTCGTCGGACCCAAGTACTGTAATCTGCGATGAATTGCCCTGCCCAAGCGGACCCAGCACGCCGGTCAGCGCCAGCGCAGCGCCACCGGCCACCAGCACGCCCGCTATACATATGCCGATAATCACCGCGCGCTTATACGACTTCTTCTGCACGGAAGGCATCCCTGCCGCCGGCATCGGTGCGGGCTCAGCAGGCGCGGCCGCCGGAGAGGCAGCGCCCATGCGTGCCCCGCAGTTCGTGCAAAAATCGGTTCCGTCGGGCATCTCGGAGCCACACTTGGTGCAAAACATATTCGGGCATCCCCTTACAACAAACGGCATCTGCCGTCATCATATTGAGCCCTCGCGACCCAAATGTGTTGCGCAACATTGGCCAAAGCCTTCGGACGCCGGCAAAACGTGCCGGGCCCTACCCCGTCACGCGCACGCTGGGGCAAAGGTCTGCCAGTGGGCACTCGTCGCACTTAGGTTTGCGGGCGTCGCAGATCTCGCGGCCAAAGGTAATCCACTGGTGGTTGACCGACTCCCAATACTCGTGCGGCAAGATCTTGAGCAGATCCTGCTCGGTCTTGAGCGGCTCTTTGGCGTGCGTCTTGGGACTCAGCATCAGGCGATGCGCGATACGGTTGACGTGCGTATCCACCGCGATGCCTTCCACGATGCCATACCCCACGTTGAGCACGATGTTCGCCGTCTTGCGCCCCACACCCGGCAGTTTGACGAGCTCCTTCATATCCGCCGGCACTACACCGCCGTAATCGGCAACGATCATCTGCGCCGCTTCCACGGCGTGTTTGGCCTTGCTCTTGTAGAAGCCAAGCGACTTGATCGTGTCCGCCACGTCGGCAACACTCGCCCCGGCCATGACCTCGGGCGTGGGCCACTGGGCAAACAGCCGCGGCGTCACCTTGTTGACTTGCGCGTCGGTCGTTTGCGCCGAGAGCAGCACCGCGATGAGCAGCCTAAAGGGATTCTCGTGGTCCAAGAAGCACTCGACCGGGCCATAGCGACGGTTAAGGCGCTCGCACACCTCGATGGCGCGCTCGCGTTTGGCGGCATTGGTCTCGCGTGGCATAACGACTCCTCGGCTCGGCGGCATAACAAACCTATGGGCACGATTGTCCCACGTATGGGGTCTTTACGCCTCCAAAAATGCGCCGGTCTGGCGGCCCCACAGGCTTGCGTACTCGCCGCCAGCCTCGACAAGCTGCGCATGCGTACCGTCCTCGACAATCTCGCCGTCCGCCAGTACCACGATGCGGTCGAGCGCCGCCACGGTGGACAGGCGATGTGCCACCACAATGGAGGTGCGGCCGCGCATCAGGTTCTCGAGCGCCTCCTGCACCAGCGCCTCGGACTCGCTGTCCAAGGCAGACGTCGCCTCGTCGAGCACCAGGATCGGCGCATCGGTCAGAATAGCGCGGGCAATGGCCACGCGCTGGCGCTGGCCGCCCGAAAGCTTAACGCCCCGCTCGCCCACCATGGTGTCAAAGCCACGGGGCAGGCGGTCGATAAACTCGGTCGCATTAGCCAAGCGAGCCGCTTCGCGGATCTGCTCGTCGGTAGCGTCGGGGCGGCCGTAGGCGATATTCTCGCGAATGGAGCGATGGAACAGCAGCGCCTCCTGCGGCACGTAGGCAACTTGGCGGCGCAGGCTCTGCTGCGTGCAGCGCGAAACGTCCTGGCCGTCCACGAGCACGCGGCCGACCTGTACGTCGTCCAGGCGCAGCAACAGCTTGGTGAGTGTCGTCTTGCCCGAGCCCGATTTGCCCACCAGGCCCACGCGCTGGCCCGCCGCCACATGGAGCGTCAGGTCGTCGAACACGCTCTCGCCCGCCGCGGCATCACGGTATGCAAAGCTCAAGTGCTCAAAATCAATCGCGCCCTCGCTCACCTTGAGCTCGGGGGCGTTCTCGTCGTCTGCCACCAGACACGGCTCGTCCAGCACGCGCGTCATCTCGGCCGCATCGCCCAGCGCGCGATTGATGCGCTGCATCATGGAGCTCACGTAGTTCAGACGCATGGTGAGGTTGTACGTATAGGTAAAGATCATGACGAGCGCGCCGGCAGAGATGCCAAACCACGCGTTGCCGCCCGCCACGAACACGCTCACCACGGCCATGGTGATGACGATAAGGCCCGAGGTCGTAAAGTTGCGCTGCATCATGGCGTGCATCGAAACCGTTTCGGCATCACGCGCGGCACGGTCAGCGGTATCGAATAGGTCGCGCTCAAAGTCCTCGCGCCCGCAGGTTTTGACGGCCAGGATGTTCGTGACCGCGTCGGAAAGCACACCCGACAGCTTGTTCTGCGCAGCGGACGTCGCGGCCGAAAGCGGCATGATGCGCTTGTACATAAACCAGACAAACGCAATGTAGACGACCATGATGCCCACCAGGATCACGGTAAACGTCGGCACCACCGGGGCGAGCGCCGCCACCGTGCAGACGACCGAGGTGATGGTGGGGATGAGCGAATACACCGTTACGTCCACCAGACCCGTGTAGCCACTCATAAAACGGCTCGTCTGGCTCACAAGCGATCCGCCAAAGCGGCTGGTGTGGAATGTCATGGATTGATTGGAGAGCGTGTCAAAGCACAGGCGCGCCAGGTGATAGTTGCCCGCAATCTCGAGCTTGTAGACGGTGTAGTCCTGCAGCTTGGAGAGGATCTGGCCTACCAGGTTAACGAGCACGAGCGCCAAAATGTAAGGACCAAAGACCTCAAACACCTGGTCGCCTGCCACGGGGCCGGCCTGGACGCGGTCGACGATAAGCGCCATCACGTAGGTGTTGGCAAACGTAAGCAAAAAGATATAGCCCGCCGACGAGAATACCGAGAGAAAGACGATCAGCGGCTGCGTGCGCGTGACATCCCAAAAACGCTGCAACGTGCGGCGCACGGTGGAGCGCTTGAGCGGGCTGGTGCTTCTCTGAGACATGGGTTTCCTTTCGCGTCTGATAGGGCGAAACGCCATTGTTGCACACCGAAGCGCGCTTCAGGCATGCGCGACACGAAAAGCGCCCGCGCCCCGCGCTTGCGCAGACGCCCCGCCGTCAGGCGCAGCTAGTCCTCGTCCTCTTGGTCTGCGAGCAGCTCCGCGGATGTGAGCCCCAAGATCTCGTCGGCCTCCCGCGCGTCCTCCAGCGCGTCGATGTCCTTGAGCTTGCGCTCCATAACGTTGGTGCGCGTGGTGATAATGCCCTCGACCGTCTTGCCCGCGGTCTCGATCTGCTGCTGCGCGCGACGCAGTGCCGCCTGATAGCGCGGCAGCTCAGCCTTGACGGCGGAGAGCACGCGCAGCACGTCATCGGTGCGTTTTTGCAGCCTAAACGTCTGATAGCTCATCTGCAGGCTGTTGAGGATGGCGGCCATGGTGCTGGGGCCGGCAACGTTGACGTGATAGTCGCGGCCCAGGGTCTCGATAAGCCCGGGGCGGCTGACGACCTCGGCGTACAGGCCCTCAAACGGCACGAACAGAATGCCAAAGTTGGTCGTCGCGGGCACGCTCAGGTACTTTTCGCAGATGTCCTTGGCCTCGCGTTTGACCATCATATCGAGCGTCTTGCGCGCTGCGGCAACGGCCTCCGCGTCGCCCGACTCCTGGGCGTCGAGCAGATGCTCGTACGCGTCGCCCGGGAATTTGGAGTCAATCGGCAGCAGCACGGGATCGCCCTCGTCTACCGGCAGCTTGACGGCAAACTCAACACGCTCCGAGGCGCCAGGCTTGGTGGCGACGTTTTCCAGATACTGGTCGGGCGTAAGGATGTCCGCCAGGATTGCGCCCAGCTGCACCTCGCCCAAAATGCCGCGCGCCTTTACATTGCCCAGCACGCGCTTAAGGTCGCCCACGCCGGTGGCGATGGATTGCATATCGCCCAGGCCCTTGTACACAGCCTCGAGCTGGTCGCTCACCTGCTTAAACGATGCCGACAGGCGATCGTTGAGCGTACGGGAGAGTTTCTCGTCCACCGTCGCGCGCATCTGATCGAGCTGCACGTTGTTGTCCTTGCGAATGGCGCCCAGCTGGGCATCGACCGTCTCGCGCACCTTGTCCAGGCGATGCTCGATGCCCTCGCGGTTGGCGCCGAGCTGTTGAGCCGTCTCACGGCGCAGGTCATCCATACGGTCGCCAGCCTGCGAGAACTCACGCGCGATGGTCAGGTAGCGCTGCTGCTCTACGGCGGCGTCGGTCGTCTGCTGCTGCGCGATGGCGTTTGCCGTGCGGCGGGTTTCTGCCAGCGCGACGTTAAGAGCATCGAGCGCGTTGTTGGCCTGCTCGAGCGCCGCGAGCGTCTCCGCATCGTTGCCGCCACGCTCTCGCAACTCGGCACGAAGGCCTTTAAGCTGCAGGGCGCAAACCACAGCAACTCCCATCGCCACCAAGGCAATCACAACAAGCGCAATATCAATAGCAGACATAGACTCCGCCCAACAAACCCAATCGATTATCAATCAAAACCTCGATCAATCTTACCCCGCCACACGCACCGGGCGTTCCACGGCAATCGGACAAATGGATTTTGGGCCACAGGCGTCAAAACGCTAACTCTCCCAGCCGGCGCGGATGGTTGTTATGACATCGCCTAGGCGCTGGCCGAGGGCTGACAGATGTTGGAGCACTTCACTGGGCGAGGCACCGTTGAGGATGCAGGTGAACGCATACGAGACCAAGAAAATCACCGCAAGTCCTAACGGAATGAGCACGATCATCGCTAATGTGCGCAGGCGCTGGCCCACGCGGCGGTGACGTGTGCGGCGCTTGTCGAACGCAAGCTCCTGCGCATATGAATCTTGTTGTACGGAATAGTTCTCTGGCGCCGATCCGCCCGCAGGCGAAACCGCGGGCGTGGCATTTTGCGCAGGGGGCTGGGCGGTTACCCCTTGCATTTGCATCTCCATGAGCCGTTGCTGCTGACGCAACATGCGCTCAGCTTGTCGCTGCGGGGTCTCAAGAAACAGATCCATGCTGGCCTCCAAAATCGGAGCATTCGACGCTTACGACCAGCATCCCGCACCGCCAAGGCCACGGCAACGCAATCCGTAGCAATAGCTGCAAAGTTTCTTTTGCCCAAAAGCTGTCGAAAACCTCAACAACTCCCCTACCAGCACTTTCTTTGAGCTTTTTTATCGAATGATCTTTCACCCTTCCACCAACCCGCCAACTAACCAAAACCTAACCAAAAGCTTGACGAAAAGTGTGGAGACAGGGACCCCACACAAAACGTGCCGCCCCAAAAGGGGCGGCACGCAAACTTTAATATCAGCTTTTCTGTAGCGAGCACGCAACGACCCAAAGCGGGCCGGGAGGGCGGGATTGCCTTCCCTCAACGCGACTCTGCGAAGCCGTGAGCGGGGAGGGAAGGCAATCCCGCCCTCCCGGCCCAGCTCATGTCAGCGCCAAGCGCTAGTAGTTCACCACCTGCTCCTCAAAGTACGCCTTCGGGTGGTTGCACACCGGGCACACCTCGGGCGCCTCGGCACCAACATGCAGGTGCCCGCAGTTCAGGCACTTCCATACCTTCACGCCCTCGCGCTCAAACACCTCGCCCGATTCGATGCGCTCGACAAGCTTGTTGTAGCGCTCCTCGTGAGCCTGCTCGACAGCACCGACGCCACGGAACTTCTCGGCGATCTCGGTAAAGCCCTCCTCCTCGGCTGTCTTGGCGAACTCGTCGTACATCGTGGTCCACTCGTAGTTCTCGCCCGCAGCGGCATCACGCAAGTTGTCCAGGGTGTCGGGAACGGCGCCGTCATGCAGATACTTAAACCACAGCTTGGCGTGCTCGGACTCGTTGCCTGCGGTCTCGGCAAAGATATTCGAGATCTGAACGTAGCCATCCTTCTTGGCCTTAGATGCGTAGTAGCGATACTTGGTATGCGCCTGGGACTCACCGGCAAAAGCGGTCTCGAGGTTCTTCTTGGTTTGAGAGTTCTCAAAATCCATAGGTGTACTTCCCTTCAACATGCCGCCCGTAGGCTTCGAGCGGCCTTGTCTTTAGGATGCCCTCAAGCCGAGAATTTAAACCTTACAATCCTCTTCTTCAGATTCGGGTTGGCTACACGCTTAGCCAGCGGTCACCCTCGAAGCGGCAAAAGCCCTCGCGCTCCAAGTCGGCCAAAATGTCTGCGACAAGATCGTGATCGACCGACTCTCGGCCGGCTGCCGTCTCCATCTCGTTAACGCCTGCAACGGCTTCATCGAGCGTAATGCCCGACGGCCGCCCATCGCGCGCAGCCAGCAGCATGCGCACAATATGGGCGCGCTTTTGACGGCGCGAGCCCTCAAACTTGGACTGACGACTATAGCTCGCCGACCGCCTGGACGGATTGGGCAGCGTCTTTTTAAGATACGCGCCGTAATCCAGCAACGCGTAATACCATGCGCGCGGTGTGTCGGCATCGTCTTGAGGCGCGGCAAAGGGCGCAATCTCATCCACCGCCGCACCAGGGGCCGCCGGACAGGCGGCCTGAATCAGCGGCACCAGCTCGCGATCGGGAACGGCCGGTACATCGGGAAAGAAATGATGCAGAAAGACCGTGCGCACGTTGGTCTCCAGATACACACCCGGTAGATCGAACGCAAACGACCGGATGCCCTGCGCCGTCGCCGGGCCAATACCGGGCAGGGCGACCAGGTCGCGCGTCTCACGTGGAAACTCCCCGCCCCAGTCCGTCACAACGCACTGTGCAGCCCTGTGAAGCGCCAGGGCGCGACGATTGTAGCCCATCCCCTGCCAGGCATCCAAAACGTCAGAAGGAGCGGCCTGAGCGAGCGCACGCACGGTCGGAAAGCGGTCGAGCCACGCGGGCATACGCGTCTCCACACGCGGCACCTGCGTTTGCTGCAGCATAACCTCGGAAAGCCAAATAATGTACGGGTCGCGCGTGCGGCGCCACGGAAGGTCGCGATAACGCAGGACCCCTTCCGAACGAATCATCGAACGAAAGGGGTCCTGAATCATGACTATGCTCCTTATGCGGCGCTATTCCTCCCGGCAAGCGCACGCACAGGTGGCGTACTCGGGAAACGCATCGCGGTCGGCGAACTTGGAATCGACGGCCGGGAACTGGCGGTGAGCGACGATATCGCCCAGCGAAACGGAATCGAGGTAGTCGCGCATCAACGCTTGAGCTCCGGCCCACAGGGGATGATAGCAGCACGTACCCATGCGTGCACAGTCTCCATCGGGCGCGGTGCAATCGTTCATGACCATGGGGCCCTGAACGGCCTCAACGACCTGGCGGATGGTGACATCGTCGGGGCTGACCTTAAGACGCATGCCGCCATGGACGCCACGCAGGCTCTCCACAATACCGGCCTGAACCAAACCATGCTGGATCGAACGGGCAAACGAATACGGGACATTGACCTCTTCGGCGGCGGTGCGAACAGAAAGCAGACGCTCCGGGTCCTCGGCAAGCATCGCGAGCATGCGAAGGGCGTAATCAGTCTTCCTCGATATGTCCATTTTTCCCCTTTCAAGGAATAGGAACAGCTCGAACGAGCTCCGGGGCCGAGCTTACGTCGAGACGTCAATGACCGTATGGACGCCCAAATAGCAAAACGGGTGCCCGCTGAATGCCGTTTTTGAAGCCTCTTGCATCAAAAACGGCCCACAGTGCAACTGAGTATAACCTAACCCCCTGCTTCGTTGAACTGGTGTTGCGCAACAAACGCCTTGTTTGAGTACATGCCTCAAACGGAGCTTGTCCGGGAATTGGAAGGATTTGCTTTTGGGCGAAAGGGACCGATGGGATCAAGGTCCTATCAAACGCAAAAAGCCACGTCCGAAGACGTGGCTTTAATTGCGTTGGCGGGAAGTACGGGGCTCGAACCCGCGACCTCCGACGTGACAGGCCGGCGCTCTAACCAAACTGAGCTAACTCCCCAGGCAGTCGTTCGCGTTTGTTTCCGCTCGCGTGCGCTGCGGGGATTAGTATACACAGAAGTCTGTCCGGTGCGCAACAACTTTTTTGAAAATATTTTTTGGGCCCCTCCGGGAGGGTCTCCGGGGCTGGGGGCGGGGGTTAAGTTTGCTGCTCTACAGTCCTGCGCAAGACGGAAAGCACATTAAGTGCTTTCCTTTGCGTGCGGAACTCGCGACAAACTTAACCCCCGCCCCCAGCCCCGGAGACCCTCCCTGCCGTCACTTTGTTCGAGTCGTTGTTGTTCCTCGCCGCTTCCGCGGCTCGAGGTCCCCGTTCTCCTCGGCGGGGTTGTCTAAGGTTGTTGCTGAAGCTCTGCCTTTTGCTCAAAGAAAAAACGGGAGATGCGATCTGCATCCCCCGCTTTTGTTGCGGTTACTCCAGGTCAATAAATTTGGTGCTCAGGATCTTGCCGTCCTTGACGAGCATCCGGGCCATGGTGGGGCCTCTGGTGCCTCTGGGGTAGCTGGCGCTGCCGGGGTTGAGGACTAGGCAGCGGCCTACTTGGGCTTCTTTGGTTACGTGGGTGTGACCGTTGATGGCTACGTCTACGGATCCCACGGGCAGGTCTTCACGGTAGTGGGCTACGGCGAATTTGAGGCCTTCGTAGGTGAAGATGGCCAGACGGTCCACATCCGGACCGTAGTCGCGGTAGTAGTCGTTGTTTCCTAGGACCGCTCGCACGGGGGCGATGGTGCATAGATGCTCGTAATCCATCTCTGAGGTGAGGTCTCCGGCGTGGACGATCAGATCTGCGCCCTTGAGCTCGTCCAGAAGCGCGGGCGAAAGATAGCCGTGGGTGTCCGAGATGATGTCGATGCGCTTGGCGCTTGCACTGTTCATGGGATCCCTTCTTCAAAACCGATTCGACGTATATACAAAAAGCCCCACGGCTCCGCAGACAATTGTCTACAGGGCTGCGGGGCCAGCGCGCTAGAGGCTCAGGGCCTTCTTGAGCGGCACAACGCGGCGGCGCGAGACCGGCACGCGTTCGTCGACGCCCGTAATGCCCAGTTGGATAGCGCCCGAGGGCACCGTCTCGACATCTGTGACGCACGCCAAGTTGACGATATAGCGGCGATGAACGCGAAAGAAGCCAAAGTCGCAAAGCTTGGCCTCGAACTGCGCCAGCGAAGTCGTCGATAGAAAACGATCATCGACGGTATAGATACAGGAGTAATCGTCCTTGGCCATGATGAAGCGAATGTCATCCACGGGAATGAGGACCTTACGGCCGCCCTTTTCCACCGGAATGCGCTCGATGGTGGCTTTGCTGTCCGTAACGGGCTTGGCGTGCTGCATGACCTTCTCGATCGCGCGATCCAGGCGCGCCTCCTCAACCGGCTTCATTAGGTAATCGACGGCATCTACGTCGAACGCCTCGACGGCATGATCGCTATACGCGGTCACAAACACAATCGCCGGCGGATTCTTAAGCTTATGCAGTGCCTCGGCAAGCTGCAGGCCAGAAGCGCCGGGCATCGAGATATCAAGAAATACGACATCGACGCGGCTTTCCATCAACATCTCAATGGCGGAGCGGACGCTCGACGCCTCAGTGATCGTGCCGATCTTGCCCGTCTGCTCGAGCAAGAAGCGAAGTTCCGAACGGGCCGGGGCCTCATCATCCACAATCATCGCACGCAGCATAGGGATTAAACCTTTCGTCAACAAACTAGGCTGGGCATCCGCCGCTTGGCGTTGAGCCCATAGCCTTTTATTTTACTCTTGAATGTCAAAGATGCTCTCTGACAAATCAAGATGCAGGAGCACTTTGGTGCCCTTGCCCGGCGCCGATTCGACGCGCGTATAAGAGTGCGGTCCATAAAAGCGATGGATGCGCTCAGAAATATTGTGCATGGCCACGCCGGCGCCGCCGCCTTGCGGGGAACTGGCATCGGGGCGGGCGGAGCGCTCATCAAACAGCCTGGCGGCGGTGCCCTCGTCCATGCCCACGCCGTTGTCGGCCACGGCAATCAGGATTGCGTCGTCGCCGTCTTGATGGACGGTCACATCGATCTGCAGGGCATCGCCATCGCCCATACCATGCCGCACGGCGTTCTCGACAATGGGTTGGATTACAAAGGCCGGGACCAACGTGTCCTCGACATCCTCGGAGACATCGAAGGTCGCCAGTACGCGGTCCTCGCCAAAGCGCGCCTTCTCAAACGTCAGGTAGCGCTTGGTCTGGGCAACCTCGCGCGAGACCGGGATAAGCGACCCCGAGTTGTCGAGCGTGGCGCGATAGAACGAGGAAAACTCGCGCAGCAGCTCGCGGGCACGCAGCGGGTCGGTACGCGTAAACGACGCGATGGTGTTGAGCGTGTTGAACAGAAAGTGCGGGTTGATCTGCGCCTGCAGGGCACGCACCTCGGCACGGGCCGTCAGTTCCTTTTGCACCTCGAGCTCGTGGATGGCGAGCTGCGTGGACAGGATCTCGGCAAAACCCGAGGCGAGCGCATACTGGGTACGGTCGACGGCACGCGGGGTCTTGTAGTAGAACTTGAGCGTGCCGACGGTGCGGTCGCCCACCTTGATGGGCGCGATGATGCCGGCGGGAACATGGTTGTGCGAGCCATCCGCACCCACCACGTCCACCACGCGGTTGAACGACTGCACGATGCCGTGCTCAATGACGTAGCGCGTGGCAAGCGTATGGATGGGCGAATCGGGCAGCAGCTTTTCCTCGAACTCGCCCACGCAGGCCAGCACGTTGCCCTCATCGGTGATGGCAACGGTCATGGCACGTGTCTCGGGCAGGATACGCCGGCACACCAAAAGCGCCGATTCCTGCGTCAGGCCGCCCTTAATGTCCTCGAGCATGGCCGAGGCAACCGAAAGCGTCTCCTCGGTGTACTGGGAGCGTACCGAATCGGGATTGAGCGTCAAAAAGATAAAGATGCACAGGAAGATGCACAGCAGCGCACAGGCGATCACCGTGGCAATCGGCTCAATGCCAGTCGCCAGGGCAAAGATAAAGTACACCAACACGCAAACGGCGCAGACAACGGCGATGATGCGAAAGATTGAAATTGAATTATCGCGCTGGGCGCGGCGGTCGATCATTCAGCCCCCTCCAGGATGCTAATCAGTTGTGCGTCGCGCCAAAGTTCGTCCATGATCTTGGGCCAGAAACTCTGAAAACGCAGGTAGCTTGCGGCGTTTTGGCGGGCATAGGTCTTGGCCTCGTCAATACCGTGACGCCAGATGCGCAGATACCCATCGTGCTCGCGGGTAAACATGCTGCGAACCATGGCGGTCTTGCGCACGCGGTCGTCGAGCTCGCGCGAGATCCACGGACCCGGATAGGGCATGAGTGATGCGGCCGTAACCGGAATGAGCTCCTTTTGGTGCGCAGCGAACGTCAGCTTGGCCCGCTCGTAGTACCAACGGTACACGTCCTGCATAAAGCGCGGCGAGCGCTTCTCGGACTCGGGCGGCAGGTGGCGTACGGTCCACTCGTTGTCGAACCACACGTCATAGCCAAACATGCGCATGTTAAACAGGTAGTCCAGATCCTCGCCGCGGGTGATAAACGGGTCGAAGGCCACGCGCGTAAAGGCGCGGGCGTGCAGGGCCATCAGGCCGCCGCACACGTAATTGGAGCGCGAGATGCGGGTGCCCGAGAGCGCCTTTTTCATCCAGCGATTGAACTCGATACGCTTGGTCCACCAGCGATGGCAAATGCCCACTTTGTCCGTGGGAGCCAGCGGCGACCCGTCGCGATCGTAAAAGTATCCGCTCTTGACTAAAATCGGCAGGCCCTGACGCGTCTGTTGACCCAGTGCATAGGTCGCACGCTTCATAAAGTCGGCATCGATGACGGTCTCGTCGTCATCCAAAAACACGACCGCGTCGTGCCCCAGCACCGCCGCGCAGGCAAGACCCATGTTGCGGATGGCGCCGTAGCCGCGCAGGCTCACGCACTCGCCCGAGCCTTTGGGCGCAATCTGTGCCACGCGGTCGGCAACACGCGAAGCCTGAGTATTGGTAACGATGGTGACCTTAAGTGTGGGATGCGCATTAACGATTTCGTGCACGCGATGGGATACGTCGGCCGTGGCGGAAACCGGACAGACCACCAAGAGAATGATGCGCGGAATGTCGCGCACCTGTTCGAGCGAAGTCAGGCAGCGATCGAGCTCCGGGTTGGCGGCATTGAGCGACGTCGAGTGATCGTAGGTGCCGGGAGCGTTTGCTTGGGTATCATCGCCCGCCCAATATGTTGGGATCACAACCGTGGCGTTCATACCTTTACCCTCCTTGCAACACAAAAACGGGGCGCCGCCAAACACAGGCGACGCCCCGCGACCTAGCTGATTCCATCATACCCACTTGGGCTAAACATTGCTCGGAAGTCAGAATGATTTATGCGGCTACTTCCAAAAGAGTACTGCAGATAGGCACAATTGCTGCACTGAGCCCGATTGCCTTACGCCGCCGCCTGAGCCATGCGGGACAGACGGACCAGCAGTACAAAGCCAACAACCAGCAGAACGCCAATAGAAAGGACGCCCAGCGACGGGTTGCCGGTCAGCGAGGTGACAACCGACACCAGGAAGGTGCCCATAACGCTTGCGTAACGGCCAAAGATATCGAAGAAGCCGTAGTACTCGTTGGACTTTTCCTTGGGGATGATGCGGCCAAAATAGCTGCGGCTGAGCGCCTGCACGCCACCCTGGAACAAGCCGACCAAAATAGCGAGCACCCAAAACTCAAAGGCGGTCTTTAAGAAAAACGCGGCAAAGAGCACGATGCCCATGTAGGCGGCGACGGCCACCAAGATCATGTTGAGTGTGCCCACGCGACCGGCGAGCTTGCCGTAGATGATGGCGGATGGGAAGGCCACAAACTGCGTAACGAGCAGAGCCAGCACCAGTTGGGTCGAGTCGATGCCCAGAGCCGATCCGTAGCTGGTTGCCATGGAAATGACCGTGTGCACACCGTCGATGTAGAAGAAGAACGCGATCATGTAGACCAGCACGGTCTTGTTGTGGGCGATCTCGCGCATGGTGTGTCCGACCTCGGAGAACACGCCGCCCACGATGTGGCCGATGGTGTCCTCGGGACCGCGCTCGCGACCGTACTTTTGCTTATAGGTGCGAATGAGCGGCAGGGTAAAGATGAGCCACCAGGCACCGGTGATGACAAACGACAGACGCGTTGCCAACATGGTGGGGACGCCAAGAGCAGGGCCACCCATGATAAGCGCCAGGCAGATGATGAACGGCACGGTGGAACCGATGTAGCCCCAGGCATAGCCCGAGCTGGACACGGCGTCCATGCGCTCGTCGGTGGTAATGTCGGGCAGCATAGCGTCGTAGAACGTCATGGAAGAGTTAAGGCCGATGGTGCACAGCACGTACACGGTCAAAAATGCCATGGCGGACATGGGGATAGCCTGCGCCAGGCAAAGAACCAGGCCCGTGAGGAAGAAGCCCAAGAAGAACTTGATCTTGTTGCCGGCGTAATCGGCAAGCGCGCCCAGAATGGGCATGAGCATGGCAATGACCAGCGAGGCAATCGTCTGCGCGTTGCCCCAGGCGACCACCAGGTCTGCCGAGGAAGCACCGGTATTGATGGCGTTAAAGTAGATGGGCACCACCGAGGTATTGAGCAGCACGAGGGCCGAGTTGCCCACATCGTACATAACCCAGTTACGCTCGAGCTTGGTGTATTTCATGGACAGGGCCCCTTCGTATTCGCCCGATATGTAGTTAGTTCATCGTACCCCAATTGTCCAGAGGCACCGGTAAGGAATCGGCAAAGGGGCACGCACGAGCCCTACTCCTCGCGGTCGAACTCTTCGTCGGCGCCGAGCACGCGACCGCTGTAATTGACGTGGTTGGTCACGGCTTCCATATCGCCGGTCTCGATAAAGCGGGCGACGGTGAGCTCGTAATCGACCAGCGCGCGGTCAAAGACCTCGGGGAAGCTCTCGTTCGAGACCTCGTCGGTAAAGGGGTTCTTCCATGCCAAGTGGCCCAGGTTGCCGGTACGCTCGGGCAGCTCGGTCGTCACGCGGTGCGCAAGGCCGTCGAGCAGCGAATAATCGTGCACCAAGCCCTCGAGCAGGGCAATCGCGCGCGTCTTGGCCGAACCGGCGGGCTCGATAGTGCGGTAGAGCAGCTGCATGTCGGCTACGGCGCCGCCGTACTCCCCCGCCGGGATGTCGATACCGTACACGCGCCCGGCGACGTAGCTCATCAGCACGCCGGCAACGCGATTGATGCGGTCGGTGGTGACGATCTCGCCCGCCGGCGGATAATCCTCGACCGTAGCCCCATCGCGCTTGAGCTGCAGCATAAGCACGTCCAAGTCGCTTTCGAGCACGGCATGAACTTGACTGCCCGAAGCCTCGAGCTCGGGATCGGACTCGACAATGCCAAACTGCTGCTCGTAGACAAAGGGATGGGCATTGCGATCGAGCACATAGTGCGACAGCAGGCCCAGCGCAAAGGCGCGACCCAGATTGGCATCGCGCGGCTGCAGGTGCGACACGCCGTCGCGCAGGCACGAGAACTGGCGCGACATGCGCGAGCGGTGCATGACCTGAGCAAGCGACATGCAGTCGGAAATGCGCGGCGTGAGCATGTGGAAGAAGAACGGGTCGGGACCTTGGTTTCCCAGGATAAAGGCGATGCGCTCCTCGTCGGACGTAATAACGCCCTGCGGAAGACGGTCGATGCTTTCCTCGCCAAACAGATGATGCGTAATGAGCGCGGGCATAATAATCCTTTCGATTTCATTCGATGCAATCCATTATGCCCACCGCACAGTCATGCCAAACCTGTAACGGCAAACGATGGCACACCGACCCTTACGCTAGCCCCAAGTGCGATTTGACCTCGGCAGCGCGACGACGGGACACGGGCACCGTCGAGCTCACACGGTCGAGCCTGAGCTCCATCAGGCCCGTGGAGCCGATCTCGACATTGTGCACGTCTTCCAAATTGACCAGATAGCTGCGGTGGACGCGGATAAAGCCCTCGGAGGCCAAGCGACGCTCGAGCGAGGAAATCGACTCATTGATCAGATACGTCCCCTCGGCGCAGACGGCATTGCAAAAATCGGCGCGCGCCTCAAAGTAGCAGACATCCGCCACGGGAATGAACACCTTTTTGCCCCCGCGATCCACCGTCAGGCGCAAAGGCTGGCGCGGAGCATGGACGACACGGCGAGCGCCCAGGGCAGTCTCGATCTTGTCGAGCGCCTTTGACAGGCGGGCATCCTCGACCGGTTTGACGACGTAATCGACAGCATCGAGGTTATAGGCATCGGCCGCATACTCGGCAAATGCCGTCACAAACACCACGACCGGCGGCCTCTTTAGGTTTTGCAGGGTCTCGGCAAGCTCAATTCCCGAGCGACCGGGCATGGTAATGTCTAAAAACAGCACGTCGGGCTTGCTCGACAGAATCAACTCCACGGCTTCGGTGACATTGCCCGCCTCGGCAATCTGACCCACACGCGTATCCTTTTCCAACAGATAGCGTAGCTCAGCCCTAATTGGGGGCTCGTCATCAACCACCAGGATGTTCCAGCCTTCGGACATATGCGCTTCCCCTCTTTTTCTCTCAATCCAACCGCGTGCTACACCGTCAACGGCGCCGGCTCATGTGGCTCGCCGTTCAACTCAACGATGACCTGCGTTCCCACGCCCTCCTGAGACTTCACGCGCATGCCAGAATCTTCTCCGTAAAAGAAATGGATGCGCTGAAGCACGTTGAAGAGCGCCAGGCCGCAACCTCGCTTGACGGAGCCGTCGGCGGTAATGCTCTCGGGCTCCTCTCGGCGATGCTGCTCAAACAGATGCGCGCAGACTTCTTCGCTCATTCCGATGCCGTCGTCTTCGACGATGATCTCCAAGCCGTCATCGGTCTCGAAAGCCCTAACACGAATAGAAAGCGGCTCGGTCTCGCGCTGCGCATGCTTGATGCAATTTTCGAGCAGCGGCTGCAAGATAAACGGCGGTACCAGGCTGTCGCGCACCTCAAAGTCGATGTCGACCGAAACGCGCAAACGGCCGTCGCCATACCGGGCCTGCATAAGATTGATATAACGAGTGCCCTGTTCCACCTCGTGCTCGAGCGTGGTGAGCGTATCGGAGTCAGAAAGCGTCTGACGGTAATAATTGAAAAAATCGATGAGCAACGATCGCGCCTTGTCGGGCTCGGTTCGAACGAGCGATACGATCGTGCTAATGGTATTGAATAGAAAATGCGGGTCGACCTGCGACTGCAGGGCGCGAAGCTCAACGCGGGCTGTGAGCTCGTCCTGGCGCTCGAGCTCAAAGCTGGCGAGCTGCGTGGAAATGAGATCGGCAAAACCCGAGGCAAGGGCCGTCTGGCGCATATCGATGCTGCTCAGGCGGGGGTAATACAGCTCGAGCGTGCCCACACAATGCCCGCGCACGGTAAGCGGTGCGACAATACCGGCGCGCAGGCGGGGAAAATAACCGCCCGTCTCATTGGAGGTGTCACGCGAAAACACGCTCTGCTCGCCCGTCTCAATCACACTGAGCGTGGTCTTGAGCACGACCGGGGTGCCGGCAGGGCACTTTGCCGAGTCCTCGCCCCAGCTTGCCAACACCTGTTTGCCATCGGTAAAGCAGATGGCAGAGGCGATGGTCTCGGACAGGATAATTTTAGAGGCGCCCAGGGCCGCTTCGGGCGTAAGGCCGCGCGACGTGTAGGCGAATATTTTTGATGCGATGGCGAGCGTACGGTCGGTTGCGCTCGATGTGAGGTCGTCGGGGACCACAAAGACATACGAGAAAAAGAAGCACAGCATGACCAGGCCGGCAATAACGACAACGCCCGGAACGGGATTGGGATTATCGGTTAAATCCCAGATAAGCAGCAGGATAAGCGCCGGAACGACAACACCGAGCAGGATGGCCTGGACCACATGCTGGGCCGTACGAAAGACCTTGGTAGAGTTATAGCTCTTGCCCAGAATCAGCCTGTTTAAATCCACCGTCATCCCCTTTTATCTATCGCACCCATAGCAATAAAGAGGGCCGCAAGCGACCCTCTCCATTGCATTATGCAATCAAATACTGTGTTTTACATCCAGTCGTCGATGAACGGTAGTTTAGGCGCTGTATTTGTTGGCCTCGCCAAAGGTGCCTGCCTCGACGATCCAGCCGTCCTTCATGATGACGTCCATGTTGTCGGTGTTGAGCACGTGGATGTCGGCGGCGACGTCACCGTTAACGACCAGCAGGTCGGCGCACTTGCCGGCCTCGATAGAACCGGTCTCGTCCTCGATGTGGCACATCTTGGCACCGTTGAGGGTGGCGCAGGTGATGGTCTCGACCGGGGTGAAGCCGATCTTGTCGACGAACTCGTACATCTCCTCGATGGAGCAGGTGCCGTACGGGGTGACGAAGGAGAAGGAGTCGGAGCCGATCGTCATGACGACGCCACGCTTCTTGGCCTCGCGCAGGCAGTCGTAGTTGCGCTGCAGCTCCTTCTCGACCAGGGTGCCCTCGTACTTGTCGTGCAGCTCGGGGACGTAGACGGGCGGATAGGTGGCGTACCAAGTGGGCAGGAAGGCGATCGTCGGGGTGAAGAAGGTGCCCTGCTCGGCCATGAGGTCCATGGTGCGCTCATCGATATCGAAGCCGTGAATCAGCTGCTCGCAGCCAAAGCGAACGGAATCGTAGGCAGCGGCGTGGTTGTTGTAGCAGTGGCTCCACACGGGGATGCCGACCATCTTTGCCTCTTCGACCACGGCCTGGATCTCCTCGGAGCAATAGTGCTGGTCGCGACCGGAGTCCCAGCGCCAGATGCCGCCACCGGTAGCCCAGATCTTGATGGCATCGGGGTTCTCGCGCAGGCGACGACGGACGGCCTTGCGCAGATCCCAAGGACCGTCGACCTGGTCGCCCCAGGGATGGGATTCCTTGTTGAGCTCCTGGGTGCAGTGGTGGGAGTCACCGTGGCCGGCAACGCGGCAGAAGCCGAGGCCGGTGGCCAGAACGCGCGGGCCCTTAAAGACGCCCTTGTCGATGCAGTCACGGATCTGGATACCAAAGCGGCCGATCTCGCAGACGGTGGTGAGGCCGTGGGTGAGGCAGTCGTAGGCCTGCTTGACGGCGACGGCCTGCTTCTCGAGGAGCGGCTGCATGACCCAATCGGTGTCATCGTCGGTCAGGTTGCCCGAGAAGTGCAGGTGGGTGTCGATCAGGCCGGGAAGGACGGTCTTGCCGGCGGCGTCGATGACCTCAACGCCCTCGGGAAGGTCCTGCACAACACCTGCGTACTCGATCTTGCCGTTGTCGTCGACGAGAACGAGGGAGTTCTCGACCGGCTCGGCACCGGTACCGTCGATGAGCTTGCCGCCAACGATTGCATACTTAGTGGACATGGTTCCTCCTTATGGATCCATATATGTGGGCGAGGCCGTGTTGGGTCGCGGCCTCACAAAGCTACCCAAGTGATGCCGGGTTCGGTGCGCGGGAGAGAGGGCCCCGCGCACCCGATCCGCCCCGGCTAGGCGTTACTTTTTGCGGGAATTGGTGAAAGCCATGAGAGCCAGGCCAATAGCCAGCCAGCCGATCACGATGCTCCACTCCACCATGTTGAGGGAGGCGGGAGAGAACGGAATCACGAGCAGGCCGATGATGATGGCGCAGGCAGCGATAGCGAGGCCGATGCCAAACTTGCCGCCGGGCACCTCGTAGGGACGAGGCAGGTCGGGCTCGGTGAAGCGCATGCGCAGGCAGGCGAGGGCGACCATGCCGCAGGAGAAGATGAAGGCGAGAGCCGACACGTTGGTCAGAGGAATGAGCATATTCTTGCCCAGGAACGGACCGATGACGGTGATGACGCCCAGAACGACGCAGGCGAGCTTGGGAGCGCCGGACTTGGGGTCGACCTCGGCGAACTTCTCGGGCAGCTGGCCCTTGCGGCCCATGGCGAGCATGATGCGGCTCGTGGCGCCGTAGAAGGAGTTCATCGGGCCCATGGGTCCAAGCGTGGCGATGACGAGCATGGCCAGGTACAGGAGCATGTTGATACCCTTGAGGCAGGCAAGCGCGGGAACCGGGCTCTTAACAAACTCATGCCAGTCGAGGATGGTGCCGAACGAGTAGATGCAGACCATGTAGAAGCCGCCGGCGGCCAGCAGGGCCAGGGAGATGATCTTGCCGAACTTGTTCCAGTTGAGGCCCTCGGCTGCTTCCTCAGCCTGCTGAGGAATGGTGTCGAAACCGGCGTAGAAGAACGGAGTCAGAACCAGGACCGACACGATGCCGGCGAACAGGCTGGTGCTCTCGGTAGCGGCCTTGCCGCCGCCAGCACCGGCAACCTGGGAGAACACGGGCATGGCGTTATCCGGCGAGCCGGTGAACAGCGAGACGCCCATGGCGAGCAGCATGCCGCAGAGCAGGGCCTTGGTCAGGAAGGCCTGGAGCTTGGCGGCCGAGCTGGCACCGCGGAAGTTGAGGAAGATGACGTAGACTGCAAAGCCGAGCGCAATCAGCGTCGGGAACAGGTAAACGTCGGCGCCCAGGATGGTGTAGAGCTTGACGGCGCGCAGCCACTCAAGACCGGGCAGGCTGCCGAACATCTCGGACACGAGGGTCGAAATAGCGATGGCCTCCCACGGGCACAGGATGCCGTTGCCCAGAGCCAGGAGCCAACCGGTGATGTAGCTCAGCGTACGGCCAAAGCTACGATCGACATACTCGACGATGCCGCCCGAGATGGGGATAGCAGCCGTGAGCTCACCGAAAACAGCTCCGACGGGCACGAGGAAGATTGCACCCAAGAGGAATGCGATCATAGCGGGAACGGGACCGCCGCCCACGACCATCCAGTCGCCGACCTGCAGAACCCAACCGGTACCGATGATGGCACCGAAACCGATGGTGAAGAAGTTCCAGAGCGAAAGCGTTTTCTTCATGCCGCCGTTATCCTCGACTGCAACTTCTGCGTTCTTGTCCGCCATTGTTCCCCTCCTTTCCTTTTTGACGCCCCTTGACGTCACCCCTTGCGCGGTCTGTTTTGCCGCGCTCTTTTATTTCGTGGCTTTAAGATACGGCCTTGGCGCAGCAGCTCCGCTTGTAGCTCGACCGAAGGCAGAACTGCAAAACGAGCGGCGCCGTTTTTGGGACGAACGGCACGGTTTGCCGCTCATTGTTGCCGCCCGCCCGACGGGCGTACGCTCATCGGACGCATATAGAGATGTTTTTGAGGCCGTGTGTTTTGCGCCTTTCGTACCGTTTACCGAGCTTTTGACGCGCAGACCCATTTGTTGCACATCTTTTTTGTAGGATGGACAGGTTATACATGAGACAAGGCGGTACGAATGGCATACGGATACAACGACGGTGATCAACGGCGACAAAGCGTTCGCCTTGCTGGCCGTACCACGCCGACGCCCAGAAGTGCCACGAGCAGCAATCCGCAACGCCTCCAAGAGCAACCCAGGCCTTCGTCTCGGCAGCAGACAAGCAGGACACGGCAGAGTGACCGTCCGAGCACGGGCACAAGCGCGCAGCAAGATGGCCGCTTGGGTGCGCGCACTCGACAGCGTCAGGCTGAGGTTCCGCAGCTGCGCCGCAACGGCGCACGTCAGCCCGGCATCCATATCAACCGCTTCTTTTCTCATCCCCAAGGCGGACGCGACGGCAAGCCTTACCGCTCGGCATCGCACGTGAATGCCCCCGCCCTGCCGGCTCGTCGACTTCGCCTCGCACTGTGCTCTATCCTCACCTGTCTGGTCTTTGTGCTTATGAGCTCCTGTATGTCCCACGGCTCGGCCGGTCTCGAGCCCACCGCCGAGGACAAGCTGCTCAAGGCCCCCGTCGCGCCCGGTTATTCTTTTGCCTTTTCGGCCCCGCGCTCGCAATGGCAAGCCGGCACGATGCCCCATATCTATCAGATCGACCCTGCGTGGTCGGAGCTGCCTTACGCCGGCGGCACCATCCGCCAAAATGCCTGCGGGCCTACGTGCCTCACCATGGTCTATATCTTTAAGACGGGACGCACCGATATGACCCCCGTCGATATGTGCGCGCTTTCCGAGGCGGGCAATTACGCCCCCACCGGTGCAACCGAATGGTCGTTTATGACGAGCGGCGCGTGGCAGTTGGGACTTAACGGAACGGAGCTCCATATCGATCGCGACTCGATGACTCAGGCACTGCGTTCGGGAGCGCCCGTCATCGCCGCCGTTCGGCCGGGCACCTTTACCAACGTTGGCCACTACATTGTGCTTTACGGTATTGACGACGCCGACCAGATTGGAGTCTTCGATCCCAACTCGCAAAGCCGCAGCGCTCGTCGCTGGGGCGTCGTAGAAGTCCTCAACGAAATCGAAGCCATGTGGGCTTACTACTAGCCATTGGGGACAGACTTAAATGAGTGGTCGTAGGGACAGCCTTTAAGGACTGTCCCAAGCTGCCGACAGGAAAGGAACGTCCCCAAGTGCCGGGTTCCCAATGACTAAGCGAATAGCAAAAGCCCCGCAGTCGGAGCGGACTGCGGGGCTCATGAAGAGAGGCTAGTTTGTGGGCGTCTTGCCTGGCGCCCACGAGAAAGGCAATGGAGTAGAGACTACTCGTGGATGCGAGTACCGGAGAGGCCGGCCATGGTCTCGGCGGCCTTGTCCAGAGCGCCGATGATGCAGGTGCGGCCCTTGCGGGAACGGGCGAACTTGATGGCAGCGCGGACCTTGGGCTCCATGGAACCCTTGCCGAACTGGCCCTCGTCGGCCAGGCGCTCGGCCTCGTCGGCGGTGAGGTCCTCGAGCTCCTCCTGGTTGGGCTTGCCAAAGTTAATGGCGACATGCTCAACGGCGGTCAGCAGGAACAGAACGTCGGCGTCGCAGTCCTCGGCCAGCAGCTCGCCGCCCAGGTCCTTGTCGATGACGGCGGGAACGCCCTTGTAGCAGCCCTTGTTCTCGTAGTCGCGGACGACGGGGATGCCGCCGCCACCGCAGGCGATGACGATGAATTCGTTGTCGAGCAGGTTGAGGATGGAGTCGGCCTCGACGATCTTCTTGGGATCGGGGGAAGCGACGACGCGACGCCAGCCGCGACCGGAATCCTCGACGAAGACCTTGGAAGGATCCTCGGCCATGAACTCCTTGGCCTGCTCCTCGGTGTAGAAGGGGCCGATCGGCTTGGTCGGATTCTTGAACGCGGGATCGTCCGGGTCGCACTCGATCTGGGTGACGACGGTTGCGGCATGCCAACGCTTATAGCGCTTGTGCATCTCGCGACCGATGCCCTGCTGCAGGTGATAGCCGATGTAGCCCTGGGACATGGCACCGCACTCGGGCAGCGGCATCTCGGGGGTGCCGATGGCGTCATGGGCAGCGGCGAAGGCGTTCTGGATCATGCCGACCTGCGGGCCGTTGCCGTGGGTGATGATGATCTCGTTACCCTGCTCGATCAGGCCGAGAAGAGCGTGAGCGGTGTTGCTCACGGCCTCGATCTGCTCAACGGGGTTGTTGCCGAGGGCGTTGCCGCCAAGGGCGACGACGATACGATCGGGCTTGCCAAGAGGCTTAGACATTGCTGGAATCCTTTCTGTAAAAG
>CATXKN010000007.1 GCA_958370785.1 uncultured Collinsella sp. | reverse complement strand
CGCCGCAGCATCCGGGCGAATCCGGACACCGCGGCGGCGCAAATGAAGCAGAGATGCGTGAGAGTTCGAGACAGCAGTCCTTACTTAAGCTCGGGCCAGAAATCCTTGTTGGCCTCGATGAGCTCGTCCAGGATCTGCTTGGCAACGCTCGCCGAAGGAATGGTCTTGGAGAGCGTGAGTGCCTGCCAGAGCTTCTGGTAGCTGCCCTCGACCCAAGCCTGGACAACGAGCTTCTCGACGGAAACCTGCTGCTCCATCAGGCCCTTCTGGAACTGCGGAATCGGGCCCTGGCAGATCTTCTCAAAGCCGTTGGAACCGACGATGCAAGGCACCTCGACCATGGCCGTCGGGTCGAAGTTGGGCACAGCGCCATCGTTGGGGACGATCAGCAGGAAGCGCTCGAGCGTATTCTCGGCCAGTGCGCAGGCAAGGTCGACGATGTAGTTGGCGTGTACGTCGGGCTCAAAGCCGCCGTCCTTGGCAGTACCCTTGGCGATGATGTCGCGGCAAGCGCCAAAGACCTTCTTCTCGCGGCCGTCCATAACCTCATTGGCGCGAGTGTAGTTGGGGTCAGACGTCTCGACAACATAGTCCGGGTACAGGTAGTACTTGAGGTAGGTGTTGGGAATCGTCTCGGGATCGACAGCATAGACATCCTTGGCCTTGCCGAAGGTGTGAATCCAGCTCTCCTCGACGTGCTGCTCCTTACCGGCCTCGTGCTCAATGCCGTCCAAGTAGCCGTTCTTTGCCATGTGCTCCTTGATCTGCGGCATGAGGTCGTTACCCTCCTTGTCGTAGATCTTGCTCCACCAACCAAAGTGGTTGAGGCCGTAGTAGCTGTACTGCAGCTCGCGACGATCCTTGATGCCGCACATACGGCTCATCTTATCCATGAGGTCGATCGGCATGTCGCAGATGTTGATGATGCGGCTGTTGGGGCGCAGCACGCGGCAAGCCTCGGCGACGATGGCCGCGGGGTTGGAGTAGTTGAGCATCCAGGCGTTGGGGCTGTACTTCTCCATGTAGTCCAGGATCTCGATGACACCGCCGATGGAGCGCATACCGTAGGCGATGCCGCCAGCGCCGCAGGTCTCCTGACCAACGCAGCCGTACTTGAGGGGGATCTTCTCGTCGAGCTCGCGCATAGCGTAGAGACCCACGCGGATGTGAGCAAGGACGAAGTCAGTACCGGTAAAAGCGGTTTCGGGGTCGGTGGTGTAGTTGAACTCAACCTCGGGAGCGTTCTCGTGGAAGTAGATCTCGCACGCCTTGGCAACGATCTCCTGGCGCTCGGCGTTGTTGTCGTAGAAGGTCACCTTGTTGACCGGGAAGCGGTCGCGCTCCTCAAGCAGCATTAGAGCGATGCCCGGGGTGAAGGTAGAGCCACCGCCGGCAATGGTCACGGCATAGTTTTTCTTGGACATGATGTCCTCCTCATTCTGGCCGCTTGCTCAATCCATCCCCGTACGCGGCCTGCACGGTTTGGAATTGTTACCTAGAAGTGGAGTTTTTTATCTCCAGAATCGGCCTTGCGGTGCATACCGGCTCGCAAGGCCGATTGTTTCGATGGACGATGGTTTACAGAAGACTCTCGAACTTCAGAAGACTCTCGAACTTCTCGCGAACCTGCGGGACGGTAAGGCCGATGATGACCTGGATCGACTGACCTTGGACCACCAAGCCATGCGTACCGATCGCCTTGAAGGAAGCCTCGGGTGCAACGACGCTCTTGTCCTTGACGTTAACGCGCAGACGGGTAGCGCAGTTAGTTACATCGATGATGTTATCCGTGCCACCGAGCAGATCGAGGATGTTCTCGGCAAGCACCAGGCGCTCATCATCTTTACTCTGGGCGACCGATTTGCCAGCAGCAGCACCGCCCTGCTTTTGCTTGTAGTCGGCCTTGGACTTGAGCTCGACCTCAACATCGTCATCCTCGCGACCGGGGGTCTTAAAGTCGAACTTGACGATCAGGAAACGGAAGACCACGACCCAAAGGGCGGTAAAGCACAGACCGACAAGGATGGAGATGGTGTACTGCAGACCGTGTGCGGCCCAAAGGGGCAGCCAGTCCCACGAGAGCATCGAGATGATGCCGCCGTCGAAGATGCCCACGACGCCAAGGAGGTTTTGAGCCATGCAGCCGAGCGCTCCGAGCACGCAGTGGACGACGAACAGGCCGGGCGCGATGAACAGGAATGTGAAGTCAAGCGGCTCGGTGATACCGCAAAGCATAGCGGTAAGGGTGACGGGAATGAGCAGAGCCTTGACGCGCTGCTTGCGCTCGGGTTTGGCGGTCATATAAAACGCAATGGCGACGCCAAGCGAGCCGAAGACCTTAGTCCAACCAGGGCAGGTATAGGCAGCCCAGGGTGCGGCATCCTTAAGAGCAATGCTCGGATCGGCAGCCAGTTGGGGCAGGATGTTGGCCCAAGCAGCAAAGATGCCGCCGTTGACCGCCGCGTTGTCGTAATAGAACGGCGTATAGATAAAGTGGTGCAGGCCTGTAGGAATCAGCACGCGCTCGAAGAAAGCAAAGACGCCCACGCCAAACGTACCGGCGGAAAGGATGAATCCCTGGAAGGCGGAGATAGCAGCCTGAACATGCGGCCACACCAGGCAGGCGATAATAGCGACCGGAACCATAACGAAGAAACCGATCATATAAATGAACACGGAGCCCGAGAACACGCCCAGCCACTCGGGAAGTTCGGTGTCGAAGTACTTGTTGTGAAGCATCGTGGCGATACCAGAAATGATAAGCGCGCCCATGATGCCCATATCAAGCGTTTTGATGCTTGCGATAGTGGCAAGACCAGTACCGCTGCCCGCCTCGACAGAGTAGTCGACTCCAAAGACAGGGCCCCACTGCCCCAAGATTGTGCTTACAAAGTAGTTGAAGGTAAGGTAGATGGCCAAAGCCTCCATGCAGCAGCGAGCGTTCTGCTTGTTCGCGAGCGAGATTGGCAACGCTACGCAAAACAGCAACGGCATCTGGTTAAAGAGCGTCCAACCACCCTGGAGCAGCACATTCCAGCAATCAAACCAAAGATGACCCGCTGTGGCCATCTCGCCAAAGATCGCCTCGGTGGTAAACAACGTACCCAGGCCGACGACGATTCCGGAAAATGCGAAAAGAATTGCAGGCGTGTACATTGCACCGCCGAAACGTTGTATCTTTTGCATCATGACGGGGAATCCCCCTCTCTTCATTCGGAGCGCTGCGGTTTTGGCTTCACTCGAGACCGCAGACGCGCCGTTTGCGTGTACCTCGTGCAATAGGACGGGTGGGCCCGTGTCCCTGACTTCTTGCACTTACGTTTTATCACATCACTTATCTAGACAAGTTAGCATAAAGACTGCGGTCGGTGAACGGTTGATTATTGGCCGTAAACGGTATATGTCCAGTATTTCCCCTGCTAAATCTGACATAGCTGATGGCTGTATTTAAAATTCTTTTCTACTTGTCTAGATGTGCTTGTCTATATCTATAGACATGCCTATACTTCATTACAACATTCACCGCCACGTTAAGGAGTCACCATGAAAAGCGCGGTCTTCTATGGAAAGCACGACCTCAGAGTCGAGGAATCGGCAAAGCCGGCCGTGGGCAGGCGCGACGTTCTGATCAACGTCAAAGCTTGCGGCGTCTGCGGTACCGACGTTCATATCTATGAGGGCGACAAGGGTGCAGCCGACGTTACCCCGCCCACGATCCTTGGTCATGAGTTTGCGGGCGTTGTCGAGGCCGTGGGCAGCGACGTCGCTGGCTTTAAACCGGGCGATCGCGTGTGCATCGACCCAAACCATCCCTGCGGCTGCTGCGAACCCTGCCGCGACGGAATCAACCACTACTGCGAGCATATGACCGGTTACGGCACCACCGTTAACGGCGGCTTTGCCGAGTACTGCTCCGTCGATATGCAGCAAGTGTACAAGTTGGGCGATCACACCAGCTTTGAGCAGGGTGCTATGACCGAGCCCGTCGCCTGCTGCCTGCACGGCATCGATATGTGCAACATCAAGCCCGGCAGCACAGTTGTCGTTATCGGCGGTGGCATGATCGGTCTGCTCATGATGCAGCTTGCTAAAAACGCCGGCGCCACCAAGGTTGTCTTGCTCGAGCCTGTCGAAGGCAAGCGCGAGGTTGCGCTCAAACTCGGCGCCGACCTGGCAATTGATTCCATCCACGAGGACGTCCCGGCCCGCCTGAAGCAGGAGGGCGTCGGCAACGTCGATGTCGTTATCGAGTGTGTTGGCAAGCCCGTCACCATCGAGCAGGCCATCCAGATCGCCGGCCACAAGGCTACGGTCATGATGTTCGGCCTCACCAAGCCCGATGAGACAATCACCGTCAAGCCCTTCGAGGTCTTCCAGAAGGAGCTTGTGCTTACCTCGTCCTACATTAACCCTTATACGCAGCGTCGTGCGCTCGAGCTCATCGACTCTGGCAGGCTCGACGTATCCTCGATGGTCGCAAAGGTAGCCTCCCTCGACGAACTCGGCGCCATCCTGTCAGACCCGGCCCTGCGTGCCATGGGCAAATATATAATCGACCCCAGCAAGTAAATCGCTTGACACCTGCGCGGGCGGCCCTCATCCACCGCTCGCGCACTCAGCTCTAGGAGACCGTCATGGCGCGAGCCATCTTCCAAACTATTTATGACAACGTGAAGCAGTCGATTGACGACGGCACATACGCCTATCAGAGTTATCTGCCTTCAGAGACTGAGCTCACGCAGCTGTTTGACTGTTCGCGCATGACGGTCCGTCGCGCCATCTCGATGCTTGCGGCAGATGGTTACGTGCTCCCCCAGCAAGGCAAAGGGATGCGCGTCATTCGCAACATCAGTGACGAGAAGAGTCGTGGTGGCGGCGGACTCGAGACCTTTAAGGAAATCGCGGTCAACCGAGGCTTTGAACTCAAGACTGTCACCACCGTCTTTGAGCTCCTCATCTGCAGCAAGGCGCTCTCCAAGATTACCGGGTTTCCCGAAGGCTGTGAGCTCACACGCGCCAAACGCATCCGTTATGCAGACGGACAAGCCGTGTGCTCCGACGACTCCTATTACCTAAGCTCACAAGTACCGGGGCTGACACCCGAGATTGTCAACGACTCGATCTATCGTTACCTCGAAGAAGACCTTGGCATTAAGATTGCCACGGGCAAACGCGATGTGACGATCGAGCATCCCACGCCCGAGGATGCACGCGTGCTCGATCTCGACGACTTTAACGCACTCGCCGTTGTACGCGGACAGACCTACAACGCCGACGGCATCCTTATGGAATACACCGAGACAAAGCAGGTTCCCAGCTTCTTTTTACTCCACGAAACGGTCACCCGCCGCAATAACGGCAGCGAGACCCATCAGAGCAGTATGAGCTAACCATCTATTAGTTGCGGTGGGATAGTTCCTAGAATGGCCAGCTTAAGGGCAAAACAGGAACTATCCCACCGCAACTTTTTTGACCGGCGGGGCAGTACCTGTCCCACCGGTCATCATTTACGCTCGTTTAGCTAGTCCGCGAGCTTTTCCACTTGGTCGAGCATCTTGTTGAGCTTTTCCTTTGCCTCGGCCTTGACCTTCACGGCCTCCTCGTGGGCCTTGGCCTTCTGAGCGGCCTTTTCCTCGGCCTCGGGGTCGACAACGACCAGATTGGACGCATCGTGCTCAACCAGCTTGAGCGCATGCTCGGGGCACACCTTGACACAGGCGCCACAGCCTAAACAATACGTGGACTCCAACGCAAAGCGGCCGCTTCCCACCAAATCGCAGGCGAACGTGGGGCATACATTGACGCACTCGCCGCACGACGTACACTTGTCAAAATCGCATTCCGGCGTGCTCACCTGCATGTTCTGGGCAAGTTCGGGATGGTTCTGCAGTGTCGAGAGCACCAGCTGCCGCCCATGGGTAAGCGAACGGCGACGCTTAGTCGTCGTGGTGCCGCACATGGTGTTGAGTGTGCGCTCGAGCTGCGTGATCTGGTGACGGTGGGCCTTCAACTTCTGCGTCACCGAGGCCAGCGCCGCAGTCGCCGGGTTGAGCTTAGTCACGGTTAGGCCCGTGGTGCGGGCGATTTTTTCCATGTACTCCTTGCGCTCGTACTCGCGAAGCTTATGGCACTTGAGGCTCTTGGGATCGACCTCCAGGCCCATGCCCGTACCGGCCCACTCCTCGGCAGTGGCGATGGCCTCGCCCAGAATGTCCTCACCGCCGGTGTTGCGGCATTTATCGCACACGCCCAACGGCAGGTACACACTCACGTTGGGATAGTCCGCCAGTACCGAGAACCAGGTCTCGGCCGTAATATCGCCCACGCAGGCAACGACGACCTCGTTTTCGCGCGGCATGCGCTTGAGGGCGCGCGTGCAGGTGACGTAGGCGGTCTCGTGGCTCGTCGCTGCCGAGACAATGTCGTCGTAAAGGTTTTTGGGCGCCAGGCGCGGCGAGATGATCGCCTCGGTCGGACAGGCAGCGGCGCACAGGCCGCACTTGCGACAGGAGTCGAGGATCTCGATGGCGTCTTCCTCGACCTCGATAGCATTGACCGGGCACACGTCCATGCACGCGGTGCAGCCGCTCTTTTCGTTTTTGCAGGTCAGGCACGGAATGGTGTTGCCGCGCGGGCGCTCCTTGTAGTCGGCAGGATTCCACTGCGGCGCCGACGGATCGAGTGCATCGGTCACGCCGCCAAGCGGGTTTTTAAGAAAGTCGAAACCCTTGCTGATCTCGATAATGTCATCAAACAGATCGTGTTCCTGCGCCATGCGCGGCCCCTCCCTGAGCAGTGCAAACAAGCAAGAGATAATGATACGCTATCGGCCCACGCCTCGGGCAAATTACACGCGGCGCACCTTTGCGGCAAATAGACCTACAATTTATTGCCAGCCTAATCGCCTAGGTTTATTGAGGAGTCACAAGATGAAGATTGCCCTGATCGAGCCGCTGGGAGTTCCCGAGCAGACCATCGACGAGCTCTCTGCACCCCTTAAGGACGCCGGACACGAGTTTGTCTATTTCGATACCAAAACCACCGATCCGGCCGAGCTCGCTCGACGCAGCGAGGGCGCCGAGGTCGTCATGATCGCCAACAACCCCTACCCCACCGAGGTCGTCGCCGGCGCCGACGCGCTCAAGATGATCGCCGTCGCCTTTACGGGCATCGACCACGTGGGGCTTTCCGCCTGCCGTGAGCGCGGTGTTGAAGTTCGCAACTGCGCCGGCTACTCCGACGTTTCGGTCGCCGAGCTTACCCTCGGCCTGACCATCGACGTGTTGCGCAAGGTGAGCGCCGCCGATGCCGCCGTCCGCACCGGCAAGACGAGCGCCGGCCTTATGGGCGCCGAGATCTGCGGCAAGACCGTGGGTATTGTGGGTTGCGGCAAGATCGGCTGCGCCACGGCTCGACTCTTTAAGGCCTTTGGTGCCCGTGTGCTAGGCTGTGCCCGTCACGAACATCCCGAGGCTGCCGAGGCGGGCATTGAGCAAGTCTCGCTCGAGCAGCTGCTTGCCGAGTCCGACATCGTGAGCCTGCACCTACCCAACAACGACACCACGCGCAAGAGCTTTGGCGCCGAGCAGTTCGCTCAGATGAAGGACGGCGCCGTGTTTATCAACTGCGCCCGTGGCGCCATCGTGGACAATAACGCCCTTGCCCAGGCACTCAGCGACGACAAGCTCGCCGGTGCCGGCATCGACGTCTTTGATATGGAGCCGCCCATCCCCGCCGACTACGCGCTCATCAACGCCAAGAACTGCATCTTCACGCCGCATGTGGGCTTCCTTACGCACGAGGCCATGCAGCGCCGCGCCAGGATTGAGTTCGACAACGTCGTCGCCTACGTTGAAGGCCGCGCGCAGAACGTTTGCGAGCTGTAGGCAAACGAGGGCGGGGCAAAACCTCATCGCAGGCCTACCCCGCCCTCTTTGGTACAAAGCAACCTGATCCCTTTGCACCATAGCAAAAAGGGGCAAAGCCATCTGCTGGCTTTGCCCCTTCCTTAGCTTGATTTACTCATCCATAAGATAGTAGTGGCCCAGCGCGTCGGCACCCAGGATGGCGTTTGCGACCATCTCGGGCGTCACCTCAAACGGCATGTTGCACATGGTGTCATCGGGCGCGCAGGCGGCCTCGGCAACAATCATGGCCTGCTCGCGCGTAAGCTCGGCAACGCCAAGTTCTTTCATCGTGACCGGCAGGCCCAGCTCAATGCAGAAGCCCAAGACTTCCTCGAGTTTCTCAGTCGGGGCATCCTCGAGTACCAGCTGGACGATGGTGCCAAAGGCGACCTTCTCGCCGTGATACATGCCGTGGCACTCGGGCAGCATCGTCAGGCCATTGTGGATGGCATGAGCAGCAGCAAGGCCCGAGCTCTCAAAGCCAATGCCGGAGAGCAGCGTGTTTGCCTCGATGATGTGCTCCACGGCAGGCGTCAGCGCACCTTTCTCCAACGCGACCTTGGCCTTCACACCATCGGCCATAAGCGTCTCGTAGCAGAGCTTGGCGAGCGCCAAGCCAGCCATGCCGCCCTTGCCACCGGCGCAAGTGCCACCGTCGGCATCATGCGTCGCCTGGGCCTCAAAGTAGGTTGCGAGCGCATCGCCCATACCGGAAACCGTCAGGCGCACCGGGCTCGCCGCGATAACCGTCGTATCCATCAGGACAATGTTGGGGTTTGCCTTAAGGAACAGGTACTTATCGAACTGGCCGTCGTCGGTGTAGAGCACCGAAAGTGCCGAGCACGGCGCATCGGTCGAGGCGATGGTGGGGCAAATGATAACCGGGGACTCCAGGTAGTAGGCAACGGCCTTGGCGGTATCGAGGATCTTGCCGCCACCGACGCCGACGATGATGTCGCAACCGTTGTCTCGGGCGAGCGCAACCAGGCGATCGACCTCGCCCTTGGAGCACTCGCCGTTAAAGTCCTCAAACAGCAGCTCGGCCTTAGCCTCGGCAAAGCCGCCCTCGATCTTGGCACCGACGCGCTTCTTGCCCGAAGGCGTCACGATGACGAGGGCCTTAGCGCCGAGCGGCTCGACATAGGAGCCGAGCTTGGCGAGCTCGTCCGGACCCTGGATGTACTTGCTGGGGCTATTGAAAATTGCAGCCATAACTATCCCATTCTCTAAAAGAAAAAAGAAAGGGGCTCCGTACGGATACGTGCGGAGCCCCTCGTTACGATAACAAGAGTCGATTAGAAATCGATGTCGGTGTCGTAGTAGCAGGCCTTGAGGATCTTCTCGAAGTCGGCAGCCTTGGTCTCACGCGGGTTCTCGGGCGTGCAGGCGTCCTGCTCGGCGTTCGCGGCGATCTCGGGCAGCTTGGCGAGGAACTCCTCCTCGGAAACCATCTGCGGGTTCTCGGCGTCGACCTTCACGCCACCATTCGCGTAATCCTTGATGGACTGCGGAATGTTGAGCTGGTCGTTGAGGTCGCGAATCTTCTGGACGAGCGCAGCGATGAGCTCCTCGTTGGTCTCGCCGGGAAGGTGCAGGATCTCCTTGGCCACGTAAGCGTAACGCTCGGCAGCACGCGGGTCCTTGGAGTTCCACTGGATGACCTTGCCCAGGTACATGGCGTTAGCGGCACCGTGGATGATGTGACCGTTCTCAAAGGCTGCACCGGTCTTGTGAGCCATGGAGTGAACGATGCCGAGCAGGCCCGAGGAGAAGGCGATACCGGCGATGCACTGAGCCTCGTGCATGTGCTGACGGGCCTCATGGTCGCCAGCATAGGACTTGGGCAGCCACTCGACGATCTCGCGGATGCCGTGCAGGGCGTTGGCGTCGGTGAACATAGAGGCACAGGTGGAAACGTAGGCCTCCATGCAGTGGGTCAGAGCGTCCATGCCGGTGTGAGCGCACAGCTTGGCGGGCATGGTGTAGGTGAGCTCCGGGTCGACGATGGCGACATCAGGGGTGATGTTGAAGTCGGCCAGCGGGTACTTGATGCCCTTGGCGTAGTCGGTGATGACGGAGAAGGCAGTGACCTCGGTAGCGGTGCCGGAGGTAGAGGAGATGGCGCAGAAATGAGCCTTCTGACGCAGCTCGGGGAAGCTGAACGGCTGGATGATGTTATCGAAGGACTCCTCGGGATACTCGTAGAAGACCCACATGGCCTTAGCGGCATCGATGGGCGAGCCGCCGCCGATGGCGATAATCCAGTCGGGCTCGAACTCGCGCATGGCCTCGGCGCCCTTCATGACCGTCTCGATGGACGGGTCGGACTCGACGCCCTCGAACAGCTTGACCTCGAAACCGCCTTCCTTAAGGTCGTTCTCGACGTCCTGCAGGAACCCGCCGCGGCGCATAGAGCTGCCGCCAGAAACGATGATGGCCTTCTTGCCCTTGAGGTTCTTCACCTCGTGGCGAGCGCCCTCACCAAAGTACAGATCGCGAGGATTGGTAAAACGTCCCATACTGTGCCTCCTAAACAAGCCCCTCTTAGACTTGCGTATATAACGGAGCACCCGATTGGCTCCGTTAGGACCGTTTTGCGCGTTGCCGGCGATGACAATGCGCGATGTCTAAACGTCTCAACGCTCAGACAAACACTATTCTACCGTTCTGGTTGGTCAGTTATTCACTTAAAGCCGACAATGATGAAACGTTTTTTCTATCCCTGAAGACCCTTGTGGGGCATTCATACTCCCAAGCTGGGCAAACGTTTTATCAGGGTTGACTACATATCCCGGGCAGGACTGTGACCCTCAAAGATGTGCCCCGTTCGCCGCCAAAAATCGACCGTTTACGGCACTGTGATACCACCCGCACAACCGAGGTGCCGACATTTGTGCGACATCCGTCTTCGTGGTGCAAAGGTGCAAGTCCAAGTGCGGCACCCCCGGTGTGCCACATGCGGGTAAACTAGAGCCTTATATAGAGATATTTGAACCCTAACCGCAGCAAAGGAGGCCCCATGGCATTCGACCCCATTCAAGAGGATTGCCATCGCCTCGTTCTTGAGGCCTTGCGCCGCGACAATATCCCGCTCACCGACGGTGCCGCCGTAGAGCGTCTGATGGAACAATTCACCCGTAACCCTGCGCCGCTCATCGTGCACGACCGCGACCGCGCCGGGCACCTCATTGCCAAGGTGGTCGAGGCTGTCGACTACCGCATCCCCTTTATCCCCGACGACACCCAGGCAGAGCAAGAAGAAGCCGCAGCCGAAAACATGCTTCGCGAGGCAGCCGCGCTCGACCCGAGCAACTGGGATGCCCAGCGCATGCTGACGGCGCTCACCGCCGAATCCAACGAGGAATACGTACAGTATCTGGTGTCCAAGTGCGACGAGGTGGAGCACGATCTGTCGCTCAAGATTGCCTCGGCGCAGGACCCCTACGAGCGTGAGGCCGCAGGCGACCTGACCCGCCGTCCCTACCTGCGCTGGCTTGCCGCCTTGGCATCGCGCGCGCTCATTAGCGGACGCTATCGCATGTCGCTGGATGCCGCGAATCGCAGCCTGGACTTTGCGCCCAACGACCCTGCCGGCGTCCGCCATACTGCGATGCTTGCCATGGCAAAGCTCGAATACCCTGCCGAGGAACTCAAGCGTTTTCGTTCCGCCCACTCCGTGCCCTATCTTGCCAACACGCCGCTGCGCCGCCGCCCCAAGGACGCAGAGCGCGACCTGGACCCGTGGACGCTCATCGCGCTGATGAGCGCTGCTTGGCGCGAGCTGGATTACGAGGGCGCCGAACACTACCTGCGCATCCTGGTGCGCTCATGCCCGCACGCGGCCGAAGCACTCTACTTCCAAACCGAGTTTCCCGATGGCGTCTATGCCCGCGTCAACGTGGGTACAGGCTCCACCGACGAGCTTGTCCTTGCGCTGTCCGAGGCGACGCCGGTACTGCAGGAGGGCCTGGGCGCCCCCGACAACGCAAGCTTTGCCGCCTGGGTCGCCACCAACGATATCGTGCGCTCCCAGATCGACGAACGAATCCTGCGCGCGGCTGAACAGGGATTGCCGTTTAAGGGAGGAGACCTCTAATGGATCCGAGCGTCTACATCCCCGCCTATCTGGAGCGCACCTATCTGGCCTCGCACCCCGAACTCACCGATGCAGCACGCGAGCTTGTCCATAACGACATCAGCGCAAACCCTCACAAGTATGCGCAGACCGAGCATGCCCAAGCGCTGCTGTCCTATGCCGGCGTTCATCGTCATTTGCTTGACGAGCTTCGCCGCATCGAGGACATGGGCAGCGACGAGGAGTTTGAGCAGACGCGCAACCGCCTGTTCGACGACATGCGCGACGAGCTGCTCAAGATTGTTCGCGTCGATGCGCATGTCCTCGATGCTCAGTTGCTCGCCATCATCCTGGCGGACACGCCCGTCGACGCCTGCCTGGGCGACTTGATGAAGCTCGAGGCGAGCACGGCCGACTACCTGCAACAAAGCGTGCCCGGGTTCGACATGGAGGCCCCGCACTACTGGGCCAATAATGTTTTGGCCGATGGTGTCACCGCAGCAGACCTTACCGTGAGCGAGCCGGCGCTTATCGGCTGGCTTCACACGCTCGAGGCTATCTCGCAGCTGTGCATGGCGAGCGCTCGTTACCGCGCCGCCGCCAACTACTCTCGCCGTGTTCTTAAGGCGGAGGGCTATCCCACCCGGGCCGCCGGCACCGTGTTGCTTGCCCTCGCCCGCTTGGAAGACCAGGACGGTTTTTTTGCCCTGGCACATCAGCTCGAGGAACAGATGGGGGCAGACGCACTCGAGAACTCCCCCTGGTACCTGCTCGCCCGCACGATTCTGCTGTTCAAAACAAACAAGATGCGCCCGGCGACGCGCGCGCTGCGTGAGTTCGCCAACCGTTGCGAGGGCGGCGCGTTCTTCTTGCTGAACCCCATGTACCAGACGCCGTATCTTCCCTGCCGACCCGAGCCGCGCGACCCCTGGGACCTCTCGCACCAGGCGGTTTGGGAAGCCGACGGCATTATCTCGGACACCCCCGACTTTGCCCCCTGGGCCAACGCCTGCGAAGACGTATCGCAGCTTGCCCAGGAATTTGCGCGCCGCTACGGCTTTTAGCGACGCGATCGCCCCGACCATGTCATCTATGTTAGGAACGGCTTCATGAACCTCCGCTCATCTCTCGCCTGCACCTCGAGCGATATCGCCCGCTGGGGACTGCGCTCTGTCCTCAAACGCCAGGGCGGCGTACTTCCCGGCCGTATCGCCATGAAGATCGACCCCGAGCTGCTAAGCGACCTCGCGAGCCTGGTCGACCGCAGCGTGGTGATTACCGGTACCAATGGCAAGACCACCACCTCCAACCTCATCGCCGACGCCGTTGCTGCCAGCGGCGCTAACGTGGTGTGCAACCGTGCCGGCAACAATATGGAGCCTGGTGTGGTGGGTGCTCTGCTCGAGGCCCGCGGCGGCCTTAAGCACACCAGCAGCAAGCGCGTGGGCGTTTTTGAGTGCGACGAGCTCTACACCGTACGCGTTCTGCCCAAGCTCAAGCCGACGTACTTTGTGCTGCTCAACCTGTTCCGCGACCAGCTGGACCGTTACGGCGAGATCGACCACACCCAGGACGTCATCGCCCACGCGCTGGAGCTTTCACCGGCAACGACGCTCATCTACAACGCAGACGACCCGCTGTGTGCCGCAATCGCCGCGCGCGTTCCCAATGCAAGCATCGCCTTTGGCATCGACGGCGCCACCGACACCGAATCCGACCGCATTAGCGACTCGCGTTTTTGCTCACAGTGCAACGCGCCGTTGGAGTACGACTATGTGCAGTACGGACAGCTTGGCGCATACCATTGCCCCTCGTGCGGCTGGGCCCGCCCTGAGCTGGTCCGTCGCGTGACGGGCGTGGAGCTCGGCTGTGACGGCTACGGCTTTGATCTGGTGTTTGGATCTGATTCCAGCGCGCCCGCCACGCACATCGCCACGCGCTACAACGGCCTGTACATGGTCTACAACATAGCCGCAGCCTTCTTCGCCGCCCACGAGCTGGGCGTGGACGCGGCGCATCTGCAGCCCACGCTCGATGCCTACATCCCCGCCGGCGGGCGTATGGGCCGCTGGGAGATCACCGGCCGTACCGTCGAGGCCAACCTGGCCAAGAATCCCGTAGGCTTCGATCGACAAATCCAGTCCATCAAGACGGCAGGCGGCAGACTCTGCGCTTTCTTCCTCAACGACAACGATGCCGACGGCCACGATGTCTCGTGGATCTACGACGTCGACTTCGAGCGCATCGCCGACACGCCGGGTCTTGTCGCCTTTGCCGGCGGCACGCGTGCGCACGACATGCAGGTACGCCTCAAGTACGCCGGCATCGACGCCGCCATTATCTCGGACGTCGCGCAGGCAATTGGCGCCGTGGCGGATGAGGCCGCCGGCGACACTTTCTATGCCGTCGCCAACTACACGGCCTTTCCGCCGCTGGTCAAGGAGCTCGACGGGCTCAAAGGCACCGATGCGGCTACGGTTGCCGCCCACGCTGCAACGTGCGCCGATGGCAGTGCCGTCCCCGTCGGCGTCACGCCGGTCGAGCTCTTACGCCCGCTGCGCATCGTCTATCTGTACCCCGATGCCCTCAACCTCTACGGCGACGGCGGCAATGTCATCGCCCTCGAGCGCCGCTGCGCCTGGCGCGGTATTCCCGTGCGCGTGGACGAGGTCCGTATGGGCGAGACGCTCGATCTGCATGATGCTGATATCGTCATGATGGGCGGTGGCTCCGACCGCGATCAGTTGGCCGTGGCACACGAGTTGCTCGCTCAAAAAGACAAGGTCGCGGCCTATGTTGAGGATGGCGGCTCGCTGCTCGCTATCTGCGGCAGCTATCAGCTGCTCGGCCGTTCGTACTATATGGGCGAGAATCGCATCGAGGGCCTGGGCGTCGTTGCCGCCGAGACCGTGCGCGGCTCCGACCGCCTGATCGGCAACGTCGCCGTCAAGACCGACCTGGCACCCGAGCCCTTTGTGGGATTCGAGAACCATGGCGGCCGCACCCTGCTCGATACAGAGGCCACGCCGCTCGGAACGTCCGTCGTCGCGGGCACCGGCAACAACGGCGACGATGGCTTTGAGGGACTGATCTACAAGGGCGTCATCGGCACGTATCTACACGGACCGGCACTGCCCAAGAACCCCGAGCTCGCCGACTGGCTCATTACCCACGCCCTCGAGCGCCGCAGCGATGCGCAGGCCACAGCCCTGCTGCCGCTCAAGCCCCTCGACGACACCTACGAGCACGCCGCCCACGACGCCGCCATGAAGCTTCTCCCCTAGCACCTCAACCACCACAAAGGGGACAGGCACCTTTGTGGTGGTTTTGACCTGCCACGGTAGTTTGTCTCGATCTGTAACATCTAGACCGTAAAAAGTCGTTGTACTGTTACAGATTGAGATATTTGAAAATCGGAATAGAAGCCCGCTCCTGTGTGGTGGTTTTCCAGTTTGTCATCGATATACGAACTGGCGAAAAAGTCTGCTATACTCTTTCCCGCTGTCCCCATCGTCTAGCGGCCAAGGACGCCACCCTTTCAAGGTGGATATCGCGGGTTCGAATCCCGCTGGGGGCACCATTTAAATTAAGAAGCCCGTTACCCCCGCGGTGACGGGCTTTTTGCTACCGATATGCCGGGATTCGAACCCGACAGGATGCGGAGCTGAGGAAACGCGAAGCGTTTTCCAGCGCAGCACGCAAGGAGCGGAGCGACGCAGCGAAAGCGGGCGGCGCCAGCCGCACGCGGACATCCCGCTGGGGGCACCACAGAATCTGAGAAGCCCGTTACCAATTCGGTGGCGGGCTTTTTGCTACCCATACGCCGGGTTTCGAACCCCGAGGGCATTAAATCACACTGTCATCCAAGGACCTGTGGGCAAAAAATAGCAAATATGAGTACTGTTACCAATTTAGTAACAGCGATTTCATGCCATCAGAAGACAATTTGGACGCCAAGCGTCCTACGGCGGAGGAAATGCAGGCGTTTATCAGCCAAGTACTTGGATATATGTTGCGTAATTCTGCGTTTTTTTCAAAAAGATAATGCTATAGGACTTGTGACAGTACTCATATTTGACGTTTTTTGCCCACAACCCCTTATTGCGCGGGCGAATCAGTTGCAAAACGGACTCCAAAGCGTCCCTCGCAAACAAAAAGCCGGGGCCCGCGCGATGCGGACCCCGGCTTTCAACCGTGACGGTATGCTGTCCCAGTCCTACACGTAGAACAGGATGTCGTCGTAGGTCGGGACCGGCCAGTAGTCGGCAGCCACGATCTCCTCCATGGCGTCCACGGCGGCGCGCAGCGTATCCATAGCGGGAACGACCTCGTGTGCATACACATTGGCCTGCTCCTGGCCATCGAGGGCCTCGGCCTTCTGATGCACGGCGTCGAGCGCCTTGATGGAGTCGTTGATGGCGGTGATGCCGTTGCAGAGCTTGTTGAGCGTGTTCTGCTCGCACTGCATGGCAGCATCGGCACCGGCAGCGCGGATTGCCTCCAGGCCCTTAGCGACCTTGGTGGCATAGGCGGTGATGACCGGACGATAGGTACGACGCGCCTCGCGAACCATCGTGGTGGCCTCGATGTTCATGAGCTTGTTGTACTTCTCGAGCTTGCAGTCGTAGCGGCACTGGGCCTCGGCCTTGGTCAGGACGCCCGTCTCCTCAAAGAGCGCGATAGCCTTATCGGAAACAAAGGCGGGCAGGGCGTCGGCCGTGGTCTTGTTGTTGGCAAGGCCGCGCTTCTCGGCCTCGACGGGCCACTCATCTGAGTAGCCGTCACCGGAGAACAGGATGCGCTGGTGGTCGGTCAGGACCTTCTTGCAGTACTCGAGCGCAGCGTCCTGGAACTCATCCTCGGGCGTACCCTCGAGCGCGTCGGCGAAGGACTTGAGCGACTTGGCCACGGCGGCATCGAGCACCAGGTTGGAGTCGGAGACGTTCTGCTCGGAGCCGCAGGCACGGAACTCGAACTTGTTGCCCGTGAAGGCAAACGGGGAGGTGCGGTTGCGGTCGGTGTTGTCCTGCATCAACTTGGGCAGGGTATCGGCGCCCAGGTCGAGCACGCCGCGCGTGGCATGGACGGAAGCCTTGCCATCGATGATCTTCTCGACGACCTCGGTAAGCTGGTCGCCCAGGAAGATGGACATAATCGCCGGAGGAGCCTCGTTGGCGCCCAGACGATGATCGTTGCCGGCCGAGGCAACGGAGGCACGCAGGAGCTCCTGATAGTTATCGACGGCCTCGATCACCGCGGTGAGGAAGACAATGAACTGCAGGTTGTCGAGCGGGGTGTCGCCCGGATCGAGCAGGTTCTCGGACTCGGTACCAAGCGACCAGTTGTTGTGCTTGCCCGAACCGTTGATGCCCTCGAAGGGCTTCTCGTGCAGCAGGCAGACCAAGTCGTGACGGGAGGCGATGAGCTTCATCTTCTCCATCATGACCAGATTCTGGTCGATGGCCTCGTTGACCTCGCCATAGACAGGGGCGAGCTCATGCTGGCAGGGAGCAACCTCGTTGTGCTTGGTCTTGGCGGGAATGCCAAGCGCCCACAGTTCATCGTCCAGGTCCTTCATATAGGCCGAGACGGTGGGGCGGATAGCGCCAAAGTAGTGCTCCTCGAGCTCCTGGCCCTTGCAGGGAGCAGCACCAAAGAGGGTGCGGCCGGTGATGACCAGGTCCTTGCGCTTGCGGTAAGCGTCCTTCTTGATCAGGAAGTACTCCTGCTCGTCGCCCACGGAAGGAACGACCTTCTTGGGGGTCTTACCAAACAGCGCCAAAACGCGCTTGGACTCACGCGAGAGCGCGGTCATGGAGCGCAGCAGCGGGGTCTTCTTGTCCAGGGCCTCGCCTGTGTAGGAGCAGAAAGCCGTGGGGATGCACAGGACATCGTCCTTGATAAAAGCGGGGCTGGTGGGATCCCAGGCGGTGTAGCCACGGGCCTCGAAGGTGGCACGCAAGCCGCCGTTGGGGAAGCTGGAGGCATCGGGCTCGCCCTGGATGAGGTTCTTGCCCGTAAACTTGGTAATGGCGGTGCCGTCGTGGTTGGGCTCGAGGAAGCTGTCGTGCTTCTCGGAAGTAATGCCCGAAAGCGGCTGGAACCAGTGTGCGTAGTGCGTCGCGCCCTTGGAGATGGCCCAGACCTTCATGGCGTGGGCAACGGCGTTGGCCACATCCAGGTCGAGCGGCTCACCGCCCTCGAGGGTTGCAGCAAGGCGCTTCCAAATGTCCTTGGGGAGGTAGTCCTTCATGACTTCCTCAGAGAACACCATGGTCCCGAAGCGGTCAGTAAGATCGGCCATACGGAACTCCCTTCGTATCGGCACCGCGTGAGAAGCGGTGTTGATTACTAACGAACGAGTCATAGATTAGGCTCGTCGTGTTTCCGCAACATTACCGTTATGTTGCTGTCGCGAAACCAATCAATGAGGTTAACGCATCGCGGCGGCGTTGCCACCCTCAACAGCCAATCAACTGTATAAATTGCAGACCTCTCCCCATAGTTTAAGGGTAGTCAATGGTAGTCAATTTGAGATGGGGCTCTATTAACTGGTATTTCGCATCAGATACCAGTCTTTATAGCCCCATCCTAGATTGACCGCTCTGTTATAGGAAATGCCGATAGCAAAGCATTTTCGATTGGTATCCCCAAATAGCGAGTGAAACTCCACCGTGACACAGTGGTGCTGTAGAATCCTTACAACACATCACACTATTACGTCTCTAGAGGAGCACGATATGCGCGTCGACGAGGTTTTTAAGCAGGCAGCATCCCAGGGCACCGCACCCGTTTCGTTTGAGATGTTCCCGCCCAAGGGCGAGCTTACCCTCGACACGGCTCGCGAGGTGGCAGGCAATCTGTGCAAGCTTTCGCCGAGCTTTGTCTCGGTCACCTGCTCGGCCGGCGGCTCGGGCAACGGCGCCACCACCGCCCCCATCGCGCATATGATTACGAGCGAATTCGATACACCCTCGGTGGCACACCTTACCTGCGTGGGCCGCTCGCACGCCGATATCGGCGCCAAGATCGACGAGTATCGCACCGCCGGCGTTGAAAACATCCTGGCCCTGCGTGGTGATCTTCCCGCTGGCGCGACCGAGGACGACAAGCCCGCCTCGGACTACGCCTACGCCCGCGACCTCATCCCCGAGCTCGTCGACGCCGGCTTTTGCGTGGGCGCCGCAGCCTACCCCGAGGGCCACATTGCCTGCGAGGATCTCAACCTCTCGGTCGAGTATCTCAAGCAAAAGCAAGACGCCGGCGCAAGCTTCTTTGTGACACAGCTCTTCTTTGATAACGAGTGCTTCTACCGCTTCCGCGAGCTTGCCGACAAGGCTGGCATCACCGTGCCTATCACCACGGGCATCATGCCGTTTATGGGCAAGTCGCAGATCAGCCGCATGGTCTTTATGTGCGGCGCGTCGCTACCATCCCCCGTCATCAAGATCCTCGCCAAGTACGAGAACGACCCCGAGAGCCTGCAGGCAGCCGGTGTAGATTATGCTGCTCGTCAGCTTTGCGACCTTAAGGAGCACGGTGCCGACGGTCTGCACCTGTACACTATGAACCGTCCTGCAATCGCCGCGACCATTATGGAGCGCCTGGGGTAATGGAAAAACCGCACGTCGATACAACCGTTGTTGAAGTGCCGGCCGACCTTGCGTCGCCGGCGCTTTACCGTATCGACGCTGCCCACCACCCTCGTGTCGACCGTGCCGAGATGCTGCGGTATCTGGGCTACGGCGGCCAGCAGATTGAGCCCGAACTGTCGCAGCGTATTGAGCTAGTTGTTGAGCGTCTGGAGCTAGACATTGAACCCCGTGGCGTACGCCGCGTATTTGCCATCGATGCCACGGGCGTCGATGAACAGGGCGAGCCTTGCATTCGCTTGACCGGCACTAATGTTGAGCTGCGGGGTCGTGATATCTATCGCCACCTTAAGGACGCCCGCCTGGCGGCGCTCATGGCCTGCACCCTCGGGATGTCTGCCGAACGCCGTCTACGAACCACCGGAGCCCAGCAACCCCTGGAAGGCGCCGTGCTCGACGCCGCATGCTCTGCCTATGTGGAGGCCGCCGTCGAGCAGATGGACCAGCAGGTCAAGGCTGCAGCCGCTGCGCACGGGCTCGCCGGCAACTGGCGCTTCAGTCCCGGCTATGGCGACTGCCCGCTCACGGCGCAGCGCTCGATCGTGGATGCACTCAACGCCACGCGCCTCATTGGACTTACCGTCACCCCCACCAGCCTGCTCATGCCCACCAAGAGCGTGACCGCGGTGATTGGTCTGTTTGACGGCGAGGTCCACGACGCCCAGAGCCGCCCCACCTGCAATATCTGCCGCATGCGCGAGCACTGTCGCTTCCGCGCCGCCCACACCACCTGCTATTCGCATTCTGAATAAAATGTCAATTGATGGCACGGTATCGAGGGAATCTCATCCGTATGTAAGCGGATGTCCTCACAAACAAGTACCATAAGATGCCAAATAACAACTATCTGAAAGCCAGTACATGCACAACATTCTGCAGTTCTCGCCACAACTAACCGCGCTTGAGTTTTTTTCAGGCATTGGCTTGGCTCGTGCCGGCATGGCAAAAGCCGGAATCAAAACAATCTGGGCAAATGACATAGACCATACTAAATGCGCCATGTACAGCCAGTGTTGGGGCGATGAGCATCTAGTCGAGCAGGATGTCCACACACTCGACCCCGACCTAATACCCCAAGCCGACATCGCATGGGCGTCAAGCCCTTGCACAAACTTATCTCTCGCGGGAAACAGGGAGGGACTTATCTCTGGCAAAGAATCCAGTGCGTTCTTTGGCTTTATTAAGGCCATCAAAGGAATGAGCGATCGTGCCCCGCGGGCACTTGTTCTCGAAAACGTCATCGGCCTTGCCACGTCTAATAACAGTGATGACTTTAGACTCGTTTGCCAGGAATTTAATCGTTTAGGCTATTCATGCGACGCTTATTTTATCGATGCACGGCACTGGCTTCCCCAGTCACGCCCCCGCATGTTTGTCGTCGGATTAAAAAACCCTCTTCCCAACAGCCGACTCGATTCCTCGCTTCGACCTGAAAAGGTCTCCTGGATTCACTCCGACCCTTCACTCATTACGCACGTCTCTCACCTAAACGAACCGAGCCCACTTCGCATGACGGGCCTTGCAACGGTTGTTGAAAATATTCCCGAGGACGACAAGCGTTGGTGGAACAAAAACCAAGTACAAGCATTTATCGACTCACTTGCACCGCATCAAGCAGAGCGCCTTCAGCGCTTCTTAAATGCCAAAGAAAAAATTGTTCGCACTGCTTACCGTCGCACGCGATCGGGCGTTGTGCGCTGGGAAATCCGTGAAGAAGAAATTGCCGGATGTCTAAGAACGGCTCGCGGCGGCTCATCAAGACAGGCAGTCGTTATATGCGAAAACGGAAAGATAGAAGTTCGCTGGATGACTGGAACTGAATATGCCCGTCTCCAAGGTGCTGACTCATGTCAGTTTAGCGGCTTCTCGGATGCTCAGATTCGCTACGCATTCGGCGATGCAGTTGCCGTGCCAGTTGTCACTTGGCTTATAAAAAATGCAGTCAAACCCGCGCTCATGTCTTCAAGGAACGGGGTGAACAATAATGGAAACGACCAATTGCTCCTTGAGCGAGCCCGATAAAGGCATCTTGGATGCCATTGAACTCTGGTACGAATCCAAGCGCAACAAGCGAGGCAATGTCAACCGTAACGTCATGGCGGTTGGCATAGGCATAAGCGAGCTGTTGCAAAACCGTTTTCCGCTCACCGACGATTATGTGCAATCGGACAAGGGGAGCCAAGTACGAGGCCTAAGTGGAGCATGCATCAAAACAGTTTTAGCCAGACATGGGGAAACGCGTGCCTTCGCATCAGAGGGCGGCAGAACCTCACGCGGTACACTCCCGATGGCGCTTGAACTTGCCACAATTATCAACTCCGCCCTACCCAGTGACACTTGCGAAGACACTCGTCTTGAAGCTGCGAATGCAATCGCCAATTTCTTCGTCGAGCGAATCCAGGTCGATTTCTTTAACCGGCAGAGAATCAAAGTCGAAATCGATCTTCAAAAACCAATTTCTGTCATTGTCGATGATATCCTAGCCGAAGCAAGCCTACGGTCCGATAAGCCAACGGGTACCGTCGCACAGCACCTGGTAGGTGCAAAACTAGAGATGTTATTTCCAACCATAGAAATCGGAAAGGACAACTCAAACGCCGCCGACCAGCAGACAGACCGTTCTGGCGATTTCCAAATCAATGATGCTGCATTTCATGTGACTGTATCGCCAATGGCCAAATTGACCGATCGATGCCGAGATAACATTCGAAATGGCATTCGGCCCATCGTCGTTGTCCCCCACGATAAAGTTTCCTTCGCTTACGGACTGTTCGAAAGTGAGGGACTCGGCAATCGCGTACAGGTTATCGCGCTCGAATCGTTTATCGGCATCAATATTGAAGAATTATCGTTCTACAAGCGAGGCCTAATTCGATTAAATGTCGCACGGCTTCTTGCCCACTACAACAAGCGAATCGAAGATATCGAGCCCGACAAATCTCTTCAAATAGAAATTCCTCAGTGGGCTCTAGACGAAATGGATGCACATGGCGAATAGCTCAAACATACTTATCACTCATGATTCTGACGGTGCCGCGCTGGCGGCACCCGTTGATGCCGCACGCCGCGATGGCGCCGCATACAAGACGCGCACGATCGACGACCTGCACATTAAGGATGACCGCCTGCGTGCCGCCATCGAGGGCACGGGGCACCTGCTGTTTGACGGCGGCATGGGCACCATGCTGCAGGCGGCCGGCATGAAGGCCGGCGCCCTGCCCGAGTTGCTCAACTTTGAGGAGCCCCAGGTCATCACCGATATCCAGCGTCAGTACGTCGAGGCTGGCTGCGACGTGATCACCGCCAACACCTTTGGCGCCAACGCTCACAAACTCGGCGGCGCCGCCACCGTGGCAGACGTCTTTGCCGCGGCAGTCACTTGCGCCCGCGAGGCCGGCGCCCGCTACGTCGCCGGCGACATCGGCCCCATCGGCGCCCTGCTGCGTCCCCTGGGCACCCTCAGCTTTGACGAGGCCTATGACCTCTTTGCCGAGGAGGTGCGCGCCGGCGTCGCTGCGGGCGTGGACCTCTTTATTATCGAGACCATGACCGACCTTGCCGAGATCAAGGCGGCCGTCCTCGCCTGCCGCGAGAACTCCGACCTGCCCGTCTTTGCCACTATGACCTTTGAGGAAGACGGCCGCACCTTCTTGGGCACGAGCCCCGAGGTCGCCGCCATCACCCTCGACGCCGTCGGCGCCGACGTCCTGGGCATTAACTGCAGCCAAGGCCCGGCCGAGCTCCGAGGACTCGCTGCGCGTATGCTCACCGTTACCGACAAGCCCGTTATGGTGCAGGCCAATGCGGGACTGCCCCACGTGGACGATGACGGCAATACCGTCTTTGATATCCAGGCGCCCGAGTACGCCGAGGCCGTCGCCGGCATGATCGTCGACGGCGTAAGCGTCGTTGGCGGCTGCTGCGGAACCACGCCGGCGCACATGGCAGCACTTCGTACCCTCATCGACAACCACACGCCCAGCCCGCGTCACCGCAAGCCCAGCATGTCGGTCACGAGCGCCCAGACGGTCGTGGACCTCCCCTGCGACGGCCACAAGATCGCCGTCATCGGCGAGCGCATCAACCCCACCGGCAAAAAGCGCCTGCAGCAGGCCCTACGCGACGGCGACCTGGACTACGTCGTGAGCCAGGGCATCAGCCAGCAGGAGCAAGGCGCCGACATCCTGGACGTCAACGTGGGCCTGCCCGAGATCGACGAAGTCAAGGTCATCCAGCAAGCGACCGAGCAGCTCCAAGGCTCCACGCTGCTGCCGCTGCAGATCGACTCCACCGACCCCGCCGCCGTCGAGGCCGCCGTACGTCGCTACGCCGGCAAGCCCATCATCAACTCGGTTAACGGCAAACAGCAGATCATGGACGAGATCTTCCCGCTGGTCGCCCACTATGGCACCAACGTCGTCGGCCTCACGCTCGACGAGGGCGGCATCCCCGATACCGCCGAGGCTCGCTATGCCATCGCCGAGCGCATTGTGGCCGAAGCCGCCCGTTACGGCATCGGCCCGGACCGCATCCTCATCGACTGCCTAGTCATGACCGCCTCGACCAACCAGCGCCAGGCTGAGCAGATCCTGCGCGCCATGTCTATGTGCAAGGAACGCCTGGGCGTCAAGTGCGCACTCGGTGTATCGAACATCAGCTTTGGCCTGCCCGCGCGGCCGCTGCTGGGCTCGGTCTTTTTGGCCGCCGCCTTTGGTGCAGGTCTGGACGCCCCCATCATGAACCCGGGCTCCAAGCGCTTTATGGACACCGTCTACAGCTATCGCGTGCTGAGCGTTGAGGACGAGGGCTCGACCGGATACATCGAGCGCTACGCCGGCTGGACCGACCCGTACAAGATTGCCGCCAACCCGGCGGCCGCTCAGTCAGCATCGAGCGATGCCGCGCCTGCCGCAAGCACCACCGCAAGAGCCGATGACGACCCCATCCGCCACATGGTCGTCTCGGGTCGCAAGGGCGAAATCGCGGCCGAGACCGAACGCCTGCTGGCCGACCACGACGCCATGGACCTCATCAACAACCACTTTATCCCCGCCCTCGACGAGGTCGGAGTCCTCTTTGACCAGGGCAAGTTCTTCTTGCCGCAGCTCATGGCCTCTGCCGAGGCCGCGCGCGTGGGCTTCGATACCATCAAACGCCTGATGCCCGCCGGCGAGATTGCCGACAAGGGTAAGATCTGCGTGGCCACCGTCAAGGGCGATATCCACGACATCGGTAAGAACATCGTTAAGATGCTGCTCGACAACTACGGCTACACCGTCTTTGACCTAGGCCGCGACGTCGACCCGCAAGAGGTGCTCAAAACCGTCAAGGAGCGCGACATTAAGCTCGTCGGCCTCTCGGCGCTTATGACCACCACGGTCGTCGCCATGGAGGAGACCATCAAGCTGCTTCATGCCGAGGTCCCAGGCGTCAAGATCATCGTGGGCGGCGCTGTGCTCACCCCCGAATACGCCAAACAGATCGGCGCAGACTACTACGCCAAGGACGCCGCCGAGAGCGCGCGCATCGCCGAAGAGGTCTTTGGGCAGTAACACAACGGAAACAACCGAGCACCAAAACGTGCCGCACGCGCCACGAGACGTGTGCGGCACGTTAGAATAAAGGGGACTATGCTCGTTTTGGCAGATAGGAGCGCAAGGATGGCGATCACGCCCGCAGAAATCGCGGAAACCCGCGGCATGGTTGAGGAGCAGAACCTCGACATCAGGACCATCACCATGGGTGTTTCGCTCATGGGTTGCGGCGACGAGAACCTCGACCGCATGTGCACGAAGATCTACGACCACGTGACGCACACGGCTGAGCATCTGGTCGAGACCGCCGAGAACCTCGAGCGCGAGTACGGTATCCCTATCGTCAACAAGCGCGTCTCCGTCACCCCGGTGGCGCAGATCGCCGCTTGCTGCAAGGATGAGGACCTCACCCCCATCGCGCACGCCCTCGACCGCGCGGCCGAGACGCTCGGCATCGATTACCTGGGTGGCTTCTCCGCGCTCGTCCAGAAGGGCATTGGCGACGCCGACCGCCGCGTCATCCAGTCCATCCCGCAGGCGCTCGCCACCACCAGCCGCGTCTGCTCCAGCGTCAACGTCGCCAGCCTGCGTGCCGGCATCAACATGGACGCCGTACTCATGGCTGCGCAGACCATCATCGACGCCGCTAAGCTCACGGCCGACCAGGATTCCGTCGGCGCTTCCAAGTTTGTCTGCTTTGCCAATATGGTCGAGGACTCCCCGTTTATGGCGGGCGCCGTCCACGGCGGTGGCGAGGCCGACGCCGTCATCAACGTTGGCGTCTCGGGCCCCGGCGTTATGGCCGCAGCCCTGGAGACGCTGCCCGACTCCGCATCGATGATGGAAGTCGCCGAGAAGATTAAGCAGACCGCCTTTAAGATCACCCGTGCCGGCGAGCTCATGAGCCGCGAGGCCGCTCATCGCCTGGGTGTCGAGAAGGGCATTGTCGACCTGTCGCTGGCCCCCACGCCCGCCATCGGCGACTCTGTCGCGCGCATCCTCGAGATCATCGGCGTGGGCACCTGCGGTGGCCCCGGCACGACCTGCGCGCTCGCCATGCTCAACGATGCCGTCAAGAAGGGCGGCGTCATGGCCAGCTCCAGCGTGGGCGGCCTCTCGGGCGCTTTTATCCCCGTGTCCGAGGACGCCGGCATGATCGCCGCCGTCGAGGCCGGCGCGCTTTCGCTCGAGAAGCTCGAGGCCATGACCTGCGTGTGCTCCGTCGGCCTGGACATGATCGCCATCCCCGGCGACACCCCGGTCGAGACCATCGCCGGCATCATCGCCGACGAGATGGCTATCGGCGTCATCAACAACAAGACCACGGCCGTCCGCGTGATTCCCGCCATTGGCAAGGGCGTGGGCGACTGCGTCGAGTACGGCGGCCTGTTCGGCCGTGCGCCCATCATGCCGGTGAACCCCAACGCCGGCACCGTGCTTGCCCACCGTGGTGGACGCTTCCCGGCACCGCTGAACTCGCTGAAGAACTAGCTGAGGGGGACTGGCGAGGAGCCCCGGGGAGGGCAAATATATAAGGTCGCCTGCTCGGACAGTCCTGACTCGCACGGAGAGCACATTAAGTGCTCTCCGGCTCGTGCGGAACTCGCGATCGACCTTATATATTTGCCCTCCCCGGGGCTCCCGCACAACGGGACCTCGGTTGGATTCTATCCCTTTGGCAGTCGCTTCGCTTCTGCCCTACTTTGCTGGTATGGCGGTTTAGCGTTGGATCGGTTCTTTCTGATATATGCTGGTTGCGGCTCTTCTTTTGGGAGGAGTCGCTTTTTTGTTGTAAGGGGGATGGCCCGTGGCTGATGATTTGATTCGTTCTGAGCTGCTTTCTGCGGATTGGAATCAGGAATGGATGCGTCTGCAGGCTGGTCGGCGGCGGGCAGATGACTCTTTTGAGTGGGACAAAAGGGCTCGGCATTTTCGGCCGCTTGAGACTGCTCCGTATGCCCGGGACTTTATGAAGCTGCTGGCGTTAAAGCCTGGTGAATCCGTGCTGGATATGGGGTGTGGGGCTGGGTCGATTGCTATTCCGCTTGCGCAAGACGGGCATCCTGTGATTGCTGCTGACTTTTCCCCTGCCATGTTGGGCACGCTTGATGCCGGCATTGAGTACTATGGGCTCGAGGATCGCATTACACCGCTTGAGCTTGCTTGGGATGATGACTGGGATTTGGTTGGACCGGTCGCGAAAGCGGTAGATGTTGCCTTTGCCAGTCGCTCTGTCACCACGACCAACCTAAAAGGCGCGCTTGCCAAGCTTGATCGAACGGCTCGTCGACGTTGTGCTGTCACGATGGTCGCCAACTCCAGCCCGCGCTATGACCTGCACCTGATGAACGCCATCGGTGCCTCGGTTACCTGCAGTAATGGCTTTGTGTATGCCTTTAATATCCTCATTCAGATGGGTGCCCTGCCGCAGGTTACGTACTTTGAATCGCCTCGTCGCGATACCTTCGATAGCCTTGAGGCGGGAGTGGCGGACTTCTCCCGCATGCTCGAGCACGGTAACGAGGATAAGATCGACCGTCTGCGCGACTACATCGCTCAGCATATGATTGAGAATCCCCATGCCGGCGAGCCAGGGTCCAAGGGAGTGCCGCAGGGGTGCTACATGCTCGACCACGTCCGCAAGGTTCGGTGGGCGTTTATTGCATGGGAGCCGGTCTCTTCAAGCCGTCCATAGACCGCTTTCGGCTGCCGTACACGTCCGCCTGTAACCCGCGCTGTTCTCCCACTCGGCATCCGCATTCTTTTTGAACTGGGCAAACACGCCCCACACCGCGCCGTTCCTGCGCTATCGTGGGACAGCTCACGTAGATTAAGGCCCCATCGCGGGGCGCCCCATAACATAGAAAGCGAGAACCCATGGCACTGACAGGAGCCCAGGTCAAGCAGCTTCGCAGCATGGCCCATCACCTCAACCCCGCCATCATCATCGGCAAGTCCGACATCAACGAGGGCACCGTCGAGCAGACGGTCGCCTACCTGGAGAAGCACGAGCTCGTTAAGTGCTCCGTACTCGATGGTTCCAGCCTATCCGCCCGCGAGGCCGCCGAAGAGCTTGCCGATCGCTGCCATGCCGAGGTCGTCCAGGTTATCGGCCGCAAGTTCTCGCTGTATCGCGAGTCCTCGCGCAAGGACATCGAGAAGATTAAGCTCGTCTAAGAGCCAACAATCCGGCGAGCCAACATACATCAAGCTTGCGAGCGTCCGAGCAATTCGGACGCTCATTTTTTATCGTTCGACGAGCACGCGGTTAAGCCTACCCTCCACCAAGCGCTCGTACAGACGCCGCGTCTCGGGCTCGGGCACGCCATTGACCTGCTCCCTCAGGTGATGCATATGCCCACTGTACAGCTCGACGATATCGCGTCGTCGCCCCGCCGCACCGTAGACGCGCATAGCGCAACGCACCATGTCCTCGCGCGCCGTCTCTTGCCGCAGCCCCGACTCCACCAGCCATACCGCCGACTGCAGGTCGTTTTCTTCTAGGGCGGCATTCGCGCCCCGAATCATGCAGTCGATATACTTAGATTCCATAATGCGCCTCATACGCAAAAAGTAGGTGGGATTACAGCCATTGGGAACATACAACGGGCCGGCGTAAAGCTGCTCAATCTTAAGGCACAGCTCAATCAGATGGGGTCCGCGCGCACCCGTGCGATTTCCCAAAACTTCGCGGCTTATCTGATCAAACAACCGCACGTCGGTCTTGACGTAATCGCCGTTAAGCCCAATGCACTCGTTTTGGATCAGCACACACGACTTGCCGTCCGGTGTCGGCCCCAAGGCCGAACGCAAGCGCGATATCGTCGAGTACAGGTTGTTGCGGGCGCTATTGAACTCGGCATGGGGCCATAGCTCCATGGCCAGCGTCTCGCGGTCGACCAGTGCATCCATACCCAGCGCAAGCCGCTCGGCAAGCGTCGCCGCTTTCTTGCGGCGCCACATCTTATCCGTGATGGGAAACCCGTCGCGCTCGGCGCGAAACGCCCCAAACATGCGGATCTCGATATGGCCAATCACATCGACACCCTCGGCATCGCCGGCCTGGAACAGACGCTCGCCTTCGCCCTCAAAGTCGTCACGCAGCGAATATCGCGACAGCTCGCGCACCGGGAGCTTCTTTCGAATTCTAGCAGCCGGCTCACCCAGACAATGCATCGCAAGACGCGCAAACAGCCGATACGACGGATCTAAAATCCCCGGGCGGTTCATGGACATCCAGGCTGCAAGGTCGCTATCGCGGCCCGCGGAGGCCAAATGCAACGCCACCATCCAAGCCTCGGCACCACCGACCTGCGTCCGACTCAAATCGAGCAGCTCTGCCTCTTCGCGCACCGATACCATCGATGTATTGCGTAAGTACGCCGCGCGCTCTAGCAACAGTGCGTTGTCGCGTATGTATCCAATAGATTCCTCGGCAAGCCTGAGCACCTGCACCGCACGGAATTTGGCATTGACCGGACGCCCCTCAGCCAACGACTGCCAGCCTTCCAGTATCAAGCCAAACAACTGGACTTGATTGTCACGCACACGCACGGCAAAACGGTCGAGCTCATTGAATGCCTGCTCGTCGGTCACCGGCATGCCGGCAAACAGGCGCCGCGCCGATAATACCATGCGCACCCAGATGGCGAGTGCTCGGATGTCACGCGCTTCGAGTGCCTCGAGCGTCAGGGCCATCTCGTCATCACGCTCGTCAGTCCCTGCATACGACCCATCAAATAGCTCCGTCAACATGCGGTCCGCCCGCACAAACGTCCCCGCGATATCGAGCTCACAATCGTAGACCTTATCCGTTTTGAGCCCTGCGAGGATCTCACCACCCTTCGCCCGCTCGGTCAGCCCATGTTTTATCTCGATATGTGCGGACAGCATGTCGAGTGCGGCACAAGACGCCTCACTTCCCAGCGCTGTATGGCTTGCCGGAAGCCCCAGACCACTATCTCCATAACAGGCGGCCGTAAACGCGTGCGCTACCTTCCACGACACGGGATCGAGCTCGCAAATCGCTTGCTCGCCCGCATGCTCGATAATTGAGGCCATATACCGCGCGAGTTTTGTATTGGAGACGCTCACCGCCGCCAGATAGATGCCGAGTGCCTCGTCAGGCGTCGGCTCCGATACCCGGCCATCTGCTTCGGTCTTTCCCAGTGCCGCGCGGCAGATATCCCCTCCATGCCCCGTCAGGGCCAGATCGACCCCATACTGCCCGGCAAGCTCCAACACCGCACTGCGGTCCAAAAACGCGTCGGCAAGGTCCATCGCGGTATCGCAGCGCCCCGCTTTAATCAATATACGCGCCGCCCGCACAACGAGTTCGGGGCGAATTTCGGCGACCAGCTTGCGCAATCGCAGACGTGCGTTATCCTCGGTACCCAAGCAGGTAAAGCTCCGGTCTGCCGGATCAACGCCAAATATGGGATAATCGCGGACAAGATAGGACTGGTCAATCGCCGAAAGCCTAACACCGCAAGCCTCGAGCTCCGAAATATTGCCCTCACCCATTAGGACCATCAAGCATGCCACACTAAACAGGGCGTTGTTCTCGAGCGATGCCAGATCAACAAGTGCCGCACCGTAGATATTAACGATCTCGTTTTCGAGCATCTGGGCAACGTCTCCCTGCCCGTAGAGTCCCGACTGCATAGCCGAGACGAGCTCGGGCACGCCCTGCGTAAGCTGGTAGAAGTCGAGCGATGTGCTGATCGAGAACGCCGATGCCCACGCCGAATACTCATAGGCATGCACCTTGAGCATCTGCGCGTTGACTTTAATCGAATCGCCCAGTCCATGAATCAGCTGGCGATTCGAAGGACGGCAGCTCAAAAAGACCCCAACCCCCATAGCACGCAGGCTTCGGATCCGGTCGATCAGCTCCTCGGTCTCGCTCTGGCTGAGATTAGGCACGTTATCGATTGCAATCAGGGAGTGCGGCTTGTCCTTAAGCTCATCGGTAACGACCTCGAGCTGCATAAACACCTCGCGCCCAATAGCACGGTCTGCCTCGATGATCCGCACGGGACCTCGCGTCGGATCGCTTTTAACCTCTTGGGTATACTGCAGCAGCACCGAGGTTTTCCCAAAGCCATCAGGCGCGTAGAGGACTACGATGCCGGCCTTTCGGCCCTTGGCGATAAGTTCGTTCATCAAGCGATCGCGCCGCACCGTATAACTACTGCCCAGCGGCATAAGCTCGAGGTCGTCCGTATTGCCCAAATCGTTAACCATGCCCGCTCCTCAACTCGACCACATGGACACCGTAACGCTAGACCATATGTATCGCTAGATGAATAGAGCGATACTACGGTTTAGGATGTTTGTTGGTACGCAAATGGCAAGTTTTTGTTCAGCGTGGTCCGATTGAAACTTATCCCCCAACCAATCAGTCTTTGCGCAGGTCAATGCGCTTGCCAGCTTGTCCCATCCTTTGGCAGTGTACCTCAAATGAGCGCTGTTCAATTGTGTTGCGCAACTCACCTAACGCTAGCTACCGTCTGCGACCTTTTCATAGCATTTATGCATAGTATCTGTTATGGAATGAATCATGCTGCACCAGACGCACCCGTCAAGTTCGCTGCAAGATTTTCGTCAAGCACACGGCGCGCGCTCAGCAAAAAGGCCCCCGCAAAGCGGAGGCCTTCGGCAAAGCTATGTCGAGGTGATAGGCTTTCGCTACTTGCAGAGCGAAAGGGCGGCCTCGTCGGCAACGACAACGCAGTTGGTGTGCAGTTGCAGGATCGAGGCAGGGCACTCGGGGGTAACCGGACCATAGCACATGTCATGCACGGCCTGTGCCTTGGCCTCGCCGTTGGCGACAACCAGGATCATGCGGGCATACATGATGGTCTGGGTACCCACGGTGTAGGCCTGACGGGGCACGTCGTCGATGCTGTCGAACAGGCGGCTGTTGGCCTGAATGGTGCTCTCAGTGAGGTCGACGCAGTGCGTACCCTTGGAGAAGTGGTCATCGGGCTCGTTGAAGCCAATGTGACCGTTGTTACCGATGCCGAGCAGCTGCAGATCGGGGTAACCGGCAGCAGCGACGATCTTGTCGTACTCAGAGCAGGCACCGGCAGCGTCGGGATTGGAGCCATCGGGCACATGCGTGTTGTTCAGGTCGATGTTGATGTGATCGAAGAAGTTCTCACGCATAAAGTAGTGGTAGCTCTGGGGATCGTCGTGCGAAAGACCACGATACTCGTCGAGGTTGTAGGTGCTGACCTCGGCAAAGTCGACGTCACCCTTCTCGTACCAAGCGGCGAGCTGCTTGTAGGCGCCAATCGGGGTGGAGCCGGTGGCAAGACCCAGCACGCAATCGGGTTTGAGGATAACCTGGGCCGAGATGATATTGGCGGCCTTGCGGCTCATATCCTCGTAGTCTTTAGCTTTAATGATCTTCATTACGCGTCCTTTCTCGTACAAGAGAGGCAAGGCTCCCTTACAAGCACTTGCCCGCGGCCCGCGTCGGCCGCAACCAACGTGTGCGGCCACCAGGGCGAGGTCGCGTAATGTATGTGTCTCGTGTCTAGCCGCGTCGAGGCCCCTGCCCGTCCACGGTGACCCAAAGCCGTTTAGCTTCGGACAAATCCCATCTTGCCACGGAGGGCGCCCTCTTTCAAGGGCGCCCTCCGTAAACGTGTTTGAATTGTAGGCTAAAGGCCGAGCGCGCTCACTAGCGCTCGCGAGCGACGATGAGTTGGTCCATCTCCTCGACATGCTCGCCAATAGAGCCCTTGATGCTCGAGAACTCAACGGAGTTGCACACCAAGATAGGAACCGTCACATCGTAGCCCTCGGCAGCGATTGCCTCGCGATCGAACTCTATGAGCACATCGCCCTTATGGACGATGTCGCCCACTTGCGCATGCACGGTAAAGTGCTTGCCCTCAAGCTGAACAGTGTCCAAACCAACGTGGATGAGCACGTCTAGGCCATCGACCGTGTTGAGCGCAACGGCGTGCCCAGTGGGAAAAATGGCCTCGACCTTGGCGTCTGCCGGCGCAATCACGCGCGTGCCAGTAGGCTGAATCGCCACGCCCTGGCCCAAAAGGCCGGTGGCAAACGTCTGGTCATTGACCTCGGACAACGGAATGACATCGCCCGAGATGGGAGCATCCAGCGTAAGGACTCGACCACGCATACCAAAAGACCTTAGGACTTTAGTGAACATGCTCCCCCTCGGACATACCAATCAATCAAAATAACCTTGTCAGTTTACCACTTGGCACCCGTTTTTGGCCATTAGGGAAGTTCGCGCTTGACAACCTCGACGATATCGTCAACAACGCGCTGGGTCAGCTCATGCGTCTCCGCCTCGGCCATAACGCGAACCAGCGGCTCGGTACCGCTCGGGCGCACCAAGATGCGGCCGCGACCGTTAAGCTCCTTCTCGGCGGCAGCGACGGCGTCCCAAATGGGCTGGCAATCGTCCAGGCCGGCCTTGTTGTCCGAATGCACGTTGACGAGCACCTGCGGGTACTTCTTCATGATGCCGGCAAGGTCGGTAAGGGTGCGGCCGGTGCGCTTGAGCACGGCCAGCAGCTGCAGAGCCGTCACCAGACCGTCGCCGGTGGTGTTGTGCTCCAGGAAGATGATGTGACCGGACTGCTCGCCACCGATAACAGCACCGTCCTCGAGCATGCGCTCAAGAACATAGCGGTCGCCCACGGCGGTCTGGACCATCTCAAAGCCCTGCTCCTTCATTGCGATGGAGAAGCCCAGGTTGCACATGACGGTCGAGACGATCTCGGAGTTGGCGAGCTTGCCGCGAGCAGCAAGGTCGGAGCCGCAGATAGCCAGGATGTAGTCGCCATCAATCTCGTTGCCCTCGCTGTCCACGAACAGCACGCGATCGGCGTCGCCGTCGTGGGCAAGGCCGATATCGGCGTGGGTGCGCAGCACGAGCTCGCGCAGGGGCTCAAGGTGCGTGGAGCCACACTCAACGTTAATGTCAGTGCCGCAGTAATCGGTGTTGATGGCATGGACCGTGGCGCCCAGGCGCTGCAGCGCGGCGGGCGTGGTCTGGCAGGAAGCACCGTGACCGCAGTCGACGGCAACAACCAGGCCGTCGAGCTTAAGGCCGTCGAGCGTGCTGATGGCATGATCGACATATGCCTTGCGGGCGTCCTTCATCTTGATGATGTGACCCACACCGGCGCCGGTCGGCAGCGTGTCGGCAGCCATGGCCTCCTCGGACATGACCCAGGCGCTGATCTCTTCCTCAACCGCGTCGGGAAGCTTCATGCCCTTGCGGCTAAAGAACTTGATGCCGTTGAACTCCGGCGGATTATGCGAAGCAGAAATGACGATGCCGCCATCGAGCTCGTTTTGGACGGTGAGCAGCGCCACGGCCGGCGTAGGGATAACGCCGCAGCAGTGCGGACGGCCGCCCTCGGCCATGATGCCGGCGGTCAGCGCGCTCTCGAGCATGGTGCCCGAAAGACGCGTGTCGCGGCCGATGCAGATATCCGGGCCGAGGAACTTGGTCGCCGCGCGGCCCAGGCGAAACGCGAGGTCGCACGAGAGGTCGGCGTTGGCGACGCCACGGACGCCATCGGTACCGAAGATGTTCTGGGGCATAGGATCGCTCCTTCCCAAGTGGGCAAAACGCAGTCGCCCACCCTAGTCGAAAAAGAAAAGCGGGACCCGCCGAGCAATCGGCAGGCCCCGCTTGTACATTGTATCTCGTAAGGAGATAAAACCTTAGCGCTTGGAGAACTGGGGAGCGCGGCGGGCCTTCTTGAGGCCGTACTTCTTGCGCTCGACCACGCGAGCATCACGCGTAAGGAAACCGGCCTTCTTGAGGTCAGCACGGTAATCGCCAGCGTTCAGAAGAGCGCGAGCGATGCCCAGGCGCAGAGCGCCGGACTGACCGGAGATGCCGCCGCCATCGCACAGAGCGATAACGTCGAACTGACCGGCGGTGTCGGTCACCTTGAAGGGAGCAAGGGCGTTCTCAACGAGCTGATGACGGCCGAAATACTGCTCGGCGTCACGCTTGTTGATGGTCACCTTGCCGGTGCCGGGGACGAGACGGACGCGGGCGACGGCGTTCTTACGACGGCCGGTACCCTGGTAGACAACGGTGTTCTCAGCCATCTTTAAGCCTCCAGCTCAATCTTCGTGGGGTTCTGGGCAGCGTGCGGATGCTCGGCACCAGCGTAGACCTTAAGCTTGGTCATCTGGGCACGGCCGAGGGTGGTCTTGGGCAGCATGCCGCGAACGGCGCGCTCGATGACCTTCTCCGGGTGCTTCTCCATAGCCTGGCGGAAGCTCTCAGCCTTGAGGCCGCCGTTGTAGCCGCTGTGGCGATAATAGGTCTTCGTGTCGGCCTTGTTACCGGTAAGCTGGACCTTATCGGCGTTGATGACGACAACGAAGTCGCCGCAGTCGCTGTTGGGCGTGAACTGGGGCTTGTTCTTACCGCGCAGGATCATTGCGATCTGGGTGGCAAGACGGCCCAGGACAGCACCATCGGCGTCGACGAGAACCCAGTTGCGCTGGACCTCGCCCTGCTTGGCGTAGTGAGTCGATTTCGAAATCACTTAGACTCCTCCATGTACAGTACGTGTTGTTACAGAGATTCACGGGGCTCTGCAAGTAACCCGTCCATATTACCCCGCTCGCCGCCCGAGTCAACAGGTATTTTGGCTCCGACCAGAGTTTCTGCACATGTCGTCCATGGGTCATGACGTTGCGACACTAGCGCTCGACAAATGCCTCGATATCACTCAATAGACGCTTTGCCTCCTGGCGGCCCTGAATATACAGGTCGAGCAGCTTTGCCGGATCGTGCTCAACGTGGCCGACCTCGACCGGCTTTTGCGGAGCAACGACCAGCGCGCGACCCTCGCGCTCATACTTCCACAGATGCATGCGCTGGATGTTGTAGCGGTCGTGGCGCGTCTCGATAGCCTCGAGCAGGTAGGGGTAGTCGGCATAGCGAGCGCGTGCGGCTGGCATAAACTCGTAGGGCTTTTTCTCGTACGAGCGGTCCTGCGTGACAATGACAACTGCGCGATCGAAGCCCGCCTCCTCCAGCACGTGCTCGATGGGGACCGAATCGGCTACGCCGCCGTCGACGTATTTGTGCCCATCGATCTCGACCGGCGGCGTCACCAGCGGCAGCGACGTCGATGCGCGCACGGCGTCGAGGTCAAGTACGGCGCTTTTGACCGGCAGGCACGCGGCAGTTCCAAAGAGCATGTCCGTCGCGACGGCGTACATCTCGATGGGGCTCGCGTCGAACGTCTCGTTGTCAAAGGGGTCCAGGCGGTCCTGGACATCGTTGAAAATAAAGTCGTAACCCACAATAGAGCCCGTGGACGCAAACGATGCGGCGCCCATGAAGCGGCTGTCGTTGCAGAAAGCCAGGTTGATGCGGTTGGCACGGCCGATCTGGTGCGACTTGTAGTTCACGCCGTTGAGGGCGCCGGCCGATACACCGTAGACAGCCGGAATCTCGACGCCAGCCTCCATGAGGACGTCGAGCACGCCCGCGGTAAACTGCCCGCGGAAGCTGCCGCCCTCCAAAACGAGCGCGACCTTGCCGGCGTTCTTTGCCTTATCTTCTGCAGTCATATTGACCTCCTGCCGTTGCGTTTTGGCCTTCTTCTACCCAGTTTTGGAATGGAGGGTGCATAGGTTTTGGAGTTGAGGAGATGGGACAGAAAGTGCGTCCCAGTTTGAGGCGGGATTCCGGGATGAACTTTCCGCTAACCATTCATTTGGAAATTGCATCCCATTCCGAATGAGAATTCCGGGACGCAGTTTCCGCTTGATGTGTCATCCGGAAACTACGTCCCAGTCTGAGTGCGGATTCCGGGACGCGCTTTCCGCCTGGGCCGCCATTGGGAAGCGCGTCCCACCCTGCGTTGCCGTAGCGTTTTCCTAACGCTCGCGCCCTGCACAGAGTTCGATTCTCCGCGGGTGGGGGGGATCCGTTGGTGCGGGGGCATAGTTGGCAGAAATGCCGTCGGCAGCACATCTGTTTTGGGCTGGGGCTTTGCGCGGAGAATCCGCGTATTTGCTTCGCAAATACGCACCGGCTTCGGCCGCCTGCCGGCGTCCTCGCCCGCGGGCTAAAAACGCTGACGCGTTTTCTTTACGCCCGCGCCCTGCATAGAGTTCGATTCTCCGCGGTATCTATATGTAATAAAAAAGCAGGTAGAGACACTTCTCTACCTGCCTGTAACTGTTGGTGGAGGCGCGGAGAATCGAACTCCGGTCCACGAAAGCCCCCTGATTGGCATCTCCAAGCTCAGTCGCTGGTTTTGTCTCGGACGCTTTGCGCGCAGCGACACGCTCGCGGCGTCCTAATCGGTTCGGTCTTAGCCTGCGCCATACCGATTACGTGCGCAGGAGCATTCCCCTAAAATGACGTCGCGCCGGTGTCGGGGAAATCACCGGGTTGACGCGCCGCTATAAACTAAGCAGCGAGAGCCATAGGCTCAAAAGAAGAGTTGTTGTCAATTCAATTTGACGGTACCCCTGTTTAACGAGGCGAGGAGACCTCGGCTTGCTTCCTCTCTCAGAGCTATCGTGTCGAAACCAGTCGCCCCCGAATGTCGGGAAAGTCTGGATGGTATTGGGCACGAGTGCCCGACACCCGTCGACTTTTCAAAGAACATACGGGGCGAGCCCCGCTTGCGGAGTGTTATCTTACCACGTTCTGAAAGCGGACAGCTGTTCTATGCACGAGCTGTGAAGACCCCAATGTGCGCTGCACTTCGCACTTTTGCTACCGATCGCGTCACGTATATTTTCGCCAAGCACAATTGACCCGTCGAAAGGACCGTTATGGATACCAAGCAGCAACTCGTCAATGCCCTCGTAGGCCTGGGCTCAACCATTACCGAAGCTATGGATGTCATCAAGGGCTTTGTCCCCTGCGGACATCCCGCCCTCACGGTATCGAACGCACTCGTCGCGCTGGACGCTGACGATGATGCGGCTCTCGCCCAGCAGCTTGAGACCGTCGAGGGCTTTATCGACCATGTGAGTGAGAACCGCGGAGTGACCGCCTACCACGACCTCACGGTCGAGTTCGTGGGCCCCAAGGCCGATCTGCTCGCAGCAATCCGCGAGGTAGGCGCCCTTATGCAGACCGCAGGCGTCAAGAACACCCAGGTCAACGAGTGGGTCTACCGCAGCCTGGCAGCACTCGACAGCTCCGACGAAAAGGCAGCCGAGCAGCTCGCAGAAGTCCCCGCCATCAAAGCTGCACTTGCCTAAAAAGGCCTGCACCCTGGCGGTTGCGGTACCGCCCGAATGCAGGCCATAAACTCAAGCAAAAACGCTAACGCAGATACGCTTTCGCGTTGCCCAAGCTGTACGCAATCGTCGAGCCGTTGTGCAGCAGCGATGACGCTTGCGGGGTAATCGCGCCGGTAATGCCCAGTGCCAGGAGCGCCGAGTTGGTGAGCATCACCTTAGAGTAGGAGCTCGTCAGACGATCAACGAGGCCCTGGCTCATGCGGCGCAGGCGCACGATCGCGGCCAGATCTGTATCGGTCAGGATGATATCGGCGACCTCCTTGGCGATGTCGCTTCCGCCACCCATCGCCAGGCCTACGTCGGCCAAACCGAGCGCCGGCGAATCGTTGACGCCGTCGCCCACCATGGCAACGTGGCGCCCCTCGCTCTTAATGCGCTCCACATAAGCGTACTTGTCCTCGGGCAGCAGCTCGGCCATAAACTCGTCGACCCCTGCCTCTCGCGCAATGCGCTCGGCCGTGCGCTCGGAGTCGCCCGTGAGCATGACCACGTGCTTGACGCCCAGCGCATGCAGGTCGGCGATGGCCTCGCGGACCCCGGGCTTGAGCGGATCCTCGATGCCGAGCACGCCCACGACCGTGCCGTCGACCGCCAGGTACAGCGGCGACAGGCCCTGCATCTGGGACTCGATGCGCTCCTTGATGTCGGATTCGAGCTGTGCGCCCTCGTCCTCAAACACAAAATGCGCCGAACCGATGATGGCGCGACGCCCTTCGATGGACGAAGCGATGCCGTGTGCCACGATGTACTCGACGGCGGCGTGGCGCTCGCGATGCTCGAGCTCGCGCTCGCGTGCCGCATTGACCACAGCGCGCGCCACCGGATGCGGAAAATGCTCCTCTAAGCAGGCGGAAAGGCGCAGGACCTCGTCCTCACTCCAGCCATCGGTGGTGAGCACGCAAGCCAGGCGCGGCTGCGCCTCGGTCAGCGTGCCGGTCTTGTCAAAGACAATGGTATCGGCCTTGGCAAACGACTCAAAGTACTTGGCGCCCTTGACCATCACGCCCATCTTGGCAGCATCGCTCATAGCGGTCATGACGGCAACGGAACCCGTGAGCTTGAGTGCGCACGAGTAGTCGACCATCAGCGCCGCCGAGGTCTTAATGAGGCTACGCGTGGTGAGAGCGACAAGGCCCGCGAGCAGGAAGTTCCACGGGACGATCTTGTTGGCGAGGTCTTCCATGTGCGACTGGCCCTCAGACTTGAGCGAGTCGGCCGCCTGCACGAGCGAGACGATCGAGCGCAGCTTGGTCTGAGCCGTGTTGGCGCGCACGCGCACCAAGATGCTGCCGTCCTCGACGACAGTCCCAGCAAACACATCGTCGCCTGCGCTGCGCTCGACGGCAAGCGGCTCGCCGGTCAGGGTCGCCTGGTTGACCATGGCGCTCCCCTGCTCGACCACGCCGTCAATGCAGATAGACATACCGGTGCGCACGGCCACCAAGTCGCCGGGCTCAAGCTCGGTGGCGGCAACGCTCACCTCGGTGTCGCCGACGACCTTTTGCGCCTTGTCGGGCACATCGAGCAGCGAGTTGATGAGCTCGTTTTCGCTCATTGCGCGGGTGTAGTCCTCGAGCAGCTCGCCCACGTTGAGCAGGAACATCGTCTGGCCCGCGGTATCGACATCACGTTTGACAAACGAGATACCGATGGCCGAAGCGTCGAGCACGGGAACGGTCAGGCGCGGCTGCGAGAGCTCGTGGAGAGCGGCGCGCAAAAAGGTCATGTAACCGGCCACGACAAACACCGCACGCAGAGGCGTCGGCAAGAACCATCGGCGCGCATAGTGGGCGCCGACAAGCGTGGCAAGATCCATAACGAGTTTGTGCTTGCGCGGCTCGAGTTGCATCACGTAACCCGTCTTGACATCGGCGATGGCTTGAGCATCGAGTGCGCCCAAGGCGTCGAGCACGCTCGCACGACACTGCTCGTCATATTCGAGCGCCATCTGGCCAATACGGCCATATACGCGCACTTTGCGCACGCCGTCGATTTCGCCGCCAAGCTTAAGAAGTGCATCGAGATCGCTCTCTGGCACAGGACCCGCCAATTGAAGACGGGTCCTGCCAGGGATCTCGCTAATAATCGAGAATCTCATAGTTTGTGCCTGGGAGCGTTACTCGGCTGCCTCGTCAGCAGCGGCCTCGCTCTGGGTGATGTAGGCAGCCTCGGCAACCATGTCGTCGACATTAGCCTTGGCCTGCTCGACCATGTCCTGGTAGCAGTTCTTGACGCGCATGCCGCACGCGATGCCCTGCACGCAGGCATTCTTTACCGGAGCGCTGGTGAGCAGTTTGATGCCGGCCGTGCCGAGCAGAAAACCGCCACCGACAAGCAGGGTGTTAAACGTCGACTTCTTCATGTTGCTTCTCCCTTTTGCCGCACAAGCGCGGCATGGTGCCTTAGCACCCGAGTTCATTAGTTTGCTCGAGCACGCTTTTGAGACTAGTTTAGTCGAACTATTATGGTCAACCAAAGTTAACCTTTGGAAATCTTGGTCCCCTTTCCTACAGCTGCCAGGCAGCCGCTTCCTTTTGCAGTGCGACCATGCGGGCAAATTCTCCGCCTGCCGCCTTAAGCTGCGCCGGAGTGCCCTGCTCGGCAACCACGCCATCCTTGAGCACAACGATTTTGTCGGCATTTTCCACCGTACGCATACGGTGGGCAATAACGATGACCGTCTTACCTGTAAGCAGACGGGAGAGTGCCTGCTGTACCACGGTCTCGTTCTCCACGTCCAAGCTCGCCGTCGCCTCGTCCAACAGCACGATGGGCGCATCTTTGAGCAGCGCGCGAGCGATGGAGATGCGCTGGCGCTCGCCGCCGGAGAGTTTGGAGCCGTTCTCACCGATCATGGTGTCGTAGCCCTGCGGCATGCGGCTCACAAACTCGTCGCAGTTGGCGGCACGCGCGGCCGCAAGCACTTCCTCATCGGTGGCATCACGACGCCCGAGGCGGATGTTTCCCATCACTGTGTCGTCAAAGAGCAGCACGTCTTGGAACACGATGGCGTAATCACGCAGCAGTACCTCGGGATCAACGCTCGCAACATCCACACCGCCCACGGTAACCTTGCCCGCGGTGGCATCCCAAAAGCGCGCGGCCAGGCGGCTCACCGTAGACTTACCGGAACCCGAAGGACCGACCAGCGCCGTGACCTCGCCCTCCTTGGCGGTAAAGCTCACATCGGTAAGAACTTTCTCGCCGGCGCGTCCGTCCTCGCCCGCACCATAGCCAAATGCCACGTGATCGAACACCACATCGTGGCCCGCGGGCTCAAATTTCTCGCTGCCCCGCGCCACAGGCTCTTCCATGATGGAACGCATGCGCTTGGCAGACGACTCGGCGGCAAACAGCTCGGACATTAACATTAATGCCTGGTCAAAGGGCGCATAGATACGGCTCACCATAAGCAGAAAGGCAAACATCACCAAAAAGTCGACCTGCCCGGAGGCGACCACCGCGGCGCCCGTAACCAACGTGGTGGCAATGCCCAGACGCAGGATGACAAAGGCGGAGTTGACCAAAAGCCCGTTAGCGAGCTCGCCCTTGGTGGTCTCGCGCTCCTCGGCATCGATCGCGGCGTTGAGTCCCTCAAGATAATGGGCCTCCTGGTTGGTGGCGCGGATCTCGCGAACGCAGTCGAGCGTCTCTTGAATCGCCTCGGTAACCTTGACCTTCTCGGCACGCACGCGATCGAACACCGGAGTCATGGGGCCGCGTGTTAGATACAGCACGGCAAAGGCCACGGGAACGCTCCAAAACGCCGCGATCGCTAGCTGCCAGCAAAAGAACAGCGACACCACGAACACAATGGTGCTTGCGATGATGGCACCCCAAAGCTCTCCCAGCACGTGGCTGTAAGCGTGCTCCATGGCCTGGACGTCGCCCATGATGGTCTCGGTTAAATCGGCCAGATCACGACGACCAAAAAACGACAGCGGCAGTTTGCGTAAGCGCTCGGCAATCTCCATACGCTGCTTGCCGCACTCCTCGTAAAAGATGCAGTAGGTGTAGTAATACTGCTGCCAGTTAGAGGCAAAGAGCAACACGAAAAAGACCAGGAGGCCGCCCACGATCGGCAGGGCATCCGGCAGGTCAGCCCCACTGGCGAGATGCTCGACAAAGCCAGCCATAACCAGGAATAAAAAGCCCATGCCGGCCATGGTAATGAGATTGGTGAGCGTGGTCCAGAAAATGCCGCGTTTTACGCCGGCGACGCCTTTATCGGATAGGAAATACTTCTTTTGGAATGAGGCGAACATTTAGGCCTCGCCTCCCTTCGTGACGGCGGCATCCGCGGTCGCTGCAGTGATTTTCCAGCTCGCGGCCTGTTCGTATTCGGCCCACATCCTGGCATACAGGCCCTCTTGGGACAGCAACTCGGCATGGGTACCCGACTCCTGCACGCTGCCCTGGTTGAGCACCACGATTTGGTCTGCGCCCACTACAGTCGAGAGTCGGTGCGCAATCATAATGACCGTGCGGCCCGCCGCCAACTTGCTAAAGGCGCGCTGAATGAGCGCCTCGTTCTCGGGGTCGGCAAACGCCGTGGCCTCATCGAGCACCACGATAGGCGCGTCTTTAAGGATCGCGCGGGCGAGCGCCACGCGCTGGACCTCGCCACCCGAAAGATATGCCCCGCCGGCACCGAGCATGGTATTGATACCCTGTGGGAGCTTGGCCACAATGTCGTCGCACTGAGCTGCGGAGAGGGCCGCACGCACTTCGTCGTCAGTGGCCGTAGGCTTGGAGGCGCGCACGTTATCGGCAAGTGTTTGCCGGAACAGCTGGTTGGTCTGGAACACGAAGGCAACCTGGTCCATAAGCTCGTGCGGATCCATATCGCGAACGTCCACACCGCCTACGAGCACTCGACCCGAGGAGACATCCCAAAAACGCGGGATCAGGCTTGCGCAGGTTGACTTACCGCCACCCGAGGGACCCACCAGGGCGAGGGTGCTACCAGCGGAAACGCTAAAACTCGCATGGTTGACGGCAGGCGCTTCGGCGCCCTCGTAGGTAAAGCTCACGTCCTCAAATCGTACGTCGCTGCCGGCAGGGTGCTTGGGTTGGGCGGGCACGGAGAGCTGCTTGGAATCCATGATGCTTCGGATGCGAGCCAGCGAATCGGCACTCATCTGAGAGGCCTCGCCCACAAACATGAGCTTGGTCATGGCCGTCGGTACCACGGCCGAAAATATCGCATAAAACGTGAAGTTTGCCATAAAATGCGCGAAGTCCGTCTCGCCCGGCGCCAACAGCAACGCCACGGGCAGCAGGAATGCCACAAGACCATTGAGCGCGGTAAGGTTGAGTACCTGCGGACCTCGGCAGAACGTGCCCGCATAGCTTTGTGCCATGTCGGCGTATTCGGCGATCGCATCGTGGAAGGCCTTGAAGGAGTAGACCGTCTGCTGAAACACCTTGACCACGGGGATGCCGCGTACGTATTCGGTGCCGGTCTTGTTCATCTTGACCAGCGCTCCCATGTAGGCCTTCATGAACTCGGCGCCTTTGCCGCCCATCATGGTGGCCATGGCGCCAAGCGAAACGACGACCGAGATAAGGCATGCCACCCCCAAACGCCAATCGAGGGCGAAAAGCAGCACGAGCAAGCCCACGACCATGGCGGTGGCGCCGGCGATATCGGGCAGCATGTGCGCGAGCAGGGTCTCGGTGGAGGCGGCGCATCCGTCTACAATACGGCGCAGCTCACCGGTGGTGTGCGTGTCAAAGTAGCCAAGCGGCAGCTTAAGCAGGTGCTCGCTCGTAGTCTTGCGGATATTGGACGCGCAGCGAAACGCGGACAAATGCGTGCACATGAGCCCCACGAAATAAACTACGATGCTTGCCAGGGCAAAACCAACGGCCCACCAGCCATACATCGCGATATCGGTGGCTTCGCTCCAGTTAGGCGCCACGGCGATAAGGTCTCGCGCGACAAACCAGATGCACACGTACGGGCCAAAGCTCAGCAGCTGCGAGAGCGCTGAGAGAGCCATGCCCAAATAAGTTAGGAATTTACGGTCGCCGGCATATGCAAGCAGCTCGCCGATACCGCCGCCTTCCCTTTTTGATCCCTTTGCCATGAGGTTCCCTTCTTACGGCTTGAGAGTTAACCTTAATCAACTTATCATTGGTATGTTAGCCAAGGCACACAATCGAGCCAGGCGTGGACGTTTCCGCAAAGGAAGGGGACGCTTTTGAAAATGCATCGGGCGGCGACCGACATAACCGAGCTCTATGCACCACAGTTTGAGCAGTTTGGCTTGGAGCTTTCCGGCAAGGGCGCTGTCTTTACCGGCGAGGTGGCAAACGATCGGGCGCACGGACGCGCATGGATCATGCCCCTCTCCCCTGCCTGCATTGTCATGGAGCATTTCATCACCCCGACGCACGATATGTACCTGGCCGAATACACACCCGAGCCATACGCCTGCGTGAGCGAGGTCAGCGCGCCCACACTTACATGCATGCCCGAGGCTGGCATAACGCCCGCGAACCTTAAACCATTGCATGGACCGTGGCCAAACAATGCCGTTTGCAGCTTTATCCAAGATAGCTGTGGCGAGGAATTAAGCCCGCTGTTTGCGGGGGAGCTTTATCACTCGCGCTCGGTGCTCTTTTTGCCTGGATATTTTGACGAACTGGAGCACCGATATCCCACCGAGTTCGCGGGAATCTTTGAGGCGTTTGCCGAGCCATGGCACGAGGAAGCGACGTCTGCCATCTGCCACACGCTGCGCCGGATTAACGAGGAACGCGCCCGCACCGTAGGCGGACGCGTCTATATGCAGGGCATCGTGGAGACCATGGTCGCGGAGCTCGCCTGTTCGCGCGCGGCCCACAAGCAGGCGCGGCAGGCGGCAGACACACGCGTCAGCATAACCATTGCCGAAGAAGCAACGGCAATGATTGAGCGCGCGCTCGACAAAGGCAGACGTGTGGGTATCAACGAGGTGGCCGAGAGGCTCTACACAAGCCGCTCCAAGCTATGCGCCACCTTTAAGGCCCAAACTGGCGAGTCCCTGGGCGCCCACATTCGCAGACGCCGTATGGAGCGAGCACAGGACCTTTTGGCAGATAGCGCGCTCACGATAGCGCAGGTGGCAGAGCGTCTAGGCTACCCTCAGCAGGCCGCCTTCACCCAAGCCTTCAAACAATACACCGGCACCACCCCCACTGCTTGGCGTTCCCAACATATATAAAGAATGAGAGCGCCAACGGCGCCCTCATTCACCAAATTCCATTCAGCCCCACCTGACCCGAACGGCCAAGTCGTCACAGAACCCGGGAGCCCCGGCAGGGCGGGCGCTTGCTCAAAATGAGTTCCGCACGCAAAGAAGGCCACTTAATGTGGCCTTCGTCTTGCGCAGGACTGTTCGAAATTTTGAGGAAGCACCCGCCCTGCCGGGGCTCCCGGGTTCCCGTTTACGAGAGCGACGTTCTCAGCAACTCGTTGAAGAGCTTCGGATTGCCCTTGCCGCGGCTCGCCTTCATGCACTGGCCCACCAAAAAGCCGATAACCTTCTGGTTGCCGTCACGATACTGCTGCGCCTGATCGGCACAGTTTGCCAGCACCTCGTCCACGATCGGCTGCAGCGCGCCGGCATCGCTCACCTGACGCATACCGCGCTCGTCGACGATCTTGTTGGGATCGTCACCGGTCTGGGCCATGGCCTCAAAGACCTCGTGCGCTTGGTTGGAGCTGATGGCATCGGTCGCCAGCAGCTTAGCCAGCGCTGCCACCTGAGCCGGCGCGATGCCGGACTCGGCGAGCGACACGCCCGCGCCCTTAAGGTAGGCGATCATCTCGTTCACCAGCAGGTTTGCGACCGTCTGGGCCTCCTTGCCAGCCATTCCGGCAGCGGCGGCCTCAAAGAACTCGGCAAACTCGGGGTCGCCGGCAATCTGCTCGGCGTCGGCCGTCTTAATGCCAAAGTCGGCCTCAAAACGGGCGCGCTTGGCATCGGGCAGCTCGGGGATCTCGCCACGGCAGCGGTCGATGAACTCATCGTCCAGATCGAACGGCGCCAGATCGGGGTCGGGGAACAGACGGTAGTCGTCGGCCGTCTCCTTAACGCGCATGACCACGGTGCGCTTGCGGCTGGGCTCCCAGTGGCGGGTCTCCTGATAGATGATGCCGCCCTCCTCGAGCACCTCGGCCTGGCGGCAAATCTCGTAGGCAAGGCCGTCATGCAGACTCTTAAACGAGTTGAGGTTCTTGAGCTCGGTCTTGGTGCCCAGCTTGGTCTCACCGCGACGGCGCAGCGACACGTTGCCGTCGCAGCGCATGGAGCCCTTCTCCATGGAGCAGTCCGAAATGCCCAGCGTCACAAAAATGCGACGGAGCTTTTCCATAAACAGACGCGCTTCCTCGGGCGTACGCAGATCGGGCTCGGTGACGAGCTCGATGAGCGGCGTGCCGCAACGGTTGTAGTCGACGAGCGACTCGGCCGCGGCGGTAATGCGGCCCTCAGCACCGCCCACGTGCACCATCTTGGCGGCGTCCTCCTCCATGTGGATGCGCAGGATGCGGATGGGCACCGTGTAGGAACCGTCCTCGCGACGCTCGGGCATCTGCAGGCTGGACGCGTCATAGCTGGCCAGGTGGCCGGCGCGCTGGTTGCCCTCGCGCATGGTCGACGTCATGGACGTGGACAAGCCCTCGGCGTTGGCCGAGGCGCTTGCCAGGCTCTGGGCCTCGGCCTCGCCAAACGCGCAGTCGGGGCGCTCGGCGGCACCACGACCGGTCACATCCAGATCAAGGTGGCCGTACATGGCAAAGGCGACCGGACCCTGCGTGGTCTGGAAGTTCTTGGCCATATCGGGATAGAAGTAGTGCTTGCGGTAGAACATCGAGTGGCGCTGAATCTCGCAGTTGGTCGCAAGACCGGCCTTGACGATGCTCTCGATGGCGCGCTTGTTGGGCACCGGCAGGGCGCCGGGCAGGCCCAGGCATACCGGGCACACATTGGCGTTGGGCTCGTCATCGTGGCTGAGCTTGCAGTTGCAGAACATCTTGGTATCGAGTGCGGTGAGCTCGGTATGGATCTCCAGGCCGATCACGGCCTCCCAATCCTGCAGGACCTCGGAAAGCTCCTTCATTACAGCTCGCCTCCCTTCCCGGCAAAATCGGGCGCGACGGAAAGCGCGGGCGCACCCGTGGCGGTATCGGCAAAGCCGCGCTCCAGGGCGCGGGCAAACGTGAGCAGCTGACGGTCCTTAAAGGCAGGTCCCACCAGCTGGGCAGAAACGGGCAGCTGAGTATCCTCGCCCAGGCCCAGCGGCACCGAGATACCGCCGTTGCCGCAAATGTTGAGCGAGATGGTGTACAGGTCGGAGAGGTACATCTGCGTGGGGTCGCTGATCTCGCCAAACTTAAAGGCCGTGCGCGGCGAGGCGGGCATGAGGATGGTGTCCACCTTGGCATATGCGGCGTCGTAGTCCTGCGTGATGAGCGTGCGGGCCTTTTGCGCAGCGTAGTAGTACTTGTCGTACACGCCCGAGCTCAGCAAGTAGGCGCCGAGCATCTGACGGCGCTTGGCCTCGGCGCCAAAGCCGTGGGCGCGCGAGAGCGAGCTCTGGTCGGACAAGTTGGCGCAGCCCTCCTCCTGATAGCCATAGCGAATGCCGTCGAAGCGGGCAAGGTTGGAGAACGCCTCGGCCGGGCCGATAACGTAGTAGGCGGCGATGGCGGCATCCAGGTGCGGCAGGTCGACCTCGACCAGCTCGGTGCCCTGGTTCTGCAGCTCCCGGGCGGCGCGCTGAACAGCGGCCTTGACCTCGGGCGTCAGGCCCTCGGCCTCCATAAACGCAGGGATGATGCCCACGCGCTTGCCCTCGATGCTGTCGTTGAGGTGCTCGGTAAAGTCGACGGCGCAATCCTGGCTGGTGCAGTCGTACGGATCGTGGCCCGCACCGGTAAGCGCGTTCATGGCCAGCGCGACGTCCTCGACCGTGCGGCCAAAGGGACCCACCTGGTCGAGCGACGAGCCAAAGGCAACCACGCCGTAACGGCTCACGGCGCCGTAGGTGGGCTTAAAGCCCACTACGCCGCACAGCGACGCCGGCTGGCGGATGGAGCCGCCGGTGTCCGAACCCAGCGAGAGCGCAACCTCGCCCGCGGCGACGGCGGCAGCGGAACCGCCCGAAGAGCCGCCGGGCACGCGCTCGGTATCCCAGGGGTTGTTGGTGCGGTGGAAGGCCGAGCTCTCGGTAGAGCTACCAAAGGCGAACTCGTCCATGTTGGCCTTGCCCATGGGCAGGCAGCCGGCATCGAGCATGCGCTGGACGCAGGTGGCGGTGTAGACACTCTGGTAGTTCTCGAGCATGCGGGAAGCGCAGGTGGTGCGCGTGCCCACGAGGTTCATGTTGTCCTTAATGGCCAGCGGCACGCCCGCGAGCGGGGGCAGCGGCTTGCCTGCGGCACGGTCGGCATCCACGCGCGCGGCAGCCTCGAGCGCAAGCTCGGGCGCCACCTGCAGGAATGCCTGGACCCCGCCCTCGCGCGCCTCGATGGCAGCAAGGGAGGCCTGGGCCACCTCGGTAGCGGTAAAGTCGCCGGCGGCAACGCCCGCGGCGATCTGAGCGGCGGTAAGGGAATCGAAGCTCTGCGCCATTACTCGCTCTCCCCCTCTCCCAAAATGGACGGCACGCGGAAGTAGCGGTCGCGCACGCTGCCGGCGTTCTCGAGCGCGACGTCGAGCGGCAGATCGCGCTCGGGCTCGCGCAGGTCATCGCCCATCACGTTGGACAGGCTTCCGATAGGATGGAACGTGGGCTCCACGTCGGGCAAGTCATATTGCAAGACGGGCTCGAGCATCTGGACGGCGTCGTTCATGTAGGACGTCATCTGGGCGAGCTCGTCATCGGTCAGTGCGATCTTTGCGTACTCGGCGATGCCGCGCACGTCTTTCTCGCTGAGTGCCATAGGCGCTCCCTTCCGCATAACAGTTAAACCGCTCTAGTATACAGGGCAACGCCGGCTTGGAGCAGGCGCTTTACCCAAATGCAGCGAAAACGTAACGAGGGCGGCGGGCTGGCGGTTCTGCAGCGAAACCGCACCGTCCGTAGCGAAAACCGCGCCGCCCACAACGAAAAGCATCACATCATTCAACGCTTTTCGCCAAAATCGCGATTTTCATCGGATGTTGTGATGGTCTGGATATCTTGAATGCCCAGTTGAAGCCAATCTGCCACAAAAGCGTCTGCCCCCATTGTGGCGGTTCTCCCCCGGCGCTACAGCAGATGTTCCTCGATAAAGATTGCAATGCCGTCTTTGTCGTTGCTGGCGGTTACAAAATCGGCGGCGGCACGGGTGGCGTCGCTGCCATTTGCCATGGCCACGCCCACGCCGGCGTCAGCCACCATGCAGGTGTCGTTATCGGCATCGCCAAACACGCAGATGTTCTGGAGCTCCATGCCGTTGAGCTCTGCCACGCGCACAAGGCCGCGTGTCTTGGACACGCGCGGATCCATGAACTCGTAGAGCCGCTGCGTGGTTTGCAGAGCCGCCGCCTTAACAGTGTCATCGACAAACGTCGACGCGCGCTCGATGACCTGCGACATCACCTCGGGCGCCATGGTAAACATCACCTTGGGCTGCGGCTCGCGCAAAAACTCGGCAAAATCGACCACCTGGTAGGGCACGCCGTCGACGCGCGACAGGTGCTCGACGCACGCGTTGCTCTCGGGCACGTAGAACACGCCGTCTCGGGGGCAGACGGGCGTTGCCGGAAGGTCCGCCATGTGCCTGCAGATGCGCGCGATGGTCTCGCCCGGCAGCGGATAGCTCAGCTCGTTGATGTCGTGCGCACGGTCGATGACCTCGGCGCCACCGCAGCCCACGAGCACGTCCACCAGGCCTTCGATGCCCCAGAGCTCATACATGGCCTCGGTCGCGTGGGCGTCGCGCCCGGTGCACAGACCAAAGAGCACGCCGCGCTCGTGCAGGGCGCGGATCGCCGCCACGGTGCGCGGGGACACCGTGTGCTGGCTCGTGAGCAGCGTGCCGTCGATATCGCAGAACACGGCTTTGATGTGGCTGAAGGTGGCGTCCATGGGGGCCTTTCTAGGTTGTGCGGCGGTGCTGAATGTGGTCGGAAATGGTGTACATGGTATATCAAGGCGCAGGCGCGGCCCGTCAAAGCAAAAACCACCACAAAGGTGCCTGGCCCCTTTGTGGTGCCCGGACCCGAAGGGTGGCCTGGCCCGGGGCGCAAACCATCACAACATTCGACGTTTTTCGGCAAAATCGCGATTTTCGCTGAATGTTGTGATGGTTTTACTGCCTTGCAGAACAATCGAAATGCCGGCGGCCAAACAGCAGCAGCGCCGCGGGAACCGCCGTCACGACCATGCCCGCACCAACGAGCGTCTGCTGCACGCCAAACGTCGCCGCCAGCCAGGGAGCAATCGCCAGCGGGGCTACGCCGGCAAACATGTTGCCAAAGCCCATGACCGAGTTCACGCGACCGAGCTGCTCGAGCGGAGCCGTCGTTTGCACGATGGTGTTGTGGAGCGGGTTGACGACGCCCCAGGCCACGCCCAGGGCAAGCTGGCCGACAAGGGCTACGCCCACGTACGGCGTTCCCACGTAGAGCAGGCTTCCCAGACCAACGGACATGAGCGCCACAAGCAGCGTCTTAAGGTTGACCAGGTGCGGCGGCAAGCGGAGCGCGGCCACAGCGCCCAGCACCGCGCCCACACCGCTGGCCGACGAGAGCCAGCCCATCCATTCGACACCGACGTGCAGAACATCGCGGTAGAAGAACGACTCTAGCGGATCGAAGGCGCCATAGCCGAAGTTCGAAAGAAAGATGATGCAGAACAGTAGGGCGAGGACGCTGTTGGTAAAGACTGTCTTGATGCTGGTCGCGAAGGTTGCGCGGGTGGATTTGCTGGAGTCGGAGCTTTGACTGGCAGTACTTGCCGTTGTGCTGCCGTCCGCAGGAGTACTTTCGCGCGCGGCGACGCGACCTCCTTGCGGCCTAAAGCCCCAACCGGCGACGAGCGCCAGTACGGTAAAGATCATCATGAGCACGAACACCGCGCGCGACGACGCAGCTGCCGCGACAAAGCCGCCCAGCGTGGGGCCAACGATGATACTCACGTTTGAGAGCATGGCGATGGCGGAGTTGATGTCTTTGAGCTCGACAGGATCGTCAGTGAGGTAAGCCGGATAGGATGTGGCGATGGGCTGGGCGAACCCCATCACAAAGCCCAGGAGCACCGCGCCGAGCAGGACGATGCCGGTCGCGCTGCCAAAGGCAATAATCGCCACGCCGGTTGTCAGCGTGCCCACGATGCTCAGCAAGAAATGGTGGCGCGGGCCCCAGGCGTCGAGCGCCGCGCCACCCGCAAAGGATCCCAGGATTACAAAAACATTCATAAACAGGACGGCCAACGATGTCGCCACGACCGAGGCATCGTCCGCATAGGTGAGCGTTCCGATAACGCCGATAAAGTAGCTGGTCTGAAAACCGGTGTAGATGAGGAAACGCATCGCCACCAGGCGCTTGGCCTGTACGGACAGCGATGGTTGAGGTTTTGAGAAAAGAGGTGCGAGCATGGAGACTCCTTGTTTCATACGAATACGGGCGATGGGTATTCGCCACCGTCCATCAAATCAATCAATCCGCATGAAACATTAAGGACGCATCAGGCCCCCTTCTCTCCGTTTTTCGCCCGTCATGAACTACTTGGTAGATTCTAAGGCATGTCCCAAGAATCTACCAAAACAAAACCACCACAAAGGTACCTGGCCCCTTTGTGGTGGAAATGACGTTTGCCAGGATAAAACCTGCCAAAATAAACCTGTCCCTTGTTGGCAGGTTTTAGGCCAGATGATCTTGGATGAGGTCGCAGATGGCTCGGGCGTCGTTGATGTTGATGGCTCGGGTCGCAAAGCCGGCGTCGAAGGCCTGGCGTGCCAGGGCCTCATTGCAGGCAAGGGCCAGCGTGCGGCCGTCGACCAGGTCGAGCGAGCTCTTGCCGCGCAGACGGTCGACACCCGATCGCGCGACGACGATGTTGTCGAAGCCCTCGGTCTTGTAGCCCTCGATGATCACCACGTCGACATCGTTGTAGCGCGACAGCAGCTCGCGCGCGGGCATCTCGTCCTCCTCGCGCGTGTCGGCGTACTCTGCCCAGCGCGTGGCGCAGATGAGCCCCACGTGCTTGGATCCGGCTTGGTGATGGCGCCAGGTGTCCTTAGCGGGCACATCGATATCAAAGCCGTGGTGCCCATGATGCTTGAGCGAACCCACGCGCAGGCCGCGGCGTGTGAGCTCGGCGATAACCTTCTCGACGAGCGTTGTCTTGCCCGAGTTCTGGTAGCCGATAAACGCGATCGCGGGGACGGCCGGTGTCGGAGCTGCGGGCGCGACGGCGACGGGTGCGCTCGCGGGCGCGGCACCGTCAGCAGCCACGGCCTCAACAGCAGCGACCTGACGCTCGGCACGATCCCACACGCCCGAGCGGCCGCCCTCCTTGTGCAGCAGGCGCACGTCGACGATCTCCATGCCGCGATCGATGGCCTTGCACATGTCGTAGATCGTTAGGCACGCAGCGCTCGCGCCGGTCAGGGCCTCCATCTCGATACCCGTCTTGCCCGTCACGCCCGCCGTAACCAGCACGTGAAAGCCAACCTGCCCGTCCGCGCGCGCCGGCGCCCAGCCCTCGGGCACGTCCTCGGCCGGCGTCCCCGCCGGAGCGATGGGCGCAATGTCGCACTTGCTCTTGGTAATGAGCAACGGATGGCACATGGGAATGATGTCGCTCGTGCGCTTGATGGCCATAATGCCCGCCACGCGCGCGCAGGCAAGCACGTCGCCCTTCTTGGCGCGGTCCTGCAGCACCATGGCCTGCGTCTCGGGATGCATGAGAATGGCGCCCTCGGCGATGGCAATGCGATGGGTCTCGGCCTTGTCGGACACGTCGACCATGCGTACCTCGCCCTTGGCGTCCACATGCGTCAGCTCGTCGCGACGGGCGTCGCGGGCGGGCTCGGCGACAGCGCTGGCAGTCGGCTGCACGGACGCGTTGGCGTTGCCAGCATTCGCCGCAGCCGTGACTTTGTGGGCAGACATCGCGGCCCTGCGAGCGGCCTTGGTGGCATCGGCGTACCTGCTCTTGGCCATATGATCATCCTCCGATTTGGGACATAAATCGTTGCGTGCCCTCAATTATCGCGTGTTCCTGCGGTTTGTGGGCCACGGCATCGCGCCAAATCGAAAGTACCTGCATATCATCACCACGGCGCAGCGCCTCACGCACCGAATACTCGGCATCGCTGAATAGGCACGGACGCACGTTGCCATCGGCCGTCAGGCGCAGACGGTTGCAGTTCGCGCAAAAATGGTTGGACATGGCACTGATGAAACCGACCGTTCCCGCCGCGCCCGGAAAGTGCCAATAGCGCGCAGGGCCCGCGCCGGCAGGGGCGTCGTTGATGTCGAGCGGCTCGAGCTCGCCCAGTCTCGCCGCGGCGGCCCCGGCATTGATGCGCTCCCGCAGCTCGTCGCTCGGAACGGTGTCACTCGCGTCCCACAGCTCGGGATTGAGCGCGGGCGCATGCGGGTCCACAGTGCAATGCGAGCTCGTGTGCTCGTCGCCGATGGGCATGTATTCGATAAAGCGCAGGTGGATGGGGCGGTCGACGGTCAGGCGCGCGAGGGCCGCCACATCCTGGTTGAGCCGGCGCACAACAACGCAGTTGACCTTAACGGGCTCAAAGCCCCAAGCCAGTGCCGCGTCGATGCCAGCCATGGTCTGCTCGAGTCGACCCAGGCGCGTGATCTTTCCAAACAGCTCGGGGTCGAGTGTGTCGAGCGAGATGTTGACGCGGTTAAGGCCGGCATCTTTGAGCTGTGGTGCCAGCTTGGGTAGCAGGGCGCCGTTGGTGGTGAGCGAGATGTCCTCGATCTGCGGAATCGCGCGGATGTCGCGAATGAGCGGGATAATACGGCGGCTGACCAGCGGCTCGCCGCCCGTCAGGCGCACGCGGCGAATGCCCTCTCCCGCCACCAAGCGCACAAAGCGGGCGATTTCCCCGGCACTGAGTAGCTCATCGTGCGCGCGGGGCGCCACGCCATCGGCCGGCATGCAGTAAATGCAGCGGAAATTGCACTTGTCGGTAACGGCAATGCGCAGGTAGTTGATATCGCGGCCAAAGCCGTCATGTTGCACGTGCCCGTCCACGCAGCCCTCCCCTCACGCGGCGTTTTATTCTTCGGAAAACATAATACCCCACGAGAGAATCATGCCGACACCCGTACGACAGGACAGGTCGCTTCGAGCAAAACCGGCTTCCCAAGCCCATCCTCAGCATACAAACCATCACAACATTCGATGCTTTTCCCGATTTTGGCAAAAAACGTCGAATGTTGTGATGGTCTGCCTGCCCACGGCACCCCGTAGAAGGGCCAAAGCGCCCCTAAAGGCCGCCGTCCCAGTGCCGAATCACGAATTCTCGCAGGTCGTTCTGCCGCTTTTGGAACGCTTCGCTCCGGTCGCACTTAAGACCCATAGCGAGTGCGATGGCGTTCGTCGCCCGGTGCAATTGCAGCTGGTGGGCAAACTGAGTCCCGGTGAGGACGACCATTCTAAAGCCCAGCGCGCTCAGCACGGTCATACGCTCCGCATCCGACGCGCTGCGCTGTTTATCAAGATGGTCCGAACCGTTGTATTCAATCCCCGTACCGCTCGCAGGCGCATATACGTCGATCTCGAAATACCCGGCCTTAGCGAGATATCTGAACTCATTGGGAACATCCACCCGATGGTTGAGCTCGATCTTGGCGTATCCCAGCCCTCCCTGGGAACGTTTTGCTACGACCATGATTGCGGTGGCCGTCTCCATAGGCGATCGCGCGCCATCGTGCACGCGCTTGAGCACGGCGGCCGCGCGTATAGCCCCCTGACGAGATCGGTTCTCATTGCAATAAGCAATCAAGTCGGCAACGGTATACCTCTGCCCCATCTCGATATAATCGCCTGTCGACAGATGATTCAAATGGTATCGGGCGCAGATTTCATACCCATATTCCAGCTGCTCGGGCTCGCTCATCCACGAACCCGCTTGGACAAAGCACATGACCTCATCAACCACTAGAAGGCCCTCTGCCACCTCGATAAGATGGCTTGGAGGTACCGGCGCTCCAAACACGTGGCACCTAAATCCAGCCGGCGTCGAGCGCTCAAAATCGAAGTTGACGAGCGTATCGATATGATCGAGCTCTTCTCGTGGAATACCAAGCGAGACCAGATAGTCGGCAACGATCCCAACTGCCGTTGAAGCCCTCAGTCCCTTGGCATCGAGTCCCAATTTGGGCAGGCTCGCGGTCGGTTCTGCCTCGTTAGCAAGCGAGTCCTCATCGTATAGACTGCTTGCTCGCGAGAGCGGCTCGGACGGGCGCGCCACGTTGTGGTACAGCCAGGCAGTCTTATGGGACAGGACGATCGGCAGGTCCATGAGCCCTCCAATGGAGTCGGATAACCAACCTTATTCCCCTGCCCACGGGTCCGCACACCTTCGTGCTCAAGAAAGCGATTCCATCCGAGCGAGTGGCAGAAAAACCATCACAACATTCGATGCTTTTCCCGATTTTGGCAAAAAACGTTGAATGTTGTGATGGTTTGAGGCGAGGTGAGGGGCACAGAGGGGTCAAAGTATCGTGCTCGAACGGGTTAATCCAGCTCTTTTAAGCCATGCGCCAGCTGCCAGTACTCGCCGTGCTGGGCGAGTAGCTCTTCGTGCGTGCCGCGCTCGATGATGCGGCCGTGTTCGAGGACCATGATGGCGTCGGCGCCGCGGACAGTGGACAGGCGGTGCGCGATCATAAACGTGGTGCGACCGCGCATGATGCGGTCCATACCGCGCTCGATGAGCTTTTCGGTACGCGTGTCAATGGAGCTCGTGGCCTCGTCCAGGATGAGCACCGGCGGATCGGCGACGGCCACGCGCGCGATGGCGAGCAGCTGACGCTGACCCTGCGACAGGTTGGCGCCGTCGGCCGTGACCGGTGTGTCGTAGCCCCGCGGCAGACGGCGGATAAACGAGTCGGCGCAGGCGGCCTCGGCAGCGGCGCGTACCTCCTCGTCGGTCGCGTCGAGCTTGCCAAAGCGGATGTTCTGCGCAATGGTGCCGCTAAACAGGTGCGTGTCCTGCAGCACAATGCCGAGCGACCCGCGCAGGCTGGCCTTGGCAATGTGCTTGACGTCGATGCCGTCGTACGTGATCTCGCCGTCATCGACCTCGTAGAAGCGGTTGATGAGGTTGGTGATGGTCGTCTTTCCGGCGCCCGTCGAGCCAACAAAGGCGATCTTTTGCCCCGGCTTGGCGAACAGGTTGAGGTCCGTGAGCACGCGCGTGCCCGGCACGTAGGAAAAGTCCACGGCGTGGAAACGCACGTCGCCGGCGAGCGGGACCAGACCGGTAACAAGCTCGGTACCATCGGCCGCCACCGCACGACCCGATTCATCAACGGCGGCCACGTCGTGCAGATGTCCATACGTGCCCACACCCTGGCCCTCGGGAATCTTCCACGCCCACGCGGCGTCGCCCGTCTGCACCAGCTCCACGCAGCCCTCGTCCACCTCGGGCTTAAGGTCCATAGCCGCAAACAGGCGCTCGGCACCGGCCAACGCATTGAGCAAGAAGTTGCCCAGCTGCGTAAACTGGTTGATGGGCATGGCGGCTTGGCGCACAAAGACCAGGTAGCTTGCAAGCGCACCCACGTCGGCCAGGCCCTTGATGCAGAGCATGCCGCCCGCCACGGCGACGATGGCATAGTTGACGTAGCCGATCACCACGGTCATGGGCACCATCGAGTTGGCGTAGGCCTGTGCGGCGCCACCGGTACGGCGCAGCTCCTGGTTGCGCGTGTCAAAACCGGCAACATTGGCCTGCTCGTGGTTAAAGACCTTAATGACCTTTTGGCCCGAGACCATCTCCTCGACGTATCCGTCCAAGTCGCCGAGCGATGCCTGCTGGGCGGCAAAAAAGCGCTTGGAGCGGGCACCCGAGTAGCGCGCGTACAGCACAATGGCAACATCGCACGCGAGCGTGATAATCGTGAGATGCCAGTTAAGAATGATGAGCATGGCTGTGGTGCCGATCACCTGAATGGTCGCCTGAATCACGTTGGCAAAGCTGTTGTTGAGTGCCTCGGAGACCGTGTCGACGTCGTTGGTGAAGAAGCTCATGATGTCGCCCGAGCGCGTACTGTCAAAGTAACTGAGCGGCAGCGTCTGGATGTGCGCGAACAAGTCGCGGCGAATATCGGACACCACGCGCTGGGCCGCGCGCACCATGATCTGCGAGTAACCCAAGGCCGAGAGCACGCCCACGGCGTAGATGACGGCCGTAAAGAGAACCTGCTTGGTGAGCAGCTCCTCCCCACCCGCGGCCAGGCCGTTGACGATGGGGCGCACCATATAGGTGCCGGCAAGACTCGCGATGGCGGCGACGGAGGCCAGCACACCAACCACCAGCAGCGAGAACTTGGCATGCCCCATGTAGGAGAGCAAGCGGCGGAGCGTTCGACGCAGATTGGCCGGACGAGCCTGAGCGGAAGTCTTAGGCATGGCGCTCACCCCCTTCCGGGGATGATCCGTATGCGACGGAGGAAAACAGATCGTACGCGTCGTCGGCATCACCGTCGTCGCTCGCATCACCCGCGAACTCCATCTGCGAGGCGTAAATCTCCTGGTAGATGTTGTCACCTGCTAGCAGTTCCTCATGCGTGCCCACGCCGTGAATGCGGCCGTCATCCAGCACCACGATGCGGTCGGCATCCATCACGCTTGCGATACGCTGGGCGATGATGATCACCGTCGTGTCGGGAATCTGGGCGATATGCTCGCGGATCTTGGCGTCGGTCGCCATATCGACCGCACTGGTCGAGTCGTCAAAAATGAGCACGCGCGGATGTTTGAGCAACGTACGCGCAATGCACAGGCGCTGCTTCTGGCCGCCCGAAACACCGGCGCCACCCTGGCCCAACTCGCCGTCGAGACCGCCGATGCGGTCCAGAAACTCGTCCACGCACGCCGCACGGCAGGCATCCAACAACTCCTCGTCGGTGGCATCGGGCGCGCCCCACTGCAGGTTCTCGCGCACGGCGCCCGTAAACAGCACGTTCTTTTGCAGCACAATGCCCACCGCATCGCGTAGGGCAACCAGGTCGTAGTCGCGCACGTCGCGCCCGCCCACGAGCACGGCGCCCTCGGTCGCGTCGTACAGGCGCGCGATGAGCTGCACGAGCGAGCTCTTGCCCGAGCCCGTGCCGCCGAGCACGCCCACCGTGGAGCCCGGCTCGATGCGAAGGTCGATATGCTCGAGCACGTCCTCGACAGCATCCGCGCGGTACTTAAACGACACATCGCGGAACTCGACACTTCCGTCGACAACTTCGCGCACAGCCGCGTCTGCCGCGGGCGCCTCGATAAGCGAGCGCTCATCGAGGACGTGCGAGATGCGCTCCACACTGGCGAGTGCGCGCGTAAGCAGCAAAAACACGTTGGAAATCATCATGAGCGAGTTCATGATCAGCAGCACGTAGCTCATAAAGCCCGTGAGCGAGCCCACGCCCAGCTTGCCGGCGAGAATCATGCGGCCGCCAATCCACAGGATGGAGAGCGCAGCCACGTACATCGACAGCTGAAACACCGGCAGATTGAGCACGGCGGTGCCGAAGGTCTTGGTCGCCGTGTCGGCAAGCTCGGTATTGACGGTGTCGAACTTGTCGCACTCGTGCTCGGCGCGCACGTAAGCCTTCACGGCGCGCACGGCGGTAAGGTCCTCTTGTACCACGCCGTTGAGGTGGTCCATCGAGGTCTGGAGTTGGCGGTAGAGCGGACTGACGCGATAGGTGATGGCGCCCAGTACGATTGCCAGCACGGGCAAGATGATCGCAAAGACGGTGGCGAGCGGGCGCGACAGCATCAGCGCGTAGATAAGGCCGACGATAAGCGTCACCGGGCCGCGCACCATAGGGCGAAAGCCGTTGCCCACAGCATTTTGGATAACGGTGATGTCCGTGGTCATGCGGGTGACGAGCGAGCTGGCGTCGTAGTTGTCCAGGTTACCAAAAGCGAGCGTCTGAATCTTTTTGTACTCGGCCTCGCGCAGGTTAGCGCCTAGGCCCGAGGCAACGCGGGCGGATGTGCGGGCATAGCCCAAGCCCAATACCAGCGAAAACGCCGCACACACCAACATGTACGCGCCTTGCAGCAGCATGTAGTTGATGTCGCCCGCAGGCACGCCCACGTCGATGATGTTCGCCATGATAACCGGGATAAACAGCTCGAGCGCCGTCTCGGCCGTCACAAAGAGCACGCCGAGTATGGCGTCGCGACGGTATTCCCCCAAGTAGGAAAACAGGATCTTGAGATTGCGCACGCAGGTTCATCCCCCATCAAACGTTGTTCGCAAACGCACGTATTATTGCGCGACAGGCGATGGTGTCAAGTGACGCGAAACCGATTTCTGCAAGGCTAACGAACGTGCCAAACAAGCATAGTGCGCATCTGTATTCAGTTGGAAATAATCGTGGGCCTCACTTTTTTCGCCCTGTCTTCGACTCAAACCTTGACTCTACAATCGTTGTAGGGTTTTCACTAAACTGGTACCTAAACGAACCAAGCCAGAAAGTACCCTGCCCATGGAACACGACCTCACACGCGGCAATGTCCTTAAGACCATCGCGGTCTTTGCCCTGCCTTATATGCTCTCGTACTTTTTGCAGATGCTCTACGGCATGGCCGACCTGTACATGATGGGACAGTTTAGCGGCGCCGCCGGCATCACCGCCGTGGGCAATGGCGCACAGACGCTCTACATCATTACCGTGACGCTCGTGGGCCTGGCCATGGGAACGACGGTCATCGTCGGCCATGCCGTGGGCTCGCGCCGCTTCGACCGCGCCGAGACCGCCATCGGCAATACCATCACGCTGTTTATGGGCGTCTCGGTGGTACTGGCCGTCATCTTGTTTGCACTATGCCCGCAGGTTGTGGCGCTCATTGGCACGCCGCCCGAGGCGGTCGAAGGCACCGCCGCCTACCTGCGTATCTGCTTTGTCGGCATTCCGTTTATTGCCGCATACAACATTCTCTCGGCCATCTTTCGCGGCCTGGGCGATTCGCGCTCGCCCATGTACGTGATCGGCGTGGCATGCATCATTAACATCGCGCTCGATTTTCTGTTTATCGGCCACATGGGGCTCGGCCCCGTGGGCGCGGCGCTCGGCACGGTGACCGCGCAGACGGCCAGCGTTGCCCTCGCGCTCGTGTGGCTTAAGAGCCGCCGTACGAACATCCACGTTAAGCACAGCGACCTGCGTCCCCAGCCCGAGATGCTCGGCAGCATTCTTAAGATCGGCGTGCCCGTGGCAGTACAGGACGGCTGCATCCAGGTGGCGTTTATGTTCATTACCGTCATCGCCAACCACCGAGGGCTCGTCGACGCCGCCGCCGTAGGCCTGGTCGAAAAGATGATCAGTTTCTTGTTCATTGTGCCGAGTTCCATGGGTGCCACCGTCAGCGCGCTCACGGCGCAAAACGCCGGCGCGGGCAAGGGCGACCGTGCACGTCAGGTACTCAAGGACGCCATGACCATATCGGTAGTGTACGGCTGCCTAATCACGGTGCTGATGTGGCTGGTGGCGCCGGCGTTTATCGGCTTTTTTGCCAAGGACCCCGCGGTGGTCGCGGCCGGCACCGGCTATATGCACAGTTATATTTTCGACGCAATCTTTGCCGGCATCCACATTTGCTTTAGCGGCTTTTTCGCTGCGTATGGCAAGAGTTACATCGGCTTTGCGCACAACGTGCTGGCGGTGGCGCTCATTCGCGTGCCCGGCGCGTGGCGGCTGTCGAATGCCTATTCCGACACGCTGTTTCCTATGGGCATCGCCTCGCCGTGCGGATCGATTTTGTCGGCAGTCATCTGTGTTGTCGCATTTACCGTACTCAACCGCCGCGGAGCTTTTGACAAACTGATGGCGTAGCGGGGCAACGCGAAATCGCCCTCATCGACGACATCATCAGCGACGACCCCGCGACCTACGTGACGCAGATCACAGTGCCGGTCGCCCCGTCCAAATAAGAACCGCCCGGAAGGCAGTTCAATCATGCTTTCCGGGCAGTTCTTCAATTTGGCTATCAATGCACTAAGCCTGGGGCACCTGACCAGTAGCCAAGATCTGCTCGAGCGCGTCCTCATCCAGCACGGGTACGCCCAGCTGCTCGGCCTTGGTAAGCTTGGAGCCCGCTTTGGGACCGGCGACCAGATAGCTCGTCTTCTTTGACACACTGCCCGAGACCTTGGCGCCGAGCACCTTGAGCGCCGCGCCCGCCTCGTCGCGCGTGCGGTTGACGAGCGTGCCGGTGAGCACGAAGGTCAGACCCGCAAGCGGCTGTGCGTCGGCGAGCTCGCCCGCCACGCCAGCGTCGGCTGCGGCTTGCGCGTGCGCGGCACCCAAGTCGACCTCGAGCGACAGACCCGCCTGACGCAGGCGCTCCAGCACGGCAAGGTTCTCGGGCACGGCCAGGAACTGCTTGACGCTCGCCGCAATCTTGGGACCGATGCCCTCGCACTCGGCGATGTCCTCTTCGCTCGCCAAGATGAGCTTGTCGATCGACAGGAATCGCTCGGCGATGACCTCGCCCACGCTCTTGCCCACATGGCGGATACCCAGGGCAAACAGCACGCGACCGAGCGGCTGGCTCTTGGACTTGTTGAGCTCGGCGATGATTTTCTCGGCCGTCTTGAGGCCTACCGGAATGGGATCGCCCTTCTTGACGCCCTTTTTGCTGTTGGAGCTGGCATAGGTGCGCCCCGTGTCCAGGCCGGCGATGTCGTCAACCGTGAGCTGGTAGAAGTCCGCGACGTCGTGGATCAGGCCGGCGGCGATCATCTTGTCGACGATCTCGTCGCCTAGGCCGTCGACGTCCATGCAGCCGCGGCTCACCCAGTGGAGCAGGCGCTCCTTGAGCTGCGCGGGGCAGTCGATGGACACGCAGCGGTAGGCAACCTCGCCATCCTCGTGGACCACGGGGCTGCCGCACACGGGGCAGACCTCGGGCATGTGCCAGTCGACAGAATCGGCCGGGCGCTTGTCGAGCACCGGGCCCACGACCTCGGGGATCACGTCGCCCGCCTTGTGCACGATGATGGTGTCGCCCTCGCGCACGTTTTTTCGGCGGATCTCGTCGATGTTGTGCAGCGTGGCGCGCGCGATGGTGGAGCCGGCAACCGTCACCGGGTCAAACTCGGCGACCGGCGTGAGCACGCCGGTGCGGCCAACCTGGATGCGAATTTCGCGCAGGACGGTCTGCTTTTCCTCGGGCGGGAACTTAAAGGCAATGGCCCAGCGCGGCGCGCGGGCGGTAAAGCCCAGGTCGAGCTGCTGCTGGAAGCTGTCAACCTTTACGACCACGCCGTCGATGTCGTAGTCCAGGTCACCGCGATGCTCGAGGGCCTGGGCGCAGAACTCGTGGACCTCGGCCGGCGTGGCACAACGAGCCACGTTAGGGTTGACGCTAAAGCCGGCGCTACGCAGCCAATCGAGGAACTCGCGCTGGCTGTGGACGTGCAGCGGGTCGGTATCGGCGATGGCGTAGATAAAGGTGGCAAGATCGCGGCGCGCCGTAACCTTGGGATCCTTTTGGCGCAGGCTGCCAGCGGCGGCGTTGCGCGGGTTGGCGAAGGGGTCGCGGCCCTCGGCATCGGCCTCGTCGTTCAGACGAACAAAGCTGCCCTTGGGCATATAGACCTCGCCGCGCACCTCGATGGTGCGCTCGCGGTCGGCGCCCATGTGGGCGAGCGCCGGCTCGGACAGGTGCATGGGCACGTCCTTGATGGTGCGCACGTTGAGCGACACATCCTCACCCGTTGTGCCGTCACCGCGCGTGGCAGCGCGCACGAAGGTGCCGTTTTGATAGGTAAGCGCCACGCCCAGACCGTCGATCTTAAGCTCGCAGGTATAGGTAACGCTGCCGGCACCGAGCGCATCCTCGGTGCGCTGGAGCCATGCGTCGAGTTCGTCCAGGTCCATGGCATCGTCCATGGAATACATGCGTGCCATGTGCGTGACCGGCGTAAACTGCTCGCTCACGTAGCCGCCCACGCGCTGGGTATAGCTGTCGGGCGTCACCAGGTCGGGGTAGGTGGCCTCGATTTCCTGCAGCTCAACGAGCATTTTGTCAAAGGCGGCGTCCGTGATCTCGGGCGCATCGAGCATGTAGTAGCGATAGGCGTGGTAATCGAGCTCGTGGCGCAGCTCGGCCGCGCGCGCTGCCGCCTGGGCACGAGCGTCGGTCGGTGCGGCGGCATCCGCGCTCGCGGGCGTTTCGGTATCGATGTCCACGCCGTCACCAAACAGGCTCGATTGCTCCATAGCGGCACTCCTTCGCTCGATTTCAAACGGATACTAGAGTACCACCGGTCACGATGGGGCCGAATAGCGGTCTCAAACCGCACCGAATCGGCAGCCAACGGACCGGGGTTGATCGCGCGATCAAACCATGCCTTTGCCATTTCTAAATGATCCGTTTTCCTCCGTCCCCAACGGATCAATGAGAAAAGAGGGGCTGTCCCGCGTTGATGGGACAACCCCTCTGGCTTCGATATGTGCAATACGGCCCGTTAGAAACCCTGGCCGTAGCCTTGACCCTGACCCTGCTGGCCCAACAGCTCCTCCAGGTACTGGCGCAACTGCTCGTCGGTGATCCCGCCGTTGCCGGTGTCGGTCGCGCTATCGTCCTGCTGCTGGTTCTGCAGCTCCTCGTCGGAGCCCAGCTCGACGGTGACCTTTTTCTCTTCCTTGCCGCGCACGAGCGTAATCTCGACCTTCTCGCCCACCTCGTGGCTGCGCAGCGCGATGATCAGGCCATCGGCACTCGTAATCTCATCGTCGCCCAGCTTGGTAATGACATCACCCTCCTGGATGCCGGCCTTGGCTGCAGGACCGTCCTCGACAACGCTCGCCACATACGCGCCGCTATCGGTACTCAGCTTGTTGGTGCGGGCGTTAAGCGCATTGACGCTCGAAAGCGTGGCGCCCAGGTACGGGTGCACCGGCGTCTTACCGTCGATGATCTGGTCGGCAATATCCTTGGCGTAGTTAACGGGAATAGCAAAGCCCACGCCCGAGCTGGAGCCCGAGTAGCTCTCGATAAGCGAGTTAATACCCACGAGCTCGCCGTTGTCGTTGACGAGCGCGCCACCGGAGTTACCCGGGTTGATGGCGGCATCGGTCTGGATCATATTGGCGTAGATGGTGTTGCCGCTGGTAGAGCTCATGGCCGTGGAGCGATAGAGCGCCGACACGATGCCCGTGGAGACAGACTGCTCGTTGCCGAACGGCGAGCCGATCGCCATGACCCACTCGCCCACGTTGAGCTTGGAGGAATCACCAATCTCGATCGGCGTGAGCTTGGAGGCGTCAGCATCCTTGAGCTTGATGACGGCCAGGTCGCTCGAGGCATCGTTGCCCACGAACTCGGCCTCGTACGTGGTCCCGTCGTCCATGGTAACCACGTACTGGTCATAGCCATCGACCACATGGTTGTTGGTGAGGATATGGCCCTCGGTATCGAGCACAACGCCCGAACCGACGCTGCCCGAGCCGTCCGACTCGTCGGCAGACTGCGAAAGCGAGCCATTCTGGCTGCCGCTCGAAGTGGCGGTAATGGAAACCACGGAGGGCAACGCCTTGGCTGAAACGGCCTCGGCCAGCGTGGTGTCCTCGGAATCGATGGTGATCTTTTGCGTCGATGAGCCCGAAGCACCCGCCGTCACGGCGTTCCTGCCGCCGCCGATATCGAGCGTGCCACTCATAATGAGCGCGATGACCAGCAGGGCGCCGCAGGCACAGCCGGCAAGCGCCGTAATGAAGATCGGCAGCTTTTTGGTCTTGGTCTTGACCACCGTGTGCTTGTTTACAACCTGCTGGCCGCCCAGCGGCTTGCCGGTCTGCGTGTCGTAGGCCTGCACGTAGGGAATGTTGCTGCCGGCAGGCGTCGACTCCACCTGCACACGCGGCTGCTGCTGGGTCTCGCCAGCGTTGCCCGCATCCTGAGGACGCTGGGAATCGTTCTCGCTCATGGCTGCGATCCTTTCGTCAAATAACCAAAGGCCCGCCAAACATGTGGCGGGCCATCATTGTTCACGTTGAGTTGTACCCCAATATGCGGGTGCACGTGTATGAAAACGCAATCTTTTAGGAAGGCTTAAGTTCTTCTGCAAACCCGAAAGGAGCCCGCACGTGCGGCAAAACCACCACAAAGGTGCCTGTCCCCTTTGTGGTGGAAATCTAGTCCTTAAACAGATAGCCCACGCCGCGGACGGTGGTGATGTGTGCCGCGATCTGCGGGCCCACCTTGGAGCGGATGCGTCGAATGTGCACGTCGACGGTACGCGTGCCGCCGCAGTACTCAAAGCCCCACACGCGGTGCAGCAGCACCTCGCGGCTGTAGGCACGGTTGGGATGCGTCGCCAAAAAGCTCAGCAGCGAGTACTCCATCAGCGTCAGGTCGATGGGCTCGTTATCGAGCGTCACCTGGTAGGTAGCCAGGTTGATCTCGAGGTTATCGATGTTGAGCACATCGTCGGCGGTGACGGTCTCCTCCTCGCCCATCAGGCGCTGTGCACGAGCCTTAAGCTCGTTGGGCGTCGCCGTGGGGCATACAAAGTCGGCATGCGCGTGATTGGGCAGGCGCAGGGTGCCGAGCGCCTCGTCGTCGACGATCACCAACATGGGGACGCCGCCGCGATCGTCAAGCCACTTGGCAATCTGATCGATGCGGTCGCTGCGGATGCCATCGGAATCGAGGATCAGCAGGTCAAAGTCGTGCGCCGCGGTCGGCGAATCGGGAGTTGCCAGGCTCACCTCGACACCCAGGGTGGTCGTCAAGCTGCGGGCAAACTCGTGGAAGCGCGTCGTGCGCGCCATGAACAGGGCACTCTTTTCGGACATATCGGCCTCCAAGGAAATGAGCTCAATCGTACTGGAACAAGTCAGCGCGATTAGGAGTTCGCCAGGTAGTGCTCGATCTCCCACTCGGTGATCGTAGACTCAAACTTATGCCACTCGTCGCGCTTCTTTTTGAGGAAGAAGCTGTGGATGTGCTCACCGAGGGCATCCTTCATAAACTGCGAGTTCTCAAACACGTCGAGCGCCTCTTTGAGCGAGCGCGGCAGCGGCGTGTAGCCGGCCTCGACCATCTGACGGTCGGTAAGCTTGAGCGTCTCAGCCGTTGCCTCGGGCGGGAGCTCCAGCTTGCGCTCGATGCCGTCCAGACCAGCCGCCAGCGTGACGGCGTTGACCAGGTACGGGTTGGCCATGGGGTCGGGGCTGCGAAGCTCGATGCGCGTGGACAGCTGCTTGCCGGGCTTGTAGACCGGAATGCGGACCATACTCGCGCGGTTGCGCAGGCCCCACGTGGCGTACTGCGGCACGGAGTCGCCGCCCGTGGTGATGCGCTTGTACGAGTTGACCGTGGGGTTAGTGATGGCGCTGATCTCGCGCGCGTGCGCCAAGATGCCGGCCATGTAGTGCTTGGCGATATCGGAGAGGTGGTACTTCTCGTCGTCCTCGCCCCAAAAGACGTTGTTGCCGTCGTGGTCGAATAGCGACTGGCACAGGAACATAGCGCTGCCGTCCTCGCCCGCCAACGGCTTGGGCATAAAGGAGGCGTGGCACCCGCTCTCGTAAGCCTGCTGCTTAATGATGAGTTTGGCCGTGGTGATGGCGTCGGACATGCTCAGGGCCTCGGCGTGGCGCAGGCTCATGCCGTGCTGCGAGCGGCCGGCGGCGTGGAAGGTGTACTCCACGGGCACGGACATCTTCTCGAGCGTGAGGACCGTGTTGCGGCGCAGGTCGCGAGCGGCATCGCTCACCGAAAGATCGAAGTAGCCCACGTTGTCGAGCGGCTCGGGGGTGTGCTCGTCGGGGAAGTAGTAATACTCCAGCTCGGCACCCACGTTGAGCAGGTAGCCAGCCTTCTCGGCCTTATAGAACATGCGGCGCAACGCATCGCGCGGATCGCCGGCGAAGGGCTTGCGGTCGGGGGTGCACACATCGCAGAACACGCGGGCGACGCCGTTGTGGCTCGGGCGCCACGGCAAAATCTGGAAGGTCGAAGCATCGGGAAACGCCAGCATGTCGGCTTCCTCGGGCGTGGCAAAGCCCTCGATGGCGGAGCCGTCAAAGCCAATACCCTCCTCAAAAGCGACCTCGAGGTCCTCGGGGCTAATGGCAAAGTTCTTGAGGCGGCCGAGAATGTCGACAAACCACAGACGTACAAAGCGGATGTCACGCTGCTCTACGGAGCGGAGTACGTAATCGATGTTCTGCTGGTTCATGTCGCTCCCCTTTCTTTCGGGCGGGTTTCGACTGGTCTATATCGCAGATACTATCGCAGAAAAATGTTTCCGCAGGGTTAAAGCGTATCAAGCGCTCAAAAAACGTGCGCGAACAGGCAGTCTGACTTACGCGCGATCATAAAGGATCACTCCTTCGCGCTCGATTACCGCGGCAAGATCATCATCAAGATAGTCACTCGAGACGAGGTCAACCTGCTTCCCGGTTTCTTTGCGCACCGCCTCGCCAAACGCCGATAACGCGAAAAGACCAAAGCCCCGCTCGCGATCGACTTCGAGACGCAAGTCAATATCACTATCGGCATGCGCCTCGCCACGGGCATACGAACCAAAAAGGATCACGGTCTTGATGGCGGGAATCGTGCTAGCTGCCTCGCGGACGGCGGACTCAATCTGGGCAGTATCCAAAATGCCCGTCGCGGCGCTTTCGCTCGCAGAGCTTTTACCAAGTGAAGGAACAAACGGCAGAGAGCGCTCGCGCAGCATCTGCCTCATAAACATATTGACCGCAACAGACGAAGTCATGCCAAGCTCTTCGCACAGTTCGGCAAATGAGTCTTTAATTGACGAGTCCACTCGCACACTCAGCACAGACGCAGCCATGGATACCTCCTGTATGACATTGTCTATATATTATCACACAGACTAGCGCGAGGTCGAAGCGCGGTGTTCGATGTGGCCGGGGATCTCGATGCGTTTGGGCGCCAGCTTTGCGGCCTCGCCCACGGTGGTGGTAACGACGTCGATGCGCTCGGAGAGGCGCTCGACCACGCGCTCGGCGATGATGAGGGTGTCTTGCGCGGCCGTGGTCACGCCGCCAAAGAGCACGCGGTTCCAGGGGCAATCGTCAAACGTCGCGATTTTGAGACCCGCCGGCAACGAGGGTCCCAGCTGCGTCAGCGCCTCGGTCAGACGCAGAAAGACCAGGCCGTCGACGGCAATGAGGCCGAGCTTTTTGCCTACATAGTCGCGGATAGTCTCGTCCAAGCGGCCAACGCCCGTGGCGCCGCCATCGGCCAGGGTGACAACCTCGCCCGCAAGGCCGCGGTGCGAAAGCTCGTCGGTAAAGGCCTCGGCGCGCTCTCGACGCACGGGGCTATCGTCGCTTGCCTCGGTGAGCAGGCACAGACGCTCGCTGCCCGCAGCTGCCAAGGCGTCTACCAAGCCGGCGACCAGCTCACGGTTGTTAGATGCCACCAGGTCAACACCGCCGTCGGCAACGTCGCGGTCGAGCAGCACGACGGGCAGACGTCCCGCTGCCGCGGCGATCGCCTCGTCATTGCCTCCGCAGGTGTTGACGACCAGGCCGTCCACGCCGGCATCGATAAGTCTGGTGAGCGACTCCGCTTCCTTAGCGGGGTCGTTGCCGCTAATGGCCGTCATGAGCGAGCAGCCGCGCGCCGCGGCGCTGGCGGAAAGGCCCTCGAGCATGGCGCTCGAGAACGGGTTGGCGATGTCAGCCAGAATCACACCGATGAGGTTCGTACGCGAGCTGCGCAGATTGCGTGCGGCGGCACGCGGGCGATAGCCGGTGCGCTCGATGACCTCGGCAATGCGGGCACGAGTCTCCTCGGTCATTTGCCCGGGACGGTTGTTGAGATAGCGCGAGACCGTGGCCGGACTCACGCCCGCCTCGACGGCAATGTCCTTGATTCTCATCTGCGCCATAGCGCACCCCGTTTCCCCACTGTCGGCAGCCTGAGCCATTTTAGGCATTTTTTAAAAATCTCAGTTGCAAAACGCTGTAGGTGAGCAGCATCGTTTTTGCGTCTCGAGCAGATGCGATAATGGGCTAGATAGCCGAGTCTTTAGACAGCTCAAAATAGTCAGGATGCAAGGCGATAACCGGGCCCTGCTCCTCGGGCATCAGGTGCAAGTGCGTCTCTGCCAGATAGCTCGCCGCATCGGTATCGCCCCTCTTAATGGCCTCGAGAATCCGGCGATGCTGCCGACGAATCGGCTCCCAATCCAGGTCCTGCGACACCATACGCAACCAGTTGTATCGCTCAAAATGTGTGTTGACGCTCTTCATCCAATCCCACAACATGTGACGGCCGGCAATCTCAAAACACGTCTCATGGAACAGGTTGTCCAGATCGAAAAAGCGACGCGTTTCGCTATGGTCGAGCGACTCGGACTCGGCAAGAATCTGCTCGAGCCGCTGCTTTTGCTCGGGCGAGGCGGCCGAACAGCATTTAATAAGCACGCTTCGCTCGAGTTTCTCGCGCAAGAAGCAGGCGTTCTCGGCGCGCTCCATGCTGATTTTTGAGACATAGGTGCCGCTTTTGGGACGCGTTTCCACCAGCTCCTGCTCACGCAGGCGCACAAAGGACTCGCGAATGGGCGTGCGCCCGATTCCCGTCTCCTTTTCCAGACCAATCGCCGAAAGACGCGTGCCGGGTTTGAGCTCGGCATAGATAATCTTGGAGCGCAATGCGTTGTATGCCTGGTCTTGCAGGCTCTGATTATGCTGGCGTTGTTCCATAAAGCCCTCGGATAAACCCTCGGTTAGTCGAATACCACCATGCAATACTATCGCATCGACACGCCCCAGCTCCCAATCAGTCTTTTTGGGACGGGGCTCTTTTAGCTACCCTGGCCCGCAGATCGGCCCCCTTGCCACAAAAGTGGCCCATCTACTACGTTAACACGGACAGCCTCGGCCATACCGAAAACCGTGAAAACAAAACCGCAGGTAGACAGCTTGTCGATTTTCGAAAAAGCCGACTATGGTTGACCCCTGCGGCTTAAACGTAGTAGATAGGCCCTTTTCGTGGCGCAGCACTACTGCACCCCAAATTGGCACCCCGAGCCCTCGTGAGTTGCCAACAAGCTGTTCGCCCAGCGCTTTATCCGCGCGGCATTTGGAAAATAGCACCACCGCAAAACCCGCGAGTAGCGCTTACTTTGCTATATCTCACTATACTTTGCTATATCTTGCTATACTTTGCTATATCTTGCTATATCTTGAGCAAAGGTGGCTCACATGCAAACAAACCCTTTTAAGCCCACAGCAGGTAAAACACCTCCCACGATTATCGGCCGCGAAGATGTGCTCGAAGAATTCAATGAGGGCCTCGTCAACGGGCCTGGTGCCCCGGGGCGCCTAATGCGCATAGCCGGCGTCCGTGGAACGGGCAAGACGGTCCTCCTTGACGAGTGCTCACGTTTGGCGCAAAGCCGTGGCTGGACGGTCATAAAAGAGGTCGCAACCGAGGGACTTTGCCAACGCATTCTCGAACAGCTGCAGCCCAAATTCCAGGCCAAACACGCCAGATTTGAGCCCACCGTAGCTGGCATATCCATCGGCAGCATAGACATTGAGCGAATCGGTCCATCGCTACGCGACGCCATGAGACAGACAATATCCAAGAATGGAAACGGCCTGCTCATCACTCTCGACGAGGTTCAAGACGCAGAGCTCGATGAGGTCCGAACGCTCTCCATTGCGATTCAGCAAGTTATCGGCGAAGACCTTGATATCGCCTTTGTTTTTGCTGGGCTGCCTTCGATGATTGAAAGCATCATCAACGGAAAGACACTTACGTTTTTGCGCCGTGCCCTCCCCTTTGACCTGAAGGCTGTGGCAGTAACCGAAGTGTCGTACTCCCTCGAGGAAACCATTGAAGCGTCTGGCATGGAGTTGCAGCCAGGTATTGCCGGCCAACTTGCCGAGGCAACGCAAGGCTATCCTTTCATGATCCAACTCGTTGGATACTACGCATGGCAGTTGGCAAGACGCGCACATACACCGATTATTGGAGAAGAAGAAGCCGAGCGCGGCATTGCAACGGCACGCGAACGCTTCTGTGCCATGGTGATTGAGCCCGCGCTACAGCGCATTCCGCCCACGTGCATCGCTTATCTGCTGAGCATGGCATCTTTGGGGCAGACGAGCTCGACCAGCATGGTTGCCGATGCCCTAAACAAAACGCCTCAACAGGTGAGTTCCGTCCGCAGCCGCCTGTTAAGAGAATCGATTATCGAGGCTCCCTCGTACGGCAAGGTCTCATTTGCCATCCCCTACATGCGCGACTACCTCTACGAGCACAAAGCCGAACTGGAAGTTGAACTGTAGAAACGGCAACTGCCCTGCAAGACGAAAACCGTTTTCGTACGGATTAAAGCAGACGTAAACGATTTTCGTCTTGATTTGCGTACGGAATTAAGACGTAAATTGCGCTTTCGTACGCTTATTACCAGACGCAAATTGTTTTCGTCCGGCCATGCGTCCCCAATCTAGACGAAAAGAGCCCCGAGCTCGTATTGAACTGCATCCCAATTCTTGGACGGGCGCCGATGCCCTGATCTCTGCCATGTCGAGGTGCGAGATCAAATCCTTGGCGCGCTCGCCGGAGTGGTATGCCTTGTTCGGCGCCACCTTCCTGTAGAGCTTCTTGAGCTTCGTCTTCCCCTTGTTGCCCGGCGGCATCTCCGTCTCAGGTGGCAGCCCTAGGAAGGACAGGACGCCGGGCAGGTCGCACAGCATCACGTCCTCGATGTCGGCCTTGGCCGCCAGGTCGACGACTCTCTGCGCTGTCGGCGAGATGTTCGGGGTGCTGCTACCGCCCGCTGGTTCGGAAGCTGGCGGGCAGTAGCGGGCAGTAGCGGCAGTAGCGGCAGTAGCGGTGTGGCTCGATAGGCCCGAATATCCGTAAGGAAGGTGCTCGCTCTCATATGTGCTGATATGCCTCGCCTCGCGAACCTTGGGATGCTTCCTGAGGTAATCCCTCAATTCGAGCCACTCTTTATGCTCATAACGCTTCGAAATCGTTTCCCCGTCGACAGTTTCCTTCACATAATGGTATGTTCGAACGCCTTCGAACTTGCCGAACCCGTTCTCGACGCTGAAGTTTCTGAACCAGCGCGAAAACCCATTCAGGTCCATGAAGTTGACTTGGGGATGCCTGTCTTTCGTTCGTTCGAATGAGTGGACGAGCGGAGTGCCTTTGACTTGTTCCAGGCCGAAGGCTTCCATTTCGCGGGCCTGCTCCTTTTTCCAGAATTCGAGATACGACGTCAGCGTCTCGCTTATCGAGATCCTCCGCACGCTTTTCTTGCTTTTGGGCGAGCGAACGCTTCGATCGGCCGCGAACTGCTGCTCAATGAGGATGCTTCTGTTCTCGACGGAGACATCGGACCACGTCATCCCGAGGGCTTCTGCCCTTCTCATGTCGGTGTCGAGCATGAGCATCACGCATGTGATGTGCGCGTCCGGTTCTCGATTGAGTAGGATGTCGAGTAGGCGAGCGGCGTGATGGTTCCTTCGCGGTTGTCGTGGAACTTTTTTGCGTACGAGCCGACGGTGTCCCTCGATTTTTGGACGTAGGTGCCGCTGTTGAGTTCTGCCTTGTAGGCTTCGAGTGCGGCGTCGACCTCTCGGCTTTTGGTGGTATGTATGGTCTGCCACGGCGAATAGCGGTATTTGCCCGTGACCGGATCCTTGCCGAGGCTGTGACGGTAGCGCCACGTGTATTTGTCGCGGCGTTGCTTCGTTCCTTTGCCTATGACGAGAGGTCGGTCGTTCATCGTGTTCCTTGCCTGAAGTGCCTGAGAATCGCGCTCGGTTGCGCGGAATGGCGCAAAGGGCTGGGGCGGGTGGGCATTACCCTTGGTGGAGGGCCCTGCGTGGGGTCACACCCCAAGGGTAATGCTCCGCCTGACCGCTTTCAAGCTCGTTGTGGGTCGAATTTGGGTCGAATAATTCCGCGTACTTTTCTTTCGTAAATCTATGAAAACATCAAATGACCTGGAGTTATATTGACTTCAATTTGGGTCGAAATGTCTGAATGAAACAACGTCGTAGCGACCTCATAACCCGAAGGTCGGTGGTTCAAATCCGCCCCCCGCGACCATGAAACTTCAGGTCGGAAGCATAAAAGCTCCCGACCTTTTTCTTTGTCTAGGGGTTTCGGCATCTCTCGTTCTTTGGGTACCTCGAGGCGGGCAATCAGATAGATGCTTACGAGTATCATAGGGTCTTTTTACGTCGCGGTCGTGTCTCGTACTGGTGCGCCGCTCTTTGTGGGACGTGTCACTTTGCCATAGGTTGTCCGGCGGCGGGGCGCAGGTCGTTCCCCGTGGCGTCGCTCCTTTCGACGCTACGCTGCCTGGCTACTCGTTCCACTGGTGCTTTTTCATGTCGACGCAGCCGTTGTCTCGGAAGGCGACTCCTTCCTCCGTCAGTAGTGCTCGCTGGTCGGGGAAGTTTGGCGCGAGGCGTCCCGCGTGGTTGACGACGCGGTGGCAGGGATAATCGCCGTAGCGATCCGCCTCGCTCAGCACCGCTCCGACCAGGCGAGAGTTTTTCTCCCTGCCGATGAGGCGCGCTATCTGACCGTACGAGGCGACGCATCCCGCCGGAATCTCTGCCACGACGGAGAGAATCTCATAAACCAAATCTTCGTCCAGGACTTTTCCCATCGTATCGCTCCCGTGTTCGCTTTTGCCTTCGGGGGCGCGGCGCCGATCACCCGTGCTGCGATTTTCGCAGCTCCTCTTACCGAAGCATCGAGGGAAAGCGCGTGCGTGTCAAGGTTGTCTGGTCCAGTTGCTGGCTCGATGCCTCGAGATGTTCGCCTCAAGTGCGACCTGCCCCTATTGGAAAAGGATGCCGAAGATGTATTTGGTGATGGCGGAGCGGCGGATGACCCCCACGAGTTTGCCCTCGTCATCAACCACAGGAAGCTTCTTGAACTTCTTCTTCGCCAGCAGCGCGGCGACGCGGGCGATGCTCTGCTCGGGACGGGCACACACTACCTGGCGCGTCGCGAAATCCATGACGCAGCGATCCTTCAGGTCTTCGATGCGCTGCTCAAGGCTCTGATCGTCGAAGTACAGCATGGACGCGTCGCCGCCCGTGAAGATGGTGTGAGCGCGATGCTGCGCGATGGCTCCCATGACATCGCCGTCGGAGATGAACCCGACCACCTGGTTGCGCTCATCGATTACGGGCATGCTGCTCACCTCGTTTTCGGCGAGCATGCGCACCACGTCGGAAATCGTGCAATCCTGCGTGCAGGTGAACGGCTCTTCAATCATGATGCTCGAAACGGGCGTCCCCTCGAGCTCGAGCGGGATGCGCTCGGACAGAATCTCGGACATCGCTTATGCCTCCTTCGTTTTCGGTGCGGTTTTCTTGGTGCGCACGCTGAATATGGCGCAGATAAGGGAAACGAGGCCGATTGCCGCGCACACCTTGTAAGCGACGCCCGCGCCCACGGCGGTGGCTACTTGGGTGCTCGCATCGACGCCGGCCGACGCGGTGACGCTTGTCATGACCGTGATGATGAGCGCCGTGCACAAACCGCCGGCGACCTGGCGGCCGGTGTTCGCGATGGCGTTGCCGTGGGCGATCATGTCATTTTTCAAGGCATTGACACCCCATGTGTTTACCGGCATGTTCGCGAGCGACTGGCCGGCGGACTGCAGCATGCAGAACAGCGCAACCACCAAGATGGGCGTGTTTACCGTCGAAAGCGAGAGCAGGAACAGGGCGCCGGTCATGAGGGCCAGGCCGACGATCGAGATGGCACGCGGACCGAACTTGTCGAACACCACGCCGGAGATAGGGCTGATGATGATGCCCACCGCCGCGGCGGGAAGCATGGCCATGCCGGTTTCGAAGGCCGAAGCGCCAAGCGAGGTTTGCAGCAGCAACGGCAACAGCGTGTTGGTGACCAGGCATGCGGCGTTGATGAGCGTGACGATGATGGCGGCCACGCGGAACTCGCGCGTCTTGAGCGTGCCCAGTTGAAGCAGCGGGTCCTCGATTTTGCCCTGGCGTACGACGAACAGCACCAAGCACACGACACCCGCGACGATCGAGCCGAGCACCACGGGGTTGCCCCAACCCATCGACGAGGCGCTCGAGAACCCGTAGAGAAGTCCGCCGAAGGCGATGGTGGAGAGGACGACCGAGGGCAGGTCGAGCTTGGGGTTCTTCAGCTCGCCCACGTTTTTCAGCATGAACACGCCCAGCACCAGCACGAGAATTGCGAGGGGGACGATGGCGCCGATCATGGTGCGCCAGCCGTACGTGTCGATCACCGCGCCGCCTACGACGGGGCCGACCGCGGGACCCGCCGACATGACGATGCCCGCCATGCCCATAGCCGTTCCTCGTTTCTCGACGGGGAACACCAGCATGGGAACCACCGAGACAAGCGGCATGAGCACGCCTGAGCCCGCCGCTTGCAACACGCGACCGATGATGAGGAACAGGAAATCAGGGGCTGCGGCGCACAGCAGCGTGCCCAGCGCGAACACCAGCGTCGCCCCGAAGAATAGCGCGCGGGTGCTGAACTTGTCGATAAGGAACGCCGAAACGGGGACCATGATGCCGCTCACCAGCGGGTATATGGACATGATCCACTGGGCAGTCGAGGCATCGATGGCGAAATCGGACATGATGACCGGCAGCGCAGGCGACATCACCGTTTGGTTCAGTAGCGCCAAGAAGGCACCCAGGACGACGACCGCGACGATGCGGATCTGGGTACCGGTAATGCGCCCATTGGCGGGCGCGACCGTACAATTATCAGACATAAGCTTCCTTCGTATCTATTCGATTCTTCGCCGAAGGCGCGCCGGCCCACGGGCGAAATAACATGCACGTGCTATGCGTGCATCAGATACGACAGGAAGAAAGCGGCTGCTCAGAGCGCACTTGGGGAACAACAGGAGAGGCCCCGTATACCAGGGGCCGCCGAATTGCGATGTATGCTTTGGTCAAATCCTTCATAGCGGGGAGGTATACTAGCAGCCGTCTTCGCCCCTTTCAAGGGATGTAACCCAGACGTTGATTTTCTTCACCGAGGCGCCATCGTTGACGGGTGGCGTGCTTCTCTATCGCCACACCGCGGGGCGAGGGAACGCCGCGGCGAGCTTGTACATCGGCTATGTGTGCAGCTGCGAGCGTGTCGCCGGCGCGCGCTGGGCGCCAGTCCGATCCGGCCGACTCTTGCCGACGGTCGGTCGCCGTCCTCCTCCATCTCCGCCTGCTCTGTTTTTGCTCGGCTCCCTTGTCGTATCATGGACGGACGAGAATTGAGCGAAGGCGAGCTCGAAAGCGTGGCGCGCGCCGTCGGCGGGATCGACGCTGTGATCGATCCAAAGGCGAAAGATGCCGACACGGTTGCGCTCGTACAGTATCTTGCTGCCGACCAGAAGTTCGAAAAGGTGCTCGATAACCAGCAGATTCTTCGTGAGCCCATCGTTCGCAACGGCCGCCAGGCAACCGTTGGCTACGAGCCTGACGTGTGGAAGGGCTGGGAATAAAGCGGCTGGGAATAAAGTGAAGCGCCCACGCCCGTGGTTTTATCCACGGACGCGGGCGCTTGCGTAAGACGTCTCTTGTCGTTTGAGTGGAGCGCCCCGGCGGCGCTGAACAACGCGCCCCGGTGACGTGGCATATGAACTCGGGGCTCTTTGTGCCGCACATCTATGAGAGGAGAAATTCGATGCGTACGTGCGCTACTCCATGTAGCCACCCTGAATGGCGGAAACTGCATGCTCGGTAAAGAACTTGAGCGTGCCGGAGGTGTAACGATTAGCCTTGGGCTTCCAAGCGGCTCGGCGCTCGGCCAGGACGGCGTCGACCTCGGCCGGCTCCATCTCCTTGCCGGCGATGCCCACGATGGACAGCGAGCGCTCGGGGATGTTGATTCGGATCAGGTCGCCTTCCTCGATCAGGGCAATCGGGCCGCCCACGGCAGCCTCGGGCGAAACATGACCGATAGCCGGGCCCTTGGAGGCGCCGGAGAAGCGGCCGTCAGTGATCAGGGCAATGCTTGCGCCCAGCTCGGGGTCGCTGGCGATAGCCTCGGTGGTGTAGAACATCTCGGGCATGCCGGAGCCCTTGGGGCCCTCATAACGAATGATGACGGCATCGCCGGGCTTGATCTCGTGCGTCAGGACGGCGTGGATAGCGTCCTCCTCACAATCGAACGGGCGAGCCTTAAGCGTGGCCCGGAACATCTCGCGCGGAACAACCGTGTGTTTGACGACGGCACCCTCGGGGGCAAGGTTGCCGTGGAGGATGGCGATAGAGCCGTCGGTACCAAAAGCCTGGTCAAACGGGCGAATAATGTCTTCGCGCTTGAGGTTCCACTTCTCCAAGTAGCGGCCGCACTTCTCGTAGTAGCCGTTGTTCTTAAGGTCCTCGAGGTTTTCGCCGAGGGTCTTGCCGGTGACGGTCATAACGTCGAGGTGAAGCATCGACTTGATCTCCTCCATGATGCGCGGCACGCCACCCGCATAGTAGAAGAACTGCGCCGGCCACTCACCTGCGGGGCGAACGTTGAGCAGGTAGTGGGCGCCACGGTGCAGGCGATCGAAGTCGTCGGCGGACATCTCGATGCCAAACTCGCGGGCAATCGCGGGGATATGCAGCAGCGAGTTGGTGGAGCCCGAAATGGCACCGTGGACCATAATGAGGTTCTCGAAGGACTCCTTGGTCACGATGTCGCGCGGGCACAGGTTGTGTTCGGAGAGCCACACGGACTGACGGCCGGCCTCGCGCGCAAACTCACGCAGATCGGAGCTGGTTGCGGGCAGCAGGGCCGTGCCGGGGAGCATAAGGCCCAGGGCCTCGGCGGTAACCTGCATGGTCGACGCGGTGCCCATAAACGAGCAGGCACCGCAGCTGGGGCATGCGTTGTGCTTGGCAAACTCAAGCTCCTCGCGGGAGATCTCGCCGCGCTCGTAGCGGGCAGAAATCGCGCCGAGCTGTTCCAGGGTCAACAAATCGGGACCGGCATCCATGACACCGCCGGTAACGACGATGGAGGGGATGTTGATGCGGCCCATGGCCATGAGGTTCGCAGGCAGGCCCTTATCGCAGCTGGCGACAAAGACACCGGCGTCGAACGGGGTGGCCTTGGCATGGATCTCGATCATGTTGGCGATCATGTCGCGGCTGGGCAGCGAGTAGTTGATGCCGTCGTGGCCCTGTGCCTCGCCATCGCAGATATCGGTGCAGAAGTAACGGGCACCGTGACCGCCAGCCTCGGCAACGCCAGCACGAACCTCCTCGACCAGCTCAAACAGGCCAGCAGAACCCGGGTGCGAGTCGCCAAACGTCGACTCGATAATGACCTGTGGCTTGTCCAGATCCTCGATCGTCCAGCCGGAGCCCAGACGCAGCGGGTCCATCTCGGGGCTGATGGTGCGAAACTTGCCGGAACGCGGCTGCAGTTTGGCAACCAGGTCGGCGGCCTCCTGCTGAATCTGTGCTTTGGTCTTCTCGTCCATGATGTTCTCCTCTTTTGGTTTGAACGGTTGTACCAATCGTTGGTTAATGAATCAGGTGTAAATGGGTACCGAGCGATGCACTCGGCGGAAGATGCTTAGCTACGCGAACTAGGCGAAGAACGAAATCACCAGGGCGCAGGCAAGACCCGAAAGGCCGATGAGCGTCTCCATAACGGTCCAGGACTTGAGGGTTGTCTTCTCGTCAATCTCCAGGAACGAGGAGCACATCCAAAAACCGGCATCGTTGACGTGCGAGAGGGCCGTGGCACCGCCGCAGATAGCACGCATGGCGGCCGAGCACGCAACCAACGACCAGGTCGTCTGTATCAAAGAGCTCTGCGACGAATCCGAGCGCCTGGCCGAGGCCGGTGAGGATTACTCCGCCGCCGACACCGCGTTCCACAATGCCATTGCCGAGAGCTCCGGAAACCTCGTCGTTCCCCGCCTGATGGGCGTGTTCAAGGCATCCGTCCCCCTCTTTATCGACGTGACCGGCAAAAAGCTCGTCGAGGAAACTATCCGCATGCACCGCGATGTGGCCGACGCCATCGCCTCGCGCAATCCCACCGCCGCGCACGACGCGATGTATCTGCACCTGGTGTATAACCGCAACATGATTGCGGAGGGAGCAGAAGCAAAAGGCATTTAGGGCCCGACAATAATCTTTCTTTGGCAAAACGCAGGCGGCGGCTGCCCAACACACAGGGCAGCCGCCGCTTTTTGCAATCGATTGGTGCAAAGGGGTTGACTAGAGCTCGCAGGCAACCTTATAGCCATCGCCGATGGCATCGCGGATGTTGCCACACTTCTGGGCATCGCCCAGCACGTGGACAGCAATGCCAGCTGCAACCAGGTCGTCGGCCAGCTTGGTATTGGGACGATAGCCCATGGCAAGCACCAGCGTATCGGCACCGGCGATGGTGTGGACCTCGCCGTCCTTCTCGTAGCTGATGGTGTCCTCTGTGATTTCGGTCACCTTGGCCTCGGTCAGCACATGAACGCCCTTGGAGAGCATGCGCGTGATAAGCACCGCGCGACCGGCACCACCCTCGTTGGCGGCGAGCGTCTTGGTCATCTCGATGACGGTGACATCGCGATTGGCCGGCGAGAGGTCATTGACCAACGGGGCCAGGTAATCGGCCGTCTCGCAGCCGACGGTGCCGCCGCCGACGATGACGATCTTCTTGCCCGGGAAAGCCTTGCCGCCCAGCAGGTCGTCGGCCGTCATAACCTGCTTAAAGCCCTGCATGAAGGCCGGAGCGATGGGCTCGGCGCCATAAGCCAGGACAACCTCGTAGCCCGCGTAGTCACGCTGAATGTCCTCGGCAGTAAGCTCGGTGCCAAATACGCACTTCACGCCCGCCTCAGCAAGACGGCGATACTGATATTTGATCACGCGGGTGAGTTCCTGCTTTGCCGGCGGCACGGCCGCGATACGCATCTCGCCACCCGGCTCATCCTGCTTGTCAACGAGCACCACGTTGTGTCCGCGCTTGGCGGCAATGTAGGCAGCCTCCATACCCGCAGGACCAGCGCCCACAACGAGCACGTTCTTAGCCTCGGCGGCAGGCTCGTAGCCAGCCTCGTCGCGCTCCACGTCCGGGTTGACGGTGCAGGAGATGCGCTTGCCGAACATGATGCCGTTCAGGCAGCGCAGGCAGCCGATGCAGGGGCGGATGTCGTCGGCGTTGCCGGCAGCGGCCTTGTTGCAGAACTCGGCATCGCACAGATTGGCGCGGCCCATCATGCAGATGTCGGCGGCACCGTCCTCGATCAGCTCCTCGGCGATCCAGGCCTCGTTGATGCGGCCGACGGTGGCGACGGGAATGTTGACGTGCTTCTTAATCTCACGCGAGCAGGCGGCGTGCGACGCCTGCTGGGTACCGGCGGCGGGAATCGCGGAGCCGCGCTTGATGGTGGTGCCGCCCGACACATGAATCATGTCGACGCCGGCCTTCTCCAGGCGACGTGAGACGTAGATCATGTCGTTGAGGGTCAGGCCGCCATCGGTGTACTCATCGCCCGAAATACGGACGTCGATGATAAAGTCCTTGCCGCAGCGCTCGCGAATCTCGGCGATGACCTCGAGCAGGAAGCGCATGCGGGCGTCGAGCGAGCCACCGTACCCATCGGTACGCTTGTTGTAGAGCGGGGTCAAAAAACCACCGAGCATGCCGTGGGCGTGCGCTGCGTGGACCTCGACGCCATCGACACCGGCCTTCTGCATACGCACGGCAGCGTCGCCAAACTGATGCGTGAGCTCGTGAATCTCATCGACCGTGATGGGGCGCGGCGCCTCGCGGGCATAGGACGGGCCCACAAAGGACGGAGCGATCAAGCGCGGCGTGCCCGGAATGTTGAAGGCCATGTAGGCGGGGTGGAAGAGCTGCGGCATAATCTTGCAGCCGTACTCATGCACGGCGGCGGCGAGCTTTTCCCAGCCGGGGATGAACGTGTCGTCGTAGCAGCACATGTCGCCCGGCAGATAGGTATAGGTGGGCTCGACCGTCACGACCTCGGTGATGATGAGGCCCACACCACCCTTGGCGCGGGCGCGGTAGTGGTCGACCAAGTCGTCGGTCACATAGCCATGATCGGCCAGGTTCGTGGACACCGGCGGCATAAAGACGCGGTTCTTGACCTCGGTCGTACCGACCTTGATCGGACTAAAGAGCATCGGGTAGGCGGATGACTCCATACAGGCTTCCTTTCGTTTAAGCCGCTCGGCGGCAGTTGCTAACGTACTTATCGTATCAGCAACTGCCGCATCCGCAGTCAAACATACCCAAACGCCGGTCGGCTAATGAATACCGCGGCCCAAGTCTTCGGCGATTTTGTCTACGCCCTTAAGCGCAGCACAGGTCTTTTTGTTGGAGCAATGCCCGGTGCAAACGCCACCCTGAGCACAGTCGGCACAGGTGCCCTTGCGATAGATGCGCACGCACACGGCGACAAACGCAATACCGATTACAGCCAGAACAACAATATCGATAGGTGCCATAGCAAGCCTCCTCTAGTTAACCATCACTTACTTTACCCCATTCTCCACCTACCAAATAGGGACGGTTTATTTTGGTCGGTTTTATCTGCGCAAACGCCATATCTCCCCCACCAAAAAGCCCGAGTGTCGCTGGGACACCCGGGCTCGTGGAAAGGGGTTAATCCTTATTCGGACTTAAGCGGAAACTGCGGCAGAAGCAGCGTTGGTCTCGTCCTCATCGGTCCATGCATGTTTGGGCATGGGACGGAAGATCTGGAAGAGCATCGCAACCAGCAGCACGATGGCCACAATCGTCCAGATACCAAACTGCCCAAGAACAAGCAGGTTGTAGAACTGGTTGATAAACAGGCCGATGACCCAAGCGAAGGCGCACTCGTAGCCGATGGCGATCGCGGTCCACTTGCCCGAGTCCATCTGGTTGCGGATGGTACCCATGGCGGCGAAGCACGGAGCGCACAGCAGGTTGAAGGCACCAAAGGCCACGCAAGCGCCCATGGTCGGGAACATGCCGGCAAATGCGGTCCACAGGCTCGGGTCGGTCTCGGCGGCGTCGGCCACGGACAGCAGCGAACCGGCAGTGGCGACGACGTTCTCCTTAGCGACAAGGCCAGAGACGGTCAGCGCGGTAGCCTGCCAGGTGCTAAAGCCGAGCGGGGCGAAGATCCAAGCGACCAGGTTGCCGAGCATGGCAAGCACGGAGTAGTCCATAAACTCCTCGGGGATGCCGTCCATCGCAGGCAAGAAGCCAAAGGAACCGTTGTAGCTACCAAAGTTGGACAGGAACCAAACCACGACAGTGGAGGCAAAGATGACCGTGCCGGCCTTCTTGATAAAGGCCCAGCAGCGCTCCCACACGTGCAGCGCCCAAGAGCGGATCGCCGGGAAGTGGTAGGCAGGAAGCTCCATAACGAACGGCGTCGGGCGGCCGGCAAAGAGCTTGGTCTTCTTGAGCATGAGGCCCGAGGCGATAACGGCAAAGACACCCAGGAAGTAGAAGAGCGGGCTAATCCACGCGGCGGTGGTGGAAGAATCGCCGATGATGGAGCCCATGAGCAGGGCGATGATCGGCAGCTTGGCGCCACAGGGAATGAACGTGGTGGTCATGACCGTCATGCGGCGGTCCTTCTCGTTCTCGATGGTCTTGGTGGCCATGACGCCGGGGACGCCGCAGCCCGAGGACACGAGCATGGGGATAAAGGACTTACCGGACAGGCCAAAGCGGCGAAACACGCGGTCCATGATGAAGGCGACGCGGGCCATATAGCCGCAGTCCTCCAGGAAGGACAGCATGACGAACAGCAGGAACATCTGCGGTACAAAGCCGAAGATGGCACCCAAACCGCCGACGATGCCGTCGCAGACCAGCGAATCGACCAGGCCACCGTCCTCGGTGCCGCCTGCCACGAGGGCATCGTGCACCACGGTGGTGATGCCGGGGACATAGGGGCCATACTCCGCCGGATCAACCGAATCGGCGTTATCGCCCGCAGCATCGACGGCCGCATCGTAGGCGTCGCGGCCCTGGCCGAGCACATACCAGCCGTCGGTACCGAAGAGCTGGTCGTTGGTGAAGTCGGTCACCGTGCCGCCCAGGGTGGAAACGGCGATGTAGTACACGCAGAACATGATGACCACAAAGATCGGCAGGCCCAGAATACGGTTGGTAACCACGCGGTCGATCTTCTCGGAGGTACTCATCTTTGCCGGAGCCTTGGTCATGCACTCGTCGATGATGTGGGCAATGACGCCATAGCGCTCACCGGTGATGATGGACTCGGCATCGTCGTCGCAGTCCTGCTCGCACCGGGCGACCAGCTCCTCCACGCGAGCAGCCTTCTCCTTAGTGAGGTTGATGAGTTTACAGGCGTCTGCATCACGCTCGAACAGCTTGACGGCGTAGTAGCGACGCTTGTTGGCGGGAACGCTCGCCGGAAGGTTGTTCTCGATGTGCGTCAGAACGTCCTCGATGGAGGAATCGAACTTGTGCTCCGGCACCTGACCCTTAGAAGCAGCGGACTTTTTGACCTGCTCGAAGAGCTCCTTGATGCCCTTGTTCTTAAGAGCCGAGATCATCATGACCGGACAACCAAGCTTCTTGGAGAGCTTGTCGGTGTCGATCTTGTCGCCATTCTTCTCGACCAGATCGGCCATGTTGAGGGCAACGACCACAGGCAGGCCGGTCTCGATGACCTGAAGTGCCAGGTATAGATTGCGCTCCAGGTTGGTGGCATCGACCACCTGAACGACGACATCGGGCTCGCCGCTCATGAGATAATCGCGCGAGCATTGCTCCTCGGGGCTGTAGGGGGAAAGCGAGTAGATGCCGGGGAGGTCCGTGATGGTAACGTTCTTGTCGCTTAGGAGCTTGGCCTCCTTTTTCTCAACCGTGACGCCGGGCCAGTTGCCAACGTAGCCGTTGGCGCCGGTGATCAGGTTGAAAAGCGTGGTCTTGCCGCAGTTGGGGTTACCCGCCAGCGCGACATGGATCTGAGAATCCGCCATTCAATCCTTCTTCCTTGTGTGCCCGCGCTGCTTTCTCCGCGCGGGCTGGATAATGTGCTTCAAAGTTGCTGCATTAAGTTAGAAATACCTAACTTTACCTGCAGAAATACACGCCGCGAGCCCTTACTGGACCTCGACGACGGCCGCCTCCTCCTTGCGGATGGAAAGCTCGTAGCCGCGCACGTTGATCTCGACCGGATCACCGAGCGGTGCAACCTTCACGACCTTGAACGAAGTGCCCTTGATGAGCCCCAGGTCCATAAGGTGGCGGCGAAGCGCACCCTCACCGTGAAGCTTGACGATGGTAGAGCTCTCGCCCACCTTAACGTCACCCAACGTCTTCATCCTCTTGTCCCCCTTTCGGTTTTTATGAAATGCTGCTGACTAACCGACGGTCATGATGTGCATGGCAACCTTGGAATCGATGCCAAAGCGTGCGCCCAGCACCGTGACGATGATATTGGCACCACTCGAGCTCACCACGTGGATTTCGTTGCCCTCGACAAAGCCGAGGTCCTTGAGGTGGTGTTTCATGTCCTCATTGCCCTTTACACGAGACACGCGCACGGTTTCGCCCGCTTTTACCATCGAAAGCGGCATGGCCGGCATCTGCGGTCCGCAAGACATGAGTTGCTCCTAACGTCAGTTCGTCCTCAACATCGACGCGTTAAAAGTTAACAACGTCTATGTTCGCTTTAGTAAACTAGCACGTGGTTAACTTTTTGGAAAGGGTCTCTAATCAGTTTTCGAAAAAGTTTCCTATACGAAACAAAAAGGCGCGGCAAAGGGCTGTCCTTTGCCGCGCCCTGTCATGCTCAGAGCGAGAGGTTTCTGATCGACGTAACGCAGGAAGCCTCGTCTACGCCTGAAACGCGGAAGATGATGTCCTCGCCGCACTCGCCGTAGAGAGCCATGAGTCCCATGACATCGCGACCGTCGGTATGGCGGTCGCCAATGCTGACCGACACGTCACTACGATGCTTGGCGATAATGTCATAAAGCAGCGCAACCGGGCGGGCATGCAATCCCAACGGATCTTTAATCGTCTTTGTAAACTCGACCATGTCCCCTCCCGCGGCATCGCACATTCGGCCGGCAAAACCCAGCCATGTGGTAGTTATTGTAGCGTTAGATGCTTGTCGAGAGCCCCTCTGAACACCTCGTGGTCAAAAAGTGGCAAATATGAGTACTGTCACCAATTTAGTAGCAGCAAAATCGAGAGCAAATTGCCTACTTTGAGCGATTCGAAGAGGTTGAAAGCCGTCAAACGTCCTTTAAAGGGGGTTAGATAAATTGATTTTGAGCCCATTTTTGCTCAGAACAGGCCGAAAAATATGCCACCTCTTTTGCAGCAGTACTCATATTTGGCATTTTTTGCCCACAGGGTCCAAAACCATGCCCCAAAACACAAAAGGAGGGGCCTCGTAAGGCCCCTCCTTAGGAAAGGGAATCGATTTATTCCACAGCCGTAGATTAATCCTAGCCGCTACTCCATCATGTCGAGAACGGAGGGGCGCAGCTCGCTCTCGGCGGCCTCGGGATCGGTCTCGCGCAGACGGTTGATGTAGCGGTTGTACCACATCACGGCAAGGCCCAGGAAGACAACCACACCGCCAACGTTGTAGACCAGCGTCAGCCACAGCGGCTGATCGAGCGGAATGGTGCCGCAGATAAGCACGAAGCAGAAGACCACAAGCAGGAATGCGGCAACGACCAGGCCAAAGCTGCGCGAGCCCATGCGGAAGCCACGGGGAGCAGCGTCGAAGTTCTTGCGCAGCATAAAGTAGGCAAGCAGGATCAGCAGCGGCGGGAGCAGAGCGGTGGCAGCCGTCATGTTGGTGACGATCATGAGCAGGTCGTCGAGGTTACCGGAGCCCAGGGCAGGGATGATCAGGATGGGGACGACGATGGCGAACTGCAGCCAGGCAGCGCGGGCAGGAATGCCGTGCTCGTTGAGCTCGACGATCTTGCTACCAAAGACGCCCTTGGGGATCTCGGTGAAGAAGACCTTGATGGGAGCGGAGGTCCACATCATGAGGGAACCCAGCGTAGCGGCGAGAAGAATCAAGCCGATGACGCGCGTGGACACTTCCATAGGAATGCCAAAGTGGGCAAAGACAGCGCCGAACACGTCGAAGATGCCGGTGGAGATGGCAACGCCGCCCTCGGGAATGAACAGGTTGACCAGCAGCGAAGCGCCTGCATACAGAAGGCCGATGGTCAGGCCGGCGATAACGACGGTGCGCACGAAGGCCTTGACGCCACCCTTAAGGTCGTTAAGGAACACGCCGACAGACTCAGCGCCGCCAACGCCCTGGATGATCCAGGCAAGCGTACCGAAGAAGCCCCACGCAGTTGCGAAGTTGCTCATGTCGGGAGCCATGTTAGCGGGAGTAGGAGCCGTAGCGAACTCAACGCCGCCAAAGGCAGCAGCCAGGGACAGCAGGATGAACACGGCGGTCAGGCCGAGAGCTGCGGTCGAACCGAAGGAGGAAATGGAGCCGATCCACTTAGCGCCCTTGGTCGAAACCCACGTGGCGATAGCAAAGACGACGATCTCGATAATGGTGATCCACAGCTGCGAAAGCTCGGCGTTGGCACCAAAGAACACGTAGCTCGCGTAGATGATGACGTTGGGCAGGACGGACGCAAAGAAGAACAGGTTAACGAACCAGTAGCTAAATGCCGTCAGGAACGCCCAGCGACCACCCATCGAGGTCTTAACCCATGCGTACACGCCCGACTCGGAGTCCTTGTTGAGGCCGACGAACTCGGCGGTAACCAGGGTATAGGGGACAAAGTACAAAAGCGTGGCGAAGAAGAACGACGGCGCAGCTGCCAAGCCGATGGCCGCGTTGTTGTTGATGATGTTCTTGATACCGAACACGGCGGCGACCGTCATGCCCAGCAGAGCGAACGAACCGATCGTTCCTCGTTTTTCAGAGCTCATAAGCCCTCCCAATCATCTATTAAATGTCATCCAAAACCGTCCGAGCTGCAAGTGCAATCGCGGACGGCGCACCTGCTAAGGGGAATGGGGAAAAGGGAGTCAACAAAGCCATCCCCCTTAACGGCGCGAAGCAAACGTCCAAACGGACGAATACTACTTGTTGGGGAAGGAATAACCTTCGACCGTCACGTGCAGTACCACGACGCAGGGATCCGAAGCCTCGGCGATAACACGGTAAGCCTCGTCGATCTCGACGACGGCAACGCCGCCGGCGGGAATCGTCACGGTCTCCCCCGCCCCCTCAAAGCGCTCGCGATCATCGATATCGCTGTAAGCGCGGGTGCAGGTGAGGCCTGCCTTGGGGGCAACCTCGACGGTCAGGTCGCCGTCGAGCGGAGCGAGCACGGCATGGTAGCGACGGTGACCGACCAGATCGGCGGTTGCGGCCTCGCGGGCATAGACCCACCAGTACACCAACGAGTCGCCGATGGAGTACGCCACATCGTGCTGCAGTTCAGAAACGCCGTCGAGCGCCTGTCCGGTACGCATCCACTTCTTGACGGACTTCATCTGAGCGTCGAAATCGGCGCGCGAGTTAAAGACATGCATGACTTATGCCTCCTTAATGGGTGCCAGTGCCTGAGCCAGATCGGCAGACGTCAGCGGTCGCAGGGACACCTCAAAGCTGAAGCTCTCAAAACGGGTGCGATAGGAATCGAGCACCTCGGAACCCCAAGAGTTCGAGCCAAGGCCGAGCAGTTGGTCGTTGATGTTGACCGTGACCGTATCGCCCTTGACAAGGTCGTAGACGTGCTTGGCGTTATCGATGGCCTCGCAGCTATAGGGCCATGCCGAGAACGAGAACGGGTTGGAAGCGGCGTCGCTCGGACGCGTCACGACCAGACCGTCACCGTGGCTAGAGCGCAGAGCAACCCAGCGGGTACCCTCGCGGTTGGCGCAGTCCTGAGGCATAACGTAGGGCGTGAACATATCGTCGACCGTGGTGCGGTAATGACCGACCGGGTTGGCGCGCAGCGAGTCCGGATAGTTCTCGCCCGGGCCGTGGCCATACCACTCGACGGCGCGATCGCAACCGGGGACCTCGAAGGAGATGCCGATGCGCGGGATGATGTCCGAATAGTCACCGTAGGGCTCGCCGGAAACCTTGAGGTCAACGCGTCCGCTCGGAAGCACGGTGTAGACAAGCTCGACGCGCATGCCGAACGCGCGGACGGGAGGAGCGATACGCTGGCTCACGGTAACGACGACCGCATTGCCGTCCTGCTTCCAAGAAACCTTGCGGGTAGACGTCTGCATCACATCGATGAAGTTGTCCTTCCACAGTGAGTCATACTCCTGGGCGTGGTTATCGACGAGCGGATGCCAAAAACCAACCTGGGGACCGGAGGCCATGACGTCGCGGCCGGATGCCTTCCACTCGCTCACGGTACCGTTGACTTTGCTGAAGGTCAGCTCGCCGTTGAGGGAGCGAATGCGGATTTCCTGCTCGGTCTCCTCGACCGTAAGCTCAGGACGAGTGGGAGCCGCGATGGCTGGCGCCGGATGGTTTGCGATGGCAAACTGGCTTGCGCCCAGCTGGAACATCGGCTCGCACCAGACGTGAGCGGCCATGGTGTAGGCGCGCACAGTCAGTAGGGTCTCGCCTACCGCGACCTCGCGAATCACCAGCGGAAGCTGGACGGACTCGCCGGGGGCAACCGCACCGGGCATGAGCGTCTTGCGGCAAACCACGTCGCCGTCCACCAGGGTCTCCGCCGACAGGCAAACATCCTCGAGGGTGGTAAACCAACGCTTGTTGGTGACGGTCAGCTCGCCCGCCTCGGCATCGTAGGCCATGCGAACCGGGCAGATAACCTGACCATACTCAGTGAGGCCCGGGCTCGGCTGCTGCCAAGGGAACACCATGCCATCGATGCAGAAGTTGCTGTTGTTGGGGTAATCGCCGTTGTCGCCACCATACATATCGTAGGCAACACCGTCCTCGGTCACAGCAGCCAAACCGTGGTCGCACCATTCCCAGATAAACTGGCCTTGGATGCAATCCCAGCGATCGAAGACCTCCTGATACTCGGACAGGCCTCCGGGGCCGTTGCCCATGGAGTGACCGTACTCGCAGTTGATGCGCGGCTTGGGGAATGGATGCTCACCAAAGTCGTTCATCTGCGACACGCGGGAGTACATGGTGGAGATAACGTCGACGGTATCGGCGTTGCGATCCTCCTCGTAGTGGACCGGACGACCATCGAGCTCGTGAGCCTTGGCATACATTGCACGGATGTTGCAGCCATAGCCGCTCTCGTTGCCCATCGACCACATAATGATGCAGGCGTGATTGCGCTCCTGCATCACCAGGCGCTCAATGCGGTCGACGTAGGCCGGCTCCCATGCCGGGTCGTCGGTGACCAGGGCGATATTGCCGATATTCTCGAAGCCGTGGCTCTCCATATCGGTCTCGGCGACCAGCATGATGCCATACTCGTCGCACAGCTCGTAAAAGCGCGGGTCGTTGGCGTAGTGGGACGTGCGCACCGCGTTGATGTTGTGCTGCTTCATGAGCTCCAGGTCGCGGCGCATGCGATCGAGGCCCACGGCGCGGCCCTTGTGATCGTCGTGATCGTGGCGGTTGACGCCATGCATCTTAAAGTAAGTGCCGTTGAGGTAGATATGATTGCCCTCGACCGTCACCTCGGCAAGACCCTGGCGATGCGGAACGTACTCGCTGACCTCGTCACCGTCGTAGACCTCAAACGTAAGGTCATAGAGGAAGGGGTCCTCGGGGTTCCAGAAGTGGGCATCGGTCACGCTGCACTCGGCATGGCCGTCGATGCACTCACCCGTAGCCACCACGTTCTCGCCATCGCTGAGCGTATACACGACGCGGGTAGCGCCCTCGGCCACCGTATCGAGCGTAATCAGAGCGGTATCGCCCTCGCGGTGCGTGCGGAACCTAAAGTCGACCAGGTGCGCGGCGGGGCGCTGCATAAGGTACACATCGCGGAAGATGCCCGAGGCCCACCACATATCCTGGTCCTCGATGTAGCTACCATCGCTGTACTGCAGAACCTTGACCGCAAACAGGTTGTCACCCTCGACGAGCGCGTCGGTCACGTCGAACTCGGCGGACAGGCGCGAGCCCTTGGTCATGCCGATAAACTGGCCGTTGACGTACAGCTCGCCATAGCTCTCGATGCCGTCAAAGCGAATGATCTCGCGAGCGCCGGCAGGAACGGCGGGAAGGTTGACGATGCGCTGGTAGACGCCCGTGGGGTCGTCGGAGGGAACGAACGGCTGGTCCACCGGGAACGGGAAACCCTCGTCGGTGTAGGCAAGGTTGCCATAGCCGTCCACCTGCCACAGGTGCGGAACCTCCACGTGATCCCACTCGGGCTTGTACGTGGAGAGTTCCTCGTTGGAGACGGCAGCGGGGCCCTCAAAGAGGCGGAACTGCCACGAGCCGGACAGCTGGACAAACCCGCGCGACAGCTCACGGCTGTACGTTGCAGCGAGATCGGCGGTCTCGTAGCCCATAAAGTACGCATGGGGTGCCAGGCGGTTCCTGTGGGTGAGCGCTTGGTTTTCCCAATCGTTAATGGCGTCCATGGTGATGCTCCTTCGTCATCGTAGTGATTCTTGTGCAACCGGTTGTCCTTATCTTACGGGCGATGCAAAAAGCTGTGCAACCGGTTGTCCGCTGAACGGTCGATTTGACCGGGTTAACGGTGCAACCGGTTGTACAACCGCGACACTTATGTCACCCTGAGTATCGAAACACAGCACAAGACATCGTTCTTAAGCTCGTAGGCAACCGCCACGCCCGCAGATATCCCCCCCCCCCATACGAGGTGTATTCGATTGCGGCTTGGTTGCAAAACGACGCCGGTCACCGGATATCATGAACGCTGTTCAGACGCACTATAGTAAGCTGTATCCGCACCAACCCGTATCAGCGACAACATCGACCGCATTCTCCAGGAGACGCCATGACCCAACCAGTTCGCACCGCACCTACGCTTGCCGAGGTTGCCGCAGCTGCCGGCGTGTCGCGCTCCACGGCATCGCGCGCTCTCAACGATTCGCCCCGCATTAGCGAGGAAACCAAAAAGCGCGTCCGCGCGGCGGCCAAGGAAGTCAATTTTGTCCCCAACGCTCGTGGCCGAGCGCTCGCTGTCGGGCGCACGGAAATCATCGCCGTGCTCGTGACCGAGCCCCTAAGTGAACTCTTCAGCGACCCCACCTATAGCGAGTTTTTGAGCGGCATTACCGAGGAACTGTCGGAGTCGTCCTATCTGCCCGTTATCTTGCAAGCGTCTTCTACGCATGAGCGCAACCGCGCACGCGAGCACTTTGAGCGCCGCTCGTTCGACGCCGTGATCGACGTCTCCCCCTACAAGGGCAGCGAGCTGCTCGAGGTGCTGCGCGAGCTGGGCGTACCCACCGTGTTGTGCGGCCAGCTCGAGGGCCACCCCTATCGCGATGTGTTCTCGACGGTCTACTCTGACGACGAAGAGGGCGGACGCTTTGCAGCGCTCGCTATGAAGGAGCGAGGGCGCAAAGATATCGTCGCCGTGTTGGGACCGCAAGACAACCCCGCCGTTGTCGACCGCCTGCGCGGCTACCGCGCCGTCTTGGGCGAAGACCTCCCAGACGCAAACGTTATCTATACCGGCTGGAACAACGGAGACGGCTATCAGGCCATGCACCAGATCCTCGCGCGCGAGATTGCTTTCGATGGCGTGCTCTGCGGATCGGACCGTATCGCGGCTGGCGTCATCACCGCACTCAACGAGGCAGGCCTATCCGTTCCGGCGGACGTTTCCGTCGTCGGCTTCGACGATCACGAGATTGCGACGCGCTGCGTCCCCGCGCTCACGACCGTCCGCCAGCCCCTGCGCGAAGAAGGCCACATGGCCGCCAACATTGCGCTCGACATGATCAAGGGCGCCGAGCCCACCACCTCCGTGATGCACATGCAGCTGATCCAGAGAGACTCGCTATAAGAAACTGGGACAGGCTTTCCGCCAGACAGTTGTTGCGGAAAGCCTGCCCCGTTTTGAGCGCTCATTCTGGGGCACAGTTTCCGCTAGACAGCTCAACCGGAAACTGTGCCCCATTATTTTGCCGAATTCTGGGTCGCGCTTTCCCAGAGGACCCCCTTTGGGAAAGCGCGACCCGTTCTGGACCCAGATTCCGGGACGCACTTTCCGCGACGCCCGGTCACCCTATATACCCTCACAATCTCGGCGCATAAAAAACGAGGGAAGGCACACGTCCTTCCCTCGTTGCAAGCAATATGTAGCCGCTTGCCTACATCAGGCGCAGGCTGACGTCCTTGAGCTGGGCGCCGGAAACGGCACTCGGAGCACCCGACATAAGGTCGGAGCCACTGGCCGTCTTGGGGAACGCCATGACGTCGCGGATGGAGTCGGAACCGGTGAGCAGCATGCACACGCGGTCCAGACCCAGAGCGAAACCGCCCATCGGGGGCGCACCAAACTTGAGGGCCTCCATGAGGAAGCCAAACTGAGACTCGGCGCGCTCCTCGGTAAAGCCCAGGAGCTTGAGCATGGACATCTGCATCTCGGCGTTGTGGATACGCATACCGCCGCCGCCGGCCTCAAAGCCGTCCATGACAAAGTCGTAGGTGCACGAACCGGCTGCCAGCGGATCGGCCTCGATCTTGGCGATGTCGGTCTCGGTCGGCAGGGTAAAGGGCTGATGCTCGGCAGCATAGGCCTTGCGATCCTCGTCCCAATGGAACAGCGGGAAGTTGACGACCCACAGGAAGTCGTGACCCTCGCGCTTGATCTCGAGCGCATTGGCCATGTGGGAACGCATGCCGCCCAGGATCTCGTCGGAGAGCAGGCGCGGGCCGGCGGCGAACATCACAAGGTCGCCGGGCTCGACGTCCATGCGCTCGCGCAGAGCCGCCATCTCCTCGTCCGAGAAGAACTTGACGATGGGGCTGTTGATGGAGCCGTCCTCACGGAAGGCGATCCAAGCCAGGCCCTTGGCGCCAAACGTGGAGGCCACGCCGGCAAGCTTATCGATCTTGGCACGTGCCCAGGCGCCGGCGCCCTTGGCGTTGATGGCCTTGACGACAGAGCCCTCCTCGTTTGCGGCAGTCGCAAAGACCTTGAACTTGGAGTTGGCAAAGATGTCGGTCAGGTCGACCAGGTGCATGCCATAGCGGGTATCGGGCTTATCGGAGCCATAGGTGTCCATGGCATCCCAGTAGTTCATGCGACGCAGCGGCGTGGGCATCTCGACACCCATGCGGCCGAAAGCATCGGCAAGAACCTCCTCGAGCGCGCTCATGACATCGTTCTGGTCCACGAAGGACATCTCGATATCGACCTGGGTGAACTCGGGCTGACGGTCGGCACGCAGGTCCTCGTCGCGGAAGCACTTGGCAACCTGGTAGTAGCGCTCGACGCCACCGACCATGAGCAGCTGCTTCAGGAGCTGCGGGGACTGCGGCAGGGCGTAGAAGTTACCCGGCTGAATACGGCTGGGAACGATGAAGTCGCGAGCGCCCTCGGGCGTGGACTTGAACAGGGAGGGCGTCTCGACCTCCATGAACTCACGGTTGTGCAGCGCCTCGCGAATGGCAAAGGTAAAGTCGGAGCGCAGCTTGAGGTTGGCCATCATCTCGGGACGACGGAGGTCCAGATAGCGATAGCGCAGGCGGGTGTCCTCGCTCGTCTCGATGCCGTCCTCGATCTGGAACGGCGGGGTGACGGACGTGTTGAGCACCTCGGCGTGGTCGGTCAGGACCTCGATCTCGCCGGTCGCGAGCTTGGTGTTGGTGGTCTCCTCGCCACGGGCGCGCACGACGCCGTGGATCTTGATGGGCCACTCGGGACGCATGGTCTCGGCGATCTTAAAGGCATCGCCATCGGAGTGCTCGGGGTCGAAGGTGAGCTGCGTGATGCCCTCGCGGTCGCGAAGGTCGCAGAAGATAAGGCCGCCGTGGTCGCGGCGACGGCTCACCCAACCGGTGAGGGTGACCTCTTCGCCCACGTTCTCGAAGCGAAGCTCGCCGCAGGTACGGGTGTGCATGGAATGCTCATCGATGGGACGGGTCTGGCTCATACCAGTGATCCTCCTTTATGGATCTGTGCCGCCCCGTGTCGTTCCGGGCGGCGTCGTACAGATTTGCCCAGCCTGCGTAAACCGCGCAGCCGGACATGGCGTTCTATCTTATCGCACCCGCGTCGATGTACCACGAAAAAGTAGCTCTTGCCCAAAGACTTGACGGAGACGAAACAATTGACGCACCGCGGCACCCGCCCGCGCTATTCACGTGCGACAATATGCCCCAATAAAACAGCACTTGGAAAGGCCCGTCATGACTGCACGCCTCATTGTTATGGATATCGACTCCACGCTCATCAACCAGGAGGTCATCGACCTGTTGGGCGAGGAGGCCGGCGTGGGCGAACAAGTTGCGCAAATCACCGAGCGCGCTATGCGCGGCGAGCTGGACTTTAAGCAGGCGCTCGAGGAGCGCGTGGGGCTGCTTGCCGGCTTGGACGAGAGTGTGTTCGAGCGCACCTTTGAGCGCGTGACGTTTACCCCCGGCGCGCTGGAGCTTGTGCGCTCGGCGCACAGCAAAGGCTGGAAGGTCGGCGTGGTAAGCGGCGGCTTTCACGAGGTCGCTGACAAGATCGTGGCCGCCGCGGGCATCGATTTTTGCCTGGCCAACCGTCTGGAAGTCGTGGACGGCAAGCTCACCGGCAAGCTGGCGGCAGACATTGTGACCAAGGAGTCCAAGCTCATCCAGCTGCTGGATTGGGCGGTTGAGTGCGGTGTCGACATGGCCCACACCGTCGCGATCGGTGACGGCGCCAACGACATCCCCATGATTCAGGCCGCGGGCACGGGCATCGCGTTTTGCGCCAAGCCCAAGACGCGCGAAGCCGCCCCGTTTGCCATCGATGAGCGCAACCTGATGCTCGCCATGGACATCATCCTGCGCGACTAGTCGATCCTTCTAACAAGAGAATCAGTCTGTCCTATAGTTTCCGAACAATTTTGTCTTAGTGTTCGGAAACATACCCTTTGAGTGCTAGACTTTGCGCCGTCGAAGGGAACATATATGGATAAGCGAGATCTTGAGCAATTGCTGAGCGATGTTGCCGACGGAGTAGTCACCCCGGCAGTCGCCCTCACGCGCCTCCAGACGGCGCCAACCGCCGATCTGGGTTTTGCGCAGCTCGATCTTTCGCGCGGGGTGCGCCAGGGAGCCGGCGAGGTTGTCTACGGCGCCGGTAAAGCCGCCGAGCAGATTGCCGCCATTATCAAAGCATTACTCAATGCCGGCCAGGTGCGCATCCTGGTCACGCGCCTGGACGCCGAAAAGGCAGCCCGCGCCTCGAAGCTCCTCGGCAACGGCATCGACCTGGGATATGTCCCAGACGCACAGCTCGCCCTCGTGGGCGGCAAGCCCTCCCCTACCGGCAACGGACGCATCGTTGTCGCCTGCGCCGGTACGAGCGACCTGCCCGTCGCCGAGGAAGCCGCGTTGACGGCCGAATTCTATGGCAACGAGGTCGACCGCCTCTACGACGTAGGTGTCGCAGGCCTGCACCGCCTGCTCGCGCATGCCGAGGAACTTGCCCAGGCGCAGGTGGTCATCGCCATCGCCGGCATGGAGGGCGCCCTGGCGAGCGTTATCGGCGGTCTGGTGAGCTGTCCGGTCATCGCCGTTCCCACCAGCGTGGGCTACGGCGCAAATTTTGGAGGCGTAGCCGCGCTGCTCGCCATGCTCAACTCCTGCGCCAGCGGCGTATCGGTCGTCAATATCGATAACGGCTTTGGTGCCGCCTACCAGGCAAGTCTTATCAATCATCTGAGCGCCGGCACATCCTGCGCCCGTTAAGGAGCATTCCATGTCCAACCATCAGCACACGCTTATCATCGACGGCACTTCGGGCATCAGCGGCGATATGACCGTCGCGGCCCTGCTCGACCTGGGCGCCAGCGAGGAGCACCTGCGCGAACAGCTCGCCACGCTGCCGGTCGACGGCTTTTCGATCGCTGTAACGCGCGTAAACAAGCATGGCATCGACGCCTGCGACTTTGACGTTCAGCTGGCAGAGGGGCTCGAGAACCACGACCACGACATGGCCTGGCTCTACGGCAACGAAGCAGCTGCCGAGCACGCACATGAGCACGAACACCATCATCATGACCATGACGAGCACGAACACGAGCACACGCATGAGCATGAGGCCCACGGCCATGGCCACGAGGGCCATCATCACGCCCACCACCATCACCACCGCTCTTTGGCGGACGTCACCGCCATCATCGACGGCTCACAGCTAAGCGATGGCGCCAAGCGTCGCGCCCTTGCCATTTTTTCCGTACTCGCTGCTGCCGAGGCCAAGGCTCACGGCAAAACGCCCGACACCGTCCTGTTTCACGAGGTGGGCGCCGTCGACTCCATTGTCGACGTCTGCTCTGTCGCCATCTGCCTCGACGACCTGGGTATTGAGGACATCGTGGTCGAGTCGCTTTCCGAGGGCCACGGCACCATTCGCTGCGCCCACGGCCTCATGCCCATTCCCGTCCCCGCTGTCGTCAACCTGTGCCAGGCGGGCAATATCGCCCTCACGCCTGCACCGGTCGCCGGCGAGCTCGTGACGCCCACGGGCGCCGCCATCGTCACTGCTCTGCGCACGTCCGACCAACTGCCCTCACGCTACCGCATCGAAGCCGTCGGCTACGGCGCCGGCAAGCGCCCCTACGAGGGCTGCTCCGGGACGCTCCGCTGTCTGCTCGTTGACGCGGACGCATAGCCATGGATGCCCGCAAGGCCAAAAGCCGCGCCGCGATCGTCGCGGCGTTCTCCGAGCTGCTGCGCGAAGAGGACTACGGCAAGATCACCGTCGGCGACATCATTGCTCGCGCCCATGTGGGTCGGGCCACGTTCTACGGCCTCTTCAAGAGCAAAGATGACCTGCTCGCTGAGCTCGTGCGCGACATCTGCACCCATGCCCTCGACGATGACGGTACGCCCCTCGATGACCCGCTCGTACAGGTCGAGCATATCCTCAACAACCTCTGGGAGCGCCGCCAGGGCGTTCGAGCCCTCGTAGCCGGCGCCGGCTCACGCGTCTTCGCCGACTGCCTACGCAAGACCATCATGTCACGAGCAGCCGAAACCTTTCCCACCGACCCAAACGGCCCCGCCGCCACCATGGACCGCAGCTTCCTACTACACCACATAGCCTCAAGCTTCGTAGGAATGGTCCAATGGTGGGCCTGGCACAACTTCCAAGCCCCAAAAGAGGACGTAGCCAAAGACTATCTATCAGCCATAAAGCCCCTCTTCAGATAGACGCCTCCTCCCAAGGCGTCATCCCTTCCCAAAGTATCGTCCTCATCTCAACGCCCCCAACAGCAAAACGCCCCTCACATCCAAATTCAGATATATGTTGGGTTGCTTGTTCCAACGCGACTAAAATCCCGCAGCCGCCCGCATGGGGTAACTTCCCAGCGCATTCCGCAGGACGCAAAAAGGCTCGCCGCACGAAGTGCGCAGCGAGCCTTTTTGCATGTCCGAGGACGCGCTGGGAAGTTACCCCATGCGGGCGGCGGACAACTATGTAGCCTCAGACTAGAACATGCCCAAGAAACCGTGCACAAACAGAGCGGCCAGAGCGGCACCGATAAACGGTGCGATGCCAGGAACAAGCAGGCCGTACTTCCAGTTGTTGTCAGCCTTGTTCTTAATCGGCAGCACCTGATAGGCCATGCGAGGACCAAGGTCACGAGCCTGGTTCATGGCGAAGCCGGTGATGCCGCCCATGCCCATGCCAACAGCCCAAACGATCAGACCGACGCAGATAGCGAGCATCAGAACGTTCTCGCCGGCGCGGCTAGCAGCAGCAAGGATGGCGCTGATGAACACGAAGGTGCAGATAGCCTCGCAGAAGAAGTTGCGGGCATAGTTGGTGCCCTCGGTGGTGGGGTTGGTCGAGAAGATGTTGCGCTGGGCAACGGGGTCGACGACGCCCTCGGAAGCCTTGAACTCATCGGCATACATAAGCCAAGCGATTACGGCGCCCACAAAGCCGCCGAGCATATCGGCAATCATGAAGGGGATGCAGCTGCTCCACGGCACCAGGCCTACGATGCACTGGGCAAGCACCATGGCCGGGTTCATGCACACGGCGCCGCCAAAGACAAACAGGCAGACCGAGATGCCAAAGGACCAGGTGGTGATGGCAAACATATGGCCGGAACCCTGATACTTGGTGCCCTTGAGCACGGTATCGCAGTGCACGCCCACGCCAAAGATGATCATGAGGGCCGTTGCGCCGAATTCGCAGATGAGTTTGGTAAGCATAAAACCTTATCTTTCTTGTCGGTTATAAACGATTCGTTTAGGCCACGCACTAGTGCTGTGCGACGACAACGCCCAGGCCATCGGGAATGACGGCCACCTTGGCATCGGCACCCTTCATCTCAAAGGCGAGCTTGAGCGCCTCCTCGATAGTGTTGACCGGCGTCATGTGCATATCCTTGAGCATCTGGTGATCGCACAGGTCGGTGACCATGATCACAGGGTGATGCGCCAGGATGCGGGCAAAGATCTGGCTCGTCCACTGGTCGGGCAGGGTCTCGTCCTTAGGACGGTCGATGCAGGCGCGCTCAAACTCTGCCGGATCGTTGTCGGCGATGTTGTGATAGAAGCCCTCGCCACCGTGACCGTCGGCACAACCGGCAACGTCGATGATCACACCGCCCTCGGGAAGCGTGGCCTCGGCAGAGCACATGCCCTTCACGGCCTGGTAGATGTTCTGGTCGAGCGGGTAGCCGCCGTTGGTGGTGATGGCGATCTCGCACTCGACGGGCTCAACGCCGGCAAGGCTCTTCACGAACTCGCAGCCAGCCTCGTGTGCCTTGTGAATGTCGCCGGCAAAGGAGCCGATGACCTCGTGCTTACCGTTGAGCACCACGTTCAGCACAAAGGCAAGGTGAGCCATCTCGGCAGCGGCAAACATGTCCTCGCTCACGTGGTTGTGGCACAGGTTGCCAGCACGCGAATGGGAATCGTTCACAAACTGACCGTTGTGGTTGTACATGATGGTCTTGTAGCTGGCGATGCCAGGCAGGACGGACTTGCGGCTACCAGAGAAACCAGCAAAGAAGTGCGGCTCAATAAAGCCCTCGGCAAGCAGCAGATCGCAATCGACGGCAATCTTGTTGATGATGCACTCGCCGCCAGAAGGCAGGGTGCCGATCTTTTTCATCATGCTGTCGTCAGTCGCGACGTGCATAACGATTTCCTCGTTGGCAACGATCTCCTCGCCGTACTTGTTGACGAGCTCCTCGTGCGTCGACGGACGATGCATACCCGTAGCAACCAGAATGCGAACGCGCGCCTCAGGCGCAGCGGAGTGGATGTGATGCAGCAGAATAGGCATGGTCACACGCGAGGGAACGGGACGCGTATGGTCGGAGCTAATGATGACAATGTCCTTCTTGCCAGCGCAAAGCTCCTCGAGCGAAGGCGAGCCATAAGGGTTGGCAAGTGACTCCTCTACCAGCTCTTCCTGCGACTTCGTGGTCTTAAACTCGTTTTGATGACCCTCCATCACACCAGCGAAGTTCTTATCCTCGAGCTCTAGATGCAACGTCTTGTGGTCAAACGGTAGTTCACATTCAAACAATGACGAGCGCCCTCTTCCTTTCAACTGACACACTAGATAAACCGTTGGAAGGATACGCCGCTCACCGAAAAACGCCACCGTCCACCGACTCATTAACACAACGTTCATATTTGACCCACAACAAAACGGCCGCAATCCCAAACAGGACCGCAGCCGCCTGTAAAAGACACTATGGGCAGGATGGTCAACGCAATGCCGAGACGAACGTCCACCCCGATGGCATGCGCGCGTAAGTCATCTTGCATAAATACGTCAACTAATTGCATATAATGGCGCATGGATTTCTAGCCGTAACAGGGTAGTACCCTCCGGAGCGTGCATTTTTGCGAGTATTCAGCATCGCGGGATAAGATTTTGGTGTCAAAAGTCTTTCAAAAGGTAGATAGTCCTCATGACTCGTCCCATCTGGATAGCATGCGGCGAGAAACCAGCCGTATACGGGCATCGCCAAGGCCCAATTGTCGTGCAAAAGCATCAACAAAGGCAGCGAAAGCCGGCTATGGCCTTATGCATCAATCTTTGGCTGCTGAAAACTCCGTTTTTTGCACGTCGCCCCAAGCACCACCCTCACCCAGCGGCTGATCCGCCAAAGGTCGGACATCGCAGGGCCCGCCATAGGTTTACTTTTAGGCACACTCCACAGGACGCAAGAAGCCCTCGCCGCACTCCGCATTGGGCGCGAAGCGCACTTTAATCCCTTCAGCCCAATCCCAGAAGACCGAGGACGAAGGGACCGATGGGTTTCCCTCTGAATGCATTCCGCAGCACAAAGCCCCCTTATCCGCAGCTCCGAAGGAGCAGGATAAGGGGGCTTCAAGTGCGAGGACGCATTCAGAGGGAAACCCATCGGGTCCCGGTGAGAGCTACAGGGCTATCGATTACCCCGTGTTCTGCAAACCTGCCGAGACGCCGGTCACAGTCGAAAGAATCAGGCTCATGTACTCGGCCTTCTTCTCCTCGGCCATCTCGTCCTGGTTCATACGCACCTCGCGAAGGGCGCGGACCTGGGCGATGGACAGGGCGTCGACGTAGGGGTTGCGCACGCGGACGGCGCAACCGAGCACGCGGCGGCGCTGCAGCGGCCACTCGTCACCGACGATGGCAAGGACCCACTTACGCGTGAGCTGCATCTCGGTGAAGACCTTCTCGGACAAATCCTGGCGATCGCCCAGGTGCAGATACATCTTGGCGATGCGCTGATCGGTCTTGGCGATCGACATCTCGATGTTGTCGATAAAGGTGCGGAAGAACGGCCACTCCTGGTAGGCAGCCTTGAGCTGGTCAAGGTCGCCCAGCTGCTCGCAGGCGGTGCCCAGGCCATACCAAGCGGCCAGGTTAATGCGTGCCTGGCTCCAGCTGAAGATCCACGGAATGGTACGCAGGTCGTCGAGCGACTTGGCGCCCAGGCCGCGCTTAGCGGGACGCGAGCCGATCGGCAGCAGACCGACTTCGGTCAGCGGCGTCACGGTCGAGAACCACGGTGTAAAGTCCTCGGTGTTCAGCAGGTCCAGATAGCGCTCGTGACTTGCAGCGTTAAGCTTCTCGGCCATATCCCAGAACTTCTGCGTGGTCTCTGTGTTGGTCTTCTCGACACTCGGGGCCGACTGCAAAAGCGTTGCGGCGGCAACGGACTCAACATGGCGCTGAGCCAGCGTGCGGTTGCCGTAACGGGCAAAGATGACCTCGCCCTGCTCGGTGAGCTTAAAGAAGCAGTTGACCGAACCCTTGGGCTGCGCCAGCACGGCCTTGTTGGCCGGGCCGCCACCACGGCCCACGGCACCGCCGCGGCCGTGCATGAGCACCAGGTCGATATCGTTTTTCTCTGCCCACTTGGCAATGCGCTCCTGCGCGGAGTGCAGCGCGAGCATGGCTGTGGTAGGACCGGCATCCTTGGAGGAGTCGGAATAGCCTAGCATGACCTCCATGCGGCGGTTGGTCTGGGCAAGACGCTTTTGCACCACGGGCAGCGTAAGCATCTGGTCGAGCACGTCGACGCAGCCCTCGAGGTCCTCGAGCTGCTCGAACAGCGGGATCACGTCGAGCTCGGGGACATCCTCCTCGTGTGCAAAGGACAGGTGAGCCAGCTCAAAGACGTCGGCCACATGCTGGGCGCTCTTAGTGAACGAGATGATGTAGCGGTGCGCCATCTTCTTGCCGTAGCGCTTTTGGATGGAGCCGATAGCGCGGAAGGTATCGATGACCTCGCGCGTCATGGGCTGCAGGTCGCCATGGATACCGTTCTCGTGGATATCCTTGAGGGCGCGGGCGTGCACCACGGAGTGCTGACGGAACTCCATCTCGACCATATGGAAGCCGAAGGACTCGACCTGCCAGATGATGGTCTGGACCGGGCCGTAGGCAGCACGGACGGCACCGCAGGCGGCCAGCGAACGCTGGACGACGCGCAGGTCATCCAGGAACTCGTCGGCACTGTGGTACATGGTGTCGGTGATACGGCGCACGGTGGCGTTCAGACGGTCGGCCATGACGAGCATGACGGCGCGATGCGGCTCGTGCTCGGAGATCAGCTCGGCGCGGGCCGTGTACCGAGGGCTCATCTCGACCTGATGGTTCCACAGGTTAATGAGCTCGGCCGACGGCTTGCTGTAGGTGGCCTCGAGCGTGAGGTTGCGGCCGATGTGGCGGCACTTGTCCTCGAGCTTGAGCACCATGTGCGTAAAGTACTTGGCGGCGACCTCACGGCTCACCTTGGCGGTGACGTTGGGGTTACCGTCGCGGTCGGAACCGATCCAGCTGCCGGGATGGAAGAACGCCGGGCACAGCGGCGGCACAGTACCGGCCTTGTCGCCCAGCACCCAATCGTCAAAACGACGATAGATAACGGGGATAACGTCGAACAGCGTGTTATCGAAGATGTCGATGATGGTATCGGCTTCCTCGACCGGCGTGGGCTTCTTGAGCGCGATGGGGCTCGTACGCACCAGGGCGTCGATCTCCTGCAGCATATGGCGCTCGTTCTCCACCAGGTCGGAGCCGCCCAGACGCGGACGCTCCTCCAGCAGGTTGGAGATACGGCGGATCTTGCCCTCGACGGCCTTACGACGGGCCTCGGTGGGATGTGCGGTAAAGACAGGGTGGAACTCGAGCTTGTCGAGCAGCTCGTTGGCACCCTCGACACCCAGCTCATTCACCAGCTGGTGATAGGCAACGGTAAGCTCGTTGGCAGGATCGACCTCGGTATCGGTCGACGCACCGGCCTCGCGCTCGCGCAGCTGCGCCACACGGTAGTTCTCCTCCGACAGGTTTGCCAGATGGAAAAAGCTCGTAAAGGCGCGGACAATGACCTGCTGCTTATCGAGCGGCAGGCTGTCGATCAAATCGACGACCTCACGAAATGCCACGGCAGTGGGCTCGTCGGCGGTGGGCACGCCCTGCTCGTCGACGGCTTCGTCGGCAGCGCAGGTACCGGGGTTGCCGGCATTGACCACAATCTCGGCTGTCAAAATCTTGTCGAACAGGTCCGCGATCTCGGGATCATACTCGCTAAGCACACGGCGCTCCAGGCGCAAGAACAGCGCCAGATTGTCGCGCAGCTCCTCGGGGATCTCGATCTCGGCGAGACGCTCCCTGGACTCGGCATTCGAGCCGATTCGGTTAACGAGGCGGTTGACCACGGCAGCGACGCGCGCCGCGGCTTCGGGTACAGACTGGTTGCTTAGGTTCTCAGCCACGTTTCCTCCCATTCCTCCTTCTATGCACGTAACATGCGGTATTCATTATAGGCGCTTGAGAAATACTTTCGACACTGATTGCGCTTTACCACACAAAAGTATTTTCTGCATTGCAAAGGTTTTTGCCCTAAATGGTCGTATTTCTCGGTGGGCGGCATACGTAAACGGGGGCATTCCGCATAAAAGCGAAACACCCCCGTAACAATCGCTCTCCATGAGCAGGGCACGTTAGCAGGCCCGCAGCTCAAAAAGATGCGCTACAGGCGCTCGCGAACCGCCTCGACCACATTGGCCAGATCGACGAGAACCTCGTCATGGCTCTGCATGTCGCGCACCTTGACCTTGCCGGCGGCAAGCTCGTCGCCGCCCAAGACCAAAATGAGCTTGGCGCCCACCTTGTCGGCCTGCTTAAACTGAGCCTTGAGCGAACGGCCCTGGTAGTCGGCCTCGGTCACGATACCTGCAGCGCGAAGCTCCTGCGTAATGGCGAAGACGTTCTGGCGCAACTCCTTGCCGGCGTTGGCGACGTAGACGCACGGGGCCTCATCGGCACCCAGGTCGCCGCCAAAGGCCTGTAGGGCCAGCAGGGCGCGCTCAAAACCGACGGCGAAGCCGACGCCGGCCGTAGGCTTGCCGCCCTCGAGCTCGACCAGGCCGTCGTAGCGACCGCCGCCGCCGATGGAGCCGACGCCGACGCCAGGGGCCTCGACCTCAAAGACGGTACGGGTGTAGTAGTCCAGGCCGCGCACCAAGGTGGGATCCTCGACATACTCGATACCGGCGGCATCCAGATAGCGCTTGACCTGCTCGTAGTGCTCGCGGCACTCGTCGCACAGGTTGTCACCCATCAGCGGAGCCTCGGCCATGATCTCGCGGCAATGGTCGTTCTTGCAGTCGAAGGCGCGCAGCGGGTTAAGCTCGGCGCGCTCGCGGCACTCGTCGCACATCTCGTCGGCGTGGTCGAGAATGAACTGCTTAACCTGCTCGCGATAGGCCGGACGGCACTGGGGATCGCCCATCGAGTTAATGAGCAGACGGAGCTTGGAAAGATCGAAGCCCAGACGCTTGTAGAACTCCATGAGCATGATGATGCACTCGGCGTCTGCCGCCGGATCGGGAGCGCCGAGCCACTCGATGCCCACCTGATGGAACTGGCGCAGGCGGCCCTTCTGGGGACGCTCGCCGCGGAACATGGCCTCGGCGTAGTAAGCCTTAAACGGCGTGGAGCCCTGGGGCACCAGGTTGTTCTCCACGACGGCGCGCACCACACCGGCCGTGCCCTCGGGACGAAGGGCCAGACGCTGCTTAGGCTTGAGCTTGGTATCGGTGCCTTCGGTAAAGACGCGCTCCAGGTTGGCGCCGCTAAACACGCGGAACATCTCCTTGCGCACGACGTCGGTCGACTGGCCGATGCCGTGGACAAACACGTCCACCTGCTCGATCGCGGGCGTCTCGATGGGCTTAAAGCCAAACGGCTCGAATACGCTGGCCGCAATCTGCTGCATCTTTTGCCAGGCGCGCATCTCGGCGCCGATAAGGTCGCGGGTTCCCTCCGCCTTCTGTGCCTGCATGGGCAAACACCTTTCTTTTGTATCGCGTCATAGATAGTGGACATTATACGGCACAAAGCAGCAACGCGGCGGCGCGTCTGACCGAACGAGGGTATGGGGACTCGTTCGGCCAGATGCGCCGCCGCTGTTTGTGACCCGTTTTCCTCCGTCCCCTTCGGATCACGTGATCCCTTGGGGACGGAGGAAAACGGATCATTTCGTAGGCCCGTGACCGCCTTGGAAACCGAATGATGGTACGAGCATCCATTCGGCTTCCAGGGCGGCCACAAACAGAACGGGGCAAACAGAAAAGAGCGACGGACGTCTACTCCCCCGCCACGCTTGCACGCAGCTTGGCGGCGATGGGCTCAGACGCCAGCAGAAACACCAACATAGCCACCGAGCACACCAAGCAGACAATCCAGGTGCTCGCAAAAGAGCCCGTGGCATCGGACAGCACACCCGAAACGATGGCGCCCACGGTGCCGCCGACCATCTTAAACAAACGAGTAGCAAGATTGGGTGCTACCGGTGGTCGGCGATGTAGCCCAAAGCGACGGCGGCATAAGCCGCGGCGCCAAGGGGAAGCTCGGCATCGCTAAAACGTGCCTTGGGATGATGCTGAGCAAAATGCTCGTCCGTATCAGTCACGGCAGCGCCCACGGTAAAGTACGCACTCGGGATCTCACTCGAGATAAGCGCAAAGTCCTCGCTCGCCATGGCATGGAACAGCGGCAAGAAGGCGGCCTTGGGCAGCGTCGCACCCACGTAGCCAAGCGAAGCCTGGGTCACGTCGTCATCGAGCACGAGCGGGGGAACATCCGAGAGCGTCTCGATGGTGGCCGGCGTGCGATACGTTGCGGCCACGCCGTTGACGACCTCGGCGATACGCTCCTTGAGGTGCTCCATGAGCTCAACGTCAAAGCCGCGCAGCGTGCCTTCGAGCACGCAGGTATCTGGGATGACGTTGGCCGCTTGACCACCGGCAAACTTACCCACGGTCAGTGCGACCTCCTTGGCCGCCGGCACTTCGCGAGCGATAAGCTCCTGAAGCGCCAGGTGCACATGGACGCCGGCCGTGATGGGGTCGATGCAGATCTCGGGGCTCGAGCCATGGCCGCCCTTGCCCTGCAGCGTGATGCGGAAACCGTACACGCCCGAAAGCGCCGGACTCCCATAGAGCACCAGGCCGAGCGGCGATTGGCTGTTAACATGCATGGCAAAAGCCGCCTGGGGGCGTGGGTTCCGCAGCAGACCGTCGACGATGGCGGCACGGGCACCCTCAAAGGTTTCCTCGCCCGGCTGGAACAGCAACTTAACCGTGGCGTTGGCGTCGAGAAGCTCGGACTCGCGGGCCTTGAGCATACGAGCCGCACCAAGCAGCGCCGTCGCGTGCATATCGTGACCGCAAGCATGCATGCAGCCATTGGTGGATGCAAAGGGCTCGCCGGATTCCTCGGCAACGGGCAGGGCATCCATGTCGCCGCGGAGCATGATGACCGTACCGGCCTGCTTGTCCGTGCACGTACCGTTACCCCGAGCAGCAGCTGCCGCGCCGGCACCGATAAGGCCAACGACACAGGAGCCGTCAACAAGCACGGCATAGGGAATATCCATCTCGTCCAGACGCGCCTGGATAAAGGCGGACGTCTGCGGAAGGTTGTTACCCAGCTCGGGCATCTGGTGTAGATCGTGTCGCCACACAGCAAGCTCGTCTGCAAAAGTCTGAGCTTCTGCAACAAGACCGTCACCGATAGCGGCCTGCGCCGCTGCGGTAGCCTTGGGCGCTGGTTGCGGTTGAAAATCGGACAAAGCTGGTGCCATAGATGCCCTCCAGTAACGTTTTTGCAGCAAGCACTTTGATAGCATAAAGTGCAAGGTACAACTTTAAGGGCGACGCATAAAAAATGCCGCCCTGGGAGGGCGGCGCAACAAGTTGTTTACAATTGCGGGCGCGGCTTTTTGCGCAAAAAATCGAAGTGAGTCTCACTCAAGATAATCGACAGGAAGATAAGCACGAAGCCGGCGAGCAGGCGCGAGGTGAGCGCCTCCCCCATCAGCAGCACCGAAAACAACACGCCCGAAGGCGACTCCATCGAAAGGAGCAGCGAACCCGTCGAAGCCGGGACATGCGCCAGGCCGACGTTTTGGATGAGCAGAGCCACGCATGTGCAGCCCACCGAGAGAAACGCCATCACACCGATAAAGTTCGGCGTCCACACGGACAGAGGCGCCTGGGTCTCGAATAGCAGCGACGAGACCAGGCTCAGCACGCCGTTGCCCACAAACATCCAAAACGTGATAACGTTGATGTCCATTTTGCGACCGTACTTGGCGGTCACCGCCATCTGGATGGCGAAGAAGACCGCGCCTGCCAGCGTAATGACGTCACCGATGTTGAACTCGACGCTATCGAGCGCCACCAAGCCAATGCCCGCCAAGCACAGCAGTGCCGCGCCCAGGTTATAGCGGGTGAGTTTTTCTCCGCTCAGAAAATAGCTCGCGAACGGCACGAGGATGCAATACGTGCCCGTCAAAAAAGCATTCTTGCCCGCCGTAGTATATGCCAGACCGACCGTCTGCAACGCATAGGCCGCCCACATGAGCACGCCCATACTCAGGCCAACGATCAGATTGCGAGCGTTGAAATGTGCAGTGATGCGCTTGTGGAAGACGGCAAACATGACCAACGCTGCAGGCAGAAAGCGTACATAGAGCAGCTCGAACACCGGAATGGTGCCGAGTGCGTCCTTCATAGTGGTAAAGGAGTAGCCCCAGATGACCGCCACCGAAAGTAGCAAAACTTTCCAGAACAGCGGGGAGCGTGCGCCGGCGCCCCTGGGAATACCGCCCGCGCCCAAATCCTCACGGGCCACAGGGCTATCGGGCATGCTTTCGATTTCGTTGGCAGCGTATTGGGCCATGGAACATCCTCACACTCAATCTGGGCGTGGTGTCCGCACGCGTATGGCTGCGTGCCGCCTCATGGTCAAATAAAAACGGGGCGCACCGGACCCCCGGCACGCCCCGCTACTGTAGCAACAACCAAGCAGCCCACGCAATCCAGCCCACTAAAGCGTCGGCAGAGTAAACCTCGATGTTTCGTCGATGTCACGCTGTTGCACTAAATAAGTTTCGTGCTTTCAAGCTTTTCGATGATCCAGTCGTTGGCTTTGATGACCGGGCGGCGGAAGATGACGCCCAGGGCCAGCGACGGAATCAGATAGCTCGCCAGAATACCCAGCTCAACCCAGTACTCCATATGGTAGGCGCCAGCCATGGCGGCATGCATGGCGTTGATGCCGTGAGTAAACGGCAGGAACGGATAGATCGCCTGGAACACGGGGCCGGTCATCTCGATGGGGAACGTGCCACCCGAACCGCCGACCTGCATGACCAACAGCACGACTGCGAGCGCCTTGCCGATATCGCCAAACGAAACCGTAAGCGTGTAGACGATATTGGAGAACACGAGACTCGCGACCCAGCCCGCTAGCACAAACTGCAGCGGGTTGTCGCACTGAATGCCAAAGAACAGAATGTCGCCCGCGCACACGAGCGTTGCCTGCAGCAGAGCCAAACCGCCAAAGAACAGGTAACGACCCAGATAGATCTCGTGCAAGCGCACGGGGATGAGCTCGTTGATGAGCTCATCGTCAACCGAGACCTTCATCATGGCCGCCAGAACAATCGAGCCCACCCACAGCGACAAAATCGTGTAGAACGGCGCCATGGCCGAGCCGTAGTTGCGGATCGGATAGACCGGCTTGCGATCGAGCGCAACGGGGCCGGAAAGCGACACGGCGAGGCCATCGGGGTCGTTGCCGATCATCGTCTTGATCGTGGCCAGATCGTCCGACATAAGGGCACCGTCGAGCTCGTCCTTGAACGCGCTAATCTTGTCCGATGCCTCACCCAGCTGATCGGAAGCCTTGTTGACGAGCCTTGCAGCCTTGGAGAGACCCTTCGCGAGCGAACCAGAGGCGTCGGTCAGACCGCTCACGGCGCTATCTAGGTCACCCGAGATACCGTTCAGGGAATCCAGAACGCCCGAAATGGTCTTCTTGAGCTCCTTGGCCTTAACCGAGAACGTAGAATCGTAGTCGGACTTGGCACCCGAGATACCCGCCTTGGCATCGGCGATGGCCTGGTCGACCTCGGCACGCGAGCTGTTGACCTCGGCCATGCTGTTCGTGAGCGACGTCGCGATGTTCGTCAGCTCATTGGCATTGTTGCGGTACTCCGCCGCGGTTTTGTCAAGCTCAGCAGCCGCGTCCTCAAGCCCTGCCTTGAGCTTATCGTTACTCACCTGGCCAGCAAGACTACGGAGCTCATTCGCCGTGGCATCAATCTCGTCGGCACGGTTCTTGAGTGACGCTGCGCCATCGTTGAGCTGACGCACCGTAAGATTGACATGCAGGTTTGCAGCGTCGAATGCCTTTGCGAGCTCGGTAGAAACGTTATCGAACGAACCTGCGCTCCCATCAATAGCGGCATCGATTGCATCGCTGGCGGACTTGAGCGCTTGCTCGGAATCGGCAATACCGCTCTCGGCATGCTGCATGAGCTGCTTCACCGACTCCTCGGTCGATCCGGACTGTTTGAGCATGCCGCCCGCCGATGTCAGTGAATCGGACGTAGAACTCAAAATGCCCGCAAGCGACGTTGCACTGGCCTGAACGTCCTGCAGGTCCTGGACCGAATCGCCCAGCGTCGAGGACAGATTGGCGATAAAGTTGCTCACCTGGTCGGTGCTCATATAGTCGAGCAGGCTGGACACGGTCTTAAGGCCGATGGTCGTGATGGTCTTGGTAAAGGTCTCGTTGACCTGACTCTGGACGGCGCTCGAACCCTTTTCAGTCACGATCTGCGCGATGGCGTTGGCCTTCTGATTCTCATAGAACTCGATATCGGCGTGCTTCACCTCGGTCGAGAAAAGCGTCATCATGTCGGCGCTAAACGTTTTAGGGATAACGACGGCAGCGTAGTACGCGCCCGACTTAACGCCCTCAATCGCCTTATCGCGGTCGTTGAGGACGACCCAGTCGAAGTTCTCGTTGCCGCGCAGGGTGGAGGTTACGTTTTCGCCCACGTTGACCTCGACGGGAATCAGATCGCTCTCGTAGCCCTCGTCGGTGTTGACCACGGCGATCTTGAGATTGCCGGTGTTGCCATACGGATCCCAGCTTCCGGCGATGTTAAACCACGCGTACAGGCACGGCACGATAATGAGACCCATCACGACAATCAAGCCAATCACGGAGCGAGACACGTTTTGGACATCGCGCTTAAACAGGTGCAGGATGTTTTTCATTTATGCCTCACCTCCTTTGGAGTGCTTGCCAAGCGGGGTGGTGTCCCCGTCGTTTCCGTTTACGTTGTCAACGCCGTCGGCATCATGAGCTTTACGATGCGCACCGGTATGCGGCAGACGGCTCGTGGGCTGTTCGCTGTCCTTGGTGCCCCGCTCGCTGGCGTTGAGACCAAACATGCGACGGGCAGCAGGAATGGCGGCCGTGTGCTCGCGCATCTCGCGACGCAGGTCCTCATCCGAAAGCGCCGAGATACGCATCTGGGTATTGAGGCTCGCACGGATGTACTCGATGTTGATGAGCCAGCCACAGATGGCGATGACCGAAATGATCCAGATAACAAGCAGGATGATCTTGCCGTTATTGTCGATATCGAGCACCGTCGAAAGTACAAAGAGCAGGACCTGGACGCCTACCACGGCGGCAAAACCGCCCTTGATGTAGTACGGGTAGCGATGCTCAAACGCCACGGCATGATCGAGCAGCTCGCGACGGTACGAATCCGAATCGAGCATGACGCGCATGGCCGTGCGCAGCGAATAGCGCTGGCGCGGCAGGTCGTTGGACTCGCAGATCATGAGGCCCGTCGTGGAAAGCTGCTTATCAAAGAGCAGATTGAGGTTGAGCAGCAACGGGCGCAGCTGCAGACCGATAAAGAGCGCCACGATCAGGAACACGCCCAGGATGCACAGGTTGAACAGGTAGTTGAACGAATACATGCCACCGACGGTCTCGCGCAGCAGGTTGATGCCATAGGTGAAGGGCAGCAGCGGATGCAGCCATTGGAAGAAGCCGGGCATCATCTCGATGGGATACATGCCCGACGAACCGGGGATCTGCACAATGACGAGGATGACGCCGATTGCCTTGCCGATATGCTTAAAGGTGGTGGACAGCGCATAGATGATGTTGACGTAAGTGAACGAAATAGCGATGCCGCCCAGCACAAAGAGCAGCGGATTGACGCACTGAACGCCAATGACCAGGTCGCCCACCGTAACGATAATGGCCTGGAACGCACCCAGGATCACCATCAGCAGCCAGCGGCCAAAGTAGCCCTGACGCGCCGTAAAGCTACCGATGCCCTCGCGGTCGACCTCGAGCTTGTAGATAGCGATGAGCACATAGCCGCCTACCCACAGCGCCAGATTGGTGTAGAAGGGCGCGATGCCCGAGCCAAAGCTCTTGACCGGATAGATTGACTTGGACGTCAGCTCAACCGGAGATGCCATGAAATCTGCCACGTCATTGACGTCGACGTCCATGAGGTCGGCTAACTCGCCCATAGACTCAGAGGTCTGCAGCGCCGCAATGTCATTAGCGGCGGTCGCGAGCTTGTCCTGAACCTTGGCAAGGGAGGCATCGGTTTGGGACAGCGTGGTCTTTGCCTGCTTGAGCGTGGCGTCGAGCTGCGCCAGCGTGCCGCGCGCGCTCGCTATCGTGGGGGTCATACCCGATACAATGCCGGTCAAATCGCCCGAAACGGCGGCAAAGGAGTCAAGCGCGCTCGAAGCCTTCGGCAGCGCGTTCTGCCCCAGATCGGTCTGAGCCTGACCGAGGTTAGCCGTACCGGTCCGAATTGCCGCGTTGAGTTCGTTACTCGCGTTCGAGATTGCCTTAGCGTCGTTTGCCATGGCCCTCGACTGTGCAGAAAGGCCATCCTTAATGCTCTGCAGCTTCTGGTTTTGCTCGCGAAGCGAATTGATGGTCGACGCGATGAGCGCATCGGCGTTCTCCGATCCCGTCGACGTATCGTTAACGAGAATCTGCAGGCGCTCGATGACAGCGCTGTTGTGGTCAATCGTCGCCTGAAGGGATCCGAGCGAGTTGTCGATTCGAGTGGTCGTGGACGTAACCGTACCGGTAAGCCTGCCAATCGCGGCGTTCGCAGAAGCCGATGTCTTACTCAGCACGATGCTGCCCTCCGAAAGTGCCTTGGAGAGCGAGGTGATGGACTTGCCAGCCGTGGTGCGAGCTTCGCCCAGCAGATCATTACCCTGAGCGATTGCCTGCGTTAGCGAAGGCGCCTGTCCCTGCAGGTCCGCCAACGCAGCATCGGCCGAAGCAATCGAGTTGCTCGTCTTGTCGATGGCGGTGTTCATGTCGCCGATGGAATCGCGTACTTCGCCCAGGGTATCAGACGCCTCGGACACCGAGCCCGCCAGCGAATCCTTGGTCTGGGTTGCCTTGTCTTTAAGGTCGATGCCAGCATCTTTGGCAATGCCCGCGACGGTCTCGCCCACCGTGGAGACAAACTCCGAGTTGATCTGCTCCTCGATGGTGTTGGCACCGGTATCGGTAACCTTGGGTGCAATAGCGCTCTTTTTCTCATTGACGTAGTACGTAAGCTTGGGCTGATGGTAGTTGCCGTCGAGCATCGAGACCAGGTTATCCGAGAAGTTCTTGGGAATCACGATGGCCGCATAGTACTCCCCGCTCTCGACGCCCTCTTTGGCATCGGCCGACGAATCGACGAAGGTCCAGCCCAACTGATCGTTCTCCTTGAGCTGATCGACGACCTGGTCGCCCGCGTTGAGCTCGCCCACCAGGTCGTTCTGAGTGCCCTGGTCGTTGTTGGCGATAGCAATCTTGATGCCCTGGGTGTTTCCATACGGATCCCAGTTTGCCACGATGTTGTACCAGGCATACAGCGAGGGAATAACACACACGCCAAGGGTAACCACCAAGGCGACGGGGTTCACGAGCAATCGCTTGATGTCACGCTTAAAGATCGCAAAGGAGACCTTTGCGTTGGATAGTTTGCTGCCGAGACTCACGCTTGGACCATCCATCCTGTCGTTGAATCGAATCGTACTATCGACAACCATTGTACGTAGACGCTTTAGTGCCTCGCGGCACAATGGTGCTGAGTTTTGCGGGTAGCAATATACTACGAAGATGATTTAACGTACAGTTGTACAGTATCTTAAATTCCCGCAGCTCCCAAAACCACAACCCGCACAAACTAGCAATCCAACTAGTCATTGGGGACGTTCTTAAACGACTAGTCAAACAAGAACGTCCCCAACGACTACTTTTCCTCCGTCCCCAAGGGATCATTATTGGACCGCCGATGTTTTGGTAATGCCAGCGAGCGGGCACCAGAGCGAACAAATTGGCATGAAAAGAGGACGGCATAGACCTTCTGGTCATGCCGTCCTCTTTGAATGACAAGTTGTCGCTCTGGTGACCGCGCAGCGTCGGCTGGTCCGCCGTTCGTTAGAACGGCGGAACCAAAGGCGTAACTTGCTAACTACATCAAGTTACAAACAGCTGCCGCGAAGGCTACGGGGTCCTCGGGGAGGATGCCCTCGACGAGCAGGGCCTGGTCGTAGAGCAGGCCGGAGTACTGCTTGATCTTGTCGGCGTCGCCCGCCTTCTGGGCAGCGACGAGCTTGGCGAAGACCGGGTGCTTAGCGTTGAGCTCGAGCACGCGCTGGCTCTTGGGCATACCGTCGGGCGCGCCCTCGGGACCCTTCTGAAGCACCTTCTCCATCTCGAGCGAAAGCGGACCCTCGGTGGTGATGCAGGCGGGAGCGTCAGTCAGGCGCGCGGAGACGGCAACCTTCTCGACCTTGTCGCCGAGCGCCTCCTTCATGGCGTTAAAGAGGTCCTCGTTCTCCTTGGTGGCGTCCTCGGCCTCCTTCTTCTCGTCATCGGTCGCCAAGTCAAGATCGCCGGTGGCAACGTTCTTAAGCTCCAGGTGACGATCTTCGACCTCAGGCTCGGCACCATCGGCAACTGCCTTCTCGGCAGCCTCGCGAGCAGCGTCATCCTCGTAGACCTTAGGCATATCGGCAGCCACGTACTCACGCATGGCCTGGAAGGTGAACTCATCCACGTCCTGCGTCAGCAGCAGTACATCGTAGCCGCGGTCGAGCACGCCCTTCACGACGGGCATCTTGGCCAGACGCTCGCGCGAATCGCCGGCGGCATAGTAGATTGCCTTCTGGCCCTCGGGCATGCCCTTGGCATACTCGGCAAGGGTGATCATCTTCTGCTCCTTGGCAGACCAGAACAACAGCAGGTCGGCGAGCTCGTCGGCCTTCATGCCGTAGCTCGAGTAGATGCCGTACTTAAGACCGCGACCAAAATTCTCAAAGAACTTCTCGTATGCCTTGCGGTCGTTGTCGCGCATGTCCTCGAGATCGGCGGTAATCTTCTTCTCCACACGCTTGGCAATGGCCTTGAGCTGACGGTTCTGCTGCAGCGTCTCACGCGAAATATTGAGCGTCACGTCGGCAGAATCCACAACACCGCGCACAAAGTTGTAGTAGTCGGGCAGCAGGTCGTCGCACTTCTCCATAATCAGCACGTTGGAGCTGTAGAGCGCCAGGCCCTTCTCGTAGTCCTTGCTGTACAGATCGAACGGGGCGCGACCCGGCACAAACAGCAGTGCATCGTACTCAAGCGTACCCTCGGCATGGAAGCTGATAGTGCGCGCGGGATCGTCAAAGTCGTGGAACGTGGACTTATAGAACTCGTTGTAATCCTTCTGCTCAACGTCGGAGCTGCGCTTTTTCCAGATCGGCGTCATGGAGTTGATGGTCTCGAGCTCCTGATAGTCCTCGTACTCGGGCTTATAGTCGTCGCCGGCGTCCTCGGGCTTGGGCTTCTGGCGACTCTTGCTCACCATCATCTGGATCGGGTAGCGCACATAGTTGCTGTACTGCTGAATCAGGCTCTTGAGGCCCCACTCGGTCAGGAAGCGATCGTAGGTCTCGGCCTCGCCATCGGCATCGAGCTTCTCGTTCTCGCGCAGCGTCAGGATGACATCGGTACCGTGCTCAGCACGCTCGCCATCCTCGATGGTGTAGCCCTCAAGGCCGTCGGACTCCCAAACGTGGGCGGTATCCTCGCCATAAGCGCGGCTGACGACCTTCACGTGGCTGGCGACCATAAAGGCGGAGTAGAAACCCACGCCAAACTGACCGATGATGTCGACATCGGAACCCTGCTGCTCGGCGTTCTCGGTCTTAAACTCCTCGGAGCCGGAATGGGCGATGGTGCCCAGGTTGCGCTCGAGCTCCTCGGCGGTCATGCCGATACCGTTATCCGAAATAGTGATGGTGCGGGCGTCCTTATCAAAGGAAACACGGATGGCCAAGTCGCCCTGGTCGAGCTTGACACTCGGATCCTGAAGGCTCTTAAAGTTGAGCTTGTCGACGGCATCGCTCGCGTTGGAGATAAGCTCGCGCAGGAAGATTTCCTTATTGGTGTAGATGGAGTTGATCATGAGGTCGAGCAGTTTTTTGCTCTCGGTCTTAAATTGACGCATGTGCAGTCCTTTCGCGCTACCCCTGCCCGCAAAAACGGCCCGGTTGCCCGAGCCGCATCGCAGACCTGCTATGTTCAGACTTAGATTTTATAACCTATTAGCGCGCATATATACATACGGAATCGAAAAACTGTATGTTGGAATACCCGTGCGTCGATTGCCAAGGAGTGTCCCCGACTGCCGGCAGAAAAGGAACGTCCCTATCTGTCGCCCATGCGCTTGGCCATCCAGGCGTGGGGCTGACCTTCGTCTTCGTAGTCCACCGGCGCGATCTGCGTGTAGCCGGCCTTGGCATAGAGCGGCAGCACGTACTCCTGCGCATGCAGCTTTATGAGCTTGGCGCCAGCATCGCGTGCAGCAGCATTGCTGGCCTCGACAATCTTGCTCGCCAGACCGCGGCGACGCATTAAGGATAGCACCGCAACGCGGCCCATAATGTATGTCTCCCCCGCCGCGACACCTTCGTCCATATCGCACGCCGGCGACACCGGGGCCTCCGCGTCGGCCACACGCTCGAGTTCCTCGGGAAACACGCGCGAACAGCCCGCGAGCTCGCCGTCAACATAAAGCGTCACGTGGATGCAACTTGGGGCCTCGTCGATAGCGTCAAACTCGTTTTCGTAGCCCTGTTCGTCCATAAAAACGACGCGGCGCACCAGCGCCGCGTCCTCAAAGCAACCCGTCTTAAGTTGGATATCCATAGCTGCCCCTTCATTCGATGCGAACGTTGGGGAAAAATTTTAGCGGAAATGAGCTCCCACGCTAAACTTCGCGCGTGCTTTTGCCAGGCAATCGTAGTGGCCCACGTTGTGGGCATCGCTCGCGATATAGCTGTACAGGCCTTGCTTAAACAGGCGCTGCGCCGGCTTCTTTTCGTGACCGAATCGTCCACCTGCGATAAAGTCCGCCGAAGCCTGCAGCTTGCAACCCAGGTCGACCAGACGTTCAGCCACGCTCACATCCTTTTGAATCGCACGATAGCGCTCGGGATGGGCAATAATCACCTGGTAACCGCGACACTGCAAGTCGTAGATCGTGTTCTCGTATTCCTCAAAGTCATACGAATCAGCACGTGTCGAGAGCTCAAGCAAAAACTCGTTTGAGCCATCGAAATGCAGGCGATCGGCCCATTCGATGCCCAAATCCATGAGCTTGGCATGATTGACCTCAAAGCCCATCTGCAAATGCATATCGCCCGCATGCGCGCTAAGCAGTCGATAGACCTCCCACATTTTTTCGAAGTCAAAATACGGGTCCCGGCAGTGTGGCGTACACACCATGTGCGTAACGCCGACGGCGCGGGCCGCCTCGAGCATTGCCAAGCTTTGCTCGAGGTTCGCCGCGCCGTCGTCAACACCGGGCAGGATATGGCAGTGGATGTCTCTCATATCGCCCTCTTATCTGCGTCGTTGCTATTTCTTAAAACGCTTCGCCTTCGCAGGGGTCCCCGTTGCAGCGGCACCGCCAACAGCAGGGTTAACTCCGGCAACAGCGTTGTTCTGGCCCTTGTCTTCGCCATAGTAAGAGTAATAGTAGTCATGGCTCGAGGTCTCACAGCAGTTCATGACCGTGCCAATTACGTTAACCTCGGCCTTGTTGAGCTGGTCGAAGGCGGCAATGATCTCGTTGCGCTTGGCGAAGTCCTCACGGATAACGTAGATGGTGCCGTCGGTAATCGCGGCGACCTCGGCGGCATCAACAAAGGTGCCCACGGGCGGCGTATCGAAAATGACGTACTGGTACTTCTCCTCCAGCGCGGCAACCAGCTTGGCAAAGCGGCGCGAGGCGATAATGTCAGCCGGGTTGGGAATGCGCGGCTCGGCATCGAGGAAGAAGAAGTTGGGCTGGCCGGTTTCGACGACAGCCTCGTCAATCGACATCTGGTCGGAAAGGACGGCGTACAGGCCACCGGAATGACGGAGGCCCAGCAGGTTGGCAAGCGTACGGTGACGCATGTCGCACTCGACGAGAAGGACGCTCTTGCCGCTGGTCGCAATGGCCTGAGCCAGGTTGACCGCAATGGTGGACTTGCCCTCGTTAGGGATGGAGGACGTCAAGGTAATGGACTTGATCGGCGTATCGACACTCGCAAAGCGAATGTTTGCCAGCAGCGTCTTGGCTGCGTTGCTAAAGGCGAGGGTATCGCTGGTTTTCTTTTTACGGGCCATGAATTACTTACCGCCCTTCAAAACGGGGAAACGACCGATAACGGGCACACCGAGCAGTTCGACGGCATCGTCAACGGAGCGGACGCGGGTATTGAGCATGTCGAGCAGCACGACAATTGCAACGGCGACGAACAGGCCGGCCAGAGCGGCGACCGCGATGTAGAGCTTGCGGTTGGGGCCGCTGGGCTGGTTGGGGATCTTTGCCTTATCGATCACGTTGACGGCCTGGGCGGCGTCAACGTCCTGAGCCACGGTAGACACCGAGTTGGCAATGGCGTTGGCGACAGCGGCGGCACCGTCGGGGCTGTCGCCGGTCACGGACAGCGAAATGACACGAGTCGTGGTCTCGCTCGTAACGCTCACCTTGTAATCATCCAAGTTGGAAAGGCCAAGCTCCTTAGCAGCGCCGCTCTTGACGCTGTCGCTATCGAGCAGCGTCGCGATATCGTTGGAGAGCATCTGGCTCGCCGACAGGTCGTTGTAGTAGCTCGTCTGGCTACCATCGGTCTTGGCGAGAATGTACATGCTCGTCGTGGCGGTGTAGGTGTTGTCCATCATGGTAAAGGACACGACGCCCATGGCGATCGCGCAGACCACCGGGAGGGCGATGACCAGCTTAAGGTGCTTTTTAAGCAGCTGGAACAGTTCGAGAAGGGTCATGCAGCTTGCCTTTCATTTCCCTAGTTCATATCGACAAAACTGCTCGTATAATATCGCATCTTCTTGCCATGTCCGAACTCTATACATAAGATACAGCGCTTACACCATTGTTGCGCAACATTAACGCCGCACCGGCAGCCCCGATGCGGCGTGAAATTCACATGTTTGCAGTACCGCTACACGAACTGCTCGTCCTGTTGCACGGGAAACGTCACCGTGATGGTGGTCCCCACCCCCAACTCGCTTGACAGATCGAGCGAGGCGTGATGATACAGGGCGGCATGCTTGACGATGGCCAGACCCAGACCCGTTCCACCGCGCGCTTTAGAACGACTCTTGTCAACGCGATAGAAACGCTCGAACACCTTACCCTGCTCCTCGGGCGCAATGCCAATACCCGTGTCGGCAACCGACAGATACGGGTGCCCGTCGTCGTTGGTTCCGCACCGCAACGTCACCGTACCGCCGGGCCGGTTGTAGCGAATGGCGTTGCTCGCCAGGTTATAGATGAGCTCATCGATCAGACGCGATACGCCTTCGACGACCACAGGCTTGGTCTCATGGCCTATCGCCACATTTGCCTGACGAGCGACCTGCTCAAGACGCTGCTCGACCGCATAGATAGCACGCGAAAGCTCAATGGGCTCCGTGGAGCCAATAGGCACCGCCTCGCCATCGCTCGCACGCTCGGCCTCATCCAAGTTCGAAAGCGTGAGGATATCGTTGACGAGCGCCGCCAAACGGCCCGCCTCACGGTAGATGCGGCCGCCAAAGGTGCGCAAATCGTCCTCACCCTCGACCATGCCGTTCGCAATGAGCTCGGCATAGCCCGAGATTGCCGTAAGCGGGGTCTTGAGCTCATGGGTGATATTGGCCGTGAACTCGCGGCGCATGCGGTCGTTGTCCGACAGCACCGCCATCTGGCGCTTGAGCTCCTGGCGTTGCGACTCAATGCGCTCGAGCATGGGAACCATCTCGGCATAAGCATGCTCGTAGCTGCGGCGAGGATGGTCCAGATCGACCTCCTGCAACGGCTCAATGATGGCGCGGGACTCACGACGCGCCAAGAAAAACGAGAGCACCGCACCTGCCGCCGCAATGAGCAGCATCGGCGCCACGAGAGACATCAGAATCGCCGCAACGCCAGGCTGGGCCTGCGCCAAGCGAACAACCTGGCCGTTGTTAAGTCGGACGGCTCGGTACAGCATAATCTCGTCGAGCGTGGAGCTTGCGCGCTCCGCAGAACCCGAGCCGCTCTCGAAAGCCTTGACGACCTCGGGACGATCGCCGTGATTGGGCAGCATAGAAGGCGATGCCTCGTTGTCGTAGGCAACCGACCCGTCTTTGTTGATCAGCGTGATACGCAAGTCCTCGCGATCGAGACTGCGCAGAAAGGCAATGGGCTCCTGTTGCTCATTGAGGGCAGCGGCAATAAGCTCGGTTTCCTGCGAAAGGTTGGCGCTCGTGGCATCTGCCAGGGTATTTTGCACAAAGAACGCGCCCAGCACCGTAAACGCCACGATAACCGCCATAGCGCACAGAAAAATCGTCGCGAACACGCGATGTGACAGGGTGCGTTTTCCCTGGGGGGCTAAGACCACGAGTTACTCCTCCGATGCGCTAGCCGCGCTGTCGGCTCCTTCGGCATCGTCATCGGCCGTAGGCTCGGCCAGACGATAGCCCACGCCGCGCACGGTCTCTATGGCGCTCGCACGCTCGCCGAGCTTTTGGCGAAGCGTCTGCACATGCACGTCGACGGTGCGCGAACCGCCGTCGAAGTCCCAGCCCCATACGCTCTGCAGCAGCGACTCGCGGGTAAAGACCACGCCAGGTTTGCGCATGAGGTACTCGAGCAGGTCGAATTCGCGCAGCGTGAGCTTGAGCGATTCACCGGCAACAGTCACTTCGCGGTGGCTGGGCGAAAGTACGATATCGCCCACGCTGAGCACATCGCTCGCCTGCTTGACCATGCCGCCGCGGCGCAGCAGCGCACGGCAACGGCTAGCGAGTTCCATAAGCGAGAACGGCTTGGTCAGGTAATCGTCGGCACCGCCATCGAGCGCCATGACCTTGTCGAGCTCGGTGTCCTTGGCGGTGAGCATCATAATGGGCACCGTCGCCGTCAGGCGATCGGCACGCAGGCGACGCATAATCGCCAAGCCGTCGGTATCGGGCAGCATGATGTCGAGCAGCACAGCATCGGGCACCCGTCGCGCCACGGCAGCCTTGAACTCGCCATCGCACGAAAAGCCCTCGGCCTCGATTCCCTGCTTGCGCAGCGCGTAGACCGTCAAATCCCTGATGTTGTCATCGTCCTCGACGTAATAAATCATGTTGAACCCCTTTTGCGGCCGGCATGACCGCATCTTAACCCTAAAGGCGCCTGTACTAGATGGTATCAGCCAAAACGGCCCGTCAAATAATCCGCCGTGCGCGGATCGGTCGGGTTTTTGAAGAGCTGAGCAGTGGGCGCATGCTCCACCAGCTCGCCCAGCAAAAAGAACGCGACCGAGTCGGAGATGCGCGCAGCCTGCTGCATGTTGTGCGTAACGACCACCAACGTGCAGGTCTCCTTGAGCTCGCAGGCCAGCTGCTCCACCACCAGCGTCGATACGGGGTCGAGCGCCGAGGTCGGCTCGTCCATCAGCAGAATGTCGGGCTGCACGGCCAGCGCGCGGGCGATGCACAGACGCTGCTGCTGGCCGCCCGAAAGACCCAGACCCGATTCCTTGAGCTTGTCCTTGACCTCGTTCCACAGTGCGGCGCGTCGCAGGGAGTCTTCGACCAGCTCGTCGAGCACGACGCGGTCGCGCACCCCCATGCCGCGAGGACCATAGGCGACGTTGTCGTAGATGCTCATGGGAAACGGATTGGGGCGTTGGAACACCATACCCACGCGCTGGCGCAAGCGGCAGATATCGTAATCGCCCAGGATATTCTGGCCGTCAAGTGCAATCTTACCTTCAATGCGGCAATCCTTGATGCCGTCGTTCATACGGTTAAAGCAGCGCAGCAGCGTCGACTTTCCGCAGCCCGAAGGCCCGATGAACGAGGTGATCTGCTTGTCGCGGATCTTGATGGACACGTCCTTGAGCGCGTGGTGATCGCCATAGAACAGGTCGAGGCCCTCGACGTCGATGCGCGTCGGCGAGACGGCAAGGTCCTGCGCCGTGGGGCGAGTCGCATCCCCAACTTCGCGCTCGTGCGCGGCCTCGGCCTGCGCCTCCATGAGTTCCACAAGCTCCGTAGGCTCCATCGCCGCAGCAGCCGTCATACCGCATACCTCCATATCGATATCAATTCAGCAGTATCGATAGTAGAAATCGCGGCTCATACGCACGTGAGCGCATTGTCAAGTGTTTGTAAGGACACGCTGGTTATGCAGCGGGCAGCGCAATGGTAAACACCGTGTGCTCGGGCGTCGATTCGCACGCAATGGTGCCGCTGTGTGCCGCGACAATCTCCTTGGCAATGGCAAGGCCCAGGCCGGCGCCACCGCGATCGGTCGCACGCGCCGCGTCCAGGCGATAGAACTTCTCAAAGATCACCTTGAGTTTAGCCGCCGGAATCGGATCACCCTGATTGATAAAGCGAATTCGCACGCCACCGTCATCTTGGCGCCCAGCCTCAATCGTGATGGTCGATCCTTCGTAGCTATAGGCGATGGCGTTTTTCATGATGTTGTTGAACACGCGAGCCATCTTGTCGCCATCTACGAGCACCGTCAGGTCCTCACGCACATCAACTTGGACATCTTGGTGCTGCTCGTTGAGAATGGGATAGAACTCATCGGCCACCTGCGCCAGCAGCAATCCCAGGTCAACGTAGCCGCGCGTGAGCACAATATCGTGGAAGTCAAAGCGCGTGATATCAAAGAACTCCTCAATAAGCGCGTCGAGCCGGTGCGCCTTGTCGAGCGCCACGCCCGTAAAGTGTGCGCGCTGCTCAACCGGCAGGTCGGGCGCCTCCTGCAACAGCGAGAGGTAGCCCACCACGCTGGCAAGCGGCGTGCGCAGGTCATGCGCCAAGTATGTGACCAAATCGTCCTTGCGGTGTGACTCGTCACGCAGGGCTTGCTGGACTTTGCGCTCGCGGTCGCGTACACGGTTGAGCACACCCTCGACCTCCAGGAAGTCGCCGTCGATGTTGTCCCACGCGTCGGGATGATCGATCAGACGGTCCTGAATACGGGCGGCAAGCACGCGGTCGGAATGCTGTTCACCCTGCTCATAGCCCTGGTAGTACAGAGCGCGGCCGCAAAAGAACAGGACGCACACGGCGAGCGCCAAGACAAAGCCAAGCATGTTGAATACAAAGCCGGCATCGAACAGCACCGGTCCCTCAATGCCACCGAGCGCCATGGCGCCGATCGCCAGCGTCATGGCCCACGCGGCACCGCCGATCACCACGCAACGGCGCACGATTTCAAAGCGATCGATCAGCAAGAAGCCGATGAGTAGCACCGCCAAGATACCGGCGATGTTACCAATGCCGATTAGCAGCAGACTCAGCAAAAAGAGCAGCACCGTCGCAAGTGCGCGATTATCGACGACCGCCCTTACGTATTCAAAGAGCCGATCGGGCACCTCAAACGCCTGCTTATCGTCTTTTGTCATGTCCATGTCCTCGCTAACAAAGGCGTTATTCGATGATATAGCCGACGCCCCAAACGTTTTTGATAAAACGCGGCTTCTGAGCGTCGTCACCGATCTTTTCGCGCAGGTGACGAATGTGTACCATCACCGTATTGTTGGAGCCGGGCATAAAGTCCTCGTTCCACACCGCGCGGAACAGGTCCTCCACGGGCACTACGCTGCCGCGATGCTCGGCCAGATACAGCAAGATGGAATACTCGATGGGCGTGAGGCGCACCGGCGCACCGTCCACCGTCACGGAGCGAGCGTCACGGTTGATCTCGAGGCCATCGAGCTGGAGGGTCGGCGACTCGGTCGCCCGCGCGCGGCTACCGTAGCTGGTGTAGCGGCGCAACTGAGCATGAACGCGCGCGATGAGCTCCAGCGGGCGGAACGGCTTGACCACGTAATCGTCCGCGCCAAGAGAAAGGCCTTCGATCTTATCCTGCTGGGCATCGCGGGCCGTCAACATAATTACGGGATAGGTATGGCTGGCACGGATGGTACGCAGCAGCTCAAAGCCGTCGATATCGGGCAGCATGACATCGAGCAGTGCCAGGTCAAACTCTTGCTCCAGGATTGCCTTGGCCGCATCGGCCCCGCTGTAGGCGATCTGGACGTCAAAGCCCTCCTTTGTAAGGTAGATACCAACCAGGTCGGCGATGGCCTTCTCGTCATCAACTACCAGTATGCGCTCGTTCATGTATGCTCCTCTCGCGCTCCATTATGCCCGAGGCGGCGCCCGCCACACACAACAAGCGCGGGCGATTAAGTCGACCTTAAGCACCCTTGCGCCCGTTCGAGCACGAATGCGGGCCATGCGCGCACGCAACGATCGTCGTCGCCGGCAAACGATATACTCTAGTGCCAGAAGAGACCATCCCGTCGAAAGCGAAATCTGTGAAGTCCCTCACCTCTCTCGCAAAGCGCTCCGCCCAACTTGCCGCCGGCTTTGCCTGTGCCGTCGCCCTTGTTGCCGGCGTACCTGCTGTTGCCGGCGCCCAAGTGCTCACGACCGACGACGTCTGCGGCAAGACCGCCGACGTCCGCGGCATCACGACAGAAAACCTGCCCGATATCGAGGCAACTAATGCCCTTGTTATGGGCAAGGACGGCACCGTCTACTATGGACGCGGCGCCGATGAGCAGGTCAAGATTGCCTCGATCACCAAGGTCATGACCGCAATTCTGACCGTCGAGAACTGCAAAATGGACGAGAAGATCACGGTGAGCAATGCTGCCGCCACCGTAGGCAACTCGACCGCCGGCCTGCTCGAAGGCGACGAGCTCACCGTGGAGCAGGCACTACGCGGCCTGATGATCCCCTCGGGCAACGACGCCGCCATCGTGCTTGCCGAGCACGTGGGCAAAAAGATCGACCCCAAGACCAAGGACGCCGTGGCCACCTTTGTAAAGGCCATGAACGAGCGCGCTAAAAAGCTCGGCTGCACCGGCACGGTCTTTGAGAATCCGCACGGCCTGGATTTTGACGAGTGGGCCGGCGATATGCACTCGACCGCACATGATGTAGCGCTGATGATGCAGGAGGCCATGAAAAACGACACGTTCCGCGAGGTCGTGGCGAGCGAGGACTCCTGGATCGAGATTACGGGCGCCGATGGCTCAGACCATTCGCATTCCATGGACACACACAACGTTTTGCTCGGTCAGGACGGAAACATTGGCGGCAAGACCGGCACCACCGACGACGCGGGCTATTGCTTTACGAGCGCCTACAACCGCGACGGCGACGAGATCTACACCGTTATTTTGAACTCTACCACCACCGACCAGCGCTTTACCGATACCGCCACCCTTGCCAACTGGTACTACGGCCACAAGATCACGGTCGCGATCGCCAACACGCAGGAGAAGACCGCCAACGGCAACCCGCTCATGGCGCGCATTAGCCAGACAGATTGGACGGACAAGACGATCGACGCCACGCTCGCCGACCCCGCCGCACAGGCAACAGTGTTCTCACTCGCCGGCGAAGTGACCGAAAAGGTTAGCTACGATGATCTTTCGGGCACGGTGCATGTTGGCGATAAGGTGGGCAGCGTTACGCTTAAGCAGGACGGCACCAAGATTGCCGTCATGGACCTGGTTGCCGACGAGGAAGGAACGGGGCCCAATCCCATCGAGTGGCTGCTCGTGAAGCTCGACCGCCTGGGCCGCCGCATCGACAACCGCCCGCTCACAGCCGAGAGCGAAACCGTAGCCAAGGCTCCCGAGGTGTAGGGCCAAAGCGATATCGCATCGAACCAAAATGAGGCGTCCAACGGGGCGCCTCATTTTTTGAGGGTTCGAATCCCCAGCCGCCTTTCTTGATAATAAAAAAGGGCCCCAGATGGGACCCTTCTTTAAAGTTAAACTGGCGGAGAGCTGGGGATTCGAACCCCAGATGCCCTTTTGGGGCATACTCGCTTAGCAGGCGAGCACCTTCGGCCTCTCGGTCAGCTCTCCGTAACAGCCGTTCTATAGTAACCAAACAGTCGAAGATGGGCAAGTGGGATTTTCAAATTGCCCAGCAGCCTTTCCTCCTTGCAAGCTTCGCCTATCCCAACGAGCGGTTGAGGGAGCCGAGCTCATCGTTGCCCATGGTGCGCCACATTTGATAGATGCAGCCGCGCGCCAAGAAAAAGAAGCCGTTATCGACGAGTTGCACGGCGGTATCCGCGAGCTGATTGGTCACGGCGGGCACCGGCGGCAGCTCAAGACCTGCCTTGCGGATGGTCTCGACAGCCTCCTCAAACGTGGGCGGTTTGATGACGCCCATCTCGTTCATGAGGCCCTGCATTTCCTCCTGCGCACTGCCGCCCGACTCCTCGCCGCGCGGCACCAGGCGATAACATGCCAGCGCCAGCTCGAGCTGATCGCAGTTCCAGTAGGCGAATGCCAGGCGATAGAACAGGTAACCGATCGAAGGCCGGTCACTGGCAATGCGCAGGCCGTGGCGCGCTACCTCGATAATCTCGTCATAGCGTTCCAGGCGTGCCAGCACGTTGATCAGGGCGAAGTGAGACTGCATGGACGAGCGCGCCAAATCGTAGAGACGACGCACCTCGGGCAGCGCGCGCTCAAAGTCCTCTTGTTCGGCGTAAAAGCTGCAGATCTCGTGCTGGGCAAAATACAGCGCATCGGGAGCGCGAAGGATACGCACGGAACGGTCCTCCTCCATCACCGGCAGCACCATGCGCACCAGCTGGTTGTCGCAGAACTGGGTCTGCACTGGGCCCGTCGCCAAAAGCTCAGCAACAGTACACTTGGCTTCCAACTCTTCGACAAGGCGAGAAAAGCCCTCGAAAGCACCAGCTCGGTCAACTTTGGATTGCTCGCGCAGCTCGACGACGCGGGCGACATACGGATCGTTGTCCTCCTCCATGACCTCAAGCTCGTCAGCCGTATCAGCGAGCAGCAAGTCGCGAAGCGCAGGCGGCAATGGACGATGGTCATCACGTGGTCGGGCGTGAACCTCTGCAGGCTCAATCATGTCCGGCGCATCTGCCTCATATGCCTCGAGCAAATGCATGCAGGGCATGTCGTCCATATCCATGCTCTCAAGATCCTTGGCGATAGAAACGCAATCGGCCAGATAGGCTGCACGGCCAAAGGAATACGTTTTAACAACGCGCTCGCCCTGCTCACCGTCGGGAGCCGCAATCTGCACGTAGCAGCACGTGATGCGAGCGCCCGAAGCAAAGCAAGCCGCCGCGAGCGTAAGCGCAATACGCGCATCGTGCTCGGTAGCCCATGCTGCGCGCTTAGGCTCATCCACCTCGCGCCAGGCGTCATCTTGAGCATCGTATTCGCGCTGGGGCATAGCATCGACAACCGTGCGGCCAAATCGCACCAGCATGATGCCCTCGGCGACGTTCGCTCGATAGGTGTAGTCGAGCCGCGTGACCACGTTGAGCGCTTCTACGATACGTGCAAAGCGGGTGCGAACGTCCCACTCGCCACCCGGCTGGCACGCAACCGTCCCCGGCTTGGCCCACGGGTTGTCATTAGACAGCGTTTCGAGCAGGCGAGGAACGTCGTTTGTCGTCTTGCTGATATGCCATAGGTCAAAGAGCGAGCAGCCCTCAAAGCTTGGCGACGAGGCAACGGGGCCCAACCCTGCCCCAATACGCTCAAGGATGCCCGATAGGCGGTTCAGGCGGCACTCGATGGCAAGCAGGGCATCGATCTCGTCCTGATCCAGCAGGCTACGATCAAAATTGAGATAGAAGAGCCTCGAGCGATCGATGCGCGCCAGGCTCATTTCGGTTTTGGCCGCGATGGTGCGCAGGCGAGGCAGATTAACTTCGCCCATCAAAGCGGCGGCATAGCGCTCAATGCCACTTGGATTATCTGTATGGTCAATGCGGTAGAGCAACGTTTCGA
>CATXKN010000006.1 GCA_958370785.1 uncultured Collinsella sp. | reverse complement strand
CTTAGCAACAGTACTCATATTTGGCATTTTTTGCCCACTGCCATATAACTAACACTCTATAGCAGACAAAATACAGGCCGCAGCCCATGGCGGCGGCCTGTTAAGAACCAAAAGTGAGCGTTAAGCACCGTAGCCCATCGCTTGCAGCGCAAACATGACGACCGTCAGCACCGTAATCACGCCGATAGTCGCCCAAGTGAGCACGTTCCATACGCGGCCGTTGCGGTTGGCGCCCATAATGTGGCGATCCGCCGCGATAACCACCTGGAATACCAAGACTACGGGCAGCAGCACGCCGTTGATGACCTGCGAGGTCATCATAATCTGGAACAAATCGACGCCAGGCATGAGCACCAACACGGCAGAGATGCCAATGATAGCCGTAATGATGCCGCGGTAAACCGGGGCCTCGTCCCAGCTGCGGTCGGCGCCGCGCTCCCAACCAAATGCCTCGCAGATAGCACTCGACGTAACGCCCGGCAGCACGCAGGCGGCCAAGAAGCTCGCCGCGACCAGACCTGAGGCAAACAACACCGTGGACCACTGACCCGCGATGGGCTCCAGCGCGCGGGCGGCATCGGCGGCATCGCCAATCTGAATACCCGCCGGAAACAGCACCGTACCGGTCGTGATGATAATGAAGCCAGCAATGATATCAGCGGCGATCGAGCCGCTCACGGTATCAATACGCTGCAGCACGATGTCGTCCTCGCCCGCATTCTTATCGACCACGTTGTTCTGAGCCAAGAAGATCATCCACGGTGCGATGGTAGTACCGATCGTTGCGACCACGAGCGACACGTAGCTGGGATCGTTCTGAATATTGGGGACGACCAAGTCGACCGCGACCTCGCCCCAGTTGGGGCCGGCCATAAACGCGGCGACGATGTAGGTCACGAACACGCAGCTTACCAGCAGCAAAATCTTCTCGATGCGCTGGAAACTGCCCGACATGGTAAGCATCCACACCAGCAGCGCCACGAGCGGCACCGAGATGCTCGCCGGAACGCCAAACAGAGCAAGGCCACTCGCGATACCCGCGAACTCCGAGATGGTCACCGCCGTGTTGGCGATCAACAGCGCCGCCATGGCCAGCACGCTCTTGCGCACGCCAAAGCGCTCGCGAATGAGCGACGCCAGGCCCTTACCCGTGACGCATCCGCAGCGCGCCGCGGTCTCCTGCGTCACGATAAGCAGCACGGTCATGACGGGAAGCATCCAGAGCATCTTATAGCCATAGCTGGCGCCCGCGCTGGAATACGTGGCGATGCCGCCGGCGTCATTGCCCGAAAGTGCCGCCAGCAGACCGGGGCCCATGGCGCCAAAGATGGCGGCGATGGTCAGCTTTTGCTTGATGCTCGGCTTTTGCTTCGTATTTTGCACGCGACCACCTACCCCATGACCGACATGGTGAGCAGCACCGCGGCGATGCAGTACGCCACACACGAGATCATGACGGCGATGACGTTCATGGCAGTACCCGACGTATTGAGGTCGTGCTCATCGCGCCAGAACAGCACCATCAGATAAATCACAGCGCTCATGTTGCCAACCAGGCAAATGACGGCAGCGATGTTAAAGCAGCCGGTAAAGAGCTGCTCCTCAAACATGGTGGCATCGGGGAACGCGGCAGTGCGCACCAGCTGCGCGCACAGGTAGGTCACGAGCGACAGAATCAGGCCCATACCCGTGCTCTGGAAGAAGAATCCCAGGTACGGTTTGGGCTCGTCGTCGTGACCGTCGTACTCGAGGAAGTAGTTCTTGACGAACGACACCATGCGCGAGGCAGCCAGCAGCACGAGCGGCATGGCGCACATGGGGAACACCACCAGATGCGCGGAGCCCAGCGCCGTCCCCAGCACGGTCGCCATAATGCACGAGGCGATGCCCCACACGACGACCCAGTACTGACGATGCACGAACCAGCTGAGCACGTTCGTCGAGTCGTCCGACGCGCTATCGCCCGAGCCGACACCGGCGATCTGCAGGTCCTCCTGATGCTCCTCGGCGATAACGTCCATGGCGTCGTCGAAGGTCACGATACCCAAGATATGACGGTTCTCGTCGCAGACAGGGATGGCAACCAGGTCGTACTTGGTCATCTCGTCCGTCACGTCTTCCTGGTCCTCGTCGGGCGACACGTAGACCAGATCGCGATAGGCGAGCTGGCCCAGCGTGGCGTCGCGGTCGGCCACGATCAGCGTACGCAGCGAGAGCACGCCGGTGAGCATGCCGCTCGGATCCTCGGTATAGACGTAGTAGACGCTCTCAAAGTCCTCGTCGAGTTTGCGAATCGCCTCGATGGCATCACCGACTGTCGCCGTGGCGGGCAGCGAGACAAACTCCGAGGTCATGATACGGCCGGCGGTGTTGTCCTCATAGCCCAGCAGATTACGAATCGCCTTCTCCTCCTTGACGCCCATCAGGCGCAGGAGCTTCTCGGCCTTCTCATAATCGAGCTCGTCGATCAGGTCGGCAGCATCGTCCGGGTCCATCATGGCCAGCATCGACGATGCGTCGGTATCGGACAGGCCCTCGAGCATCTCGGTCATGAGCTCGTCATCATCGAACTCCGAGATGGCCTCGGCGGCCTGTGCCGTATCGAGCTGCGCGAACACCTGCGCGCGCAGGCGCGGGTCGAGCTGCTCGATGATGTCAGCGATGTCGGCAGGATGCAGCTCGCCAAGCGTCTTGTGCGACACCGAGAGCTGAATGTTCTTAGTCGAGCGATCGAGCAGGTCCATATAAGACCAGGCGATAATGTCCTCGCTGAGCGGCTTGCCCAGGTGCTTCATAAAGCCCTCGACGACGTGCTCGAGTGTGGGGCTGATTGCACGCAGCAGACCGCGGGCGCCGACCTCGGCACCCAGCAGGCGCAGCTGATTTTCACCCGACATGGAAAACTTGATGTCGTTGACGCGCACGACCTTCATGCCCTGCGTGTCGACAATCTGCTTGTTGAGCACGTCGCGGGCAAGCAAGAGTTCGGTCGGCTGCAAGTACGAAAAACGAATTTCGGTGGCCGACGTCTTAAGGTGTACACCCGTCTCGTCGATACGGTCGACCCATTTGCGCCAACTGATCATAAACGGCGTCTTGCCGGGACCGCGGAACGCGAGCGACGTCACGTGCGGAAAAACTTCGCCGGTTGCAATGCCAAAATCGTTAACCACGCCGAGCTTTTCGCCGTCGACGTCCAAGACTGGCAATTTGAGCATCTCACTCAGATAATTCAATGGTGCTCCCCATCATTATTCCTACGGACCGCGCGACCATGCCGGCACGCAATCCGTGGACTTTTTGATATGTATACGCATGCGCGGGCGGCACACCGCTCGGCGCTCACACCCCGTGCACGCGCAGAAAGCACCTGCATGGGGTCATCGACTGTATGGTCGAGGTTTGGGTTTCACCTGTAACCTTTCTCTTGACCCTCATTAACCGCAGTAACTATAGCATCAGCATCGCGCTGCGGCACCGAATTTATGCCCTGCACATTGCAGGCATACCAAACGCTGACGTATCCGTGACATAGAGCCGGATGAGCACGGTGGGACAAAGCGATTAAAACCGTCCTAAACAACCAGTCGTTTAAGCATGTCCCCAATGGCTACTCTGTGGTGTCGTCGTCCTCGGGGAGTTGGGGGAACACGGCGTTTTTGGGCATGGAAACCTTGGTGAGCGAGGTGAGCTTTTTGCTCAACGCCGTGTCCGTCTTGACCAGGTCGCTGAGCGTCACGATCTTGTAGCCGTCGGCGACAAGGCCATCGATAATCTGCGGCAGCGCCTCGAGCGTCTGCTCGGCGCACTCATCGCTATCGGTGAGCAGCACAATATTGCCCGGCGTCATCGAGTCGAGCACGGTCGATACTTGCTCGTCGGCGCCGTTGAGCAGCCAGTCGCCCGAATCGATATTCCACGAAACCACGGCGGACACCAGGTCCATCGAGTCGATCCAGTTTTGCTCGTCAAACGCGGCGTAGGGGGCACGAAGCAACATCGTCTCGACGCCGGTCGCCGACTTAATCGCCTCGGTACCCTTCGTGATCTGCTTGCGCACCGTCTCGCGATCCTCGCCCTTGAGCGAATCATCGCTGTAGCTGTTGGAGCCGACCTCGCACCCGGCATCGACAATCGCTTTGGCAGTAGCGGGCGAGGCCTCGGCCGCATCGCCCGAAAGGAGGAACGTCGCCGTGACGCCCTTTTCCTTGAGCACCTGCAAGATCTGCTTGGTCGCGCCGCTCGGACCCTCGTCAAATGTCAGGGCCACGTACTTTTCGTTGCCCTTGGGCGCTACGCTTGCGCACTCGACTACGCAGTCGGTGGCGGGCACGACCTCGCCGCGGTCCTGCGTCTTGCCCGACTGCTCGCCGACCCATACCTCGGAGCGGCCCTGAACGCCCCAGGTTTTGACATACTCAATGGCACCCGTGCCCTCGACCTTAAGCTTTGGCTCGATAGTCGTGGCCTGGACCTCGTGCTTTTCGTACACGTTGCGGCCGTCCTTGACCGTCACCTTCTCGCCGCCCGTAAGCTCGCGACTATCCCACTTGCCTTGCTTCACGCGCTTGCCGTCGACCTTCACCGACAGCTTTTCACCGCCATGGCGCTTGAGCACGCTGTCGTCGACGGCCAGCAGATCGCCGGCGTCGTATGTTTCGGCCAGGCTTTGATCGTCGATAAGATTCTGCAACGTAGAGCCCACGCGCACCGCGGTCTTTTGCCCGTTGAGTTCCACGTCCACGCTGCGGTTGACGTAGCCCACGACGGCAGCGATAAACAGTACGAGCGCGCAACCCACGGCGATGAGCGCATAGGGCAGGCGGGACGGTCGGCGCGGCGAGCGCCCGTTGCCGATGCGCGCGCTGCGATCGCTAAACCCACGGCTATGGTTGAGGTACATCGCGCCGGGCTTACGGCGACGTCGACGCTGACCGCTGGGCAGCTGCCCCAGGTCGCGGCGCGCCGTCGGACGCGCACCCGAGCGCCTGTTTAAGTTAGATCCGTTTTGGCGCATGTGCCCTCCCCCATAAACACAGCGAGCCGGAGCAACATGTCTCCGGCTCGCCTCCCATCATTTGGTACGTCGCTATTTGCTAGCTTTTGACGAGCCCCCGCTCGCCTTTTGATATTCGTCCTTAAAGGCCTTGAACATACCGCGCGTCTTGCCGAGCTGCTTGCCCAGTGCGCGGCTGCCCTTGTCCACGGCGACCGACCCCTTGTCATCGAGCACCTTGGCGCCCTTCTTGACCTTATCGCCCACCACGACACTGGCCTCGGCAGCCTTAGCGGCCGCGCCGCCCGAATACCCAAGCGTCTTGACCTCGTCCGAGACAATCATCGCGCCGTTCTCGTAGCCGCGCAGCATCGTCGGCGGCACCTGCGTGTCGCCCACCAACATGCTCGATGCGGCGCTGGCGGTCACATAGAACGTCTGCACAATGCCCGAACGCGGCTTGAACTCAACGTCCGAGCAGTAGCCCACGGCATCGCCCGATTCCGTGCGCACGTCCATGCCAACCCAGATGATGCAATCATCCAGGTTGATATCGAGGCGCTTGGCCGCGGCGGCATCGTAGGTGCCCTTGACGTCGTCGACCGCGACAGCACCCTCATAGACGCCGATGGCATCGAGCGCCACAAAGCGGTCGGGGCGCTCAATCATGCCCGCGATATCGGACTGGCGGACCATAAAGCCCACCACGCGCGTGCCGCCCGGGGTAAAGACGGGAAAGTGAATCTTGCCGAGCTTTTTAGGGCTGCGCGGCGTGCCGTCCTTTTTGGTGCGCTTGTCTTCGGCAGGCTTACGATAAACCTTGACGCCGACAAAATCCCCTGCGCGCATTATGCCTCGGTCGAGGGCTCCGTGGCCTCGGCGCCGGTCTCGGTGACGTTCTCGACCACGACGTCGGCAGCGGGCGTCACGTTGCCGCCCGAGATGGCGTCGTTGAGCTGCTCGCGAAGCTGGTCCATGCGCTCGCGGGCCAGGTCGACCTTGGCACGCAGGTCATCGGTCTTGGCGTCGACCATCGGACCAAAGTCGTTGACCGCGGCACGAGCCTCCTCGGCACTGTGCTCGTAGGTGTCACGCATGTTGTCCCAGGCGTCGTTGGCGATATCGGCGGCCATGGCGCGGGTCTCGGCACCCGAGCGCGGGGCCAGAGCAACGCCGATGATAGCGCCGGCGGCAGCACCAAAGAGCGCACCGGAGACAAAGCTGAAAGTCTTTCCCATGATCATTCCTCTCCTGCGGGCACCTCGATGCCCACCGTTTGAATGCTGTCCATTATACCCGCAGCGCAACACTTGCCGTCGCGCTCATCTGCGTACGGTAAAAGCGCAGGTACATGATGGTGATAAGCGAGTGAGCCTACTCCTGCGGCATAGCCGGCATGGCGACCGTGGCGGCCGGATTCTCGCCGGCGCCATCGACGAGCGGCAGGTTGCCCTCGTGCGCCGAACCGGACGGAGCCGTTGCCGCACCGCCAAAGACGGCCGCGGGGGCCTCGTGGTTCTCGGCGACCGCACCCTCGGTATCGATTGGCATCTGCGGCTCGTCGTCAAAGCTCGGGACGCCTTGGGGCTCCGCAGACTCGGGCTCAGCAGGCGCCTCGGCAACGGGCTCAGTGTCGGCGTCGGCAGGAGCGTCGCCCTCGGGCGCATCCTCGGCCACGTCCTCGCCGTTCGCAGCGGCAACGGCCTCGTGCGGGTCCTTGCCCTCGGCCTCGGCACGCATGCCCAGCACCAGGTTGCGCAGGCCCGCGACCGTGCCTTCCACGTCGGGGGCCGGCTGATCGGCATGCAGGTACGCCCAGTCCATCATAAAGGTCGCCGACGACAGCGCGCCGATGGCCAACGCATCGTCGGGACACGAAAGCTCGACCTCAAAGACACGCTCGTCATGCTCGCTCACGCGGGTGCGACCGCACGAGATGCTGCCGGCAAGACCGGTCTCGTTCATGAGCTCGACCGTCACGTGCTCCAGCAGGTGGCAAAGCTCGGTCTGGCCCATGCAGTCCTGGAACTCGCGGCCCGAATCGCCCAGGCACAGATGCTTGGCAATCGCGGGCACCAAGTAGTACACGCGCGCCGTGGCCTCGATATCCTCCGAGGTCATGAGCGGCATGCCGGGGTTCACCAGCACGTGCGCGCAAATCTTGTCCTCGCTGACGGTGACCTTAAGGATGTTGAACAGGCCTGCCATAACTCTCCCCTACTCTTCCTTGCCCTACTCGTCGCCATCGTGCGGATCCGCAGAGCCCGCACCCGACGCCGCCGGCTTCTCTGCCGAGGACTCGGAATCCTTCTTATCGGTTTCGGCCGGAGCGATCACGCGAATGAGCGAGATGCGCTGGCCACGCATCGACTGTACCTTGAACTTGTACCCTGCGACCTCAAACACCTCTCCGATGTCGGGCACCGAGTCGCAAAGCTCCAAAATCCAGCCGGCGATGGTCTCATAATCATCGCTTTCCTCGAGCGGCCAACCAAGCTCAATCGCGTCATCGCACGAAAAACGCCCATCGACAAGCCACTCACGGCGCGAAAGGCGCGTGAGGTACTTGTTGTCGGGATCGAACTCGTCCTCGATTTCGCCGACGATCTCCTCGACGATATCCTCGATGGTGATGATGCCGGCCGTGCCGCCGTACTCGTCCACGACGACCACGATCTGGTCGTGCGAGGTCTGCATCTCGGACAGCAGCGGCAGGATGTCCTTGGTGTCGGGCACAAAGGCGGCGTCGCGCAAATAGCCGGCGATGGGCTGGTCGCCCTTGCCGTCGAGCGCGGGCTGGATCAGGTCCTTGATGTGCGCGATGCCCGCGACGTTGTCGGGATCCTCGTGATACACGGGGATGCGGCTGAAGCCGGTCTGGCGCATGGTGGACAGCACGTCGGCGACCGTCTCGTCGTCCTCGCACATGGTGGTGTCCACGCGCGGCACCATGACCTCGCGAGCCACGGTGTCACCCAGGTCGAAGATCTCGTGGATCATGCGCTTTTCCTCATCGAGCAGGTCGTCCTGCTCCGAGACCATGTACTTGATCTCTTCCTCCGAGACGTTTTGGCGGTCGTCGGCGCTCTTGATGCGCAGGATGCGGGCCAGGCCATCGGAGCAGGCGCCGGTCAGCCACACGAGCGGGCGGGCGATCTTTTGGAACACGGAAAGCGGCCCCACGACCTGCTTGGATACGCCCTCGGCGTTAGCGAGGCCGATGCGTTTGGGCACGAGCTCGCCGATCACGATGGACACAAAGGCGACGGCGACGGTGATGATGACCGGCGCCAGGCCGCGCGCGATGGCGGAAAGCGGCGCGATGCCAAAGCTCATGAGCCACGTGGCAAGCGGGTCGGACAGGCTCGTCGAGGCGACGGCGGACGAGGCAAAGCCCACGAGCGTGATGGCGACCTGGATGGTGGCCAACAGCTGATCGGAGTCGGCAGCGAGCTGGACGGCGCGCTCGGCGCGCTTATCGCCCTCCTCGGCATCGTGCTCCAACACGGCGCGCTTTGCCGTGGTGAGCGCCATCTCGGACATAGAGAAGTAGCCGTTGATGAGGGTCAAAACGAGGGTGGTGATAAGGGAGATGGTTATGTCCATCGGGAGTTTCTCGAACCTCCAAGATTCGGGACGTCAGGGTAAAACGTTGATGGCGGATACGGCAATTGCACCGGTCGCCCGTGCGGGCGGGGCCGTGGGCGCGGTCGCTAGATTACGAAGAGGATCACCGCCATGAACTGGAAGATACTGCCGGCGAGCACCCACAGGTGAAACACGCTGTGCAGATAGCGCACGTTTTTGGCGATATAGAACGGCACGCCCACGGTATAGCACACGCCGCCGACGGCGAGCAGGGCAAGCGCGACGGGGTTCAGCAGCGCCACGAGCTCGGGCAGCTTAAAGACGACGAGCCAGCCCATCAGCAGGTAGACCAGGCCGCTTACCCAGTGCGGCTGACGCTCGCGCAAAAAGCACTCGAGCGCAATGCCGATGATGGCGATGGCCCATACGGCAAAGAACAGCATAGGGCCGCCGTCGTTTGCGAGCGTGATGAGGCAAAACGGCGTATAGCTGCCGGCTATGAGCAGGTAGATGCAGCTGTGGTCGATGATGCGAAACACGCGCTTGGCGCGAGCGGGCTGAATCGCATGGTAGAGCGTGGAGGCAAGGTATTCGAGAATAATGCTGACACCATAGACAATCGCCGCGGCCATGTGGGCCGGGCCTCCGCCGCGCAGGGCAGCGAATACGATCAGGAGCACCAAGCCAGCGATACCCAGTAGGCAGCCGACGCCATGGGTGACGGAGTTCATGATCTCCTCGCCCACCGTGTAGTGTGGAACGGCCGCGGTCTTGGGTCGCGGCTTAGAACTGTCGCTCGAATCGGACATGCCGGTTACATCCTCCAACGTAAAGAGTTCTCAACACTATATCAAAGCGTCTGGGTGCGTGCGAAATTTGCACCATATGTGACCCTTTGTTTACCCATTCCTTGCTTGTTGACGCATCAACGGCGAACATCCATAATGCGCTTGTTTTAAATGTTGATGTATTAACATCTTTAAGGAGAACAGTAAATGCCTCAAAGCGCACACCCCCATCGAAAGCTCAAGATAGCCGGCATTGTTACGTTGGTAGTCGTTGTCGCGCTGCTGGGGTTTGCCGGCAACTTTTTGTTTGACTTTGCCCTGAACCCCCAAGCGCCGTACACCATGAAGATGATGCAGGATAGCAAAAATGCCGAAAAGGGCGAGCAGATGGACGTCGAGGAGACCGAGGCGCGGGCGTGGTTTAAGGAAAACCGCGAGAGCAGCAGCCTCACCGCGGACGACGGGACCGAGCTTGCCGCCTGGTATTTTGCTGCGTCGGAGAGCACGCACGACTACGCCGTCTGCCTGCACGGATATACCAACGAGCCCATCGGTATGGCCCGATACGTCAAGCGATTCCATGACCGCGGCATGAACGTGCTCGCACCTGCCGCCCGCGCCCACGAGCGCTCCGGCGGTGACTACATCGGCATGGGCTGGCCCGAGCGGCTCGATGTCGTCGCATGGATCGAGCGAATCGTTCAGGCTGACCCCGAGGCGCGCATCCTGGTCTTTGGCGAGTCGATGGGTGCGGCAACCGCTATGAACGTCGCGGGAGAATCTCTGCCTGCAAACGTGAAATGCATTATCGAGGACTGCGGTTATACGAGTGTTTGGGACGAGTTTTCCCTGCAGCTTAAAGACGTATTTGGCCTGCCCAGCTTTCCCTTGCTCGATGTAGCAAACTTGGTGTGCAACGTGCGCGCAGGCTACGACTTTCATAAGGCGAGCAGCGTGGAGCAACTCAAACACGCGACGGTTCCCATGCTGTTTATCCACGGCGACCAGGACACCTTTGTGCCGTACGACATGCTCGACCAAAACTACGAGGCGTGCGCCAGCAAGGTCAAGCAAAAGCTCACCATCCATGGCGCCACCCACGCCATGAGTGCGCAAGTTGACCCCGAGCTCTACTGGAGCACAGTCAACAACTTCCTCGACGAGTATTTTTAGGCAAATAGTACGGTTTACTGGTCTATCTGACCCCCTGTTTTCGGAAGTGCGGGGAAAATCGCGGGAAGCCCGACCAAACCACAGTTTTACCAACAATTTATCAGGGGTTTTGTTGCCAAAAAACGGTTTGTGGTCGGCGGTATTCGATTTTTCACCGCACTTCCGAAAAGCCGCCCGTGGGCACTGTGCTCACGGGCGGCTTTTGCTAACGTTGCGCTACAAAAACGCTTGTTTTGTCCAATAGCTAGGCGCTATTTGACCTCGATGAGCTCGTACTCGCTCGTGCCCAGGCCGATCTTCTCGGCATGCGCGATGCACGCGCGCCAGTCGGTGTCGGGATGCGTGATGCAGAAGGGGTCGTGCGCCTGCTCGCCCTCCAGATGCTCGTGATTGTGCTCCATCTTGGCGGCGCTGTCGGTAAGCTCGGTGTTGGGCAGCGGCTCGGATGCCATGACGGCATCGGCACAGGCCTGGTCGATGGCGACCGGGTCGAAGCTCGCGAACATGCCGATATCGTTGACGATAGGCGTGTCGTTTTCGGGATGGCAATCGCAGTTGGGGCTGATATCCATGGCAAGCGAGATATGGAAGCTCGGACGGCCGTCGACAACGGCCTTGGTGTACTCGGCGATCTTGCAGTTGAGCACGTCGGCCGCGGCGTCATAGCCGGGCTTGATGCAGTCCTGGTTGCATGCCGCAATGCAGCGGCCGCAGCCCACGCAGCGATCGTGGTCGATAGCGGCGACGTGAACCGTGCGGGTGTTGCCGTTGGCAAGCTCGCGCTCGCGGGTGTCGTCGAACGAGATAGCGTTGTGCGCGCAGATCTTTTCGCAGGCACGGCAGCCAATGCAGTGCTCGGTCGCGACGTTCGGCTTGCCGGCGGCGTGCTGCTCCATCTTGCCGGCGCGGCTGCCGCCGCCCATGCCCAGGTTCTTCATGGCGCCGCCAAAGCCGGCCTGCTCATGACCCTTAAAGTGGGTGAGGCTGATCACAATGTCGGCATCCATGAGTGCCTGGCCGATCTTGGCCTCGTGCACGTACTCGCCGCCCTCGACAGGAACAAGCGCCTCGTCGGTACCCTTGAGACCGTCGGCGATGATGATCTGGCAACCCGTGGCATACGGGGTAAAGCCGTTCTGGTAGGCGGTGTCGATGTGCTCGAGCGCGTTTTTGCGGCTACCGACGTAGAGCGTATTGCAGTCGGTGAGGAAGGGCTTGCCGCCCAGCCCCTTCACGACATCCGCGACGGCGCGGGCGTAGTTGGGACGCAAAAAGCTCAGGTTGCCAAGCTCGCCAAAGTGAATCTTGATGGCGACGAACTTGTTCTCAAAGTCGATCTGCTCAATACCGGCGTGACGGATGAGGCGCTTGAGCTTGTCGAGCTGGCTCTCGCGAGCATGCGTGCGCAGGTTGGTGAAATACACCTTAGCGGGTGCTGCGGGTGCAGTTGCGGTCATAGATCTATCCCCTCGGTCTATATGGCGTTACAGACATAAGAGGATGGTACCAGTTAAAGCAGAGTTAAAGTCAAGTACGGCACCTAGTCATTGGGGACGTTCTTAAATGACTACTCCTGCACCTTGAGGGCTTCGGCCAGGCTCACGCGCTTGATAGAGCGCGTGTGCAGCAGCGCCACGACCAGGTAGGTCGCAAAGCCAATGCCGGCGCATGCAGCCATGGACCAAGCGGGCACGTAGATCTCGATATTGCCGTTGTAGGCGAGCAGCATCGAGCGGAAGATGGCCGTGAGCGAGCCGATAATGACCGGCAAGCTCAGCACGAGCGACGCCGCCACGCACAGCGTGATCGACCGGATGTACAGATGCGAGATCTCGCTATCGCGATAGCCAAAGACCTTCATGTAGCTAATCGACCGGGCGCTATGGTCGATCACAGCCTTGGTCAGCAGGTACATAAACAGCAGGAAGATAAACACCGCGAGCCCAACCATCATGCCGATCATTTTGCTCATCATGCCGATGAACTGGTCGCCCACGGCGCGCATGTCGTCGGGCGTGATGTCGCCGGCAAAGTAACGAGCATCGAAGTTGAGCTTCTCGTCGCTCACATAGCCGTTAAAGTAGGCGGCGTCGTTGTCGAACAGCTCGTTAAAGTCGTCGATGCTCATATAGATATTCATGTCCGACTTTGAGCCCCAGGCACAATCCTTGCCCGCGTACTCAAGGGAATAATGCTCGCCCTCGTACTTGTCGCTGAGCGTGACCTTCTGGCCCTCGCTCCAGCCAAACTTATCGAGCAGACCGCCGCCAAAGACGACGCGCCCATCGCCGACGTTGAGGTCTTTCCAATAGCGCGAGTCAGATGAAATGCCATAGACGGAAATCGTCTCTTCGCCATTACCATCGCCGCGGTCGTATTGCAGCTGGTAAACGGCATATTTCTCGGCCTGCGCGATTGCGCCCGCGCCGTTGTCGGTCGTATTGACCGGATGGATATCGTCGTTGTCCGCGTCGATCTTAGAAGCCTTGTCGATCAGGTCGATAGCCTCGTCGCGGTTGCAGCCGAGGGCATCGGCAAGATCGTCAAGGCGCGCATAAAGCGCATCCTTCTTGTCCTGGACCTTGGCGAGCGCGTCCTGCGCCGCGGCCAGGCTCTCGGCAGACGGAGACGCGGTCGCGGCATCGGCTGCCGCCTGCGCCGCATCGGCCGCGTCGTCAAGCTCGTCATCGGCATCCTGGGCGGCGGAAAGCAGCGCGCCGTCAACCGACTGCAAGCGCTCGAGTGCTAACCACTGCTCGCGCTCCTCGGCGGTGCCCTCGAGCTCCAGCGGAGCCTTGAGCGTGTATTGGTGCTCGGCGACCAGGCTCGTCTCGAGGTTGTCCGCGTAGTGCGTCATCGTGGGCAGAATCGCCAGGCCAAAGAGCAGCAGCAGCGAGGCAAACGCAATGCCCACGAAGAGCGTGGCGAAGTTGCCCAGGTTGCGCAGGAAGATACGCAGGCGGAAGCGGGAAATAAAACCCATGCGCTCCGGCAGCTGCAAGCCGCGCTTGGTGCCCGATTTGCCGCTCGCCTCGTGACGAAGGAACTGCAACGGCGTCTTGCCCATTTTGCGAAGCAGACCCACCAGCGTGATGAGGATGAGCGCGGCGGCGGGAACCACGGCGCACTTCACGAAAATCTCCCAGCTCCAGTACACCTGGAAGGGAGGCAGGCTGTACGAGCCGTAATAGAGGCTGCGCATGGGCTCGGTAAAGAACACAACGCCGAGCGCAGTGCCCAAAAGCGCCGCGACCACGCCCACGATGGCGGGAAGCGCGAGGTAGTGCAGCACGATCTCGCGTCGACGATAGCCGCTGGCGAGCAGCGTGCCGATGATGGCGCTCTCCTCCTCGATGGTGGCGTCGGTAAGGACCACAAAGACAAATGCCATGATCACGATGATGATGTCGAGCAACGTCATCCACATCATGGAGTCGCCGTCCACGTCGTCACGCGCGTAGCCAATGCCCTGGTTGGAATCGGCGTCGATGAGGTCATCCACGCGCGCATCGGCGTCGGTCAGTGCCTCCACCATATCTTGCTCGGCATCGGTGCGGTCCGCGGTGGAGAGATCGCGATCGGCAAAGGTAAAGGAGTAGGTGTAGGCGGGCGCGCCGCCGGCATCCTCGAGCGCAGCAAAGCCGGCGTCGGTGACCTCGGCCACGCCATAGGTGATGGTGTTCACCGTAAAGTCCGAATTGTTAAGGAACAGCGCCTGGCTATCGGGCTGGGTCATGATGCCGCAGATGGTGTAGTTGCGCCCCTCGAGCTCGACCTTATCGCCCACGGCGAGGTCGTTGTTGGTGGCAAAAACGCGGTCGATTGCTACCTCGTCGTCCGCCTTGGGCTCCTTGCCCTCACAGTAGGACGCGATATCGACCTTGGTGCGGTGCGCATAGGTGCGCAGCGTGCGCTTGGTGCCGTCGTCGCCGGCTGTCTTTTTGATGATGGCGTCGATGGAGAAATTCTTGTAGAGCGTAACGCCGCCGACGTCGCCGGCTGCATCCTCGGCCGCCTTGAGCTGGTCTTTGGTGGCCTCGAAGGAGGTGGTCACGCGGCCGTCCTCAATCGTGTACGCATCGCGCATGTCGTCGATAAGGCAACCGATGGAATGCGCCGCGAGCAAAAAGCCCGAGGTAAGGGCGATGCTTCCGCACATAAGCAAAAAGATGCCTAGGTACTTGCCGATATTGCGGCGCAGCTCGCGCGGGAGACGTTTTGCGAGAGGTGTCATGGCGCCGCCTACCAATCGAGCTCGGCGGCCGCGATGGGCGACTCGTTGAGCTCATCCTCGACGATGTGCCCGTCGCGCAGGCGCAGCACGCGATTGGCCATGCGCGCGATGGCGGCATTGTGGGTGACAATGATGATGGTGCAGCCGTAGGTGCGGTTGACATCCTCCATGAGCTGCAAGATTTCCTTGGACGTCTTATAGTCGAGCGCGCCCGTGGGCTCGTCGCACAGCAGCAGGCCCGGGTTTTTGACGAGCGCGCGGCCGATGGCACAGCGCTGCTGCTGGCCGCCCGAGACCTGACGCGGGAACTTGTTGCGGTGTTCGTAGAGGCCCAGCGAGCGCAGCAGGTCGTCGACATTGAGCGGGTTTTTGGACAGGTGCGCCGTGACCTCGATGTTCTCCTTGATGGTGAGGTCGGGCACCAGGTTGTAGAACTGGAAGACAAAGCCCAGCTCGCGGCGTCGGTATTCGCCCAGGTCGGTAGGCTTGAGCACCGTGAGGTCGCAGCCGTCCACCAGAATAGAGCCGGCGTCGGCATCCTCCAGGCCGCCGATCAGGTTGAGAAAGGTCGACTTGCCCGAGCCCGAGGGCCCCAGCATGACGCAGATCTCGCCGCTGTTGATGGACGTGTCGATGCCATCGAGCACCGTCAGGCGCGCATCGCCGTCGCCGTAGTGCTTTTTGAGATCCTTAACCTGGACGTAGGCTTTCTGCGTTGCCATGGTATCCCCCATTGTTAGCCTCATACTACTTTATGAGCGTAATAGTAAACCTTGGCGAACTATTTTGGAGCGAGGCTTGGGATTTATTTCAGACTAGTCATTGGGGACGTTCTTAAATGGCTAGGTGGCTAGACGCGGGATTTGGCGCGTGCGAGGGCGAGGCCTACGGCGGCGATGGCCATGGCAAAGAGCGCCGTGACGCCTAGGTCGCAGGCGATGTCGCCCAGCACGGCGGACGCCAAATCCGAGGCAAGCGCCTTGCCGATCGCATCGTTCACCCAATATGTCGGCACAAAATGCGCCACGGTCTGCACGGCCGAGCCCATGAGCGACAGCGGCATCCAGGCACCGCCCAAAAACGTCATGAGCATGCCGAGTAAGTTGCCCACGCCGTTGAGTAGCTCCTCGCGCGCGCCCAAGCTCGAAAGGGCAAAGCCAACGGCCAGCGGCGTGCACGCCAGGGCAAACGTCGCCGCCAGCGCCAGGCACACACGACCCACACCGACCTCGGCGACCGCGCCGGCAAAGCCCACGACGCCCATCATGCTCGACACAAACCAGATGCAGACGGTGAGCACGGCGGCGGCCGCAAACACGGCAAGCGAACGCTGGCGCTCGGAGATTGGGCCGGCATCCATACGACGTACGCGCTCGGGCTCGTTCATGCCCGAGAACACCAGCCCCACCGACACGATGACCGACGAGATAATCGCGTACGCGCCAAAGTTGAAATACGACTCGAGCGTGGCGGCGGCAGTCGAATCGACCTTGACCTGCTCGATCTCGACCTCGGCGCGCTTCGCGGCCGCATGCTCGGCGGCCTTGGCGACATCGCCGTTAGAGGCGGCGGGCTCTAGGGCCGCCGCAGCGCCCGCGAGCGAGATCCAGCGCGAGGCCTCGGCAGACGAAAGCGCCGCTGCCATGGTGCCGGCGCCGTAGGTCACATCGAGCTTGGGCAGAGACTCCCCCGCGCGGGCGGCTGCAACAAGGTCGCCCTCAAACCCCTCCGGGATAAAGAACACGCAGTCGGCGCTACCTTTGGCGCTGTTGCTCTTGGAGAGCGCGTCCGCAAGGTCGTAGGTGTCGTCGCCGACGCCCGTGACCAGCTCAAAACGCGAACCCAGATGCTTGGTAAGCGCACACGAAAGGTCGCTATTGTCGCGGTCGACCACGATCACGTTGGTGTCGTAGGGCTTATACTCGGTGAGCTGCGACGAGTTCCAGCTCACCGATGCCGCGATGAATACGCCCATGAGCGAGATGAACACCGTATAGATGAGCAGGTAGAACGGGTGCGCCAGCGCCATGCGAAGCGCGGTCTTAAAGGTGCTCATAGCGGCTCCTTCCAAAGATCAGCGTGGCGGCGGCAACGAACAGCAGCGCCATAAGGACCAGCGCGCCGGCGCGAACGGCAAAGGGGCTCAGGTCCTCAAAGAAATACAGGCGATTGAACATGTCGCAGATGAGCTTGACGGGGTTGAGCCAGCACTCGGCCGGGCAGGCGCGGGCGACGTCGTCGGCAAGTGCCATCGCCGGCTCGCCGTAGAGGCCGGCGAACAGGGCGCACGTGGTGGCAAAGCCCGTGAGGATGCCCGACTTGGACGCCTTTCCGCCCTTAACGGGAAGCGTGCCCACAAAGAGTCCCAGACCCGTGGCGGCAAGCGCGGATGCAGCACCGCCCAGCAGACACAGCCCCTCGCGCCCGCCAAAGTCGACGCCAACGACTAGGCGCACGTAACCAATCGCGACCGCCATCGAGGCAAAGGAAACCAGCCACGAGCCCACAAAGATACCGGCCAGCGACGCCGTCTTGGAAAGGCCGCCCACGCAGCGACGTGCGCCAAGGCCCGACAGATTGGGCTGCAGGTCGACGACGCTCAAGGCGGCAAACTCGGCAGACATCATCGCGACCAGGCCAAAGAGCGCGTAGTAGTAGATGACCGTGCCATCGGGCGTGGTGCGTGTCAGGCTTACGCGGCGGGTGCCGCCCTCGAGCGACAGGGCGCGCGCAACCGCCTCCGGGTCGGCGAGCGCCGCCGGGTTGTCCTGGGCAATCTGGGACATGAGCTCGGCATTTTGCGTATACGAGCTTGCCACCGTCTCCAAAATGCTGCGGTCGGTGAGCACCGTCGACGCACGCGAGCTGTCATAGCTCGAAAGCAATGTGAGTTTGGGCGTGCCCGCGGTATCCACCGTGTAAATGCCCGCGACTTCGCCGGCCTTGAGCGCTTTGCGCGCGGCAGCCAAGTCTTCGTACTCGCTCACATCGAGCAGCTGGTCGTCGCCTTCCTTGGCAAGCGAAGCCGCCACGTCCTTAAAGGTCGAGGCGTCCCAGGCCTCGTCCGCCACGACGGCAACCGGCACCGGGTCGATCTTGCCGTCGGAGCTCAGATTCGCAAACATAAACATGAACATCGTGGAGAGCGCGACGGGAAAGATCGCGCCCCAAACCCACGTGCTCGGCCGGCGCAGCAGCGTCTTGACCGTAATGACAATGGTGTTGAACATGGCCGCCCCCTAGTCGCGCAGCTCGCGGCCGGTGATCTCGAGGAACACGTCGTTGAGGGTCGGCGGCTCGCTCCACACGCGGCCGAGCGCCACGTCGGCGGCGCGCAATGTGTCGAGGATGTCGACCAGGTTGTGCGGGCTCGCCTCGCAGGTGCAGACGAGCTCGCCGCCGGACAGCTCGACGCTGAGCACGTGCTCGAGGGCGCACAGGCGCTCGACTGTGGCGGCCTCGACGGCGCCGACCTCGACAGTCACGCGCTCGCCCATCTGAATCATGCGCTTGAGCTCGTCGTTGGTGCCCTGCGCCAGCACGCGGCCGCCGTCCATGATCATGATGCGGCTGCAAATCTGCTCGACTTCCTCCATGTAATGGCTGGTATACACCACCGTGGCGCCCTCGTCGCGCAGGCGGCAGATGCCCTCCAGGATGGCGTTGCGGCTCTGCGGGTCGACCGCCACCGTGGGCTCGTCAAAGAAGATGAGCTCGGGCTTGTGCGCGATGCCGCAGGCAATGTTGAGGCGACGCGCCAGACCGCCCGAGAGCTTGCCGGGGCGGAACTTGGTAAAGTCGCCCAGCCCGACAAAGTCGATCGCCTCGTCCACGAGCGCGCGACGGCGCTTGCGGTCGTTGATGTACAGGCTACAGAAATAGTCGATGTTCTCGCGCACCGTGAGCTCGTCGAATACCGCCACCTGCTGCGGCACCACGCCGATGCGGCGCTTGAGGTCGTAGCGGGCGGGTGTCATGGGCTCGCCGAACAGCTCGATGGTGCCCTTGTCGTAAGCGAGCAGCTGCAGAATACAGTTGATGGACGTGGTCTTGCCCGAGCCGTTGGGTCCGAGCAGGCCAAAGATCTCGCCGGGGGCGATGCTCAGGCTAAAGTGGTCGAGCGCAATAAGATCGTCGTAGCGCTTGACGAGGTTTTCGACGTGGACGATGTCTGTCATGAGGCGGCCCTTCCGTTGATTGCGGCCCGGTACGATTGCATCATCGCAGGAGCCGCCGACGCGCGCCAGTGAGCTTTGTCACGAGTGCGGAGGTCTTGGTCGTGCGGCCTGCCGACGCCCCCGCTTTGCCGCGCGGGAGGAATGTCACGGTTGCGCAGGCGGCCCCTCCACCACGCGCAGCTTCGCGTACAATACCCGTATGAACAGGCTTTTCGACAAATCGATCGTGCTAGCGTGCTGCATTGCAGCCGCCGTGGGCCTTGCTGTGGACGCTCGCCTGGTCGCGGCGTTTTGCCTTGGCGTTATTGCCACTTCGCTGGCCGAGGTCGCACAGGAAGAACGCATGCGCCGCACAAGCGAGGCCGCGAGCTTCGTCTACATCATCGCGGCTGTCTTCGTGCCGCCGTTTGTGCCGTTTGCGCCCCTCGCCCTCTATGACATCGCACGACGCGTGCGCCGCGAGCACGCCTGGGTCGCGCTAGGCATTGGCTCCGTCTTTGCCTTTGCGCTCGTCGCGGACCTTCGCACCGACGCGCTCACCGCCCGAACGCTCCTGCTGACCGCCATCCTTTCGGTTGCCGCCACCTTGCTATCGCTACGTACCGCCCAGCTGGAGCGCGAGCAGCAGCACATGCGCCATATCCGCGACGAGCTGCAGGAACGAGCCCTCGCGCTCGAAGCGCGCAACCGCGATCTTGCCGATCGCCAGGACTACGAAGTCGAACTCGCGACGCTCGCCGAACGCGCCCGCATCGCGCGCGAGATCCACGACAATGTGGGCCACCAGCTCACGCGCGCCTCGCTGCAAGCCGAAGCCCTGCGCGTGGTTCACGCCGACGAGCCCAGGGTTGCCGCCGATTTCGCCGATGTCAAACGCACGGTTGACGAGGCGCTCCAGCTTGTGCGCACCAGCGTCCATGCGCTCAACGACAACGCTGTCGACCTTTCCGTGCAGCTCGAACGCATTGTCGAAGGAGCGCGATCGGACGGCGGCCCGCAGATTGAGCTTGAAGTTTTGGCCGAGCATGCACCCGCAAACGTCGCCAACTGTTTTGCGGCGGTCCTGCGCGAGGCGCTCTCCAACACCATGCGCCACGCTTGCGCCCATGCTGTCACCGTACGGTGCATGGAGCATCCGTCGTTTTACCAGCTCATTGTTAGCGACGATGGCGCGAGCGGGGTTCAAGCAAGCGGCCGCGGCGCCGCAGAAGGCATGGGGCTCGGCTCCATGCGCGAGCGCGTCGAGGCGCTTGGCGGCACCTTCACCGCCGGCCCGCGCGCCGGCGCCGGCGGCTGGCGCGTGTTTGCCACCGTTCCCAAACAACAAGGAGATGAGGACCGATGAGGCTCATCGTTGTCGACGACGACCGCTTGGTGGTCGATTCGCTCAAGATTATCCTGGGCGCCCAGCCGCAGATCGAGGTGGTGGGTACCGGCGCCGACGGCAACGACGCAGTGGCTCTCTATGCCGAACACGCACCCGATATCGCGCTGCTCGACATTCAGATGCCGGGGCGCGACGGGCTTTCGGCGGCCCGCGAGATCCTTGAGCACGACCCTGCGGCGCGCGTGGTGTTTCTGACGACGTTTTCGGATGACGAATATATTGTGTCGGCACTCAAGCTGGGTGCCCGCGGCTACCTGATCAAAACCGATGTCGCCGCCATTCCGCCGGCGTTGGCCCAGGTCATGGACGGCAAACGCGTGCTCGAGGGAAAGGCGATCGAGGACATCGATTTTGACGGAACGGGCGTCGAGGCGGGCATGCCCCGCCGGCCCGCGGCCTTTGCCAGCCTGACCGACCGCGAGTTCGAAGTCGCCGAGCTTATCGCCCGCGGCCTCGACAACAAGGAGATCGCTGCCACCGCCTATATGGGCGAAGGCACCGTGCGCAACCACATCAGCTCGATCCTTGCCAAAATGGGCCTGCGCAACCGCACGCAGATCGCCATCGCCTACCTGCGAGGGTAATTTCCCAACGGCCGACCGCCCCGGCATAGCAAAATGGCTGTCGCCGATTTAACGCCATTTCTAAACTATGCCGGTTTACGGGGCAAAAGTCGGGGCCCTCATCCATACCTTCATTTTTTGGAAAGCGGCAGGCTGTCTACCTGCGGTTTTGTTTTTGCAATTTTCTGTATGGTCGGAGGTTCGCTATCCAGCCCCGTAAACCGGCATAGTTTTGTTAGCGGCAGCCTAACCGCGCGTTTAAGCGCGGGGCCGGTGGGGCATTTTTGCCCCACCGGCCCCTATTCCAGCTCTATTCCAGCTCTATACCAACGCTATTCCGGCTTGGTTTCTACCGTGGGAGTCTTGTTCGCCGCAACTGGAGTGCGGGCGGTGTCCATAGTCAGGCAGTGTTTAGGACAGCTCTCGATGCACTCGCCGCACACCACGCAGGCGTACGGATCGATCGACCAGGTACCGCCCTTGCGATCGACCGCGAGCGCGCCCGCCGGGCAACGCCGTGCGCACATGCCGCAGCAGATGCACACGTTCATGTCGTTAACGATATGCCCGCGCAGGCGCTCGGGCGCCGCCAGCTTCTCCTGCGGATAGCACACCGTGACCGGCTGCTTGACCATAGAACCCAAGGCCGTCTTGGCAAATGTCAGCAAACTCATGCCGCGCCTACCTTTCCGTGCAGCTAATGCAGGGGTCGATGGTCAGGATAATCATGGGCACGTTGGCAAGGAGCACGCCCTGCAGCGCATGCGTCAGACCCGCCAGGTTCTGCGACGTCGGCGTGCGCACGCGGAAACGGTCCAGGTTCTTGGTGCCGTTACCGCGCACATAGTAATACGCCTCGCCGCGCGGCTGCTCAATCACAACCTCACCGCGCGCGCCGTCGGCCGGCGTGAGCTTGGTGCGCCCGCCGATGCCGTCGTGCGGAATCTTGCCGACAAGCTCCTTGATAATGTCCATGGCCTGCGTGACCTCGGCACAACGCACCTGGCAGCGGGCATAGCAATCGCCATCGGTGGCAACGATGGGCTCAAACGCGGCCAGGTCCGCATAGGCACCGTCGCCGAACATGCGCACGTCGTAATCCACGCCCGAGGCGCGACCGAACGGGCCGACCATCGAAAGCTCCAGTGCGTCCTTCTTGCTGATCACGCCCACGCCATGCAGGCGCTCGCCGCAGCTGTTGTCGTCCAAAAACGTATGCACCAGGGCCTCGTAGTCGGGACGCATGGCGTCGAGCGTCTGGACAATACCCGCCAGCTCGGAGTCCTCGATGTCGTGCTTAAGGCCGCCGATCTCGTTAATCGACAGAATCACGCGGCCGCCGCAGGTGCTCTCGAAGATCTTGAGGATCTGCTCGCGCAGGGTCCACGAACGATAGAACAGCGCCTCGAAGCCAAAGGCATCGGCAAGCAGGCCCAGCCACAGCAGATGCGAGTGGATGCGCGAAAGCTCGTGCAAAATGGTGCGGATATACTGCACGCGGCCGGGCACCTCGATGTCGAGCATGCGCTCGCAGGCGCTGGCATAGCCGCAGCTGTGGCCCACGGCGCAGATGCCGCAGATGCGCTCGGCGATGTAGCCAAACTGATGCATGTCGCGCTTTTCGGTGAGCTTCTCGAGTCCGCGGTGCACAAAGCCGATCTGCGGAATTGCCTCGAGAACGCGGTCGTCCTCGATCACCAGGTCCAGATGAAGCGGCTCGGGCAGCACCGGGTGCTGCGGGCCAAACGGAATAACGGAGCGATGTGCCATGGACCTTACGCCTCCTTTTTCTGCTTGTCGCGGGCGGCCTTGGCGGCAAGCGCCGCGCGGACCTTGGCCGCTTTCTCGGGATCCATGGCGGCGAGCTTTGCCTCCATCTCGGCAGCCTTGAGCGCGGCCTTGGCAGCAGCCTCATCGTGCTGAGCATCGGAGCCGGCAGCCGCAGCGGACTGAGCGACGGCAGCGCCCGCAGCATCGCCAGCGCCCTCCCCCGTAGCAGCCGCAGCCGCGGCGGCCTTCTCGGCTGCGGCCTTGCGCGCCTTGGCCTCGGCGGCGGCACGGACCTTCATGGCCTTCTCGCGCGCAGCCTTCACCTCGGGCGTGATAACGCTCATGGGCTCGGCAGTCGAGACCTGGTAGAAAAAGCCCTTAAAGTCGATCTGCATGTCGGTAATGGCAAGACCAAACAGGTCGTGCGCTTCATTCTCAAACGGAAATACCGCCGGATAGTACGAGCTGATGGACGGAATCTCCTGGTACTGGTCGATGCCATCGACTACCAGGTTCTCGATCGCATAGTTGCCGTCCCGCGCGATCTGCTCTTGCGCAGCGCGGACGTTGATAAACGTATAGACCAGGCGATACGATCCGTCATCCACACAGCGCTCGGCATGCATCTGCACAAAGCGCGCGCCGGCACCCTTGAGCGCCTGCACATGCGGCAACAGCTCATCGATCCCGACGGTGGTATAGATTGCCTTTTGCATTACTCGGCCTCCTTTGCAGCGGCGGGCGACTCAGCAGGTGCGTCGCCAGCGGCGGGCGCGTCGCCGGCCCCAGCCGCAGCCACAAACCCGTCCTCGCCCAGCTCAACGCCACCATCCCAGGTAGCGGCACCGCCTACGGTGAGCGGATCGCCACCGGCGCGCATCACGGCCTCCTTCTGGTCCAGGATGCCGCACGCCTCAACGATGGCGTCGATCACGGTCTCGGGACGAATGGCACACCCGGGCGCGTACACGTCCACGGGAATCGCGCGGTCCACGCCGCCGATCACGTTATAGGCATCGCGGAACACGCCGCCCGAACACGCGCAGATACCGCAGGCCACCACGCACTTGGGCTCGAGCATCTGGTTGTAGATTTGGCGCACGACAGGCAGGTTCTGGGCATTGACCGACCCCGTTACCAAAAAGATATCCGCATGCTTGGGGTTGCCGGTGTTGACCACGCCAAAGCGCTCCGCATCGAACAGCGGCGTGAGCGAAGCCAGCACCTCGATATCGCATCCGTTGCAGCTCGAGCCGTCGTAATGAATAACCCACGGCGAGCGCGACATTTTATGATCCATGGATGCCGCCTCCTAAATAAACACGTCGACGAGGATGGGCATAAGGTTGAGCAGGCCAAACACCAGCGCCACGCCCCAGCCGAGCTTAAAGCAGCTGCGCCAGGTGCTGCGCGCGAAGGTGTTGTCGATCAGGACCTCGACAAAGTACGTCGCGGCCATCACGGCCAGGGCGACCACCCAGCTCACCGGGTTGTCCCAAACAAAGAACATGCCCACCCACATCAAAAACAGCACGGTCTCGCACCAGTGCATAAGGGTCATCTTGGCCAGCGTGCCGCCGCTCATCTCGGTGGCCACGCCCTGGACGATCTCCTGATGCGCGTGATGCGAGTACGAAAGATCGAACGGCGACTTGCGCAGCTTGATGGTGAGCACTGCGAGCAGCGCGAGGAAAATGGGCGCGCTGTACACGACGATGGGGGCCGACTGCCCCGTCACGGCGATGGAATCGAAGCTGTCGGTGGCAAGATACAGGCCCACGCTCATCAGCAGAACGGCGGGCTCGTAACTCATAACCTGCAGCAGCTCGCGGTCGGCGCCAACCTGGGCAAACGGGCTTTGCGTCGAGGCGGACGCCAACACCACAAAGATCGCGGCGAGCGTCACCATAAAAGCGCACAGCAGCGTGTTGGAGCCCGACACAAAGATGCCGCCGCCCACCACGGTAAAGATGAGCGCGCACGCCATGTAGGTATCGTCCATGGTGTTTACGCTGGCGGGGGCCTTGCGCAGGAGTTTGGCAACGTCGTAGAAAGGCTGGAGCAGGCGCGGACCCACGCGGCCCTGCATACGGGCCGAAAGCTTGCGGTCAACGCCGTCGATCAGGCCACCAATCAAAGGCGCCAGCAGGGCAAACGCCACGGTGCCAATAAAGATGCCCACGACACCCGAACCTTCAAAATACTTGCCGCGCAGCACCGAAGGCGCGCTCATGGCAAGCCGCTCGGGCCCAATCCACGCGCAACACAGCAGCGCAAACAAGATAATGCTGCAGCACACGACACTACCCGCGGGGCCAATACGCTTCTCGCCAAGGGCGTCCTCCGAGTACCAATTGCGCTTTTCGGCCTTCACCTCGTGTCCCATCGAGCCGCGGAAATGGCGATATTTGTCGGTTCCCACGCCCGAAAGGTACACGTTGACGTGCGGCTTATTGCTCACGCGGAACGACGTCAGCAGCACCACGGCGATAAACGCCACGATAACCACCATCAGATACATGGCGTCCTTGCCAATAACGTACGGCACGCGGCCAAACACCATGGCCAAGTAAGGCGACACCAGACCGCTCGAGATAACCGGGAACGCCACGCAGCACAGAATCAGCAGCGCGGCGATGGTGTTGAGCGCCATCCATTCGGTCTTATGGACATTGACCTCAACGTTTTGAGCCGTGGGGTCGACGCCCGAAAGCTTGGCAAGCCACTTGCCCCAGAAGTAAAACGTCGCGGCCGAGCCAAAGGCAAGCACCATGATCATGAGCACGTTGCCGGTCTGCGCAAACGCCACCAGGGCGCCCCACTTGGACACGAGCATGCCAAACGGCGCCACGAACATGCCCATGATGCCCAGCATCATCAGACGCGTCAGGTGCGGCATGCGGCTGAACATACCGTCCATGTCCTCGATATTGCGGCTGCCGATATGATGCTCGGCGGTGCCCACGCACAGGAACAGCAGCGACTTGGCCACCGTGTGGAACAGGATCAGGAAGATGGCGGCCCACACGGCCTCGGGCGCGCCGACGCCCAGGCAGGCACTGATGAGGCCCAGGTTGGAAATGGTGGAGTATGCGAGCACGCGTTTGGCGTTGCTCTGCGAGATGGCCATGAGGGCAGCGAGCAAAAACGTGATGGCACCCACGCTCGTAACCATAAAGCCGGTCACGGGATAGATGGCATAGAGCGGGCTGAGCTTGACCATCAGGAACACGCCGGCTTTGACCATGGTTGACGAGTGCAGCAGGGCGCTCGTGGGCGTGGGGGCAACCATGGCGCCGAGCAGCCAAGTGTGGAACGGCATCTGTGCGGCCTTGGTAAGGGCGGCGAGCGACAGCAGAATGACCGGCATCACCAGCAGCGCGGATTGCGCGGTTCCGGCGCCGGAAAGCTCGATCATTCCCGAGATGGTCAGCGGCATGCCATTAACGTGCAGGTACATGAGTCCGGCCAAAAACGCGATGCCGCCCAGCATGTTGAGGATGATCTGGGTGAAGGCGTTCTTGATGGCCTCGGGCGTGCGCGTATAGCCAATCATAAGGAACGAGCACACGGTGGTGATTTCCCAGCCGCAGAACAGCCACTCAAGGTTGTCGCTCGTCACGATGACGAACATAGCCGAGAGGAACAGGAACATAAGCGCCAGGAACTGAGGGCGTCGGTCGGGCGCGGTCTGCCCGCGCAGCGCGGCCTCGTGCTCGTCGTGGGCCTGGAAGTCCTTCATGTAGCCCAGGGCATACACGCAGATTAGGCTGCCGACAATGCCGACGGCGAGGACCATGATCACGCTCATGTAATCCAGGTAGAGCGGCGTCGCCGTGACGGCTTCGGCCGCGGGCAGCGTCATGGTCGCAAAGGCGAGCGAGCCCACCAGCTGGACTATGCCGAGCACCGTGGTGAGCACGTTCCTATATTTGTACGCGTTGTACAGGATGACGGCGCACAGAATGACATCGATGGCGGAGCTGATGATCGAGAGCACATGCGAGGTGTCGGAGGCAACCTCAAAGCTCTGCGGGCCCGCGCCAAAAAACATGACGGCGACTACAACTGTCACCGCCATAATAATGCCGGAACCTATGAGCCCCACCGCATCGCGGGCGCGGTCACCGCGCGCGAGCAGCATGCCCAGCGCCGGTACCAGCGGAAACAGGGTAAGGAAATACAGTAGCGTCATACCATCACTCCCCCATGCAAAAACGCTGCAATTGTTTAACGTTATAGCTCAATTGAGGAGTAGCAGCGGCGGGTTTTCGGTCAACTGGGGAGTTTTAGGCGTACGGGGTAAGGGTACGTCCGCTTTGAAGCAGAGGGGCGGCAAGAAAAATGCGCCCCTGTGGGCGCACCATCCCGTTCGCTATTCCGCCTTTTTAACGCGCGGCTTGCGGCCGCGCGGCTTATCGACCAGCGCGGACTCACCGCTCTCGCGATACTGGCGGCACCAAGCCTTGACCGAAGACTCGCTGGGAATCTTGTGCTTGATCATAGCCTCACGAACCGTCAGGCCGTTTTCCAAACGGTCCTTAACCACGGCGAGCTTTACGTCGTACGTATAGGTGTGATGACGAGCGCCCGCATTGAGCACGGCGTCGGCACCGCCCACGGCATATGCGCGGGCCCACTGACGAGCCGTGGCCTGGGGGATGCCAAGCTTTGCGGCGAGGGCGCGGTGACCGACCCCCTCTTGGAGGATCTCGACGGCGCGCTGCCTAACCTCGGGCGCATGCGTGCGAGTCCTAGTTGCTTCCGACATACCTGCCACTTCTTAGCCTTAACCGTTAATCTGCTTTCTTACGTGCTTGTTAGATAGTAGCATTTTACTGTTTGTTCAAAGCAGTTAATTAAAATAGACGCGGCGTTATCTGGGCATTTGACACCAATTTACGACATTTCTTTATCGATTATTTACGCTGGTAGCTAGCTCGCAGCCAATCGTCATTCGCTTGCCAACAAAATTGGCATCTCTTTATGTCCTTTGGTATAGAGGATATAATTATTAACCCCTCCCTCAACAATTCTGAGCGGTCCGCAAGGCAGTAGACGTCCTCGCTCCTCGTGATTAGCGCGCATAGCCATCCACCGAAGCAAAACAAAAAGGGCGGGACCTGCTGCGCTTGCAGACCCCGCCCCGGTTGACACCCGATGGGACGCAGCCGGGCGAGACAGGTCCGTGCTACCGCCCCGCCTGGCCGCGAAGTTAACTACAGCTCGTTGGCCGCGTGATATGCCGTGCGAATGGCGCTCGCGATGTCGGCGGTGCGCTCGCCCGAGCAATCGCCCACGCAGGTCACGGGCACCGTCACGCCGTCCAGGTCAAACGCGTTGGCCTTGGAGCCCACGGCCATCACCACGTAATCGCAGGCGATCTTCACCGGCTCCTCGGCGCCGTCCTCGGTGGTGCGAATGGCCTCCACGCCCTCGTCGGTAATGGCGGTCAGGCGGGTCTTCACGTGCTGCTCCACGTTGTGCTCGGCAAAGTCGCTCATAATCAACGGCAGAATGGTCTCGGACTCGCCCGCGGCAATCTTGTCGAGCATCTCCACGATCGCCACCTCGCAGCCGTGCTGCAGCAGGTACTCGGCAGTCTCGGTGCCCACCAGGCCACCGCCAATGACGGCGACGCGGCCCGTAAGCTCCACCTTGCCGGCCAGCACGTCCCAGCTCGAGACGACCTTGTCCAAATCGGCACCCGGAACGGGAATGACCACGTCGTGCGCGCCCACAGCAACAATCGCGGCGTCGGCGGCGTTGAGGTCCTCGGCGGTAGCGGCATGGTTGAGCTCAACCTTCACACCCAGGCTAGGCAGAATCTTCTCGTAGTACTCGACCGAGCGCATGATCTCGTCCTTGCGCGGAGGCGCGGCCGCCAGCACAATCTGGCCACCCAGATGATCGCTCGCCTCATAGACGGTCACATCGTAGCCGCGCTTGGCCGCCACGCGAGCGGCCTCCAGGCCGGCAATACCGCCGCCCACCACGGCGATCTTCTTGTCGCCATCGCCCGGCTTGATGGCGATGGTCGCCTCGTCGCCGTTCTCGGCATTGAGAACGCACGAGATGTACTTGCGGTTTTGAATCGCGTCGACGCAGCCCTTGTTGCAGTTGAGGCACTCGCGGATGGGCTCGCCCGTGGCGGCCTTCAGCGCAATGTCGGGGTCGCACATGAGCGAGCGGCCATAGGCGATGATGTCGGCCGCGCCGTCTTCCAGAATCTTCTCGCCGGCCTCGACCGAGACAACGCGACCGACGGTTGCCACCGGCACGGAGACCAGGGCCTTGACGCGCTCGGCCACGGGCAGCGTCCAGTTGTAGGGCATGGCACCCATGGGCGGAATGGTGTCGCCCATGTTGCCGGTGTGGTTGGCCTGCGCGACCTGGATCATGTCGATGCCAGCGCCCTCGAGCAGCTTGGCGAACTCGCAGGCCTCGTCGGGCTGCAGGCCGCCCTTGCCGCGCGGCGTGCCGTCGGGGTTCTCCATGATCACGGGGAGCTTGTACTCCACCATCAGCTGCGGCGCGGCCTCCTTAATGGCGGCGACGACCTCCAGCGCATAGCGAACGCGGTTCTCGAACGAGCCACCGTACTCGTCGGTGCGCTGGTTGAGGATGGCCGAGCACAGCGAACCCACCAGGCGGTCGCCGTGGACCTCGATAGCATCGATGCCGGCCTGCTGCGCGCGGGCGGCCGAGGCGGCGATGGCCTCCTTGATCTGGGTGAGCTGCTCCACGCTCGCCTCGTTCACAAAGTGCTGCATGTCGTGGTGCAGCTTGGCGTAGGCCTGATTGCGGATCTCGTTGGACTCGGCCATCTTGGCGGTAAAGGTCTCCTCGTCGCCGGCGGCCTTGGCCTCCTGCGCGGCCTTGGCGGCGGCCATGGAGCCCATGACCATGCGGCCGACACCGGGCACGTCGTACTCGGGGTGGAACAGCTGCAGCGCGACCTTGGCACCGTGCTTGTGAACGGCGTCGGCCAGGGCCTTAAACGTGGGGATCTGGGCGTCGGTTGCCAGCTTGGGCGTGGGGCTCGCGGTCATAACGGGAGCGACGTCGCCAATGACGATGTAGCTCACGCCGCCACGGGCCAGGCGCTCGTAAAAAGCCAGGCTGCGCTCGCCAATGGAACCGTCGCGCTCCTCGTAGCCGGTGGTCAGCGGCGGAAACATAATGCGGTTCTTGAGCTCAAGGGGGCCAACCGTAATGGGCTGGAGCAGCTTGGATGCAGGTGCGGTCATGGACATTCCTCTCTTGTAGGCGCGGCGGCGATGATGCCGCGTAGTTGTCTAGAGGATATGGCATGGAGCACAGCAGCACAACGAAAATCGGCGGATAGCAGGTAGCGGCAGGTGGATGGGGCGGGGCGGCCCGTCGGTTTGTCTCGATCTGTAACAGTAAGACCCTATTTTGCCGAGCAACTGTTACAGATCGAGACAAACCAAAACCGTCGCGCCGAAAATCTCAATCTGTAACATCTACAGGCCAAAAACGACCCTAGATGTTACAGATCGAGACATTCCTCTCAACCCATCCCTAACAATCTAGGTCTGTAACATCTAGACCCACTTTTGACCCCCACCTGTTACAGATTGAGACAAACCAATCCCGTCTGCCGAAAAATCTAAATCTGTAACAGTTACTCAGCAAAAACCGTCCCTCGTGTTACAGATCGAGACAACCCCTCCCCCAACAACAGCGCCGTCCCCGTTCGAGAAAACGGCCGCCACACTCACCGTTTTAAACAACCTAGCACCGCGTAGCCTGCGATAATAATTTGGTCACGCGTCGACTACGGCGAAGACGCGGCAGAAGGGACACCCATGCAACCGAGCACCACCGATACGTCCACAGCAAAGCAAGCGCTGCTCGAGGCGCTCTTGAGCGACGCGGGGCTCAAGAGCCTCACGCAAACAGCCTCTACCGTTATGGGCAACCCGGTGCTCGTCGTCGATCCCGTCTACCGCTATGCCGCCCGCGGCGGCTTTGAGCTCGACGATGCCGACGACTCCCCCTTTGCAGCCATCACCCGCGCCGAGCTCTCCGAAGGCGACATGCTGCAAGACGAAGCCGTGCGCTACATCATCAAATGCGGCTTAGACGAGAAGATTGCCCGCTCGACAGGCCCGCTTACACGCTATAACGACATGTTCCGCCTCAACACCATGACCGATGCGATTAAGGTGCACGGCACGTGCCTGGGCCGAGTGATGATGATCGAGCGCAATCACGCCTTTGGCGATAGCGATCGCGAGGTCTTTGAGTTCTTCGTCCGTCTGCTCGCACAAGAGCTGCAGAAAGGCGGCTTTCTTTCGATGGGCGGCCCGCAACAGGGGCCATATTTTCTCTCGCGCCTCCTGGACGACGAAATCCCCAACCCCATTACCTGCACGCGCAAAATGCAGCTCGTCGGCTTTGCGCCGCTTCCCGCCCTCTACGTTGTATGCCTGCTCAAAAAAGATTCCCAGCTCGAGGCGCGCGAGGCGGAGAGCATCCGAGGACAATTGCAGCCGCTGCTGCACCATAGCCTTATCACCATGTACGAGGGCGAACTCGTGGCGCTGGTAAGCCGTCCGCCCTCCACGCAGCTACCTGCCGCCGACGAGGCGATCCTTGCCCGCGTTGCTGCCACGAACAATTTGTTCATTGGCATCAGCAATGTGTTTTCCCAGGCAACCGATGTGCGCTCGCACCTCAATCAGGCACGCGCCGCCATTCGCTACGGCTCGACCTTTACCAAAATCCTCGAAGACACCCATGTGTATCGCTATTGCGAATACACCTACATGGAAATGCTCGACATCTGCAACGACCACATCAACCTTATGAACTACTGCCATCCGGCGATATGGGCACTTTGGAAGCATGACCAGTCGCACGATTCCGAGCTGGTCGAGACGCTCTTTGCCTTTATGCAGCACAGCTGTAACACGGCGCGCACCGCCGCGATCTTGTCGCTTCACAAAAACACGCTGCTCTATCGCATTAACCGCATCAAGGAAATCACCGGTAACGACTTGGCATCGGGAGAAGACCTCTTTTTGTTCCATCTCTCGATTCGCGCCCTGATCTACCTTGGCTTTCTTGAGCCGAGGATTAAGCCCCGCACCAGCGCCGACCTGCACTGCCGCAAGTAGGCCGGGCGGGGCTCAAGCAAAACTAGTCGCGCTTAATTTCCAGCGTGGGGAACGTCATCTTGGCGTACTTCTCCATAAGCGGCTTTACTTCGTCCATGTGGGCGAAGAACTCGTCGCGGGTCTTGTTGATCTCGTTGAGGTGCTCGGCGCGCGCGTGGTCGTCGTTGCGGTCGCGGATCAGGCCGTTCTCGGCAATCTTGAGTTTGGGGCGACCGGTGCGCTCGTCGGTCACGATGTCGCCACCGGCACCGCAGACCGCGCACTCCCACGGAAACTCAACTCCATCCCAATGCTTGTCGCCGGGGTACACCAGGGAGCTGTGGCAGTTGGGGCACACGCCGTCGTCCGGATCGCCCAGCCAGCAGCGCTCGTCAACCGGTGTGCGAATGGCCTTGACGATGTTCTCGCCCATCTTGTGGGCGCGGGCAATCTGTCCGCCCCACTCCACGTCGTCTCCCCACACAAAGGCATTGCCCGGGCGGCCGTCGCGCTGCGCCATATAACGATCGACGACAGTCATCGACATGGTAAACATAGTCGCCTGCAGGCTCTCCAGCGCCAGGGACTGCCAATCGTGCATGGAGCCGCCAACGGAAATAAGGCCGGCAACGGCATGCGGATTCTCCTTTACGGCACCGATGGCAAGCAAGAACGAAAGCTCGTATGCCAAGAAGCGCTGCGCAAAGCGGGTGTACACCGAGCTGGGCGTAAGGTCGTAGGTCGGGACCGAGAAGATCACGCCCTGGCAGGTTTGCAACTCGCGAATAATCGCATCTACATCGTCTTTGTTTTTAAGGACGCAGCCGTGGTATTCCTTTTGCAGGCCGGCGCCCATCTTTCCCATCTGCATGGTGCAGCCCTCGCAACCGGTGCAGGGCAAGATGTTGTAGTCGAACAAATTGATCAGCTCGACCTCGCCGCCCGCCTCGCGCACCGCGCAAAGGGCCTCTTTGGCCAAAGCCTCGCCGTTGCCACCGTGCCTACCGGCACAAATCGCCATCACTTTAAACGACATGGTCGCTCCTCTCCAGAGCATTTTGGACACGGATTCTGCCCGTGTGTACTTCGCAAAAAGCGTACGGCAGACGCAAAACGCGTTCACCGTCCAGGCAACCAAGGCCCGCTCGGTATTTGCGGAATACCTCGTGCAGATAAACAAAGGCCCCTCCCGCATGCCTACAAGGGGCAAAACGGAAGGGGTCGGCGCTCTTATTTGCGCTTAAAGGGAATGGGTTTGGGCGGGCACTTGGGCTTCACGGCACCGGCAGTAACGATCGCGCCGTTGTCGCAGATATCCAGACAAGCGCCGCACTGGGTGCAGGCCTTTTGGTCGATCACGTGGATGAACCGCGGCCTTCCCAGAATCGCATCCTCCTCGCAAACGTCCGAATCGACACACTTGTTGCATGCCTGGCATTTGGAGGCGAGGATATGGAAGGTCAAGAATGCCTGGCATTCCCCGGCGGCACAGACCTTCTTGGTGGTGTGCTGCATAATCTCGCCCCCGAACAGGTCGAGGAACGACTGCACCGTGCGCGCCAGCACGCGACCTTGCTCGCACAGACACTGCGTCTGCATCACGGGGCAAAGGTCGCGAAGGAGCGCCAGATCGCCCGGCTTACCCTTCTTGCGGCAGATATCGGCAAGAATCGTCGCAATCTGATGAGAGCCCTCGTAGCCAAAGACACAGCGTCCGCAGCTCTCGTGACGATACAGCGTGCAAATGTCCAAAAGCGCCTTTGCCATGCAGTTTTTGGAGGTATAGACGCGCACGTAGTCGCTGCATAGCTCAATCTTTGAGGTGTCGTCGGGCCTCAGCAGCAGACCGCTGGGATAGCCAATCCCCACCGCTTTGGCGTCGTCGGCGCCCGCCGCGGCAACCAGGGATTCCGCACTTGCGACGCGGTCGACCTCAACGGGCTCATCGGCCCCGTCAAACCACACCCAGCGCTTTCCTTCGGCAGCAAGTAACTCCGACCCGCTCAGGCATCGGTCGGCGCCATCGCCCTCGCAGCAGGATGGGAGCGGCTTTTCGCCGTCGAGCATCTTGGCCGCGGCCGGACCGTTGGCATAGACAAAGCCCAGGCTCGGGTCGCACTCGATCACGCGGCAGGACTCGCCCAACGCATCCGCGAGCGCGGCAGAGACCTCATCGTCCGCCGGCACCAGAACCGCCTGGGCACCGGCCTCTGCAATTTTTTCCGCAGCTGCCGCCACGTCCTTCTTAAGGAGCCAGAGCGCCACGGGCGCCTGTCGATGCGCAGGCATAAAGTTGATGATCGTCATGGGTTATCGCTCCTTTCCTAGTATTCGTTCCACAGGCGCGGCGTGCTGATCGTTAGGCGCAAATCGCACTGCAAGCAGCGGCTCGCCTCGCACGCGGCCTCATGGTCGGTATAGGGGCACTCAAACGTATCGAAGTTATCCTTACGCGTCTGGGCATCGACAAACTCGGGCTGCACGGCATCGTCGTAGAAGCCCTCGGGGACACACCCAATCCACTGCTCGGGAGCATCATGCTCGGTCAGCTCCTCGTCGATGTCGCCATCGCCACCCAAGGCGCGGTCGATGGCCGAGGCACACGTACGACCTGCAGCAATTGCCGCGATCACCGATTTGGTACCCGTCACGCAGTCGCCCGCCGACCAGATGCCCTCAACGCTCGTCTTGCCCTCGGCATCGGCCACGATGTACGGACCGTGCGTAAGCTCAAGGCCCATCTGAGCCGTGCCTTCGGGCTTTTGGCCCACGGCAAAGATCACGCAGTCGGCATCGATGGTCTTCTCGCCGCCATCGAGTAGTTCGGTGACGGCGCGGTGGTTCTCGTCAAAGTAGAACCGCTCGATCTTGTGGATCGTCATGGAACCGACCTTACCCGAACCGTCCTCGGTCTCGTTAATGCTGGTAAAGGCATAGGCATCGTGCAGCACCACGCCTTCCTCGACGGCTTCGGCACGCTCCTCGGGCGTCGAGGTCATCGCGTCTTGGGCCTCAAGGCAGGCAACATCGACCGAGGCGGCGCCCAGGCGCACGGCGGTGCGGGCGCAGTCGTAGGCAACGTTGCCGCCGCCCAGCACCACGACGCGCTTGCCCGTCAGGTCCGGGGCGCCGCCCATACGGGCGGCCTTCAGAAAATCGGTGTTACGCAGCACGCCTTCGAGGTCGTGACCGGGCATGGGGAGTACCGTTCCGTCATGGGTACCCACCGCAACCAGCACGGCATCGAAGCCCTGCTCCAAAAGCGCCTGGGGCTCGGCGATGCGCTCGCCGCAGCGCAGCTCAATGCGCGGCTCGGCGTCATCACCCTGGGCAATCTCCAAAATTGTCGCAACCTCGGCATCGACCGTGGCATCGGGCAGGCGATACGCCGGAATGCCGTAGCGCATCTGGCCGCCGACCTTCTCGTTGGCCTCGAACACCACGACCTTGTGGCCCTTCTCGGCGCAATAGAACGCGGCGGTCAAGCCGGCGGGACCGGCACCCACAACGGCGACCTTTTTGCCGCTCAGCGGCTCATGGCGCACGTTGGCCTTCCAGTCGCCCGTATCGCGCACAGCCGCGGCGCGCTTAAGTCGGCAGACCGAAACCGGCGTGCCGTTGAGCTCGTTGCGCTTGCAGGCGTCCTGGCAGCTATGGACGCAAATGTCGCCCAGGCTCTCGGGGAACGGGACCTTCTCGCGCACCACCGCGGCGGCTCGGGTGTACTCGCCGTTGCGGATGTGACGCAGGTAGCGCGGGATATCCACGTGGGCGGGACAGCCCGAGCGACAGGGGACCACGTTATCGGCATAGGACTTGTTCTCGTCAAACATATTGAGCGTGTCGACGATCGAGCCCGTGGGACACACTTCGATACAGGCACCGCAAAAACGGCATCCGGCCTCTTGCAGGCTCACGCTGCCATCCGTACCAATGCGAATGCCGTCCTCGGTACGCTGATAGTCCAAGACGCCGGCGCCGCGCAGCTCGCGGCACGCGCGCACGCAGCGGCCGCAGCGAATGCAGCGGGTGAACATATGGGTGATTAGCGGGTTCGATTCGTCCGTTGCGACCGGACGGCTCTTGGTGCGCCAGCGCGCAGGCGAAATTCCCAGGTACTGATACATAGACTGCAGCTCGCACTTGCCGTACTTGGGGCAGCCGGTGCAATCGGCGGGATGCGTGGCCAAGATCAGCTCCATTGCCAGCTTACGCACGCGCTCGGCCTGTTCGCCTGTCGTGTTGACGACCATCCCCTCGGCAACCTGCGTCTTGCAGGCACACACCGGCTCGTCTTGGCCTTCGATTTCGACCATGCACAGACGACACCCGCCAACGGCCTCAAGATCGGGATGTTTGCACAGATGCGGGATGTATATACCGGCATCGAGCGCGGCCTCCAGGACATTTTGCCCCTCGCGTGCCTCGACCTCGGCTCCATTAATCGTTAGCTTCATTCGTTCCCCTCAGAACGTGCTCTTGTCCAGAAAGGCGCCCGGGACCAAAGCGATCCCGAGCGCCTCGCGCGTAGGGCAAATCCCCGCCTGCACCCAACGCGTGGGTGTCTGCAGACGCGAATAGCTACGGTGTTACGACCACTCCTCGTCGCCCGCGTCCTCAAAGAGGGCTGCGGCGGCGTTTTCACCGGCGATGCGACCCGAGTTAAGGCAGAAGCCCATGGTGTTACCAGGAATGCAGTAGTTATAGGAGTCGCCATAGATGGTGCAGGCATCGGTGCCAACGCAGTACAGACCAGGGATGACCTCGTAGTCGTCGGTCATGACCTCCATCTTGTGGTTGATGAGCACGCCACCCAGGGTGCCGTAGGCGCCACAGTACTGCTTGCAGCAATAGAAGGGGCCCTTCTCAAGCGGCTTCATAAACTCGCGCTCTTTCTCAAAGATGTCGTCCCAGCCGTTGTCGCACATCTCGTTGTACTCGTCGACGTTGGCGAGCAGGCCCTCAACATCGATGCCGGCCTTCTCGGCAAGCTCCTCCAGCGTGTCGGCCTGGCAAATCGCCGGATAGCCGGCCTCCAGGTCGCGGTTCCACTGCTCCTCAAAGCCGTCGTACAGATCGTGCGGATGAACGTGGCTGACGATATCCGGACCATCCTTCTTCCAATGCTTGAGCATGCGGGAATCAAAGATGGCATAGGCGACCTTGCCGGGAAGATGGTTGATGGCATTGCCGACAAAGGTGGTGTTGAAGATCTCGTCCTCCGGCATAAAGCGCTCGCCCAGGCGGTTGCACCAGTAGCACGGCTGACGGAATGCGCCCTCGACATAGAAGTGGTTCATGTTGTCGGGGATCTGGTACATAAGCTCCATGGTCACCGGGGTGTGGCCGCCGCCGACCTCGTGGCACATGTTGATGCCGTCGCCGTCCATACCCGGAATGGCAAACGAGAACAGGTCGGTACCCCATTCAAAGTCGAGCTTCTCCTTGATGAGCTTGGCGTTGTGGCCAAAACCGCCCGTGGCGACAATCGCAGACTTGCACGAGATCTGGTACTCCTCGCCGTCCTTGTCCTTGGCGGTCACGCCGCAGATGGCGCCGTCCTCGCCCTTGATAAGGCCGGTGCCCGGGCACTCAAACATAAACTCGACGCCCAGGTCCTGAGCACGCTCGGTCATGCGCTTAGTCATCGTGGTGGCCGCGCGAGGACCGGGCTCAGAGCCATCCTCGGGCTGCACGACATGCCAGGTGTACTCGCCGTCGGAATAGGCACGCGTGCGCTCGCGGGCGCGGAACGCCGGACGCACAGAGTTAAACACCACGCCCATATCCTGCAGCCATGCGATGGTATCGCCCGACTTAAAGTAGTAGTCGCGCACCAGGCGGGCGTCGACCTGGTAATGGGTGTAGAACATATGGCGACGGAAGAGCTCGCCAGGCGTGATCTCGATCATCGAGGCCTTCTGGAGCGGAGAGCCGGCGGCAGCAGGTCCCATGCCCATGTTGGCGGCACCACCGGTAATGGGGGCCTTCTCCAGGGCAATGACGCGAGCGCCTGCCTCGGCTGCAGCGACCGCTGCGGCAAGGCCACTCAGACCCGCGGCAACGACAACGACGTCGGTCTCTAAATGTTTCATGCGAATCCTCCTTTATAGGGCTCTTGGACGAGCCCGGGCTTCATGCGAATTGCATGTGTATCGACAGGCATACTTTCGCTCGAAAACAGGCTCAAAACCATGTGCAGGCGCACCGATGTTTGCCCATAGCGACCACGGGCTTTGTGCGGATGAACTATGCGTTTGGACAACGCTTTCGAGCGCATGGTCCTGGCGCCATACGCACAAAGGGGGCGGTGTGCCTTGTAGCACCCGCCCCTGATAATCGAGTTTTCTTATTTATGGTTCTGCTGCGCCTCGAGCACATCGAGCGGCGTAAGTGCCTGAATAGTGCGCTCTTTTCCAAAGATTGCCGAGCACACGAGCGTTCCCGACATGACCAGACAAACCGCAAGTGCGATTCCAAAGGCCGGCACAAACACGCCCATGACCAGCGAGTTGATCACCCACTTGCCCACCGACAATCGATCCGCATCGAGAACATTAAGGGGCATCCAATCGTCGACGCCACACGCGGAGCCAGCGTCTCGATCTGTAACAGTTACTCGGCAAAATGGGTCCCAGATGTTACAGATCGAGACAAACCAAACCCGCCTGCCAGAAAATCTCAATCTGTAACAACAACTCGGCAAAATCCGTCCCTCGTGTTACAGATTTAGACAAACCGTCCAGGCGGGGACTCAACATCTCAATCTGTAACACCTAGCCGTCCAAATCGGGTCTAGATGTTACAGATTGAGATTTTGATTGAGAGGCCGAGAATTGGACCGAAAATACAGTCCCGGAATAACAAAAAAGCTCGCCGGCTAGGCCGACGAGCTGCAAGTTCTTGGTCGCGGGGGCAGGATTTGAACCTACGACCTCCGGGTTATGAGCCCGGCGAGCTACCAGACTGCTCCACCCCGCAATGTCTGGGCGCCTCATGTGCGCAAGAAAGAATATTACGCGGGAGTTCGGTAAACGGCAAGGAAAATCTCGTAGAGCATAATTCCTTCATATTTAAACCCCTCAGCCCATATCACCGTAAACGAATCGCAGCCGAGCACTGTCGGCGGCGCGTATACAATGGTGCGCGTCCTTTTACGCCGACACCTGGAGTAGACATGCTGCTCGCTATCGATATGGGAAACACGCAGACGGCCATGGGCCTGTTTGACGGAGACGAGCTGGTGCAGTCGTGGCGTATGCCCACCGACCGCTCCTATACCGCCGACGAGATCCACGTGCGCCTGATGGGCTTCTTTAAGATGTACGACCTCTCGCTCGGCGCGGTCGACGCAATCGCCTTTGCCGGTGTGGTGCCGCAGCTCTCGCGCGAATGGCACGCCGTGGCCGACCGCATCGCGGCAGACGCCATCGTCATCGGGCCGCAGACGGCGGCCGTGACCAAGCTGCGGGCGGCGCGCCCCCAGGCCGTTGGTGCCGACCGCATCGCCAACGCCGTCGCTGCCGAGACCTTCTACGGCGCCCCGGCGATCGTGGTGGACTTTGGTACCGCGACCAATATCGACGTCATCGACGAGGACGGCTATTACATTGGCGGAGCGATTGCGCCGGGCATCCGCATTTCGATGGACGCGCTCGCCGCCCGAGCCGCCAAGCTCGCCAGCGTTCCGCTCGAGGCACCCGAGCACGCCATCGGCCGCGATACCGAGGAGTGCATCAAGGTCGGCGCCGTAACGGGCGCTGCCGCCATGGCCGAGGGCCTGGTCGCGCGCATGAAGCACGAGCTGGGGCGCGAGGACGTCACCGTTATCGCCACGGGCGGCCTCGCCAGCATCGTCGCCGATTCGACCGACGCCTTCGACGTGGTCGATGGACAGCTCACCATTATGGGCATCTGCGAAATCTACCGCCGCATGCAGAAGCTGGGGTAGGGCGGGGACCTAAGTCGAGCACGCCCGATGCCACAGCCCCCGCAAACGTTCGCCAAGCCTATTCCTCAAAACTGAATTATTTTCAATTTTGAGGAATAGAGACTCCTCGAACACGCCCAGCACAGCGATATCGTGCATGTTTCCTATTCCTCAAAAACGAAAATTTTTCAGTTTTGAGGAATAGGACCGAGATGCCGCCCTGCAGTCACGCGAAAGCCCTCCCCGGTGCAGGCCGAGAAGGGCTTCGTTGTCATCGTTGTCTTTGGGTGCGGGCGCCTCGCGCTACAGACCGCGGATGCGCACGGCCTCGGGCGGAAACTCTTGCTCGCCGGCGTCGGTCTTAATGGTCGCGCGACCCCAGATGTCCAGGCCCGCAAAGACGCCGACCGCGAGCGGCAGGCCGTTGGGCGACACCGCCGCAACTTGGCGACCGAGCAGCGGCACCATGTCGAAGTACTCGCCCAGTACGGGAGCCAGCGGGCCTGCGGCGCCCTGTGGCGTGTTGGCGACAACCGCCCAGGCGTCAACGCGGGTCAGCACGGCGGCGGCCAATGCCTCGGCCAGCACCTCGTCAGCCACATCCACGCCAAGCTCGCCTAGCGCCGCACGCTCAACATCAACCGTCACCGCGGCAAACATGCCAGCAGCACCGGCACCACCGTTGACGGCGACGCGCGCGAGCGACGTCTCAAACGCAGGAGCGCCGCACACGATGTCACTCGGCCACTGGATGCCCACCTTGCCGGCAAGCCCCAGACCCGGCGTTGCGGCCGTGCCCGCGAGCGCGTCCATCATGCCCATTGCGGCCACAAACGGCAGGCCGTGGAAGGCGTGCATGTTCACATCGGGGCGCACGACCAGCGAAAACGTCAGCGATGCATCGCCCGCACTCCACGCGCACCAGCCCGCGGACATGCCCTCGCGGCCCGCGTCACGCGCCGCGTCGAGCTCGGTACCGGCGGCAACAGCATTCATCTCGATCATCTACATACGCCCCAATTCGCCCACGATATGGCCCACGCGATCCTCGGGCTCCTTGACCTCGACGCCGTTGTAGCGGAAGAACCGCGCCGGGTCGTGCATCAGGTCCTCGAGCGGCACCAGCACAAAATCGCGCTCGCCAATGAGCGGATGCGGCAGGCGCAGCTTTTTGCCGCCGTGGGTCTCGCCGTCCATCCACAGCAGGTCCAAGTCGATGGTGCGCGGGCCGTTTGCCTTGGCCTTTTTGGAGCGGTCTCGGCCCAGCTCGGCCTCGATCTTCATGAGCTCGTCGAGCAGCACCAGCGGCGCAAGCTCGGTCTTAATCTCGATGACGGCGTTGGCGAATGCGTCCTGGCGCGTCTCGTAGGCCGGCTCACTCTCGTAGATGCGCGAGCAGTTGGACACGCAGGTGAGCGGAATCTCGGCGATCATGTCACGCGCGGCGCGGATGTTGTCGCAGCGATGCCCCAGGTTGGAACCCACGGCCACAAACGCGCGGCGCGGTTGCGGCTTGGCAACGGCCCAGTAACCGTTCAGGAACTGCGCAAAACCCGCAACGTCATGTACGCGCACAATGTTGGCACCGGCCTGGATGGCGCCCAGGCACACACCAAACGTGGCGGCATCGCGCGCGGCGGCCTGGGTCACGCCCGAGACGGCGCCCACAAAGCGCTTGCGCGACACGGCGCACATGAGCGGATAGCCCAGCGACGCCATCTTGGCGGTCTCGCGCTGGATGACGATGCTTTCGTTGGCCGTCTTGCCAAAGCCCGGGCCGGGATCGATGCAGATACGGCCGCGCGACACGCCAGCATGGATGAGTGTGCGGGCCTGATCGGACAGAAAGCCCATGACGCGGCGCATGATGGGTGCAGAATCGGGCAGGGTAAAGCGGCGGAGCTGCGAAGTGGGTACATAGGCTTCCTCACGGCGGGCACTGCGGCGCATCATGGCGGCCAGGTGGTCACTGGGCTCTGGTACGGCTTCGGTAGCTGCGGGCACGGTCTCGGGCGCAGCGGCGGCAGGGGCAGCCTGCTCGGCAGCCGGCGTCTCCGGCTCGTCAACAGACTCGGGCGCGGGCTCCGATTCGCCAAGCGGCAGCGAGGGCTGTACCACACCGCCCGGAAGCTTGGCTTCAACCTTGGGCTCGCCCAGCAACTTGCCGCGACGGCGACGGGCCGGCTTCTCGGCCTCGCGCGCGGCCTCGACCGCCGCTTCGCGTGCCTTCTCGGCAACAAACGCCGCAGCCGAGGTATCGAGCTGCACCGTCGCGTGCGTGCGTGCGGGTGCGGCGACCTCGCCGGCGTGCATTACGATAACGCCGCAGGTGCTCGTCTTAACGAACTCAACCATCTTGGGATCGGTGAAGCCCGTCACGTCGTTGACAATCGAAGCACCGCAGCGCACTGCCGCCTTGGCAACCGCCACATGACGCGTATCGATCGAGACGATGGCGCCCTCTTTGGCGAGCGCGCGCACGACGGGCAGCACGCGACGCGCCTCCTCGTCGGGGTTGACCGGGGTAAAGCCGGGGCGCGTGGACTCACCGCCCACGTCGATGATGTCGGCACCGGCATCGAGCATCGCCAGGCCGTACTCGATAGCGGCATCCTGGTCAAAGTGCTCACCGCCGTCGCTCATCGAATCGGGCGTCACGTTGAGGACGCCCATGATACGCGGACGGTCAAAGCTGAGCTCGTACTTTCCGCACCGCCATGTCTTGCTGTCGTTCGCCATGAACATCCTCCTAAAATGCCCACGCCGCCGCGCTCGGGCGCTGGCGGCGGGGTCGCTTTGCAATCAGTCTTTCTATTGTATCCGCGCGCGCGGGCTAGAACGCAAACGCGGCCGCGATGTCGCAAGAAATCAGCAGGTCGGCATTTGCATCCTGATCGGTGGGCGCCAAATTGCAAATGGCCAGCGTATCGCCAGTAAAGTAACGCGTGAGGCCCGCCGCCGGATACACCACGAGCGAGGTCCCGCCCACAATGAGGGCGTCGGCTGCGGCGATGGCAGCGACGACGCCGGTAAGCACACGCTCGTCGAGCGGTTCTTCGTAGAGGACTACATCGGGCTTGATGCGGCCGCCGCACGCAGGACACACGGGCACGCCCGCGGCATCTTCGTGCTCGCGTGTGCAAATCCATTCGGCGTTGTAGACCGCGCCGCACGTCTGGCAGATATTGCGGTGGACCGAGCCATGCAGCTCAAACACGCGCTGCGAGCCCGCCATCTGGTGCAGACCGTCGATGTTTTGTGTCACCACGGCATCGAGCTTGCCGGCTCGCTCCAACTCGGCGAGTTTGGTGTGACAGCGGTTGGGCTTGGCGTTAGGGGCGATCATCTTGGTCCGGTAGAAGTCGAAAAACTCCGCCGGATGCGCCTCGTAGAAGCCGTACGAGAGCATGGTCTCGGGCGGATAGGAAAACCGTTGGTGATACAGACCGTCCACGCTGCGGAAATCGGGAATGCCGCTTGCCGTGGAAACACCCGCGCCGCCAAAGAAGACCACGTGGCTATGGGTTTCGAACAGCTCCGCCAGCGCGGCGGAGGCCTGTTTGGGGTCCGATATTGCCTGCGTCATATATGTCCTCCGTCCGTGTCTCCGGGACGGTGGCGTTCGCACCATCACTCGCGGACTCCGCCCCGCTCTTGTTGCGTTAATCTTAAGCCTGCCAACCCCGTCGAAAGGACACCATGCCTCAGACTTACACTTTCGCCTCGTGGAACGTCAACGGCCTGCGCGCCGTGCTCAAAAAAGACCCGAGCTTTATCCAGATCGCACAGGAGCTCAATGTCGATATCCTAGCGCTGCAGGAGACCAAGCTGCAGGAGGGCCAGGTCGATATCGACCTGCCCGGCTACCACCAAACCTGGAGCTACGCCGAGCGCAAGGGCTATTCGGGCACTGCGGTCTTTAGCCGCCAGGAACCGCTACGCGTGCTGCGCGCCGACGCACTGCTGCCCTATGCCGGCGAGGGCGAGGCGGCCGAGCTCGTCGCCCAAGCCGCAACCGAGGGCCGCGTCTGCGCGCTCGAGTTCGACAAGTTTTGGTTTGTCGACGTCTACACGCCCAACGCCCAAAATGAGCTTGCCCGCATCGACGTGCGCATGGCCTGGGACGATGCCTACCGCGGCTTTTTGAGCGCGCTTGAGCGCGAAACCAGCAAGCCCGTCGTAACCTGCGGCGACTTTAACGTGGCTCACGAGGAGATCGACCTTAAGAACCCCAAGTCCAACCGCGGCAACGCAGGCTTTTCGGACGAGGAGCGCGGCAAGTTTACCGAGCTGCTCGACGCCGGTTTTACCGACACCTGGCGCGCGGCAAACCCCGACGTTGAGGGTGTCTACAGCTGGTGGAGCTACCGCTTTAATGCCCGCAAGAACAACGCAGGCTGGCGCATCGACTACTTCCTGGTAAGCGACGCAATCGCCGGCAACGTACGCGGCACCGGCATCCGCGGCGACATCTTCGGCAGCGATCACTGCCCCGTCACCCTCGCCCTGGAGCTCTAACCCCCAGATGATCCCCCGGGGACGGAGGAAAACAGGTCATTTTCACCTCGCGAGGGAATCCACGCGGCCCACCCGCCACGAAATCGGCCCATCTACTACGTTTAAGCCACTACCCCCAACCACAGCGAACAACGCAAAAAGAAAACCGCAGGTAGAGAGCCTGCGGTTTTTCATAAAACGCGGGTATGGTTTGAGGTATCGGGTTAAACGTAGTAGATGGGCCAGTTTCGTGGCAAGCGCCGTCAACTGATTCCCTGGGGACGTCTGGGGGCGGAAAAAAACGAATCGATTTGGCTCTCCGAGGGCCACGACGCCCGTCATATCAGCCGGCCATTCCAAAACTATGCCGGTTTACGGGGCTGAATCGCAGATCCCTAACCACACGCAATTCGAGCAAAATAAAGCCGCAGGTAGACGGCTCATCTATTTTCGAAAAATGCCGGTATAGTCGGTCTGCGTCAATCCAGCCCCGTAAACCGGCATAGTTTTGATATGACACCGAGGCAGTATTGATTCTCGCCCCGGCGCAACCGCCACTACAGCCCGTACTTCACGACGACGCGGTTGATGCGGCGACACCAGGGCTTGTACAGAGCGGCCAAAAACACGCAGGTCGCGAGGCTATGCATGATGTCGAACGGCACCGCCGTAGCAAGACGCGCTGCGGCGCCTGCCCAGGTGAGCGGCTGCACAAAACCAATGATGTCATACGCGTTGATTACGACGCCATACAGCAAGCCCGAGGCAAAGCCATATGCCAACAGCGCCGGCATGCGCACGGTTCCATCCGCACGGTCGAACGCGCCCGCATGCGCCAGCGCGCCGCCAACATAGCCAACCAGACCCCAGGCATACATCTGCCATGGCGTCCACATGCCCTGTCCAAAAAAGAAATTACTGGTCAGCGCTGCCAACGCGCCGACCATAAAACCATTGCGACGGCCAAGTGTCGCACCCGCGATAATGGCGATAGCGCTCACGGGCTTAAAATCGGGAATGGGCCCAAACAGGATGCGCCCCGCCGCGGCCAGCGCCGCCAGCACCAGCGTGGGCATGATCTGGCGCAGGCCCGGGCGCGAGGTCTCATAGCCCGCAAAGAACAGCGCGAGCACGAGCGCCACTACAACCAGCATGGCAAGCGCCGCCTGCTCAATGCCCGCCAGCAACGCCGCAGTCATCACTGCCGGCACCGCCAGGAGCAGCGGAATCTCCATTTTTGTGAGTAGGCGCGAGGCGCGATGATCCGTCATCCCATCACGCCCTGTAGAACACGTTGTCGGCAAAGAAATCTGCCGGAGGCTCCATGCAGGCGATCTCGCCGTCGAACATCATGGCGACGTCGTCGGACACCTGCTCGGCAAAATCTAAGTCGTGCGTGGCAATGACGACGGTGCCGCCGGCCTGCGCATGCTCGCGCAGGGCTCGGGCGATAATGCAGCGACTTGCCAGATCAAGGCCCTTGGTGGGCTCATCAAGCAGCAGCAGCTCCGGACCAATCAACAGCAGCTTTGCCAATGCAAGCAGCTGGCGCTGACCGCCCGAAAGATCGTACGGGTGACGCGCCTCCAGGCCCGCCAGGCCCAGGCTCGCCGCGCGCTCCCGCGCCACAGCCTCGTCGTATCCGCAGGTCGAAGCCCATTCCATCAGCTCGTCGCGCACCGTTTCGGCGACCAGCAATGCCTTGGGATTCTGTGGCAGCAGCGCCGCCGAAGCCGTCCCGCGCACCATGCGGCCACGCTGCAGCTTAGCCGTCTTGGCCAGCACCGAGAGCATCGTCGACTTGCCGCAACCATTTCCGCCCACGACCGCATGCACCGCGCCGGCTGAAAACGTCACATCGAGCCCGCGCAGCACCCAACCGCCCGCGCGATCGTAGCGAAACCAGCCTTCCGACAGGGTGGTAGCCGACCCACCGTGCATTTTTTGGAGTATTCTGCTTCCATCCGTGCGCGGAAAGGCTTCCGAGCCGTTCTCGAGCAACGTTTGCGCCACAAATTTGGACGATTTGTCCAATCCCGAACTTTTTTTCGCGCTCGATACATCCCGAGGCGGCTCCAGAAAGCCCAAATTGTCCTCACACCTGCTGAATACTCCGTTTTTTGCACATCGGATGGCACCCCACCCCAACACGTCATCGGAAAACAGCGATTCTCGGCGTCCCAAAGAAGCCATATCCGCCACCTCGCGCACGCGACCGCCCTCAATCCGGTACGCACACGTCGCATACTCGAGCATCGGCCGCGGTTGATGCGTAGCCACAACAACCGTGCAGCCCAGCTCACGGTTCACGCGAAACAGCGCGTGCAGAAAATTCTTCTCGGCAACGGGATCGAGCTGAGACGTGGGCTCGTCGAGCAGCAGCACACGCGGACGCAGCGCCAGAACGGCGGCAAGCGACAGCAGCTGCTTGCGGCCACCCGAAAGCGTATCGGTATCGCGATGAAGCCAGTCCTCCAGACCAAAGAAATAGCTGGTCTCGGCAACACGGCGGCGCATCTCGTCGCGCGACACACCCAGATTCTCTAGGCCAAACGCCATCTCGTGCCACACGGCCTCGCACACAATCTGGTTCTCGGGATCCTGGAACACGTAGCCCACGCGCTCCGCAGACGCGCGCACGTCCATGTCGGCAACGTTCTCGCCCAGCACGCGCGCATCGCCAGTGCGCTCGCCCGCCGGAGCAATCTCGGGCTTGAGCAGCGACAGCAGCGTCGACTTACCCGATCCGGTACCGCCAACAAGCAGCGCAAATGCACCTTGGGGAACAGACCAGTCGAGTCCCTCGAGCACCGCAGCGTCAGCCCCGGGGTAGGCAAAGCTCAGGCTCCGCGCCTCAATCGCCGGCATATCCGGGCCGCACGCCGCGCCCGACACCGGGCCCCTATCCAACCGAGCCATCAGCCAAACCTCTTCTCGTCAATCGCGTGCAGCACGCAGGGCAGCCCCATCCAGGCAGCGTACACGACATAGCCCAGCCACGGCGCGGGCACCGAGAGCTGCGGGTAAAACGAATACTGCGTTGTCGCGGTCCATGCCACCGCCACCGCGGCGGCACCAAACACCGCAAGTCCAACCAGCGCGGCAGCGTCGCCGCGCCTCAGCCGATACCGCGCATACGTCGTACGGCGCGACGCGGCGCCCCATCCACGGGAGCGCATGGCGTCCGCGCGCTCCAGCGAATCTTCCATGCCCCAGCCCATCAGCACGCTCGACGCCCGCAGGCGCGATCGCACGGGATCGGTGGGCGCACGCCCCGGCACATCAATCGCATCCTGCACCGCCAGCACCGTACGACCGCGGCGTAAAAACTGCGGGATAAGCCGCATGCACATCGAAATCATGAGCGCGATTACCGGCGCGGCGTTGCCCAAAAGTGAGAGCACCTTGTCGTAGCCAAGCATCGACGCCGCGGCCTCAAACCACAGCACGCTCGCCACAAACAGCCCACCCATGCACAGGCCGTACATCATGCTCTCCAAATACACCACGCGCATGCCAATATGGAAAAGCTCGGTCGAGCCCGATGCACTAAACAGCGGATTGACCAGTGCAATGATCAAAATCACTGGCAGCTGCCAGCGAAGCGCCCCCAACGTGCGCGCAGCACCGCGCGTCGCAAACCCGTACGCCAGCCCGCCCGCAAGCGACAGCGCAATCAGCACCGGCTGCATCGAGAACATGGTGAGCCCCAGCGTCAACACAATATAGAGTGCCGGCACCGCCGGATGCGACATCGAGAATGCCGCGACAGGCTCGGCGCCCGAACCCTCTCGCATGTTATCCATAGGCATCCCCGCCCTCCCGCCAAATCACCGACGCCGAAGCACTGCCGGCACCGCCCGCAAGCAGCGCAAACGCCACACCGCCGGCCCAAGCCTCAGCTGCCGCGCGCCAATCGCTACGCGCTCATCATATGCCTGCGGTATCATATTGCGCCGTGTATCGTTTCCAAACACACGTCTCTATAACGTAACAGGAGATCACATGGACGCAACCGCAATTATCCTCGCTGCCGGCGAGGGCACCCGCATGAAGTCGAACCACTGCAAGGTTTCGCACAAGATCCTGGGCAAGCCCATGGTCCAGTGGATCGTCGACGCCACCATCAAGGCCGGCTGCAGCCGCGTCGTGGTCGTCATCGGCAGCCACGCCGACGAGATGCGTGCCCTCATCGATGGCGCCTACGCCAACAGCGCCACCAAGGTCGAGTGCGTCGAGCAGACCGAGCGCCTGGGCACCGGCCATGCCGTCAAGGTCGCGCTCGAGGCCTGCGGCATCACGCAAGGCCCCGTCGTCGTGCTCAACGGCGACCTGCCGCTCATCACCGCCGACACCGTCGCCAAGTTCGCACAGACCGTCGCCACCGGCGAGCTCGCCTGCACCGTCATGACCATGACCCCGCCCGATCCTTTTGGCTACGGCCGCATCAAGCTGGGTGCCGATGGTCAGATCGAGCGCATCATCGAGCAGAAGGACTGCACGCCCGAGCAGGCCGCCACGCTGCTGGAGTGCAACGCCGGCTGCTACGCCTTCGACGGCGCGCAGCTTGCCGCCCACATCAACGAGATCGGCAACGACAACGCGCAGTCCGAGTACTACCTGCCCGACATGCTCGAAATCCTCAAGGGTCACGGCCAGGCAGTCTCCATCTTCCACTGCGACGACTACCGCGACGGCCTGGGCGTCAACAGCCGCATCCAGCTCGCGCAGCTTACCGCCATCGCGCGCGACCGCATCAACGAGCACTGGATGGCCGAGGGCGTCACGTTCATCGACCCCACGCAGGCTTGGATCGGCCCCGATGCCGTCATCGGCCGCGACACCGTCGTGTGGCCGCAGACGCATCTGATCGGCCACGTCACCGTGGGCGAAGAGTGCCAGCTCGGCCCCAACAGTCGCCTCACCGACACCACCGTCGGCAGCGGCTGCATCATCGATGAGACCATCGCCATCGAGGCCGTCATCGAGAACGGCGTCGACTGCGGCCCGCGCGCCTACCTGCGCCCGGGCACCCACATGCTCGACGGCTCCAAGGCCGGCACGCACGTGGAGATCAAGAAGTCCACAATCGGCGAGGGTTCCAAGGTGCCGCACCTGTCCTACATCGGCGACACCACCATGGGCTCCGGCGTCAACGTGGGCGCTGGCTCCATCACCTGCAACTACGACGGCGTCCACAAGCACAAGACCGTCATCGGCAAGGATGCCTTCATCGGTTCCGACACCATGATGGTCGCGCCCGCCCAGATCGGCGACGGCGCGCTCGTGGCCGCCGGCTCCGTCATCACCGAGCCGGTTCCGGCCGACGCACTCGGCCTGGGCCGCGCCCGTCAGGTAAATATTGAGGGCTGGGCCGCCGATTATCGCCGCCGTCTGCACGAGGACGACGAGGCATAACGTTTCGCCAAGCACAAAAGGAGCTGTTCCATGGGGACGGCTCCTTTTTCTATCGTGACCTGCGCGACCGGATGAGTGGTCGGTTCGTGTCCGTTGACGGTAAAGACGTTATCAAGACCCGATTAACCCCGCCGCACGGTTACAATGCAAAAAGGCATCTATATGGCATTCGATGTATAAAGGAGAAGGGTAATGCCGATTAATGATCCCGAGAAGTCGGAGAATATGCGCAAGTCCATCCGCGTGTATTCCGGTTCCTCCAACCGTCCCCTCGCTCAGAAGATCGCTGAGTACCTTGGGGTCGAGCTTTCGGGCCTTACGCTAAAGCAGTTCGCCAATGGTGAGATTTACGCCCGCTACGACGAGACCGTCCGCGGCGCCGACGTCTTCCTGATTCAGTCCGTGGCCGGCGGCAACGTCAACGACATGCTCATGGAGCTGCTCATCGCCACCGATGCTGCCAAGCGCGCATCCGCCCGCTCCATCACCGCCGTTATCACCCACTACGGCTATGCCCGCCAGGACCGCAAGGCCGGCCCGCGCGAGCCCATCACCGCCCGCCTCGTCGCCAACCTGCTCGAGCGCGCGGGTGTCAACCGCATCATCACCCTCGACCTGCACCAGGGTCAGATCCAGGGCTTCTTCGATATCCCGGTTAACCACCTGTCCGCACTGCCGCTGTTTGGCCAGTACTACAACAACATGCACTTCGACACCGACAACCTGGTTGTCGTCTCCCCCGACGTGGGTCGCGCCAAGGCCGCCAAGAAGCTGTCCGACATGCTCGGCTGCGACCTGGCCATCGCCCACAAGGGCCGTCCGCGCCACAACGCCGCCGAGGTCATGGGCATCATCGGTGACATCAAGGGCAAGACCTGCGTCATCAATGACGACATGATCGACACCGCTGGCACCCTGTGCGCCAACGTCAAGGAGCTCAAGGCCATGGGTGCTGGCGACATCTACGTCTGCGCCACCCACGGCATCTTCTCCGGTCCGGCCATCGAGCGCCTGAACGACGCCCCGATCGTCGAATGCGTCGTCACCGACGCTATCCCCGTCGAGGTCGGCGGCAAGATTAAGACCATCTCGGTCGCCGAGGAGTTCGCTCAGGCCATCTCCGCCGTTTACCACGAGGAGCCCGTCTCCACGCTCGTCGGCGGCGACTTCGCGCTGTAGTCGCTCGACCCTCGCATCCCTCCGGAAGCCCCGGACACGCCTGCGGGGTTATCACGCGAACGTCCTCGCCGCTTTGCGGCTGCGGGATGTTCGCTTTGATAACCCCTCCCGGCGTGTCCGGGGCTTCCTGCTGTCTCGGGGCAGCTGTTTTCTGAAATGACTTTGCTGCAACCTTTCCTCGCCTTCGGCGGGCGTGGTAGCCTTTGTCGTTGGTTGAACTTTTTTACATAACGGAGGACAAACATGTCAGCTGCACAGCCGCTCAAGATTCGCATGGTTGCCGGGCTTGGCAACCCGGGCGAGGAATATGCCGAGACCCGCCACAACGCTGGCTTTAAGGCAATCGACGAGCTGGCCCGTCAGGCCGGCGTCACGTACTGGAAAAACCAGGCCGGCGCCGAGGTCGCGCTCATCAACATCAACGACTCCGAGGAAGAGGGCGGTAAGCGCCAGATTGCGCTGGTCAAGCCGCAGTCGTACATGAATACCTCGGGCGGTCCCATCTCCAAGCTCTGCCGCGAGTACAAGATCAAGGCCGAGGAGCTGCTCGTGATCCACGACGAGCTCGATATTCCCGCCGGCGACGTGCGTGTTAAGGTGGGCGGCGGCCACGCCGGTCACAACGGCCTGCGCTCCATCATCGATAAGATGGGCAGCCGCGACTTCAGCCGCATCCGCACCGGCATCGGCAACCCTCCCGGCAAGATGGCCGTCGCCGACTACGTGCTCAAGCAGCTGCGCGCCCGCGAGGCCGAGGACTTCCAGGACACCTGCGCCCGCGCGGCCGACGCCGCCGGCCTGGCCATCGTCCACGGCGTGATCTATGCCCGCGACCACGTCAACGGCGCCGCCTCCGCCAACGGCAAGCACTAAAACCTATCATTTAGGGGCAGACTTATTTTGGCAGGTTTTACCTGCGGAAACGCCCCAGTTGCGGCATCGCGATAAACCGCGCGCCGCCATACACGCATAGCACCCCAAAGGGGGCCGGCCTCATCACAACCCGAGGCCGGCCCCCTTTGCTGTTTTACCTGATAAAACTGACCAAAATAAACCTGCCCCTATTTGGTGGGATGAAGTGGATAAACCCTTTTCCCAACCGCCGAAGACACACGTAAGCGACATGCCCATGAGGGTATAATTTGCACCGTATGTCTGCACAACGCCTGTGCGCGTACGGTTTTATTCGGGCTACCGTCCATTTCCGTGGAGGCACGGTTCGGCAGCCCTAACAAGAGAGGGGTTCTATGTATAAGATCCTGGAGAAGACGCAGTTCTCGGAGAAGGTGTTCAAGTTCCGCATCGAGGCGCCCGCAATCGCCAAGCATGCGCACGCTGGACAGTTCCTCATGGTTCGCGCCAACGAGACGGGCGAGCGCGTCCCGTTTACCCTGGCCGGCTGGAACGGTGACGAGGGCTGGGTCGAGTTCATCTTCATGGTGATCGGCAAGACCACCGAGATGCTTTCCACCTACGAGGCCGGCGAGTCGCTGCGCGACGTCGTGGGCCCGCTGGGCGTTCCCACCGAGATGGCCGAGGGCCCCTGCGCCGTCATTGGCGGCGGCGTCGGCCTGGCAATTGCCTTCCCGGTCGCCAAGCACCTGGTCGAAACCGGCCACGAGGTGCACGCCATCATGGGCGCCCGCACCAAGGACCTCCTGCTCATGGAGGACCAGTTCCGCGAGCTCCTCGACGAGGACCACATCCACATCACCACTGACGACGGCTCCTACGGCGAGCAGGGCGTTGTTACCGCTCCGCTGGAGCGTCTGCTGCAGGACAAGGCCGTGAGCCAGGTCTTCTGCGTCGGCCCCGTTCCGATGATGAAGTTCTCGACCCTCACCGCCCAGAAGTACGACACCCCCATCACCGCGTCGCTCAACCCCATCATGGTTGACGGCACCGGCATGTGCGGCTGCTGCCGCGTCGAGGTGGGCGGCGTGACCAAGTTCGCTTGCGTCGACGGCCCCGACTTCGATGCCACCCTGGTCGACTGGGATGACCTTCGTGCCCGCCAGGCCGCTTACCGTTCCGAAGAGGGCGAGTCCCTCAAGGCCTATGAGGAAAAGAGCTGCGCATGCCACTAGTTAACGGTCGTTTCGTTGCCGATATGAAGTCGCCCCGCACCCCCGATAACGAGGAGCCGGCTGCCGAGCGCGCCTGCGACTTCCGCCCCGTCGACAAGGGCTTCACCGAGGAGATGGCGCTGGCCGAGGCCGAGCGCTGCCTCAACTGCAAGAAGCCGTTCTGTGTTGAGGGCTGCCCCGTCAACATCAACATCCCCCGCTTTATCGAGCAGATCCGCGCGAAGGACTTCGGCGGCGCTCTCGATACCATCCGCGAGGACTCCATGCTTCCCGCCATCTGCGGCCGCGTCTGCCCGCAGGAGAACCAGTGCGAGGGCAAGTGCATCCGTGGCAAGAAGTCCGAGCCCGTGGCCATCGGCCAGCTCGAGCGCTTCCTGGGTGACCGCCCCGAGCTCGCCTCCACGCCCAAGATGGCCCCCAAGAACGGCAAGAAGGTCGCCGTCGTCGGCTCTGGCCCGTCCGGCATCACCTGCGCCGGCGAGCTCGCCCGCAACGGCTTTGACGTCACCGTCTTCGAGGCATTCTTCACCGGCGGCGGCGTGCTGGTCTACGGCATCCCCGAGTTCCGTCTGCCCAAGGCGGTCGTCAAGCGCGAAATCGACGGCCTGGAGGACATGGGCGTCAAGTTTGAGTACAACTCCGTCGTGGGCAACATGGCCACGGCCGAGGAGCTGTTCGAGCAGGGCTTCGACGCCATCTACGTGGCAACCGGCGCTGGCCTGCCCAAGTTCCTCAACGTCCCCGGCGAGAACCTGCCCAACGTCTTCTTCGCGAACGAGTACCTCACCCGCGTGAACCTGATGAAGGCCAACAAGTTCCCCGAGTACGACACCCCCACCAAGCACGGCAAGAACGTCGTCGTCTTTGGTGGCGGCAACGTGGCTATGGACGCCGTCCGTACCGCCAAGCGCCTGGGCGCCGAGCACGCCATCATCGCCTACCGTCGTACCGAGGACGAGATGCCCTGCCGTCGCGCCGAGCTGCACCATGCTAAGGCCGAGGGCGTCGAGGTTCTGCCGCTCGTCTCCCCGCTCGAGTTTGTCGCTGGCGAGGACGGCTCCGTGTGCGCCGTCAAGGTCCAGAAGATGGAGCTCGGCGAGCCTGACGAGTCCGGTCGTCGTCGCCCGGTGCCCATCGAGGGCGCCATCGAGGAGATTCCCTGCGACGTCGCGATCTCGGCTATCGGCACCAACGCCAACCCCTTCGCTGCCAAGATCGGCGGCAAGATGGAGCTCAACAAGTGGGGCTACATCGTCGCCGACGAGGAGACCGGCCAGACCACCGATCCCCGCATCTGGGCCGGCGGCGACATCGTCACCGGTGCCGCTACGGTCATTCTGGCGATGGGCGCCGGCAAGAAGGCCGCCGCTTCCATCACCAAGAGCCTGCTGGGCGAGTAATCACCTGCTGCGCTAGCCACCAAACGGCAAAGTCCCCGTCGAGCACACGCCCGGCGGGGACTTTTTCTATGCCGGTCGCCCCAACCACCACGATGGGGACAGGCACCTTTGTGGTGGTTGGGGACTTGCCCGGTCGTTTTGTCTCAATCTGTAACATCTGGAGCCCGTTGAGCCTCGTAGTTGTTACAGATCGAGATATTGCTCCAGCCGCCCCCGCTTTGTCTCAATCTGTAACAGTTAGAGGTCAAATTCCCCGCTTGGTGTTACAGATCGAGACATTAGATTGGCGGCCATTCAGTTCATCTCAATCTGTAACATCTAGAGGCGTTTTGGGCAGTTTGGTGTTACAGATTGAGATTTTGCTAAAGCCGAGGATAGGCACCGCCACCAAAACCTAACGCTTGCGGCGCTTGGTCGCGGCGATGCCTGCCGCGGCAACGGTTGCTCCGGCGATGCCTAGGGCAGCGACTGTCATCGCGGCGGAGTCACCCGTGCCGGCAAGCTCCGTGCCACCGGACTTCTTGCCATTCTTGCCCTTACCCTTGGACTTGCCCGTCGTCACCGTGGTCGTCGTCGAGGCCGAGACGCCCGCAGGTACCCCGGTGCCGCCAGAGCCATCCGCACCGCCGCCCTGCTCGCCGTCGCCAGGCGACGGGTCCGGCTCGGGCGTCGGCTCGGGATCGGGCGTCGGCTCAGGCGCCGGCTCATCGGTCACCGTGATCGTAATGTTCAGACGCTCGGAATACTCACTGTACGACATGCCAGGGCGCTGTGCCGCAATGCGCACATACATGTTGCTATCGAGCGCAATGGGCTCGGTGTACTTTACGCGGCCTTCGTCACGGCAGGGGCAGGTGTCGTTGGTGGTGTACCAAATCGTCGTGCCATCCTCGGCCGAAAGCTCCAGCTTCGTGCCCTTGGGCACCGTAATGTAGTTCTCCTTGGGCGACCATGCACCAAACGTCGTCGCACCAATCGTCGCCACCGGTCGCGCCGGTCGCACTGCCTCGGCAGACACGCGAACGTCGACCTGCTTGGACAGCGCCGTGCCGTCCACCGCCGCCGTCAACGTCGTCAAACCGGGCAGAGCACCATGCAGCACAAACGTCGCCGCGCCGTCCTCGCCCGTCACGGCCTGGGTGGCATCGACAGAGCAGATAGCCGAGGACTCCAGCCCAACACTAACCTTTGCGCCCGCAAACGGCTTGCCCGCCTTATCGGTCACGTGCGCCACCAGCTCAAAGTCACCGCCCTCAAGCATGGTCACGGCCTGCTCCACGTTGAGCTTGAGCTTGTCGGCACGAACGCCCACGACAAGCTCGCCACTTGCCCAGCGCGTCATGGCCGTGCCGGCGTAGTTGCGAGCACCGTCGAGCTCAAACGCCACCGTCGAGCCCGCCTCACACGCATCGGCATAGCGAATACGCAGCACGCGCGACAGCGGCTTGCCATTGGGATCGTCCTGTTTGTCGAGCCACGTATACGTCACGTCGCCCAAGCCCTGCGCGCACAATGCGACCAGGGCATCGTCGCTCGCATCCATATACTGCGCAAACTCAACCTCGACGCAATCGGTATAGGCATGGGCCGAAACCACCTCGGGCGCCGCCGTCGACACCAAGCCAATGTTCACCTCAGTCTGAATCGGCGGCACGCGCAGCCAAGCCGAACGCGCCTCCTCATACCCGTCCTTGGTCACGCGCACCTGATACCAGCTGGTCGGCGTATTCCAGTTGTACGCACCGTCCGCACCCGTTGCAAGCGGATTGTCCTGCTCATACTCCTCGGCATCCCAACGCACTGCATTGGTACCGGCCACATCGTCGGCGCTCCACAGCTCAACCGTCGCGCCTTCAACCGTATTGGACAGTAGGCCCTCGTACACCACGCCCGCAGGGTCGGGTGCAGCCTTGGCGGCCACATTGCGATAACGCGCCTCAAAAATCGACTGCATCTTCTCGTCCGAGATCAAGCCGTCCTTGTTGGCCTTGTAGACCTCGGCATCGGTCAGCTCCCCCCAGTTGACCGTAATGCGATTCTGGCATGCGCGCTCCACCTGCTCGCAGGCAACATCGTAGGCGCATTCGGCATTGGTCAGCTTAATCGCGCGCTCCGAACCTACGCTGGTCGAAGCCGCGTCATAGGCAGCACCCACCACGGTACCCGCCGAACCGGCCGTCAGCACGCCGGCGATTGTCATAATGGAGCCCACCGCCACATCGGTGCTGTCGTGGCAGAGCTGGCGATACAGCAGATCCTCAAACGCACGCGCCTTCTCCATGGCGTCGCGCAGCGCGTAAATGCACTTCCAGTCGTCCTCGGTCTTCTCGGGCTTGGCAAGTAAGCGCGTATGCTGAAGCTCATAGCCCTCGCGCTCGCCCTTCACCTTCTGCATACGGACGTTCACGTTCTCCCAGTTCTTGCTGGCATCGTTCACGCCGTAAATGCCGGTAAAGATGCCGATGCCCTGGGTCGCCGCGGGAAACGCCTGGCCGGCCGCCTTCCACGCATCGGTCTTAAAGACCTGTCCGAACATCTCGCACTCAATCTTATAGCTCTTGAGCGAACGGATCGTGCGGATGAGCTTCATATGGGCGCTCACGTCGCCGTTGCGCTTCCAGGCCATAAGCCAACCGCGAATCGTAGAGTTATTGAGGCTATGGACCACATTCCAGTTGTCGTACAGGTTGTCCAGAATGTCGCACTGCATGGCGATCGAGTTAAACAGAAGCGCCTGGTTCTTGTTGTTATTGGAGTTCTCGATAAACTCCGACTCGATATAGGCCGTCTGCTCGCCATCGGGCGCGGCGACCTTAAAGCCCTTGACGGTATCGTCGTCAGCCGCCTTGTAGCTCAGTGAGCTGCCGAGCGCCTGGCCCAAATCGTTAAACCCGCTCATCGACTGGCCGTTGTACTCGCTGGCCTTAATGCCCGCACACTTGTTGAGTGCCGCAGCAGTTGCGTCATTCCAGCTTCCGTATTGGTTGAGCTGGCCGATACCCATCGACTGGCCCACCAGGTCCTCGGCCTGCTGGGCAATAAACTCCGCTCGCGATGCATGGTCGACGAGCTCCTTGATGGCGGCCGCATCCGCAGCGTTCGCGCCCTGGGCTGCCGCGAGTTCCTGATACCAATCCTCGCTGGTGCCGTAAGCATCCTCAAAGATCATCTTGTCCACATTGACGCCATAGCTGTCGCCCTGCTGGGTTAACAGCGCCGACGACCCGCCGACCGCAGCCTTGAGTTCGGCCGCAAACTGCGCGGCCTCGTCGTTGCCAGCATCATCACCCTCGCCGTCGCGGGCGGCAGGGGCGCGACGAGCCTTACGGGCGGCTCCACCTTGTGCTTCGCCCTCTTTGCCGTCCCCGTCCTCCTCGGCAAACGCATCGGCGACCATCTGGTCAATCGCGTCGTTAAAGGCCTCGTCGACATCGTTAAACGAGTTATCCATCATATACTCGTGCCACTGCTGCACGGCATTCGAGAACTCCTGCTGGCGCTCCTCGGCCGCGGCGGAATGCTTTTTGGCCGAAGCGTTGGCGTCAAAACTCAGCATGGTCATAAGTTGAGCGTTGGAGATGCGGTAGGTCTGCGGCATAAAGATTTGCTCAAAGTTGCCGCAGTTCACATAGGTCGAGTCGTTTGCCTTGTTGAACTCATCGAGCAGTTTGAGATAGCCCTCGTCCACATACTCGGCCGCGTAGCGCACGCGGGTGCCCTCGCGCGACTTTTGGCTCAGCGGAATCGTCACGGTCTTGCCGTCCACGCAGTCCACGTACAGGTCGAGCGTGTCGGCGGCCTCTTCGTTTCCTACCTCGAGCGTGATATCGAATGTCCAGTAGGCGTTCTTCTTTTGCGGCAGATGGTGGAAGGTCCACAGGCTCTTACCCGTATCCTTGCCGTCCTTAACCAGGTTCTGCGTACCGCCGCGATACGTCACATCAAAGTTCCAGACCGAAGCGCCCGGAACATAGCGCACATAATTTCGAGCCGTCACCTCGGCAGCAGCGGCGGCAACATCGGTCGAGCCCACGCGTGCCTCGAGCGTCACGCGCTCGGCGGCAAGCGTATCCTGCGGCAGGTCGTATTCAATCTTGGCACGGCCGAGTTTATTGGTCTTGCCGGTGTACTTTGCAGCCGACGAGCCCGTCCCCACGGTGAGCTGCACGCTCTTGCCCGGCGCTGCATAAACGTAGGCTACATTGCCCAGCAGGCTGTGAACATCGGTGTTGTCGACCTCGATGCGCGATCCACTAACCTCGAGTGTGGTGCTTCCCAGCGGCAATGTCACCTCGCCCAGCGTAATAAGCGGCGAGACGGCATAGATGCCCGCGGCCTTGGGCTTAAAGCGCACAAACACATCGGCGCCCATGCTCTTCTTCATATCGAGAACGAGGTTGTCGCCCTCCCAAGTTGTGCCAGCCCACATGGCATCGGAGCTGGCGCCGGCTTCGCGAGCGCCTGCGGACACATCCTCGACGGCATCCTTGGCAAGCGGAATCTCAATCTTGGCAGCCTGGCTGTCCTTGAGCTCGTAATGAATGCGCAGCTCGGTCTCCGCGCCAACGACCGCGGACGAATCAGCGATAACCGAGCCCGCCGTCAGCCCGCGCTCGGCACGATACGTCTCCACGTCAAACGTGGGGACGTCGAGCGTCACGTCGAGCTGTTTGCCGTCCTCAATCTTCACCTGCTTTTGCGCGATATGCTTACCCACGGTCAGCCCTAGGCGGCTAAACGTGGAATAGCTCGTCGCTTGGATGTCGTAGCTCGTCTTGTTAAAGGCGACGATGGTGTACGAACCGGCCTTAAGGCGCGGCGTCTCGGCCTTCATGATAGGCGTGGTGCCATCGTCTTCGTAACCCATCAAATAGGTGACGCCGTCGGCGACTAGCTTGCCGTCGGACGTACGGAACACCAGCACGCGGTTGGCGCCCTGGTAGTCGCCCTTGGTCGTGACCGTCGCCGTGCCCCAGGGCTTCAAGTCGATATCGACCTTGCCGGCCGAAGGCTTCACCGTCGCCGTCGCCCCACCCAGCTTGAGGCTGTCTTTGGGCTCGAGCGTTATCTCCAGATCCTGGTCTGCATCGGCAATGGTCTGCGACACCACGAGCGCTGTGCCCTGGATACGGAAGTCGTTTTCCTTGTCACCCTTGGCAGGCTTAAGCGTCTTGCCGCCGCTCTTCACCGTCAAATCGATGTTATCGAGACTGTCGAGCTCAATGCGTTCGGTCTTATCCTGGCCTGCGACCGGTTCGAGATAGGCCACATTAAGTTCAATCGCGCGCGAAGCCGGAATCTTGGTAAAGTCCTCCGCCTTAATCTCTCCGATATTCCATGTGCCCGTCATCTGGTCGCCCGGGCGCGCCAGCACCATGTCATAGTAACCGCTGAGCGAAATGCGCAGGGTGGCTGCTGTCTTGGAGAGAGCGTCCGCTGTAAAGCTGCCGTCATCGCCAACCGCCAGCAGCGTGGACTGCCCCGCCTGCACGAGTGTAGCCGTCGCGCTCTGGGGAAGTTTGCCAGTCACCTGGGCCGCCTCGCCCATCCACTCAAACGTGTAGGCAGGCTTCGAGGAATCGAGGGAGTCCTTGCGATCGGCCACGGCATCGGCAAGCTTTTTGACCATCGAGGGGTTGCCAGCCGAATCGGTCGCATAGGCATAGATGGTCTGGCCTTCACTAAAGGGAATCGCATACGTTACGCCATCGATTGTCACGCGCTCATTATAGTCGCCCGAATAGCCCGCCTCACCAAACTGAAGATCGGGGTTCATCACGCGCAGGGCAACGGCATTATGGTTCGTCTCGTTTCCGTATCTCGTGTTCTCAAAAGCTCCCCACTCTATCATTTCCACGCTTTTGGGTAGCACAATCTCTTTGCCGGCAATCGCAGGATCAAGAGAGGCGAACGCGTGCGCTCCGATATATTTAACGCCGTCGCCGATCGTCACCGACGACACATGCGAGCACCCGTCAAAGGCATTGCGCTCAATCCGCTCCACCGTGCCCGGCACATTGATCTGCGTAAAGGTGAGCACTGTTGTGTCCGAGACATAGAACTGTGGCACGCCGCAATAGGCGAATGCAAGATAGTCGATAGTTTTGACCGAAGGCGGCAGCGTTGCCACCACCTTGTCGTCAAGTTGTTCACATTCCTTAAAGGCCTGCTCGGGAATCGTGGTAAAGGCCGCGTTGTTGGGCCAGGTTACCGTTTGGAGCGTCTTGCTTTTGTAGAATGCATAGCTCTTGAGCTCCTCGACCGAATCGGGCAGTGCGATCTCTTTGATGCTGCTGCCGCCCAAGCCTCCAACCGAGCGGACATGCGAATTAGGGGCGAAGGTGATCGATGTGAGCGCAGCGCTTCCCATACCCGTAAGGCTTACGACATTTTTGTCGTCGATGGTCGAGGGCACCTCCAACGTGGTAATGCCCGCGTCGCCATACTCGATAGAAATTTCGTTGGTGAGGCTATCAATCGAGAAGTAGTACTGCGCGGGGGTCTGCTCGCCGGCCACGTAGCCATCGTCGTATTCGTCCTTTACGCCCGTGGCGCCCTTCGAGGTCATCCAGAGCCCAAGATCCTCATTCCAGGTTGCTTCGGCTTCGGCGGTCTCCTCCTGCTTCTGCTGTTCGGCGAGCTCCTTGCCCTCGACAAGATCGGTGGCAAGCGTACCCGCAGGTGTGCTCTCGGTCTGCCCGGCGCCCGTCAGGCCCGCCGCCGATGCAATCTCGGAGTCCGGGGGCGTAGGGGTGTCACCGGTATCGAGCACTGTGGGGTCGGCAGCGCCGGCATCGGGCGCGGGGTCGGCGGAAGCAGAGTCTGACGCTTGGGCGTCAGCCGAATCGGCGGAGGTGGCGTCGTCCGCATGGCCGTTATCCGTCTGCACAAAGGTGCTATCGGTGGTGAGCGCCTCGGCAAACGCGCCCACGGGCAACGAGCCCGTCACCATCGCGAGGGTTACCGTGGCAACAGTCAGGCGGCGGCAAAGCGCTCGAACAGTAGTCCACCTCATGGTCGATCCTTTCTTGCAAACCAAAAGTCATCCAGCGTAATCGTTGCCCAAAAACAAAGCGAACGGTAGGTTCATATATACGAACCTACCGTTCTACCTGCGCAAACCACCACAAAGGGGACAGGCATCTTTGTGGTGGTTTTGGACTTAGCCGGCCGGTTTGTCTCGATCTGTAACAGTTAGAGGTCAGATTCCCCGCTTGGTGTTACAGGTCGAGACATTAGATTGGCGGCCATTCGGTTCATCTAAATCTGTAACATCTAGGGTCGTTTTGGGCAGCCAGGTGTTACAGATTGAGATTTTGCTGAGGTGGAAACGAGGGCCTCCGCCGAAACCTAGTTCTCGCGGCGCTTTGAGGCGATGCCGATGGCTGCTGCGATGGCGCCGGCGAGGCTCATGGCCGCGGCGACAAGTCCGGTGCTGTCACCCGTTGCGGCGAGGGTGGCATCAGTGGTCTTGGCAGCGGACTTGACGGCCGGAGTCTTGGTGGTCGAGACGGTCGTGGCGCTCGTTGGCGCCTGACCCGGCTTGATCTCGGGCTCGGGCGTCGGCTTGGGGTCCGGCGTGGGCTCGGGGTCCGGCGCCGGCGCCGGCATTGCTTCAGGCGTCATCGTAAGATTGGTATAGACCCACATGGTGGTCGTCTTACCGTCTCTATCGAGATTCTCCGCATCGGATTCGTTCCACCAGTAGCCATAAGTCTTGCCGTTAATTGTGACCCTAGTGTCACGAGTAAAGTAGAAACCCTCATGCGACTTGAGATAAAAACCGTAGCTGTAGGTCTTCCCAGCCTCAAACGTATCAATGTGGTTCTCGATATTTTGATCCCAGAACCATGCCGAGTTCACTCCAGCGCCATCCTCAGAATTCCAGAACTCGCACTGATACCAATAACGAGTGTCGTCGGACGTAGCGCCCGTGAACACCGGCTTATCGCCGTCTTTGAACGTGACGGTAGCGCCATTAATCTCGACCGTGTCGATTGCTTGCCACACAAGAGCCTTTTCGCAGGTAAACGATGTGGTCGGCGCAAGGAACAGACCACCTTCGACTTTCTGAACACTCATGGCGTTAAGTGGCTCGCCATTGATTGCCACAGTGCAGCCGTTGGCAAACTCATACCCGTTCTTTTGGCGTAGCATGACAGAATGCATGTAGTGCTTGCCTTCTTCGAACTTGTCGATTCGCTTCATGCCCGGTGTGTACATGCCCTCGTCGGAATACCAGAAGGCGACGGGATGAAGATCCGTGGGGTCGCTGTTGTCCATCTCCTCCCAGCACTCGTAAGCAATTTCATACTTGTCGTAATCTGCGTATGGTACATGAGTGGTTGGAGCGGGAGTATCCCCAGCGCGATAGCCGATATATCCTGAACCCAAATCAACGCTATTGATTGCCTGTCCATGAGCAGCTAGCTTTACCACGGTGTTGAAGTTGTAGCGCAGGTAGTAATCGGTCCTTGTTTCATGGACAACGATTTGAGCTGGTTTATCGGAGGTGCTATCAGGATCGCCGATGAGGATGCCATCATTATAGTCGGTGCCGTCGAACGTCAACGTTGAAGTAAACGGCACATCCTCGTTGCGGATGAGTGCATAGTTTCCGTCTACAAAGTCGCCACCCGTCAGGGTCAGCGTCGCGCGCATCTGCCCTTCATATGGCGCAATGGAAATCGTCACGTTCGATTGAGACTGATCGGCGACTTCAACAAGCGCGCCAGTAGCGGCATCTGCCTTGTAATACTTAGTTTCGGATGCGTTTGACAGCTTATCCGCCACCTCATCTGGGACCGGTCCAAAATCCCATGAGAAACTACCGCCTCCGGTAAGAGAAATCTCGGGTGGAAGCTCGCATTCCCTGTAGTAGGATTCGACGTTCGTGTCGATTGTCACGCCACCCCCACCCGTCACGTCGGTCACACCGCAGGGCATAATGGCGTTGTCTGCCGGCATGGCGGCGTTGTTGCTGGAAGCGTTTTGCTCGGCGGGCATTGCATCGCCAGCCCCTTCGACGGTGTCAGCCAAAGATACCTGCTGAGTATCGGCCTCGTTCTGAGTTGCCGGAGCAGCCTCGGTTGTCGGTGTTGTCGCCGCATTCGCATCCACCGTAGCCGCCGGCGCCGCAGGAGCCGCAGCGACCTCACCCGTCGTAGCAGCAGAATCCGCACATTCGGTCGCAAGCGCCACACTCGGCAGTAACAGCTGGCCGACCATGAGCGCGCACGCACCGACGCTGGCGACCCTCACACCCGCGCAACGCCAAGTACCGTGAACGAGCGAGCAAGCGCGCTCGCGCTGCGTCTGCTTGGCAAAATGTTGTCCTTGCATGTCGTCCTCCTTAATCGAGGATTGTTTCAATGACATCACAGTGCGGCAAACCGGGTGCCACGCCTAGGTTCGTACATGCGAACCCGCGTCCCTACCTGCGCAAACGCAAAAGCCGCCACGCGGGGACGCAAATCCCTGCGCGGCGGCTCAATCAAGCGCACCGAGGTTTTATGCCCTGCATGCCCTAGGCAAAATTGCTATTCCTCGCGACGACGCGCGGCGGCGATGCCGGCGGCTGCAACTGTCGCGCCGGCAATGCCCATGGCGGCAACGGTCAACGCGGCGCTATCGCCCGTGGCCGCAAGAGCGGAAGTCGTCGTCTTCGAAGCCGTGACGGATGCCTTGGCGGCAGCGAGCTTTACATTCACGGCCGAACCGGTCTGTGCCGAAGCTCGGCTCGGCGCCCCCGTCGTGCCCGTCGAGCCTTCGCCACCCGGCTGCGGCTTAGGAGTCGGTGCCGGATCGGGAGTAGGCATAGCACCTCCGTCGAATGCGATATGCGCGACCTTGGCGATCTTGTCCGCATCGCGATCGGCCCTCAAAACGCCTTCGCCGGGCTCACCAATCGTCTGTCCCCAAAAATCAGCATATTCAAATCGGTTGCCCAGCGCCATGGGGCGGGCACCCAATTTTTGGTAGTCGCGCACCACGCCATTGACAGGAAGCACGACCTTCCCGCCCTCGCCGATAACAATCATGCCGGCAGGACCGTTGGCGGTCGTGTAGTTGTCAGCGACGATTGCCCCATCGTTGCCCTCGGCAACAACGGAGCCGTTTTTAATTTGGATGCTTCCGCCCTCGACCGCACTCCCCGAGCTGGTATGCAGACCATACGTGTCCTTGGAATACCGATCTTTCGAGGCGCTGGCAATCGCAGTCACAAACGTGTTCTTTCCATCGATGATGATATCGGCAGTGGCATCGTTGCCCATTCCGGCCGCCTCGATACCCACGGCACCCCACATACCATTCGAAGCATCGGCAATTGCGGTCACGAGCGAATCGCCTGCAATTTCGACACGCGCTGCGCCGTTGTTGACACGGGACACAATTCCCTGAGACTCCAGAGTGGATTCGGCCTTGACCGTCACCGTTGAGCCGGAGCCGATCGATACGCGGCCGCCTTTGTTGCTCTGCCCGTCATGTTCCCATGCAAACTCGCCGTCTTCCCCAGGTGCACCGTTAGTGGCATAGATGCCCGTCACGTAACCGTAATACCCGTCACCGGACCCCGCCGCGCGCCCTGCCTTCACATCGACAGTCGCACCGTTTTTAATGGTCACGTCTCCGCCAAACGTAGTTATGGCCTCGGCGTTCTCGCACTCCTCGCCATTTGCATCCGTACCCGTCGCCGTCACGTTGACCGTGGCCCCGTCGACGGTGACGTCGCCACCGGTAATACCGTTACCTGCGGCCGTGATGACATCGGTCTGGCCCGTCGCATTGAGTGTGCCGTCGCCCGTGATGGAAAGGTTGCCGCCTGAGACCTCGATGGCGCTCTGACCGGCATCGGCCGTAACGGTGTTGGTGTTGGTCACACCGATGTTGAGGTTGCCCTCGGCGCTGATGCCGCCGCCGTTATAGCCATTGAGCTGCATGTCGTCGGCGCCGTTCCAGGACCACGTGCCCGCCTCGTCGCCGACGGCAACACCCCCGTTGTACTGCGTGCCACCCACGTTGATCCAATCTGCTGCCAAGGCAACGCTTGGCAGCAGCAGCTGACCGACCATGAGCGCACACGCTCCGACGCACGCCAGCCTGGCACCCGCCCGTTTCCACGAACCGTGAACCAGCGAGCAAGTGCGCTCGCGCTGCGTTTGCTTGGCAAAATGACTTCCGTTCATAGGTGCCTCCCTCGGTCGATGGACCATACCATCACAAAGGTGCCTGTCCCCTTCGTGGTGGTCCTGTACCACCAAGATGTGCCAAATGACTCCGTATGCCTAGGTTCGCAGATGCGAACCTAGGTCTCTACCTGCGGTTTAATTCAATATGATTTCGTTGTCGTCACACGCGTCCCAGGGACGCTACAATCGAGAACACGACTATTCCGTCCACCCAAAGGACTGCCCTTGAATCTGAGTAAGCCTAAAATCAACGCGCTTTTGGCACTTGCGCTCTTTACCTTTGTCTTTCTTGCCGCCGAGTTTCGATTCGACATTAATGTCGGGCTGCTCACCGGTGCCGAGCGTGTTGTGATTGCGCAGGGCTTCATCCTCGGCGCCAGCGTGATCGGCTTTATCGGATATGCGCCGCTGCTCGGGCTCGCACAGCGCAAAGGCCACTCGCTGGCAGCCGTCAACGCCGCCGTCCCTATCGTCATCGTGGGCCTGACCCAAATTCAGTTCCCTACGGCCCCGCTTGTGCTCGAAATTCTGGGCTGCGTGGGGTTCTTTGGACTCGGCCTGTTGGGTGCCGCAGCGCACCACGCCTTTTCGTTGGCATTCCAGGATGATCCCAAGCTCGCCACTGGCGCAGGAGCGGCCTATGCCGCGGGCATCCTGATACAGTTCGCCATCAACCTGCTCAATTGCGGCGGTATCGCAGAGCTCATCGTCCTTGGCGCAGCGACTATCGCCATCTCCGCCCTCAGCGTCGTTCCCCAAAAGGCCGCCGAGAGCTCCAACTCCGCCATCAATCCCTTTATTGAGCCCTCTCATGCCCTCGCCAAACAGGCATGCTGGAGCATCGCGCTCGTCATGATTCTCGCCTGCTTGTTCTCGACCCTCGACAACGTGGTCACACTCTCCAACGCCCACGGCACCATTGCCGTGCAAACCTGGCCGCGCCTCTTTTTGGCGGCAAGCGGCCTTGCCGCCGGTCTTATCTTTGACCTTGCCGAGCGCCGCTACATGGGACTTGTCATGCTCGGCATCGCCGTGCTCTCGACCATTTCCATCCTGGCCGTGGAGGCCGGCGCCGATCCCAACCTGGGCCTTGTCGTCTTTTATCTGAGTTCGGGCTTTTTTGTCACGTTCTTTACCGCCACCTTTACACAGCTGGCACCACGCATGCACGTGCCCGCCTTCTGGGCTGGCATGGGCCGTGCGGCCAATAACGTGTGCGCGTTCACCACGTCGGGCGTCTCGCTTGCCCTTGTGACCTCGGGCAACGTTGCCCTCATTATGATCGGCGCGCTCGTTTTGCTCGTCGCCGCCTGCGCGGCATTCGTGGCAGCCGGCCTGTTCCGCCTGCCCCAAACCGAGCAGGAGCGCGAACACCAGCAACGAGCCGAGAAAGCACTCGCCGCCCCCACCATCGAAGAGCAACGCCAGGCCTTCATCGCCAACCACGCTCTCACCCCGCGCGAAGTCGACGTGCTCATAGCTGTAACCCAAGACGAGCGCCCGCTCAAGCAGATTGCCGAGGAGCTCGGCATCTCGATGCGCATGGTGCAGCGCCACCTGAGCTCTATCTACCAAAAGACCGACACGCAGACGCGCGCCGGTCTCACCAAGGCCTTCCCCTCGGCCTAAAACAAAAACCACCACAAAGGCCCCCTTTGCGGTGGTTTGAGCGGAGCAGAAGGCCACTCTGCCAGTTTGTCTCAGTCTGTAACAGATAGGCTCCTAAAAGCAGGCTTATTGTTACAGATCGAGACAGTAAAGGGACACGAAGCGATCCTTCGCAGCAACGACCCTCTAGTAAAGCGATGCGACATATCGGCCGAAGCCTGGCAATGCAAACTCAAAACGTCCTTGTAGAGGCTCTTCAATTACCCCAGCCTCTACCAGACGCTTTTTATACGTTGAAATCGAACCGGAACTCTTCTTAAGCCTCGCTGCCAGCTCTTGCCTGGTCGTCGTCCCAACCGGATTCATTGCACGAAGAAATTCAAGGTCCCCTCGTGAAAGTTCCGCCGCTGTTGAAGCGAAAACTCGCGATTCCAGCTCCTCTTGCGCAAGTTTCGCGCCTCGTTCGACATCCTCAATAGAAACCTCGGAGGCTTGGCGCGAAGCATTCCATGCCCGATACCCCACCAACTGGAACATAAATGGAAAACCATCGATCGCCTTGGCAGCGAGGTCGATCGCCTCATCAGAAATCGTCTTGCCGCCGTCCTCAATCGTTAGTCGAAACGCTTCTTTTACCTCAGTCGGTGAAATTGATCCCAGCGAATGTTGAGCCGCGCGACGAAGAAACGATGTCGATTTCCCCGTCAGCAGCGCCAGCACGCGAAACGGCAGCCCCGCCATAAGCAAAGCTACCTTTTTATTCTCGCTTACAAAGTGCTGGTAGGTAGTAACAAGCTCCGTCATTTGCGCAAACGATGCATCCACTTCGTCAACGGCGATAAGCACCCCGGTGTCAGTCGCTTCAAGCTGAGCAAACAAAGCGTTCATCTTAGTACGCCAGTTAGCGCCCTCAAATTCAACATCGATGTTTTCCCAGCTCATGCTTCCTACGGGGGCAATGCCGACACTGTTCACACGCCTAGAAGCGGGCTTTTCGATCAGATGGGCGGCTGATTCGTTGAGGCGCTGCAAAATGTCTTCGAGCATCCCCTCCGAGGCCGTCACATTCGCTGTAATCCAGCCCTCTTGCTGGGCGCGGTACGACAGATATGCCAAAAGCGCCGTTTTACCTGTACCACGCGCACCATAGAAAACCGAGCAAAGATTGGGATCGGAGTCGTCATTTTCAAACGCCAGCACCATATCATCGATGATTTGCTCACGGCCGGCCATATACGCCGGTACACGTCCGAACATCGGCGTGAATGGATTTGCCTGCCTGTACGCCGTCGGTGCCGCCATAAAGCCTCCCTTTAACTCATATAACTTAATTATGCCCCTACTATCTATAATTTATTTGAGTATCTTTGAGTTTTTTGAGCATCCTTGAGTTCTTTGAGTGATCGGCCCCGGCAGAACCAGTTGACTTTCTCTACCTAAAACAAAAACCACCACAAAGGTGCTGTCCCCTTGTGGTGGTTTTGGTCGGTTAGCCTTCGAGCTGAGCTACTTTGTAGCGGTAGGCTGCGGCGATGACGTCCTTGCAGCCCTCGCGGCCCAGCTTGGCGCGGTTGACGACGATGTCCTTGCCGCTCGTCATCTTCCACTTGCCGGCGCTGTAGCGCTTGTAGAATGCCTCGCGCGCCTTCTGCTGCTGTTTAACTAGCTTGGCGCCCTTCTTTTTGTTGAGGCCACGCTTCTTGCGCACGATCTCGACGCGGTCCTCAAAGGGAGCGGTCACCAACACGGCAATGTGGTTGGGGTTGTTGCGAAGCAGGTAATCGGACAGGCGGCCTTCGATAATGCAGCTCTCGGTCTCGCCCAGATCCAAAATCACCTGGCTCATCTTTTGGAATAACTTGTCCGAGTACGAACGGGCATCGTAGCGGTCGGGCAGAAACGCCATGTTCTCCACGGCCAGGCGCTCGTCGTAAGCGGCCATCTTGTCGAGCGACTCGCCTGTGCGCAGCGAAGCACGTACCAGCAGCTCGTTATCGTACAGCGGAATCCCCAACTCGTCGGCAAGCATGCGACCAATCTCGTGGCCCTCGGCGCCAAAGTCGCGCGCGATGGTAATGACCACAGGATTCTTCTTATTCTCCAGATCGCTCATCGCGATTCCTTTCTAACAAATGAGAAAGAGGCGATTCCTGATTCCCATTTTGTCACTTACGACCGTCCCGGTTTCCCAAGTGCGGCAGATTGCCCCGAAAGAGGAGCGCCGCGTACTAAATGTACGCAAGCGACGATTGAGGGGCAAGGTGCCGTGCTTGGGGAAGCAGGACTATGCAGCTACGATGCGGCGTTGGTATGCCCTCACCAGCAGCGAGATACCAAAGTTGAGCACAAAGTACATCGCAAACACCAGGCCGTAGAGCATAAGAACCTGCGACAGGTCGATCGCGTGGGCCATCACGACGTTTGCCGTGTACATGAGCTCGGCCACGTTAATGCCCGAAAGATACGAGCTGTCCTTAATGACGGTCGTGCACTGGCTAAACAGCGCCGGAATGATCGTCTTAAACGTCTGCGGCAGAATGATGTAACGCATGGTGGCAAAGAAGCCGAAGCCCTGGCTCTGTGCTGCCTCAAACTGGCCGCGTGGAATCGAGTTGAGGCCGCCGCGCACAATCTCGGCCATAACAGCGCTGGTAAACAGCGTAAAGGCGATGGTCGAAATCACAATGTCCAAACCCTGCACCGTAAAGTAGATAAACAGGATCCACAGCAGGTTCGGCGTGCAACGGAACAGCTCGATATAGGCGCTCACCAAAATACGGAACGGGCGGGGCGCATAGCTTTTAACAAGCGCCAGCACCGTGCCAAAGATGAGCGAGAAAAAGATCGACAGCGCCGAGATCTCGATGGTCTTAACAAAGCCGCCCCAAATGTAGAGCAGGTTGGTCGCGTTGAAGATTTCCATGCGCTAGGCCTCCTCTACGTTGTCGAGCCCCAGCTCGGCCAGGCTCACGCCGCGCGGACGCTCCTTGGAGCGGCGCTCGAGCCACTGCACCAGCATGGCGAGCGGAAAGCAGATGATGAAGTACATAAGGCAGCAGACGATGTATCCCTGCAGGTAACCGTACAGACTCACAAAGTTGTCGGAACGGTACATAAGGTCGCCGCCGGCCACAAGCGCCAGCACCGACGTGTTCTTGACCAGGTTGAGCGCCTGGTTACACAGCGGCGGCAGAATGATCTTGAATGTCTGGGGCAACACGATGTACCAGTACGCCTGCGCACGGGTGAAGCCCTGGCTCTGGGCCGCCTCCATCTGACCGCGCGGAACCGCCTCGATACCAGTGCGGATGACCTCCGAAATGTAGGCCGCGTGATACAGGCCCACGCCCAAGAAGCCCAGCACGAACGGCGCGATGCGCACCGGCTGGTCGGCACCGGTTATGGCCTGCAAAAACTGCGGACCGGCCATGTACATAAAGAGCACCTGCACGGGCAACGGAGTGTTCTGGTAAAACTCCACGTACACGCGGCTGATCGCACGCAGCACGCGCGAGCGAGTGGTAGAGAACACGCCCAGCAGCGTGCCCAGCACCAGCGACAGCAGCAGACCGGCAACGACCACCTGCAGTGTCACGCCAAAGCCCTCCCAGAAGGGCCCCATGTTTTGAAATGTCGTCGACCAACGGTCGGCGTCAAATAATCCTTCGAGCATTTGATTCCTTCCTTGGACGATGCGCCTATACAAGACCCCAGGTCTTGACCTCTTGGTCGAGCCAGCCATCGGCCAGGCGATCGCAAATCACCTGATCGACCACGGCCGAAAGGTCGCAGCCCTTCTTGGTCGCCACGCCGTAGCCCTGCTCGCCAAACTTGACTTCGGGCTGCAGCAGCTCAACGGTCTCGTTCATGTAACCGGCCAGCGTGGAGCGGTCCATGGCAAAGACGTCGATATTGCCGGCGTCGAGCGAGCTCTTGATGATGGGGTAGCCGCTAAAGGCCCTAAACTCGGGCTTGCAGCTAAAGCCGTTGTCCTTGATCATCTGCTCGATCAGGCCCTGCGTGGTAGCACCCTGACTCACGCCGATGACCTTGCCGTCCAGGTCCTCAATCGAGGTAAAGCCCGAACGCTTCTTGACCATGAGCCCCACGTAGTCGGTGCGGTACGGCGTCGAGAAATCCCAGCTCTTCTTGCGCTCGTCGGTGATGGTGTAGGTCGCCGCGACCACGTCAAGTTGGCCGTTATCGATCAGCGGGCCGCGCGTCTTGGGCGTTACGTCGGTAAACTCGACAAGCTCCTGGGCGCGGGCCTCCTTGTAGCTCACACCAAAGACGGCAGCGGCGATCTGGTAGCACAAATCGACTTCCATGCCCTCAAAGCGGCCCTTGGCGGTGTCGTAATAGCCATAGCCGGGAACGTCCTTCTTAACGCCGGCATTCAGATGGCCACGCGACTTGATGGCCGCAAGCTTGGACCCCTTGTCGGAGCCCTCGCCGCTGGTGGAGTTGCCGCAACCGGCAAGCGCGGTCCCCGTCAGCGCAAGCATGCCGGCGCCAGCCAGCTGCAAAAAGTGACGGCGCGACACGGCCGCCCTCGTCATATCCGTCATGTCCATCACCGCGCCTAGTGCAGAATCTTGGACAGGAACTCGCGGCAGCGCGGGTTCTCGGGGTTATCGAAGAAGTGCTCGGGCGTGCCCTCCTCCAGAATGCGGCCGTCCTCCATAAAGATGACGCGGTCGGCCACCTGGCGCGCAAAGCCCATCTCGTGCGTCACGCAGATCATGGTGATGTCCTCCTGCGCGAGCTCAATCATAACGTCCAGAACCTCCTGGACCATCTCGGGGTCGAGCGCCGAGGTCGGCTCGTCAAACAGGATGATGGGCTGCTTGGTGCACAGGGCACGGGCGATGGCGATGCGCTGCTGCTGACCACCCGAGAGATTCTGCGGATACTCGCCGGCCTTATGCGCCATGCCGACGCGCTTGAGCGCGGCGATGGCGATCTCGGTCGCCTCCTCCTTGCTCTTCTTTTGCAGCTTGATGGGCGCGAGCGTCAGATTACCCAGCACCGTCATGTTGGGATACAGGTTGAACTGCTGAAACACCATGGAGCTATACTTGCGAGCCATCTCCAGGTGATTCTTTTTGGTGAGCGGCGTACCGTCGATGACGACCTCGCCCGACGTGGGCTCCTCCAGATAATCGACGCAACGGATGAGCGTCGACTTACCCGAGCCGGAAGGCCCGATCATTACGAGCTTCTCGCCGCGCTTGACGGTGAGATTGATATCTTTGAGCACATGCAGGTCGCCAAAGTACTTGTTGAGATGCTTGATCTCGATCATGTCTGCCATGAATGTCCCTTCCCTGCGTTTACACGAGTTGAACTATTGTACGGAAAGAACTACGTTTCCGCAGCCCACGCTACATTCCCGTAAAGAACCCGCAACCTTCCACCTACTCATTGGGGACAGACTTAAATGAGTACCCGCTCATTGGGCACTCATTTAAGTCTGTCCCCAATGAGTACCCAGCCAAAAAAGGGGCGCGACCGCAATGGCCACGCCCCTCAGCATCGGCTATGTGTCGGCCGGCGCTTACGCCAATTTTGCACCGACGATCTTTGCTGCTGCCGGCTTATCGAAGTTGCCGCCGGTGGCCTTGCCCAGAGCGCCCATGACCTGGCCCATCTGCTTCTTGGACGTGGCGCCCAGCTCGGCGATGACCTGCTCGATCAAGGCCTCGAGCTCCTCGCCCGAAACCTGCGCGGGCAGCAGGCTCTCCAAAATCTTGACCTGCTCGGTCAGGTTGTCGGTACGCTCCTGGTCGGTACCAGCCTTGATGGACATCTCCAGCGTCTCGCTCGTCTGCTTAATCAGACGCTTGATCATGCTGTTGACGTCTTCCTCGGTCACATCGCGGCGCTCGTTGACCTCGATATTCTTCACCTCGGCCTTGACCTGGCGAATGATAGACAGGCGAACCTTGTCCTTGGCCTTCATGGCCGCGATCATTTCCTTCTGCAGCTCTTCGTTGGTCATCTGCAAATCCTCCTCAATAGTGCGGGCGGCACTCGCGCGAGCGCCGCCCCATGGTTACTTAGTCGTCGACGAATCGTCGGTCGAACTCTTGGTGACGCCCTTCAGGCTGACGTTGTACGGCACGTCCTTGGGCATGGGGTTAACGGTGATGTCGGCATCTTTTTTGTACTGCTCCAGCCAATCGCTGTACGCGGCGCTTGCCGCCTGCGTCTTCACCACGTTGGAGACGTACTTCTTGATGTCCTTGGGCACCTGCTTAATGTCATCGACCTGGCTATCGACATGGAAGTAGTCGGTGCACTTGATGATGTGGTAACCATAGGTCGACTCGACCACGTCGCTCACATCGCCCTTGTTAAGGCCTTCGAGCGCCGTCTGGTAGCTGTCGACAAAAGTGGTGAGCTTGTCCCAGCCTACGTCGCCCTTCTTCTCCTTGGAGCCGGTGTCGTCGGAATACTGCTCCACGGCGTCCTCGAAGCTCAGCTCGCCGGAGTTGATCTTGTCCAGACACTCCTGCGCCTTAGCCTTGGCGGCAGCCTTGTCCTCGTCAGATGCGTCGGAATCGACCTTGATCAGGATATTCGACGAACGACGGGCATCGTTGTAGTTGGACAGGTTCTCATTGATGTAATCGACAATCTCGCTGTCCTTGGGCTTGCTGGTGGGTGCCACGGCATCCTTGAGCTTCTGCTGCGCCAGGCTCTCCTTAAGCGAATCCTTGTAGGTGTCCTCGGTGTAGCCGTAGGTCTTAAGGGTCTCCTTAAAGGTCTTGGCGCCGCCCGCGCTCTTGCACGCGTCCTTCCAAGCCTTCTCGACCTCCTCGTCCGACACCGTCACGCCATTCTCCTTCTGCGCCTGTTGAAGCAGGATCTGCTGCGAGTAGGAGTCGATGAGCTGCTTGCGGTACTTCTTGGGCGTGAGGTCATTGTCGACCAAGTACTGTGCCCAGTCCTTGTCCTTGGTGTAGCCGTAGGACGTGCGCATGCTCATGATCTGCTTGGTCACGGTGTCCTCGGTGAGGTTGGTGCCGTTGATAGTGGCAGCCACACCGCCAGTGAGTTTGTAGCCTGTACTAGTGTCCTCGGTCTGCGACATCAGGCCGGAGCACGCCATGGCCGAGACGGAGAGCAGCATCGCCAGCACGCCGATGACCACCAGGACAATCTTGACGGTCTTGGACACATAGGTCTTGCGCTGCTTCTTGCGAGAGCTGGAGGCGGCGCGGGACCGTTGCTCGGACGTCGGCGCGACCTCGGGGTTCTTTTTCTTATTTGCCATGTTTGGCCTTTCGCATCACGAATCGAACAAACGCCATTGTGTCACAACGCAGCCCCCGCGACACACCTGGTGCAAAGGGGACAGGTTAATCTGCACCATTTTGGTGCAAAGGGGACAGGTCTGGCAGTCGGCTGTTAGGGACGTTCCTTTTCTGCCGGCGGTTAGGGACAGTCCCCCAGTGCCGGCCTTAGAAGTGGCGACGGATGGCGTCGACCATGCCCTGCGGCGTGGTCTGGCCGAGTACATCGGCTGCGGCGTCGGCATCCATAAAGATATTCATGAGCGCTTGCAGAGCCTCGACCTGGCCGCCCGGCTCGGCAATACCCAGATTGATGATGATCTGCGCCGGCACGGGGGCGCCCATGCCCGCCATCGCGTTGAACGTAACAGGTGCGGCGGGCTTTACCACCGCGATATAGGGCTTGGCCACAAATCCCGGATCGGTATGCGGAATGGCGATGTTTGCCGCCGGCATGGCGAGACCCGTGGGATAGGCGTCCTCGCGCGTGCGGACGGCGTCGAGCCAACCGGGCGCAATGTAGCCGCGCGGGGCAAGCTCGCCCTCGAGCCGCGCAAACACCTCGCCCGGCGTCGCGTACTCCCAATCAAAAAACACCAGCTCAGGCGTAAACAGCGCTTCGTTATCCGCCATGCGCTCACCTCTCTCACCTAGTCACCTGGGACGTTCTTAAACGACTAGTCATTCAAGAACGTCCCCAATGACTGCCAAAACAAAGGGTGGCCACTTGCGCCTTGGCGCCAATGACCACCCTGACTACTCGGCTAAATTGTACTGTGCGCCGCTAGCCGCGAGGCGCGTCAATTGCGACCTTGCCGCTCTCCAGCACGTGGACGCGGCCGTCGGCGAGCATCTGCACGACCTCGGGATACAGCACATGCTCGATCGCGTGGATGTGCTCCTCGAGCGTGTCGACGTCCCAGCCCTCCTCAACAGCCAGCGCACGCTGGGCGATGATGGGGCCGTTGTCGTAGATCTCGTTGGCAAAGTGCACGGTCACGCCGGTCACCTTGACGCCGCGCGCAAAGGCATCGTCAATCGCATGGGCGCCGGTAAAGCTCGGCAGCAGCGCCGGATGCAGGTTGACCACGCGGTTGGGGAACGCCGCCAGCAGCGGCGTGTGCACCATGCGCATGTAACCGGCCATCACCACGTACTCGCAGCCGCGTTCGAGCAGCTCATGCGCGATGATCTCGTCAGCCGCGATGGGGTCGGCATAGACATCCTTGGACAGCGTGAGCGTCTGGATGCCCGCGCGCTCGGCGCGCTGCAGGCCCTTGGCCGAAGGACGGCTCGACACCACAAGCTCAATCGAGGCATTGAGCTTGCCGGCGGCGATCAGGTCGATCAGCGCCTGCAGGTTGGTACCCGAACCGCTGATAAGCACGCCGATCTTGAGCGGCTCAGCCGTATCGGTGCCGGTCGGGCGGGTGTAGGGCACAAAGTCCAGGCCCTCGGCAGCAGCCATCTGCTCGTTAGCGCTCATCGGAGTACACGACCTTACCGGAACCCTCGACGCACTCGCCCACGCGGAACGGCTTCTCGCCCAGCGCGACCAGAGCCTCGGTCACGGCAGCCTCGTCCTCGGGGGCGACGATCAGGCACAGGCCGACGCCCATGTTGAAGGTCTTGCATGCCTCATTGGGCGCGAGCTCGGCCTGACGCGACACGTAAGTAATGACGGGCGGAACGTCCCAGCCCATCTCGGCGCCGTTGCGAGTGACCACGGCATCGACGTCGTCGGCGAGCGCGCGGTTGAGGTTCTCGGTAATACCGCCGCCGGTGATATGGGCAATGGCATGAACGTTGGCGCCACCGCGCAGCAGCTCCAGAATCGGCTTCACATAAATGCGCGTGGGGGCCAGCAGAGCGTCGGCCAGCGAAGCACCGCCGAGCTCCTCGAGCGGACGGCTCAGCTCCTCGGCCTTAGCGGCAGCCTCGGGCGTACCCGGCTTGATGCCGTCAACGCCGATAACCTTGCGCACGAGCGAGTAGCCGTTGGAGTGCACACCGGTGGAGGGCAGGCCCAGGATCACATCGCCGGGGCGAACGTTCGCGGGGTCGAGCATCTTGGGACGATCGACAACACCCACGGTAAAGCCGGCGAGGTCGTAATCGGCGGGGGCCATGACGCCCGGGTGCTCGGCCATCTCGCCGCCCACGAGCGCGCAGCCCGCGAGCTTGCAGCCGTCGGCCACGCCCTTAATGATCTTTGCCATATGCTCGGCCTCAATGTGACCGATGGCGACGTAGTCCAGGAAGAACAGCGGCTCGGCGCCCGAAGCCAAAATGTCGTTGACGCACATGGCGACCAGGTCCTGGCCCACCGTCTCGTGACGGTCCATGATCTGGGCGAGCACGAGCTTGGTGCCCACGCCGTCGGTGCCGCTGATCAGGATCGGGTCTTCCATATCCTTGAGCGCGGCGGCCGAGAACAGGCCACCAAAGCCACCGATGCCGCCGATAACCTCGGGGCGGTTGGTGTCCTTGACCATCTGCTTAATAGCGTCGACGGCGCGGCCGCCCTCGGCGGTATCGACGCCGGCGTCCTCGTACGTCACATGTTTGCTGTCGCTCATCTGAGCCTTCCTCTCCCACTACCGTGGCGCCGCGCGGGCGCCAAACGGTGCTCATAGTTGCGTTCATTTCGGCGCGCGCCATAACAGCACACGCCGTCATATCAACAAAACAGCAGGTAAAACCTACCAAAAAAACCTGTCCCCACATGGCAGGTTTTAGGCCTCGCCGTGCTCCTCTTCCCAGCTGCGGTCGTCGTATTTCTCGACCACGGCGTCGTCGTCAAAGTGCAGCGGCTTGTCCAGGTTGCGGGGCTTAAAGCCCTCCATGAACTTATCGCGGCCAAAGCTCTCGGGAATCGCCACGGGGTAGCGTCCGGTAAAGCACGCATCGCAGTAGCCGCCCTTGGGCATGACCTTCAGCAGGCCCTCGACCGAGAGGAAGGCCAGCGAATCGGCGCCGATATACTCGCAAATCTCGTCGACCGTCTTGTTGGCGCTGATAAGCTGCGACTGCACGTCGGTATCGATACCGTAAAAGCACGGCCAGATGACCTCGGGCGAGTTGATGCGGATATGAATCTCCTTGGCGCCGGCGTTGCGCAGCATCTTGACAAGCTGCACCATGGTGGTGCCGCGGACGATGGAGTCATCGATGACGACCAGGCGCTTGCCCTCGATGTTGTCACGCAGCGGGTTGAGCTTCATGCGCACGCCCATGGCACGCAGCTCCTGCGTGGGCTCGATAAACGTGCGTCCCACGTAGCGGTTCTTGATGAGGCCCTCGCCAAAGGGAATGCCGCTCTCGTGCGAATAGCCCTCCGCGGGCGGCAGGCCGGAGTCGGGCACGCCGATGACTAGGTCGGCCTCGACGGGCTCCTCATGTGCCAGCTGACGACCCATGTCATAACGGCAGGCGTAGACGCTCTTGCCGTTCATGATGGAATCGGGGCGGGCGAAGTAGACCTGCTCAAAGATGCAGTTAGCAGGCTCTTCGGCGGCAGGCACGCCCTGCTCGGACACAAGGCCCTCGGCGCTGATACGCAAAATCTCACCGGGACGGACATCACGGACATACTCGGCGCCCACGATATCGAGTGCGCAGGTCTCGGAGGCGACGACCCAGCCGCCGGCGCGGGTGACATGGGTGGTGGCGTCGACCGTCGCGGCGCCGTCCTGCGACGGCAGCTGCGAAACGGATGCGGCATCGGCCTGGTCCAGGCCCTCGTCCACCAGCTTGCCCAGTACAAGCGGGCGAATGCCGTGCGGATCGCGGAATGCGTAGAGCGCCTGCTCGTTGATGAGCGTCATGGCGTAGCCGCCGCGCACAAGCTCCATGGTCTTGCGAATGCCCTCGCGCAGATGGCCTGTACGCTGAGTAAAGTAGCCGATAAGTTTGGTCGCGACCTCGGAATCCGAGTTGGAGAGGAACGGCACGCCCAGTTCGATCAGCTGGCGGCGCAGCTCGTCGGTGTTGACGAGGGTGCCGTTGTGCGCGAGCGCGATAATGACACTATTGATGGTAGAGAGGTGCGGCTGAGAGGCTTCCCAGCTCTTGGCGCCGGCGGTGCCGTAGCGCACATGACCCACGGCCAGCTGACCGGAGAGCGTCGACAAGTCGGCATTGGAGAACACGCGGTCGAGCAGGCCCAGGTCCTTGCGAACCATAACCGTGCCGCCGTCACCCACGGCGATTCCCGCCGATTCTTGGCCACGGTGCTGCAATGCACGCAGGCCAAAGTACGTCAGTCGAGCCACGTCGCGATCGGGCGCCCAGACACCAAAAACGCCGCATTCCTCATGCAGCTGGTCAGAGTCCGGATCATACGTCGACATGGCGTTCACCTGTCCCGCGGCACGCTCGGCCGCGCGGATGGTTTCTTGAGACATGGCATCCCCTCAGAGCCTCGTATTTTGGCGTTACCCGCCTTATTATACGCACGGCGCGACGCGCTCCCCCGCGCATGAGCAGCGCTTTTTAAAAGCCCACCGAGCTAATAATCCGTTTTGCGGCCAAACATTTTATTGGTCTGTCCAGTGCAAGCGCCCACGCCCCCAGGTGGCCGCCGCGTCCACCGTTGAGGGTTGCATTGTTGCAATTGGGACGTTCGTCCTGTCTTTTGGCAGGTTGGCGGCGTATCCTTGTAACCTAGGACAAAGCGAGAAAGGTTCTGTATGGATCGAAACGAACTCGACCCCAGCGTCCCCAGCGCCACGGAGGTCAAGAAGATTCCCCTCATCATTAAGGTGTACGCCGTCCTGTGCATCCTGTCCGGCGTGGGCACACTCCCGTCGGTCGCCGCCTTTATGTGGCAGGTCATCACCGCGCTCATTAACGGCAACGCCGCCGCCAAGCTCGGCGACAACACGCTCGTCGCGGTTGGACTCATCGTCGCCGGCATCATGCTCTCTGCGGCAAGTGCCGTCATCCTGATCATCTTTGGCCTGGACCTTATCAGAAACCAGCGCCGCAACGCCGCCCGCCTGTCCTATATCCTTATTGCATTCACCGTCGTCGAGCTTTTGGTCGACGTGATGCTCCAAGGTATCGGGCTCTTCTTGCTTCGTCCCGCTATTCAGCTCGGTATCCTCATCGCGCTTTCAGCCACCGTCGATCCTACGCTTCGCCAGGAGCGCGAACTGCAGCGCCGCCTGCAGGAGATGCTCGACCGCGACGCCGCCGCCGAGGGCATGCTCGGCCGCGACGAAACCGGCGAGGGCTACATCAAGCTCAACTACTTCAACCTGTTCTGGGTATTCTTCGTCTGCAGCGTGTTAGGTCTCATTCTCGAGGAAGTCTGGCATATGGTCGTCGTCGATCCCGGCGTCTATCAGGACCGTGCCGGTATGCTATTTGGCCCCTTTAGCCCCATCTACGGATTTGGCGCGGTGCTCATGACCATGGCGCTCAACCGCTTCTATAAAAAGAATCCTCTGATCATTTTCCTGGTAAGTGCCCTGATCGGCGGCGCTTTCGAGGTGTTTGTAGGCTGGTTTATGCAGACCTCATTTGGCGTGGTGTCGTGGAGCTATTCACACATTAGGCTATTCGGCATGCCCGATCCCATCGCGGTATTGACCGGGGGACGCACATGCACGCCGTTTGCCTGCATGTGGGGCCTGGGTGGCCTCATCTGGATCAAGCTGCTGCTGCCGAGGTTGCTCAAGCTCATCAACATGATTCCGTGGAAGAGTCGCTACTCGGCTACCGTCATCTTTACCGTCATTATGCTGGTCGACGGCGTCATGACGCTACAGTCGCTCGACTACTGGTACCAGCGCGTCAACGGCACGGAGCCGGATATTCCCGTCGCGCAGTTCTACGGCAAGTATTTCGATAACGATTACATGGAGAACCGCTTCCAGAGCATGACCATGAGCCCCAAGGATGCGACGCGCGTGTAGCGCCCACCGCGCCCAAAACGTAAAATGCCCGCCGGTATCACACGTACCGGCGGGTATTTTTATAAACGACCCTTCTATCGACGCAAGCCCCTACGCCTCGCGCTCGACCTCGCTCACACACTCATTTTTGATGGTGCCGACAAGCTTCTGCAGCGCGTCGACCACATGCGGGCGAATGTCCCCGCCAATGAGTACGAGCATGATGTCGTCGCCCACGGCAAGCTCGCCGCTCGCCAGCCACACGCGCACATAGCCGATACCCGGCATCGCGCGCGTTGCCTCGATGGCGGCCTGCACCTTTTCGGCATCGAAGCCGAACACCATGCCGCCCACCTTATGTCCAGGCGCCACACCATCTGTCTCGACCCCACGCACCTCGGACTTAGGCGTCGCACGCACCACGCCGTTGTGTGTCAGGTACATCCCGCAATCAGCCGCCGAAACATCGGCCTTGGCTTCGCGCAGCCAGGCATCAACCGAAGGCATCGATTTGCCACTTTCAAGCATCATTTCTCCTTTTTACCGTCATCGAGTAGCTCATTTGGGACGAGGCTCTTTTAGCTACTCTCGAACCACTTATTCCTCGACCGGCGTGAGCACCATGACTGCGCGCGTATTGCTAAATGACAGCGAGCGGCAGGTCACAAGCGTTACGACCTTGGTTGCCGAAGCGGCACGATCGGTGGCATCGCTCGCCACGGCCGAGGCACCATCGAGCATCTCGGACAGGTAATTCTTCAGTCCGTCATCGCCCTCAAAGTTGGGCGTGCGCGCCTTGGCATACGTGTCCTCGACCACCTTGGTCGCCAGCGGGCGCAACTTATACGTCGTATCACGCGTGATGTAGTACACGTATTCCATGCTGTCGAACGTCGCCTGATCGGTCGTATCCGAAATCACGTTGAACATCGAACCGTCGTTCATATGATGACCGTAAATCGTGGTCTGCTGATCCACCATGCCCGGCGCGGTGTCGTCGCTATCCAGGAAGATGGCGCCCGACGCATTGGCCGTACCGTCAAACAGCGTGTTGAGGTACTTGGAGTTGTTGTTGGTCTGCACCACGGGGTAGTTGATGTTGGTGCCGGGCGCGTAAATCCAACCCACAACCTCGGGATTTGTCTGGGCCAGCGCATTGAAGTCGACAATTGGCACGCCACTGGCGTCCTTGTCGCTCACATATTGATTTTCGATTTTTTGATACGACTCGCTCGCCTGCTTGTAGCCAATCTGCGCGTTGATAAAGATGGCGGCAGCGGCAACGATCAGGCCAATGCCGATAATGATGAGCAAAATGGGAATGACGGAGCGGCGCTTTTTACGCGACGGCTCGGTATAGCTCGATGGCGCGGCATGCGCCGAAGAGCGAGGTGGCTTCTTGGCCGTACTGTATGACGAAGGGCGATATGCAGCCGGCGTATCCTGACGGCGATGCTTCGCCGGCGTCACGGGACGCGGCGCGCGCGGCTGCTGAGGAGAGGATGTCCGACCCTGCTGCGGCGCGCGGGCTGCTCCCGACTTGGCTGGATCGGGAATCCGAGAAGCCGAAAAACGCTTTCCCTGATAGTCGGACATGGCTCTCCTTATGCTGCAAATGGACTGGCAGAGCGCTTAGGCGTCAGCCATCTCCTGCTTCATCTTCTCGATAACCTTGCGGTACTCGGGGTCGCAGGCGCCCAGGATCTGCGTGGCGTAGATGGCGGCGTTCTTGGCACCGTTGATGGCAACACAGGCAACGGGCACGCCCGAAGGCATCTGCACCATCGACAGCAGCGAGTCCATACCACCCAGATCGCTCGTCTTCATAGGCACGCCGATGACCGGCAGCGGCGTAAACGCAGCCACGACGCCGCCCAGGTGAGCAGCCTTGCCGGCGGCAGCGATAATCACCTTGATGCCGCGGTCGGCAGCGGTCGAGGCCCACTCATGGACCTTCGCCGGCGTGCGGTGCGCACTTGCAATCACGAGCTCATAGGGCACGCCCAGTGCCTCGAGCTCGGCGGTGCAGCCTTCCATAACGCCCAGATCGGACTTGGAGCCCATGATGATCCCGACAACCGGCTTCTGATCTGCCATAAACAAAGACCTCCTGTTGAGAGCGGTGACGCGGCGAATCCGCGACCCTTAACTACTGAGAGTAGTATAGCTTCTCCCGTCCCTGCGGTCTGCGTGGTGGCGGCTGAGCCTTTCCCTCGGGAACTGGGCTTCGCGAAGTTTCCCGAGGGAAAGGCTCAGCCGCCACCCTGCGACCTGCCGGGGATTGCCATGACGTACGTTGGCTGAAATAAATGAGCTCCGGTTGCTACGCAAAGTCGTTCAGATGAAAACACCGGGCCGCCGCAGAGCACCTTCGACCTACCGGGGATTGCTGTGACGTACGTTGGCTGAAATAAAAATGTGGGCTCTGTCGTTCATTCGAACGACAGAGCCCACGCTCATTTTTTATTCAGTCCTAGTCATCGTGCAAAGTCCCTTCGGCAGCACGCGGTGCAACCGAGTCACCGTAGGCCGGGGCGGGAGGGGCCGAGTTTCCTCCTGAGCGACTCTGCTTGCAGCCGGAGCGAAAGGGGGAAATCTCGGCCCCTCCCGCCCCGGCCGAACAGCTCAACCTACACCGTGTGCTGCGGCAGGTCCTGCAGGGCGATGACGTCCATGCCCATGTCGTTGGCGCTGCCGTGGCCCTGCTGGTCCTCGCGCACGGCCTCGATGGCGCTCACGTACGTGTTGGCGGCAGACATCGCGGTCACGCAAGTCACGCCGCGGCGCACGGCCTCGGTGCGCAACAGATAGCCGTCGCCACGAGAACCCGGGCCGTACGGCGTGTTGATGATTACCGCAATCTTGCCATCGGCGATGAGGTCGCCGATGTTGGGACGCTCGCCGTCGTGCGGACCGCTGATCTTCTCCACGACCTCACAAGTCACGTTGCCGCCGCGCAGCACGCGCGCCGTACCCTCGGTGGAGCAGATATCAAAGCCCAGGTAGCGCAGGATACGGGCAACCGAAAGGATATGACGCTTGTCGCGGTCGCACACGCTGATGAACACCTTGCCGCAGCTCGGATCGGGCAGCTTGTAGTCAATCGCCAGCTGCGTCTTGGCATATGCCTCGGGATAGCTCTTGGCGATACCCATGACCTCACCTGTCGACTTCATCTCGGGCCCCAGGATAACGTCGGCGCCCGGGAAACGACCCCAGGGCATAACGGCTTCCTTCATGCAGAACCAATCGAGCTGACGCTCATCGCTCGGCAGGCCCAGGCTGGCGATGGAATCGCCCGCCATGATACGCGCCGCGCACTTGGCGAGCGGCACACCGGTGGCCTTGGAGATAAACGGCACGGTACGGCTGGCGCGCGGGTTTGCCTCGATCACGTAGACGGTCTCGCCCTTGATGGCGTACTGCACGTTGACCAGGCCGCGTACGCCCAGCGCCATCGCGATGCGGCGCGTGGTCTCGCGAAGCTTTGCCTGCAGGCTCACGCTAAAGCTGAACGGCGGGATGCAGGTCGCAGAGTCGCCGGAGTGAATACCGGCCTCCTCGATATGCTCCAGAATGCCGCCGATGTAGACCTCTTCGCCATCGCACAAGGCGTCGACGTCGGACTCGATCGCACCCTCCAGGAAGCGGTCCAGATACACCGGGTAGTCGGGGCTAATGCGCGCAGCCTCGGCCATGTAATCGCGCAGATGCTCGGCATCGTAGGCGATCATCATGCCGCGGCCGCCCAGCACGTAGCTCGGACGCACCAGCAGCGGGTAGCCGATGTGCGCGGCCACGGCCTCGGCCTCCTCAAACGACGTGGCCTGGCCCGCCGGCGGGTACATGATGCCCAGCTTGTCGAGCAGGGCGGCGAAGCGCTCGCGGTCCTCGGCAAAGTCGATGGCGTCGGGCTTGGTGCCCATAATGTTCACGCCACTCTCCTCGAGCATGCGCGCCAGCTTAAGCGGGGTCTGGCCGCCGAGCGTCACCACGACGCCGTCGGGACGCTCAACATCGATGACGTCCATAACGTCCTCGTAGGTGAGCGGCTCAAAGTACAGGCGGTCCGAGGTATCGTAGTCAGTCGAGACGGTCTCGGGGTTGCAGTTGACCATGATGGTCTCAAAGCCGCGGGCCGCCAGCGCGTAGCTCGCGTGCACGCAGCAGTAATCGAACTCGATACCCTGACCAATGCGGTTGGGGCCGGCGCCCAGGATCATCGCCTTGGGCTTGTCCGCCGGCGTGGTCTCGTCGGGAGCCACGCACTTCTTGACATCCGGGCTCGTGCGGTAGATGTTCTCGTACGTCTTGTAGTGGTACTCCGTGGCACTCGAGAACTCCGCAGCGCAGGTATCGACCGTCTTCATGCTGGGAACCACGCCCAGACCCTTGCGATAGGCGCACACAAAGCGCTCGTCCGAGCCGGTCAGCGCGGCGATCTCGGCGTCGCTCGTGCCGTACTGCTTGAGCAAGCGCATCGCGTCGGCGTCGATATCCTCCACACGCAGGCCGCGGATGCTCTCCTGAACCTGCACCATGTCGTTGATACGGTTGAGGTACCACGGATCGATACCGCAAATAGCGTGGATACGCGCGATGTCCCAGCCGCGGCGCAGGGCTTCGACCACAAAGAAAATGCGGTGCTCAGTCGGGGTGGCCACAGCCTGGGCGAGCTCGTCGTCGCTCAGCTTGTCGGCACCCTCCTTGCCACCGGCGCAAATGCCCTGATGGCCGTCCTCCAGCGAGCGTATGGCCTTGCCGAAGGCCTCCTCAAAGGTGCGGCCGATCGCCATGATCTCGCCTACGGCCTTCATGCGCGTGGTGAGCGTGGGGTCGGTACCCTTGAACTTCTCGAAGGCAAAGCGCGGCACCTTAACGACGCAGTAGTCGATCGTGGGCTCAAAGCAGGCGGGCGTGGCCTTGGTGATGTCGTTGACGATTTCGTCGAGCGTATAGCCCACAGCCAGGCGCGCGGCGGCCTTAGCGATGGGAAAACCCGTGGCCTTGGAGGCCAGCGCGGACGAACGGCTCACGCGCGGGTTCATCTCGATGACGATCAAGCGACCGGTGTTGGGGTTCACGGCAAACTGCACGTTGGAGCCACCGGTCTCGACACCGATCTTCTCCAGAATGGCGAGCGAGGCCACGCGCATGCGCTGATACTCAAGGTCGGAGAGCGTCTGCGCCGGCGCCACGGTGATGGAGTCGCCGGTATGCACGCCCATGGGGTCGAGATTCTCGATGGAGCACACGATGATGCCGTTGCCGGCGTGGTCACGCATGACCTCCATCTCATACTCTTTCCAGCCCTCGATGGATTCCTCGACCAGCACCTCGTGGGCGGGCGAAAGCTCCAAGCCCTGGCTCACGATGGAGATGAGCTCCTCGTGGGTGTGAGCGATGCCGCCGCCGGCGCCGCCGAGGGTAAAGCTCGGGCGCAGTACGCAGGGATAGCCCACGCGCTCGGCGATAGCCTCGGCGTCGGCCACGCTGTAGGCATAGCCCGAGCGCGCGACCTCCAGGCCAATCTCGGCCATGGCCTCGTTAAAGAGCTTGCGGTCCTCGCCGCGCTCGATAGCGGCCAGGTCGCAGCCAATCATCTCGACGCCATACTTGTCGAGCGTGCCGTCTTTCGCCAGCTCGACGGCGGCGTTCAGACCGGTCTGGCCGCCCAGCGTGGGCAGCAGCGCGTCCGGGCGCTCTTTCTTGATTACGCGCTCGATAAACTCGGCGGTGATGGGCTCGACATAGGTTCGGTCGGCAAGACCCGGGTCGGTCATGATGGTCGCCGGGTTGGAGTTGACCAGGATGACCTCAAAGCCATCCTCCTTGAGCACCTTGCAGGCCTGGGCGCCGGAGTAGTCGAACTCACAGGCCTGGCCAATAACGATGGGACCCGAACCAATGACGAGGATGCGCTTGATGTCAGTACGTTTCGGCATGTTAGTTCTCCTCGGTCTCGGTCGCGGCGGTCTCGGCAAAATTCCAGCCGGCAAGGCGGTCCTTCGCGGTGTCGATGTCCAGGTAGTTCTCCTCGCCGTCCATGAGTCGCGTAAAGGCGGTAAAGAGATAGTGGGCATCGGTGGGGCCGGGCGAGGCCTCGGGGTGGTACTGGACCGAGAAGCACGGGGCATCGAGCAGCTGGATGCCCTCGGCGGTGCCGTCGTTGAGGTTCACGTGCGTCAGGCGAATGCGGCCGAAGCGCTCGTTCATCACGACCGGCGCGATGCCGCGACGCACCCAGGCGCGCAGGTCGCCGTCGGCCTCATGCTCGGTCTCGCCGCCGGAAAGCTCCGGGATCAGTTTGCCCAGACTTGGGAACAGCAGGCCAAAGCCGTGGTTTTGCGCGGTGATCTCCACGCGACGGCTCACCAGGTTCATAACCGGCTGGTTACCGCCACGGTGACCGAATTTAAGCTTTTCCATTTGGGCGCCACACGCCAAGCTGATCATCTGGTGACCGAGGCAAATGCCAAAGACCGGCACCTTGCCGATCAGCTGCTGCACCTGCTCATAGGTCTCCACCACGGCATCGGGGTCGCCGGGGCCGTTGGATAAAAAGACGCCGTCGGGATTCATGTCGAGCACCTCACTCGCGGGCGTATCCCACGGCACGACAGTAAGGTCGCAGCCGGCGCGGACGAGGCCCTCCAGAATGCCGCGCTTGACGCCGCAGTCGTAGGCGACCACGTTGTGGCGGGCGGGGGCGGCAGGGGCAAGCGCAAAGTCATGCGTAGCGGGCAGGTCGGCAGCTGCAAACTCGTGGGGCTCAGGGCAGCTCACGGTCTTGACCAGGTTCTCGCCCACCAACGTGGGGGCTGCGGCAAGACGCTCGGCGAGCTCGGCGGTGTCGAAGATTTCCGTCGAGATAATACCCATCTTGGAGCCGTTGTCGCGCAGGTGGCGCACAAGAGCTCGGGTGTCGACGCCCTCGATAGCGACGATGCCATGGGCACGCAGGTATTCCGGCACGCTGACGGCCGAGCGCCAGTTGGAAGGCGTGGCGCACATGTCGCGGACGATCATGCCGCGCATAGCCGGAGCGCTCGCGGGGCGGGCGGTATCACCGGGGAAGGCCGACTGGACGTCGGTCTCGTCGATGCCGTAGTTACCGATCTGCGGATAGGTCATGGTTACGATTTGGCCGGCATAGCTCGGGTCGGTCATGACCTCAAAGTAGCCCTCAAGCGAGGTGTTGAAGCAGACCTCGCCGGTCGCGGTACCCTCGGCACCGCATGCACGGCCATAAAAAATGGTCCCATCCTCAAGGTACAGGATGCAGGGACCGCAGGTGCCCTTGCTGGTTTTGGCCAGCATGCGCTGGCAAAGCTCGCTGGGCGCGAAGGTGCGGGCAGCAGTGCCCGCAGTATGGTTATTCGCCATAATTCTCCTTCCCGGTCTCTCCGGACCGGCTTAAAGGTTGGTAGTTAGGCCTTGCGGTATTTTAACCGCAAGTATGCGCCATGGCGTTAATTTCATCGAAATGTTTACGAAATGATAATTATGACTTTCTATGCATAATGATTTTTCTGGAACGGGGATTGAAAAATCATTCTGCCATGTATGTGGTTGGCGAGTAGTCAATTTGGGACGGGGCTATTTTAGCTACCCACGCTGTCGATTAACCTAACCGGCGTGCCACCGCCGGGGTAGCTAAAATAGCCCCGTCCCAAATTGACTACTCAGCGACAAGGCTCCGTTCTCAGAATGATTTTTTAATCCCCGTCCCAGAAAAATCATCCCGCGCGGGCACTTGGCTCACGCGGGATGATGGCGTCTTATTTATCCTGCTCCAGCAGATCGGACGGCGTGCGATCGGGCTTGCCACCGCGGAAAATCTCGCGGCCATGCAGACGATGCTCCAGGTCACGTTCGGCCTTTTCCTCGTCAATCTTGGTCTGGCTCACCGACGGGTCCTCAATCAGCGACGACACCGAGTTCACCTGCTTTTGAATGCGCTCGGAAATCGTGTCGTCCATACTCACGATATGCATCTTCCAGTCGATGTTCGTAGCGGTCGACGAGCTCTTGGTCCACACGAACGTCAGAATGGCGCTCTGATGACCCCTCGCGGGGAACATGCCAAAGAAGGAATCATGCTGGATATTGCTGTCCTCATCGATATAGGCGTGCACGTTGTACACCACGCGGTCGATCTTATCGTTGAGCAACGCGTTGGTCGCAAGTGCCGCAGCCTGAATCTGCCCGTTGGACAGCAGCTCGAGCTCGTTGGCAGACGATGTGTCCAACACCGTTACCTCGACCGTGCCTGTGCGCTCGTCCGCCTCGTCGACGGTAAAGTCGAGCGGGAACTGCGTAAAACCGTTGCCCCACTCGAGTCCGCCCTTGAGTGCTGTAGAAACGGTATCGACCGAAACGCTCTCGGACAGGTTGGCTGTGTTCAGGCGGCGCATCACGCCGTAGCCGATCTGCATGCCCACGATCAACACCAGAATGCCGATAACTACGGCCATGGCGGTCTTCGTAATGGTATGGCTCACCTGCGAGCCCGAAGGGTCGTCCTCGGACAGCGGGTCGATCTGCTTTGTCTGGCTTGCGCGATCTTCGCTGCGAAGCTGCGCCAGCGCCGCCTTGTCGCCGCGCTTGGCCGCGGCCTCTTTTTCGCGCATGCGCTCGGTGCGCTTTTTGGCAAGCGTCGGATCCAAAACGCCGGATGCGTCGATCTCGGAGAATAACTCCGTCACTTCTTCCGGAGTCAAAGGGTTCTTCTCAGCCATATACTTCCTGTCATATCAATCAGTCGAGCTCGTGCGCACGCGCACCTTCGAACTGCATTCGATAGTAACGGGCATAGGTGCCGCCACGGGCGAGAAGCTGCTCGTGCGTGCCACGTTCCACAACGCGACCATGCTCGACGGTCGCAATCTCGTCGGCATGCTTAATGGTCGAGAGACGATGGGCGATGATGATCGTGGTGCGGCCGCGCGCCAGGCGCTCGAGCGACTCCTGCACCGCCTCCTCGCTCTCGTTATCCAAGGCGCTCGTCGCCTCGTCCAGAATCAGGATCTTGGGGTTCTTGAGAAACACGCGCGCAATGGCTACGCGTTGCTTCTGGCCACCCGAAAGACGGCTGCCGCGCTCGCCCACGACCGTGTCGTAGCCCTGCGGCAGCGACTCAATGAAGGCATCGATATTGGCGCGGCGAGCGGCCTCGGCGACCTCTTCTGCCGTGGCGCCTGGCCTGCCGTAGGCGATGTTCTCGCCAATCGTACCGTCAAACAGATAGACATCCTGCTGCACCAGGCCAATGGCGCGGCGCAGACTCTGTTGCGTCACGTCGCGCACGTCCTGGCCGTCGATGCTGATGGATCCGTCCGCCACGTCATAAAAGCGCGGCAGCAGCGAACACGTTGTGGACTTGCCACCGCCCGAGGGGCCAACCAGCGCAATGGTCTGTCCGGGCTTGATGGACAGATCCATATGGTCGATAACAGGGCGTCCGTCGGCACCGCCCTCGCCCAACTCAACATCCTCGTAGCTAAAGCACACGTCGCGATATTCAACCGCGCCAGCCGTTACCTCCAGGTCCGCGGCATCTGGCTTGTCCTGGATATCCGGGGCGGTCGAAAGCACCTCGTCCATGCGCTTAAAGCCGGCGATGGCCTTCTGATACGTTTCGGCCGAATTGACGAGCGTCTCGAGCGGCGTGCAGAACAGCGAAATGTAGAGCGCAAAGGTCGCCATATCGACCGGCTGCAGTTGGCCTTGCGCCACCAGCCAACCACCCAGCAGCACCACGATCACGTACAGCACACCCGAGAGCAGGCCATACGTCGCAGTGTAGACGCCCATGGCGTGATACATATTCTCTTTGGACGAAAGATAGCGGTCGTTAGAGGCGCGGAACTTGGAGCGCTCAGCTTCCTCGTTCGCAAAACTCTTGACCACGCGCATGCCTGCCAGCGAATCCTGCAGTTGAGCATTAATACCGCTGATCTTTTTGCGGTTGTCGCTGAAGACCTCGCGCATGCGCATGTTCTGCCAAAACATGATGACCGCAAACACCGCCGTCACCACGGCCATGGCAAGCGCCAGCACCGGGGCAATAGCAAAGAGGATCACAAACGAGCCGACGATCTCGATGCCGCAGATGATAATCCACTCGGGCACGTGGTGTGCCGCCTCGCAGATATCGAACAGGTCGTTGACCACGCGGCTCATCATGTCACCCGAACTGTTGCGATCGAAGTACGCAAAGCTAAAGCGCTCGTACTGATCGAACAGGTCCTCACGCATCTTGGACTCCATGCGCGCGCCCATCACGTGGCCCCAGTAACTCACAAAGTAGCGACAGGCGCAACGGATGGCATACATCAGCACCAGACCAACCGCGATCATACCGAGCGCCTGCATAATAGCAGCCTGACCCTGGGTAAAGAGCCCGCCGGTCAGATTGCGCAGGATAATGGGAAACGCCAAGTCAATGGCGGCAAGCACCAGGGCACAAACAGTATCGGCAACAAAAAGCCCCATCTGGGGCTCGTAATACGAAAGAAACCTCTTCAGCATGTGATCCTCAAAGAAATATCAGCAACGTAAGGCCCTGGGACAGAGCAATCAGCAGTACTTGCCCCAGGGCTATCCCCGCTCGTTAAAGCTCCGCGCCCCCAAGGCGGTGCGCGATGCTATCGCAGGCCAAGGCGCCTACGACGGTCTTGGCGTCTTCGATCTTGCCGTCGAGCACGGCATCGATCAGCTCGTGCAGCGGCACCAGGTCCACGTTGACAAACTCGTCATCATCGGGGTTGGGCGCATCAAACTCGAGCTTGGTAGCCAAGTAGATGTGGATGATCTCATCGCAAAAACCGCAGGACGTGACAATCGACGTCAAAAAGCGAATACGACCGGCCCTAAAGCCCGTCTCCTCGTGCAGTTCGCGTTTGGCGCAATCGAGCGGGTCCTCGCCTGGATCGAGCTTGCCGGCGGGAATCTCGACCGTCACGCGGTCGATGGCGGTGCGGTACTGACGCACCAGTACGATCTTGCCGCTCTCGGTCAGTGCCACAACGGCCGCCGCACCCGGATGGCGAACGATATCGCGGGCGCTGCGGTGACCGTTGGGCAGCTCAACCTCAAGACGGTGGACGTCGAGAATCTTGCCCTTCCAGGCGCATTCCTCCGAAAGAATCTTCTCGTGCAGCTCGGCATCGTGCGGGTCGTCATCGCCCAGCACCAGCGCCGGCTCGTCAGAGACCTCGCCACCAGGCTCGCCCTCGGCGTGCCCATACATGCGGCTGTCCTCTTCGACGATCTGCGCGTCCACGAGCTCTTCGTTCTTCTCGTCCATCCGTCTCATTCCTCTCGGACTTTAGGCATCCCAGGCGTCGCGGCCGCGCAGCGCGCGCAGGCCGATGTCGTGACGCAGGGTCTTGCCCTCAAAATCAATCTTCTCGCAGGCCTCGTAGGCAAGGTTGCGAGCGTTCTCGAACGTGTCGCCCAGAGCGGTCACGGCAAGCACGCGGCCACCATTGGTCACGAGCTGGCCGTCCACCACGGCAGTGCCCGCGTGGTACACGGTCACGTTCTCCATGGCCTCGGCATCGGCGATACCGGTGATGACCTTGCCCTTCTCGTAGCTGCCGGGGTAGCCCGCGCTCGTCAGGACAACGGCCACGGCCCACTCGTCACGCCAGTCGAGCTCAATCTGATCAAGCTCGCAGTTGGCGCAGGCGAGCATGACCTCGACCAGGTCGTTCTTAAGGCGCGGCAGCACGACCTGCGTCTCGGGGTCGCCAAAGCGGGCATTGAACTCCAGCACCTTGGGGCCGGCAGGCGTGAGCATAAAGCCGCCGTACAGGCAGCCGCGGTAGTCGATACCCTCGGCAGCGAGCTCGGCCACGGTCTGCTCCATGACCTTCACCATGGTGGCGTGCTCCTCGTCAGTCACGATGGGCACCGGGCTGTAGACGCCCATGCCGCCGGTGTTGGGGCCCTTGTCGCCCTCGAGCGCGCGCTTGTGGTCCTGCGAGGTGGCCATGGGGCGCACGGTCTTGCCGTCGGTAAAGGCCAGCAGCGAGCACTCGGGGCCGGTCAGCATCTCCTCGATAACCACGGTGTTGCCGGCATCGCCAAAGGTGCCGCCAAAGCACTCGCGCACGGCCTCCTCGGCCTGCTCAAGTTCGGTCGCCACGATAACGCCCTTGCCCGCGGCAAGGCCGTCGGCCTTCACGACCAGCGGGGCGCCCTGCTCGCGCACGTAGGCGAGAGCCGAAGCCTCGTCGGTAAACGAACCATAGGCTGCCGTCGGAATGCCCGCACGCTCCATGAGCTGCTTGGAGAACAGCTTGGAGCCCTCCATCTGGGCGCCCTCGGCACCCGGGCCAAAGCAGGAAATACCCGCCGCGCGTACGGCGTCGGCCACGCCCGCCACGAGCGGAGCCTCGGGGCCAATTACCACGAGTCCGCATCCGTGGCTCTGCGCAAACGCCGCCACGGCCGCAGGATCGCAGTCGTCGAGAACAACGTTCTCGCCGCAGCTCGCGGTGCCGCCGTTACCCGGCGCGATGTAGAGCTTGCCGGCGCGCGGTGATGCTGCGAGCTTAGCTGCCAAAGCATGCTCACGGCCGCCGCTGCCCAACAACAGGATGTCGATGGTTTGAGTGTCCGCCTTCAAGGGTGCCTCCTCTATGGATGAACGGCCCGCTCCGCGCGAGCCCTTTGCAAGCAAATATACCCCTCGGCCGCCCGTCCGGGCTGCAAAGGGGTATATCGCAATAACCAAATAGTCCCGATTACTTCCAGAATCGGTTGATGATCTGCTCGCGACCAGCGCCAACGCCAATGAACGTCACGCGGGTGTGTGCCAGATCCTCGATAAACGCCACGTAGTCCTGAGCCTCCTGCGGCAGCTCCTCAAAGCTGCGGCAGCCGGTGATATCGCACTTCCAGCCAGGAAGCTCCTCGTAGATGGGCTTGGCGTGCTCAAAGCGAACCTGATGCTCGGGCACGCTGGTATAGCGCTCACCATCGACGTCGTAGGCCACGCACACCTTGATGGTGTCGAAAGCCGAAAGCACGTCGAGCTTGGTCATGGCGATATCGGTGAGGCCGTTGACGCGCGAGGCGTAGTTGGCGATGGGGCCGTCGAACCAGCCGCAGCGACGACGGCGACCGGTGGTCACGCCGTACTCGTAGCCCTCCTCGGTCAGCGTGTGACCGGCCTCGGACTCATAGGAAAGCTCGGTGGGCATGGGGCCCGAACCGACGCGGGTGATATAGGCCTTCATGACGCCCAGTACGCGGTCGACGTTCTTCATACCGACGCCGGAGCCGGTGATGGCGCCGCCGGCGGTGCAGTTGGAAGACGTCACGTACGGATAGGTACCGTGGTCGATGTCGAGCAGCGTCGCCTGGGCGCCCTCAAACAGCAGGTCCTTGCCCTCGTCAATCATGTTGTTGAGCAGCAGACTCGTCTCGGTGATGTAGGGACGCAGGCGCTCGGCCATCGGCAGGTACTCGTCGCAAATCTGGTCCACGGTGTAGGTGGGCAGATTGTAGATGAGCTCGAGCTCGGGGTTCACGCGGGCGAGAGCGGTCTCCAGCTTGTCGCGGAACAGCGCCTCGTCCAGCATGTCCTGCATGCGCAGGCCGATGCGGGCCATCTTGTCCTGATAGCACGGACCGATACCGCGCTTGGTGGTACCGATGTTCTTCTTGCCGAGCTTCTGCTCAAAGGCGCCATCCAGATCAATGTGGTACGGCATGATGACATGCGCGTTGCCGCTAATCTTGAGGTTCTTGGTGGTGATGCCGTCGGCCTCGAACATGTCGATCTCCTCAAGGACAACCTTGGGGTTGACGACGCAGCCGTTACCGATCACCGACACGTGGTCGGAATACATGATGCCGGAAGGCACCTGGTGCAGGCCGTACTTCTTGCCGTTGACGACGATGGTGTGACCGGCGTTGTTGCCGCCCGAGTAGCGCACGACGGCATCGAAGTCGCCGGCGACCAGGTCGCAAATCTTACCCTTGCCCTCATCGCCCCACTGGGCACCGACCAAAACGGTTGACGGCATGTTTACTCCTTACATTCATGGACTGTCTACGCGCCACGCCGGCACGCAGAAGCACAAAACATTCCCAGTATACCCGTGCAACGGGTGCCTGTCCTACTCCTCGGCATGTGCCCCATCAAGCTCATAGAACTTGGTGGATGCCGGCAGGAACATCAGGTCGACGTCGCCGATCGGGCCCGAACGGTTCTTGGCCACGACGATACGCGTAACGCCCTCGTCGGGTCGATCGTCGCGTGAGGCTTCGGCCTCGTCGGCGGAGCGGTCCAAGAACATAACGATATCGGCGTCCTGCTCGATAGAGCCCGATTCACGAAGGTCGGAAAGCTGCGGGCGCTTGCCGGTACGGGATTCGACCTGACGCGAGAGCTGCGACAGCGCGATGAGCGGGATCTTGAGCTCCTTGGCCATGATCTTCAGACCACGCGACATCTCCGAAACCTCGACGGTACGGCTCTCGGAGCGGCGTCCCGGCGGAGGACTCACCAGCTGCAGGTAGTCCAGGATGATGATTGCCTTCTCCTTGTTATGGAGCATACGGCGGCTCTTGGCGCGAATCTCGGTCACTGTGGTGCCGGGCGTATCGTCAATCAGAATATCCAGCTTGGACAAGGTCTGCGTGGCCTCGTTGATATTGGCCCACTGCTCGGGGCTAATGCGACCCATGCGGAAGTCACTGATTGAGATCATGGCATAGGCGCAAATCAGACGCTGGGCAATTTCCTTACCCGACATCTCCAGCGAGAAGAAGCCGACGGTATAACCAGCAGCGGCAGCGTTAAGTGCCAGGTTCAGGGCGAACGACGTCTTACCCACAGCAGGGCGGGCGCCGATGATGATGAGCTGACCCTCGCGAAAACCCATGAGCATGCGGTCGAGTGACGGGAAGCCGGTGGGCACGCCCGCCGCCTGACCACCGGCCTGGCACACTTCCTCGGCCTCGTTATAGGCCTCGACCATAAACTCGGTCAGTGTCTTGTAGCTCGACTTGACCTCGCGTGCCGTAACCTTGAGCAGTTTGCTCTCGGCCAGCTCCACGACCTCTTTGGTGTCGGTGGGGGCGTTATAGGCCAGCGCGTTAATCTCGTTGGTGGCGCCGATCAGCTCGCGCAGCATCGAGTCGCGACGGACGATGGCGGCATGGTGCTGCCAGTTCACGAGCGACAGGGTCTGACCCATCAACTCCAAAATATACGCTTCGCCACCCACGGCATCGAGCTTGTTGATGCTTCGCAGGTAATCAATCAGCGAGATGGAGTCGATGGGAATGCGGCTGTTGTACATATCGACCATCGCGGTATAGATGGTCTTATGAATGGGCCGGTAGAAGTCATCGGGCTGCAGCTCGACCTGGGCCTCTTCGACCACCTCGGGCGATAGCAGCATAGCGGCCAGTACATTGGCCTCTGCATCTTGGTTTTGGGGAAGACCCAACTTTGAGCCGCGGTCCTCAACCGTCAGCCCGGTCTCCCTATCGTCGTATGCCATGAGCATCCTCATTCATATCGCTTGCGAGCATCCATAGTATCAGCCACAGCCCCAAAACGGGCCGCGCCCCGGCAATCATCACCGAACGAAACGGATGAACGGTCCCACATGTGGGACTTCACCGCAACGCCTGCCATGGCGCTCGCCAAGCGTAGAAAACAAAAGGGCGCCCTGGTCTCCCAGAGCGCCCTTCTTAGAACAAGATTGTTGCGTTGCAGCAAATGCTACTCGGCAGCAGCCTCAGTCTCGACCTCGGCGGTCTCGGCCTCGGCGGCCTCGGCGGCCTCCTCGACCTCAGCCTCGGCAGCGAGCTCCTCGGCGGTAACGCCAACGAGAACGACAACCTCGGCCTTGATCTCGCGGTACAGCGAGATGGCAACGGTGTGGGCACCGGCAACCTTGATGGGCTTACCGAGCTCGACGCGCTTGCGGTCGATGTCCATACCGAGCTGAGCCTTGATGGCGTCAGCGATCATAGCGGCGGTAACGGAGCCAAAGAGGATGCCCTCGTCGCCGACCTTGACGTCAACGGTGACCGTCTTGCCCTCGAAGGCAGCCTTGGTCTCGTTGGCGGTAGCCAGACGGACGGCCTCGCGCTTGGCGATGTTGTTGCGACGCTCGTCAAGCTGCTTGAGGTTGCCCTTGGTGGCGGCAACAGCGAGCTTCTTGGGGAACAGGAAGTTCTCAGCGTAACCCTGAGCGACCTCTACGACGTCACCCTCGCCGCCCTTGCCCTTGATCTCATCGAGAAGAATAACCTTCATGATGCGTCTCCCTTCTTAGCCGCGGTCGCGGTTGCCACGAGAGGAAACCACGGGGACGGTGTACGGCAGGAGAGCCATCTCGCGGGCGCGCTTGATGGCGTTGGCGATGTCATGCTGATGCTGCGTGCAAGCGCCAGTGACGCGACGGGGCTTGATCTTGCCACGGTCGGTCATGTACTTACGGAGAAGCTGAGTGTCCTTATAGTCGATGAACTCAGTGTTCTCCTTGCAGAACTGGCAGTACTTACGACGCGGCTGACGTGCAGAAAAATCATTAGCCATGTCAAAATACCTTTCATTTGGCAACTTCGGCGAACCGAAGCCGCCTCTCACTCAAAAATAGGTGAACAACCCTTAGAACGGGATGTCCTCATCGTAGACGTCGACCGCGGGCGGCGTAGCCACCGGCGCGGCAGGACGTGCTGCAGGCGCGGGAGCTGCGGGGGCGTAACCGCCCTGGTCGTAGCCACCCTGGCCACCACGGGAGCTCATAAACTCGATCTCATCGACGATGACCTCAAGTTTGCTCCGGCGCTGGCCGTCGCGCTCCCAAGAGCTGTAGCGCAGCTTGCCCTCGATCGCGACCTTGTTTCCCTTTGCCAGGAAACGGCTCACGGCCTCGGCGCGGGTGCCGAACATGGTGCAGTCGACAAAGTTGGGATAGTCCTCCCACTCGCCAGTCTGCGCGTTGCGGCGACGATCGTTCACGGCGACGCCAAAGGACAGAACCTGGGTTCCGCCGGCTGTGGCGCGCAGCTCGGGATCGCGGGTGAGGTTACCGGTGATGTTCACTCGATTGATGCTCATAACTCACTACTTCCTCTTGGGGCACAAGCCCAGTCCAAAACGACAGTCTTACTCCTGGTCGTCGCGACGGACGATCATGTGGCGGACCACAGCGTCGGTGATGCGCAGGACGCGATCAAGCTCGGCGATCTGGGTAGGATCTGCGTGGAAGTTGATGAGGGTGTAGTCACCATCGGTGAGGTCGTTGATCTCGTAGGCGAGCTTGCGCTTGCCCCACTCGTCAACGGAGTCGACCTTGCCAGCGCCCTCAGCGATCGTGGTATCGATACGCTTCATAACAGCGAGACGAGTCTCGGGGTCGAGCGACGGGTCAACAAAGAACAGCAGTTCATAAGCCTTCATATTGTCACCTCCTCTGGGCAAATGTGGCTTCAGGTCGTGAAGGTGCGCCTGAAGCAGGAAAAGACTTGGTAATAATATCTTTCAACCTCCTAGGTTGCAAGAATATGCAGCTACAACCTCATGACCTCCACATATGCCCATACTCGCACGACGTTTCATGCGCATTCCAACCAAATGGTGACCAAAAGCTTGACGGATCTGTGGACAAGATACGGTGCCGTGAGGACAAGCTGAGCCAAGTCGCAGGTCAACGGGCGCATGGTCGTGGTCACAAAATGCATACCAGTGGCCCACAGCACCACCCAAAGATTTTTAAATTCATTGCCAAATCGCTTATAAATACCCCTTTTGAACAATTGAGTTGATCAACTACGCTGGTCGGAAGCCGTTTTTTGGCATCTCAAACCCCGCTGCAACGCCAAACGCGGCCAAGCGTTTTAAAAAATGCCAACTTTTCTGTTTGCACTTTGCGATTCCTCGTGTATACTGACTTTCGCATTTAACGGAGAGTTGTCCGAGTGGCCGAAGGAGCACGATTGGAAATCGTGTAGGCGTCAAAAGCGTCTCCAGGGTTCAAATCCCTGACTCTCCGCCAGTTAATTCCAAAGCAGGCCTTCGAGCCTGCTTTGTTTTTACCCCACGCGGAGGGGTGGCAGAGTGGTTGAATGCGGCGGTCTCGAAAACCGTTTGGCCTGTATAAGGTCACGAGGGTTCGAATCCCTCCTCCTCCGCCATTTTGGTTGAGAAAGCTCCCGAGAATGGGAGCTTTTTTGTTTTGAGTCCCCAACAAGCAAACACGGCGGAGGAGGAGGGATTCGAACCCGCCAGGGCCCGGAGCGTAAAGAAAACGCGCCCGTGGCGCGTTTTTAGCGCAGCGCGGTCGGCGCAAGCCGACCGGATAAATTTTGAGCGGAGCTCAAAATTTGGACATCCCTCCTATTCGACCACGCCCCCATCGCGTTCAGCATCAACCCGGATCCCCAAACATGGAACCTATGACCGTACCCAGTCCCGACCGTTTGCCGAGCAATAGGGTCGCAATCGGCGCCGAACATGTACTATGTACGGGCATTGTCTAAACCCGTAACTCAAAGGACCCCATCTTGCCCGTTGCCGCCGCTATGATCGTTACCGCACACGCCTCGGATGCCATGGTTGCCATCCCGTTTTGGCTCGAGATGTTCGCCGTCGTCGCGGCATCGATCTCGGGCGTGTTGGTCGCACGCGAGCACAAACTCGACCTGGTGGGCGCCGTCGCGCTCGCCGTGGTCTGTGGACTGGGCGGCGGTCTTTTGCGCGATATGACGCTGCAGGTGGGCAACGTCTACATCCTCAACCAACCGATGGCGCTCCCGCTCTCCATCGCCACCGCGGCCATCATCTACATCTTCCCGGCAATCGTCGACAAGCCCGAAAAGCTCATTCCCCTGCTCGATATCATCTCGGTGGGTATTTATGCGGCAACCGGCGCAGACAAGGCGCTGGTCTACGGCTTTGCGCCGGCGGTGTGCATCATGATGGGCTTTTTTACCGCGGTGGGCGGCGGCATGCTGCGAGATGGTTTTATGGGTGTGGTGCCGGGTATCTTCCAACGCACCAACTTCTATGCCATCGCGGCCATCGCCGGATCGGCAAGCTATGTTTGCCTTGTCATGAGCGGCTTGGTCAGCAATGTCGTCGCACTGGTCGTTTGCGTCGTGGTGACCATGGGACTACGCTGGCTGTCGCTGCGCTTTGATATCAAAAGCCCCACCGAGGATGACATCGCACGCTTTTTGCACCGCAAAAAGTAGGTGGCGCGGGCTCATCCTTCGAAATGCAACCGAGAGGTTCTTTTAGAGCGCCCACGCGTTGGGTACCCTGTTAGGTGCATGTCGAGCATCTGACGAAGGATTCACTATGCCCTGTAATCAATTCCCGTCGACCCAGCGCCGTAAAGCGTGGGGCCGCATCACGATCTTATTCGCGCTCATCACTCTAGCGGTCACCGCGCTTCCCACGGCGTCGTTCGCCGGCACGGACACCGCAGGCAACGTACTTGCGACCGACAATGACGCCAATTCGTCCGGCGTCGAAGGTGACCTGTACTGGGCAGGTCAGGCCCTCAACTTGGACGATGCGTCCATCGGCCGCGACATAATTGCAGCAGGCGAGAGCCTCTCCATCCGCGACTGCACGGTGGGCGGCGCCGTCCGCTTGGCGGCACGCACTATCGATATCGCCAAGACCACGGTTGATGGCAGCGTCACGGTCGTCGGTCAGCACGTTGTGCTCAATTCCGACAGCACCGCCAACTGTTTTTACGCGATAGGCGAGACGGTTGCCCTGCGCGGCTCTACCAAGTCGGCAGCGCTTGCGGGCGACACGGTGACCATCGATGGCACCGTCGAGGGCGATGTCGAGGTTTGGGCCGACAAGCTCATCCTGGGCAAGAACGCCCACATCACCGGCACCGTGAACGCGCACGTCTCCGAGGACCCCGAGCGTGCCGCAGGAGCCGAGGTAGGCGCGCTCAAGATCGACCGCACCGAGAACGAGGATACTTCCACCGTTAACGATGTCATCGGCGGTATCGTCGCCGCGGCACTCTCGACCTGCTTTGTCGCTCTGCTGCTCGAGCTCGTCTTTCCGCGCGCGGCCGCCAGCGCCGCCGGCATGCTCCACCAGCGCCCCATACCCCTGTGGGTGAGCGGTCTTCTGGGCACGATTGCTATCGTCCCCGCCGTCCTACTGCTAATTATCTCTATCGCTGGTCTGTCGCTTGCCGGAGCCCTCTTGTGCGGCGTTATCGGCATCGCGTTGGTGTCGAGTGCCTTTGCGGGGTGCGCGATCTCCCGCATGGTCGGACACAACCAAAACCGCTACGCCATGGCAGCCGTGGGCGGCGTAATCGCAGGCGCCCTCACGGGGCTTCCCCTCGTAGGTGACTTCATCAGCGGCGTAGCCTTTGTCTTTATGCTCGGCTACGTTATCCAGATCATCTGGTGCAACGCCCACCTCAAGCCCCAACAAGCCTCCAACGCGCCAGGACTCCCCACCGCCTAGCCGCAACCACCACAAAAGGGCCAGGCACCTTTGTGGTGGTGCAAAGTAACCTGACCCCATTGCACCAAAAAGGGCGCCGACCATTGCGGTCGACGCCCTTTCTTATTGGCGGTTATAAGCCCCAGCACTTATTTGTTGACCTGGCCAGCGCGGACGGCTGCCTTCTTGCGGTCGGTGGCGTTGAGCAGACGCTTGCGCAGGCGGATGTTCTTAGGAGTGATCTCCACCAGCTCGTCGTCAGCGATGTACTCCAGCGCCTCTTCCAGCGAGAAGGTGCGAGGCGGCACCAGCTGGACGGAGATGTCGGAGGTCGAGGAACGCTGGTTGCCCAGGTTCTTGGTACGGGCAATGTTGACGACCATGTCGCCGGCCTTGCTGCGCTCGCCCACGATCATGCCCTCGTAGCACTCGGTACCCGGCTCAACGAACAGCTGGCCGCGCTCCTGCAGCGTGCCCAGAGCGTAGGCAACGGCCTTCTCGGTGGTCATGGAGATCATGGCGCCGTTCTGGCGATTGCCGATCTCGCCGGCGTAGGGGCCATACTCCAGGAAGGTGTGGTAGAACACGCCCTCGCCGTGGGTGACGTTCATAATGCGGTTCTTAAGACCCATGATGCCACGTGTCGGGATCTTGAACTCAAGATGGGTCACGATGCCCGAGGTGTCCATGCTCGTCATGATGCCACCGGAGGTGCCGAAGACCTCGACGACCTTGCCCGAGTACTCGTCCGGGCACTCGACGACGGCCTGCTCGACAGGCTCCAGCTTGTTGCCGCTCTCGTCCTTCTTAAACAGAACGCGGGGACGGCCGACCTGGAACTCAAAGCCCTCGCGGCGCATGGACTCCATCAGGACGGACAGGTGTAGAATGCCGCGGCCCGAGACCTCGACGCCGCTCTTGTCCTCGAGCTCCTCGATCTTCATGGTCACGTTGTTCTCGGCCTCGTTGAACAGGCGCTCCTTGAGCTGACGGGCACCCACGATGTCGCCGTCACGGCCGACGAGCGGGGAGGTCGAGGCCTCAAAGACGATGGACAGGGTCGGCGGATCGATCTCGATGGGCTCGAGCTCGACAGGGTTCTCGGGGTCGGTGTAAACATCGCCGATATCGGTGCGGTCAATACCCACGACAGCAGCGATATCGCCGGCGCCGACTTCCTGGCACTCGGTGCGGCCCAGGTAGTCGAAGGTAAAGAGCTGCTTGACGGTGGCGGTCGCGCTGGAGCCGTCGTTCTTCACAACCAGGATCTGGTCGCCCTGGTGAATGGTGCCGGAGTACACGCGACCGATACCGATGCGGCCAACGAAGTTGGAGTGGTCGATGGTCACGCACTGCATGGCCAGCGGGGCGTTCTCGTCAACTTCGGGCGCGGGCATGTCGTCGATGATCATATCGAGCAGCGGATACATGTCCATGTTGCCGTCGTTGGGGTCGAGGCGGGCAAAGCCATTCATGGCGCTGGCGTAGACCACGTGCTCCATGGCAAACTCGAGCTGGTCGTCGGTGGCGCCCAGGTCGGCCATAAGGTCGAGGCAGTCGTTGTAGGCCTTCTCGGGGTTAGCACCCGGACGGTCAATCTTGTTGATGACGATCATGATCTTGAGGCCGGTGTCGATAGCGTGACGCAGCACGAAGCGGGTCTGGGGCATGGGGCCCTCAAAGGCGTCGACCAGCAGCAGGGCGCCGTCGGCCATACGCAGCACGCGCTCGACCTCGCCGCCAAAGTCGGCATGGCCCGGGGTGTCGATGACGTTGATCTTGACGTCCTTGTACTCGATAGAGATGTTCTTGGCGAGAATCGTGATGCCGCGCTCGCGCTCCTGGTCGTTAGAGTCCAGGACGCGGTCCTCGACCTGCTGGTTGGCACGGAAGGCGTCCGTGGCACGCAGGAGCTTGTCAACCATCGTCGTCTTGCCGTGGTCGACGTGGGCGATGATGGCGATGTTCCTCAGATTGTCTACGCGCATGTAGTTCCCCTATCTTCTATCCATATACAAACGGCACGCGTATGCGACCCACCCAGCAATGCAACGCTCGGCGGGAATATTGAGCCTTTTACCGAAAACTCGTTTATTTTAGCGATTTTAGATAAGAGGGGTTTCCTCACCTGCAGGTTCAGGGTCGCTCCACATAAAACCATCGCCGGCACCCATGCCCTCGTACAGCACGTAAGCCGAAAAGCCGCTCTCGAGCGTGGTCTCAAAGAAGCTCACGAGCAGAGCGTCGTGATAACCGCCGTCGATCTCGACGCAGCCGGTATAGCCGATGGCATAGCGGGCGATACGGCCCAGCCCCTCGTCCTTAAGGCCCATCTTGTGCTCGGAGATAAAGTTGGTGGCAGCCTCCAGGCACGCCTCTTCGCCGTCCTCGTCGAGCGCCGCCAGATATCGGTTGGAAGCAGCGTCCTCGATCGCCACAACTACGCCCGGATTCTCGCCGGCGGCAAGGTCGTCCAGGAACGCACCAATCAGGTCACACACCATGGCGTCGAGCTCGGCGGAGACGTTACCGGCGTCCTGCATATCCTGTGCCATCTCTAGACCTTCCCATCGAATCCGGCGTCGTTACAGTTCTTGTGCCTCGGCAGCGATCTTGGCGGCAGCGTCGCGGGCGCGCGTCATATCCATCGCGCGCTTGTCGAGTACCTTGATCTGGCTGGTCAGCATTACCGCATCGACCACACCCCAGATTACCAAGCCTGTTGAAATCGAAAACCCAAGCGCACCAACTGTACCACGAAGACGAGAACAGATTACCGCGACAAGGGCGGAGATGATAACCATCTTGATATAGGAGCCGCGGCGCTCGCGAAGCGTGCGGGCCTGCGTCACATAGGCGATGCGAGCCGCCTCGGATGCCTCCGAGCGCATCCGGGCTTCACGCGCGATGGCGGCCGCTTCAGCCGATACGCGGGCACCCATCAACGACCTCTCCGCTCGCGTGCCAGACATTTAGAAATCATCGGGGGAGAGCGTATGGACGAACTCGTCGAACTTCTCGAACTCCTGCTCGTCGTCAACTTCCTCGGCATGGGCAGAAACGGTACCCAGGCGATTCATGATGTCGTCCTCCACGAACATGGGGGCATTACTGCGCACGGCAAGGGCAATGGCGTCACTGGGGCGAGCGTCAATCTTGCGCTCGTCACCATCGACCAGCACGACAATCGTCGCATAGAACACCGGCGGCTCGGCACGAACGATCTCGATGCGCTCGAGCTTGGCGCCCAGGGCATCGACGGTGTCAAGCAGCAGGTCATGCGTTATCGGGCGCTCGGCGCGACCGCTATCGATACCACGGCTAATGGCCGCGGCCTCAAACGAGCCGGTCTGAATGGAAAGCGAACGCAGGGGCGCCGTCGAATCCGACTTGCCGCAGCGCTCACGAAGCACGATAAGCGATGGCACGGGACCGGCGGCCATGACGATGGTCTCTATGTCGACACGAACCATGGAACACCTCCGGTACGTAGCGGTTAACACACGGCAGGGTCGCCGCATTGAATAGCTATACTACCCAATCTTTCGCCCAGCACACAAAATCAAAGTAGTTAATTTGGGACGGGGCTATTTTGACTACTTTTAGTTGGATAAGAAAAAAGCCCTGAGGCAATGCCCCAGGGCTCTTAACGTTTTGATGGTGGACCTGACAAGATTCGAACTTGTGACCTCCCGGTTATCAGCCGGACGCTCTAACCAACTGAGCTACAGGTCCATCATGGTGGAGGTTAGGGGGATCGAACCCCTGACCTCAGGCTTGCAAAGCCCGCGCTCTCCCAGCTGAGCTAAACCCCCACGGAGACAGTAATAAACACCCCAGCGGCGACTCGGCTCTCGCTGGGGTGTTTATTGCGAAAGAAAGTGGTGGACCTGACAAGATTCGAACTTGTGACCTCCCGGTTATCAGCCGGACGCTCTAACCAACTGAGCTACAGGTCCATCGCGCAAGGGATATATTAGACGAGTCGTTACGCGCGCGTCAACAACTTTTTTGAAAATCTTTGGGAGGGGTTCGCCCCGGCCGCATGGCGGCACATGAAGTCGCCTGCTCGGACAGTCCTGGCTCGCACGGAGAGCACATTAAGTGCTCTCCGGCTCGTGCGGAACTCGCGATCGACTTCATGTGCCGCCATGCGGCCGGGGCGAACGCGGGTCCAAGATTGTCAAAAAAGCGGTCGGCGCGCAGTGCGCCGACCGCCGATATATGGGGTCTGATAATTTTTACCAGCTAGGGCCTCTTACTCGTCTAGGAGATCTTCTGGCATGTCGTTGCCGTCGCCTAGATCGACAGGGGTTTCTTCGGAAGCAGAGCCGTTTTCTGTGGCTTCGCCTTCGGGCTTTTCCTTGGCTGCCGTCATGCGGGCGACAGCGCATACGCGGTCGTTGTCGTCGACGGTCATCATCTTGACGCCCTGGGTGGCGCGGCCGGTCTGGCTGATCTCGTCGGTCTTGACGCGAATGACCGTCGCGCCCTCCGTCACGATGAACAGCTCGTGCTGCGGGCCCACCGTCTTCATGGCCGCGAGGTTACCCTTACGCTCGGTCATTTGAATGGTGTAGACGCCCTGGCCGCCGCGATTCTGCTCCGGGTAGTCCGCGACCGGCGTGCGCTTGCCGTAGCCGCGCTCGGTGATGACGAACAGATCGCCGTTGCCGTTAGTGACCTCCATGCCCAGAACGCTCACGCCGTCCTTCATACCGATACCGCGAACGCCGCTGGTATCGCGGCCGGTGGCGCGCACCTGCTCCTCGGAGAACATGATCGCCTTGCCCGCGGTGGTGGCCAGGATAATCTTGTCGCCCTCGCGCACGCGGCGCACGTTCAGCAGCGCGTCGTCGTCACGCAGGTTGATAGCAATCAGGCCATCACGGCGGCTACGATCGTAAGCACTCATCACGGTCTTCTTGACCATGCCGTTCTTGGTGGCAAACATCAGGTACTCGTCGGCCGGGAAATCGCGGCAGCTGATGACGCTCGCGATCTTCTCGCCCTCCTCGAAGGGCAGCAGGTTGACGATCGCGGTACCGCGCGCCTGGCGCGTACCCACCGGCAGCTCGTGCACCTTCAGGCGATAGACCTTGCCCTTGCTCGAGAAGAACAGCACGTACTCGTGCGTGGACGCGATGAACATCTCATCGATAACGTCGTCCTCTTTGAGATTGACGCCCGACACGCCCTTGCCGCCGCGCTTCTGGGCGCGGTAGGCGGCCACCGGGATACGCTTAACGTAGCCGGTGTGGGTGATGGTCACGACCATGTCCTCGTCGGCGATGAGGTCCTCGACATCCAGGTCCTTCTCAACCTGGCTGATCTCGGTGCGGCGCTTGTCGCCAAACTTCTTGGAGATCTCGCGCATCTCTTCCTTGATGACGCCCAGAATCTTCTCCTCGTGCGCCAGCAGGTCCTCGTAGTAGGCGATGGCGCGGCGCAGGCCGTCCAACTCTTCTTGGATCTTGTCGCGCTCCAGGCCGGTCAGGCGGCGCAGCTTCATCTCGAGGATAGCCGTGGTCTGCTCGGGCGTAAAGCCAAAGCGCTCAATCAGGCGGCTGCTGGCCTCGGAGTCGGTCTGCGAGGAGCGTATGATGCTAATGACCTCGTCGATATGGTCAAGGGCCATCAGGTAGCCCTCGAGGATATGGGCACGCGCCTGGGCCTTCTTAAGGTCGAAGCGGGTGCGGCGGGTGACTACGTCGACCTGGTGGTCGATGTAGTGTTGCAGCATCTCGCGCAGGCTCAGGCATTTGGGCACGCCGTTGACGAGCGCCAGGTTGTTGGCGCCAAAGGTCGTCTGCAGCGAGGTGTACTTATACAGGTTGTTGAGCACGACCTGCGGAATGACGCCCTTCTTGAGCTCGATGACCAGACGGATGCCCTTCTGGTTGGACTCATCGCGCATATCCGAGATGCCCTCGATGCGCTTGTCGTTGACGAGCTGGGCGATCTTCTCCTGCAGGGTGCCCTTGTTGACCATGTAGGGAATCTCGGTAAAGACCAGGCGGCTGCGACCGGTCTTGGTGGACTCCACATGTGCCTTGGCACGCACGGTAATGGAGCCGCGGCCGGTCTCGTAGCTCTGCTTAATGCCGGCGCTGCCCATGATGATGGCGCCGGTGGGGAAGTCCGGACCTGGCATGATCTGCATGAGCTCGTCGACGGTGGCGTCGGGGTTGTCGATCAGGTAGCAGGTGGCCTCAATCGCCTCGGTGAGGTTATGCGGGGCGATGTTGGTGGCCATGCCGACGGCGATGCCCTGGCTGCCGTTGACCAGCAGGTTGGGGAAGCGCGCAGGCAGCGCCACGGGCTCGGCAAGTGATTCGTCGTAGTTGGGCTGCCAGTCGACGGTATCCTTCTGCAAGTCACGCAGCAGTTCCATGGCGGGCTTTGCCAGGCGGCTCTCGGTGTAACGCATGGCCGCCGCGCCGTCGCCGTCGATGTTACCGAAGTTGCCGTGACCGTCGATGAGCGGCGTGCGCATGGAGAACCACTGCGCCAGGCGGACCATGGCCTCATAGACCGCGAAATCGCCGTGCGGGTGGTACTTACCGATAACTTCGCCGACCGTCCAGGCCGACTTCTTATGTGGGCGGTTGGGGTAGATGCCGCTCTCGTTCATCGCGTACAGGATGCGGCGGTGAACCGGCTTTAAGCCGTCGCGCACGTCCGGCAGGGCGCGCGCCGTGATAACCGACATCGAATACTCGATGAACGACTGCTTCATCTCGCGACCGAACTCCGAAATCTGGAGCTGGCCGCCGTTGATATCCTCGCCGGCCGAGGCACCACGGTCGACTTCGCCAAAGCTCTCCTCGAGCTCGGCGTCGTCCTCCTCCTCATCATCATCGGCATCGGGGTTATAGGCGTCCGGATCGCCGTCCTCGCCCTGTTCGGCGCGGGCGAGCAGGCGCTTCAGATCGTCAGGCATGCCGGCGTCGCCAGCCTCGTCCATACCCTCGTTATTGTTGATATCGTCTGCCACGTTACCTCCTCATGGTTTGCGTGGTCCATTAATCATCCTGCCACGGAGACGGCTTTTCCAGGTGCCGCAGATTCGCTCGAAAGAGGAGGGAAGCGTACTTGGGTACGCGACCGACGATTGAGGGCGAAGGTGCGGTGGCTGGGAAAGCCGAACAGGTTAGGCGTCTAAGAATCGTGCATCATGTGCGTGCTTCTCGATGTACTCGCGACGATAGCCGACCTCGGAACCCATCAGCTCGCGCACGGCGCGGTCCGCCACCACGGCGTCCTCGATCGACACGCGCTGCAGAATGCGGGTCTTGGGGTCCATCGTCGTCGAGGCAAGCTGCTTGGGGTCCATCTCGCCCAGGCCCTTGTAGCGCTGGACGGTATAGCCCTTGCGCTTTTTGGTAATCTTGCCGTCCTTGGCCTTGCCGTCCTCGTCGTTATCGTCGGGGTTCAGGCCCAGACTCTGGATGGTGTCGCGCAGGATCTCGTCTTCGGGCTGGCGGCCGTTGGGATACACGTAGTGGATCTTGTTGCGCACCTTAATGCCAAAGATGGGCGGGCAGGCAACATAGACGTAGCCGGCATCGATCAGCGGACGCATGTACTTGTAGAAGAACGTCAGCAGCAGGATGCGGATATGCGCACCGTCGACGTCTGCATCGGTCATGATGATGATCTTGTGGTAGCGCGCCTTGGTGATATCGAAATCGCCGCCGTCGCCGGCACTCGTCGTGACGCCGCAACCGATCGCGGTAATCAGCGACTGAATGGTGTCACTCGAGAACGCGCGATGGTCACCAACGCGTTCGACGTTCAAAATCTTGCCGCGCAGGGGCAGAATCGCCTGGATGTCTCGGCGACGGCCGTCCTTGGCCGAACCGCCTGCCGAGTCGCCCTCTACGATGAAGAGCTCGGTCAGCTCGGCATCGCGCACCGAGCAGTCAGCGAGCTTACCGGGCAGGGACGCCGTCTCGAGCAGGCTCTTGCGGCGGGTCGCCTCGCGCGCCTTGCGGGCGGCATTGCGCGCCTTGCAGGCCTGTTGCGCCTTCTTGACGATCTCGCGAGCGGGCTTGGGATGCTCCTCGAGGTAATCGACAAGGCCGTCGGTCACAATCTTGAGCGTGAGCGCTCGCATATAGGAGCTGCCGAGCTTTGCCTTGGTCTGGCCCTCAAACTGCGGATCGGGCAGCTTGACCGAGATAACGGCCGAAAGGCCCTCGCGCACATCGTCGCCGGTCAGATTGGCGTCTTTTTCCTTGAGCAGGTTCTGCTTGCGCGCATAGTCGTTGATCACGCGGGTGAGCGCGGTGCGGAAGCCCTCAAGGTGCATGCCGCCCTCGGGGGTGTAGATGTCGTTGGCAAACGACATGACGTTCTCGCCGTAGCCGCTATTCCACTGCAGGGAAACCTCAACCTCGCCCATCTTGGCCACAGGTGCGTCCGGGTCCGATTTGCCCTCGATGTAGATAGGCTCCTTAAAGGCCTCGGGGACGTCCTTGCCCTCGTTAAGGAACTTGACGAAGTCGATGATGCCGCCCTCGTAGCAAAACTCCTCCACGTGGGGAGTAGACTCGCGCTCGTCAGTCAGCACGATTTTGAGGTTCTTATTGAGGAACGCCGTCTCCTGCAGACGGTTGTGCAGCGTATCGAAATCGTAAATGCAGGTCTCGAAGATCTCGTCGTCGGGCCAGAAGGTGACGGTGGTGCCCGTCGAATCCGAGGTGCCCACGACCTCCATCTTCTTGACGGTCTTGCCGCGCGAGAACTCCATCTCGTAGGTGTTGCCGTCGCGACGAACCTGAACGACCACGCGCTTGGACAGTGCGTTGACGACGGAGATGCCAACGCCGTGCAGGCCGCCCGAGACCTTATAGGCCGAATTATCGAACTTACCGCCGGCGTGCAAAATCGTCATGACGACCTCGAGCGTCGGGATCTTTTTAACAGGGTGCTCGTCGACGGGGATACCGCGCCCGTTGTCGACGACCGTGATGGAGTTGTCGGCGTGGACCGTCACCTGGATCTCGGTGCAGAAACCGGCCATGGCCTCGTCGACGGAGTTGTCAACGATCTCCCACACCAGGTGATGCAGACCGCTGGCGCTCGTCGAGCCGATATACATGCCCGGGCGCTTACGAACGGCCTCGAGACCTTCGAGAATCTTAATCTCGCCGCCATCGTAATCGTTTTCGTTTGCCACACGTCCTCCTTCAGTCAAGAAAATGTGTACAGCCTTACTAGTTTATCGTAAAAAAATACCCTCGGGAACGAGGGTATTTGGCTCTACAAGGCCACCAGATGCGATTTAAGGCTCTTTTTTGCTTTGCACGCCCTTGGCCCACTCGGCACTGGCTCTCATGGCGTTCTCGAGGGCCTCGCGCAGTTTTTGGTCTTCGATGGGCGCCACTTGGCGCTCAATCTCGGTGCGCTCGGCATCGCTGAGGTCGGCGTGTGGGGCCGGCGGGCGCTCGGTCGCCGCTGGGCGAAGGCGCTCCTTGGCGGCGGGCGGCGTGTGACCGGGCGCGGTGGTTTTGAACACCAGGCCATCCACATGCGCACCGGCGCGCTCCATGCGCGCGCGGATGATCTCGCGCAACAACGTCATTTCCTGCGTCCACGAGGGCGAGTCGAGATATACCAGCAGCTCATTGGACTCGGGCAGGTAGCGCAGGCCCGTCACATGCCGCCCCTCGCGCGTGCCCGAGCACACCGCGTTCCACGCGCGATAGACCGCGCGCGACTCCTCGGCGGCCTCCATCTGCGCACGGCGCTCAGGGGTCGCAGCCGCCAGGATGCGCTGGCGCTCTGCGTTCAACAAGCCACTGAAGGCGACCGTTTCGCTCTCGCGCTCGTAATTAGCACGTCTCACCCATGCTCACCACCTTGGCTCGATCAAGCAGGTCATCGGTAAAGTACCCCAGGTTGGTCGTGGTTATGACCGTCTGGATATCATCGCCGATCAGCCGCAGGAAAGCACCGCGGCGTTCGCCGTCGAGTTCGCTCATCACGTCGTCCAAAAGCAGCAGTGGGGCGGTGCCCAGGACATCGCGAGCCACGGCCACCTCCGCCACCTTCCAGGCCAGAACCAACGTTCGCTGCTGACCTTGGCTGGCAAATGAACGGGCGGAGCGACCCGCCACAGCAAACTCAATCTCGTCGCGATGCGGTCCCACCAACGTCACGCCGCGGCGAATTTCCTCGTCGGCGTGCTCATCAAGGGCAGCCAGCATGCGCTCGTACGCCCAGCCCTTCAGCTCTTCGCGATCATCGACCTGGGGCAAATCCCCCAGCGTGGACGCATAGGACACGTTGGCGGCTTCACCGGACGCCACTTGCCCGTAGGCAGTACGCACATGGCCCGCCAGCCGGTCGAGCAGGGCCAACCGGTGCACGAGCAGAGCCGCGCCCGCGCGGGCAATCGAATCGTTCCAGGCGCCGAGCATCTCGCGACAGCACCAGGTCTCCTTGAGCAGGGCATTGCGCTGGGTCACGCAGCGCCCGTAGGCACTAGCCAGATCGGCATAGCGCGCACTCAGCTGAACGCCAAAGTCATCAAGCGCGGTGCGGCGTACGCTGGCACCCCGCTTGACCATATCCAGGTGGTCCGGGCAAAACAGAACGCTCGGCAGTACCCCGCGCACGCCGGACGCAGCGCAGCGCTTGCCGTTGCGGCTAAACGAACGCTTGCCATCTTCCACGCTCAGACCCATGTCCAGCACGCGTCCATCGCCTTCGAGCCTCAGCTCGACCTTGCATGAGCCCACGCCGTCGTGCACGAGCTCGGTAGCGGTGGGATGCCTAAACGAGGCGCCGCTCGTCAGCAGCTGCAGCGCCTCTATGAGGTTGGTCTTTCCCGCCGCGTTGGGACCCGCAAGCACGGTCACACCGTCGCTCAGGGCAAGGCGGTAACTGTCGAAGCTGCGATAGCGCGCAACGGAAAGATCGCGTGCGAACATGGTCATGGGCAGTGCTAGATGCGTACCGGCATGACCAGGTACAGGTAGTTAATCTTGTCGTAGGACTTGAAGATGCCAGCCTGCGAATAGCTCTTGAGCTCCAGCGTGATCTCCTTCTCCTTGGACAGGGCATTGAGGCAGCCAAAGATGTAGTGGTAGTTGAAGGCGATGGTGCCCGACTCGCCCTCGGCCTCGACATCGATCGTCTCCTGCGCCAGATCCTGGTCGTTGGAAATGGAGGACAGCCCCATCTGGCCGTTCTCGACGTCAATCTCAAACTTGACAGCGGGGTTGGCACTCGCGATAACGGCCACACGCTTAAGGGCGGCGTTAAAGGCGGCTACGTCGATCTTGACGCTCGTCACGCACGAATCGGGGATGAGCTGCTTGTAATTGGGATATACGCCCTCGATGCGGCGCGACACGTAGGTGGTGTTGCCGGCCTCAAAGACAACCTGGGTGTCGGTGGCGCCGATCATGATGGTAGCCTGACTGGCCATGATGCTCAGCGCGTCGTTGAAGGCGTCGGCAGGCACGTTGAGCTCAAAGGAACCTTCGAGGGTCGAGGTCTCGACCTGCGTATCGCACACGGCCAGACGGAAGGAGTCGGTCGCCACCAGGCGCACGGTGTTGTTCTCGACCTTCATGTGCACGCCACCCAGGATGGGGCGGGCCTTGTCAGTCGAGGTGACGCGCCATACGCGACTTACCATTTCGGACAGAATATCGGTCGGCAGCTCGACGGCGCTCTCGATGGCGTATGCCGGGAACTCGGGGAAGTCGTTGGCATCGAGCGTGTTGAGGCGGAAGGAGCTCTTCTCGCAGCCAATCAAAACCTGACGCTCGGACAGCTCAAAGGTGACCGGGGCATCGGGAAGGGTCTTGGTGATGTTGGAGAGCATCTTGCAGGGAATCACCATCTCGCCCTCCTCTTCGACATGAGCCGCAATGCGGTGACGAATCGAGATGGTGTAGTTGGAGGTCTGGAATTCCAAGATGCCGTCTTGTGCCTTAACGAGCACGCCCGACAGAATGGGAAGGGTGGATGCCGAAGCGACGCCTTTCATAACGACGCCGATGGCTTGCGTAAGCGAGCTCTGGCTGACGGTGAACTTCATCTTTTAATACCTTTCTATAGATATAAATATCTTAATAATAGTAATAGTACTGACGAAACTGTTGATTACTCCTAAAAGTGCAGGTCAGCCCTAAAAAGAGAATCGACAGGAACCTGTGTGCAACCGGGTGTGTTTTCCACGTTCAAAACCTGCGCAAAACTTTTCATCACCGCGGCTCGAGTTTTTGACACCTTATAACCGCCGTTTCGACAGGTTTTCAACAGGTGTGTCCATTTACCTACGAGCGCAGTGTAATTTTATCGCGCAGCGACTTGAGGTCTTCGGTAACAGTCCGGTCTTCCTGAATCATCTTCTGAACCTTTTTATAGCTCGTGCTGACGGTCGAGTGGTTGCGGTTGCCAAACTCGGCGCCCACGGCCGTCGTCGTCATCTCGCACATCTCGATCGCCAGGTAGATAGCGATATGGCGCGCCTTGGCGATATTGGCGTTGCGGCGAGGCCCGATGAGCTCCTCGTGCGTCACACCGTATTGCTCCTCGATGACGGACTGGACCGTCTGCACATTGATCTTCTTGGCCGATGTGTCGAAGTATTGGTTGGCGATGGCGTCGATGTCGTCAAAGGTGAGCTCCCCGCCCTCGCGCTCGCGATCGCCCGCTTCGCCGGCACAACGCTCGCAAAAGCTCTCGAGCTCGCGAATGTTGGTGCCCGAGACCTCGGCCATGTGTTTAAAGTGCGCGTCGGTCAGATGTCCGCCGTCGCCTCCGTAGGCCGCCAGCAGCGAGTCGTTGCCTGCCTCGGGTGCGGCGGCGATCGTGTTCTCGTAATAACGCTGCAAAATCTTGTACTTCATCTCGTAGCTGGGCTCCGCCACCAGGCACAGCAGACCGGCATTAAAGCGACTGGTCAGGCGCTCGTCCATATTAAGGTCCTTGGGGGCGCGGTCGGCGGCGATCACGACCTTCTTGTTGTTACGGATAAATTCGTCCATCAACTGGAAGAAGTAATCCACGCTCGCGCGCTTGCCGATGATGTTCTGGATGTCATCGATGATAAGCACGTCGACGCCGTGATACGCCTGCATAATGGGGGCGTTGCTCTTCTTTTGGCGGTCGAATTCCGTCATCAAGTCGTCCAGATATGCCTGCGAGTTGGCGTACTTCACCTTGATCTCGGGCGATTTCTCTGCCAGCTCATTTTTGATGGCGAGTAGCAGGTGCGTCTTGCCCAGGCCCGATTTGCCGTAGATGAACAGCGACGTGCAGGTACCGGGCGTGTCTGCAAGCATGGCGAATTTGAGCGCCGATCGGTAGGCAAGGCTGTTCTCCGGCCCGAAGACGAAGTTTTCAAACGTGAATTTCGAATTCGCTGCGAGGGGTGCCCCATCCGCGTTTTTCTCGACTGCCGCCGGGGCCGCCGCCGAAGGTGCTGCCGGCGCTGCGGACGAGCTCGCGCTTTTCGCCGGTGGCCTGCCATTCATTTGTGTCATCATGCGGCGGAAATCGTCGGCGGACAGCGTGTTTTTGATTGCAATGCCCGATTCCTCGCCGGGTGTCGCCTCGTGTGCGACGGGCATGTGCGTGGCGGTCGGGATGGGCGAGGGGGCTGGCTCTACCGCCGATGCGACCGAAGCGGTCGGCTGGGGTGCCATGGTTTCACGGGAAACATCGTCGCGTCGAGGCTCGGGCGCCGTAGTTGCCGCTGCGGTGGCGGTCGCTACCGGGTGAGTGACCGGGGCCGTATTTGCCGAGGCGCCCTGCGGTGCCACGATATTGAGCGCGATCGGCGCAAAGGCGATGTCTTCCAGATAGGCCTCGATGGTCGGCTGATGCTTTTTGAGCTGAGCGATGGCAAAGCGTGAAGGGGCCTCAATCGTCAGAGTGTCCTCGGTTAAGCTCACGGCGCGCGATTGTCCCAGCATATTGATGAGGCGTGCATCTTGGCCGTCGCGCTGGCAAAAGGCGATGGCATCTCCCAGGATGATGCTTGCTTCCTCGTCCACTGTTTCTCCCGTTCCTTAACTTTGGGCTCGCACGCGAGCGCTGCCTATTTCGGTCAGATGATATTTCTGGCCATGTTTGATTACCAAGCCGGCTTGTGCCAAGTCGTTGAGCGTTCGCGACCACGTGGGCGCTGAGTTTCCAAACGCTCGTGCCAGGTCGGTTGCGCCACACTCTTGGTTTTGAGCCAGATAGCCCAGTGCCGCTTCGCCGCGCTCGCTCACAAATACGTCTTGCTGCGGCTGTGCATATTGATTCGCCGCATTAGGATACATCATTTGAGCTGCTGGTTGTTGAGAACTCTGCATGGGCAGCAGCTGCTGTTGAAAACTTTGCGGCCACTGTTGATAAGGCTGCGGAGGCATCTGCTGGGCCCATGGGTTGTACTGCGCCTGTGGCATCTGTTGGTACGGCTGCTGGTATCCCTGAGGATGCTGTTGGGGATACGGCTGGGCGTATCCCTGCTGCGGCATATATTGGGGAGGATACCCTTGCGGGTACGGTTGATAGCCCATTTGCGGGGCGTTTGGCATGGACGCCGTCTGCTGAACGGTGCCTGTGTCCAGACCTGCCGAGCCTATGCCCTCCGGCATGTTTTGCATTGCGTTGCCCAGCGGTGCCTGGGGGTCTTGCACGGGAAAACTTCCAGGCTGCTGCATGTGTGCCACGGGCTGCTGCATCTGCTGCGCCGCGGGCTGCTGTGCAAACGTGCTGGATAGGGGATATGCCGTCTGCTCTGCTTCGGGTCGCACGGCCGCCCCGCGTCCGCCAGCACGCTCGATTTCCTGCACGCGCTTGGGGTTCAGACTTACCGTCACGACGGTGCCGTTGCCCATGTTGTCCTCGATGGAGACGGCGCCGCCGGCGTTTTCCAAGTACTCCTGTACCATGGGAAACCCGGCGCCGGTACCGCGGATATACCGTTTCATCTTGCTGTTTGCGCTGGTTACGCCAAAATCGAAGGCACGCTCTTTGTCGTCGATGCCCGGACCCTGATCGGCAAAGCGGATGGTATCGCCACCGTCGAGAATCGAGATGATGGGCTCTGCAAAATGCGCGTGGATAAAGTTTTCGACAATCTCGCGGATAACCATCAGCGAGATGCGCCCTCCCTGCTCTTTCATGCACTGGTAGACGGTGTTAGTTGTCTCTTCCAAGTAGGTACGGACGTCTTGCGGTTCGATGACGATGACGCGCGGTGTCGACAGCATGTCATCGTAGACCGCGATGCGCGCTGCATACATGGCCTTTGGTGCTTGTGCGGTGACCTGCTCACCCTCGTTGCGTTTTTCGCGCACGCCGGTGATGTGCTCGTTGTCGGGTGCCGGATCACCGGAATCGACCATGGTGTAGAAGTCGTCAGACATGCCGCTCGCAATCTTTCAAAAGGTTTTGAACAAATAGTAGCTCACCGCGCAATGTTTCTCATCTTTCGACAAGTTTTCAAAACCTGTTGAAAACTTTGGAAAACGGACGAAAAGTTCTCAACATTTCCAACACGACCTGTTGAAAACTCGATGAAATTTCGTGAAAAGTTGCCTGCGGCCTCAAATGCAGGTTTTGCTTATGGGGGAACCGTGTACTCTTTGCAACCTTTTACCTTTGATTTCTTGACATTTGAACATTGATTTCCCTACAATCTTCAAGCTCACGTGTCTATATCTGCGTCCGCGCCCCGCGGACACTCGAAATGCAGCAGGAGGAACTTAAGATGAAGCGTACGTATCAGCCTAATAAGCGTAAGCGTGCCAAGACCCATGGCTTCCGTGCCCGTATGGCCACCAAGGGTGGTCGTGCCGTGCTCGCCCGTCGCCGCGCCAAGGGCCGCAAGCGTCTCACTGTCTAGCAGCGATACACACATCTCGCATGAAGACTATTAAGTCTCGGCAAGATTTCGAGCATGTGTTCAGTCAGGGGCGTCGTTTCAATCACCCTCTGATTCGAATGACCATATGTGAATCGGTTGGCGAAGGCGACTCCGGAAGGGTCGCCTTCGTTGGTGCTAAACGACTCGGTTGTGCTGTCGTGCGCAACCGATCTAAGCGTGTGATGCGCGAGGCCGCCCGCAGCTGTGGATTTCCCGTTGCGGGTTATGACATCATCTTGTTCGCGACTCCCAAGACGAGGGTTTCCTCGCCGCAGGAGATGGACAAGGCATTGCGTTCGCTTATGAAACGCGCCGGCGTTGCCGGGGAGGAGCGATGAGCAATCACGTTTTGCGACGTGTTGCCATCGCTCCTATTCGCATATATCAACAGGTTATTTCGCCCTTATTGCCTGACGCCTGCATTTATTATCCAACGTGCTCTCAATACGCCATCCTGGCGATTGAGAAGTACGGTGTTTTGAGAGGCTGCTGGCTTGCCGTGAGGCGCATCGCTCGCTGCAATCCCCTGCACGTCGGCGGTTATGACCCTGTGCCTTAGCGGGCACTCGCTATCGGAGGAAAACTTACATGTGGGATTGGATCGTTAACATCCTTTTCGAGCTGCTCAAGCTCATCCAGACCTTTGCGGTCGACTGGGGCCTGTCCATCATTATCCTGGTGGTCATCATCCGTCTGCTGCTGACGCCGCTCATGCTCAAGTCGACCAAGTCGACGGCTCGCATGCAGGTGCTGCAGCCTAAGATGCTCGAGATCCAGGAGCGCTATGCCGACGATCCCCAGCGTCAGGCTGAGGAGATGCAGAAGTTCTACAGTGAGAACAAGTTCAACCCCATGGCTGGTTGTCTGCCGCTGTTGATCCAGATGCCTGTCCTGTTCGCCCTGTTTACGCTGCTGCGTAACCTGCCGGACTACTTTAGCGACGGCACGTTCTCGTTCTTCAACATCCTGCCTGACCTTACCACCACGCCGAGCGCTTCTTTTGCCGATGGCTTTATGGTTGCGCTGCCTGCACTGGTTTGCCTGATTCTGTTCGCCGTCTTGACCCTGATTCCGCAGCTGTATATGTCGCGCAATCAGACTGGTCAGCAGGCCCAGAGCATGCGTATGATGGCCGTCGTCATGACCGTCATGATGCTTTGGATGGGCTGGAGCCTGCCCGTCGGCGTTCTGCTGTACTACGATGTGTCTTCTGCCTGGCAGGTTATCCAGCAGATCTTCGTGACGCAGAAGGTTATCGACAAGGCTAAGGCCGATGAGGAAGAGCGTCTTAAGAATGCTCCGCTGCAGGTCGAGGTTACTCGTCGCGAGAAGAAGCCGCGCCCGCACAAGAAGAAGTAGTGGGATAGTATTCTTATTTAGGTACCTAACTTTTGGAGTTCGTTATGTCTGAAGAGATCGTCGAGGATATGCTTGAGGAGGTTGCCCCGCAGGTCGCGGGCGATTATCCCGAGATTGCACAGCGTTACAAGGCTGGTGAAGAGCTGACCGATGAGGAGCTCGACACCATTGCCGATGTTGCTATTTCCATTCTGCGTTCCATCCTTTCGCACTTCGATGCGGCGAACTCTCCCATCGATGAGTATGAGGGTGACGAGGGTGAGCTGATTTTGGATGTAACTGCTCCGGATCTTGCTGTTCTCATTGGCCGTCATGGTCGTACCCTTGATGCCCTTCAGGTTATGTTCTCTTTGCTGGTGAGCCGCAAGCTTGGCTTTAGGTATCCGGTCGTCGTTGACGTCGAGGGTTATAAGAGCCGTCGTCAGGACAAGGTTGCCTCTATGGCTCAGTCTGCCGCCGAGCGTGCCATCCGTACTCATAAGAGTGTTTCGCTTCCGCCCATGAATGCCTATGAGCGTCGACTGGTTCATATTGCACTTCGTGGTAACGATGCTGTCGACACACATTCTGAGGGCTCTGATCCCGATCGCCATGTTGTGATTGTTGCTCGATAATCTTCTCGAGTCTATGCTAAGGGGACGTGGTTTCCACGTCCCCTTTTTTTGTCAAAAGTTCTCGATACACTGATTTTTGTCAGAAAGGAGCTTCTGTTGTTTGTACTTACTGATCAGCAGGCTGACGAGATGCTGAGTCGTCTAACTTCCTATTGCAAAGAGTATTCCTTGAGTGTAACTGATACCGAGCTAAGGAAATGTATTCAGCATTTGGATTTGGTTCTTGAAACAAATAAGAAAACCAATCTCACCCGTATTCTTAACGTAGAAGATGCTGCGGTACTTCATATCCTCGACTCACTTGTTTTGCTCCCTTATATCAATAAGGCTCCTGAGGGTGCTATGCTCGATATGGGTACGGGTGCGGGCTTCCCTGGTATTCCATTAACGATAACTACGCATCGTAAAGCTACTTATATTGACTCTGTTGGCAAGAAGGTTGATGCTGTCAATTCTTTTGTTCATGCTCTTGGATTGAAATATGGTCATGCAGTTCATTATCGCCTTGAAGAATATGCTCGAAGCCATAAGAAGCAGTTCTCTGTCGTAACCGCCCGCGCACTGGCCCCTCTACCGATCCTTGTTGAGTATGCGGCCCCGTATCTCAAAGATGGAGGGTTATTTGTTATCACGAAGGGCAATCCATCGGATGAGGAGCTTGCTTCCGGTATGTCAGCAGCTAAGATCTGCGGCTTCACTTTGCTTCTGAATGACACAATCGATTTGCCTGAGGGCTTGGGCCACAGGGAGTTCATTGTTCTTAAAAAGAGTCATCAAGCATCCGTTTCATTGCCTCGTGCAAATGGCATGGCAAAGAAGAATCCGCTTGCCTAGATGTTTCACGTGAAACATAATGGATAGTGTCGATTGTTATGTTTCACGTGAAACATAACAATCGATGCCGAATCGGATTGTTTCACGTGAAACATCCTCCATTCAACAGCTTTAAATACACTAGGAGGGACCGTGGGATTTCGCGACGTTAAGCGTTCTAAAAGTGCAAAAGACACGCGTATCATTGCTATCATTAACCAAAAAGGTGGCGTAGGTAAGTCCACCACGGCTGTAAATCTTGCAGCAGCGTTGGGTGAACTGGGTCGAAAGACATTAATTGTCGATTTTGACCCGCAGGGTAATAGTACGAGTGGTTTTGGTATCGAAAAAGAAGAACTCGATCACTGCATCTACGATGCATTGCTGAACGATGTTCCGGCGGAATCACTTGTTCTTGATACAAATTGCAGTAAAGTATTTGTAATTCCGGCTACTATCCAGCTCGCAGGCGCGGAAATCGAACTTGTCAGTGCGATTGCCCGTGAAACTCGCTTAAAGGATCTGCTTGAGCCTATTCAGGATGAGTTTGATTTTATATTCATTGATTGCCCGCCATCGCTTGGTTTGCTGACTATCAATGCGTTAACGGCTGCAGACAGTGTTTTGATTCCGATTCAGTGTGAGTATTACGCACTTGAAGGTGTTACAAAGCTGCTTGAATCGATGAAGATGGTTAAAACACGCCTAAATAAGAGCCTTGATACTTATGGTGTGCTTATGACTATGTACGATTCGCGCACATCACTTTCGAACCAGGTTGTGGAAGAGGTTCAATCGTATTTTGGTGACAAGGCATTCAAGACCTTGATTCCACGTACAGTTAAAATTTCAGAAGCACCGTCGTTCGGTGAGCCTGTAATTACCTATGCGCCACAGAATAAGGGCGCAAAGGCGTATATGAACCTTGCTAAAGAGGTGATTAAACGTGCCTAGCACTAAGAAGCGCGGTGGCTTGGGTCGTGGACTCAATGCACTGGTCTCGGAAGCTGAATATGAGACTGGTGGATCCGCAGCCTCAACATCAAATGCCGCTTCAGAAACTAAACTTCCAATCGAAGATATCGTTCCAAACCCAAATCAGCCACGAATTCATTTCAATGAGACTGAACTTCGCGAGTTGAGTGAGTCGATCCAAGAGCACGGCGTTCTGCAGCCGCTTCTTGTGCGTAAGCACGGTAACGGCTATGAGATTATTGCGGGTGAACGTCGCTATCAGGCTTCAAAGCTTGCTGGCCTTGAAGAGCTTCCCGTCATCATTAAGGACGTTGATAATGAGGAAATGCTTGCACTCGCGCTGATTGAAAACCTTCAGCGCTCTGACCTTAATCCTGTCGAAGAGGCTAAGGGATATCGACAGCTTATCGATTCAAGCGGTATGACTCAAGAAGCTTTGTCAAAGGCCGTCAGCAAGTCTCGCTCTGCAATCACCAATTCGTTGCGTCTGCTTGATCTTCCAGAGGTGGTTCAGCAGATGATCTTTGAAGGCAAGCTGACTGCTGGTCATGCTCGTGCAATTCTTGCGGTTCCATATGAAGATGCGCGCATTAAGCTTGCTGAGAAGGTTGTTGCAGAGGGTTTGTCTGTCCGTGCGACAGAAAATCTTGCTCCATTGTTTTCTGCCGGAGAGACACCTAAAACACCTCGCCCCGCAACGCCTCAGTCTTTTAAAAAGGCTGCACGCGTTCTGCGTCAGGTGTTTAACACGAACGTTCGCGTCAAGAGCTCACGCGGCAAGAATAAAATCGAGATCGAGTTTAAGGATGAGGAAGAGCTCTCTCGAATTCTTGGCGAAATGATTCAATTTGATCAAGGAGGTCAGGATGAAGAATAAAGTTCTGACAGCTCTTGCTTTGGCTGCAACTGTAGCGGTTGGTGCATTTGCAGGATTTAAGGTCGCAACAGATGATGAATTGCGTGGTCGTCTGCTTCGTGGAGCGCAGGATATCGTCGATACGTCCAAAAAGAAAATGGATGTTATGACTGAGGATGTCGCTATGCGTACGGCTCAGGTAACTAAGAATCCCAAGATTAATCAAGATTGGGTTAATCATCAATGGGAAAATGTAGGCCTTTAGGTACCTAACAATTACTAGCCTTTTTTGAAGGGGGTCCTTGTCTGAACGCCAGAACAGGGACCCCTAATTTCTTGCGAAAAGTTCTTGAACAATCGCGCAATGCAAATTAGTGATAGATATGAAACAGCCCCGGTTGCAATTAAGCAACCGGGGCTGTTCGATGTTTCACATGAAACGTTTGGGTTGGTCTCCCCTACGCGTTTTTCTGAACCTTGAAGCGCTGCTTGAGTTGGCCACAAGCAGCGTCGATATCGTTGCCGCGAGAGTTACGAATCGTGGTCTCGATGCCACGGGACTCAAGACGACGCTGAAGGTCTTCAACCTTATGAATCGGTGATGGCTTGAGAGGACTTCCCTCGATATCGTTGAGCTGAATTAGGTTGACGTGGCACAGTGTGCCCTGGCAGAAGTCGCAGAGCGCCTGCATCTCGGGGTTAGTGTCATTGACGCCCTCGATCATGGCATATTCGTATGTCGGACGGCGGCCGGTCTTTTCGGTGTAGAGCTGAAGGGCCTCGTGAAGGCGCAGGAGCGTGTACTTCTTAACGCCTGGCATGAGCTTGTTGCGGGTGGATTGAATGGCAGAGTGCAGCGAAACGGCAAGCGTGAACTGCTCGGGAATGTCGGCAAACTTACGAATACCAGGAATAACGCCGCTGGTGGAAACGGTGAGATGACGCGCTCCGATACCGATACCGTCAGGGTCATTAAGAATACGCAGCGCCTTGAGGACCTCGTCGTAGTTGGCGAAAGGCTCACCCTGGCCCATGAACACTACGCTCGTTGCGCGCTCGCCAAAGTCGTTGGAAACATGGAGTACCTGGTCAACGATCTCCTGAGCGGTCAGCGAGCGCTTGAGGCCGTTCAGACCGGTAGCGCAAAACGCGCAGCCCATGCCACAGCCGGCTTGGGTGGATACGCAAACGGAGAGCTTGTTGCGACGAGGCATGCCGACGGTCTCGACAGAGATGCCGTCGTGGTACTCGAGTAGGTATTTACGAGAGCCATCCTTGGACACCTGCTTGGTGAGCTCGGTCGGTGTGTCGAAGGCAAATGCCTCCTTCAGCTGCTCGCGGAAGGCCTTGGGAAGGTTGCTCATGTCATCAAACGAACAAACGTTCTTCTCAAAAACCCATTCAATAAGCTGCTTTGCGCGAAAAGCGGGTTGGCCGAGTTCGGCGACAAGTTCGCGAATATCGTTTTGGCTCAAGTCGCGAATGTCTTGAGATTTAGTCCTGGGATTCATGGAAGCCTTTCGATTTTGGGGAAACGTAGGGGGTATCGCTACAATATGGTATCAGCTGCAGGAATTATAGATGAGGAGTCTGCCCATGCCGGGTAAAAGCCTAAAGAACATGCACGTAGCGGTCTTGGCGGGCGGCCATTCCGCCGAGCGCGAGATTTCGCTCAATTCGGGAAAGAATGTCGTGGTGGCACTGAAGGAGGCCGGCTACACCTCGGTGGAGCTGCTCGACACCGCTGCCGATGACTTTATGGTGACTATGGCGACCGGTAGCTTCGACGTGGCGTTTATCGCCATGCACGGCGCCGGCGGCGAGGATGGCGCCATGCAGGGGGCCATGGAGACGCTGGGTATTCCCTACACGGCGTCGGGCGTGCTCGCCAGCGCATGTGGCGCCGATAAAGAGATTTCAAAGCTTCTGTATGCCAAGGCGGGCATCCCCATTGCCCCCGGCCTGGCACTTGAGGCGGGCGACGAGGTCGATATCGATCGTATCGTCGAGATTTGTGGCGAGCGTTGCTTTGTAAAGCCCGCCGTCAACGGCTCTAGCTACGGCATTTCGCTCGTTCACGAGCCCTCCGAGCTGCCGGCGGCAATCGCCAAGGCTTTTGAGTACGGCGATAAGGTGCTGGTCGAAAAGTGCATCGAGGGAACCGAGATCACTGTGGGCGTGTACGGCGAAGACGACGTGCGCGCGCTGCCGATTGTGGAGATTCGCAAGCCTGAGGACTGCGAGTTCTACGACCTGGATGTAAAGTACGTCGACCCCACAGACATCCACCGCATTCCGGCGCAGATTTCGCCCGAAAACTATGCGCGTGCCCAGGAACTTGCCTGTGCGGCCCATAAGGCCCTCGGCTGTCTGGGCGTTTCGCGCAGCGATTTTATCGTGAGCGAGGACGGCCCTGTCATTCTCGAGACCAACACCATTCCTGGCATGACCGATACGTCGCTGTATCCCGATGAGATTCGCCATACCGACGACATGACGTTCTCGCAGGTGTGCGACAGCCTGATCCGTATGGGTCTCCGCCGGGCGGGCGTTGCATGCTAATCGAGGACGCCGTATCTCCTGGAACGCCGCAGTTTGTCATCGATTCTTATGCCACGCTCGCCGAGCGCGCTAAGACGCAGTCGTTTGGCCTCATCGAGGAGGACGTAATCGTCCTCGATACCGAGACCACGGGTCTTTCGGTGCAGGACAACGAGTTAATTGAGATTTCCGCGGCCCGCCTTTCGGGCCGCGAGGTCATTGACCGCTTTGATACCTTCGTGCATCCCAAGCAGCTGATTCCCGCCGAGATTACCGAGCTCACGAGCATTACAAACGCCGATGTGGCAGATGCCCCGTCGGCCGTCGAGGCCGTCGCGGCACTCGCCGACTTTGTGGGCGGTTGTCCTGTTATCGCACATAACGCCACGTTTGACCGTTCGTTTATCGAGTCGGTCAAAGGCGGCGTCAACGTCAGCGACATCTGGATCGATTCGCTGGCACTGTCGCGCATCGCGCTTCCGCGCCTGGCCTCGCATAAGCTGTCTTTCATGGCCGACCTGTTTGGCTGCGACTCGGTGTCGCACCGCGCCAACGCCGATGTCGACGCCTTGTGTGGTGTGTGGCGCGTGTTGCTCGTGGCGCTCACCGACTTGCCTCAGGGCCTCATGGCGCGCCTGGCCGACATGCACCCCGACGTACCCTGGTCCTATCGTCCCATCTTCTCCTTCTTGGCGGGACAGAACCCCGGTTCCATCTTCTCTCTCAGCGCCGCCCGCGCCGACGTACTCAAGGCCGATCGGGCCGATGATCGCGTTGATGCGGACGAACTGCCGGTCCTCAAGATGCCGAGCCGCGAGGAAATCGAGGCGGACTATGCCCCGGGCGGCCTGGTTAATCGCATGTATCCCACGTACGAGCCGCGCGATGAGCAGATTGCGATGGCGCTCGAGGTCCGTGACGCACTCGTTACGGGAACGCATCGCGTGATCGAGGCAGGCACGGGCGTCGGCAAATCGATGGCCTATCTCGTGCCCTTCGCCGAGGCCGCGCGCCGCAACAACATCACGGTTGGTATCGCGACCAAATCGAATAATCTTGCCGATCAGCTTATGTACCATGAGCTGCCAAAGCTCGCCGAACAGCTGGACGGGGGCCTGTCGTTTTGTGCACTCAAGGGCTATGACCACTATCCGTGTCTGCGCAAGCTCGAGCGCATGAGCCGTGGTCAGGTTGAGATCACCACCAAGCGCGATCCTGCCGACACGCTCACAGCGGTTGCGGTGATCATGGCGTATGTGTGCCAATCTGCCGATGGCGACCTCGATTCGCTCGGCATTCGCTGGCGCAGCGTCAACCGTCCCGACTTTACGACGGCTTCGCGCGAGTGCGCTCGTCGTCTGTGTCCGTTCTTCCCCGACAAATGCCTGGTCCACGGGGCGCGTCGTCGTGCGGCACATGCCGACGTGGTGGTCACCAACCATTCCCTGCTGTTCCGCAACGTGGCCGCCGAGGGGAGGATTTTGCCTCCGATTCGTCACTGGGTGGTCGACGAGGCCCATTCCATCGAGCGCGAGGCTCGTCGCCAATGGGCGCGTGTGGTTTCGGCAGATGAGTCGCGCGTGCTGTTTGAGCGCTTGGGTGGGTCGAGTGCCGGCGCGCTGAGTCAGGTTTCCCGTGACCTGGCTACTTCCGAGGGCTCCACGCTCTACCTAGGACTCACCGCCAAAGCGGCGTCGACGGTTGCCCGCGCGAGCATGGCGATTGCCGATGTGTTCGATGGCGTGCGCGAGCTTGGCCGCCGTGCCCGCGGGGGCTATGACAACGCGAACCTATGGATTGGCCCCGAGCTTCGCGAGTCGGATGACTGGCACGATTTTTTGCAGTCGGCCCATACCGCAATTGATGCGCTGGACCAGGCGGATAAAAGCGTAGACGCGCTGGTGCAAGCCGTCGCTGCCGATAAACCCGAGGTCGTCGTCGACCTGGGCGACATTTCGCGCCGTCTGCACGAGCTGGACGAGAACCTCAAGCTCATCATTGAGGGCACGGATGAGCACTATGTGTACTCGCTGCAGGTGAACCGCCGGCTGCGAGCGGGCGGGGAATCTATGACCGCCGAGCGCATCGATATCGGCGAGGCCCTGGCGACCGAATGGCTGCCCGAGGTGCACACGGCCATTTTCGCTTCGGCGACCATGACGGTGTCCAAGAGCTTTGAGCATTTCAACCATGCTGTCGGCCTCGATCGTATCGGTGCGTCAACATCCTCATCACTGCACCTGGATTCGAGCTATGACTTTGATTCGAATATGGCCGTGGTCGTGGCGGGGGACATTCCCGATCCGCGCGATCGCGAGCGCTATCTGTCAGCGCTCGAGCGCGTGCTGGTCGATGCCCATCTCGCCATGGGTGGATCGGTGCTCACGCTCTTCACCAACAGGCGCGATATGGAGGACCTGTATGCCCGTGTCGAGCCCAAATTGGCGCGAGCGGGCTTGGAGCTCAATTGCCAACAGCGCAACTCGTCCCCGCGCCGCCTGCGCGATCGGTTTATCAACGAGCCGACCTCATCGCTCTTTGCGCTCAAGGCCTTTTGGGAGGGCTTTGACGCCAGCGGCGAGACGCTGCGTTGCGTCATTATCCCCAAGCTGCCGTTCTCGAGCCCCACGGATCCTCTTTCGTGTGAGCGCAACCTGCGCGAAGACCGCGCCTGGGCGCGCTACTCGCTGCCCGAGGCGGTGCTCGAAGTCAAGCAGGCCGCCGGCCGTCTCATCCGCTCGTCAACCGATTGCGGCGTGCTCATCTTGGCAGATCCGCGCTTGGTGACAAAGGGCTACGGCAAGAAGTTCTTGACGTCGCTGCCCACGACTTCCTACCAGCGTATCGAGTCGGCACAGATCGGTCATTATTTGCAGCTGTGGCGTGCACGCCACGAGCGACGCCGTTAAAGCGGGCAGGTCAGGCTCTTCGCCATATCGCATAGACGCAATGCCCGGGCGGGGTCATCCAGTATGCGGATGGCTCCGCCCGCTGCGATTACCTGGCAGAACAGCCAGTGCTCTGACCCATAACGCACGGTCACCGTTGCCATGTCTGCCCCGTTTGGCTCAATCGACATGATGCCGGCCCAGTCTAGGCGCTCTGCCATGTCGAGCGGCATGAGGAGTTTTGCGCTCTGCTCCGCTTGGGAAAGGGATTCGTGGAGGGACGAGGACGCGGGCGTGTGGCGCTCCACGGAATCGTCGGTAAGGGCAAGGTCCTCGATTTTGTCCATGCGGTAGGAGCGCTGCCCATCAACTTTGACATCCCAGGCAATCAGGTAGGTTTGATCACCATGTGTCGCGATACGCAGGGGGTCGATGAGACGCTCGCGCGACCGTGCGTCGTCCATCGAACGGTAGGTGATGCGGCATCGAACGCCGTCTTGAATCGCGCAGTTTAGCTGTTGCCAGTGCGATCCTCGGGCAACGGTATCGACGACGCGCTGGTTGTAGCCGAGCTTCTCGGGTAGGAGGGCATGCCGGATACGCTCTGCTGCCCGAGAGTCGATTCCCATCGATTCGAGTTCGTGGTTGAGTACGGCGCCTTCGGCGGCACTTAGACGCAAGGGCAGCACACGCCCCGCATCACCTGTCAGGATGATGCGCTCGCCGTGGCGTTCGCAGATGATGCGTGCGCCCGACTCACGGTCGGCGAGGGTCGAGACGATATCGATAATTTCATCGAGTGCCGCACCCGTGATATCAAAACGGCTGCAGATATCCCCTCGTGTCATACCGGCCTCGCCGGCAGCGTAGAGAGCCTCCATGATGTCAATCGCACGCGAGAGCCTTTGCTCGCTGGTGAGTTTACGCGCGGGCATGCTCGTGCACCGTCCTTTCGATGAGGTGGTTCCATGCCAGTTTAAGCGCATCGGGGGCAACGGGTCTCATGCCGTCCATGGCGTGCTCCATACAAAACGAGGCAGCGGCATTAAGGTCGCGCACGTCGACGGTCCAGGTCCAACCCTCTTCGGTGCGTGTGAGCTCCCCGCGACCGCGCGTAAGGCCGCTGACCATGTCGGCCTGGGCTTGCGGGGCAAACGAAAAGGTTGCCATAACGGGCTTGCAATCGGCAAAATCAAACTCAAAGAACAGGCGATCGTTCAGGTTAAAGTCGGCGGGGATGGAGTAGGCCTTCGAGGGGCGCCATGCGCGAACGATACGGTCGCAGCGAAACGTCCTGATTTCATCGGTGGCGTTGTCGAGTCCGCAAAAATACGCCACGCCCTCGTGCTCGAACATGCCGTATACGCAGACGGTGCGTTCTTTTTGCTCTCCGCGCCCGTTTTGATACAAAAAGTGCAGCGCGCAGCGTTCGGCAAAAGCGCTCCACACCGCATCGACGGCGGGTGAGCGACGGGCGGGAGGCTCTTCTGCGGTCGATGCGCCGGTGAGGTAGGCGATCTTGGAGCGTATGCCTGCAAGCGGTGTGGCAAACGCGGCCGAACCGGTCGCAAGGGTCTGGTCGATAGCGTCGAGCAAGATGTCCGCGTCGTCTGCGGTGATGAGGCCACCGGCCGCAAACGTGTGCTCGCGATCGATGGTCCACGCGCTTTCTTCGGTTTCTTGGGCGCCTGCTGCGCGAACTTCCTTGATCGTGATTCCGCGTTCGAGGAGTTTTTCGCGATCGCGGCGAAACTTGCGCTTGTCCGAGTCGATATTGCCCGACCCATAGCCAAGATCGGAATCCAGGACAATTTGCTCTGTGGTCAATGGCTCGGGAGAGCTGTTAAGGACAAAGAACAGATTGAGGATGCGCTGGGCGGTCTTGTCGAAACCGGGCCCCGGCGCCCCCTTTTTATTCGTTACGGTTGTATCGCTTGCCGTCATAGAATCCTCGCATGGGAAGGTGTTTGATGCCATGATTTTAGTCCGATATGGAGATTAGGCTATATCCTTGTCCGCTTGGGGCGTTAAGATGCTCAGAATTCGGCCGTTTGCGCCCGCTCGGGGTATACTTTCGACTATATACGGTTCTAATGTGCATACATTGGGCCTATTTGTCGGATTATGGATGTGGAGCGCACATGGCGAACACCCAGAACTATATTAACCACCTGCTGCAGAACACTGGCATCACGCCGGCGTGCAGCGAAGAAGAGCGCTTGGCTGCCGAAGATATCGCTCAAATTTTCCGCAACCACGGCTTTGATCCCGAGGTGCAGGAGTTTAATGCTCCCGCGCCGAGCAGGATGGCGTTTGCCGTTACGGGCATTCTGGCATTTGCCGGTGCCCTGCTTATGGGCATCGGCGGCGGTATCGGCTTAGTCGGCACCCTGTTGGCCATTGTCGGAGCCGTGCTCTATGTGCTCGAGCGAACCGGTCGCCCCGTGATCTCGCGCCTGGGTAAAACGGGCGTGAGCCAAAACGTCATCGCCTACCACAAGGCGTCGGGCCCGCTTGCCTCTCCGCGCAATCGCCCGGTCGTCGTCGTCGCGCACTATGACTCCCCGCGCGCCGAACTGCTCGCTCGCGAGCCCTATGCGCCGTATCGAGCACTAATCGCCAAGTTGCTCCCGATAGCCACGATTGCTCCCGCGGCTATCGCCATCCTGCGCATCTTGCCGCTTCCCGGCGCGTTGAAGGTTCTGTTGTGGATTGTCGCGATCCTCGCTTCTCTCGTGGCGCTCGCCAATGCCGCCAATATCATTTCCAATCGTTTTGTCCTTCCCTACACGTCCGGCTCGGTTTGTAACAAGTCGTCTGTTGCCGCCATGCTGGGTGTCATGGATAACGTCGCCCCCTATCAGGGTGAGAACGAGTTCCCTGACGATATTCCGTTTGACACGTATTTTGGCGAGCAGAAGCGCCGCGCCGAGGAGATGGCGCGTGCGGCGGCCGAGTATGCCGCGGCCCAGCAGCAAAACGATTACGGCAATACCATCGAGTACGAAGAGCCTGCCTATACCGAGGACGAGTTTGGTCAACCGACCACTCCCGCGGATGAGGCCGCGCAGGGCGAGACTTTTGATGAGCAAATCGATGGATTCGAAGGTGCTTCTGCCGACGAGACCCTGATTGGCGCCATCGCACCCGAGCCCCAGGTCCAAGATATTCCGGCCGAGGAGCCCGTTGCGGACGAGTCCACTGCCGAGTCGGCAGACGAGCCTGCCTTGGCTGAGGAGGCCGAGCCCGAGCCCAAGCCCAAGCTTTATCGCAATGCCGCCGGCAACATCCGGTTTGGCTCGGATGCCATCCGTGCCCTGGGGATGCTTCCCGAGTCCTGCACGCTCGATTACGAAGAGGGCGAGGAGCCGACGTTTGAGCCGGAGGCTGCTCCCGTTGCACAGGAGCCTGCGCCCGCGGCCAATACGGCTGTTGCTCCCGCCGAGCCGGTCGCTGCCCCTGTTGCCGCCGCGGAGCTTGACGCAAAGCCCGCGCTCGATTCTGCAGCTGGTCTGGATATTTTGGCGCCCGCCGCTTCGGCACAGGTTGAAGACGAGACCGCCGACGAGGACTATGACGAGTATCCGCAGCGCGTGTCCTATGAGAGTGACACCGATTTCTCGACCGAGCTTCCCTCGACAACGCCCCATGCCGATATCGCTTCCGCGTTCTCCTCGATTGGTGCCAGCGCTTCTAGCTTCTTTAAGGGCGCCCTTGCGAAGGGCAAGAAGTTCGTCGACGACTTTGAGGAAAAGCGTGCTGCTGCCCGCGAGGCAGCCGAGCGCGAGGCTGCGGCCCAGCAACAGGCGGCCGAGGCCGAGCGCGAGCGCGCGGCACAGGAATTTGAGCAAAACGACGCCGAGCAGCCGGTATCCGTTGATGTTGCCGACGCCACGACGTCTTTCGAGGCGCCGCAGCCTTCGCCTGCGGATGTTGCTGGGGAGACGGCGACTTTCGAAACCCAACAGCCGGTCGACAGCACTGTGTCGTTTGATGCCACGATGACGTTTGAGAAGCAGGGCACCGCTATCGCCGAGCCCCTTTCCACTCCTGTCGAGGACGAGCCCACTGCGCCCGATACGGTCGAGGACCAATCTGCGGCGGAACAGGTCGCTGAGGACAGCTCCGAGCAAGAGCCTGAGTCCGTGGCCCCCGAAGCTCCGCAGGCGGATGAGTCGAGGCCCTACTCTACGCAGATCTTCACCATGCCCGCGCCGAGTGATCCCGGCGCCACGGTTGCCAACGCTGCTCCGTCGCAGACCGAGACGGTCGATGCTCTGATGGCTCAGATCTCGTCTCAGGTGTCGCCGCGCCCGAACATGAACATTCCCGACCCGGCATCCGCGCCGGCTCCCATGCCCTCTGCGTCTCCGCTGGCCTCGGTCCCCGATCCCTCGATGCCTTCGATGCAGCAGGCCAATGTCGCCTCGCGCACCTCGCTGTTCGACCTTCCCGACCCTTCGGCTCAGGCTAACGATCCCTTCGCGACGGCACAGGGTCCCGAGCCCACATCGGCTCCGGTTGTCCCTCCCGTGCCGGCCACCTCGGATGTTCAGCCGCTTGAGACTATCTCGGCTCCTGCCGCTCCGGCCGCCAAGCCGCAAAAGCGCGGCTTGGGCGGTCTGTTCGGTCGCAAAAAGAAAAACGAGCAGGACAGCATGAGCGATTGGCTTGGCGTCGAGGATGATTACGACGCCAAGAAGTCTGGTCGCGGCATCGGCTCGTGGGATAACTTCGAGGATGACGACGACGGCTGGAAGGGTGGCGCCACGTCTTCCGATGGAGCTTCCGACGAGGATATGCTTGCTGCCGTTGCCTCCATGGGTGATGACGAGCTGCTTGGCCACGACATCTGGTTTGTTGCTACAGGCGCTTCCGATTGTGACGGCGCCGGCATGAAGGCGTTCCTGGCCGCACATCGCGACAAACTCCGCGGCGTGTTCTTTATCAACCTTGAGTCCATTGGTGCCGGCAGTCTTTCGGTCGTGACGGTCGAGGGCGAGCAGCAGTTACTCAAGGGTGACCGACGCATCATGAACTTGGTCAACAAGGTGTGCAAGTCGTTCCATGTCGATTGCGGTGCATTTGAGATGCCCTATGCCAAGACCGATGCCTATGCTGCGCTCGAGGCGAGCCGACGCGCCCTTACCATTGCCGGCGTCGACGGTCCACGTCTGGCGTGCGCTCACACCGAGGACGATCTGCCGTACAACGTCAATCCGACAAATATCGCTACGGTGTCCGAGGTCGTGACCGAGGTCATTCGTCGTTCCTAGGTTGACCTATAAGGAGTCTGCGTGTTTTCGTACATCAAGCGCCACTGGCCCGTCTATCTCATCTTGGCTCTGATCGCCATTGCCCTTGGTTTTGGGGCCGCGTATATCGTGGGTGTTAAAGGCTCAACGCCTGAGTCCACGATTAGCGAAGAAGTGGAGCACGAGCAGAGTTTGGGAGCCGATGGCATCTCCGAGTCCGATCAAGCGCTCATCGACGGTGGGTCTGCATCTGAGGAATAGCCATTTCGCCACGAACGAAAAAGAGGCGAGCCGGGAGACGGGCTCGCCTCTTTTTATTACGTTAATGACGTTTCGATGCCAGCTTTAGATGGGCAAACCAGATTGCCGCGGCGCCGGATGTCATGAAGGCAGTGAGGCAGGCGGCGATGGGAAGGGAACCCGTTGCTGGTAAATCTTGCGGCATGGTGCATCGCTGGATGACGCGATCCTCGTCATGTGATTCAAGGTTGCTACCGCCGCCATTGCGACAGAGGTCAACGCGAGCGCTGTTGGCGAGTGCGGTCTGAGGCGTGTAAGACGACGCGGCCTGCATATGGATGACGGCACCGTGAATATCTGAGTCAAGGACGGCGCTCACATCATCAAGGTCGTCATGTTCGTCTTTGAGGTCCTCGCGGGCCCAAGATTCTGCAGCGCCTCTTGTCGTGAAGTCGGCCGATACGGCCCCATACTCAAGACGAATACCCGTGATGGCGGTGTCGTCCAAAAGAGCGAGCTCTTTTGCCTCGAGGGTGACTGATTCCGTTGTTGGAATATCTGCTTTCCAAAGATGCCAATCGTCGTAATCGACCATGCGCAAATCGTCACCTAGGAGCTTTTTGACCTCGTCCGTTTTGAGCCAGGGGTTGTCATGCCCGTCGCTGAGCGTTGCATTGGCCTGTTCGCCCGTATCGATACTTCCCACTGGAGACGTTCGATACCACACGTTGCAAAGACCGTCGATGTCCCTAGCCGCGACAGGGGTTTCGATGGCGATGAGTCTGGCAGTGCCGTCCTTGGCGCATTCGAGATCGTCGGTGATGGTGAATTCATCAACCCAGGTATTCGACTCATTTTTAGCATCGAGCGTATAGGAGAAGGAACCGTCCATATCGGATTGTGCGACGGCCCGGTTTTTGCCATCGCCGTTGGCCACGAGACCCTTACCGATAGGGCGGGCAATCTCTTGCCGCTTGTCGACTCTGCCCTCGATCTCGATGGGTGCGTCCTTCATGGTCACCGTCTGCACTTCTCCTGTGGCCTTAATCTCAAGCGTCATGTCTTGAGCAAGGTCGTAGGTGCGCGGGGACATCACTTCGCGCAGGGTGTAGATGCCGGGCAAAAGATGCTCGATGCGATGCGGCTTGTCAGAGGAGGTCCAAGCGTCAATTTCGGTTCCGTCGACACCGTGGAGGGAGAGCCGGGCGCCATCTACTTCTTGCTTGCCGGTCAAATCGACTTTGGAGATGTCGATTTTGGTGTAGTCGTTAGAGACATCGAGGTGCGCTTTGACCGTAGGTGTTTCCTGATCGGCATACGACAGCTCGACGGTGTGGGCACTTTGGTCGAGCAGGTATCCTTCGGGTGCCTGTACCTCAATAACCTCATAGATGGCAGTTCCGCACCCCAGCGAAAGGTGATTCGCGCACGCAAATCCCCGCTCGTCAGTCGTGATGGTGGTGACGGTTTCACCGTCCAGGGCAACAATGCTGCCGTCGGGGCGCACGATATCGCCCACGGCGCGGATATCAAAAACAGCGCCGGCAAGGGCGTGTCCGTCTACGGTATCGTTCTTAGCGATCTCGATGCTTCCTGTTGCCGCGTCGTCGTAAAACGAGGCGACCGCGACGGGCGTTAAGTTCATGTCGGCGGGAATCGTTATCTCCAGGTCTTCTCCAACAAGATACGGTTCCTTGGCGGAGGTCTCTCGTATGTAATACGTGCCCGGGTTAAGCGATTCGGGTAGGGTGACGGTGCCGGTTTCATCGGTCGTAGAGGTATTCATAACGGTATGGGCGGGATGCCAGGATGTTTGCGAGATGGGCTCACGGTTGCCATTGAGCAGCTGAAAGGTGAACCCGGCGCGTGGTACGGTGTTGCCGGTCTGAGCATCGCGCTTCACGATTTGAAGATGTGTCGACAGGGCGTGGTTGTCTACGATGTACTGAAGTTCTGCGCCGTCCGAGATCTGCTCTGCCGTGATAGTCCATTCCCCTGCCTGCTTAAAGCCATCGGGCACAGTGTCGACAACCTCGCGAATGGTGTAGCCGGCACGGTCATACGGAATGGTTCCACTGACGCCATCGGGGCGCTCTCCTGCGCCAAACCATGCTCCAGCCTGGTCTTTGGTCGATGCGAAGCCGTAGATATTGGTGGTCAGCGTACCAACAACTTGCTGCGAAGTGTTGCTTACCACTTCAAAGACCACGCCTTCCGCCGGCTGCTCTATACCAGACCCATCGTTATTGCCGTAGTCCTTGAACTTTGAAATCTCGAGGTCAAAAGCGATAGGGATGTTGGGGATGCGACGCTCGAGCTCAACGACGCCCGCGTCTCCGAGCTGATCGGCGCCGATGGTGTAGCTCCAGGTTTCATCGGAGGGTAGATAGCCCTCGGGAGCTCTCGACTCATAGATGGTAAAGGTGCCCAGGGGGATGTCGGTAAGTGTTGCCCGGCCGTCCTCATCCGTCGTGAGGGTGTGCGTCCAGTCCGGGGTAGACTGTGAGACGCACGTGAACTCAGCGCCGGCAAGTGACGCGCCGACTTGAGGGCCTGCCCCTGTCGCGGCATCGACCTTTGCGATGCGCAGGGTAATGGTACCGGGCTGCTCATCGATGATGGCACTTCCGTCGTCATTGTCGGTGAAAAAGGAGATGCGGTCACTCCTGGGGATATAACCCGCCGGAGCTTTGGTTTCGATCAGATAATATGCCGTGTTGGGCAAAAGTGTCGCCTGTGCGCGACCGCTGCTGTCCATCTGGATGCTGCCGACACGCTTGTCGCCGGCGCTCTCATAGATGTCGAACCTCGCTCCGTCGAGCCTGTAGGTATCGTTTTCGCTCGTGATGGCGGCGTTGGCTGACTGTTTTTGGAAGGATACGGAGACGGCCGGGAGCACGTAGAGCATGTCCTGACGCTTGCTGCCGCCCGACACAGTTCCCAAATAGCGCCGCGCGCGATGCGGTGCGGCTTTAATGCTTCCCGACTTTGCGCTGTCGTGGAGCCAGCGCGCCGCGGCAACGACCTCATTGTCGCCGGAAAAGTTTCCACTCTTTGTGACGCCCTGGGCGGTTGTATATGAGAATGATCCGTCGGTATGGGTGGTGCCGTTGAACATCCAGACGGCAAGTTGGGTTGCGGCGCGTGCTCGATCGGGGGATAGGTTATGCCCGCCAAAGGATGTGGCGGTGGGGTAGCCATGGCAGATGATGGCCGCGAATTCGTCTTCGAGCCATACCCAGCCCTGATTGTAGGTGAGCCAGGGTCCGCCCGGTGTGCTGGGGCCAAATCGGTCCTGGTTCATGCAATAGGCAGTCGAAGAATCCTGTGCCTCGTATTTGCCAACTCCAAAAGGACCACATTCATTGCTGATAGTGCGGAATCCGAGCGATTCGTAACCGTCGACGGCGAGCGCGACATCCGGTGTCATGCAGCCTAAAAGTAAAAAGAGGACTAGGAGCAGCGATCCTGCTGTGATTGCGCTGTGGACAGAGTGCGTGGGTGCGTTGGACATGGCTGCTCCTTATCCCTTGTGCGCCGCACGGGGAGGCCGCGGCGCGTAGGATGAGGCTACCCCCAAGGTTCATGCGGGTAAGTACCGGAACCTGACCAAACGCTTGACAGATATCTGACAAATATGGGCTCGGAGAAAACAATCATGCAGAAGCGCAGGTAGAAGTAAATGAAAAAGGACCCCTACGGGTCCTCGTCTCCATATATTTATGAAGTTATGGAAATAAATTCATAAATTAAACAAGAATAAAGATATTTGGATCGATGTGAAGACGATAATCTCACATCGATCCAAATACAAGTCTATGACAGGAGCTGTTCGATTGTTGCCTTTTGATCATCACTGGCCTGTATGGCGGGATCAAAGATCGCGGTCGAGATTGGAAGACCCTTTATATTGACCGCTACTTTGATGGCAGATATGAACAAATCGCAGGCGTCGTAGACGGCCATGAGCGATGAGATGCGCTCGGCGCACTCGATAGCGGTCGCGAAGTCGCCTGCCTGGTAGGCGCCGTGCAGCCTCACAAAGAGCTCGGGCTCCACGTTGGTGAGGCCGCACAGAACGCCGTTGCCGCCGCTCGCGCGGTTGACCAGGTAGTACTCGTCGAAGCCGGAAAGGACCGAGAACTCGGGGTTGACCTTGCGGACGGCGCGGATGACCTTGCGCGTGTGGCTGATAGTGTCGACCGTGTCCTTGATGCCGCAGATATTCGGATGGGCGGCGGCGAGCCTGGCCACGAGCTCAGGCGACAGGTCGGTGCCGGTGCGCGCCGGAAAGTTGTATAGCACGACGGGCAGGTCGGTGGCGTCTGCGATGCCACCAAAGTACTTTTCGGCAGCGTCGTCGGTGGGCCCGAAGTAGTACGGCGAGACCGCCAGGACCGCGTCGGCACTGGCCTTCTGGGCATAGCGCGTGAGTTCGAGGACGTTGTCGTAGGTGGTGTCACCCACGCCGACGAAGACCTTCATGCGGCCGGCGACCCGCTCGACGGCAAAGTCGACGACCGACTTCTTGTCCTCGAGGCTCACGCTGTAGAACTCGCCGATGCTGCCAAACAGCAGCACACCGTCGATGCCCGCGTCGGCCAGGTGGTCCAGGTGCCTGCCCCACAGCTCGTAGTCGATCTTCCCATCATCGTCGGTGATGGTGATGGAGGGGCAGAAGACTCCCTCAAACATGTGTCACTCGCTTTCCGGGGTCACACCCCTATGAATCCCTGCACTGTCGAGAAGGACCTAGAGGTAGTAGGCCTTGACGGCGTTGTCGTAGAAGACACTCTGCTTCTCGGCGTCGGTGAATACGTCAGAGTTCTCGATGAAGCTGTAGAGGTCCTTGTAGTCGAACTTGGTGAGGACGCAGGGGGAGTCGGTGCCCCAGATGATCTTGTCGGCGCCCAGGACGTCCTTCGCCATCGCGATGTACTTGAGCGCGGTGGGATACGGGTAGGCTTCGGGAGCGACGTTCCAGGGCAGTGCGGAGAGGTCGACCCAGACGTTATCGTGGGCAAGGTACGGAAGCGCGCACTTGAGGACGTCGCCGTCCTCAAGGGACGGGGCGAGCAGGTGGCAGACGACAATGTGCAGGCCGGGGTACTTCTTGGCCAGGCGATACACGGCCTCGGGCTGGCAGCTGGACTGGTTGGGGCTGCCGATGTCGAGCACCAGGGTGGCGTCCTCGACCTGGGCGATCCTGTCGATGAGGACCGTCATCTCGGGGCCGTCGACCGCGAAATCGCGGTGGTAGCCGGAAAGGCCGCCGCCCACAGAGACCTCGAACTTGAATACGTGGGCGTGCAGATCGTTGATGAAGTGCTCGAGGATCTGCTGGGCGCAGCGGCAGAAGGGGTCGAGCATGACCGCGGCCTTGAAGCGGTCAGGGTACTTCTCGGCGCATTCCATGGCGTACTCGTTCTGCAGGCCGTACAGGACGCCCTGCAGCAGGATGGCCTTCTCGACGTCGTTCTCGTCCATGACGTCCATGAAGGTCTCAACGAGGTACTCCTTGTCCCCCTTGCCCTCGGGGATGATGCGGAACTCCTCGCCGGTGGCCCAGCGGCAGTTGCCGTTGCCCAGGGGGCGCAGCTCGCCTGCCTTGCCCATTGAGCCGATGTGGTCAAAGACGTGGGCGTGTGCGTCGATCTTCTTCATTTTGTTCTCCTTACGTTAAACAATGCATGATGGATATGTAGTCAGTGACGGATACGCTTTGTTGCCAGGTGGGCACCACCTCCAGTCGAGCCCGCAGGCGCGGGACACAGAGTGGCCTTGCAATTCGGACGCTAGGCGGACTGCTCCTCGGACTCCATCTCCTCTTCGGTCACGTCATCGATTGGGACGAAGAGCGTGAACAGGAAGGCGAGGCCAAAGGCGAGCGCCAGCGAGATGCAGAAGGGGACGAACGCGCGGCTCATGAAGACGGGCAGTGTGGTGAGCGCGGGCAGGGCGAAGGCGGTGCCGGCGCAACTGAACAGGCCTGCTACGGCGGAGCCAATGCCGCCGGCGACGCATGCGCAGACCATGGGCTTCTTGAGGCGCAGGTTCACGCCGTACATCGCGGGCTCGGTGATGCCCAGCAGCGTGGTGAGCGAGGCAGAGATCGCCTGGGAGCGGAACTTCTTGTTCTTGGTCTTGAGGGCAACGGCGAGTGCGGCACCGCCCTGGGCGAAGATCGCGCCGCCAAACAGGGCCATGATGGTGTCGAAGCCGGAGACCGCGACATTGTTCATGGCAATGGGGAACAGGGCCCAGTGCAGGCCGAGGATGACGAGGAACGGCTGGAACGCGCCGATCAGTGCGCCGGCGACGAGTGGCGAGAGACTGTAGACGGCCTCGTAGCCCTGCGCAAGCCAACCACCCACGATGGTGCCGAGGGGGCCGAAGACGGCCAGGGTGAGCGGGACGATGACGATGATCGTAATGGGCGGCGTGAACAGGCCGCGGAAGGTCTCGGGGATGATCTTGTAGCAGGCCTTCTGGACCCAGCTCGCACAGTAGATGGCAAGAAGGATGGGGATGACGGAGCTGGAGTACGTCGCCTTCGAGAGCTCGAGGCCAAACAGGTGGACAGGCGCGTCCGCCGCCATGATGGTGGTGATGGACGGATACACCAGGATGCAGCCGAGAAGTACGGCGGTCACCGTGTCAACGTCGAAGCGCTTGGACGAGGTGTAGGCGAGAAACACCGGGATGAAGTAGAACAGTGAGTCGGCCATCGCGTTGAGAATCGCATACGTGGTCGAGTCGTCGGTGACCATGCCCGAGACCTGCAGAAGCGTCAGGATGCCCTTGAGGATGCCGACGGAGACGAGCAGGTTGATGATCGGGAGGAAGAACGAGGAAAGCAGGTCGATGACCGCGTTAACGCCGCGCTGGAACGCGTTGGGCGTCTTTTCGGGGGCTTGCGTGGTTGTCACGGTTTCTCTCCTTTCTGGAGCGTCCTGTCAGACGCTGGCCTACATGTAGTTGCAGATGTGCGGAAGGGCGGTTTCGGTATAGCCAAGGACCTCGGCGCAGACCTTGCGGCCGTTGCAGACGGCGATGATGTCGTCGAGCATCATGTCGCGCATCTCCTCCATGGACTCGGGACCGTAGATCGTCGGGCTCGCGTCGAGATCGGTGTTGTCCCTCATGGCCTCGTAGGTGCGCTTATTGGCAGTCAAGCGATACACGGGTGCGATGGCGTTTCCGGTGGGGGTGCCAAGACCGGTCGAGAAGACCACGAGCTGGCAACCACCGGCGATGATGCCGCCCACGCTGGAGGGGTCGTTGCCGGGGGTGTCCATCACGACGAGGCCCTCGTGCGGCTTGAGCTGCGCCGCGTACGGATAGACGGCGTTGAGGGGGCTGTGGCCACCCTTGTGCACGCAGCCGAGGGACTTCTCCTCGAGGGTCGTGAGTCCGCCGGCCATGTTTCCGGGACTGGGGTTGCCCTCGCGCATCTCGGCGCCAAACATCTGGACGTACTTCTCGTAGTCGTAGACGATCTTGAGGATGTCGTCCGAAACATGCTTGTCCTTCGCGCGACGGGCGAGGATGTGCTCGGCGCCAAAGAGCTCGGGCGTCTCGCATAGCACGGAGGTGGCACCATGGTTGACGAGCCAGTCGGAGACCTCGCCGATCAGCGGGTTGGAGCCAAGGCCGCTTGAGGGGTCGGAGCCGCCGCAGTTGGTGCCGAAGATGAGCTCGGAGATGTCGGTGGGCTCGCGGACGCACCGGTCCGCCTCGGCGACCATCTTGCGGGCAAGGCGTGTGCCCTCCTCGATCGCCCTGATGGAGCCGCCGACCTTTTGGATGACCAGGGTCTCGACGGGCTTGTTGGTGCGCTCGCGAATCGCGTCGACCACGATGTCGTTCTGGCAGCCCTCGCAGCCCAGGGAGACACAAACGACGCCATAGATGTTCGGGTTCGCAGCGTAGCCTGCCAAGGCGGCAATGGTCACCTTCTGGTCGCAGTCGACCTGCGAGCAGCCATTCTGGTTGTGGAAGGAGACGCAGCCCTCGACCGCGTTCGCGATCCTCTCCGTGGTGTCGGAGGCGCAGATGCTCGTGGGAAGGATAAGGACGTGGTTGCGGATGCCGACGCGACCGTCCGGGCGACGGTAGCCCATGAAGGCACGTGTGCCCTCCACGGACGAGGAGGTCTTGGTGGCGACGGAGTCGGTGTCGGCGACGACGGAGTCCTTCAGGTCGTCGGAGCTGACGCAATTGTGCGTATGAACGTGCTGCCCGCGCTTGATGTCCGTGGTGGCCACACCGATGAACTCGCCATACTTGACGACCTTTTCACCCTTGGGTATGTCCACGAGGGCGATCTTGTGGAACAGCGGGATGTCGTCGGTCACGGTAACGCTCGCCAGCGTGCCGTCCGGTATGGGATAGCGGGCCTCGGCACCCGCCTCCAGCTGGTAGGTGGCGACGGCGACGTTGTCCCTCTGATCGATGACAACGGCGTTTTGGCCTTGGCTTACAACGTCTGACATGTTTCCTCCCTATCTCCACTTGAATAATGTTCGTATTTACGAACGTTATTCGTTATACGGAACAATATATATGAAACGCTAAAGACGTCACACGGGCCCGCCGCGAATGGTTTTGGTTGGTCGGTGAACGGTTGCTTTAAAGGGCATGCCGCTATACTTACGGGGAAAGTCTGGGCGATAATGAACAAGGAGAGTTGCCATGCCCCCGCGATATAATCCTGCTGGCCACCGTTCTACCTTGCGGGTTCTATCAATCTTTGAGGCCCTTTCGGCTACAAAGAGCGGACTTACCATGGCAGAGATATGCCGCATTGTCGGCGCTCCAAAAAGTAGCCTCTTCTCGATTTTGCACACGATGGCCGATTCAGATTACGTTAGTTATGACGAGGCTACCGGCAGGTATTCGATTGGGCTTAAGACGTATCTGCTGGGCAAGGCATTCGATCGTGAGGGTGGGGGATTGTCCTCTTTTGAGACGGCCATGCGAAAGATTGTCGCATCGTGCGGGGAGACCTGTCAGCTCGGCGTCCTCGACCGCGGTCGCGTCCTATATATTTCGCGTGTTGATTCTCCCCAGCACATCCGTCTTTCATCGGAAATCGGTAAGACCCTTCCTGCGCACTGCACGGCGATCGGAAAGGCGATTCTATCTCGATGGGATGAGGAGTTGGTTCGCTCACTGCTTCCTGTCCCATTCGAAAAAACGACCGAGCATGCGGTAAAACACATAGATGACCTGATGCAGCAGCTCGAGGAGGTCAGACGGTGTGGTTTTGCATATGATCATCAGGAGATGGCAGAAGGGGTTGAATGCATCGCCGTTCCCATAGAAAAAGGCGGGCGTCTCTATGGTTTAAGCGTTTCGGTCCCCGCGTATCGTTTTGACACTGAGGTGCAAAACGGGGTAGAACACGCGCTTTCTGATGCAAAGGACCAGTTGGAGCGCGTTTCGTAGGCTTTTGTGCTGCAGCGCGCGATTGCATAGCGATGACACGCTGCATTCATATTGCCCCCTTGAAATGCTCGGTATATACTACCCAAGTATCTAATTTATCCCAATGCGCAATTGCGGGCATCGCCAAGTGGTAAGGCATCAGCTTCCCAAGCTGACACTCGCGGGTTCGAGTCCCGTTGCCCGCTCCAGTTAAAAGCACAAGCACGGCACCATCACGGTGCCGTGCTTTTTTCAATAAAGTGCCGGGACTCGAATCCGCCAGGGTGCGAGCGTAAAGCAAACGCGAAGCGTTTGTAGCGAGCAGGCGAAGGCGCCGGCAGGCGCCTGAAGCCGGTGCGGATTTGCGAAGCAAATACGCAGACGTCCCGTTGCCCGCTCCATCGAGTGCGGGGGACCTCGGGAATGTCGGGTCCAACCCGCTGTGCCCGTGCACGTGCGCGGGCCGGGTCTGCCGACCGCAGCCGGTGCGGATTTGCGAAGCAAATACGCGGACGTCCCTATGGCCGCTCTTGCGGCAAAATGTTAGGTTAATGCCCGTTATCGCTACTTGCACCTGCGCACGGTACAATGGTTGAGTTACGACCAACGTGCCAATAACCAAAAAGGAGCCGCTATGATCGATCGCTATACCCGCCCGGAGATGGGACACATCTTCTCCCTCGAGAACAAGTACGCCATTTGGCAGGAGATTGAGGTCCTGGCCTGCGAGGCTCAGGCGGAGCTCGGCAAGATCGGCATTTCCAAAGAAGAGGCCCAGTGGATTCGCGACCACGCCAACTTTGAGAAGGCGAAGGTTGACGAGATCGAGGAGGTCACGCGCCACGATGTCATCGCCTTCCTGACCAACATGAAGGAGTACATCGACGCCGATGTTCCCGAGGGCGACCCTAAGCCCAGCCGCTGGGTTCACTACGGCATGACCAGCTCCGACCTGGGCGATACGGCTCTGTGCTACCAGCTCACCCAGGCCTGTGACCTGATTATCGAGGACGTTAAGAAGCTTGGCGAGATCTGCAAGCGCCGTGCCTTCGAGGAACGCAATACGCTCTGCGCCGGCCGCACCCATGGCATCCATGCCGAGCCGATGACCTTCGGTATGAAGTTTGGCTCTTGGGCATGGGAACTCAAGCGCGACCTCGATCGTCTTGAGGACGCTCGCAAGAACGTTGCCTTCGGTGCCATCTCGGGTGCCGTCGGCACCTACAGCTCCATCGAGCCGTTCGTCGAGGAGTACGTCTGCGAGCACCTGGGCCTGGTCCACGATCCGCTGTCCACGCAGGTCATCAGCCGCGATCACCACGCCTACCTTGCCGGCGTGCTTGCCACCACGGCGGCCACCTGCGAGCGCATCGCGACCGAGGTTCGCAATCTGCAGAAGACCGATACGCTCGAGGCCGAGGAGCCGTTCCGCAAGGGTCAAAAGGGCAGCTCCGCCATGCCGCACAAGCGCAACCCGATCACTATGGAGAAGGTCTGCGGCCTGTCGCGCGTCGTGAAGTCCAACGCCCAGGTCGCCTTCGACAACGTCGCCCTGTGGCACGAGCGCGATATTTCGCACTCCTCTGCCGAGCGCGTCGCCCAGGCCGATAGCTTCATCGCACTCGACCACATGTTCCAGTGCCTCATTCGCGTCATCGACGGCCTGCAGCTGTATCCGGCTCGCATGATGGCCAACCTCAACAAGACCCGCGGCCTCATCTTCTCCTCCAAGGTGCTGCTGGCCCTCGTCGACACGGGCATCACCCGCGAGGACGCCTACGCTATCGTGCAGGAAAATGCCATGGCCACCTGGCACGAGGTGCAGGACTGTGTCTCCGGCCCCACCTTTAAGGAGCGTCTCGAGGCCGATCCGCGCTGCACCGTCAGCCAGGAGAAGCTCGACGAGATCTTCGATCCGTGGGACTTCCTCACCCGTATCGACACGGTCTTCGATCGCTTGGAGCAGTTGAGCTTCGAGTAGGGTTGACCTAATTCGACCGCTTGCGGTTGCATTTCGACCATTGGTGCCTTGCCCGTCTTGGGCGAGGCGCTTTTTTATTGCCGCATCAGCCCCGGGTATACAATAAAATCCGACTGCTGTTTCGATGAAGGGAGGCGCGTGCCCGGACGCATCAAGCGAGCCGCCATCGTCTCGTTTACGCTCATGCTCCTTGTTGCCGCCTGTGTGGCCGCCCTGACGTATACCGTTCGAAGCAGTTCTTCCTCCTCGAATGAAGCCGACAAAGATCTCCCGGTACTCAAAATCGGCGTTACGGATAACGATCCCTATGTGTATGTCGATACCACGGGCGATTACGCCGGTATCGATATCGACATCGCCCGCGAGGCGTGTGAGCGTGCGGGGCTCAAGCCACAGTTTGTCGATATTGACTGGAACGATCGCGACCGGCTGCTCGAAAACGGCGATATCGATTGCCTATGGTGTGATTATTCTCCCTGTTATCGCGAGGATAAGTATTACTGGACCGAGCCGTATCTAACCGTGACGGTCTCGGTTGCCGCCAAGAAAACGAGTGGCATCAAGTCCTTGGCGCATCTCGATGGAAGCAAGACCATCGCGGTGAGCGCGGGCTCGGTGAGCGAACGCCGATTGCTCGCCGGGGATCTGGAAATCTCGCCGGACGTGCAAATCAAATCGTATGGTTCTGCCGAGCCCTGCAAAGCCGCCCTCGCCAAAGGGTATGTCGACTGTTGGATGGCGGACGTTCAGTCGCTTGACCGACTTGTCGCCCGGTATCCCGGCATTTACCGCGTGTTCGCTGATAACGTTATGACGGTCGATCTGGGCGTCGCGTTTGATGACAGCTATGAAGGACCGATCGTAAAGGATCTCAATACCGCATTGTTTGCCATGGATCGAGATGGCACGACTGACCGTATTGTGGGCAATTACAAGACGGGAACGACGACGGGCGGGCAAGGAGCGGAATCATGACAAATGATGAGCACCGCTTGCGTCGAAAGACTCTGACCGTCATAGCTGTCGGCGTTATTGTCAGCGCTGTCTTGTTAGGCCTGTTGTATACGGTTGGAACCCATCGCTGTCTCGAAAAAACGCTTGGGTTTGGCCAAGAAACCATGGTGTTTTTGGAAAACGCTTGCGAAAAATATGACCGCTACGAACAGGGGAGAAAAACCGAGGAGACGCACGATTTGCTCGCCGCGGTCGAATCGTTTGCGACGTTCCTGTCCTCTGATCGCGTTGAGGTTAACGACGATCTTATCGAGCAATTTGTCCATGCCGAGAACCTTTCGGGGCTGATGGTCATGGACTCCGATGGCCATATGGCTGCCCACTACGACATCGATGGTCGCGATCCGCTTATGTTGTGGCGAGAGGAGCTGGCCTGTGCGCCGGTCGCATCGATGTATCAAGGTTCCAAAGTGACCTACTCAACTGTCGTCGAGCGCCGTGGTGTCGTTTTTGCCGTCTGTGCTGTCCCGTATGGCGACGGCGTTGCCTTGGCATACCGCTCATTTGTTTCCGATCCAGCGGACGACTATTCATATGCCATAGCCGACGTGCTTTCGAACAGCACCTTCCACCAGGGCCCCATGGTGCTTGTTGTGGAGGGTGCGGAGATTGTCTCATCCAACAGTGCCGATGCTGACGTGTCGCTCGCCCGACTCCTCACCAGCGCAGGAGTTGAGTGGAAAGACGACGGCCTGACGCGCATCGAATATCGAGGAGACAAATGGTACGCGGTGCGTACGGCATACAAGGACTACCGCCTGTTTGCGCTGTATCCCAAATCTGAGGTCATGTCTGGCAGGATCACATTTGTCGCCGCTGGCGTCTTGGTGTGCCTTGCGTTTTGGGTCGTGGTACTGTTGGCTCGAAATATCGTTGATCGCCGCAATTTGGTCGAAAAGGATAAACAGCTTGGCATCATCAATGCCATAAGCGCCATCTACGATTCGACCTTCCTTTTGCATCTCGACACCCTCGAGATCGAGGGAATCAATATGTCGCCGGCGATAGCGAAGATATTTGCCGAGCACAGCGAGGCATATGACTTTATGGACACGGTCTGCCGGGATATCGTGAGCCCCGAAAGCCGCGAAGCGGTTGTGGGACTCGTAGATATAAGTACGCTTCGCGAACGTATGGAGGGCGTACCGTACTTGGCTGCCGAGGTGCGAGATTGTCGAGGCGCTTGGTACTCGCTACAGGTTGTCCCCCAGCATCGCGATGAGCAAGGCCGGCTGGAGTCGGTCGTCGTGGCGACGCACAACATATCGATGGTCAAGCATGCCGAGGAGCTGTCATACCAAGATAAACTGACGGGGCTTCGCAACCGCAACTATCTTGAATCGCGCGGAGATAGCCTGGTAAACGAGGGCTTGCCCGTGAGCGTGATTATGCTGGACTGTAATTATCTCAAGCTGACCAACGACATCTGTGGTCACGAGATGGGGGATGAACTGCTGCGACGGACGGCGTCCGTGTTGCGGCGGGTGGCTGGTGCGGATTACCTGCCGATGCGCGTTGGCGGCGATGAGTTTTTGCTGGTTTGCCCCCATACTGACAACGAGTCTGCGCTCGGGCTGGAACAGGATCTTCGTCTCGGTCTTGCCGCGGTAAGCGATGAGGCCCTGACGGTCAGCGCATCGATTGGCGTGGCGACCGTCGAGACGGCTGGAAATACGCTGGCCGATGTATATCGTGTCGCCGACCACAATATGTATCGGGAGAAGCGCATGGTCCACGCACGGGGTGCGGACTGCTAATCTTGCCCCCACCAGTTCATGCATCGTAGGATGTTGAATCGGTGCTTGCGATAATAAGTCGGCCCAGGCGGGGATAATAGACGTCTGAAATTTCTTTCTGAGAGGGGATCTCAATGATTAGTTTTGACTACAAGCCTCAGGGTGTATGCTCTCGCAATATCCACCTTGACCTTTCCGATGACGGCAACAAGGTGATGGGCGTTGAGTTTACCGGCGGCTGCGACGGCAATCTCAAGGCTATCTCCAAGCTGGTCGAGGGTGCTCCTGCCGATCGCGTAATCGAGGTTCTCGCCGGTAATACCTGCGGTATGAAAAAGACTTCTTGCGCCGACCAGCTTACACGCGCTATCGAGGCCGCTCGCGCCGAGATCGCCTAATGGGTATTGCCGACCACATCAAGAATGGAATATCGCGCCGTGGCTTTGTGCTCGGCGGTGCTGCCGCGGGCGCTGCCACGGTGCTTGCCGGCTGCTCGAAAAAAACGGGCACCAGCGACGATGCCGCCGGCGAGCCGCAGGTTATCAAGGACGATTCGAAGATTATCTCGATCATTGATGAGTATGAAGCTGTTGATATCGATCTTGAGCCTGCGGCCTCGTGGACGCTGCCGCTGGGCACGCTGCTGTACTACTGTGATGGCGACTACGCTGCCGCGATGATGGCGCCTGCTTCTGCCCTGCATGCCAATACGCTTGGTGTGCTCAGCCTGGGCGACGGCTCGCTCGCGACACTCATCGAGAATCCCATCGAAGGTACAGGGTATTCGTTTTACGATGTCCGCGCCGGCGATGGCGTATTTGCTTGGGTCGAGATGAACTTTGCGAATGCATCATGGAAGCTCTATGCGCAAAATACGGCAGGTGCGTCGCTTGCCGGCGATGCGGTCGAGCTCGACCGAGGCGGCAAGGATTACGATCCGCCGCTGTTTACGGCGTTCGGATCGTCCGTCATTTGGTACAAGATGCCTGCTGCAGGTGGCAATAAGACGAGTCATGACTCGTATTGCTACCGCCGCTCGCTCGATGAGGCAAAGGCCGAGGCCATTTGGAAGTCAACGGGTCGCTTTGCATCCGCCCCGCGCGTGAGTGACGGCATCTTGACTATCTCCCCGCGTGTGCGCAACGACGAGGGCGTCTACTACGGTATGACGGCGATCGACCTGACGGACGGCAACAATACCAAGAGAGCTCAGCTAGTCCTTCCCTCATCGGTGTCTCCCTTCGAGGCCGTATATATGGGCGACACGTTTGTGTTCTCCATCGAGGCCACCTATAGCGGCGTGGGGAGTCTAGGCAACATGGGCACCTATATCGGTAACGAGAATGGGACGTTCCTATTCCTGTCGCGCGAGCCGCTTGCGTGTGCTGCCGGCAGAAAAGGCAAATATCTGGTTAAGGTTCAGGCATCGCATTTTCTGATCGATACCTCCGCCAAAACCTATGGTTCGCTGCTGTCGCCCGACCGCGCTCTCGAATATGGCGATTATCCAGCTACGGCGGGTAAATCGAATACGTTTTTAACCTATGCCACGGTGCGTAATAGCCAAGGAATCCCCGAGACGGTTACCGCCCGCCTGTTCTCTCTTTAGCACCGAGGGGTTAAAAGGCCGCCAACGGGGGAATAAACGCGTTGTAATTGTGAGTGCCGCCCGCCGAGCCGCCGCACTGTAGCGGTGCTCGGTGGGCATAGGTGCGTTAAAATGGGCTTGTTCTTAGCTAATTGAGACAGGGGGGCCGTGTTATGGCTTCAGATGCAAAAAAGATTCTGCTGGTCGAGGACGAGAAGGCAATCCGTGACGCTGTCGCTGCCTATCTCGAGCGCGAGGGCTACTGGGTTGTTGGCGTCGGCGACGGCCAGTCTGCGATCGAGGAGTTCGAGAAGCACCAGTTCGACCTGGTTGTGCTCGACCTTATGCTCCCCAAGATTCCCGGCGAGCGCGTTTGCCGCACGATTCGCGATACCTCGGATGTGCCCATTATCATGCTGACTGCCAAGGGCGAGATCGAGGACCGTATTATCGGTCTTGAGCTTGGTGCCGACGACTACCTGATCAAGCCGTTCTCGCCGCGCGAGCTCGTCGCCCGCGTCCGTGCTCTGTTCCGTCGTGCTCACCAGGCCGATGAGCCCGCCGTTGAGGTGCTCGACTTTGGCGATCTGGTCATCGATATCTCGGGCCACAAGATTTTGGTCGAGGACAAGGAAGTGGACCTGACTGCTTCCGAGTTTAAGCTGCTCACCACGCTTGCTCGCCATCCCGGTCGCGTCTATAACCGTATGGAGCTGGTCGAGAAGGTGCTCGGCTACGACTTTGAGGGCTACGAGCGCACCATCGACAGCCATGTGAAGAACCTTCGCGCCAAGCTGGGCGATGACCCCAAGAAGCCTAAGTGGCTCTACACCGTTCACGGCGTCGGCTATCGCTTTGAGGCTCCGGCCAAGACCGATAAGTCGGACGAGAAATAGGGAAATCACATATGACACCTGCGCGCTTTGAAATCGGACAAAAGCACAAGCAGGAGAACGAGGCGGGTTCCAAGGCGAGTTGGAACACGCCTCGTTCCGATTCACGGCCAGCGATGAGCTATCCCTCGCGCATGGCATTGGCTTTTGCCCTGACGTCGCTCATGACGGTATTGGTGCTGGTGGGCGTTGTCTCCGTTGTGTGGGGCACCGTCTTTTCGGATTACACGCGCTCCAATATCGTCGAGATCGCCAATTCTGCTGCCGAAAAGCTTGCGACGTCGTATGAGGAAAACGGCAGCTGGACTGCGGGCGAGCTGCGCACGGTCGCGACATCGAGTTTGGTGTCCGACGACCTGAGTATGCAGGTCGTCAACAAGAAAGGCGTTGTCGTTTATGACGACTCATGGCCTTCGGCAAGTGCGACCGCCGATGTGCGCGAGAGCGAATCGCCGTCGAGCAGCTCGAGCGGTAAAAAGGCCTCGCATAGCCCGGTCTCGTCGGCGCCCACCGACTCCGATAGCGTCGCCAACGTCGAAATCATAACGTCTTCTGGCGAGCATGTCGGACAGGTAAAGCTATGGGCCATCGGCTCCGATGCCCTGCTCACCAAGGCGGATTCTGCATTTAGGGAGAAGACCTTTAACGCCATGGCTCTTGCCGCGGTTGTTGCGGTCTGCATCTCGGTCGTTATCGGATCGCTCGTGTCGCGCATGCTTACCAAGCCGATCCATCGTATTACCAGCACGGCCAAGCAAATTCGCGATGGAGACCTGTCCGCTCGTACGGGCTTGCGCGGTGATGATGAGATCGATCAGCTGGGAGAGACCTTCGACGAGATGGCCACCTCGCTCGAGAAAGATATGAAGCACGAAAAGCGTCTGACCTCTGACGTCGCACACGAGCTGCGTACACCGCTCATGGCCATGCTTGCAACGGTCGAGGCCATGCAAGACGGCGTGTATCCCACCGACGACGAGCATCTGGAGACGGTCGCTTCCGAGACGCGTCGCCTGGCTCGTTTGGTGCAGCAGATGCTCGACCTATCGCGTATGGAAAACAGCACGGCGCCGCTCAACCTTGAGCCGGTGGACATGGTTCCCTTTGTGCGATCGATTGTGAACGGCCAGGAGCGTCTCTTTGCCGACCGTGATCTTCGTCTTCGCTTTGCAGATGAAACCCAGGGGCACGACGATGTCGTCGAGGCCGATCCCGACATGATCACGCAGTGCGTCATCAACCTCATGAGCAACGCCATGCGCTACACCCCCGAGGGCGGTTGGGTCGTGGTGTCGGTGCTCAGTGACCGCAAGCATGTCAGTATTGCCGTTTCGGATACCGGTATCGGTATTGCCAAGGACGATCTGTCGCGCATCTTCGGGCGATTTTGGCGCGCCGATGCCAGCCGCGCCCGCGAAGCCGGCGGCCTGGGCGTTGGCCTCGCCGTGACCAAGCAGATCGTCGAGCGTCACCATGGCTACATATCCGTGGAGTCGGAGCTTGGAAAGGGTACGACTTTTACGATTCATCTGCCTCGCGAGCACACGACGGACGCGGCATCTACTACAATGGAGCACTAGCTTTTCGCTATTCGGTGAAGGAGGGGCTGCGTCCCTGCCGCTCCGAGTTTGCGAAAACATGCGGGAAAGAACCCGCATTTCTGTCGTATTTAGGTAAGGAGTGACTCACGTGACAACGATGGAGCGTCGTCCGGATTCCCGTGGCAAGGTTCGTGATATCTACGATGCCGGTGAAAACCTGTTGATGGTCGCCACCGATCGCATTTCTGCGTTCGACTTTATTCTTCCCGACGAGATTCCGTTTAAGGGAGAGGTGCTCAACCGCATCTCGGCATTCTGGTTCGATAAGTTTGCCGACATCGTCCCCAACCACCTCGTCTCCATCGATCCAGCGGATTTCCCCGAGGAGTTTGCCGAGTATCGTGACTATCTCGCAGGCCGCGCCATGCTGGTCAAGAAGGCCCAGACGATTCCCATCGAGTGCATCGTCCGCGGCTATCTGACCGGCTCGGGCAAGAAGACCTACGACGAGAACGGAACCGTCTGTGGCATCCAGCTGCCTGAGGGCCTAACCGAGGCCTCCAAGCTTCCCGAGCCGCTGTTCACCCCGTCCACGAAGGCCGAGATCGGTGATCACGACGAGAATATCTCGTTTGAGCGTTGCTGCGAGATCGTGGGTGAGGACATCGCCACGCAGATTCGCGATTTGTCTCTTAAGATCTACAAGGCTGCCGCCGAGTATGCAGCGACCCGTGGCATCATCATTGCCGACACTAAGTTTGAGTTTGGTGTCATCGATGGCAAGGTCACGCTGATCGACGAGTGCCTCACGCCCGACTCCAGCCGTTTCTGGCCTGCTGCCAGCTACGAGGAGGGCAAGATCCAGCCTAGCTACGACAAGCAATTCGTCCGCAATTGGCTCAAGGCCAACTGGGATATGACGGGGGAGACCCCGCATCTGCCCGCCGAGGTCATCGATGGCACGTCCGAGCGCTATCGCGAGGCCTTCCAGATCATCACGGGCTCCCAGTTCACAAGCATGAAGGAGAACGCGTAAGTGAGTACCCGCAGCGCCACGAACAAGCGCACGCAATCCCGTGAGGTTACCGGGGTTGCGCGCAAGTCCGCCGCATCCGCCAAGCCAGCTCGTCAGGCAGCGAGTTCTGTTCACGTCGTGCCGGCATCATCCAAGGCACGCCGCAAGGAGCTCGAGAAGGGCGAGAGCCTCGAGGGCCTCTCTAAAGAGGAGAAGCGCGCCCGCAAGGCCAAGCAGCGCGCCAAGGAGGATCGCATCTACACGGTGTCGAATATCCTTCTCAAGCAGGATGAGGACTACACCAAGCGCCGCCGTATTTGGTGGGCTGTGCTCGCTATCGGCATGGTGCTCGTCGTGGCAATTTGGGCTTCGCTCTACTTCGCTCCCGGCGGCACGGTGTCCAGTCCTGTTCAGATGGTCGGCATCGTTTTGTCCTATGTCATCATCCTGGGTGACTTTATCTATGACTTCGCTCGTATTCGTCCCTTGCGCAACATGTACCGCGCGCAGGCCGAGGGCATGTCCGACAACAAGCTCAACGCTGTTATCGAGCGTTCGGCTGCCGAGGAGGACAAGAAGGCCTCTAAGAAGAAGTAGCGTTTGTATTCATACATATCGCTAAGATATAAGGCGCGTCGTTTTAGCGGCGCGCCTTTTTACTGTTCTATAGATAGATGGAGTGGCACATGATTCGAGCTGCCCTAACGGTCGAAGAGGCTCTGGAGGGCATGAAGGCCCTGGAGCCCAAGATTAAAAACTATGCGCGCCTGGTTGTCCGCAAGGGCGTAAACGTCAAGCCCGGCCAGGAGGTTGTCGTTCAGTCTCCGGTCGAGTGCGCGCCCTTTGCCCGCGTGGTGGTCGCGGAGGCTTATGCCGCCGGCGCTGGCCACGTGACGGTCATTTGGGCCGATGATGCCGTGACGAGGCTCACGTACGAGCATGTCGATAAAACCTATTTTGAGCAGACGCCCGAGTGGAAGCGCCTGCAGCTTGATTCCTTGGCCCAGGACGGTGCCTGCTTTATCTTTATCGAGGGTGCGGACCCTGCCGCCCTTAAGGGCATCGATCCCGCCAAGCCCGCTGCAGCTTCTAAGGCAAGGAACACACAGTGCAAGGTCTTCCGCCGTGGACTGGATTACAACATCAATCCGTGGTGCATCGCCGGCGCTCCGGTCGTGGCTTGGGCGCGCGAGGTGTTCCCGGGAGACGCCGATGAGGTTGCAATCTATAAGCTGTGGAATGCGATTCTGCACACCGCTCGTGCCGATGGCCAGGACCCGGAGAGCGACTGGGAGCTTCATGACGCGGCATTCGAAAAGAACCTGCGTTTCCTGAACGACAATCGTTTTGACTGCCTGCATTACACCGCGGCAAATGGAACCGATCTGACGATTGGCATGACGAAAGGTCACGAGTGGGCCGGCGGCAAGGGCAAGACGCCCGATGGACACCCCTTCTTCCCCAACATTCCCACCGAGGAAGTCTTCACTTCGCCCGATCGCATGCGCGCCGACGGTATCGTGTACTCGGCCATGCCGCTCATCCACCACGGCAATAAAGTCGACGATTTTTGGATTAAGTTCGAGGGCGGCCGCGTGGTGGACTACGACGCCCGCGTGGGCAAGGCAACGCTCGCAAGTATCATCGATACTGACGAGGGCGCTGCTCACCTGGGAGAGGTCGCGCTCATTTCCAAGAACACGCCGATCCGCGAAAGTGGTGTTCTGTTCTACGATACGCTCTATGACGAGAACGCTAGCTGCCACCTCGCGCTAGGTGTCGGTTTCCCCGAATGCATCGAGGGTGGGTATGACATGTCCAAGGAGGAGCTCTTGGAGCATGGCGTCAACGTTTCGAGCACGCACGTCGATTTTATGATCGGCACGGACGACATCGATATTACGGGCATTACGCCTGATGGACGTGAAGTTGTGATTTTCCAGAACGGCCAATGGAGTTGGGAATAGTCCCAGACCGTGGTACAATGCCACCCGCGGGCCGTTAGCTCAGCTGGCAGAGCAGGGGACTTTTAATCCCAAGGTCCAGGGTTCGAACCCCTGACGGCCCACCATAGAATAGAAAAGCGACTGGCGGATGCCGGCCGCTTTTTTGTTGCCGCGGCACGGGTTCGAACCCGAAAGGGCGCGGAGCTGAGTAAACGCGTGAGCGTTTGCCAGCGCAGCGCGCAAGGCGCGAAGCGCCGCAGCGGCCGCCTGCGGAGCAGGCTGAACCCCTGACGGCCCACCATAGAATAGAAAAGCGACTGGCGGATGCCGGCCGCT
>CATXKN010000005.1 GCA_958370785.1 uncultured Collinsella sp. | reverse complement strand
ACCGAGCCGTCAGTGAAAATGGAGAAGGGGGAGGCCTCGCGGCCTCCCCCTTTTTTTGCGTTAACACATCACAAAGTAGTTGCATTTCACCTGTAACCCGGTTGGGCTTATGAGTAATGAGCTTTTATTTAAAGACAATAAATCGAATCACAAGGGCAACTGCTATGACCACAATGATCAAAAGTAGCAATTGGAGTCGATGCTGCTTACGTCGTTTACTTGATGAAACGAAAATCGTTTTCCCTTGTTTTGGCGTCTCGAGATAACGAGCCGAATGCGTTAATGTTTGCTTAGGTCGAGGACCTCTTTGCTGCCGAGTTATGGGCGTTTTCGTCGTGTCGTCATTGATTGCGCTGTATTTTGATAACGGTGCATCTTTCAGATATACGGGATCGCCCGATGCGACGCCCATATGCTTACGCCCCGTTTGGGCATCCTCGAGCGTTTGATATCGATTTCTCGTCACATACTCGGGCTCTGGATCATTAATGGGCTCTTGCGAGATGTGGGGGCGATGGAACCGTGGCGGCTGCGTGGAAGTATCTTCCCCCTGCGTCGGCATAAACATATTGTTCTGGTTTTGGTCGTCCATGATGCCCTTTAGCTCGTTACCAACAACGTGTACGCGCTCATTGTAAGCCCCTTGTTATTTGTAGCTGTGGACATACTCGTTATTTAAGCTCTGGTTCAAAGAACCTTAACCTTCCTAAAACCTTAGTGCTACACACTTAGATATGCTTATAGTACTGGACTCAAAAAACTTTATAGTCGATGTATATATGAGCATCGGGTGGGCATATATAAGAGCGTCAAAAGAAGTCCCAGTCACCTAGAAGATGACTCGGCAGTCCTATAAAGGAGTGGTAAACATGGCAAGCATGGTTCCTTATCGTTCGGTTTTTGGCGTTCGTCCCTCTGCAAGCTCGCTGTTCGATCTGTTTGATGATATGAGTGACCTAGCGAACGGCTCGATTGCCTCTAAGGCGTTCCCCGTTGACGTTGAGGATAAGGGCGATGGCTATGAGGTCAAGGCTTATCTTACCGGCGTCGCCAAGGACGATATCGATGTCGAGCTTAACGAGGGCCGTCTCTCCATTAGCGTGAATGTCGAGGAAGACGAGGAGAACGAGGGCAAGAACTTCCTGCAGAAGGAGTTCAGCTCGTACAGCGCGACGCGTGGTGTGTATCTCAAGGATGCTTCGAGCGAGGGTCTCTCGGCTAAGTACGCCGACGGCATCCTTACCGTTACGGTTCCCAAGATCGTCGAGAAGAAGAACGTTACGAAGATCTCCATCGACTAACTTCGTTGGTGTTCTGCGCTATTAAAAGATAACAAAAGGGGCTGGGAAGCGATTCCCGGCCCCTTTTGCTGTCTAGGACAGTCTATTGAATGGTTGCTGGCCGATACTGGCTTGCGGGGCGTATCGAGAGATTTCGCGATCCTTGGAGAAGGGTGGCGGAGCTGCTGACCTCGTCATCCAGGGTTGCGGCTAGAGCTTTGGCATAGCTTTTGACGGTAAGACTCGGGCGATTGTTATCTTGGCTGATATGCATGGCAATGAGCTGTTCGGTGCGATCGGTAACAAGCTCGCGTGCGGCTTCGGCGGCCTGATCGTTGGACAGATGCCCTTTTGTAGATAGGATGCGATCCTGAAGAAAGCGGGGATATTCTCCCTCGCGCAGCATGGTCACATCGTGGTTGCTTTCGAGCGCGAGGACTCGACAATCTTTGAGGGTGTTCATGGCTTGGCTCGATAGCTCACCGGTGTCGGTGGCAAAGCCGATGGAATCATCGGGGGCGTCGAATCGATAGCCGACTGGATTGATGACATCGTGTGATGTTGAGTAGGTTTGCACGTGGATGCCGGCAATGGATAGGGTGTCACCGGGATCGAATTCCTCGACAGGCAGATGCGAAAGATTTTCTTTGCTCCAAAGTGTGCCCCTGCTAGCAAAGAGGGGACCGTGCCAGTGCTTGCACCAGACATCGAGACCCTTGATGTGATCGCTATGCTCATGCGTAATGAGAAGAGCCGAGACGTTGTCTGCCGAGAGTCCCAGTTCTGCCATGCGCTTTAATGTCTCGCGGCGAGAAAGACCGTCGTCAATCATGATGAGCCCCCGGGGGCCTTCGATGAGCGCGCAGTTGCCTTTTGAGCCGCTGCCAAGGATATGAAGGTGCAGACGAGACATAAGATTCCAAAGGATACAATGGGTGCGAACGAATAGAGGAGGAAGCAAATGCCAACGGTATCTCAGCATTATGGACACCATGCTGCATCGTGGGCTGATGATAAAGCTCTGGCAACGCGGCAGACGGCTGCCCCCGTGGTGCTCATGGTATCAGGTGGTGCGGACTCGACGGCTTTGCTCCTTATGGCGTGCACATCAAAGTTGGATATTCAGGATGGGCGTGGTGTAGCTCCCATCGCGCGCGAGCGACTGCACGTGCTGCATGTGAACCATCATCTGCGCGGTGAGGCATCCGATGGCGACGAGGCCTTTGTGCGCGGCCTATGCGCACAATATGGCTTGCCGCTGTGTGTTGAGCATGCCTATTTTGATGATGAATCGGGCAATATCGAGGCGGCTGCCCGCGAGGTGCGCTATGCCGCGGCGCGGAGGTATGTTCGCGAGCTCTGCGCCCAGACGGGGGCACCGCGAACGGCGGCTCGTATCTGCACCGCGCACACGTCTTCGGATCGCGCGGAAACGTTTTTGATGAACGCGATTAAGGGTTCGGGGCCCGCTGGTCTATCGAGCATTCCTCGCCGGAGGAATATCGTGGTGCGTCCCTTGCTCGACCTGACTCATGATGAGCTCGTGGGCTATCTGCAGGTGCATGGTCAGCCGTGGCGAGAGGACGAGAGCAACGAGGACGTGTCGTACTTGCGTAACTACGTGCGCCATCGGGTGATGCCGGTGGTGGCGCAGCGCAACGCGAGCGTCTGTAAGACGATTGGCGCCGCCTGCGAGATCTTAGGCGATGAGGACGCCTTTCTTTCCCAGCTTTCCGCGCAGGCGTTTCGAAGCTGCCTGCGTAAGGAGGTAGCGGGTGCACTGGTCCTTGACGCTCGCCGACTGGCCGCGGCCGAGGTGGTGATTGCTCGGCGCATGGTGCGACTGGCAATTAAGCGTATCGACCCCGACGCTCGCCCGGAGATGCGGCATGTGGAGCGCGTGCTCGCCTGTGTCGCCGAAGGCTCGGGTTCGGTCACGCTGCCGGCGGGAATCGATGCGCGCGTGGAGTTTGGCATGCTGTCATTCAAGGCCTCGGCGGCGCGCGAGGGGTTAGTTGCCGATTGGGTCACCATTCCCGGTCGATTGCCGCTGGGGGCGGGCCGCATCCTGGTGGCAGAGACGATGGCCGTCGAGCCGGGGTGCGATATTGTGCGCCGTGCCCGTGAACTCGTGGGTGCCGGAGGGGTGGCCGCTATGGTGGATGCCGCGACGCTGGGCTTTGCCGATCGCGATAGCGAACGGATGCTCGCCGGCTCGCGCGGGGAGATTCCCGCCGAGGCGCGTTTGGCGCGTCTGTGGGTAGACGGTCCCGTGCCGGGGGATGTGATGTGTCCGTTGGGCATGAGTGGGCGAAGTAAGAAGGTGTCCGACCTGCTCAACGAGGCTCGTATTCCCGTCTCTGAGCGCGCAGGCGTTCCTGTGGTGAGAACGGCTCCGGGAGGTGCCGTGGTATGGGTCGCAGGCGTTCGCACGGACGAGCGTTTTAAATGCACGGCCGCAACGCGCGTGGCGTATCTGCTTCGTGTGGTCGATGCGGAATAGCATCCCACGCCAGCTATTCTGTGCGACGTTGACGGTATTCCCGCGCTGATGGCGTACGGGCTAGAAAATATACCCCGTGCGCTGCTAGAATGTGAAGTTCGCGTCCATACGGCGGTGTGTGGGCGATAAGCACAAGAAAGGGTTGTCATGGCTTCTCAACATCCGGATATCGAGAAGGTTCTGTTTACGCAGGAGGATATCGAGGGTATCGTCTCTCGCCTAGGCGAGCAGATTACTCGCGACTACGCGGGTAAGGATCTGGTGCTGATTGCGGTCCTGCGTGGCGCCGTGGTCTTTATGGGCGACCTGATGCGCAAGATCGAGCTGCCGACCAACATCGATTTCATGGCTGTTTCGAGCTATGGTGACGGCGTGAAGTCCTCGGGTATCGTGCGTATCATTAAGGACCTGGATATCGACATCCGCGGTCGCGACGTGCTGATCGTCGAGGACATTCTGGACTCGGGCCTGACGCTCAAGTATCTGATGAAGAACCTCGAGAGCCGCAAGCCCGCTTCTCTGGAGGTCGCCGCCTTCCTGTGGAAGGACGTTGAGGACCGTACCTCGGCCATCACGCCCAAGTATGTTGGAACCCATTGCCCCGATGCCTTTGTGGTGGGCTACGGCCTCGACTATGCCGAGCGCTATCGTAACCTTCCGTATCTGGGCATTTTGAAACCGGAGGTTTATTCGTAAGATGCCCGACGACCGTAACGATAACAATTCCCAGACTCCCCGGGAGCCTAAGATCCCGGGGATGCCCGGAGGCAAGAAGCCCACGCGTACGGGCTGGCTGTATTTTATTTTGGCTTGCGCGCTTCTGGGCTACGCCTTCTTTAACATGGGCTCCGGCTTTGCCAATTCCAGCAACACCGTTAAGCTCGCGACGAGCGAGATGGTGAACGCCATCAAGCAGGATCGCGTCGAAGATCTGACCTATACGGTTCAAGACGGAAGCGTGACGGGTCATTACTGGAAGACAAAAAAGGACAAGGGCGATACGAGCGAGCTCAAGAGCTTCTCCTCGACCTATGTCGGCTCCGATTCGCTTGCCGAGCTTATGGCGGAGCACCCCGATACCAAGTACATCGTCAACACCAATGACCCCGATTTTTGGGGCGACTTGGCGATGAGCGTGCTTCCGACAATCGCCCTGATCGCCATTATGTTCTACTTTATGCGCCAGATGATGGGTGCCAACAACAGGAACATGCAGTTTGGCAAGACCAACGCCAAGACCAACGAGGCCACGCGCCCCAAGGTCAAGTTTGAAGACGTTGCCGGCGTGGATGAGGCAGTCGAGGAGCTCGAGGAGATCCGTGACTTTTTGAGCGATCCGGATCGCTATCGCAAGCTGGGTGCCAAGATCCCGCGTGGTGTGTTGCTGGTGGGCCCTCCGGGCACCGGTAAAACGCTGCTGGCCAAGGCCGTTGCCGGCGAGGCGGGCGTGCCGTTCTTTAGCATCTCGGGTTCCGACTTTGTCGAGATGTTCGTGGGTGTCGGCGCCAGCCGTGTGCGCGACCTCTTTAAGGAGGCCAAGTCCCAGGCCCCGTCGATCATCTTCATCGATGAGATCGATGCCGTGGGACGTCAGCGCGGAGCTGGTTTGGGCGGCGGTCACGACGAGCGCGAGCAGACGCTCAACCAGCTGCTGGTCGAGATGGACGGTTTTGAGGAGAGTGAGTCGGTCATTCTGATCGCTGCGACCAACCGTCCTGACATCCTGGATCCGGCATTGCTGCGTCCCGGTCGTTTTGACCGTCAGGTTACGGTCGACCGTCCGGATGTGAAGGGCCGCGAGCAGATCTTGCGCGTGCATGCCGAGAACAAGCCGATGGACGAGGACGTGAAGTTTGAGAAGCTCGCCCAGATGACCGTTGGCTTTACCGGCGCCGATCTGGCAAACCTGCTCAACGAGTCTGCGCTGCTGGCTGCCCGCCGCCATCGTTCCGTGATCTCGATGGACGAGGTCGAGGAATCGATGGAGCGCGTGATTGCCGGACCGCAACGCAAGGGTCGTGTGATGACCGAAGCCGAGCGCACCACGATTGCCTACCATGAGAGCGGCCATGCCCTGGTGGGTCACATCTTGGAGCACTCCGATCCGGTTCATAAGATTTCGATCGTCAGCCGCGGCCAGGCTCTGGGCTACACACTGCAGCTTCCGCAGGAGGATCACTTCCTCAAGACCAAGAACGAGATGCTCGACGAGCTCGCCGTGTTCTTGGGCGGTCGCGTTGCCGAGGAACTCATGTGCGACGACATCACGTCGGGCGCGAGCAACGACCTGGAGCGTGCGACCAAGATGGCGCGCGAGATGGTCACGCGCCTGGGCATGAGCGAGGAACTCGGCACGCAAGTGTTTGGCGAGGCGCAGCATCAGGTGTTCCTTGGTCGCGATTACGCCGATCACCAGGATTACTCCGAGGAGACGGCGCGTCGCATCGACATCGAGGTCCAGCGCATTATGCGTGAGGCCCATCGCCGTGCGGTCGAGATTTTGGATGCCCGTCGTGATCAGCTCGATCTGATGGCCAAGGTGCTGCTTGAGCGCGAGACCGTCGAAGGCGACGCCGTGAACGCCCTGCTCGACAACGAGTGGGATGCCTACCTTGAGCGCGAGGGCGATATCCTGGCGGCCAAGGAGGAGCGCAATGCCAAGGCGGCCGGCATGCCGACCAAGAAGCGCGCGACTCGTATGAGCGAGGAGGAGCTGGCGGCCGATGCCGCGGCATTTGCGCAGGCGGCCATGCGGGAGGATGCAGAAGCCGCATCCGAGACTGCCGATGATGCCGGTGCCGACACCGACGCCGACAAATAGTCTTTGTGGTGAAGGCCTCCGCGGGGAAACCTGCGGAGGCTTTTTCTTTTGAGCGATATTGGGCCATCTGTTGATTGGGGACAGACTTAAATGAGCGTTTTCACGCATTTAAGTCTGTCCCCAATCAACATTGCTGCGGCGCTTTGCCCGACTAAAGCGTACAATACCGCCTATGCGAAAGGGGAACAGATGATCAACGAAACCATGTATGCTCGCGGTGCGGAAAGCTCCATCATCCGCGAGATTTTTAGCTATGGCCTTGAGCGTAAGGCGCAAATCGGCGCGGAAAACGTGTTCGATTTCTCGCTGGGCAACCCGAGCGTTCCGGCGCCCGCTGCCGTGGCGGAGTCCATCAAAAAGGCGCTTGAACTGCCGAGTGACCAGCTGCACGGATACACGCCCGCACCGGGCCTGCCGCAGTGCCGTACCGCCGTGGCTGAGTCGCTCAACCGCCGCTTTGGTACGAGTTATGAGGACAAGGATGTCTTTATGACCGTGGGCGCCGCGGCTTCGCTCACCTGCACGCTCAACGCCGTTACGAACCCGGGCGATGAAGTTATCGTCATTGCGCCGTATTTTCCGGAGTATCGCGTGTGGATTGAGAAGGCCGGCTGTACGTGTGTCGAGGCGCTCGCCGATGAAGATACGTTCCAGCTGAGCGTGGATAACGTGCTCAAGGCGATTACCGATAAGACGGCTGCCGTCATTATCGACTCACCCAACAACCCGACCGGCGCCGTGTATACGTGCGATACCCTGACGCGACTGGCCAATGTTTTACGCGAGGTCAACGCCAAGCGCGATCCCGAGAACCCGATTATGCTCATCTCGGATGAGCCGTATCGCGAGATTGTCTATGGCGCCGAGGTGCCTTGGGTGCCTTCGATCTACGAGCACACCATCGTGTGCTACTCGTATTCCAAGTCGCTTTCGCTGCCGGGCGAGCGCGTGGGGTGGATCCTGGTTCCCAATACGAACCCTCAGGCAGCTCGTCTAATGCCCGCCGTTGCCGGTGCCGCCCGTACACTGGGCTTCGTGTGCGCGCCGGCGCTCTTCCAGCGCGTAATTATCGACTGCATCGATGAGCCGAGTGACGTTGAGGCCTATGCACGCAACCGCACCGCGCTTACCGATGCACTAGCGGAGTACGGCTACACCTATGTTGAGCCGGATGGTGCATTCTACCTGTGGGTGAAGGCGCTGGAGCCCGATGCGAACGCTTTCTGCGAGCGCGCGAAGAAGTATGAGCTGCTCGCGGTGCCCTCGGACAGTTTTGGCATGCCGGGCTGGTTCCGCTTGGGCTACTGTGTGAGCTACGAGACTATCGTTAACTCACTGCCCGCCTGGAAGCAGCTGGCCGACGAGTATCGTCAAAAGTAAAGCGCTCTGCTTACAATGTTTTACGTGAAACGGGGTTTGGTTTTAAGCCAGACCCCGTTGTCATGGACGTTGTGTCGTTGGGATGGAGCGGTTTTACGACCATCGAATGCTATGCGTACAATGAATATACGCGACGGCCATACCGGATAAGGAGACCCGATGCCCTACCTGCTTTCTTGTGATATCCATACTCATACGATGTTCTCTGCGCATGCGTATTCAACCATCGAGGAGAACATATATTGGGCGGCAGAGCGCGGTCTGCAGGTGCTTGGTTCTGCGGACCACTTGAGTTCGATGGTTACGCCTTGCCCCAATGACCTGCGCAGTTTCCAGTTCTTTATTAACCAGGATATCTGGCCGCGCATTTGGAGCGGCGTGCTGGTGCTTCGCGGCGCCGAGGCCGATATCGTTTCGCTGGACGGAAGCTTGTTTGGCGAGGACATTCCCGTTTCGCTCAATATTGCCGGCGATTCGTACAGTCACCAGCATTCGCTGTTCGAATTGGTGACACGCAATTTGGATTATTTGGTGGCAAGCGTGCATAATCCGCAGTTTGCCGAAGGCGCGACGCTCGCACAGACGACCGAGATGTACATTAATGCCCTGGAGCACCCCAAGGTGTTCATGCTTGGGCATGCGGGTCGTTCGGGCGTGCCGTTCGATATCGATGAGGTGCTGCTGGCGGCCAAGGCCAAGCACAAGATCATCGAGATCAACAACCATAGTCTTGAGCATGGCACGGATGCCGAGCATTGGAACGTGTGTCGCAAGATTGCCGAGCGCTGCGCCGAGCTGGGCGTGGGGATCGGCGTCTCGACCGATGCGCACATTGGCATGGCAATTGGCAAGCTTGACCATGCCCGCAAGATGCTCGACGAGATTCATTTCCCGCTGGACCTGATCGTGACGCGCGACCGCGAGACGCTGCTGCGCGAGATGGCGGCAGCCTGCGTATGCGACCTGCGCAAGGGGATGTAACGAGACTCATATGTCCAACGAAAGGGGGCGGTCCAGACGGGCTGCCCCCTTCTTGTCCCGAAAATCGACCGGGGTGGATTAGCGGCGCTCGAGGACCGCGACGGTCTCAACGTGTGCCTCGTCATCTCGGAAATTATTCTCTCCCAGAGAATCAGGCGTCATCGGCGTATACCCATTGGCTACACCGGGAATCTCTTCCCAGAAGAAGCGCACCGGGCACTTGAACGTCACGTTGGCGACCACGCGCTCTTTGCGCGGGTTCTTGTCTGGCAGGATGTGCACCTCGCTCACGGCCTCATGGATGAGGTCGAAGCGTGTCTGCTCGTCCGCGCCTTCCAACAGCTCGGGGATGCGGTCAAGCTCTTCCAGAAGCCTGCGCTCTCCGTCCATGCGCTTCTCGACAGTGGTCATCTTAGCTTGCGCTTCCTCCAGTGCGTCGCTTAATCCGGCGTCGCGGTCATATAGGTCGTCCAGACGCCTTTGCAGGTCGTTGAACTTGCGCTCGTAGCTCCTGTCGGCGGTGTCGAGCGAGTCAATCTGCGTCATGAGCATGCGCATGCGCTTGTCGTTCGCGGCCTTCTCGCCCTCTATGCGCTCAATATCTTCCTTCAGCTGCTCGATGTCCGTCGCGTCGTCGATGCGGCGGCGCAGGGCATCCACGAACGCGTCTGAACGGGATGCAAGGCTCACGAGCTGTACGACCTCAGCGTCCACGCACTCTTGCGGGTACTGGCTTTTGAACGTGCAGCTGGCACCACGCGCTTTTGAAGTATGCGGGCAATAATATGCCCACGTCGTCTTTCCCCGCGTGCCGTCCTTCTTGAGCTTCCCGCGGTTGGGCTTGGACGACATCTTGCGACCGCAGACCGGGCAGACGAGAAGCCCGTTGAGCATGTTCACGTGGCCGTCGTCGTGCGTCTTCATGTTCGGCTTGCGCGTACCGACAAGGGCCTGAGCCGCCGCCCATGTGGCATCGTCGATTATCGCATCGTGCTGGCCGTCGTGCATCTCGTAGCCGTCGCTCTTGACCACGTGCGTCTCTCCGCGCGTGCCTTCTATCGTCTCGGTACGCCTGCGGCCATAGGCAATCTTTCCGATGTACACCGGGTTGGTAATCATGCGCTGTACCGTTCCGCTGGAGAACGTGTCCATGCGTGCGTTACCGCGTGGCTTCTTCTTGATTCCATGGTTGTTCAACCATGTGGCTATCGCCATCGACCCTTTGTTCTCGTACGCATACATCTCGAAGATGCGACGCACGACCTTTGCCTCGTCCTCATCGACCTCAAGCTCTTTGAACTTGTTGCCCTTATCGACAAGGCGATACCCGAAGGGCGCTTGCCCTCCGTTCCAGTAGCCTTTGCGGGCCTTCTCCTCGCGTCCGCTCATGGTCTGGGTGCGGATGTTGTCGCGCTCCATCTCGGCGAACACGGCGGCGATGGACAGCATCGCCTTACCCATGGATGTACCAGAGTCGATGCCGTCCTTCACGCAACACAGTTCCACTCCGTAGTCTTGGAGCGTCTGAAGGGAGTTCCACGTGTCGGCGGCGTTGCGCCCGAATCGTGACAGCTTGAACACGAGGACGTAGGCCGGGCGCTTGCTCGGCTGTGCCTTGATGATGCCATCCATCATCTGACGGAACTGCGGCCTGCCCTGCACGTTCTTTCCTGAAAAGCCGGCGTCAACGTACTCACCGAGCACGCGCATGCCGTGATTTTCGGCATATCTTGTCAGCTCGAAGCGCTGAGCGTCTATCGACTCGCCCTTCTCGACTTGCAGCTTGGTCGAGACGCGGATGTACAGGACGCAGGCGAGTGGATGGGCGGCATCTGGCGTCTTGGGACTTTTTCGTGCCATAGGTTCACCCCCTCCCGTAATTCTCTACATGGCAACATTTCACGTCACCTACTCATAGAATCCTTTTATCTGCTTCCGCAGAAAGTCTTCTTTCGCAAAATCGCGAATCATGACCTTGTAGCCTTGCATGGTGGCACGCGCGAACAGGTCGCACCAATTGAGGTCGATGTATCCGCAGCTTCCCCCGTTTTTGAGATAGATTTCGAGTTCTTCACCTCGGGTCTCTTTCGTGCGCAGCTCGTCAAATTCGGCACGCTCCATATCGGTGACCCGTGACATATCCTCGAATGTGGGCCAAGGCAGCAAACCGATTGCGCCATACTCTGAGCGACGAAGCGACGACGATTTGATTTTCTCCTCGTCAAAAAGTATTAAGTCCTCTTTTTGCATATCGGCATAGGCTGTCATCATCTGGTCATACAGAAGCTCTGCACTGCCAAAATCCAAAACGGGCAAGTACGCGATTTTCTTCTTGTTCATAGTTGTTTCCTCCTTATCATGGTTGTTTACTGAACACATCAAACGCCACCTCTACGTCTCTGGCAAAGCCTTGATAAGCGATTTCAGCTCATCGTTTTGACGGTCGAGCGTGTCGATGCACTCTTGCAAGTACTTATTCTCCTGTTCGAGGTCGTACACCTTGCGAATAAGGAAAATCAGAAACGGAGCCGGCTTGCGGTCTCCAATCTCCCAATGTTGCAGCGAGCGTATAGGGATTCCAAAATGCTCGCAGAACTCGGAGCGCTTCATACCGTACAGCTCGCGCATGTGTTTAAGCTCCTCGGCTGGAGTCATGCTGTCTGTGCTCTCATCCATTGAAATCACCCCCATTATGTATATATTATGCGCCCAAACGTGTATCTTATCAATAGCCTGTGGGTGTATATAGGCAATAACAGCGACCTATGGGCGCACGAAAAAGCCCGGCACCTATTCGTACCGGGCTTTCACAAGTCGAGGCCGTAAATCAATTCAATCGCCCACATGCTTGTCCAGTGAAACCTTGAGAGCTTCGAGGATATCAATAATCACATAGAGCTGTTCCGTCGTGCATGAATCAAGCAGATTCTGTATATGTTCCGACGCAACCGTCTTGGAAAATCGTGGGGTGTCGTAAAGCAGAGCATCCGTCTGCACCGAAAGAGCCTCCGCAATGTTTACGAGAACCGGAAGGCTTAGCTTGGTGTTCCCGGTCTCGATGTGGCTCATATGCGTTGCAGAAATGCCCGCCTTCTCGGCAAGAGCCTCCTGCGACAGACCGCATGCCTTGCGATAGCGGCGTATGCGCTGTCCTATTTCGTAGTATTTCATCCTCTAACCGCCCATACAATTCATCTACTTTTGAATCGTATGGAGAATGTGTGTATAGTTTAATAATCTGTATAGGCTAAATTCTGCTCATATACTTCATGTTTTCCCATCCCGCGCGTATCATAGTGCCCGTCTGTAGAGCGCATCCTGACCGATGCGTCGAGAGGGAAGACGACTATTTGCGACATGGAGGTATCAATATGAAAAGAAGGGCGTTTTTCACCGCTGCGGCGGCATGCCTGCTCGCCGTCTCAATTTCGGGCTGCGGCAGCACAAATGGAAATGACAACGCAGGAGATTCCGCACGGTCTGAACCAGAAACGAATGAAGCCATACCGGCATCAACCGCTTTTGGACAAAAAAGCGTTTGGATGCAGTACAGCGACGACCAAATCAGCAAAGACACGGGTGTCGAGCGCATACTTGTCTTCGACGGTAAGGGGAATGTTACCGTATACGACACGCGCGGCATTTGGATGAATGGCGGAACATCCTATGAAGGCGTCACATTCGGCGACCTCGACGGGTTGTCAGACGATGAAATCATCGACCTTGCAAAGGAAAAAGACCGCGAGCGGTTTGACGCCACAAAGCAGTCAGCCATCGACGAAACGAATGAAGACATAGAAAGCTTCGCCGGTATGCCCGACCATATCAAAAACGCAGAAGAGGGGCAGAAGGTCAATGAGGCGGCTGAGTACCAAGAGCCGAAGGCAGTGCCGTTTACGCTTAAACTTGAAACGGACGGCACGGGAAATAGCGCCGCATCAGAAACGCTCAGCTTCGAGCACCAGTCTCTGAACAGCTCGCATTTCTACTCAGGCTCACATATCGGCAGCCATCCCGACAGATACGCGGACGAGGCGCTTTACAAGACCGAGCAAGTGGACATCAAGCTTTTTTCTCCAACATACTCTACCACCTCGATAGTTTACGACACGACATTCGGCGGTTACTCCGGCCTCGCCACCGTCGTGAACGAGGGGCACGCGGGCTTCACGTGGGACACCCCCGATACCGAAGGGATAGAGGTGGACTAGGCAATCGATACGCACGGATATAGCCCGATTGCAGCTCGGGCTATATCCGTGAAATAGAAAGGAGCAAACATGGAGGAACAGGCAAGTTTGTTGCCAGGCGTTGCCACGGCGCACGATTTGATGCATAGGGTGGTTGCCCTTCAGCAACGCATCAACCAGCTCACCACTCAGTTTGCCACCAAGACGGAAAAGAAGACTAAAAGGCACCCTGTTCTCTATGCAATCGGGGGCTTCCTTATCGCGTTCACGCTCATAACGAGCACCCCATTGAGGGTGCTCACATTCCCTGTCACCATGCCGTTTTTCCCAATTGGGGGTATGGAGCTTCAGACGACGGTCTGGAACGTCGTGAACCTCATCGTCTCAGCTATCATCGGTGCGATTCTATACAAGGTCATAGCGAAGACAGCGGACAAAAGCCGCTCCCAGATAAATGCCGCGATTGACCAAAGCAACCAACAAGTTGAAGCCAACAACCAGGCCCTAGCCCAGAGCATCGAGCAAACCAAGCAGGAGATTTTCGCCGTACAGCAGCAATGGGCTTCGCAGGTCGCCCCGTGGTACCCCATGGATTACGACAGCATCGAAGCCGTGGATTTCTTCCTTGCTGCCGTGCGCAACCATCGCGCCACCACCGTGCAGGAGATGGTCAACCTCTACGAGACCGAGATGCACCAGCGCCGCATGGAAGCGGGCCAGCAGCAGATTCTCAACCAGCAGCGCATCGGCAACATGCTGCAAATAGGCAACCTGTTCATGCAGGGGCAGATTCTCAATCAGGCTCAGCAGATTAACGCGAACACCGCCAGTGCGAGCGGCAACCTCGACTGGATGGCTCGCGCGATGGGAAAGCGCTAAGTAATGACGCGGTTGACATAACGAGGCAACTCGAAACCACCATGAAAGAAAAGGGGATGGATAATGAACGGATTATCCCAGTGGGCGCGCTCGCATAAGCCCCAAGTCGCAGCGATAGCCGCTGCGATTGTTGTTGCGGTCGTTGTTGCGATAGCCGTGGCAAGTGGGGCGTTCGCAACGTCCGAGCAACAACCAGAGCAGCAGGAGTCAAGAACCGTCGATGTGACCCTCAGCGTCACGGCCGACCACGGCTGGGACGAGAACTCCACGCCCGCCATCGCCCATATCGAGGGCAACGACGTGGACTTCTACCACGCGGTGACCCCCGATGCCGATGGCAACAAGGGCACTTCCACGGTCGAACTCGCCGAGGGCGACTACACCGTGAGCTTCGTCAGCCCCGTCAACTCCGACGGTTCCGCATTCGACATCTACGACACGGGCGCTCCCGTCGACATCACCGTCGACGCCGACGCGAAGACCGCACCTGCCGTCAACTGCCCTATGGCGCAGATTCCCGCCGACAAGGTCACTGACGATATGCTCGCCGACATCGTCGACAAGACCAAGGACGCCATCAAGAAGGGTGACGAGACCCTGAAGGGCGATGCTGGCACCGGCATCCTCGACAAGCTCGACGGCAACGTCGCCAAGAACCCGAACGCGAGCGACAAGACCAAGCAGGAGGCCACTGACGCCGACAAGGACGTCGATGTCAACGACAAGCCCGCACAGACGACGCCGTCTGCCAAGAATGACGACGCCAAGGCTGACAGCAACAAGAGCAACGCCGGTTCCCAGTCTTCCAACACTGGCTCTTCGAACTCTGGTTCCAACAACGCTGGCAACTCTGGTTCTTCTTCCAGCCAGCCTTCCAAGCCCGCCCATACGCACACCTGGGTGAACCATACGGCTACCCGCAACGTCTGGGTGAGCAACTGGGTCGACGTGCCCGACTACGGCACTCAGCAGGTCGTCGTAGGCAACACCTACGTCTTCTCTGACGGCTATTCCACTACGGATATCAACGCCGCCGAGGAACACGCCGCAGAACTGGCCATGGCTGGCAAGGACTGTGGCTATCAGACAAGGCCCGTCTATAGCACTCAGAAGGTTCAGACTGGTTCCCATAAGGAAGACCACGGTTACAACAAGACCGAAACCTACGTGGACTACGTGTATTGCAGTTCGTGCGGTGCTCGTCAGTAACGACGAGACCATCACGGCACGTACGTCCGTTTTCCGAACAAGGGGAGCATCCATATAACGGGTGCTCCCCTTCATTTTTACGCGATTTCAAAGCCCTGAGAGGCGATTTAAGACCCCGAAACAGATACGTTGGCATTCCCGTACCGACAACTAAATCAAATCGCCTCTGGGCATGAATAACCGACTCCCGTCGGCGAGAGCCGAAAACGCAAAACCATTTGACACTCCCCATGGCTAAAGCTAGGGGGATTCTTGCTTCACCGAGAATTGCCTAGACTGCGCATGCAGCCGTAGGTCTTACGCTCTCTCCACAAGCGTTTGCAGCATCCGCTGCAGTTCCCGCATGTCCTGCGGTACCTTCCAAGATTCTCTTTCCTTCGCGGGCGATGTTGACGGCGGCGTTCAGGTCACGGTCGTGACGCATGCCGCACGCAGGACAGTCCCATACCCGTTCAGCCAGCGTCAGCCCGCTGTAGACATATCCGCACGCAGAACACGTCTTGCTGGACGGATAGAACCTGCCCACCCTTACAAAGCCGCGCCCTGACCATGCGCATTTGTACTCGAGCTGACGCACCAGCTCCGACATGGCGGCATCACTCACGGCCTTGGCAAGGTGGTGGTTCCTTTGCATACCCTTGACGTTCAAGTCCTCGACCGCGATGTTTTGACTTTCTTCCACCGCATGCGTCGTGAACTTGTGCAAGGCGTCCTTCCGTTGGTTGGCCACCTTCTCGTGCACTCGCGCGACCCTGACGCGTTGCTTGGCGCGATTTGTAGAGCCTTTCCGCTTACGCGAAAGCCGGCGCTGCTCTCGTATCAGCTTCCTTTCGCTCCTTTGTAGGTTTCTAAGATTGGGCAGGCGCTCTCCCGTGGAACAGGTGGCTATGTCATGTATTCCCGCATCGACCCCCAAAAATTCGACGGTCGGAGTCGGTGCGTCCACAGCGGGAACATCTGCGCAACATATCGTCACATAGTATTTGCCGCTTGGCACTTGCTTAACCGTCGCGGACAGGACGCGCCCCTCTGCAGGACGGCTCACCCGTGCCTTGACGATTCCCAACTTGGGCAGCTTCACATGCTTGGCGTCAATTATCTCGACGCTATTCGTGCGATAGCTCTTCCTTCCCGCATGTTTAGACTTGAACTTCGGAAAACCCACCTTGTTCGGTGCACGGAAGAAGTTCCTATATGCCTTGTCTAGGTCACGCAAAGACTGTTGCAATGCCATGGAATCCACCTCGGAAAGCCACGGCGCGTCCGTTTTCTTCCAGGCGGGAATCTGAGTGATGTAGGAGTTGATGTGCTTCGATTTGCCCGCCTGTGCGTATTCGTCCTGCCTCATCGCCAGAACCTTGTTGTAGACCCAGCGGCAGCAACCGAAGGTCTTCTGCAGGAGAACCTCCTGCTCGGCGCTCGGGTATATGCGATACTCGAAGGTCTTGTTCATGGCTCTCATGCGTTCTTCTGGTCCTCGATGTATTGCTTTACGGTCTCGAGCGTCGCCCCGCCGACGGTTGAGACGAAGTAGCTGTTCGTCCAAAGCGTCGGCAGCTTGCGCTTTAGCTGCGGAAACTCGATGCGCAAGTCATGGCTGGTTCTGCCCTTGATACGCTTTACAGCTCGGTGGATGCCAAACTGAGGGTCAACCGAGATGAACATGCGCACATGGTCGGGCATGACCTCGATTTCCTTTATCTCGAAATCGAGTTCTTCCGCAACCTCGTGCGCAATCTCCTTAAAGCGGGAGTCGATGCCGTCCACGAGCACCTTTCTGCGGTATTTCGAGCAGAAAACCACACGATAGTTGCAGTTCCAGACTATGTTGTCGTTGCTTCTGTATCTATCCATGCAAACAGTATACCACTTGAAGCTGTATATGTATATCGGCTAACGCCGATGCGCCTTATATCCCCATATCTGAAGAAAGGGGTTTTACGGCGCTTTTGATAGCGAAAAGGGAGAACATAACACATGCGCTACTTCACATCCGACCTGCACCTGGCCCACCCGTTCGTCGCCGCGACGCGCGGTTTCTGGAAGCCTGGGATGCGACCCGACCGCGACATCATCGAGGCGCCTGACGGCTTGAACCGACTGCGACGCGAGCTGTCGGAATACCGATTCAACGAGATGGTCGACACGGAGGCCCATGACAGGCTCATCATCAGACGCATCAACGCGGTATGCGGCAGGAACGACGAAACAACCACGGCACGTGCTGTGTTCGGGCATAGCCCTCACAGACCCGCACGCTCCCTCCGGTCGCGTGCAGATGTCCGTTTCCCGAGCAAGGGGAGCATCCGTATAACGGGTGCTCCCCTTGTTTTTTGCCCAGATGCTCCGGGATACCGCGAAGTAGGACCAGCAACAGCGCACCGACCTTTGAGGGGCTTTTCGAGGTCTTTCGGTGGGCTGTTCTGAGACTTTTTCGCGCCCCTGTCCGAACAAAGCCCCTGCGAAGGTCTTTCGCTGGGCCGTGCTGAGCCCATTTCGCGCCCCTGCCCGAACAGAGCCCCTGCGGAGGTCTTTCGGAGGTCTTTCGCTGGGCTTTGGGTGGGCATGCGTGAAAGACGCCTGCGGCGTCGGGTGCCTCTGAAACGAAGATAAGGAGGTACACGATGGACAAGGAACGTCTTGAACCCAACAGCCCCCAGGAGGAGGCCATGTGGAGGGCGCAGGTGCTCAGGCGCACCGCCCGCATCTGCTCGGCGAAGGCCAAGGAGCTTGAGCGCATGGCGAAGGTGGACGGCAACGCCCCCATGCGCGACAGCGGCACCCTGAAGGACGTGCTCAAGCGCATCGACAACGTGATGGAGTGGCGGTTCGTGAACGCTCTGGGCGAGGTCGTCCTCGACGGGGACATCCTCGCGGAGAGCATCGACTGCGAGGCCCTGCGCACCATGCGCTACTGCGTGGCGGAATACCTCAAGCGAATCGAGGAGCGGGAAGCGGAGGAGGAGGGCGATGAGTGACTACGGCATCAAGACCTACGCCGACCTCGCCGAGACGTGCGGCGGGATGGTGCTCGCGAACGAGATAGCCAGCCGCCCGCTCGAACCCGTGAGCGGGGACTGGGCACCGTGGAACGAGATTTTCCAGTGGTACATCGTGCAGGACCCGTCGTTTATCATGGAGCACACCGACGAGCCGGTGTTCCACGACGAGGAGCTTGACCTGTACGTGTGGGGAATCACGCACTTCGGGACCAGCTGGGACTACGTACCGGCACCTGAAATCCATTGAGAAAGGGAGCAGCTTGACGCTGCTCCCTTATCTTTTCGGCTACTCGCCGAACTGCGTGTCCTTGTCCGCCGACCTCGGCGTGCTTGGGCTGACACTTCGCGCCCTGACATAGCGCGCCCGCATGGCCTTGGCGTGCGCCTTGGACTCGCGCTCATCCTCATTGGACAGCGCCTTCTCTGCTGCCTTGAGACGCTTCTCGGCATCCCACATGCTCCTGCGGGACTCGTACACGCGCCTCTCCGCCTCCTCGCGCTGCCTGCGGCGCTCCTCCGCGAGCACCTGCTGAATCATCATGTGCAGCATCATGGCGGTCATGTCGGCCATCATGCGGGACACGGGGTCACGGGCGTTGCACCCCGCCTTGGCGAACACGTGCATGCCGGCCAGAAGCCCCGGGCACGGGCTTTGCAGGGTGTCGAGCGCCTCCTTGGAGGCATGGAACTCGCGCCTCGCGGCGTCCACGTCCTCGCGCAGCCTCGCCAGCTGCTCGTCCGGGTGGTTGCGCGCCTCCACGAGCGCCTCGTAGCGCTCGTCCATGAAGGACTCGCCCTTATCGCGTGAGCGGTGGATGTGCGCCTTCTGAAGGTCGGACGCCATCTCCGACACGTACGCCCGGTCGAGGTCGTACACGTCGAGAGCGGAATCAGCAGGGGGCTGTGCTGCCGGCTCTGCCGTCTCGGGCACGTCGGGCGTGACTTCCGGTGCCGGGGCGTCCTGCTCCTGCGCCTCAAGCTCGCGCTGCTTTTCCTCGAAGTACGCCTCGATGCCCTCGCGGGTCAGGTCGTCGGCGAGGTTGGAGGCGCGGCGCTTGCGGGTGCGGCGCTTCGGTCCCCACTCGTCCACAGCCTTGTAGGACCATCCCGTCGTGACCTCGCCGGTCTTCCCGTCGGTCTTCGCGGTCTCCTTCAGCGTCACGCCGCTCCGCTCGAGATTGCGCCTGAACTCGTCCAGCGTGCCGGAGTTGTCGCGGGCATCCGCCACCTTGTCGCCGAGCCTTCTGTCGAAGGAACCGGGCTGGAACGTCTCGCGCTTCTGCTCCCAGAGGGACATCTCCTCGTCCGCTCCCAGCACCTGAAAGCCGCACGCACGGCTCAGCCCATCATTGACCGCCTTCACACGCGGAGCGTAGAGGCTCGTGTCCCCCTTGTTGATGACCTGCCCGGTACGGGCGTCGTGGTTCGCAATGGTCGCGTGCGCATGCACGCAGCCTCCCTCGCCGTCCACGTGCATGGTGACCCAGCACATGGAGTCGGGGGCAAGCTCGTGGCACAGCGTGTACGCGTACTCCATGCCGCGCTGGATGTCGTCGGCCTTGCTCGGGTCAAGCTCGTCGGTCGCCCATGAGATGCGTAGCTCGTAGCCCTCGTTGACCGCGTTCGGGTGGCGACGCCTCTGCCCCTCGCAGTAGACAATGAAGTCCTCTCTCGAGGCGGCGTCACCCATCTGCGCGGCGATGCGGTCCGTGCCGTTTTCCAGATGGGCGCGTCTGCGCTTTCCCTCGCCGAACTCGGTGTACGACATACGCCCGCGCACGTTCGGAAGCGACTGCACATGCGTCGTTGACATCAGACATCACCTCCCGTCTCCACGTACGCCTGCAAATCCGCACGCAGTCCCTCGACTTGCGCCCGGAGCTTGTCCACCGAATCGCGGAACTCGCGGAACGCTTCCGCCTCGTCCTTCGTCCTCATTTCCTCACGCGTCGCGTCGAGCATTCCCATGCCGCTCAAGCGCCGGTTGCGCGCGCGTGCAATCTGATTCATGTTGACGCCGATGCGGTTCAGCTCGACACGGACACGGTCCAGGGCCGGGACGTCCAGAACCACCTCGCGGCTGGGCGGCGCGTACCGACTCGCATACAGCGCACCGCGAAGAAAATTGGAACGCGAGCGCGTCTTGCGCTGCTCGTCCAGCAGGGAAAGCTCCGCGTCGCTCATACGCACCTGAACCACCTTGTCACGGCGGTCTTTCACGTACTTCTGGCGCGTCGCCTTCCCGCTTCTTTTTTCATACGTTTCCGCCATGCGGAACACCTCCTTTGCTGCTATCCGAAACGCCCGCCTGCGGCGGACAATCCGAAATGCCGTTTTCGGCCAATCTCACAACATCTCTGCGCAAAGGGGAAAAGAGCAAGCATTGACTTCGTACGTACAAATTGCGATTCTCGCAATTTGCCCTACTCCGTCAGCTTGCGAGGGGGCGGCTGCGCCGTCCCCTTCGAACCCCCGCCTTTTGTCCACCGAGCCTCGCCCGTCCATGTCGGACACGGGAACGACTTCCCCTGTCCGACATGGAACCCGAATCCCTCGGTGGAACCCGGCACGGCTACCCTCGGTAGGCCGCACCGGAAAAACCGCCGTGCGCTTCCGACGACTCTCCAGCTTCTGCGGTCGGAACATGACCGGAATCCGCAGCGCCAGCGGCGCGCGCATCCGGCGTTCCGTGTCCGGTGCTCGGCTTCAGTCCCTTGACGAAATCAAGGACCTCTTCCGCCGAACCCATGTCCTTCACTTCAGGGAAAACCGCCACGAGCGCGTCGGCGTAAGCCTGCGTCCTCGCGGCCTGCGCCTCGCGGCGCAGCTTCTTCGCCTGAGCTTCCAACGCACGTGCCTTCTCGGCCACATCATCAAACCTCTTCGTTGCCATAATCTATTCCTCCTTAATCGTTGTCTTCTGTATCCGTCGCAAGACCAAGCTGCTCCCTCACCGCCGCGTAACCGGCACCGAGGTCTGCGGGAGTCGTGCCATGGGCGGTGCAGTAATCGAGGACGACCGTGCGGAAAATCCCGCGACGTCTGCCCAAGAAGTAGACCAATCCGCCCGCGCCACCAAAACCATTGCGGTAGACCGTCAAGCCGGGGCACCACTTCTCGCAGCTCGTCTTGAGGACGGACCCGCTCGCGTCCTTGCTCTGCGTCCATTCGCCGTCGGAGCACGCAAGCTCGACGATTCGGGCCGTGAACGCCTTGCGGCTCATTTGCATCCGCATGCCCTTGTGCTCCGCGTTCAGCCATTCGTCGTAGCGCATGGACAGGTAATCATTCGGCACGAAGTCGGCCCTAATCGAATCCTTGACGTCCTCCCAGAACTCAGCCACCGTGTCATTGCCGAGAACCCACTCGTGCTTCAGCTCCGCGGCCTCCTCAGGCTCGGGCAGCTCGTAATACCGGTCCCACTTCACCAGCGCCTGATAGGCCAGGTATTCGCAGAACTCGGGGGACACGACCCACTCGGAACGGATGGTCTTGTCGTCGGCCTTGCCGACGAACTGCCCCGTGAACGGGACGTAGATGTTGCGGGCCAGCCAAGCGTCCCCCTTGTCGCGGGTCTTCGGGATGTCGTTGGCGGCGCAGACAATCAGCGCGTGGGGCGTGTAGTCGAACATGCCCTTGTTCTTGCGTTCCACGCCTATCGCGTCATGCGAGATGATTGACTTCAGGCGCGAGTTGTCCTTCAGGTACGCACCCGAATCGGAGTCCTCGCACGTGATGAGGGAGACCCCCACGATGTTCGACACGCCGAACCGCCCGCCATCCCCGCCGCCGGCAAGCAGCGCGAGGCTTGAGGTCATGCACCCGTCGTAGCCGACGAGCGACTTGAGGCAATCGAGGAAGGTGCTCTTCCCGTTGTGACCCGCCTGATTGTAGAAGGTCACCATGACGCGCCAGTTGTGGTAACTGCGCAGGGACGCCCCCGCCACCTTGACAAGCAGGTCGCGCCCGCCGTCGTAGGGGACGTAGGAGTCCAGCAACTGCCAGAAGTCAATCTTCGAGCCATCCGGCATCGTGTGCTCGGGGACGGGCGGCTCCTTGTCGGGGAGGCGCGTGGCGCTCTTCCTGAGCGCAACGACCTCGGGGGAGAACTCGCGCAGGACGCGCTTCTCGTAATCCCAGATTCCGTTGGCCATGAAGACCAGGGACGGGTTATCGCACTCGCACACGCGGTTCTCGCGACGCGACGCCATGTCGTGCAGCTTCTGGGCGAAGTTCTTCTTCCAGTTGCCGTTCGCAGCGCCCACGACCTCCTGACACCACAGGTCAATCTGCCCGTCGCCAATCTCGCGGTAAATCCCCTCGTCGGGGTCGTACATAGCGAGCACGCCCTCCGAGGTCGGCTTGTCCACGGTCTCCTTGACGCAGACCATGCGGATGACCTCCTGCGCGAACACCAGCTCGGCGGCCTGCACGGGGTCGATGCTCTTGAGCTTCGGCCAGCGAAAGCCCCTGCCGTAAACCTTGCCCGCCTCCGGATTGGATGGCGGCTCGGACAGGTTGACCCACGCCACGAGGGCGTTCGTCACCTTGACCACGACGTCCGAGAGATAGGACAGGCCATCACCCGCGCAGCCGCGCAACACATAGCTCACCGCATCGCTGAGCGCCTTGTGATAGTTCTCCCCGCCGTACAGGTAGTCGGGGTTGTACGCCTCGCCCTGATTCCCCTTGTCATATGTGCGCCCCCTCTTCATCTCGTCTTTTGCCTGCGGGTCAGATACTTGAAAAATGGGCGGTAATGAGCTATAATTTCTATAAGTAGACGGAGCGGTTCCCTTTGCTGTGGCGGCGGGGGAACTGCTCTTTTCGTTATCAGCCATAAACTCACCTCCTTAATTCGTCAGCTCGACGTGCTTCACGTTCGCGTTCTTCCACGCCTTAACGTCGTCAATCTTGTAGCGAACCGCGTTTCCGACCTTGTAGTAGCTCGGACCCTTGCCCTGATAGCGCCAGGTGCAAAGCGTCCCCGCACTCAAACCGAGGAACGCCGCCACCTCGCGCGTCGTCATGTAAGAGGGGCTTACCTCTTTTACCTGCTTCTTTCCTTTAGCCATAACCAGCCACCTCCATGTTCAAAGTCCTTTTCGCGAAACAAAAAAAGCTCCCGTGGAAACCAAAGAAGGACAGAGGCGCAAAGCCTTGTCTATCTCGGTTTCCACGGGAGCTTCGTGTTCGTTGTTTCGCCCGTGACGCACGGCCTATTCGACCGAGCGCTCGGCTCCTATTCCCGATAGCAACCCCGCATCAAGGACGGGACGGGTGCTGAGCCATTCATCTATATGCATTCCATTGTACATCATTGAGACAATTGAAGCAATATCATTTTTGACGTAGCCGCAGACCAGAGCCTATTTCCGCTCATAAATGAATGGAAAAGGCTCGAAAAAGCAACCCTCCGCACCACCCGGAAAGCAACGACTGCGACAAGAAGTACACGTGAGGGCTGACCACATGTCTGACCACATCAAAATGGGCATCTGGTCAGCTCTTGAAAAGAAATCCCCTCTTTTATCAAGGGATTTTTTACGTTCTGACCACATGACCAGATGACCAGATAAAATCCGACAAACTTTATTTCTTTACGCGTATTAGATAGCCCTTTTCAATTTTTATAAATAAGTCCCAAATCATGTGGTCATCTGGTCAGGAATTGCAAAAAGCCTGATGGCGCCTAGGGATTCAGCTGACCAGATGGTGACCACATCATTTTTTCTTGTGGTCATCTGGTCAGCATGTGGTCAGGCAAAACGCTCATAAACGAGAAAACGGGTGATTCTTCTGTCCTAAGCAGGTGCGCATTTCGGACGCTTCGCGTCCTCAATGCAGGCTAGTTACGCCTCGGGCTACGCCCTCGGCTTGCCTCATCGCATGTTGGGTACGCAGAAGGGCATGAAAACCATCCAATACGGTTTCGCATGCCTCATGCGTACTCTCTCGAAGGCAACGGAGGCGCGAAGCGCCGTAGTTGCCGGCCAGACGGGGGGTGCACGAACGACGGAACGCACAAATAGGCATGGCATGCCAAGCCCATGCCGCACCCCTTCTGTACGTCCGCCCACATCCAACTGCCGCCCGCAGGGCGGCCACCCTTGCATCGAGCGGATGCGAGATGCACATAAGCGCCCGAACATCCCTCAGACCGCTTCAGAGGCGTTTTAAGGCACGAAAAAAGCCCGAGGGGTACACGAGTACCCCAACGGGCTTAAAACGTCTTAAAACGCAAAATACGGCGTTCTATTTCTCCGTCTCGTCTTCTCCCATGAGTCCGAAGTGACGGAACGCATCCAGAATCGCCTCACGCTTCTCGGGCGGGCACTTCGGTTGCTTCTTGTCGCCCGACCTGTCGGCCTGCGTTTCCAGTCCGCACTCGGCCTTCATCTGCGCGACGTACAGGGAGCTGACCTTCATGCCGTGCGTTTTCTGGACGTAATCACGAATGTTCGCGTACGTCGGCTGGTCCTTCTCCTCGGACAGCCCCATGTCCTTCGGACTGATGGAAACCGGTATGAAAGACTTCGATGCAGATTTCCGAGATAGAACGGCAACCGTCTCGGTGTGGTCGGTATGAGGGAACATGTCGACCGGCGTGATCTTGAGCAGACGATAGCCTCCGTCGAGGAGCTGGTGCAGGTCGCGCTCTTGGGTTACGGGATTGCAGCTGATATAGGTGATACGGCGCGGCTTAAGTGCGCAGGCGGCCTCGAGGAACTCAGGGGTAGAGCCGGCGCGCGGCGGGTCGATGGAGAGAACGTCAACGCGCTCGTTGTTATCGGCGGCATCTAGGATGTAGTCGGTGGCATCGTCGGCCATAAACCAAGCGCTGCGGGTGAGGCCGTTGAGTTCGGCATTGCGACGTGCGTCGGCAGTGCCCGCCGGGTTGCGCTCCACGCCGAGCAGCATAATGCCGGCACCTCTGTCCTGGGCATCCTTCGCGGCGCACAGACCGATGGTGCCGCTGCCGCAGTAAGCGTCCATAAGAATGTCACCCTGCTGCAGGTCCATGCCGTCAATGGCGAGTCGATAGAGCAGCTCGGTTTGCTGCGGATTAGTCTGATAGAACGCGGTGGGGGAGATGTCGAATTCGCAGCCGAGCAGCTGATCGCGCATGCACTCGGCGCCATAGACGACACGAGTTTCCTCACCCAAGATGGCGTTACCGGGACGGCCGTTGATATTTTGGGCAACGGTGACGATATGCGGATCGAGCGCCGCGACGGCCTCAAAGAACTCCTGCGCATGCGGTAAGTCACGCTGGGCGGTCACGAGCGTAACCATGACCTGGTCTGTACGCCAGCCGCAGCGGACGACGGCATAGCGAAGCAAACCAAGATGCTTGTCCTCATTAAAGGCGGGAATATGCAGCCGCTCAGCTTCGCGTGCGATGCCGTTGAGAATCTGACGGGCGCCCGGCGCCTCGACAGGACATTCGGGCACGGCAACGATCTTGTGCGTGCCGCGCTCAAAGAAACCGCAACGGACAGCGCCCTCCTTACCGGGAGCAAAGGGGGTGGCAGCCTTATGGCGAAAGCCACGCGGCGCTGGATATTTACCCGGGTCGCCCAGGGTGACGCCCATACCGCGAATAGGATCAACGGCGATACCCTCACGCTCACAAAGCGAAGCAAAAAGCTCCTCCATAGCAGCTTGCTTGGCTGCCAACTGCTTTTTATAAGGACGATTGAGCGCCGTGCACCCACCGCAAGCCCGCATGATGGAACAAGGCGATTTGGGATCCACGGTTTTACGAGTAGGCTGAGCCGAATCCTTGTGCGAGCCCTTGGAACGAACGTGAGACGCCTTATCCCCGCCCTGACGAGAGCCAGAGCGCTTGGCCTTAGCCGACTTGCTTTTTGCAGCTTTAGAAGACTTGGATTTCGTAGAAGATTTCTCCTCCTTCGACCCCTCAGCCGCCTCCACCAAAGCACGACGAGCCCTACGCTCCGCACGAGATTCTGCCATGAATTAACCCCACTAATTTATAAATTTAAAGCCACAAGCATTGTACCGTGCCAAGCCAACAGACGATATGCAAGTGGTTTATTGGTATCGGTGATAGGTACAACGATGATTGCCCGCTGGGCACCGGGGCGGGGGTTAAGTTTATCGCGAGTTCCGCACGAACAGGAGGCCACTTAATGTGGCCTCCGTCGTGAGTAGGACTGTAGAGCAGGAAACTTAACCCCCGCCCCGGTGTCCAGCGGGCAAACCCTCCCTTGTACTCCATCTCACTAAAGTGTATGATTCTGAACGTTACATGACTCACTTTACCTAACTAAAGTGCCACCAAGGGGGAATACCATGAATACCGATATGTCTCGTCGTCAGTTTGTTAGTCTAGCCGGCTCGCTCGCCACGGTGCTTGGCCTTGGTCTTGTCGGCTGCGGCGGTGGTGCCGATAAGGGCTCTGCTGCCGGTTCTGCCGCAGCCAAGGACGTGAAGGGCGCTGCGGAGTCCAAGAAGCTCGTCGTGGGCTTTGACAAGTCCTATCCTCCGTATGGCTTTGTAGGCGACGATGGCGAGTACACCGGCTTTGACCTCGACCTTGCCAAGGCCGTTGCCGACAAGCAGGGCTGGGACGTTGAGTATGAGGCCATCGATTGGGATGCCAAGGACACGCTGCTCAACTCGGGTGCCATCAACTGCATCTGGAACGGCTTTACCATGGAGGGCCGCGAGGACGACTACACGTTCTCCGAGCCTTACATGCTCAACGAGCAGGTACTCGTGGTCAAGAAGGACGCGGGTATCAAGAGCTGGGACGATCTTGCCGGCAAGACCGTGATCACCCAGACTGATTCCGCCGCACAGGATGTGCTCGAGGGCGACCAGAAGGATCTGGCCGCGACGTTTGCCACGCTCGATACCATCGGTGAGTACAACACGGCGTTTATGCAGCTCGAGAGTGGCGCGGTCGATGCCGTTGCCTGTGACCTCTCGATCGCTCAGTATCAGCTTGCCGCCAAGCCCGATGCCTATACGCAGCTCGACAAGCCTCTGTCCAGCGAGCACTACGCCGTTGGCTTTAAGAAGGGCGACACCAAGTCCGCCGATGCCGTGACCGAATCGCTCAAGGCGCTCTACGAGGATGGCACGGTCAAGGACCTGTGCGACAAGTACGCGGATTACGGTTTGTCCTTCGATAATTGGGTGCTCAAGTAATGTCTATTCAGGTCATGATGCAGATGCTTGGCCAGGGATTCTTGGTCAGTTTGCAGCTGTTTGTGCTGACGCTGCTGGGGTCGATTCCGCTGGGAATCCCCGTGGCGTTCATGCGCATGAGCAAAATTGCGCCGCTCCGCTGGATTGCGCGCATCTACATTTCGGTCATGCGCGGTACGCCGCTCATGCTGCAGATGTTTGCCATCTACTTTGCCCCGTACTACGTGTTTGGCATTTCGCTCACGCCCGATTCCAAGTGGACGGCGTGCGTCGTGGCGTTCATCATCAACTACGCCGGTTACTTTGCCGAGATCTATCGCTCGGGCCTGCAGTCCATTCCGCGCGGTCAATACGAGGCAGCCGAGGTGCTGGGCTATTCGCGCGTGCAGACGTTTCTGTATATCGTGATGCCGCAGGTCGCCAAGCGTATTCTGCCGGCGATGGGCAACGAGATCATCACGCTGGTCAAGGACACGTCGCTGGCGTTTGCCATCGGCGTGGGGGAGATGTTCTCGACGGCCAAGGCGCTGGTCGCCTCGCAAGTGAGCATGGTGCCGTTTGCGATCGCGGCGCTGATTTACTGGGTCTTTAACTTTGTGGTCGAGATGCTGCTGGGCGCCGCCGAAAAGAAGCTGGACTATTACCATGACTAGATCGTTCCGCCGTTCTAGCGAACGGCGGACTGCTCGACGTTGCGCGCGTGCCTGACGGCCAATCTGCTCCTCAAACCGTCGCTTGCGTACAGAAGTACGCGGCGCTCCTCTTTCGGAGCACATTGTCTCGCCAGTCACACGCTCGCTGACTTTTTCAACACATGGAGGTTCCCGTGTCCGGAACGGTAATGAATATAACGAGCGCACGCAAGGCGTTTGGTGGCAATGAGGTGCTCAAGGATATCTCGCTCGAGGTCAAGCGTGGCGAGGTCGTGGCGATTATCGGGCCTTCGGGCGGCGGTAAGTCCACGCTGCTGCGCTGTGCCACGCTGCTCGAGACGCTCGACGGTGGCTCGCTCTCGTTTGGCGACCTTGCCGTCGCGACGGATGCTGGTTCGGGCGCGGTGTACGCAAAGGGCGATGTGCCTAAACAGGCGCGCTCGCGGTTTGGTCTGGTGTTTCAGAACTACAATCTGTTCCCGCACTATACCGTGATGAAAAACATCACCGATGCGCCGATCCGCGTGCTCAAGCGCCCGCGCGAGCAGGCGGAGGCCCGCGCACACGAGCTTATTGCACAGATGGGGCTTACGGGTAACGAGAACAAGGTGCCCTGCGAGCTTTCGGGCGGTCAGCAGCAGCGCGTGAGTATTGCCCGCGCCCTGGCGCTCGACCCGGAAATCTTGTTCTTTGATGAGCCGACCTCGGCGCTCGATCCAGAGCTGACGGCCGAGGTTCTGCGCGTCATCAAGGATCTGGCCGCGCAGAATATGACGATGGTGATCGTGACGCACGCGATGCAGTTTGCGCGCGATGTTGCCGACCGCGTGGTCTTTATGGATGGCGGGCGCATTGTCGAGGAGGGTCCGGCCGAGCAGGTTATCGATCATCCGCGCGAGCAGCGTACACGCGAGTTTCTGAGTCGTATCGAGGGATAGGCTCAGCTATTTACTCAACTGTTTATTGAGGTGATGCTGCCGCAGGTCTTACGGCCTGGGGCAGCATTTTATTTGCATCGACGGGGTCCAAAAATCGCCTCGCGCACGTTCCCCTTCCTCTCGCCGCCTGTATCCACACGCGCGCCGAAAGATATGCATGGACAGGCGACTGCAAGGGTAGGGTGGTGGCATAGGACATTTGGAGGGTGAGTCGGCTCGGCTGCCGACCATGCTGCTCCCGGGACGGCATCGACCGCGAACTCTCCCCGTTGGCGTCGCGCATCGCGCGCGACCCTGCAAGGAGGTCATCATGGGTGCTCCCAAGACCGGCAACGTAAGGAACGTGGTGCTCGTAGGCCAAGGCGGGGTGGGCAAGACTTCACTCGCCGAGGCCATGCTCCACCTTTCCGGTAAGACCGCCCGCCTGGGCGGCCACGACGGCACCAAGCCCACGCTCGACTATGACCCCGAAGAGGTCAAGCGTGCATTTTCCATCTCGACGACCATCGCGCCGATCGATTGGAAGGGCGCCCGCATTAACGTGCTCGATGCTCCGTGCTACCCTGATTTTATCGGCGACGCCTTTGCCGCGATGAGCGTCTGCGAGACGGCGCTGTTCGTGGTCGACGCCGAGGCCGGCCCGCAGCCCACGACGGTTAAGCTTTGGTACGCCGCCGAGGACCTGCGCCTGGCGCGTGCGGTGTTCGTGAACCGCCTGTCGCGTCCCGAGGCCAGCTTTACGACCACGATGGGCCTGCTGCAGGAGCGTTTTGGCACGCGTTTGGGTGCCGTGACCCTCCCCTGGGGCGAGGGCGAGGACTTTGACGGCATTATCGACCTGGTGCGTATGAAGGCGCGCCACTGCAACGGCGCCGAGGCAGTTGAGTCGGAGATTCCCGAGGAGTATCGTGCCCAGGCCGAGGAAGCCCATGACCATCTGTGCGAGCTGGTGGCCGAGGCCGACGATGAGCTGATGATGAAGTATTTGGAAGGCGAGGAGACGCTGACGCAGGAGGAGCTTGAGGGCCTGTTGTCCAAGGCGATCGCCGAGCGCATCTTTGTGCCGGTCTTTGCGGGCGATTGCATTAAGGAGCAGGGCGTCAACTCGCTGATGGACGACATCGCCACGTACTTCCCGGCGCCGACGGACTACGGCGAGATGCCGCTCATCGACGGCGATTCGCTTAAGATCTCGAGTGACGATGACCGCCCGGTGGCGTTTGTGTTTAAGACCCTGGCCGATCCGCAGCAGGGTCGCATCAGCTTTATCAAGGTGCTGACGGGCACGCTTGAGCCGGGCCTTGAGCTGATCAATGCACGTACGCGCAAGGGTGAGCGTCTGGCTCACCTGTATGTGATGTGCGGCCGCGACATGACCGAGGTCGGTCACGCCTATGCCGGCGATATCACCGTGGCGCCCAAACTGGCGGCCGAGACGGGCGATACGCTCTCGATTACCGGCAAGGTCGAGGCTGCGGCGTTTAAGTTCCCCAACTCGCAGTACCGCATCGCCATTGAGGCCGAGAACCGCGGCGACGAGGAAAAGCTCTATACGTTTATCGAGAAGGCCTGCAAGGCCGATCCGACCATGAGCATCGACCGCGACGAGGAGACCGGGCAGACCATCATCTCGGCGGTGGGCGAGGCGCAGGTTTCGGTTCTGCTCAACCGTTTGGAGGACCGCACCAAGGTCGCGGCAAAGAGCGTTCCGATCCGCATTCCGTATCGCGAGACCATCCGCCGCACGGCAAGCGCTCAGGGCCGCCACAAGAAGCAGACAGGCGGTGCCGGTCAGTACGGCGACTGCTGGCTGCGCGTGGAGCCGCTCATTGGGCCCGACGGCACGAGCGACGGCTATGAGTTTGTGGACGAGGTCGTAGGCGGCCGTATTCCACGCTCGCTGATCCCCGCCGTGGACAGGGGCGTCCAGGAGACCATGAAGGACGGCATCATTGCCGGCTACCCGCTCACGGGCATTCGCGTGGCTGTGTACGACGGCTCGTATCACAGCGTCGACTCCAACGAGATGGCGTTTCGCGCGGCGGCTCGCATCGGTCTGCGCAAGGCATGCGCCGATGCCGACCCGGTGGTGCTGGAGCCCATCGAGGAAATCACGGTGACTATCCCCGAGAGCTACGCCGGCGCCGTGATGGGCGACATCTCGGCCTCGCGCGGTCGCGTGACGGGTATGGAGACCGATGAGCGCGGCGATACCGTGGTCATTGCCCAGGCGCCGCTGGCAGAGCTGACGGATTATTCGACGCGCCTGCGCTCTATCACGCGCGGCACGGGCGACTTTACCATGAAGCCCGCCGGCTATGAGCAGGTGCCTTATGACGTTCAGGCCAAACTGGTCGAGCGCTATGAGGAGGGCCGCGCCAAGTAACGCGTGGTTTTGCCTGCAATGTAGGTGCTGACGAAAAGGCCGCTCTGGGTAACCGGGGCGGCCTTATTTGATCCGTATGCGACGGAAGGATTGCGGATCATTTTTTGGGTTACGGTCGGCGCGGTCGGCACTAGTCTCCGGATGCCTGGTTGCGGCCGGTGGCGTAGTCGATCTGCACGTGCGGCTGCAGGTTATAGCAGTACACGTGGAAGCAGAGGGTCTTGCCGTGGTCCTCGATCGATTGTGCTTCCAAACGAACGCCACGACAGACGAGTTCCTCTTCGTTGTACATGGGCGTGACGCGGTAGAGCACATGGTTGCCCGTGTCGCGGATGTAGTCGAGGACCTGCTCTTCAAACGGCAGCATGCCCGTCTCGTTGAGATAGCGCGTGCCGGTGAGGAGATTCTTGCGGTTGGCATTCTCGCCGCAGAGCGACCAGGCGATGAGGTGACAGCGATTGTAGAGGCTCTGGCCTGGAATAAAGTCGTAGCGCTGCTGGTGCCAGCCGGCGGGGTGGATGCGCGAGATATCACCGCGCTTGCCCTGGCCGAGCGATTCGGGGCCTACGCAGGCGAGCGCCTTGCGGGTGCGGCCCAGGCTGTCGAGCTTGGAGAATTTCTTAAAGCAGCCTTCTTCGGTGGCGCGCTCATACTCGTCAAACGTGAACGACGGCGTGCCGAGCGGGTGCGTGCTGTCGGCGCGAAGGGCAACATAGGGGTTGCCCGCGTAGTCGGGAATGCTGCTGAGATAAACACCGCGGGCGCGGTTGAGGTCGGGGTTTTCAACCTCGTCGATGGGGGTGGTGGAGCTGTCCTCGGCAACGTTGCCGTTGGTGTTGGCCGCGGTGGATTCGGAGCCATCGCCGGAGTCTTCGGAGCTCGCTGTTCCCGATTCTAGCCGGGCAACCAGGTCTGCCTCGTCGTCGGTGCGGCTGGGACTCTCGTTTTGCTTCTCGGCCAGAGCTGCCGCCTGTTCATCGCTTTGAGGCGACAATAGCTTGGGGGCTCCGTCGAGCGATCCCGTAAACAACGCAAACCCCAGCATCACGGCGGTGCCGATGGAAAGTGCTTGCTTGTAGGCGGACTTGCGCGACATTGCGGCTCCTGGCTAGATGGTTGGGAATCTACCAGTCTAGCAGGTGCCGGCAGGGGCCGTTCTATCGAACAAATACTCAAGATTTGGGATAGACGTTACTGATTCATTTGCCCCATATGGAGCTGCGGCGGTTGTATACGTGGAATCAGTCGGCGTTTCCCCAGATAAAACCTGCCAAAATAAAACTGTCCCTTTTTGGCAGGTCAGAGCAGTTACGCCGTTTGTAAAACGGCGTAACCTAAAGGTTCATGTTGCCGTGGATGTAGGGGGTGACATCGGGGGAGATGTGACCGCAGCCCAGCTCGCGCAGCGCGGACTCGATGGCGGCGGGCAGCGGGGTCTTGCCTTCGGCATCGACGGCGGTACCGCCGAGGGCGGCAATCTTGGCGACATCTGCGGGCGCGGTCTCGATATGCATGCAGCCGCCGACCAAGCGCGCGCGAACCTGCGTCAGACCAAGATCGTGCAGGTAGTCCTCGCAGACGCGGATTAAATCGACCTTTTCGCGCGTAAGCTCCTCGCCCGTGGGGACGCGCGTGGCAAGACAGGCTCCCGCCGGCAGGTTCCAAACGGGATAGCCCCATGCGCGCAGCAGCTCGCGCTCTTCGTCCTTGGTAAAGCCGACCTCCATAAGAGGGGAGCGTACGCCGAGCTCTTCTGCCGCGCGCATGCCAGGGCGGTAGTCGCCGCGATCGCTTGCATTGCTGCCGTCGATGACGGTGGGAAAGCCGAGCGACTTGGCGTGGTTGACGATAGCGGTAAAGCCGGCGTGCTTGCAGTGGTAGCAGCGATTGGCATCGTTGCAGGCTACTTGGGGGAGCTGCAACTGATCGACCGAAAGATTGAGCACAGGGAGCTTAAAATGCGGCTCCTCATTGGCTTGCCCGTCAACGGAGCGCTCAAACGAAGCCTGTTCAGGCGTGCCGATGAGCGGCGTGGTGAGGTGAACGAGAAGCGTGCTGGCAGGCATGATGCGGGCGCAGACCGCGGCTAAAAAGCTACTGTCGACGCCGCCGGAAAAGCCGATGGCGACGCGTCCATATGCCAAAAGCAGCTGTTCGAGCGCTGCGAGTTTGTCCTGAAGCTCCTCTGCAGGTGCGGTGGTGTTTGAAAGCATGAAACGTTCCTTACCAATATGTGCTCGGTCGAAAACTATAATCCTATCGGGCTGCTTGTCATAAGACTTCTATCTATGTAACGAAGGCACAATATGCTATATACGTTATATACAAGTTTGTAAAGTGCGGTAGAGTGTCAGTAATGCAATCCGGTGAGGGGGCCGATATGATCAAGGCTGTAATTTTTGACATGGACGGAACGCTGGTCGATACCGAGCGTTTGGGCATTAAGGCATGGAAGGCGGGCGCTGCCGAGCTGGGGGTCGCGATTGATGAAGCGCTGATCCATCAGTTTATCGGTCGCACCCTACCCGATGTCATGGACATCCTTGATAAGCATTACGGCAGCCACGAAACCACCGAGGCGGTCTATGCCCGCCACAAGGAGATTCGCGACGAGATGGTCAAGACCGAACTGGAGCTTAAGGTCGGCGCCGCCGAGTGCATAGACGAGCTGCTGGCTGCGGGCTATCACGTGGGTCTTGCGACGTCATCGCGCCTCGTTACGGCCGAACGCAACCTTAAGATGGTCGGCCTCTTTGACAAGTTTGAGACGGTGACCTGTGGCGAGGACGTCGTGCACGGCAAGCCCGACCCCGAGATGTATCTGCTCGCCTGCGAGCGCGCGGGCTTTGCCCCCGAGGAGTGCGCCGTGGTCGAGGATTCGCGCAACGGCTGTGTCTCGGGCATCACGGCCGGCTGCCATGTCTTCGCCGTCCCCGATATCGTGCCGCTGCCGCAGGATGTGGTGGATGGCTGCGAGGCCGTGCTCGACACGTTGTTCGATCTGGCGGCGGCGGTCAAGGCCGTACGCTAGACAATTGCGGCGTTGAAGCGCGCGATCGGCCGTCTTTGCATTTAAGCAAAAGAGGTCCGGCAATGGTCGGGCCTCTTTTGCTTAGGCGGAGTTTTGGCATACTGGCCGACGTGCTATAGATACGCGCCGAGGTTGATGGCCGTAGCGTCGGTCTGGGTGCTTGCCTGGGTGCTGGCGCGCTCCAGTAGGAACGGACGTACCAGTTCTTGGCGGTTGATGTCCTCCGCGGTGGTGGCTGCGGTGACGGTGCGCGCTGCAGAGCCGACGTGGATATGCTTGGTCTTTGTCGGGACCTTGTTCTCGATTTGCTCCATGAGCAGTTGGACACCCTTGCGGCCAATCTCGTAGCCCGGGGGCGCTACCGTAGTGAGTGGGACCGATCCGCTCCAAGCGAGCGGGTTGCCGTCGCATCCGGCCACGCGAACCTGCTCGGGGACGGAGATGCCTTTGTCGACCAATGCCGAGATAACGCCCGAGGCCAGCACGTCGGTCAGGCCGACGACAAAATCGGGGCGTTCGTCGGCAGGGCGCCCGGCAATCTGAGCGCCAATACTGTAGCCGTCGGCTGCGGTATTCCACTCTCCGGCGTCAATGACTTCAATTTTGATATCGGGATGCAGGGCGAGAGCCTTGTGAATGCCAAGTACGCGCAGGGTGAGCTGCATGAATGCCGCTCTGCCCACAACGGTGATATGGTGTGCGCCGCGGGCGATGGCGAGCTCGGCGATGATACGGCCTTGTGCCTCGTTGTCGGCTGCCACGTAGTAACCGGGCTCGGAGCAGTGGATGTCCAGATGGACGATCGGCACGGGCATCTTGGTCATAGCGGGGTGCCAGTCGGGGGATGCCATGGGCTGAACCATGACGCCGGACATTTGCGTGCCCATAAAGTAACGCAGGTAATGGTCCTGGAGAATATCGTCGTTATCGGCGTTGGCGATGAGCAGGTCGTAACCGTGCTTGCGGGCCTCGTTATGGGCGCCGCTGGCAATTTGGAGCGAAAAGCCGTGATCGAGACGGGGGAGCACCAGGCCAAAGGACTTGGTGGCGCCGCCCGCGAGCTGACGGGCGCTTTGGTTGGGCAGGTAGCCCAGTCGATTGATGGTTTCGTTGATGAGCTTGAGGGTCTCGGGGCGCAGCTTTTCGGGATGGTTGAGCGCGTTGGAAACCGTGCCCAGCGAAACCCCGGCTTCGCGCGCGACGTCGCTGATTTTAACCTTTGCCATAGCGGCCCCTTTGATGCGTTTCAAGTACAAGCCAGATTGTAGCATCGCCCGCCCCTAGGGTGTCAAAACCTGCCAATTAGGGACAGGTTTATTTTGGCAGGTTTTATCTGGGAAAACGATGCTGCCAGACCAAACCACTACGAAGGCGCCTGTCCCCATCGTGGTGGTTTGGGCATGTGTGTATCGAGTGGTATCCAAGTTGAGGTACCACTTCTGGTATATCAGCTTACGCTTGCGTGAGTACAATACTCGAACGTTATACGTCTCAGCGCCTCCCGTGCGTGGACGTCTTGCAGTCACGCGAACGAAGGGATTTATCCTATGTGCGGAATTGTCGGCTACACCGGCTCTGATATTGCAAAGAACATCCTGGTCACAGGCCTTAAGCGCATGGAGTATCGCGGTTATGACTCCTCGGGCGTCGCGCTCGAGGTGGGCGAGGGCGCCGCGGCGCATCTCGACGTTATCCGCCGCGTGGGTAAGGTCGCGGGTCTGGAGAGCGAGCTTTCCAATATCGATAGCGACGCAACCTGCGGTATCGGTCACACCCGTTGGGCTACCCACGGCAAGCCTTCCGTCGTTAACGCTCATCCCCACACTAGCTGCGACGGTCGCATCGCCATCGTCCACAACGGCATTATCGAGAACTTCGCTGAACTGCGCGAGGAGCTGGAGGGCCGCGGCCATCACTTTAAGAGCGAGACCGATACGGAGGTCTTCGCGCATCTGATCGAAGAGGTCTATGCCGAGACGCGCGACCTGATGGCCTCCGTGCGCGAGGCTTGCACCCACGTGGTAGGCGCCTACGGCCTGGCTGCCGTGTGCGCCGACGAGCCCGGCGTGATCGCCGTGGCCCGCAAGGATTCCCCGATTGTGGTCGGCGTGGGCGAGACCGGTTCCTACGTCGCCTCCGACGTGATTGCGCTCATCGACGCCACCCGCGATGTCGTGGTGCTCGAAGACGGTCAGTTTGCCAAGCTCACGCCCGCGGGCGTCGAGTATACCGACGAGGCCGGCAACGTGATTGAGCCCAAGGTCACCCATATCGATTGGGATCTGGACATGGCCGAAAAGGGTGGTTATCCCGACTTTATGCTCAAGGAGATCCACGAGCAGCCGCGCGTCGTGCGCGATACCCTGGTTGGCCGCATGACCCCCGCCGGTGAGCTCGATATCGACGAGCTGGGCCTGTCCCTCGAGGAACTCAACGACATCGACCGTGTCTACGTGATCGCCTGCGGCACCAGCTATCACGCCGGACTTATCGCAAAGAACCTTATTGAGGGCTGGGCTCGCATTCCCACCGAGGTTGAGGCTGCAAGCGAGTTCCGCTATCGCAACCCCATCATCACGCCGACGACGCTCGTCGTTGCCGTGTCCCAGTCGGGCGAGACGGCCGATACCCTCGCCGCCATTCGCGATGCGCGCATCAAGGGCGCCAAGGTCTTTGGCATCACCAACGTGGTGGGCAGCCCCGTGGCGCGCGAGAGCGACGGCGTCATCTATACCAAGGCCAACAAGGAGATCGCGGTCGCCTCGACCAAGAGCTTCATCGGCCAGGTTGTGAGCCTGACGCTGCTGGCTCTGCTGCTGGCGCAGGTCAAGTACCGTCTAACCACCAAACAGACGCGCATGATGTTCCGCGAGCTTTCCGATACGGCTGAGCAGATCCAGTGGATTTTGGACACGCAGACCGAGGCCGTGCACGAGGCCGCCCTGCTGTGCAAGGACGCGCAGTCGGCGCTGTTCGTGGGCCGCGGTATGGGCGCTGCTATCTCCTACGAGGGCGCACTCAAGCTCAAGGAGGTCAGCTACCTGCACGCCGAGGCGTATGCTGCCGGCGAGATGAAGCACGGCCCCATCGCGCTGATCGATCCGGGCTTCCCCGTCATCGCCGTGGCCACCAAGAGCGCTACCTACGACAAGACCGTGTCGAACCTTATGGAGTGCAAGGCGCGCGGTGCCAAGGTCATTGTCGTTGCCACCGAGGGCGACGAGGAGATCAACAAGATCGCCGACTGTATCATCCGCGTGCCGGCCGTCCGCGACGTGTTCAGCCCCATCACGGCGAGCGTCCCGCTGCAGCTGCTCGCCCGCGAGGTCGCCATCCTGCGCGGCTGCGACGTTGACCAACCTCGAAACCTCGCTAAGAGCGTTACTGTCGAATAATCGAGTTCCGTCATCCTTACGATTAAGGTCCGGCTCCGCATCATCAGACGGAGCCGGACCTTTTTGTGTGGAGAAACCACCACAAAGGTGCCTGTCCCCTTTGTGGTGGTTTTGGCAGGTTAGCGGAGCTTGCTGGTCTCGAAGTACTTGGGATATTGGTCCAGGACCTCGGTCTGGTTGCGGAACATCATATGCAGGTGCTTGCTGACCAAAAAGCTCGCCTCGATGGGGTCGCGGCCGGCGATGGCGCGGCGGATTTGCTTGTGCTCGTTAACAATCTCCTGATTGTCGAGCGTCTGCGTGGCGGCGCGCAGCCAGCGGAAGCGCTCCAGGTCGGCATTGGTCTCTTCGAGCCACGACCATACGGTGCTGCGGCATGCGATGCTAAAGATCATGCGGTGCATGAGGTTGTCGCTTAAAAAGAAGCCGATGCGATCCTCCTCGGCCATGGTCTTTTCCTGCAGCGCGATGGCTCGGTCGAGCTGCTCGATGCCTGCCGAGGTGGCACGGGCACAGCACTCCACAATCACCTGCTTTTCCAGGTGCTCGCGAATGTAGCAGGCGCTCTCGGCAAGAGTGAGGTTGATGGGCGAGACATAGGTGCCGCTTTGGGGCACGGTACGCACCAGGCCCTCTTGCGCCAGACGCACCAGCGCCTCGCGCACAGGGGTGCGCCCCATATCCAGGTCGTCGCAAAGCTGCTTGACGCCCAGCTTTTCGCCCGGCTTGTAGTCCAGGTAGACGATTTTGCGTCGAATGGTGTGGTAGGACTGATCCTGTAGGCTCATTTCCTGCTCGCCGACGTGCATCGATTCTTCCATAGTGCCTCGCAACCGTTCTATCACACTCATATATCAGCTGTTAATTATGCCGCGAATCAGCTCTCCGTGGTGGGTAATTCGGCTGTTGCCCAAGAACTATTGCGGCATCTTGGTCTGTGTTTGCGCAAGGCTGTGCTCAATGTTGCCGTATCATAAGCCGTCGCAAACGTGAAATAGAAAGAAGGAATCCCATATGCAACTGGCGAATATCGTACGCGAGCGCTGGAAGGGCGTCTTGTTCTGCCTGATCGTCGCCATCCCCGCGACGTTACTCGGCAAACAGATTGAGGTGGTCGGTGGTCCGGTGTTTGCCATCCTCTTTGGCATGGTCCTGGCACTCGTCTTTCCCAAGAATCGTCGCGAACAGCTCGCCGCCGGTGTCACCTATACGTCTAAAAAAGTCTTGCAGTACGCGGTAATCCTGCTTGGCTTTGGCATGAACCTCTCGCAGATTCTGTCCAAAGGCGCTCAGTCGCTGCCGATTATCGTGGCGACGATCTCGACCTCGCTTGTCATCGCTTTCGTGCTCTGCCGCGTTATGAACGTGCCGGGCAAGATCGCGACGCTTGTGGGTGTGGGTTCGTCGATTTGCGGCGGTTCTGCCATCGCCGCGACCGCACCCGTCATCGATGCCGACGATCGCGAGATCGCCCAGGCTATTTCGGTCATCTTCCTGTTTAACGTTATCGCGGCGCTCGTGTTTCCGACGCTCGGCGGCATGCTCGGGCTGACCAACGAGGGCTTTGGCCTGTTTGCCGGCACCGCCATCAACGACACCTCGTCGGTAACGGCTGCGGCGAGCGCCTGGGACAGTATGCATCCCGGCGCCAATGTGCTCGAAAGCGCCACGGTGGTCAAGCTTACCAGGACGCTGGCCATTATTCCCATTACGTTGGTTCTCGCTTGCTGGCAGATGCATCTGGCGCGCAAGGCCGGCGGCGACGCCAAAAGCACGTTCTCGCTTAATCGCGCGTTTCCCATGTTCGTGCTGTTCTTTGTGCTGGCGAGCGTAATCACTACGGTGCTTCAGCTTCCTGCATCCATTACGGCGCCCATCAAGGAACTGTCGAAGTTCTTTATCGTGATGGCCATGGCGGCTATTGGCTTTAATACCGATATCGTCGAGCTGGTCAAAAAGGGCGGCAAGCCCATCGCATTGGGCTTTTGCTGCTGGATTGGCATTGCTTGCATGAGTTTGGGAATGCAGCACGTGCTGGGAATCTGGTAGAGAAGTAACTGATTTGCGTGCTGCGTGCTGGCGAGCGCATGTCCGCGGTGGAGCGATAGGAGCTCTTGCGGGTATGGCTTGTCCGCAGGTTGATAGGTCCCGAAGAGCTCTTATCGCCCCGCCAGGATGGCGATGCGGGGCAACTCATATACTCGCAGGACGGTGGCTTCTGCCCTATAGTGTTTGGTGAGCAATATCGTTCAATTTTGAAACACTCGCTCGCGCAGCCGTCGGTGGCGGCGTGGCGCCGAGGACGGGGCGCAATATGAACAGTGACGCCAAGCTACAAATCTTGATCGAGGCCTTGGCTGCTGCCGGGGCCTCGGCGTTGGCAATCGATGGGCGTGGACGCGTGGCGATTTCGACCATGGATGATGTCGCGCTCGAGCAAGATGTCGCGGCATTTGTCGCCGAGCGCCTGGGGCGCGTGGGTAGCGGCACGCGCCTGGTGATGGGGCATGCGGGAGGGCGCTTGAGCCTCACGGTGCGTCCGGTCGCCAAGGAATACGGCGCGCTTTGGGTGGTCGTGGTCCGCGAGGTGCACGGTGCGGCGGCGCACGCGGGTATTGAGTGGCTTAATGCAGATGAGGTCGAGGCGCGCTACGAGGCAAGCGCGTACGGCATTGTCGAGGGTGCCGCCGCGGTCGCTGGCCCCGTCTGCGAAAGCTATGCCCGCGGCGTGCCCCTCATGTTGGAGGGCGAGCTGGGTGCTGGCCAGGCAGAGATTGCAAAACGCCTCTATCTGGATGGTCCTTATGCTGACGAACCCTTTGTGTCCGTGGCACTTGACGAGCTCACAGATCGCGGCTGGCGCCATCTGCTCAAAAGCTCGGAATCGCCGCTGTTCCAGGCAAGGCTGACCCTTTGTATTGGCGGCTGGCATGCACTTTCGCCGCATCGTCTGCGCGAGCTTGTCTCCACGATGACCGACACGGCGCTGGGCGCGCGTTGCCATGTGGTTCTGACGGCAAACGATATGCCGGGCGGTGGCGAAAGTGATCAGGCCGCTTTTGTAACCGAGCGCTTGGCGTGCGCAGTAAGTGTGGCGCCTGCGATTGCCGAGCAGGGTGGCGCATCGAAAAAGGTTGCGCAGTATTTGTCATATCTGTCAGATGTCTTTGGAACTGCCGCTCCGAGTATGTCCGAGGAGGCTGCCTCGACGCTCAACGGCTATCGCTGGCCACGCAACTATCTGCAGCTTCGCGAGGTCTCGGAACGACTCTATATATTAGTAGGGTCGGGTGTGGCGGAGCGCGCGGTGGCAGAGGAGGTGCTCGCCCAGGAGGACGTCATCAAAACCGCAACCTTTGGCGCTCCGACGCTCGACAGCGACCTGTATATCCTGCGTCCACTGGCCGATACCGAACGGGACATCGCGCGGCTGGTCGTAGGCCACCTTCAGGGCAACCGGACCCGCGCTGCCGAGGTGCTGGGAATAAGCCGCACGACCCTGTGGCGCTTGTTGAAGGACGACGACCGCTGAGCGAGGCGCCCGTGACCGCGTGCGGCGCGTGTGCTACAGTCCAAAGCAGTAATGTTTCGATTGTGTTACGGCGTGCGGGGGCGTATGGCGGAGACTTCAAAACCAAACCGGAATAGACGGAGCCCGGCTCCAGTTAACCGCCGCACGACGTCCCGGACGTGGGGCAAGCACGCGTCGGGGTTCGACGGTTCGTTCAAGCGCACCAAATACGGCTATCCTTCGGCAAGCGCTCGCTTGGCCATGCAGGCCGAGTCGACGCTGTGGGGGCGCAAGCGCGTGGTGGGCTCTAAGCTCAAGCACGACGGAACGCTTGGCTACATTAGCCGTGGCGCTGCTCGCCGCAGTGGGCTCAATCCTGCTGGTTGGCATCGTTATGTTCCGATTGCGGTCGTTGTTGCGGTGATTGTGATCGCACTTGCCGCACTCGGCTACGCTGGCGGCGGGGTCGACCTGAGTGCGATGTTCAAATCTGCTGAGCTCGCGCATGCCGGCACGGAGCTTGTCGAGGGCGCTCAGACACAGACGGGCGTGGCGCCTCAGCGCGGTATCGTTGCCGCTGCCGCAACGATCGCCGATGCCCAAAAGGGCGAGGATGCGGACAGCGAGGATAGCGAAACCGGTGCAAACGGCGTGGGTTCGCAGGTCACGCCCGTGGCACAAGGCCAATAAGTCACAGAACCATCACACTAAGTCGCTGTTTGGGGCCAATGAGTGAGCAAAAAAGCAGCAATGTTGTTTCATATAGAACTCATTAGTCACAATTTATAAAAAAGGGATATACTACTAGGCACTTAAAGGTCCACAAGCTGCAAGTTGAGGAGTACCTAACATGAAGAAGAGATTCATGGCAGCACTGAGCGTTCTCGCTCTTGCCCTGGCTCTGCCCGTGGCTGCTTTCGCCGCCCCGAGCCCTGCCAACACCACCGCCACCGGCGCCAACAACGTGACCGCCAGCGTTAACAACGCTAACGTCAAGGTTGTTTCCACCACCAAGAACGCCGAGGGCACCCCTGCCAACGCCAACGTGGTCGCTTCCTTTGAGATCACCGAGACCGTCGAGGGTACCGTTTCTGAGTCCAACCCGCTGACCGTCACCTTCACCCTTGGCAAGGCTTACGCCAACGCCAAGGTTACCGTCTATGTCCAGCACAACGACGGTAGCAAGGAGACCCTGAACCTCACTGCCGACAACAACGGCAATGTTACCTTTAAGGTCACCAAGCTCTCCACCTACACCATCGTGGCTGAGAAGACCGCTGCTGGCGCTGCTACCACCGACAACGGTGCTAAGTCCCCGGCTACCGGTGTGAACACCACCGCTGTTGCCGCTGTGGCTGCTGTTGCCGCTGCTGGCGCTGCCTGCGCTTTTGTTGCTCTTCGCAAGAACAACTAGCACTCACACGGTTTCAACCGTAAGATTTGAGGACCCGTACTTGTGCGGGTCCTTTTTTTGGCCGATTTACAGGGTAAGGGAACACCATGGCACAGCAGCCGCAGGGCAAGCATATGGAAGTTAAGCATATGGGCGACTCGGACAAAAAGCGTCGCGCCACGATGCTCAAGGGCGTTTTCGTAGTGTTGTTGCTGGTCGCAGTCGGCTGCGGCGGCTACGTGCTCTATATGAATCATCTAGAGCAGCAGCGCGCCGAGGAGATGAGTGCAACAGGCAAGCCCGCCACGAAGGTCGAATCAAAGGGCAAGGAGCTGCCGGACAACCCCATCGACTTCGCTCCGCTCATTCAAGAGAATGCCGATATCTATGCGTGGCTCTACATTCCGGGTGCGGATATCAACACGCCCTTGCTGCAGAGCACGACGGACGACCTGTTTTATCTGGACCACGACAAGGACGGCAAGTACGACCCGTATGGCACAGCATTTAGCCAGATGGCAAACGCGCGCGACTTTAGCGATCCCGTCACGGTGATCTACGGCCATGTGAACGGCGGTGTGTTCCACAACTTGCATAACTTTGAGGACGCGGACTTCTTTAACGAGAACACCGAGTTCTATATCTACACGCCGGGCCATATTCTGAAGTACAAGATTGTCTCGGCCTATCAATATGACGATCGCCACATTCTCAACTCGTTTAACTTTGCCGACCCTGCCGTGCGCCAGGACTACTTTAATTCGGTCTGTAATCCGGACGCATTGCTCAAAAATGTACGTGACGGCGTGACACTTGATGCAGATAGTAAGATTGTACAGTTGAGCACCTGCATGCTCGATAGTTCGCAGGGCAACTCGCGCTATATTGTGAGCGGTGTGTTAACAAGCGACCAGGAGACAAAATAGTCATGAACCCCCGTGGCAAGCACTTTATCGATGCGGTGGATCCCGACGAAAATCAAGTAAACAATCCCGAGCAGCAGGTTCAGGATGCGGCGGAGCCTGTCGAGCCTCAATGGGAGGCCAAAGACACTCCGACGCCTCAATCTGGCGAAAAATCCAAGAGCAAGGACGATGCTCCGTCCGACGCATCGGCAAAGACCGATGAAGCTGCGGCGCAGCCTGTTGATGAGGTAGAGTGGCCTTCGCTTGATGAGGCGGGACCTCAGCGTCGTCGACGCTCCAAAGAGTCGATCAAGCGCATCAAGCGCCGCCGCCGTATCCGCACGCTGCTGATCGTGCTGCTCGTGATTGGTGCGGTTGCTGCTGCCGGCTGGGGCTTTGTGAATCACAGCGTGAACCAAGGCAAAAAGAAGATTGAGGAAAAGACCGAAAAGGTCATTAAGGCCAAGGGCGACACCATTACCTATAACGGTAAGAAGTATGCGCTCAACAAGCATATGGCCACGGTGGCGTTTATCGGCTTTGATGGCCGCAACAACGATGACGGCACCCAGAAGGGCCAGTCCGATACCGTGATGGTCGTAGCGCTTAATACCGACACGGGCGAGGCCCGCGGCATTATCATCCCGCGTGACAGCATGGTTGCCGTAGATACGTATTCCAATGGTTCGTTTGCCGGTCAGGTGACCGAGCAGCTGTGCTTGCAGTTTGCCTATGGCACCGATGGCGACAACTCATCGGCGCTGACGGCCGCCGCTGCCTCGCGCGTGCTCGATAACATTCCGGTCGACTATTACTACACGCTCAATATCGAGGGCGTGGCTCCCATTAATGACTCCATCGGCGGCGTGACGCTGGTGCCTACGCAGACTGTGCCGGGCACGTCGGTTGTCGAGGGTCAGGAGACCACGCTGTTTGGTACAACGGCGGAAAAGTATGTGCAGTGGCGCGACACGACGAATCTGACGTCTTCGCTGGATCGTACAGCGCGACAGGTGAGCTACGTGCAGGCGTTTGCATCGAAGGTGCTCAGCAGTGCCAAGAGCAACCCCGCCATGCTCATCAGCCTGTATCAGGCCATGGGCGACTATACGTGGACCAATTTGGGTCTCGATGAGTTCAGCTATCTGGCGACCACGATGCTCGAGCACGGCCTGACTTCGTTTGATGTCGTGACGCTGCAGGGCACCATGCAGCAGGGCGACACCTTCGCCGAGTTCTACCTGGACCAGGACAACGTAAAGCAAACGGTCGTCGATACTTTCTACCACCCCGTTAATTAGCTGCCCAGGTGCCGGATGTCAACAGTAGCTCACTCGATGTCAGGCACCAACAGCGAGCGGCCCGCGCAGCGTCAACGGGTCCGCCGTTCGTTAGAACGGCGGAACATACACCACGTTGTCACGGCGGGGTTTGGGCTCGGGTAGCGTGTCCTTGGCGTAGCCCAGAATGCAATTGCCTACACCGCGCAGGCTTCCGTCGGCGGGCAGACCCCACTTGGCCAGCAGTTCCAGTCCCTCGGGTGAGTCAAAGACCTCGTGCGCGCGGTGGATCCAACACGAATCAACGCCCAGCGCATAGGCTGCGTTGAGCAGGTTGCCCATGGCGAGCGAGCCGTCTTCCAGGTGCGTGGGCACGCTGCGGTCGACGAGCACCACCACAACGGTCTTGGCGCCGTAGAAGGGATCTCCCTCGCTGCCCATAACTTGTGCGTTGAGTTGCGAGAGACGCTCGACGGTTGCGGGGTCGGTAACGGCGACAAATGTCACCGGCTGGCGTCCCATGCCGCTCGGCGCGTACTGGCCGGCTTCGATAATGCGTGCGAGCTTCTCGGCCTCGACAGGGCGATCGCTGTATTTGCGGCAGCTGCGGCGGTGGATGAGCGCTTCGATGGTCTCCATGGGTCCTCCTGACGTTGGTTTCGTTGCCTCGTTCTTGCCCGCCGAACCAAAACCGTAATCGCGCAGCCGGCCCCAAACAATGCAAGCTACCAAGTGGAAAAGTTGGTTTGCATAAAACTTCAGCCAGAATGTGATAAACCGGTGGGATGGTTAAACGTTTTATCCCGTCTACCCTGCGGTTTTTTACCACTTGCCTAAATGATGTGCGCATAAGCTCTGATAAAGGTTTTACTAAAGGAGCACCAACGTTTATCAACGCGCCATGGTGGCGCCGGGCCAGGAGGTAAATCATGTTCCAGGCTGGAGATGTCGTCGAGACCGACTTCGAAGGATTTCTGAAGCTGCTGCGTTCCAAGACGCGCGCTTTTGTGTCGATTAACGATCACGAGTACTACATCACGCACACCGATGGCTATTGGCGTGTTCAGGATTGCGAGGCCCTCAACGATAAGGGCCACTTTACTGACTGCTCCGAGCTGGTCAACACGGTCTGCGAGGTCGTCGAACTGCCGTGGATCTGCGGCAAGAGCCTGCACGACAGCTTCTCGGGCGCCACGGTCTACGAGGCCGTCGCTGCTTAACAGCCAACACTTGATATTCTCTCGCAACCGCCGGCGCCGCCCCCCGCGCCGGCGGTCTTTTTTGTCGATATGCTTATGAAGAGCCGACCATAAACAACGAACTTGTTGACGATAGTCAAAACTCGGACTAATGTAGAGATATGAATTGGTCAAAACTCGGACTATCGAATGGTGGGAGAGATGAATAGTGCAGTTAGCCCGGTCGATTTCGACCGGATGCTCAACGGGCTTGTCCGTATCTATTCGGAGTTCGCACGCACCTGCGGTCTTTCGGACTGCGCCTACTGGATGCTCGTCGACACGAGTGCAGCGGGCGGCAGCGTTGCCGTGAGTCGGCTGACGAGTGAATGGTTCTACAGCAAACAGACCATCAATTCGGCGATTAAGACGCTTAGGGCGCGAGGGCTTGCGACGTTGGAGTTTGCCGAGGGCAGTCGTAAGAACAAGGTTGTGCGACTGACCGAAGAAGGCGTGCGGTTTGCCAAGCGCTACGCGTTGCCGGCGCAAAAAGCCGAGCAACAGGCATTCGAGGCACTCGAGCCGTGGGAACAGCGCGAGATCATGCGCTTGGTCGGTAAGTTCTCCCATGTTCTTAACGAAGAGTGCGAGGCATTTAAACGGCAAGTGGCCGCCGAGAACGAGGCTGACGATAAGGGCGAGGGGGACACATGCGACTCTTAATGAGGTTTATGAGGCCGTACCGCGGTCTGATTGCGGTGACGCTGTTTGCGGTGCTGATAGATAACGTCGGCACGCTGTTGGTTCCCACGATGCTGGCGAACATGGTCAACACCGGTATTACCACGGGCGATATCGACTATATTTTACGCAACGGCCTGTACATGCTTATCGCGACCGGCATGGCCAGCGGCGGCACGGTGCTGGGCTGCTATCTTTCGGCGCGCCTGGCCGCCAACGTGGCCTGCGATATCCGCAATGCCGTGTACGACAAGTCGCTCGAGCTGTCCGCTAGCGACTTTGAACGCTTTGGCACGGGTTCGATGATCACGCGCTCGCTCAACGACATCAACGTGATTCAGCAAGCTGTCCTTCAGACGATTCAGCTGGTGCTGCCGGTGCCGTTCTTGGCCGTGGCAGGCATCATTTTTGCTTGGTTCATCGATCCCGCCATGGGCACGCTGCTGGGCGTAGTCGTTGCGATCGTGCTGGTGGCGGCGGTCTTTACCGTTGCCAACGCCGCGCCGATCTTTATGCGCCTGCAGAGCTTTATCGACCGCATGAACGTGGTGCTGCGCGAGAACATCGTGGGCGTGCGCGTCATCCGCGCATTTAACAAGGAGCGCCACGAGGAGCAGCGCCTGGACGAGGTGTTTAGCGATTACGCGGCCAACGCCATCAAGGTCAATCACCTGTTTGTGGGTCTCGACAGCTCCAGCTTCTTTTTGATGAATATCGCCGAGGTGGCGGTGCTGTGGGTGGGTGGCAACCGCGTGGGCGTCCACGCCATGCAAATCGGCAGCATCTCGGCCGTGTTGGAATACGCGATCTTGATCCTGTTCTTTGTGATGATGGCGCAGATGGTGATTCTGACGCTTCCGCGCGCTGCGGCGTGCCTCAACCGCGCGCAACAGGTGCTCGAAATCGAGCCGAGCATTGTGGACGGCAAGGCTACGCTGGATACGTGCGTGGCGGAGCCTGTTGACGGTGCCGATGCGGTTGCCGTGTTCGACCATATGTCGTTCCGTTTTGACGATGCCGACGAGGACACCCTGTGCAACCTGAGTTTTGCCTGCCGCCGTGGCCAGACCACGGCGATTGTAGGCTCGACGGGTTCGGGCAAGTCGACGGTGGCCAAGCTCTTGCTTCGCTTCCACGATGCCACGAAGGGCGCCATTCGCCTGAACGGCGTCGACCTGCGCGACCTTTCGCAAGACGACATCCGCGGGCGTATCGCCTATGTGCCGCAGAAGGCGTGGCTGTTCTCGGGCACCGTTGCAAGCAACCTGCGCTTTGGCAACGAAGGCGCGACCGAGGCTGACATGCTCCATGCGCTGGAGGTTGCCCAGAGCACCTTTGTGCTCGATCAGCCGCAGGGGCTCGATACACCGGTATCCCAGGGCGGTACGAACTTCTCTGGCGGTCAGCGTCAGCGCCTGGCCATTGCCCGTGCGCTCATGAAGCATGCCGATCTATATATCTTCGATGACAGTTTTTCGGCCCTGGACTTTAAGACCGATGCCGCCCTGCGCCATGCGCTGCAGGACGAGACGCGCGATGCCGCGGTGCTCATCATCGCCCAGCGCATCTCGACTATTTTGCATGCCGATCAGATCGTGGTGCTCAAAGACGGCGAGATTGTGGGCCTAGGCACGCACGACGAGCTCATGGAAACCTGCGAGGTGTACCGCGCTATCGCGGAATCGCAGATGAAGGGAGGTGAGTAGCATGTCCGAGGAGCTCAAGAAGCAGGGCGTCGCCGATGGCGCCGCGGTTACAGAGGTAGTCGAGGAGACGGGCGCCGCGCCCGACCTGGACGAAGCCGCCAAGGCAGCGACGGAGCGCGAGGCTCGCCGCCAGGCACTCTACGAGGAAAATGAGCGCGCCGAGGACGAGCGCGCCCGCGCCGAGGCGGAGCGCATGCGCGACGTTGACGACGAGGACGAGGACGAGACGCCCCGCGACACCTGGGCGACGGTGCGCCGCCTGTGGAGCGAGGCCGCCGGCGACCATTGGCGCTTTTATATTGTGTTCGCGAGCATCGTGTTCTATGTCATCTTTAACACCGCGGCGCCGGCTTACAGCGCCCGCGTCATCGATGAGCTGTGGGGGCACATGAAGCTGGCGTTTGCCAACAACACAACCTTCAGCATTACCTGGGAGAACTGTGGTAGGACCATCTTCATCTACTTTATGATCTGGACTGCCGCCGCCTCGTTCTACGCACTCCAGAGCTTTTTGATGTCGAGCGTTGCCGAGCGCCTCAACCTGCGCCTACGCAACCGCATCGCACAAAAGCTCAACCGTCTGCCGCTTGCCTACTTTGACGCGCATCGTCCCGGCGAGGTCGTCAGCCGTGCGACCAACGACTTAGACAAGATGTCCGAGAGCATGCAGCGCGGCTTGCTGCAGCTTCTGGTGTCGATCGGTACCGTGGTGGGCGCCGTGAGCGTGATGTTCGTGTTTAGCGTGCCGCTCACACTTGTCTTTTTGTTCTTTACGGCACTTTCGCTGCTGGTGACGAAGGTCGTGTCGCGCCGCACGCACGATGTGACGGGCGAGCGCCAGGAGTGGGTGTCCAAGATTACGAACGCGGTCGAGGAAGGCTACTCGGGCCGTCTGGTGATCCGTGCGTTTAACCGCGAGCGCCAGAGCTCTGCCGAGGTACACGAGGCTTCGAAGGAGCTGGCGCGCGTGAGCACCAAGGCCGACTTTATGATTAACGCCGTCGGTCCCGCGGTGCGCTTTATCGGCCGCTTGGCGCAAATCGTGATTGCGCTGGTGGGCTGCAGCATGTTGGTTGCCGGGCATATGACCGTCGGCGTGTTCCAGGCGTTCTTCCAGTTTATCTATGAGGCGTCCGAGCCCATGACGCAGCTGTCGTTTACCTTTAACTCGCTACAGAGCGCGCTGGCGAGCGCCGAGCGCGTGTTCGACCTGCTCGACGAGTCCGAGATGGAAGCCGATCCGTTGCCGGCGGCCGCCGCCAAGCTGCCGGGCAAGGTGGAGGGCCGTGTTGCCTTTGAACACGTGCGTTTTGGCTATGCGCCCGACAAGCCGCTCATGCGCGACGTGTCGTTTGCCGCCGAGCCGGGCCAAAAGATCGCGGTGGTGGGAACCACGGGTGCGGGTAAGACCACGCTCATCAACCTGCTCATGCGCTTCTACGAGATCGACGGTGGCCGCATTACCCTCGACGGTGTGGACACGAGCCGTATGGACCGCGGCGAGCTGCGCCAGCAGTTTGGCATGGTGTTGCAGGACGCCTGGCTGTTCGATGGCACCATTGCCGAGAACATCGCCTATGGCTGTCCCGAGGCGACGCGCGAGGAGATTGTCGCGGCCGCACGTGCCGCTCAGGTTGACTTCTTTGTGCGCACTATGCCGCAGGGCTACGACACGCGTGTGGCTAACGATGCCGAGAGCATCAGCCAGGGCCAACGTCAGCTGCTGACCATCGCGCGCGTGCTGCTCAACAACCCAGCGATCCTCATCCTGGACGAGGCGACGTCGAGCGTGGACACGCGCACCGAGCTCGCCATCGGCCGCGCCATGGACGCGCTCATGCGCGGTCGCACGAGCTTTGTGATCGCGCACCGTCTGTCGACGATCGTCGATGCCGACCTCATCCTGGTCATGGATCACGGCAATATCATCGAGCAGGGTACGCACAAGGAACTGCTGGCTGCCGAGGGCGCTTATGCCGACCTCTACCTAAGCCAGTTCGCATAAGGTGACAAAGGGGCAGTCCCGCATGTCACATCGAAAAGAAGGCGCGCCGGGGGCGGATTCCCTGGCGCGCCGTTTGTGTTGGCGTTCATGCTGTGGCGGTTGCCCGCGGCCCTAGCGTTCGTCCACAAGTTTGGCGACGAGGGCTTTGAGCTCGGCCACCTCTTGCTCGAGTTCCTTGACGCGACGGGCGTTTTCGGTGATGCCCTGACGGTTGAGGGCGCTCTGCTCGGCGGCATCGTCGGGCATGTACTCGCGATGCTGCTTGGCGTCGAAGCTCTCCTCGAACACACGGCAGCCGTTGCGCTTGATGATGCGCCCGGGCACGCCCACGACGGTGCAGTTGTCGGGGACGTCCTTAACGACGACCGAGTTGCCGCCGATCTTGACGTTGTTGCCAATGTGGATGTTGCCAAGCACCTTCGCGCCCGTGCCCACCGTGACATTGTTGCCCAGGGTGGGGTGGCGTTTGCCGGTCTCGTTGCCGGTGCCGCCGAGCGTGACGCCCTGGTAGAGCACGCAGTTGTCGCCCACAATGGTGGTTTCGCCGATGACGACGCCCATGGCGTGGTCGATAAAGAAATGTTTGCCGATCTGTGCAGCGGGATGAATCTCGACGCCGGTGATGTGGCGGGTGATTTGCGAGAGCACGCGGGCGAGCGAGCGATGACCGTGCTCCCAGAGCCAGTGCTCGGGCACGTGGTTCCACTTGGCGTGCAGGCCAGGATAGGAAAGGAAGATGACCAGGGCACTTTGCGCGGCAGGGTCCTGCGCCTGGACGGTCTTGATGTCCTCGCGAATGGTATTGATAAAGCTCACCGGCCGCCCTCCCTTAGCGCCGTGACAATGCGATTCACTAAAGTATAGCGATTCGCTAGGGATTAGGAAGAACAATCTTGGCGGCATTGCGCGACAGGTGTCAGTTATGCAAACTTGCTGGTAATGAAGTAAGACTTTTGAGGGGTTTGGCCCGCGCTCGCGCCGCAACCGTATACTGGTCAACTTGGACGTGTCCGCGCCCACAACTGAGAGGTTTTACTTCATGGGTTTCATCAATTTTATCGCCGAGCTGCTTAAGGACCCGCGCACCGCGATTGCCAGCTGGATCGCCGCCGGCCCGCTTATGGCCTACGGCTGCGTGTTCCTGATCATCTTTATCGAGACGGGCGTGGTGTTCTTCCCGTTCCTTCCTGGCGACTCGCTGCTGTTTGCCTCGGGCTTCTTTGCCCATAACGGCGGCTTTAACATCGTGGCGCTTCTGGCCACCGCATGGGCCGCAGCCATCCTGGGCGATCAGTGCAACTTTATGATCGGCCACTTCTTTGGCAAAAAGATCATCGCCTCGGGCAAGGTAAAGGCCATGACGCCCGAGCGCATCAAAAAGTCCGAGGATTTCCTGGATAAGTGGGGCCATCTGGCCATCTTCCTCGGTCGCTTCTTCCCGTTCATCCGCACTTTTGTGCCTTTTATCGCCGGCATGGGCGGCATGCACTGGCGCAACTTTGTCATCTTTAACGTGCTGGGTGGCATTACCTGGTCGACGGTCTTTACGCTGCTGGGTTACTTCTTTGGAGGCATTCCGTTTGTGCAGGAGCACTTTGAGCTGCTGATCGTCGGCATCGTCGCCGTGTCGATCATCCCGACCGTGGTCGGTCTGGTTAAGGCCAAGCTCGGTAAAAAGAACGCCTAGTCCGAGTTTGTTTTCGGACGTTAATTCCAAGGCCCGTCATCGGATTCGATGGCGGGCCTTTTGTGTTGAAGGCAAGTGAAAATACTTTACTTAGTTAAAGAAAAACGTTTTATCCAAGGCGTGCGGGGAGTACAATCACCTGCATGCGAATCGACGCGCCATCGGCTTCGATGCTGCCCGCGTGTCCTGCCCGGCTCTACGCTCCGGGTATGCGACGTTGCGACGCGGCCGGCTTCGGTCCTTGCGTGCGGGTTCGCGAGTATGCAACCGTGTATGTAAGGAGCGACATATGACTGTCGAGAAGAAGGATATCGATTGGGGTAGCCTCGGCTTTGGCTACATGAAGACCGATTACAGCTACGAGGCCCATTGGAAGGACGGCGAGTGGGACGAGGGCGGCCTGACCACCGACCACACCCTGCATGTCTCCGAGTGCGGTGGCATCTTCCATTACTGCCAGGAGGTCTTTGAGGGCCTGAAGGCCTACACCGCCGAGGACGGCAGCATCGTCTGCTTCCGTCCCGACATGAACGCCGAGCGTATGTACAACTCCGCCCAGCGTCTGGAGATGCCCCCGTTCCCCAAGGACAAGTTTGTCGAGGCCGTCAAGCAGGTCGTCTCTGCCAACGCCGCATGGGTTCCGCCCTTCGGCTCTGGCGCAACCCTGTATGTGCGTCCGTTTATGATCGGCTCCGGTGACGTGATCGGCGTGGCTCCCGCTCCTGAGTACACGTTCCGTATTCTCGTGACCCCGGTCGGTCCGTACTTTAAGGGTGGCCTCAAGCCTGTCAAGCTGCGCGTTTCCGAGTACGACCGCGCCGCACCGCACGGCACCGGCAACATCAAGGCCGGCCTCAACTACGCCATGTCCCTGAAGCCCACGATGGAGGCTCACCGCGAGGGCTATGCCGAGAACCTGTATCTCGACTCCGAGTCCCGCACCTATGTCGAGGAGACCGGTGGTGCCAACGTCCTGTTCGTGAAGGAGGACGGCACGCTTGTCGTCCCGCAGTCGCACACCGACTCCATTCTTCCCTCCATCACCCGCCGTTCGCTCGTTCAGGTCGCTGAGGACCTGGGCATGACCGTCGACCAGCGTCCCGTCGAGTGGGCCGAGGTCAAGGCCGGCACCTTTGTTGAGTGCGGTCTGTGCGGCACCGCTGCCGTTATCTCCCCGGTGGGCGAGATCGACAACAAGGTCTACGGTGCCGACGAAACTGTGGCCTTCCCGGCTGGCTACACCGAGATCGGCCCCGTGATGAAGAAGCTCCGCGAGACCCTGACGGGCATCCAGTCCGGTGCTGTCGAGGATAAGCACGACTGGGTTTACACCGTCGCGTAAGCTGTCTTAGCTGTCCGGCCCGAGGGCAACCTTCCTTTCCGGCGCGTCCTCGGACATGAAAGAGCCTCCGCTGCGCACTTCGTGCGGCGGAGGCTCTTTCGTCCTGCGGAGTGCGCCGGAAAGGAAGGTTGCCCTCGGGCCTGCGTTATCTCGGCGCTGCCGTTACGGGCAATATAGATCTGAATAAAGATGGTGCGCGGCCTTTTGGCCGCGCTTTTGTTTTGGTTCGCGCCATGTGGGGGTGGTGGGGGCGTGCATTTTTGCGAGTATTCTGCAATCGAAGGTCCTTGCATACCGACCTCGGGCGAAAAATCGGGATTTCTCGATGTTTTCTACGAATGATGGGCGGGGTTATGGGCTGACAGCGTTTGATTTGCAGGGATATTCGCGGTCTTTGGCATTTATCGTGGCGCCCGAAGCTGTCGGGCATGCTGAATACTCCCAAAAATGCACGGTGCTTAGAGGGGGACCTTTGCGACAAAGGAAACCGCCCCGTCGAAGTATGCATTCGACGGGGCGGTTTATGCATATACTCGATTGAGGATACGCTGCGGATCTGTTAGAACTTGACGGTCGGTGCTTGGCGGGCAGCTTCGGCGGCCTCGAAGCCTTGGCGCTCCTTAAACTGGAAGATGCCGGCAAAGATGACGGCCGGGAAGGTCTGGATGGCGTTATTGTAGCTAAGCACGCAGTCGTTGTAGCTCTGGCGCGCGTAGCTCACCTTGTTCTCGGTGTCTTCGAGCGTGGCTTGGAGCTGCGTAAAGTTGGTGTTCGCCTTAAGGTCGGGGTAAGCCTCGGCCACGGCGAAGAGCTGGCGCAGGGCACCGGTCAGCACGTTGTCGGCTTCCATCTTGGCTTCGGGTGTGGTGGCGCTCACGGCGGCGTTGCGCGCGTTGACCACGGCGGCAAGCGTGTCCTGCTCGTGTTTGGCGTAGCCCTTGACGGTCTCGACCAGGTTAGGGATCAGGTCGTTGCGGCGCTGCAGCTGCGTGTCGATGTTCTGCCAGGCGTTATCGATGCGATTACGCTTGGTGACCATGTTGTTGTAGATGCCGGCGATGGCGCAGACAATCACAACGACAACAACGATACCGATGATGACGGGAATCATGGTGTCTCCGTTTCGAATGGCCGCGGCGTCTTCCGCCGGCTGCCGTTGGTGTAACGCTACTAGTATACCCGCAACCTTTGGCGATACCGAACTTTCCGGTAAGCGTTATGTTTCCGCCAAGGTGAGGCCATTCGCCAGGGGGTGGGCGATACAGGTGTAAGATATGCGACAGATTAGTGAGCGCTGTCTTTTCCTGGAGGAGGGCGATACGTATGGACCTTCGCATCAAGAAAACCTATCGGGCCCTGTTCGAGGCCTTTACTGAGCTGCTCGAAGAGCATCGGTTTGAGGACGTGACGGTTGCCATGCTGTGCGACCGCGCTATGATTCGTCGGACGACGTTCTACAAGCACTTCCGCGACAAAAACGATTACTTTGCCTTCTATATCGATGAGCTCATGTCGGGCCTGCCGCAAAAGCGGGCTGATGCGGATGGCGCGGAGGGCGCCGAGGACGTGCGCGCGCTTCGCCACGAAGTGTTCGCCGATGCCATGGATCTGATTCTGGCGCATGAGCAGCTCATGGATAACATTTTGGCGAGCAGCATGTCGGGCATGCTGACCAGCATGATTTGCGACCGCATCGCGCGCTCCATACGCGGGCGCGTGATGAGCGCGCTTGACGAGGACGCGCTCGCGCCCGTATCGCTCGAGACAACGTCTGAGTTTGTCGCCGGTGGCATTATTCGGCTTTTTACCATGTGGTGGGAATCGGGCCACGTACTAGAGCGCCGATCCGAAATCGCCGACGTGGTCGATGCGCTGTTCGAGCGAACCATGACGCCGGTGAGTCACTAAGAGTGGCGGAGAGAGGGGGATTCGAACCCCCGGAACGCTCTCGCGCTCAACGGTTTTCAAGACCGCCGCATTCAACCGCTCTGCCATCTCTCCGTGAGTCGTAATGATAGCATCGTTTTGAATTTGCAACAGGGAAGGCGAACGATGACAATCACCGAAATCGACGAGAAGTTCATGCGCGAGGCGCTGGCCGAGGCGCGCGCCGCCGCGACGGTGGGCGAGGTGCCGATTGGTGCCGTAGCGGTGTGCGCGGGTGAGATCGTCGCGAGGGCGCATAATCGCCGCGAGCTCGACCAGGACCCTTCGGCGCATGCCGAGTTTGCGGCCCTATGCGCCGCCGCGCAGTCGCTTGGACGCTGGCGCCTTTCCGATTGCACGGTCTACGTGACGCTCGAGCCCTGCTGCATGTGCGCGGGGCTTATGGTTAACGCGCGCGTGGGGCGCTGCGTGTACGGCGCGGCCGATGCTAAAGCGGGTGCTCTGGGGTCGCTATACGACCTCAATGCCGATTCGCGCCTGAACCATCGGTTTAATGTGACCGCCGGCGTGCTGGCGGATGAGTGTCGTGAGGTATTGAGCGACTATTTTAGTGGGCTGCGTGGCGCCGATGGTGCTGGCTGCGGTTGTGGGGTCGTTCTTGAGGCACATGCCGCCCATGCCGAGGCGCTTGCGGGTGTCGAGAATCTTGCCGATGAAGCGCTCGACTTTGGCCCCGTGCAGCGCCGGCCCCGCCGCGTGCTGCTGGCGATTGATTCCTTTAAGGGCAGCGTTTCGAGCGTGCAGGCGGAGTCGGCAATCGCCGAAGGTGTGCGCCGTGTGTGGCCCGATGCCGAGGTGCGCGCATTGCCGCTGGCAGATGGTGGCGAGGGAACGCTCGGTGCCGTTGCCGCGTGCGGCGGTGAGGTCGTGGCATGTGAAGTCGCAGGCCCCTTGGGCGACCGCGTGTCTGCCCGGATGCTGGTGGACGGCGAGCGCGAATCTGCTGTTATTGAGATGGCCGAGGCGGCGGGTATTGGGTATTCGCCCTGCACGGAATCGGCGGCGCTTGCGGCTTCGACCTATGGCGTGGGCGAGCTGATGCTTCGTGCGGTTTGCGCGGGGGCGAGGACTCTATATATAGGACTGGGCGGCAGCGCCACCAACGACGGTGGCGCCGGCATGCTGCAGGCGCTGGGCGCGCACGTTGTCGATAAGCGTGGCTGCAATATCGCCCCCGGTCTCGCAGGCCTTGAACACGTGGCAAGTATCGATTTGGCACCAGCGCTTCGGGCGCTGAATGGCGCGCGCGTCGTGGTGCTTTCCGATGTCGAGAATCCGCTCGTGGGGCGTCGAGGCGCACTGGCGGTGTTTGGTGGGCAGAAGGGTTTGCCGGCGGGTGATGCCGAGGTGCTGCGTAGGTACGACGGCTGGATGGTCGGCTACGGCCGCCTGCTCGATGCGGCGATTGCCGGGGTACGGGCTCAGGGGTTGTTGCGCGTGCCCGAGGGTGTGCGGGCATTTGGCTCGGTGCTCGGTGTGCCCGGTGCCGGCGCCGCCGGCGGCCTGGGCGCCGCGCTGCTAGCGCTCGGTGCGGAGCTACGCTCGGGCGTGGAGACGGTGCTTGATCTGATTGGGTTTGACGAGCGCGTGCGCGATGTCGACCTGGTCATAACGGGCGAGGGCAATATGGACGAGCAATCCGCGGCCGGTAAGGCGCCGGTGGGCGTGGCCCGTCGTGCGAAACGCTATGGCAAGCCGGTTGTTGCCGTCGTGGGCGGTCGTGCCGACAACCTGGATGCGGTGTATAGGCAGGGTATCGACTTAGTTCTGCCGGTCTGCCGCAGGCCCATGGACCTGGAGCAGGCAATCGATCCGCAAGAAGCCGCAACCAACCTCATCTGCGCCGGTGAAGCCGCCGCCCAAGCCTACGACCTTGGCCGTATCTAAAAGTAGTAAAAAAGCCCCGCCCCAAATTAGCTACCTTGCCCCATCGGGCGGGAGCGGGTAAGATATATCGAGCGCCTAGCGCGTTCGATGGGTTCGGATGACGACATGTTCCGAATCTGGTCAGGTCCGGAAGGAAGCAGCCATAAGGAGCCTCTGTCGGGCATCCGAATCCATCGAGTGCGCAGGCGTTTTTTGGTGCCGCGACATGGCCCGGCCGGCGACGAGGTATTTGGTGTCTCGCTGGTCCTCGGCTGCGCCTGCGGGATCGCTCGACTACCAAATACCTCGTCGCCGGCCGGGCCCCGTCGTCCAAAAATCACCCGTAAAGTCGCGTTTATCGGATAACTTAATCCCTTGCTTTGTGTTGCTCGCTGGCTTTGCCAAAACAGCGGCGGATACATGCCTTGGGCACTGGTAGCCTTCGTGCTTACTTCGCCTTAACATCTGTAACGAGTTGCTTACGCATCCCCAGGGTTCGCCGTACTATCATGAATCAGATTGAATTGAGATGATGATAGGGAGCGCCTATACATGATTGAGCTGCTCAGGCGTTTTGGTGGTAAGTATCGCCGGTATATGGTGATTGGCCCTGCGTGCAAGTTGATCGAAGTGATCTTTGACCTGCTGACGCCGCTGGTGATTGCCCAGATGATCGATAAGGGCATCGGCGCACACGACGTGAACGCCGTTATCCACTACGGCATGGTGCTCGCCGCCATGGCCGTGATCGGCATCTCGTTTACGCTCGTCTGCCAAAAGATGGCAGCGCTCACCTCGCAGGGCATGGGTACTGACATTCGCGGCGCACTCTACCAGCACATCAACAAGCTGAGCTATGCTGAGCTCGATCGCTTTGGCACGCCGTCGCTCATCACGCGCATTACCAACGACGTCAACCAGGTGCAGCTCGCCGTGGCGCTGGGCGTGCGTATGCTCATCCGCTGGCCTTTCTTGGCGGTGGGCTCCATGGTCGCGGCCCTTGCCATCGACCTTAAGCTCGGCATGATCTTTTTGATTTGCACGCCCGCCATCGGCCTGGTGTTTTGGTTTGTCATGGCGCGCTGCATCCCGTACTACAAGCAGCTGCAGGCAAAGCTCGATCGCATCGCACTCATCTGTCGCGAGGGGCTTTCGGGCGCCCGCGTGGTCCGAGCCTTTGTGCGCGAGGATCACGAGCGTGAGCGTTTTGCCCAGGCAGCCGATGACCAGGCGCATACCGCCATCGCGGTGGGCAAGCTCTCGTCGATTCTTAATCCCGTCACGTTTTTGGTGATGAACCTGGGCGTGTGCGCCATCCTGTGGGTGGGCGGCGTCCAGGTCAACGTGGGCGAGCTCACACAGGGCCAGGTCATGGCGTTTGTGAACTACATGACGCAGACCCTGACCTCCATCGTGTATGTCGCCAACCTGGTCGTGGTCTTTACCAAGGCGAGCGCCAGCGCGTCGCGTCTCAACGAGGTGCTCAATTGCGAGCCGAGCATTACCGACGAGGGCAACCAGCCGGTTGCGCTGCCCGAGCCGAGCGCGATGGGTAACGCTGTTCCGGTTCCCGCGCTGAGCTTCGGCCATGCGAGCTTCTCCTTTGGCGCGGGCGCCGCCAACGCCGTCAATGACGTGACCCTGGAGCTGCCGGTGGGCAAAACGCTCGGCATTATCGGCGGCACGGGCAGCGGCAAGTCCACGCTCGTCTCGCTTATCCCGCGCCTGTACGACACGGGCGCCGGCAGCGTGAGCGTAATGGGTGCCGACGTGCGCGTCTGGCCGCTCAATCAGCTGCGCTATGTGGTCGCGACCGTACCGCAGCGCGCGTCGCTCGTGAGCGGCACGATCCGTAGCAACCTAACCTGGCGCGACGAGTCGGCGACCGACGAGGAGCTTTGGGCGGCGCTCGATATGGCGCAGGCCAGCGAGTTCGTGCGCAACAAGCCGCAGAGGCTCAACGCCCCGGTCGAGGCGGGCGGCAAGAACTTTAGCGGTGGCCAGCGCCAGCGCCTGACCATCGCACGTGCCCTGGTGGGCTCTCCGCAGGTCCTGATCATGGATGACTCCGCCTCGGCGCTCGACTTTAAGACCGATGCGGCGCTTCGTCACGCCATTCGCGAGCGCAGCGTGCGCGGTGCCGCCGAGGGCGGGCTGCCGCTCACGACCGTCATCGTGAGCCAGCGCGTCTCGACCGTGCGCGATGCCGACATGATCTGCGTGCTCGACCACGGCTCGGTCGCGGGCCTGGGCGCGCACGACGAGCTCTACGCAAGCTGCCAACTCTACCGCGAGATTTGCCAGTCGCAGCTTCGTCGCGAGGAGCTCGAGGGCCAGCAGGGGAGCGCGACGCCCGCGTTCGCCCCAAGCCCCGTGCCCGCCTCAGGCGCCGCGTGCGCCCCGGCATCCACTTGCGCAAAGGAGGGCTGCTAAATGAACCCGTATACTTCTTCCGGCTCGGTCGCCACGATGACGGCCAACGTGTCCGGCAACGATAGCCTCAACGACTTGGGTGACGGCCCGCGCCAGCCCGGCGACCCCGAGCGCTACCCCGTGGGCGCGGTAACTCGCCGCCTGCTGGGCTACGTCCGTCCGCATCGCATTTCGTTTACGGCGTCGTTTGTGAGCGCCGCCATCTCGGTGATCTTGCAACTCTATACGCCCATCCTTATCGGCGAGGGCATCGACCTCATCGTTGCCGCCGGGCAGGTGGACTTTGACGCGCTGCTGCCGCTCGTTACCAAGCTCGCGATTGTCGTGGTGGGCGCGGCGGCCTTCCAGTGGCTGCAGGGCTACTGCGTCAATCGCCTGTCCTACGAGACGGTGCGCGACATGCGCGTGGAGGCAAGCGACAAGCTCAGCCGCATGCCGCTCAGCTTTATCGACAGCCATGCCCACGGTGACCTCATGAGCCGCGTGGTCAACGATGTCGACCAAGTGGGCGACGGCCTGCTGCAGGGCTTTACGCAGCTCTTTACCGGCGTCATCACCATCGTGGGCACGCTCGCGTTTATGCTCTCCATTAACCTGGCCATGACGCTCGTGGTGGTGCTCGTCACGCCGCTTTCCATCTTTGCAGCCGGCGCCATCGCCAAACTTTCCAACAAGAGCTTTACGGCACAGCAGCGCATCCAAGGCCAGCTTGGCGGTCATATTGAGGAGTACGTGGGCGAGCAAAAGCTCGTGGACGCCTTCGCCTACGGCCCGCACGCTCAACAGCGCTTCGATGTCCTCAACGCCGAGCTCTATACGGCGGGCGAGCGCGCGCAGTTTATGGGTTCGCTTTCTAACCCCGGTACGCGCTTTATCAACAACATCATCTATGCCGTGGTCGCCGTGATCGGCTGCGCGGGCGTGATCACGGGCGTGCCCGCGGCGCTCACGGTGGGCGGCGTGCAGATCTTCCTGTCCTACGCCAACCAGTACACTAAGCCGTTCAACGAGGTCACGAACGTCATCACGCAGATTCAGACGGCGTATGCCTCGGCGCGCCGCATGTTCGCGTTGCTCGATGCGCGCGAGCAGGAGCCCGACGCTGTGGATGCCATTGAGCTCGCCGCCCCGAAGGGCGAGGTTTCGTTTGAGCATGTGGACTTTAGCTATGCGCCCGACCGCAAACTGCTGCAGGATATCTGCATCGATGCCAAGCCCGGTACGCGCTTTGCCCTCGTCGGTCCCACGGGCTGTGGTAAGACGACGCTCATCAACCTGCTGCTGCGCTTTTACGATATCGATGCTGGGCGCATCGCGGTCGATGGTCGCTCCTCGCGTGACTACACGCGTGCGAGCCTGCGCCGCGCCTTTGGCATGGTGCTGCAGGACACCTGGCTGTTCGAGGGCACGGTGGCCGAAAACATTGCCTACGGTTGCCCAGGCGCCACGCGCGAGCAGGTTGTCGAGGCCGCCAAGCGCGCTTATGCGCATAAGTTTATCGTGCAGCTGCCAGGCGGCTACGATACGGTGATCGGCGAGGACGGCGGCGCGTTTAGCCAGGGTCAAAAACAGCTGCTGTGCATCGCGCGCGTCATGCTCACCGATCCGGCGATTCTGCTGCTGGACGAGGCAACGTCGAGCATCGATACGCGTACCGAGCTGCAGGTGCAGGCGGCATTCGACGAGCTCATGGCCGGTCGCACGAGCTTTGTGGTGGCGCACCGCCTGTCGACGATTCGAAACGCCGACTGCATTCTGGTTATGCGCGACGGCCAGATTATCGAGCGCGGCACGCACGATGAACTGCTCGCGGCAGGTGGCTTTTACGCCGAGCTCTACCGCAGCCAATTCGCCCAGTAAGCAAGACGTGGGGCAAATGAATCGGGTTTGTTTGTCCCACGTCTTAAGTATTTGGGGGCTTGCGCTGCGGACGTTTTGCCCTCATCGGTGTCGCCCATGTCGCCAATCGGCAGAAGGTGGTTTACATCTGTCACGTTAGTACTAAGATATTCATCTAATAAATTGCATTAGTGGCTTTAGTTTTGGGGGAAACGAGCAACGTGACTATGACATGCTCTTTGGTGGTCAACAGCAAGAGCGGTAATACCAGGATGGTTTCGGGCGCAATCAAGCGTGCCCTACAGGCTGCAGGCGTCGAGTTTATTCACGCTGCCGCGCTGAGCGACGATGCGGACGCAGATCAGGTTGCGCTCGAGGCGCAGGGTGCCTGCGCTGCCGATACGGTGCTCGTCGGTTTTTGGTGCGACAAGGGCGCATGCACGCCTTCGGTCGCGGCGTTGCTCTCCGCCTTGCACGGCAAGCGCGTCTTTCTGTTTGGTACCTGCGGTTTTGGTGCCGATCAGAGCTATTACCAGCAGATTATCGATCGTGTGACCTCCAATTTGGCCGATGATGCCGAGCTGGCGGGCTGGGCAATGTGCCAGGGCAAGATGGGCCCCGCGGTCAAACAGCGCTACGAGGCCATGCTCGAGCAAGATCCCGACAACGCCCGCGCTAAGTTGCTACTCGACAACTGGGTTGCCGCAAAGGATCACCCCACCAAGGAAGATCTGGACCATATGGCGGCGGCGGCCAAGAAGGCCGTGCTGGGGGAGCAGCTCCCATCGCTGACGGCGGTCGGTCCATCTTTCTAAATGAAACGTCCTCCCGGGCGTCGGGGCACGAAGTTCCCTGCTCTACAGTCCTGCGCAAGACGAAGGCCACATTAAGTGGCCTTCTTTGCGTGCGGAACTCGCGATGAACTTCGTGCCCCGCCGCCCGGGAGGACGCCTCTTTATTGATGGGAGGCCTGATAGGTCGATGGTTCCGTGCCCGGATGCGTCCAAAGTGGGACGGGCTTTCCGGATGGGCAGGCTTTCGAAAAATGCGTCCCGGAATTTGCGCTCAAAGTGGGATGCGGTTTCCGGTTGAGGGTCTAAGGGGAAAGTGCGTCCCAGAATCGACGCTTGAAATGGGATGCAGTTTCCCGATGAGGCACTCGACGGAAAATACATCCCAGAAATGGCCTTTGAGCTGGGATAAGATTTCCGCGGCATCTCGGATTCTCAAAAATGAGACACGCCGTTGGCGAAAATGAGACACGTGATATCGGGCATCGGATGTATCATTTGCAAAAATGAGTCCACTCCACTCGAATAAAGCGAGGTCCCTCATGTACGTTCCACACCCCCGTATCCGTAGGCTGTCGAAAATCCCGCTTGTTGGGACGGCGGCGCTTGCTGCGTTGATCGCCACGAGCGTCGCCTGCTTCACGGCCACGCCCCAGGTTGCCCAGGCGGCAGACGCGCCCGCAATCACCGATATGACCGAGCAGGATTATCAAGCCCTGGGTCTGGGCACGAGCGAGGACATTCCGGCCGATACCGTTGGTCCCTATTCCACTGATACCCCCACGACGTTTGCCACGCGCAGCGAGGTCTATATGGCAGCTAACGGTAGCCATGGCAATCGCTACACTCTGCGCGACAAGCTCGAGAACGTCGAGCGCGGTGACATTGGCGGCAGCAGCAAACTCACCGATGGCTATGGAAGTGTGTGGGGCGCCGCAAAGTTCTGGCAAAACGTCAACAACTTCGATACGAACGGCGATCTCTACAAGCATAGCGACTACGGTGGCGGCACCTGGTCGTACCTAAGCAACAATGAGTCCTCAACAGTACTCGCCAACGACAACAACGGTTTCTCGGGCATTCACGCCACGAGTGTTGAGTTCTGCAGCGACGCCAGCACGGGCAAAAAGAGCCGCGTTGCCGAGCTCCGTGCCTACGGCGACAGTTCCTCCACGACGATTGACGGCAAGTCATACGCCGGAAAGGTTGAGCTGGTCCTCTACTCGTTTAGCAACGGGCGTACGCGCACTCTCGACACACACCTGCCGGTGACGGTCAACACTAATATGATGTACGAAGGCCGTTTTAAGTACCTGGATGCCGGTTACCTGCAAGAGCACGACGCCGTCTTTGATGTCGAGGCGGGCGATGTCGATGGCGACGGCGTCGACGAGCTTTTTGTCTACGCGGGCTGCTATGTCGACGAGAACGGCGTGCGCAAGGCTGTAGTCGACATGTATGACTTGGAGGGCGGCAACTGGAAGCAAAGCGTCGTCAAGATCGATGCCGGTAACGCCGCGGACTACACCACGCACAACAAGGGCGGGAACGACTCCTGGACGCAGCTTCAGTCAGCTCCTGTCGTTTCGCTAGCGGCCGGCGACCTCGATCGCGATTTTTGCGATGACCTCGCCATCGTGGTCTCGGCACCCTACGGCAAGAAGAATATTGATAAGTCGACGCATTGCGAGCTGTTTTCGTGGGATGCATCCAAGGGTGCGCTCGTCCATGTCGATGCTCTGGGCGACGCGGGCGCAATCTCCCTCTCCGCGAACGGCAAGACCATGGTCGCTGCGAATGCGACGTTCGGCACGTTTGCCGCCTACGATGAAGAAGGAAAGAAGACGGGTGAAACCGTCACGGGCCTTATTCTTGCGGGCTATGACTGGCAACGCAGCGCTTTTGATTACGGCGCTTCTGACGGCAGCAGGGGGCTGTACGGCGCGCTGTACCGCTACGCGTATTTTGACTCGGAGTCTGGCGAGTTCAAGCTTTCCGATTGCAAGGAATACAGAGACGGGCTCCTCGCCTCCTATGGGCTGATGCATGTGCCCAACAGCGCATGGAAGGATAGCGCTCAGGATAAGCGCTATCCGTGCACCTTGGCGCCTATTGCCCTTGCCACTGCCAACCTTGACGGCCTGTCCGAGCAGCTGGCGGTCGACGAGGTGCTCGTGGGCGGCGATGTGTTCCGCGACTTTGCCTGCAACACGGCACAGAGCGGGGCTCAGGGCTTGGGGTCCATGGTCGGAACCATGAGCATGAGCGGTCAGCAATACAACAGCAGCAACAAGCATGACCACAAGGGTATAGAGCAGGTGTGGATCAGCGACGTCAAGGCGGGCAGCGTCTCGGGTTCGGACCGCTATAACGAGAGCTTTATCGCCGTGGTGGGCAAGCACCGCGACGAGGACCTGCGCAAGAACGATGACTACTATTGGATGACCGCCTCGCATTTTTCGCTCGACGAGAACGGAAAGGTGCGCCGCGGCGAGGAGCAGGTGATTAGCGAGAGCAACCGTCGCGGCACTACCTACGGCACATTTATCTCGCTCGCGCTGCCCGATGTCGACAACGACAGCGTCAAGATCACGTACAAGGACCGCTACAAGGTCTATACCAACCCGCGCGTGCTTGCCGTGCTGCAGGATGCGCCCTATGTTGAGGATCTGGAGCAGGCATACGGCTATCTGGTGTTGGGCGGCACGTCATACGGAGAGGAAAAGGGCACGGGGACATCCCAGGGCTATACCATTGGCGCCGAGTTGGGCGTTGCCGTCGAGGTACAGACCGGTCCGCCCCTGGTGGCGATTAATGCTTCAGTCGATTTTGCCGCCGAGGGATGCTATGACTATCGGAGCGAGCGCACAGTGAGCGCCAGCGTAAGTTATGAGTCGCATGCCGGCGAAGGCGACAAAGCCGTGCTCTACACGATTCCGATGGTCTATTACGAGTACGAGATCGAAAATGAGGAAACTGGCGGCAAGGGCGTGATGGCGGCACCCGTGTCGCTCGGCGCGCAGACCTCGGTCGTTAATGTCGAGGCCTATGACCGCGTTGCCAAGCAGCACAACATGACGCCGCTCAGCTACTTTTTGACCAACCGGTCGGGAGAGCCCGACAGCTATTACACGGCGCTCAACGGTACGACTCCCGTGCAAGATTCCTTTGGTCTGGGCAAGCCCGGCGTGACGCGCGCTTACACGTACGATGGGTATAGCGGTGCTGTCGCGCAGTCGGGGGCGAGCACTACGCAGACCATCGAAGTCGAGGAGGGCGAGGAGCAGGAGTTTGAGTACGGCTTTACGCTGAACGGCAGCGTTGTCATGGGCGCGAAGATTGCAAAGCACGAGTTATTTGGCGGCCTGTGCTTTGGTGCCAACGCCGGCTTTACTACGGGTAACTCCTCGAGTGAATCGATCGAATACGGCGGCACCGTCGACAACCTGCCCGAGGCCGCGAAGGATAAGTACGGCTTTGCGTGGCGCCTGGGCGTCAACGCGGTGGATGTCAACAAGTTCGAGGACGGCTCGGGCGACAAACTCGGCACCAAGGACACCGATCAGTTCTGGATCGTGGGCTATGACGTCAAGGATGTCGCGATGCCCGAGGCACCGGCCGTGACGGGCTTTACGGCAAACGCCGTTGACTCGAAAAGCGTTACCTTTAGCTGGGACGACGTGCTCGCAAACAAGGGTGGCTTTAGCTACGGCGTAGGCATGCTGCAGAGCAATGCGGCAGACGCGGTCGTGAACAGCTGGAAGATCGCCGACAATACGCAGACCTCGCTTACCTGGGACGGGTTGCAGCCCAACACGGAGTATCGATTTGCCATTGCCGCCGTTAAGAATGGATCCACGACCGAAACGGGTATTCGCTCGGCAATTATTACGGTTAAGACCATGCCCGAGGGCATGACGATGAGCGTGAGCGGACCTGCGGCGGATACAGCGGAGAGGTCGGCCCTCGAGTATGACTCTTCGGTCGAGTGCTCGGCGGGAGACAAGCTGACACTCTCGGCGATCGGCCATGTGACGCAGCGCAATGCCGACGGCAGTGAAACGGAGTTGGCGCCGTCATATATCTGGTACCGCAAGGGCCGTGGCGAGGCCGCGTTCCAGCGTGTGGGTGCCGATGGCAACCTCGCGGCTGGAACGGCCTCAAAGCTCGAGATTGACCTGACCGCAGACGATGACGGTGCGCAGTATTACTGCCACGTGGGATACAACGACGTGGGCCTCGACACCGGCACGACGCTCGTGAATATCGAGGCCGAGGAGAAGGCTCCTGAGACGGTGAACGCCGCTCCGATCCGCACACGCCGCCTGTTCTCGCAGGCAAGCACGGGCGCCAAGAAGTTCCTGGACCATACCCTGGTGAACACCGCCGGCCCAACCGATTCCGAAGGCTCAAAGGACCCCGAGACTCCTGAGACCCCGACGAACCCGGACAAGCCCAAGTCCGACAACGGAGCTAAGACCGACACCAAGGTCAAGACTACGACCACAGCGAAGGACCTCGCAAACACCGGCGACCAAACATTCGCCCTAGTCGCCACCGCAGCAGCAGCGGGAGCAACGCTCGTAGTGATAGCCCTCATCATGCTGATCAAGCGCCGCAAGACCCACTAGTAGCCAGTCGAACATATCGACAACCCAAAAACCCGGGTAGCCAAAAAACAGGCCACCCGGGTTTTCTGTTGAGTGGAGACTCCGCAAGCGGAAACTGCATCCCATAATTAGCGCCCGGAACGGGACACATTTTCCGTCAAGCCCTCATCCGGAAAATCCATCCCAGTTTGAGCGCCCAGACCGGAACGCACTTTCCCAAAGGGTCCTCAACGGGAAACTGCGTCCCATAATTAGGCCGAGAAATGGGATGAACTTTCCCAATGAGAGCCAACCGGAAACCACGTCCCAGAATCAGCCCCCAAAGTGGGACGCACTTTCCCAACGAGCCTCAACCGGAAAATACATCCCGGAATCCAGCTGAATAGTGGGACACACTTTCCCAATCGGGTCCCAAGCGGAAACTGCATCCCATTCCAGACAAGAATTCCGGGACACACTTTCCGCAAACAAAGAAGGCCACATAACGTGGCCTTCAACTTATATATGTTCGGCGATACACCCAAGACAAGCCGCGCTCCAACAACAGGGCGTCTGTCCAGGCGGAGGCATATAAGGTTCATCGCGAGTTCCGCACGCAAAGGGGGCCACTAAATGTGGCCCCCGTCTTGCGCAGGACTGTCCGAGCAGGGGACCTTATATGCCTCCGCCCGGACAGACGTTTCAGTTATGAGCGACCCGCTACTTGATCTTGGTCGTACCCGGTGCCAGGTTGGGGTCGGTCTCGTTGGCCTCGGTCTGGAAGTGCTCCGTATAGACGTTCTTGCCGTCGCGGAACATCTCGTAGTACTGCATCTTGGCGTAATCCTCGCGCGCCTTGGTGGCGGCTGCTGCGGCGGCGTCGTCACCGGTGACGTTGGAGGAGAGCGCCCAGCGCAGGCTGGCGTCCTCGTAGCCGACCGAGTTGATGGCGGGCAGCGACTCGCGCAGCGTCATGTGCGCTTTCTGGTAGTCGGAAAGCGGGGCGCCGATCAGCTGCATCAGCTGGGTGGACAGGTAGTTGGTGGACAGGTCGTCGACCTCGCTCGTCTGGTCGCAGCCGGCAACGTCGTAGTTAGCCCAGATGATGTAGTCGGTCTGCCACAGACGTTCCTGGTGGGTGGCGTCGTCTTCGCCGGTAAACCACTTATCGTTGAACTTGGACGGGAAGAACGGCTGGTGGTCGCCCCAGAACACCACGACCACCTTGCGATCGAGTTTGCTCAGGGCGTTGAGGAAGTAGCGAAGCGCCTGGTCGGACTGCTCGATGCACGAGACGTACTCGTCGACATCGGACAGCGTGCCGTCCTCAACGGTCTTGGCGTCCAGGTCGGTTGTGTCGATGTTGAGATGCATCTGCTTGTCGACCGGCAGCAGGCCCGTGTCGTAGCCCGAGTGGTTCTGCATGGTCACGTCGAAGATAAACTGCGGATCGGCGTTCTGGTCGAGCAACTCGAGAATCTTGTCGTAGGTAGCCTGGTCGGTCACCATGCCGCGCAGGGTGTCGGCTCCCTGGAAGTCGTTGATGGACAGGAACTGGTCAAAGCCAAAGTCCTTGTAGACGTTCTCGCGGTTCCAGTTGGTCGCGTGGTTGGGGTGCATGGCCGTGGTGGAATATCCGAGCGACTTGAACTGCTCTGCCAGATTCCCGGTCGTTTCCATGTTGTAGATGGTGTAGGGGTACACACCCGAGCCCAGGTTGGCCATGGAGTTGCCGGTCATAAACTCAAACTCGGTATTGGCGGTGCCGCCGCCGTAGGCGCTCACGTAGAGCTTGCCGCGGCTGAGGCAGTTGGACAGGCTCTTAAAGTACTGCGGGCCCTCGTAGCCGGCGCGCATGTTCTGGTAGATCGACAGATCCGAGAAGGTCTCGTTCATGATGGCGATGACCGTGGGCTTCTCGCTGTCGAACTGCTCCTTTGCGGCGGCGCGCTCGTCGCTCTTGGCCGCGTCGGACTTGTCGTAGGCCTTGGCGTACTTTTTGAGCGTGGCCTTGGCATCGTCGACGGAGTAGTCGGCGGGTTTGGGCGGCTTGATGGACTGCGCCGCACTAATAAAGGCAGGCAGGTAGCCCTCGCGCCAGTAGCTCTCGAGCGGGCGCCAGGTGTAGACGGTGATGCCGAGGGTGTTGTAGTAGTCGATAAGCGTGACGTGCGCGGTCACGCCGCCCAGGCACAGCACCGCCACGAGCAGGTTGGTGAGCAGCATGCGCTTGGCGTTGGCGGCGCCCTTCTGACGGTGCGGTGCCACCAGGCCGGCGTACTCGCATAGCAGCATGGCGATGGCGGTAAAGCCCATGGACAGCACGCAGAACAGCGAAATCGAGAAGGTGTAGCCGGTGCCGGCGACCGCAGCGGCGGTGGAGATGGCCGAAAGGTCGCCCGGCTGGATGGGCATGGATTTAAACGTGATGACGAAGAACTCGGCAATGCCCAGGACAAATAGGGCAAAGGCCAGGACCGCGGGAGCTGCGCCGTGGCGCTGGAACAGGAAGAACAGGCCGACCATGAGCGTGGTGATGATGGCCCACTCGAGCAGGATGCACAGGGGGTAGACCCAGGTAAAGTCGTGGTTGGACGAGACCTCCATGCCCAGCAGCGCAAAGACGCCGGCGAGCAGCAGGCACAGGACGGCGGCGACGAGCGGTTTGCCCACAAAGGCGCCGCGCAGGCGGGCGAGCTTGCCGGTGGGGGCGGGGGCGTCGGGCCCGGCGAACGCAAAGACGCGCGGGGCGATGCGGTCGCGGGCGATGCTAGCCCAAGCGCAGCCGGTGAGGATGGCGTTGGTCAGGATGAGCATCACAAAGGCGAGCGGCTCGTTTTGTGCGACGAGGCCAATAGCGCCCCAGACGGTCAAAAAGAGCTGGAACAGGCCAAAGGCGATGCTCCAGGCGAAGGCGCCCTTGGTGACGGTGCCCGACTGAGCGCGAATGGCCTTGGCCTCGCGCAAGACAAGGTAGACGGTCGCCGCAAGACCGACGAGCGAGATGGCGGCAGCGAACATGCTGAGACTCCTCACAAACTAAAACCTACGAAAGTGGGGGTTTACCCGATTGTTACCAAGATATGCGCTGCATTTGGTGACTGCGCACAACAACCAGCCATAATAACGCGCGTGCGTGGCGGTGTTGCGCAATGTAGCGGCGACCTGCGCGATAATGGACGGGAATTACACGGAAACGTAAAGGCTTCTTAAAGAAATGGCGAGGGTAGGGCGATGAGCGAGCAGGTTTGCAAGGCGGACATGGGCGGCGATGGAGCGGCGGTCGATACGTGCGGCTATCCGGTCGAGACCACGGGCAACGCGGTGCTGGACACGTTGGAGCACCGTTCCTCCACGCGTGCCTTCGCGCGTGATGACGACGACCGCCCCGTGGCGGTGACCGACGAGCAGCGGGCGGCGATTTTGCATGCGGCGAGTCGTGCGCCGTCGGCAGGCGCCATGATGATGTATTCCATCGTGAGCATTCGCGAGCAGGCTACGCTGGATCGTCTGGCCGACCTGTGCGATCACCAGCCCATGATCGCCAAGGCGCCCTGGGCACTTATATTTGTGGTCGATTATGCCAAGTGGATCGATCTGTTTGAGCACGTGGGCTGCTTTGAGCCCGAGTTTGTCGAGCGCACGGGCAAGGCGCCCCGCCGCGCGCCGGGTTTGGGCGACTTTGCGATCGCGGCCCAGGATGCCGTGATCGCCGCGCAAAACGCCGTGGTTGCCGCCGAGGCCCTGGGGCTGGGGAGCTGCTACATCGGTGATATCGTCGAGAATGCCGAGGAAGTCGCCGAGCTGCTCGATCTGCCTCCGTATACCATGCCGCTGTCGATGCTCATCATCGGCACGCCTCGCAAAGAGCGCCCGGCAATCGCGCACCCCGTGGTGAACCTGGTGCACGAGGAACGCTACCGCCGTGCGGACGACGCGACTATGGACGCGCAGGTGGCCGAGATGGACGCGATGTTCCGTCCGCATGCCCGCGAGGTGGGGGAGCGCGTCGTGGACATCTATACCCGCAAGCACACGAGTCCCTTTATGGCCGAGATGAGCCGCTCCATGGAGTGGTGGTTCAAAAATTGGCTCGGAAAATGACGAATGTGACAAAGGGACAGCCCCTTTGTCACATTCCATATCGCTGCGGTGGCCTAAAGGCCGTATAAATGTTTATCTAGCTGGGAAAACAGTGCATTAAAACATGGGCCGATTGCCTATAATCCCTTCGAACATTAAAGTTGGGAGGAAACCGGCTTATGGAACAAAAGGCCAAGGAGGCAGCCTCGCACGCTGCGATTCCTGTGAGCATCTCGGCGATGCTCGTCACGCTGGGCGTGGTGTATGGCGATATCGGCACCAGCCCTATGTATGTAACCAAGGCGCTCGTTGCCGGCAACGGCGGCATCGGAAGCGTTACGGAGGAGTTCGTGCTCGGCGCGCTCTCCCTTGTCGTGTGGACGGTCACGCTGCTGACCACCATCAAGTACGTGCTGATCTCGCTGCGTGCCGATAACCACGGCGAGGGCGGCATCTTTGCCCTGTACAGCCTGGTCAAGCGCTGCGGCAAATGGCTCATCATCCCTGCCATGCTGGGTGGCGCGGCGCTCCTCGCCGACGGCATCCTGACGCCGGCCGTTACCGTTACCACGGCCATCGAGGGCCTGCGCACCATCCCGGCGGTCCATGCCGTGCTCGGTGACGACCAGGGCCGCGTTGTCGCCATCACGCTCGCCATCATCATCGCGCTCTTCTTGGTGCAGCGCATCGGCACGGCCAAGATTGGCCACGCCTTTGGCCCCATCATGACGCTGTGGTTTTTGTTCCTGGGCGGTACGGGTCTGTTCTTTGTCTTCCAGCACCCCGCCGTGCTGCTGTGCCTCAACCCGGTGCGCGGCATCGCCTTTTTGCTGAGCCCCAACAACCACGCGGGCATCATGATCCTGGGCAGCTGCTTCCTCGCCACCACCGGTGCCGAGGCGCTCTACTCCGACATGGGCCACGTCGGCCGCGGCAACATCTACGCTACCTGGCCGTTCGTTAAGTGCTGCCTGCTGCTTTCCTATATGGGCCAGGGCGCTTGGCTTATGAACAACGCTGCCAACCCCGAGCTCATGGGCATTGCCGATCTCAACCCGTTCTACCAGATGCTCGCCCCGGGCCTGCGCCCGTTTGCCGTAGGCCTTTCCACCGTCGCGGCCATCATTGCCTCGCAGGCGCTCATCACCGGCGCATTCTCGCTGGTGTCCGAGGCCAGCCGTCTGGACCTCATGCCGCACATGCAGGTCTTCTACCCTGCCGAGACCAAAGGCCAGCTCTACATCCCCATGGTCAACAACGTCATGCTCGTGGGCTGCGTCATCGTGGTGCTGCTGTTCCAGAACTCGGCACACATGGAGGCCGCTTACGGCCTTGCCATTACGCTGACTATGATGTGCACCACGCTGCTGCTCTTCTTCTACCTGCACGAGGAGCGCAAGCTCAAGGTTGCTCCGTGGATCTTCGCGGCCTTCTTCCTTTTGCTCGAAGGCTTCTTCTTCGTGAGCTCGCTCACCAAGTTCTTCCACGGCGGCTACTTCACCATCCTCATGGCTGCACTCATCATGGGCATTATGGTGTGCTGGTACAATGGCACGGCGGTCGAGCAGCGCCAGTTTACGCTGCTGCCGCTGCGCAGCTATCTGCCGCAGCTCAAGCGCCTGCGCGACGACGACCGTTACGAGCGCATGAGCGACAACATCGTGTACCTGACCAAGGACACCCATACCGATTACATCGACCGTGATATCGTCTACTCGATCTTGGACAAGCATCCCAAGCGTGCTCGCGCCTGGTGGTTCGTGAACGTCGAGACCATGGACGAGCCGCATACCTTTGCCTATTCGGTCGAGACGTTCGGCACCGACTACGTGTTCCGCGTGCATCTGTACCTGGGCTACAAGATTAACCAGCGCGTCAATGCCTACCTGCGTCAGGTCGTTCAGGACCTGGCTGCCACCGGCGAGCTGCCGGCGCAGACGCATGACTACTCGGTCTACAAGGATCCGGGCAACATCGGTACGTTCAAGTTCGTCCTGATCCGTAAGCTTCTGGCGCCCGAAAGCGATGTGGAGCCGAGCGAGCGTACGGCCATCACGCTCAAGTACATCATTCGTCGCGCCGCCGGCACGCCTGCACGCTGGTACGGCCTGGAGAACTCCAACGTGAGCTTTGAGTACGTGCCGCTGTTCACCAAGTTCAAGGCCGTGAACAAGATGCAACGCCTGGCTCCCAACGAGCGCCCGTAGGCGCCGACAGGTTGCACGGAGTTGGTTTTCGATGGACAAGATTGGGGCCGGGGAGGCAAACATGGATGCAAAGATGCTTGATGGCCGCGAGGTGGTTGCCGAAGTGGTGCGCGAGGCACGCGCCGATGCCGCCGAAGATCGGTTCTTTACGAATCGGGCCAACATGGACATGGCCGATCGCGTGATTTCGGTCGTGGCGCTGGTGTTTGTCGCGGCGTGCGTGTGCGCACTGCTCGCGCACGCGCTGTTTGTCTAACGACCGCAGGCTGCAAAGGCTATACACTTGGAACCACCACAAGGGGAAACCACCACAAAGGTGCCTGTCCCCTTTGTGGTGGTTTTTGCTTTTGAGAGAGGGGCGGGGCGCTGATGGACGTCCATGCGGACGGCGATATTGCCGAGAACTTTTGGTGGCGGCGCACGACGCTGACGCGTCGCAGCCCTCTGTATGACGCCTGCGTATCGGCGGGGCTGCTGGTCGCGGCGACGATTGTGGGCGCGCTGCTCGACCATCCGGGTCTCGCGCCGAGCATCATGATCGTCTATGTGTTCGCCGTGCAGCTGTGCGCGTTCTTTACCTGGAGCCGCCTGTATTGCTTGCTGAGTTCGGCTGCCGCCGTGGCGCTCTACAACTTCCTGTTTGTCGACCCGCGCTACTCGCTGTCGTTTATCGACCACGTCTATCCTGGCATGTTCTTCATCATGTTTTCGGTCTCGCTCGTGTCGAGCTCGATTTCGCTTGCCCTGCGTCGTGCCTTGGCGCAGGCCGCCGCCAGCGACCGGCGCACGCAGATGGTGCTCGAGACCAACCGCATGCTGCAGCGCTGCGCCGATCAGCAGCAGATTGTCCATGCTATGGCAACGCAGCTGGCACGTCTTTCGGGCTGTCCTGTCGTGTGGTACAGCGCCGACGCCGAGGGCGATGACCTGCTGCCGCGTGCGACATACACGGCCGTGGGCGATGTCGCGCCGGTGCATGAACTGGCGCCGCAGATGCCGCCGCGGCTCTCGGCGTCCGCCTATGTGGGAACGCCGCTCGATGCCACCTACGGCGGCTCGGCGTTCTACGGCATCTACCTGACCGTGCGCTCGGGCGACACCATGGTGCGCGCGGGCGATCCCGCCTCGGTGGTGGGCGTGTTGGCTATCGTTGCCGAGCCCGACGTGCTGACGCACGAGGAGCGGACACTTTCCGATGCCATCGTGAGCGAAGGCGAGCTGGCACTCGATCGCGCCCGCGCCATGGAGGCCCGCGAGGAGGCGGCGGTGCTTGCCAAAAATGAGCAGCTGCGCGCCAATCTGCTGCGCTCCATCTCGCACGATCTGCGCACGCCGCTTACCAGTATTTCGGGTAATGCCGACGTGCTGCTCGATCAGGGTTCGACCGGCACCGCGGTGCTCGATGCCCAGACGCGCCGCGGCCTGCTGCTATCCATTCGCTCGGATGCGCTGTGGCTCAACGCCACCGTCGAGAACCTGCTTGCCATCACCAAGCTCGAGGGCGGCGGCATGCATCTGTCGACCACGCTCGAGCTTATGGACGATATCGTCGAGGAGGCGCTGCGCCATGTAAATCCGGCCGTGCGCGAGCACGATCTTAAGGTGATGGCGAGCGATGAGCCAGCACTCGTTAACGTCGACGCGCGTCTGATGGTGCAGCTCGTGGTGAACCTGGTGAACAACGCCATCACGTATACGCCCGCAGGCTCGCATATCGTGATTTCGATTGGCGTCGACGATGGGTGCGTGGCGTGCTCGGTGGCTGATGACGGCCCGGGCATTGCGCCCGAGGACCGCGAGCGAATCTTTGAGTCGTTCTACACCGCCAACCACGGTCTTGCCGACAGCCGTCGCAGCGTGGGCCTGGGTCTTTCGCTCTGCCGCTCCATTGCGCTGGCGCATGGCGGTAGCATAGAGGTTGCCGCGGCGGACCCGCACGGCTCGGTCTTTACGATTGAGCTTCCCGCCGCCGACGTTTCGTTTGATAAGGAGTAGCGCTGTGCCGAACTCTGCCGTAAAACCGCTCATCTTGGTCGTTGAGGACGATCCCGCCGTCCGCAACCTTATCGTCGCCGCGCTCGAGGCGCACGGCTTGCGCCATATGGCTGTGGAGACCGCCCATGCCGCCATCGCCGCCGCCTCGTCGCAGGCGCCGAGCATTGTGCTGCTCGATCTGGGCCTGCCCGATATGGACGGCGTCAAGGTGGTGGAGTCGGTGCGTGCATGGTCGGGCATGCCGATCATCGTGGTCTCGGCGCGCAGCGAGGACGCGGACAAGATTCGCGCGCTCGATGCCGGCGCCGACGACTACCTGACCAAGCCGTTTTCGGTCGAGGAGCTGCTCGCGCGTATTCGCACCACCCTCCGCCGCCTTTCGTATGCGCAAACGGGCGGTGTTGCCTCCGAGGGCTCGTTCGATACCGGCGAGCTGCATATCGACTTTGATGCCGGCATCGCCACGATGGATGGCGAGGAGCTGCACCTGACGCCGATCGAGTACAAGTTGCTCTGCTTGCTGGCGCGCAACGCCGACAAGGTGTTGACGCACCAGTTTATCCTGCACGAGATTTGGGGCACGGCGACCAAGAGCGACCTGGCGAGCCTGCGCGTCTTTATGGGCACGCTGCGCAAGAAAATCGAGTCCGACCCCGCGCATCCGCGCTATATTCAAACGCACGTGGGTATCGGTTACCGATTGGTCACCCAGGGATAGGTCGGCGCCACCATCCCACTATGAGTTGCGGTGGAATACGGTCTATATTTGCCCAATTCCAGGCAAAACGGTCCGTATTCCACCGCAACTTTGTTATTTGCCCTTGGGCTTGCTGGCGTAGAACTTCTTCTTTTTGGGCTTGCCGGCGGGGGAGGGCTTGCCGTCGCCGCGCGGCCCTCGGTCGCCGGCCTGCGCGTGCGCGGGCGCTGCTGCACGAGGCTTACGGGCTTCGGGGCTGCGCAGCTCCTCGGTTCGCTCGGCAATCTCCTCGGCGCTAAAGCCGACCTCGGCCATGGCGTCCTCGATGGGCAGGCGGCGCACGATGTAGCAGTGGTGCACCTTCTGGTTGCGCGCGAAGTCCTCGGGGATGGTCTGCGCCGTAATGTCCTCCAGCACCACGCCCACGCGCGCGAGCTTGCGCGTTTCGGGGCGGAAGCCGCGCAGGTTGCAGCTAAAGATGGCATGGCCGCCCTGCGCGAGCAGGCGCGATACGCCGGCCAACAGCTCAACATGGTCGCGCTGGACATCCCAGGTGCGGCGGCCCATCTTGGAGGAGTTCGAGAACGTGGGCGGGTCGACAAAGATCAGGTCCCAGCGGTTGCGCGTCTGGCGCTGGTCGCGAATCCAGGCGAGCACGTCGTCGCGCACAAAATGATGCTGAGGCCCCACAAGGCCGTTCTGGCGCATGTTGCGCTCGGCCCAGTCCAGATAGGTATTGGAGAGGTCGACCGTCACGGTCTCCTCGACGCCGCCATCGGCCGCGTAGCAGGTGGCAGTGCCGGTGTAGGCGAACAGGTTGAGGAAGCGGCGCGCCTGCTTGGCGTGCTCGCGCACCAGGTTGCGGGTGACGCGGTGGTCCAAGAAGATGCCGACGTCCAGGTAGTCGTCAAAGTTGACGGCAAAGGTGAGGCCGCCCTCTTCGATGAGCGGCAGGCGACGACGCGCGATATTGGCGCGCTCGCCCGAGCCGCCCTTGCCGGCGCCCTGCTTGCCGTACTGCGAGCCGCCGCGCGAACGCATGCGGGCCTTGGCGTGCACATGCTCGGCGGGAACATCTAGGATGCGCGGCGCGATGGCCAAGATGTCGAGCATGCGGGCCTGGGCAAGCGCGGGATCGATGGTCTTGGGCGCGGCGTATTCGGCGATGACGAGCCAGCGGCCCGGCGTCTGCGGGCAACCCTCGTACAGATCGATGGCGGCGGAGTAGTCGGGCAGGTCGGCATCGTAGACGCGGTAGCAGCTCACGCCTTCGCGCTTTGCCCACTTGCGGCGCAGACGGGCATTCTTGCGCAGGCGGTTGGCGAACTGCTCGGACTCGGGGATGAGCACGGGCAGCGGCTTGCCGTCGCCCAGGTCGAGTATGGCGGCAGGTTCGGGCATGAGGGCGCCGGCGGCTTCGTCGCTGATGACGTCGTCGGCGCCCGCGGTCTCGCCCTCGGTGTTTGCGCTGGTCGCAGCCTCAAACGCTGCGGCGGCGTGGTCGAGCGAAGGCCAGACTTCGACGGTCGCCTCTTCGTTGTTGGGCATGACGGCGATGGAGCGCGCGGGCTCGGCATGGAGCGCGCGGGCCAGCAATCCGTCGCGGGTGAGGGCGGCGACCGGCGCCGCGGCAAGCTCGGGCGCGCGGCGCAACTCGCCGATGAGCGTCATGGTGTCATGCATGAGCGAAAGCGGTGTCTCGTTCGTATCCGCGACCACGGCGGCGCCGGCGACAGCGCCCGCGTGGTCCAGTACGGTGGCGGACTTGGCGGCGCAAAAATCGACAAAGCGCTTGTAGCCGGCACATTTAACCATGCGCTCAGCGGTCTTGCGGGCGGCGGGGTCAACATCCACGGCCACGATGCGCGCCTGGCGCTCGCGCGCTGCCGCCTCGCGCCCGCGCGCCTCGGCAAGCAGCTGCTCCCACAGGGCGGCATCGTGCAGCTGCCAGCCCTCAAAGCCCCAGCGCTCGCGTGCGACGCCCGGGGCGCGGTCGGTCAGAATGTTCACGGCCTCCAGCAGCAGGCCGCCGCCGGCGCACGAGGCGTCGATCAGCGTGGGAAGGGCTTCGTTCTCGTAATCGTCGGCCGTCAGCTCGCGCTCGCATAGTGCGGTCCAGCCGACCTGCGCCAGCACCAGGGCGGCGTAGTCGGGGCGCAACACGTGTGCGCCCTCGCCGGCACGAGTCGCAGCGGGCGGCAGGCGTTTGAACAGCGGGTCGCCCGAAAGGTCTAGGCTTATGCTCGCGCGGCGCTGGCGCAGCGAAAGCAGTAGGTGAACATCGGGGTCGGCGGCATCGACATCGGCGCGACGTCCCGTGGTCTCGGCCAGGCGGTCGCACAGCGCGTCTTTGGCACGCAGGGCCGAGAAGCGCGTGTTGCGCAGCTGCTCGGTCACGCCGCGGGCGGTAATGGCGATGGTGGCGCCGGGGCGGACGATGTTCTCCCAGGCGATGTCGTAAACGCTGTCGTACAACTCATCGGCATCCTGTGCCCCAAAGCGCCCGAGCACCACAAACACGCGGCTGGCCAGGCGCGACCACAGGCAGGCGCGGTAGCCTTCTTCGAGCTCGCCCTCAAATGTAGCGCGGCCCTTCAGGCGGCGGACATGCGAAAGCCCGAGGCGTTTAAGCTCATCGGCGAGTGCGGACTCAAAGCCCTCGGGGCAGCTTGCGTAAAATTCCATGGGTGACCTCTCTGGTTGCGTCGCTCCATTATATGATGGATGCTTCGTTTGCCCTTATCCTCGAAAGGAACCCATATGATTGATGCGTGTCCCGAACCCGCTGTGCTCTTTTTTGACGTGGACGGCACGCTGACGTCGTTCGATCCCGACGATATGACCGATAAGGACTTCAATGCAATCCATCCGTCGAAGGCCGTTGTCGATGCATTTGGTCGCCTGCGCAATGCGGGTCACCAGGCATTTATCTGCACGGGTCGCCCCTTGTGGCTGATTGCCGATGGCCTGCGCGCGCTGAACCCGGCGGGTATCGTTGCCATGGCGGGGGCCACGCTCGAGGTCGAGGGCCGCGTGGCACACGAGGACTGCATTGACGAGGACATTGTTGAGGAGCTCGCGCGTCGCATTACTGTGGCGGGCGGCGAGGCATTGTTCGAGACGAACGGTGCCACCTATTCACTTGAGCCAGTTGGTGTCGAACAGTCATTTCTGCTAGGCGCCGGCGTGGTGCATGGCGTTGATCAGATGCGCGTCGATGGCCGCTTGCGCGTAGGCAAGGTGTGCATTAACGCGTACGACCTGGCTCGCGTAGCCAACGATGACGGCTTTATCGAGCGCGAGTTTGAGCTGTGCAACACCGGTGGTCAGAATCGCGAGCTGAGCCCCAAGGGCATCGACAAGGGCGTGGGCGTGGCGCGAGCGCTGGAATACCTGGGTCGCACCGGCAACGCGCGCACCTTTGGCTTTGGCGATTCCGGCAACGATCTGGGTATGCTCGCCGCCGTCGAGACGGCTGTAGCCATGGGCAACGCCATGCCCGAGGTCAAGGCAGTCGCCGACTACGTGACCGACGATGTCGCACACGATGGCACCGTCACAGCGATGCAACATTTTGGGTTGATTTAATAAATGGCCGGGTCGCCCGCAGTGGGGGCGACCCGGCCATTTAAGCTATTTTGCAATATAGAGCTTGGGATGACTGCGACTGCTCTCGATCGCCGCCGTCATGATGCCCTCGTCGTCTCCATCAACGATGATGCCGTCGAGGTCATCGATCTGCGCGGACTGATAAAAACTGGTCTTATTGAACTTTCCCTGGTCAACCATCATGTAGCCCTGGTTTGAGTTGGTAAGGTACATATGCTTGATCATGGCCGAGAAGTCGTGCTCGACGGTAAAACCGTGGTCGGGGTGGAATCCGTCGGCACTGACAAACGCCTTGTCGGCATGTAGTTTGCTCATGCAGTCGAGCGTTAGTGCGCCCGCGAGATAGAGGTGGCCCTTGCGCACGGAGCCGCCCAGCAGCACTACCGAAGCATTGGGGAGATTGAAGCTGGCGTAGTTCGCGATTGCAAGATCGCCGGTGATAATGGTGATCTCACGCTTGTCCATGAGGGCCTTAGCGAAGTAAAAGCCTGTGGTGCCGATATCAATTACCAGAACATCGCCATCATCAACAAGAGTTGCTGCGGTTGCGGCGATGGCTTCCTTGGCCTCGACTTGGACATTGATGCGCTCCTCGGGATACGAGATTGCGTTGGAGCGAGAAAGCGATACCGCTCCGCCGCGTACGCGACGCAGCTTGCCTTCGGATTCCAGCGAGATGAGGTCGTGTCGTGCGGTGACTTCCGAAACCGAAAAACGGCGAACGATGTCGGATACCGAGATATTTGGCTTTTCGGCCAGCCAATTCATGATAAATCGCTGACGCTCGGCCGGTGAAAGGTCTGAAGTAGATGCCATATGCCGCTCCTTTTGAAAAAAAGGTAAAAGATGCGCCTTTCGTAATCGAAATATAACGTATCGATATGAAAAGAACAAGGCAAATTCGAATGAATCAAAAGAACGGAATGGCATGTCACAAATGCATGCGTAGCAGATAGTTCGCACGTAAACGGGCTATAAAGAGTCTCATTCTGAAGGTGCCGCCCAAAAGAAGTACGTTCACGCCCGATATTCGACCGTTCACGGAAAGTTGACAATTGAGCTTTCGATAGCTTTTGAAATGGTTTATAAAAGAAAACCGAAAAGCTTTTGAAACAAAGAAGAAGGCTTTCGATAGCAATAGTGTTAGATGAGAAAGGACCGAACATGGCGATCAAGGTGTTTGCCGACGGCGCTAACCTCGAGGGTATGCTTGACATGCATGACAATGGCAACGTTCAGGGCTTCACGACCAATCCTTCCCTTATGAAGGCCGGCGGCGTGACCGACTACCGCGCTTTTGCCAAGACGGTTCTTGAGCACATTACTGATGTGTCGGTCTCTTTTGAGGTATTCGCCGACGACGAGGCGGGTATGGAAGCCGAGGCTCGCGAGATCGCAACCTGGGCAGACAACGTCTACGTTAAGATCCCGGCGCTCAACACCAAGGGTGAGTCCACTGCCGCGCTGGTCAAGCGCCTTTCTGCCGACGGCATCAAGGTGAATGTCACCACTATCTTCACGCCCGAGCAGGTCGACGAGTTTGTCGATGCCGTCTCTGCTGAGACCCCCTCTATTCTGTCCATCTTTGCCGGTCGCATTGCCGATACCGGCGTCGATCCGCTGCCCCTCATGGCGGAGTCCGTAAAGAAGGCTGCCGTTAAGCCTGCTGCCGAGATTCTCTGGGCGTCTACGCGCGAGGTCCTCAATATCTTCCAGGCGGAGTCCGTTGGCTGTCAGATCATTACGGTCCCCAATGCCCTTCTTGCCAAGCGCAAGAATTTCGGGAAAGATTTGCTTGAGTACTCGCTTGATACGGTCAAGGGCTTTGCCCGCGACATTCAGGCGCTTGGTTTTCATATCCTGCCCGAGGAGTAGGGGACGAGCATGCTGACCGATCTTCTTAAGCCCGAGCTTGTTGCCTGCCACGTCGAGGCCTCCGACTGGGAGGAAGCGATCAAGGCATGCGGTAAGTTGCTCGTAGACGCTGGCAAATGCGACCAGAGCTATGTTGACGCCATGATTTCATCGGTTCACAAATTCGGCCCCTATATGGTCTTGGAAGAGGGCATCGCCATGCCCCACGCTCAGGCAGATGGCAATGTGAGTGAAGCGGGGATCTGTATCGTCACGCTTGACCCTGCCATTGCGTTTGGACACGAGGATTTCGATCCGGTTCACGTGCTCGTGGGTATTTGCGCACCCGACCCCAAGGCTCATCTTGGCTGCTTGGCGGAGCTTTCGCAGATGTTCGAGGACGAGGACTGCGTTGCCAAGCTCAGCGCATGCGATACGCCCGAGCAGGTTTTGGAGACCATGCGTTCATTCTTTTAGGCCTTAATGGCACGGCGATGCGTCGCCGCTTTTGGATAGACGGAAAACCGTCACGTGTAGGAGAGGAAGGTTGCCATGCATATCATCACCGTATGCGGAAACGGCATCGGGTCCAGCCTGATGCTCGCTGGCAAAGTCGAGGAGCTTTGCGAGGAGGAGGGCATCAAGGCCGACGTTGAGTCTATGGACCTGAACGGTGCTTCTTCCGCAAATCCGGATCTGTTCATCACCGTTAAAGAACTCGCCCCCGAGCTCCACGGCAACGTTGTGATCGTTCGCAGCTATGTGAACAAGAAGAAGATCCGCGAAGACGCCCTCGAGGCAATCAAGGCGGCCGCCGCTAACGCCTAAAGCGGCACAAAAAAGGGCGGTTCCCTGTGGAAGAGGGAAACGCGCCCACGTTAGAGAGAAAGGAAGCGCAGATGCAAGCCATCCTTCCCATACTTGAGTTTATCCAATCGATTCTGACCAAGCCAGCGTGGATTATGGGTCTATTTGCCTTTGTGGGCCTTGTCGCGCTTAAGCGTCCTGCCCACAAGGTGATGACGGGCACCCTGAAGCCCATTCTTGGTTACATCATGCTGTCCGCCGGCGCCGCTGTTGTTCAGGAGAACCTTGCTCCGCTGGGCACCTTCATCGAGACCGGTTTCCACATCACCGGCGTCGTGCCCAACAACGAGGTCGTTGTTTCGATGGCTCAGAGCGTCCTCGGCGTTCAGACCATGATGATCCTGATTCTCGGCTATGTCGTGAACATTATCATTGCCCGCTTTACCAAGTTTAAGTACATCTTCCTGACGGGCCATCACAGCATGTTTATGGCCTGCCTGCTGTCTGCCGTTCTGCAGGCATCTGGCTTCCAGGATGTCCAGCTTGTCATCGTGGGCGGCATGTTCCTGGGCCTCGTGAGCGCTATGCTTCCCGCCGTTGGTCAGCGTTTCACCGAGAAGGTTACCGATGGCGATGAAATCGCCATGGGCCACTTCGGTTCACTCGCCTATTACATCTCCGCTGCAGTCGGTACGCTTTTTGCTAAGGACGCCGAGGAGAACAGCACCGAGAAGATCGAGGTTCCCGAGAAGTTCGCCTTCCTGCGCGACACTACCATCTCCACGGCTCTTACCATGGCCTTCTTCTACCTGGTTACCGCTTTCGCCGCTTACATCGCAGATCCTGCGGTCGTTACCAAGACCGCTGGCGGCGACAACGTGATTGTCTATGCCCTGACCTGTGCCCTGTCCTTTGCCGTTGGTGTCACCATCGTCTATAACGGCGTTCGTATGATCCTTGCCGACCTGGTCCCGGCTTTCCAGGGCATCTCCAACAAGCTGATCCCCGGTGCCATCCCCGCCGTCGACTGCGCCGTCTTCTTCCCCTATGCTCCCACCGCCGTCATCCTCGGCTTTGTCGCTTCCTTTATCGGTGGCGTGGTCGGTATGTTCATCGTGGGCGCTACCCTGGGCATCTTCATCATCCCGGGCATGGTTCCTCACTTCTTCTGCGGTGCTACCGCGGGCATCTACGGCAATGCTACCGGCGGTCGCAAGGGCGCAGCTCTTGGCGCTTTCGTCAACGGCCTGCTCATCACCTTTGCCCCGGCCCTGCTCCTGCCCGTTCTTGACGTCTTTGGCTTCAAGAACACTACGTTCGGCGACTTCGATTTCTCCGTCATTGGTATTACGCTTGGCCGCGCTGCCGAGGCCTTCGGTACCACCGGTGTCTACGCGATTCTTGCTGTCCTTCTGATCGTCGCCTTCGTCCCCAACTTCATCCACACCAAGGGTGCTGTGATCAATCACGTTGAGGAAGAGTAATCCAGGCATACGTTAAGCCCTAATCGGGCGGAGCTCCGATAACCGGCTCCTACACGGAAGCGGTGACGTCTCAAATGAGGCGTCACCGCTTTTTGTTTTGGAGTGGTTGTGAAAACGCACCGGTGAAGCGCTGTCTCTGCGCCGCGAACGGAATCAACCGCGATGATCAGCAAAAACGTTTTGCCGCTGGGGTGTCGATATAAAAATGGTAAAACTGCAAAACCGTTCGCCTAGAAGATGAAAACCCGCAGCTCACGCCTTGATAAACGTAGGTAAAGTGTTTAGCAGTTCAACGTCCATATGCAAGCGAAAGTTTTGTTGCGGTATCTGCAAGTTTTTCCCATTGGGTGAGAAAAACTTGCAAGTTCGACGATGGGCAGCGGTGGTTCGTCCTTTGCTGTTACTTTCCCTGCACCATGGTGAGCGAGATCTTCTTGCGGTCGTGATCGACCTTTTCTACCCACACCTTGACCGTGTCACCGACGCGCACCACGTCGCTCGGGTGCTTGACGAAGCGGTTGGCCAGCTTGGAGATATGCACGAGGCCGTCCTGATGTACGCCCACGTCGACGAAGGCGCCAAAGTCCACAACGTTGCGCACTGTGCCCTTGAGTTCCATGCCGGGCTCCAGGTCGTCGATGGAAAGCGCTGAGCGGCTAAAGACCACCTCGGGCGCGTCGTCGCGCGGGTCGCGACCGGGCTTCTTGAGCTCGTTGACAATGTCGATGAGCGTGAGGGTGCCGCAGTCCAGGTCGCTTGCCAGCGCCGAGATGCTGCCCAGGCGGCGCTCGATGTCGGGCACGCCGCCGCGGCTGAGCTCGCTGGCGGCAACGCCGGCGCGTTCCAGGACGGCCGTTGCCACCTCGTAGCTCTCGGGGTGGACGCTTGTCGCGTCGAGCGGGTTCTTGCCGCCGTTGATGCGCAGGAATCCTGCAGCGTTGAGATATGCCTTGGGTCCCAGCTTGGGGACCTTCTTGAGCTGGCGACGATCGGTAAAGGCGCCGTTTTCCTCGCGGTAGGCCACGATGTTCTTGGCCACGCTCGGCGTAATGCCCGAGACGTATCCCAGCAGGCTCGCGCTCGCGGTGTTTACGTCGACGCCCACGCGGTTGACGACGTCCTCCACCACGTGGCCCAGGGTGCGCGAGAGCTCGGCCTGGTCAAGGTCGTGCTGGTACTGGCCCACGCCGATGGACTGGGGCGGAATCTTAACGAGCTCTGCCAGCGGGTCTTGCAGGCGGCGGCCCAGGCTCATGGCGCCGCGCACGGTGACGTCCAGGTCGGGATACTCCTGGCTCGCGAGCTCGGAGGCGGAGTACACCGACGCGCCGGCCTCGTTGACGATGGTGTATCGCAGCCCGGGCGCCTGCTCGGCAATGAACTCCGAGACGACTTCCTCAGTCTCGCGACTGGCGGTGCCGTTGCCGATGACGATGGTGTTGACACCGTCCTTTTTGACGAGGCGAGCGAGCTCGCGCTTGGTGCCGGCGACGTCGTGGCGCGGCTTGGTGGGGTAGACCACGCCGTGGTCGAGTAGCTTGCCGGTCTCGTCCATGACGGCGACCTTGCAGCCGGTGCGGTAGCCCGGGTCGAGTGCGAGCACGCGGGCGCCGCGGACGGGGCGGGCCGAGAGCAGGCCCTCGAGATTCTTGGCAAAGACGTTGATGGCCTCGGTCTGGGCGCGAACGGTGAGTTTGGCGCGGGCCTCGCGCTCCAGCGAGGGGGCCATGAGGCGCTTGTAACCGTCGGCGATGGCGGCGTCAAAGACGGGAGCGAAGACGCCTTGGCGACGGGGCCAGCGGCTGCCGAGGCGCGCCGTGGCGGCGGCGCCGTCGACGTTCACGCGCACACGGAGCTTGCCCTCGCGCTCACCGCGGTCGATAGCCAGCACGCGGTGGTTGGGTATACGGCGCAGCGGCTCGTCAAAGTTGTAGTAGGGCTCGTAGGGGGTCTTCTCCGCGGGATCGGTGGCTTCGACGACGATATCGGCAGTGTTTTGCGTAAAGGCGCGCAGGTCGGCGACGTTCTCCGGGTCCTCGGCTACCGTCTCGGCCACGATGTCCGCCGCGCCGGCGAGCGCCTTCTCGGGTGTGTCGAAGCCGGCCTCCTCGTTGACGTATTCCGCGGCGGCGTCGAGTGCGCTGCCCTTGGCCGACGCCTGCATGATGATCATGTTGGCAAGCGGCTCCAGGCCCGCCTCGCGGGCCTTCTGCGCGCGTGTCATGCGCTTTTTGCGGTAGGGCTTGTAGAGGTCCTCGACACGCTGGAGCTGCGTGGCCTCGCGAATCTGCTGCTCGAGTTCGGGTGTGAGTTTGCCCTGGGCGTCGATGAGCAGAATGACGTCCTCTTTGCGCTGTTCAAGATTGCGCAGGTAGGACAGGCGCTCGTCGAGCGCGCGCAGGGCGACGTCGTCCATGCCGCCCGTGGCTTCCTTGCGGTAGCGCGAGATAAAGGGGATGGTGTTGCCCTCGTCGATGAGCTTGACGGCCGCCTCGACGTTGGCGGCCTTAAGGTTGAGCTCGCGGGCGAGCTGGGCGATAAGATCCATGGGACTCCTTGCGTTTAAGGTGCGTTTGCAGCACAGGGCTACCAAGGATACCACCCGTCCCAAAAGACTGTTTTGGGGCCGCGCCACGAAAATGACCTATCTACTACGTTTGAACCGTATGGGTCGACCATCCCCCGGTTTTCCGAAAATATGTAAGCCGTCTACCTGCGGTTTTTTCTTCGCGAAATTTGGCATGGTTGAGGGTAATCGGTTAAACGTAGTAGATAGGCCCATTTCGTGGCGAACGAATCAAGCCGAGGTGCAAAAGGCCCCGTTCCAGAAAAATCATCGGCAAGGTAGCAAAAAGCCCCGCGGGCAGGAGGCTGCTCGCGGGGCAAAGAAGAGGGGCTTGTTGGTGGCGGACCGAGGGGCTCGGCATGGGGTTTCTGCCGCGGCCACTCTTAAGGCGTTACAGCTCGACGAGCTGGCCGGTCTCGGCGGCCTCCTTGATGGCGTTGAGAAGCGTGAGCGTCTTAACGTTGTCGGCGGGGGTCACGACGGGCTCGACCTCGCGGCGGACAACCTTCACAAAGTGCTTGAGCTGCATCTTGTGCGGCAGCGCTGGGTCAACGGCCGGGATCTCCATCTGCAGCGGCTTGTGCCAGTTGGATGCGCCGTCGTAGGAGAACTGGTGCAGGCGGGGCAGCGAAAGGGCACCCTTGGTGCCGCCAATAAAGTAGGCGTCGGCGTCGAAGGGACGGTACTGCGGGTCCTCGCGAGCGGTGGCCTCCCAGTTCCAGGGGCTGGCGGTGGCGTCGGAGATGGTCATGCTCGCAAGCGCGCCATCGGCAAAACGGACGTTGACCACGGCGGAGTCCTCGGTCTCAAAACCGCGGGCGGCGCTGGACTGCATGCCCTGGACGGCAACGGGCTCGCCCAGCAGGTAACGGAGCAGGTCGACGTCGTGCACCAGGTTGACCAGGATCGGGCCGGCACCCTTCTTGCGGCGCCACTCGACGTCGAAGTACTCGTCGTTCTTATAGATCATGTAGTGGAAGCTCGACACGGTGAGCTTGCCCAACTCGCCGGACTCGATGATTTCCTTGGCTTTGTTGACGAAGGGATTGTGGCGACGGTGCTGGCCCACGAGCACGGGCACGCCGGCGGTCTCGGCCTCGGCGGCAAAGGCCTGGGCATCCTCGAGGTCGTTGGAGATCGGCTTCTCGACCAGCGGCACGATATTGCGCTTCACGGCCTCGCGGGCAACGCCCAGGTGCAGGTCGTTGGGGGTGGCGATGATGACGGCCTCGGGCTTGACCTCGTCCATCATCTGGGCGGGATCGGTGTAAAAAGGCACGCCGGCGGCCTCGGCCGTGGCGCGGGCGCCCTCAAAGGCGTCGGCGATGGCGACGAGCTCGGCCTCGGGCTCCTCGGTGACAAAGCGGATGTGGTTGCGGCCCATGGCGCCGGCGCCGATAACGGCAATGCGGACGGGGTTGAGCTCAGACATTTCGACTCCTTAATACTGGTGACCGGTGGAATGCGACAAAGGGGCTGTCCCTTTGTCGCATCGGTAGAACTAGGCGGACTTCTTCTTACTGTCGGAGACCATCATGTAGACGGTGAGCACGACGGCGATGGCGGCGATCACAATGGCGCCGTAGAAGGACTGCTGGTAGGCGGCGCTGCCGGCCTCGGCGTGATACAGCACAGCGGTGATGGGCTGGCTGATCCAGGTGGAAGCGGCGTAGCCCAAAAACATGATGCCGTAGTTGACGCCGATGTTGCTGGTACCAAAGGCGCCACCGGTGAGCGGCGGGTAGATGACGAGCAGGGCGCCAAAGCTAAAGCCGAGCAGGGCGAGCGCCACAAAGAACATGGCCTGCGTAAAGCTCATCGACATGATGACGAGCGCGACGATGGTGACGACAAGGCTGATGAGCAGCGACTTGTAGGCGCCGAGCTTGTCGATGATCTGGCCAAAGGACAGACGGCCAACCAGGTTGGCGCAGGTGTTGACGGAGACCACCACACCGCCGAGGGCGACGGCCGCGGCGCTCGTGGGGTCGGCGAAGAGCTGGACGGCGGCGATGGAGGCAACCTTGCCCACGAGCAGGGTACCGGCGGTAGCGGCAAAGGCGAAGGTGACGATGAGGACCCAGAAGCGCGGGGTCTTGACCATCTCGCCCGGGGTGAGGTCGCCAAAGGTGCCGGCATGTGCACCGCCCTTGGGGGCCTCGAAGCCCTCGGGCAGCCAACCGGCCTCGGGGGCCTTCAGGAACAGGGCGGAGGCGGCGATCGTCACGAAGAAGATGACGCCGAGTGCCTTGAGGGCGCCAAAGATGCCCAGGCTCGGGATGAGCAGCGAGGCGAGCACCGGGGACAGCACGGCGGGGCCGGCGGTCGAAGCGGCCAGGGTGATGCCGGAGGCGAGACCCTTCTTGTCGATGAACCACTTTTGGCCGGTGGTGAGCGCCGGGTTGTAGCCCAGGCCGTTGCCGATGGCGGCGACGAGCGAGAACCACAGGTAGAACTGCCACGGCTCGGTGACGGTGCCGGACATGAACCAGCCCACGCCGTAGCACACGGCGGCGGCGATCACGACGTTGCGCGGGCCGATCTTGTCGGAGATACGGCCGGCGAAGATGCCCGTCACGGCCATGATGGTCTGAAAGACCGGGAACGCCCAGGTAAGGGCGCTGGACCACTCGGGGTAGACGGCGAGCAGATTCTTGCTCACGACGGAATACAGCGCGATGGAGCTGATGAAGAACATGGTGACGCACGCGGCGGAAAGCACGACGGCGCGACCCTTGTTGGAGTTGGTGGAAGCCATTGGACTCTTTCTAATCGATACGGGGGAGGAGCGGGCGTGTCCGCGGGGCCTCCCTGTCAGGTTGGTTTACTGGTCAGTCGGCTTTGCGACGCCGGACTCATCGGACCAGAGATCGACACCCTTGTTCTTAAGGTAGTTGTCGGCATAGGCGCGACGGCCGCCGGGCTTGGCGGTGAGGTCGCCCATCATGTTGGAGAAGCCGCCGTCGACCTTGATGGCGTCGCCGGTGGTAAAGTCCGAGCGCGTGGACGCCAGGAACATGACGGCGTTGGCGATATCGCTGACCTCGCCGATGCGGCGCGTGGCGATCAGGCGGCTGCGGCTCTTCTCGACCTCGGGGTCGGCGTAGAAGTTGGCCGACATCGGGGTCTTAACGAAGCAGGGCTCGACGCAGTTGGAGCGGACGCCGTAGGGGCCCCACTCGGCGGCGAGCATCTTGGACATCATGTTGACGCCGGCCTTGGTGGAGCTGTACACGCCCGAGAACGTCTCGGGGGAGTGGCTGGCGACGGTCGAGATGTGCACCAGGCGACCCTGGCCGGCCTTGATCATCTCGCGACCAAAGCGCTGCGAGGTGATGAAGTAGCCGGTGAGGTTGACGTTGAGCACCTGCTCCCAGTCGCTCAGCGGCAGGTCCTCCATGGCGGCGAAGCGCAGGATGCCGGCGGTGTTGACGAGGACGTCGACGCGGCCGAAGTTGGCGATGGTGGCGTCGACGGCAGCCTGAACCTCGGCCTCGTCGGTGGCGTTCATCTTGTAACCCTCGGCGTGGATGCCAAACTCGGCAGCGAGGTCGGCGGCTGCGGCCTTGACCTTCTCCTCGTCCAGGTCGAGCAGGACGACGTTGGCGCCATTGCGGGCGAACTCGCGGCAGATCTCGGCGCCCATACCGCCGAGCGCGCCAGTCACGGCGCAAACATCACCCTCGAGCTTAAGCCAATTGCTCATAGGAACTTCCCTTCTTGTGCCTCCCGGTGGGCCGCTCCCATTAATCGACCCACGTGGTTTTCGCTGGTTATCGTATGCTCTGCATTTGCGCAGGTGAATTGCATATTTGTTAGAATAGTGTTAACCGTAGGTTTACACTGTGTGATGCAGTTTATTCTCAATTGAGCGCGTGACCTGCGAAAACAACCCCCTGTGGCCCCATGCGGTCACGGGCGCGAAAACGGGAGATTGACGTGTACGATCGACGACTCGAGGCCATATCGGCCGCCGCGGAGCTGGGAAGCTTCTCGCGTGCGGCGGCAAAATTGCGTGTGTCGACTCCGGCGCTCGTCAAGCAGGTGTCGGGCTTCGAGGCCGAGTTTGGCGTCACGTTGTTCGAGCGCTCGCACTCGGGCGTCAAGGTGACGCCGGCGGGCGCTCTGCTGGTGGACGACGCACGCTCGATCATGCGGCAGTCCGAGGACGCGCTGCGCCGTGCCCGACGCGCGGCGGGCGATGGCGGTGCCGTGCGCCTGGGCGTGTCGATGATGTGCCCGGGGCGCCAAACGCTGTCGATGTGGACGGGCATCCACGATCTGGAGCCGTCGCTGCGATTTGAGATCGTGCCGGTAAGCGACCTCTACGACGAGCGCGAGACAGTCATGCGCAGCTTGGGCCGCGAGGTCGATGTGGTGCAGTCGAGTTTTTCTACCCCACGCTGGGGTGATGCCTGCCAAAAGCTCCGCATTGTCAACGTGCCGTTTTATATCGACCTACCGCGCACGAGTCCGCTGGCGCGCAAGACGCGCATCACGGTTGCCGACTTGGAGGGCATGCGTCTGCGCGTGCTGCGTCACGGCAACGATGCCATGGACAGCCTGCGCATCGACCTGTTGGCCGACGGCGGCGTGGACGTGATCGATGTGGATAGCTTTGACTTCGCGCTCTTTAACGAGGCGGAGGAAAAGGGCGACGCGGTGCTCACCTGCGGAGCGTGGTCGGGGGTGCACCCGGCCTTTGTGGGCGTGCCGTTCCTGTGCGGCCGCGAGGTACCGGTCTTTCTGCACTACCCGCTCGAGCCAACCCTCCAAGTCCAAAAATTCGTCAACGCCATGGCTCAGCTTCTCAACTAGCTCATTTGACTCCTTACAAAATGAGGCCCTGGCCAAACGGCCAGGGCCTCACAAACTTTTACTCCGTTCTACATGACGGGCTGATCGCGCGCAGGAGGGCGCCCCGGGGGCGGGCGGGGTATTTCCTCCGCGCGCAGTTTCGCAGCGAAGCGAGAATGTTTGAGCACGGAGGAATTACCCCGCCGCCCCCGGGGCGCCCTCCGTCAGTAACCGGTCCTACTCCAGCTCAAACGCTCCGGTATAGAGCTGGTAGTAATACCCGCGCTTGGCGATCAGCTCGTCGTGGTTGCCGCGCTCGATGATGCGGCCGTGGTCCAGACAGATGATCGCGTCGGAGTTGCGCACGGTGGACAGGCGGTGTGCGATGACAAACGTCGTGCGACCTTCCATGAGCTTATCCATACCTGCCTGCACGATGGCCTCGGTGCGGGTGTCGATGGAGCTCGTGGCCTCGTCAAGAATCATTGCCGGCGGATCGGCGACGGCAGCACGTGCGATCGAAATCAGCTGGCGCTGGCCCTGCGACAGCTGAGCGCCGTTGCCGGTGAGCATCGTGTCGTAGCCGTCGGGCAGGCGGGTGATAAAGTCGTCCGCGCCGGCGAGCTTTGCCGCCGCGATGCACTCCTCGTCGGTGGCGTCTAGGTTGCCGTAGCGGATGTTGTCCATCACGGTGCCGGTGAACAGGTTCACGTCCTGCAGCACGACGCCCAGCGAGCGGCGCAGATCGGCCTTGCGGATCTTGTTGACGTTGATGCCGTCGTAGCGAATCTTGCCGTCGGCGATGTCATAGAAGCGGTTGATGAGGTTGGTGATGGTCGTCTTACCGGCACCGGTGGCGCCGACAAACGCGACCTTCTGGCCCGGCTTGGCAAACACGGACACGCCGTGCAGCACCTCGTGGTCGGGCGTGTAGCCAAAGTCGACGTTGTCCATGACCAGGTCGCCGCGCAGCGGTACGTACTCGATCTCGCCGGTTGCGCGGTGCGGATGTTTCCATGCCCACATGCCGGTGTGGTGGTCGGCCTCTTCGAGCTGCCAGGTATCGGGGTTCACCTGCGCGTTGACGAGCGTCACGTAGCCTTCGTCGGTCTCGGGCTTCTCGTCGATGAGCTCAAAGATGCGGTCGGCGCCGGCGAGGCCCATGACCACGGCGTTGATCTGCTGCGAGATCTGACCGATCTGTCCGCAGAACTGCTTGGTCATGTTGAGGAACGGCACCACGACGGCGATGGACAGCGTCATGCCCGAGATGCTCAGGTTGGGCACGCCCAGCGCCAGGAAAATGCCGCCTGCCAGTGCGACCAGTACGTAGAGCAGGTTGCCCAGGTTCATCAGGATGGGCATGAGGATGTTGGCGTACATGTTGGCCTTCTGCGAGACCTCGAAGAGCTTTTCGTTGCGCTCGTCAAAATCGGCCTCGGCGGCAGACTCGTGGCAGAACGCCTTGACGACCTTCTGGCCGTTCATGACTTCCTCGATATGGCCCTCGACCACGCCGAGCTCGGTCTGCTGCGCAATAAAGAAGCGCGCGGAGTTGGAGCCGAGCAGCTTGGTCATAAAGGTCATAAAGGCGACGCCGGCCACAATGACCAGGCACATCCACACGCTGTAGTACAGCATGATAAAGAACACCGTGACGATGACGATGGTCGTCATGAGCAGGTTGGGCAGCGACTGGCTGATCATCTGGCGCAGTGTGTCGATGTCGTTGGTGTAGTGGCTCATGATGTCGCCGCGCTGGTGCGTGTCGAAGTAGCGAATCGGCAGGTCCTGCATGCGGTTGAACATCTTCTCGCGCAGCTTCTCGAGCGAGCCCTGCGTGACGATGGCCATGGCGCGGTTCCAGAAGAGCGAGGACAGGATGCCGACGCCGTAGATGCAGGCGAGGGTGGTCACGAGCTGCAGAATCTTGGGCTGCGCGGTCGTCCAATCGCCCGACTGCCACGATTCGCTAATAATCTGCAGGGCGCTCTGAAGGAAGGTCGCACCGATGGAGTTGATGATGGCGCAGAGCACCACGCCGACGACGACGAGGGGCAAAAGCACGGGGTAGAAGCCAAAGAGCGTCTTGATGAGGCGCGACATGGTGCCGCCCTTGCGGTTGAGCGCGCGCTCGGCGGTCGTTGCCTTACTCATGTGCCTCGCCTCCTTCCTGGGTCTGAGCTTGCGTTGCGGATGCCTCGGTGTCGGCCTCGACGGCCCCTTCGCCCTCGGCACTCATCTTGTTTTGCGAGGTAAAGGTCTCGCGATAGATCTCGCTCGTCTTGAGTAGCTCGTCATGGTTGCCGATTTGCGCGATGCGGCCACCCTCCATGACGATGATACGATCGGCATCCTGCACGGAGCTAATACGCTGGGCGATGATGAGCTTGGTCGTGTTGGGCAGATAACTTGCCAGCCCTGCGCGGATCTTGGCGTCGGTCTTGGTGTCGACGGCGCTGGTGGAGTCGTCCAGGATCAAGATCTTGGGGCGACGCAGCAGGGCACGCGCAATGCACAGGCGCTGCTTCTGACCGCCGGAAACATTGGAGCCGCCCTGCTCGATCCAGGTGTCGTAGCCCTTGGGGAAGCCATCGACAAACTCGTCGGCGCAGGCCAGGTGCGCGGCCTCGCGGACCTCTTCGTCGGTGGCATTCGGATCGCCCCAGCGCAGGTTCTCGGCAATGGTGCCGCTAAACAGCACGTTTTTCTGCAGCACCATGGCGACCTGGTGGCGCAGTGCGTCCAGGTCGTAGTCGCGCACGTCCGTGCCGCCCACGCGCACGGTGCCCTCGGTGGCGTCGTACAGGCGGGCGATGAGGTTTACGAGCGTGGACTTGGCCGAGCCAGTGCCGCCGATGATGCCGATGGTCTCGCCGCTCTTAATGTGCAGGTCGATATCGTCGAGCGCCTGGCGCTTCGCATGCGCGGAATACTTAAAGCTCACGTGGTCAAAGTCGATGGAACCGTCGGCGACCTCGAGCACGGGCTCGGCGGGATCGGCGATCGTGGGCTCGGCGGCCAACACCTCGGTAATGCGGTGCGCCGATTCGTCGGCCATGGTCACCATGACAAAGATCATCGACAGCTGCATCAGGCTCATGAGGACCTGGAAACCATAGGTAAAGATCGAGGAGAGCTGGCCCACGTCGAACAGCGTGCCCTGGCTCGTGATGATGAGCTTGGAGCCCAGGTAGATGATGACGACAAACGCGCCGTTGACGCAGATGTTCATCATGGGGTTGTTAAAGGCCAGCAGCTTCTCGGCGCGGGTGAAGTCCATCTGGACGTCGCGTGCGGCGGTCGCGAACTTCTCCTTCTCAAAGTCTTCGCGCACATAGCTCTTGACCACGCGCATGCCGGTGACGTTTTCCTCGACGGACTCGTTAAGGGCGTCGTACTTATGGAACACGCGCGAGAAGATGGGGCGCACCTTAAAGATGATAAAGAACAGTCCAAAGCCCAGCAGCGGAATGATGACCAGGTAGACCATGGCGACGCTGCCGCCCATGATAAACGCCATGGTAAAGGCGAAGATCAATACCAGCGGCGCGCGCACGGCGATACGGATGATCATCATAAAGGCCTGCTGCACGTTGTTGATGTCGGTGGTCAGGCGCGTGACGAGCGAGGAGCTCGAGAACTCATCGATGTTGGCAAAGCTGAACGTCTGGATCTTGTAGAACAGGTCGTGACGCAGGTTCTTGGCGAACCCGCAGCTCGCATGGCTGCAGGTGACGCCGGCCGCGGCGCCAAAAGCAAGTGACGTCAGCGCGATGAGCACCAAAAAGCCTGCAGTGGGAAGCATCTCGGCTACGGTGGCGCCGTCTTTGATGGCGTCGATCAGGTTGGCGGTGATAAATGGAATCAGCATCTCGCAGAGCACCTCGCCAAGCACGAGCAATGGCGTGGCAATAGTGACTTTCATATAGTCGCGGATGCTGCCCATGAGGGTTTTAATCATCCAGTTCCTCCCAGGTTACGCGGATTTTATCGAGCATTTCGGCGAGGTCCTCGCGCTCGTCATGGGTGAGTGCGCTAAAGGCCTGTTTTCTAAAGCGGATGCGGGCCGCCTGATCGATGCGGGCGTTTTCCCGGCCGGTTTCGGTCAGGCGAATGGTGAGTTGCCGTCGATCCTTGGGGTTACGGCTGCGTTCAATGAGGCCGTTGACCTCGAGCTTGGACAGGATTTCGGAAAGCGATCCCGGCTTGAGGTCAAAGTGCATGCCGAGTTCCTGCTGCGACATCTCGCCGCCGGGCTGTTTGGCCAGCAGGCAAATAATGGGCGCCTTGCCGGATACGCCTCCGCCATGAAAATGCATGTAATGGCCGCAAAAGCCCAGGCCGCTCAGGATGCGCTTGGCAAGCTTGTCTTCGGCGCTAACCGCTTCGGGTGCATCCGCCGGCTGTGACGGGTCGCTGCCGGGCTCGTGCGGATAGACGAGTGGTTCAACACACATATCTAAGCTTCGCTCCTTTCTTTAGTTAGGTAGTGGAATTGTTTTGTGCCTAATCAATTTAGGAGCGTGAGAAATCAATGTCAAGGTACCAAACTTATTAAGTTACGGCGTTTTGCCAAACGCCGTAACCGCTCGACGCCGCAAACGCTCCTAAGCGGCAATCTGATCCCTTGGGGACGAAGGAAAAGGTATCGTTTTGGGCTGCGATGATGCCTTTCGAAGCGGCCTTGCCAAAAACTATGCCTAATTACTACGATGAATCCAGCATCGCTGACCACAACAGCTGTTTCTGAAAAAACGCAAGCTATCTACCTGCGGTTTTGTTGGAGAGAAATTCGTTGTGGTTGGAGGTGGGCGGTTAAACGTAGTAAATAGGCATAGTTTTGAAATGGCGCTATATGAGTAGCATCAACTAGGCCGCTATGGAGCAAACAGCCCCCATTTCCGAAACCTTTCCGCAACAATTTGACCTCCACGGCGCCAGCGCCCGCTCGCAACGCCCCCTGCGCTACACTTAGTCGCACTATGGCGCCGTCGCGCCGCGCCCGACCCAAGGGGGACACTCATGAAGAATACTCAGCTGCTGCTGATCAACGATATGTGCGGATACGGCAAGGTCGCGCTTTCCGCCATGCTGCCGGTGCTGTCGCACATGGGTTACCGTATCCATAACCTGCCGACGGCACTTGTGTCCGATACGCTCAACTATCCCAAGTTCTACATCCACGACACCACCGAGTACGTGCGCCAAAGCCTCGCTATCTGGGAGGAGCTCGGCTTTGAGTTCGACGCCATCTCGACCGGCTTTATCGTGACCGAGGAAGAGACGCGCATCATCTCGGACTTTTGCCACCGCCGTGCGCAAAAGGGCACCAAGGTGTTCGTCGACCCCATCATGGGCGACAACGGCAAGCTCTATGCGGGCGTGCCCGAGTCCACGATTGGCCTTATGCGGCACCTGCTCGAGTGCGCCGACTACGCGGTTCCCAACTACACCGAGGCCTGTTTGCTCACCGACACGCCTATCGTCGAGCAAATCACGCCCGATGAGGCCCGCGCCCTTGTGGACGCCGTGCGCGAGCTGGGTGCCAAGTCGGTGGTCATTACGAGCGCCGTAGTCAATGGCACGAACGCGGTTATCGGTTACGACCATGTGGCGGGGGAGTACTTTACGATTCCCTTTGAGCTCATTCCGGTCTATTTCCCGGGCACGGGCGACACGTTCTCGGCGGTGCTCGTCGGCCGCGTTATGGCAGGCTGGAGTCTGCAGTGCGCGACGTCCGATGCCATGCGTGTGGTGGCTGAGCTTATCGAGCGCAATGCCGACCAAGAGGACAAGTCGGCCGGCCTTCCCATCGAGGCCTGCCTGGATGTGGTTGACCATGAGTAACGCCGACGAGAGCAGCACCGAGGCAGCGGGCGAGAACAGGCCGCTCGGCGCGCCGCGTGGCAAGCGTCCGCGTATCCGTATTAGCTGCGTGGACCAGCTGGGTGCGTGCCGTTGTCACCACGGGCACAAGCCGGGCGATGTCTTCGACTTCGATCGCGATCGCGGCAAGATGTGCGCCATGGCCTGTCACGTGGGCTTTCCCTATATTGATATCCTGCGCTATGGCGGGACCGTGCCTGGCAACGAGCCCGGCACGGCAAAGTTCTGCTGCCCCGAAGTCGATACACTGAACGTCTGGCTTGCCAAGATCGTTGACGAGTAGTCGAGCGCAATGTGTCAAAGGGACAGCCCCTTTGACACATTCGCCGGTGGTGCCCCTTCTTTTGCTTATAATCTCAAATCTCTGCATTTCATCCGATTTTAGGTTCTAAAAATTCTGCGTTTCATCGATAATCAAGCATATAAAACTTTGCATTTCATTCGATAACACCGAGGGGAGAGCCTATGCTGCGCAGGAAAATAGCGGCAGAGCTGGAGCGTTGGCTGAAGTCTTCCGAGCAAAAGGCCTTGTTCATTACGGGTTCTCGCCAGATTGGCAAAAGCTATTCGATTCGCGCATTTGGCAAAGCCAACCATGCAACCTATATCGAGCTTAACCTCATGGAAAACCGCCAGGCAAAAGATGCTCTTCTCGAGGCGCGGAATGCCGATGATTTCATCAGCAGGGTGACGCTTCTTTCGGGAAAGTCGATTGCACCAGGCAAAACGCTCGTGTTTATCGATGAGGTCCAAGAGGCCCCCGACATCATGACGATGGCAAAGTTCCTTGTTGAGGACGGGAGGTGCCGCTGGGCGTTTTCGGGGTCAATGCTCGGGACTCAGTTCAAGGGCGTCAGGTCCTATCCCGTGGGGTATGTTCGCGAGCTTAGGATGTTCCCGCTCGATTTTGAGGAGTTTTGCTGGGCAATCGGGGTGAGCGAGGGGGCTCGTCAAACGATACGTGACGCGTGTATCAGCGAGAGGCCCATTCCTGATTACATTCATGACGCGATGATGGCAAACTTCAGGACCTATACCGTTGTCGGCGGAATGCCGGAGGTCGTGCAGCGTTTCCTTGACACGCAGGGCGACCTTGCCTCTGTTCGTCAGCTACAGTCAGAGCTCAACGAACAGTACCGGCGGGATATCTCCAAGTATGCAAGCGGGCGAGCCCTTCAGGTGCAGAGCATCTACGATCAGCTCCCTATTATGCTCGAGGGCGAAAACAAGCGCTTCGTGCTCAATTCCATTGACCCCAAGGCTTACTACGAGAAGTATCAGCGAGATTTTGTATGGCTTGTCGATGCCGGCGTTGCTCTCAAAGCCGATATCGTAACCGAGCCAAAATCGCCCCTGCTCAAGACGGCGCGGCCATCGCAGTTCAAGCTATATCAATCGGATACGGGCATGTTGATGGCGCGCTACCCCGTTGGAGTCGCCCAAGCGGCGTATCTTGATAGCAAGGAGCCCAATCTGGGCGGCATTTACGAAAACGTGGTGGCCCAGCAGCTGGCCGCCCAAAATCGCCAGCTTTACTACTATCAGACAAAAAAGCGCGGTGAAGTGGACTTTGTGGTCGATGGACCGGATGGGACGGCTGTTCCGATCGAGGTTAAATCGGGCTCCTATTACCACGCGCACGCTGCGCTCGGTCATGTGCTTGATACGGCTGAATATGGCGTAAGGCTCGGGATTGTTTTCTCGAGAGGCAACGTTGAGCGCAACGGAGCGGTTCTCTATTTGCCGCTATATGCGACCTGGGCCCTTTCGGATGTTTTGGGCGACTCCTGCGCCGAGGGGATAAAGCTGGAGGTCAAGCCGGTCTAGGGCCAGTCCCGGATGTGACAAAGGGGCAGTTCCTTTGTCACATTCATGAGCGTGGATTTTCTCCCGTTTAGAGCGTGGTTCGTGCGCCCACGAGCCTACAGTTGTTCGAGCATAGCAGTGCAACCGTCGAGCACGTCGCGGTAGGTGGCATCGAAGTTGCCGGTGTACCAGGGATCGGCCACGTCGCCGGGGCGCTCGGTCCAATCGAGCAAGCGCGTAATCTTGTCGTCGGGGTCGTCGCCAAAGATGCGACGCAGGCCGCGCGCGTTCTCAGCATCCATATAGACAATGTGATCCCAGTCGCCATACTCCGCGCGGCGCACCTGACGCGCGCGGTGGGCAACGACGGGAATCCCGACTTCGCGCAGCTTGGCGACCGTGCCATGATGCGGCGGGTTGCCGATCTCCTCGGTTGAGGTCGCTGCGGAATCGATGACAAACTCCGCCTCGCGCCCAGCGCGGCGCACGAGCTCGGTAAGCACCGACTCAGCCATCGTCGAGCGACAGATGTTCCCATGACAGACAAATAGGATTTTGCGCATTGGCTAAAACCTCTCGAATATCAGAGTTTTCGCAGATAATCGCACTGCTTTTTGATCCCTCGTCAAGGACAGAATATCAAATTGATTCATAAATGAGCGGATTATTCTTCTTTCCAGCGTCGTAAGAATTGTCGTAAAGAACGAGGGTTTACGACTTGTTGTCACAATGTTGACCGTCCTTTGCATCCAATTTTCAGCATATCCTCTCTGACGTCGTCGAAATCAAGATGGGTGTATGTGTTAAAAGTCACGTTGATGTCGGAGTGGCCCATGATGCATTTTAGCTTCGCAGGGTTCATTCCCCTGCGTGCCATCTTCGAGCAGAAGGTATGTCGGCAGACATGTGGTGTGATTTTGGGAAGCTCATCCTTGTAGATGCGATTATGTTTCTCTATCGCGTGGTGGAAGTACTTCTCCCAGTGCAGGGCAACACGCGGCATCTCGTTTTTATCAAGAAACAGAAAACCGCTAACACCGTCAACGACCGGCTCACTCGAAGGCTTTAGACGTTGCGCAAGGATACTCCTGAAACACTCTGTCACGGCTTGAGTTATGGGAACATAGCGGATCCCGCTCTCCGTCTTGGGACGTTCGATGTAGTATCGCATGTCGCTGGTCCGCTGAAGTTGCTTGTTTACCCGAATGCTTCCGTTTTTGAAATCAAGGTCTTCGACGGTAAGACCGCAGAATTCGGAAATGCGCAGGCCCGTATTTAGAAGGATGTAGATGGCGTCACGATAGCGGTGAAAGTGTTCATCGCCCTCCACGAAAGCAAGAAATCTGCGTTCTTGGTTAGTGGCCAAGGCCTTGCGTGTAACCATGTCGTTTGTCAGTATCGTTGCGAGCTCGAAATAGAAGGGATTTCGGCGAATCAGGCTGTTCTCCTCTGCCAGTTGAAACGCCGGTCTCAGAACACCACGGATGCTATGGATTGTGCTATAGCGCTTGCCGTGGATTTTTTGCAGGTTGATGAGCCATTCCTTGGCATCAAGGGAGGTGACACCGCATATTCGTCGCGAGCCGAATTCATCTGTAGCAAGAAAATTGAGGATTGTCTTGTAGGCGGCTCGAGTGGATTGTTTCACGGCAGTCTTTGTTTCAGTGTAACGAGATGCGAGTTCGTAGACTGTCATATTGTTCGGCGCGACCTTATCAAGCAGATCGCGCTGGATCTCATGCTCCAACGCGCGCAAGCACGGACTGGCTTTCTTCCCCTTCGGAGTTAGATCATGAGTTGTCAAGGTCCACGAGTAGACGCTCCGCGTTTTACCTCTTGCATCCACATACTTGAAGCAGTAACGGCCGTTTTTTCTCTGGCTTTCCCCGCGTCTGAGGATTCGCCCTTTGCTGTCTTTTCTCACAGTCACTAGCAGGCTCCTTCCTGTTCAGAAAAGAGCCCCGATGCGATATTTCAAGATTATCGCACGGGGCCCGATTGGTTAAGCTGTCAAGTGCGAAACGGTGTCGAGAAGCTCTTTATAAAGAGCGTTGGCGCAGGACGAGGGGGCGAGTCCTCGCGCATAACTCGAATATGGGTTTGTACGAGAGGAACCTTCGACCGGCCAGTATCCGTCGAGATCGTGCCTAAACTCAGAGAGACAGATCTCCCTCGTCTGCATCTCCGCAACGACGGAGAGGCGCCTCTCAAGTTGACCAAATCCGTCGACATCGTTTTGCGGACGATAAGTCGCGGATCGGCGCATCTGTTCTCCATAGAATTCCAAAGGGCTGTAGGGCGTCGTGACGATTACGAGATCGGCGGCTATCGCTTTGTCGGAATATCGGGACGGTGCCATCACCTCATGCTCCATCGCATAGGGATCCGTGATGCGAAGCAGGTCGGCGTAGGGGATGGATGAGGGACGAAGTTCGTCAAGAATCACCGTGTGCTTGCCCTCATACCCCTGAAAGATGTCTCTCGTAGATCCAGAGACGAAGAACGGTTCGCCCTTCCGCTTCGCATAGAGCTTTGCGAGGGTGGACTTCCCCGTTCCAGCAGGCCCGAAGATCCAAACTGATTCCACCCTTCTTTCGCCCTTGAGCATCAACCCCCGCCATTTCCGGGCCTGAACCTGAAGGCGGCGTGCATAAACGTCTTCGATCTGACGCTATGTCCGGGCATATTCGGATCCGGAGAGCTGAGAGATCAAGGACTCCTTGTCGATACGACCTTCGAGAAGGTCATCGAGAAGGACTTTGATGCTGCTATGGGACCTCGTTCGAGCAACGCGCGGCTCAATAGAAGCAAGTAGCGCTGGGTAATCGAAATTGGAGCGCACGATTTTGGGGTCGTACTGATGCTTGGATCGTGCGCCATCCGTTCTGTGGCACAGGTAGGAAAAACCGTTTTCCACACCTGCCTTCCAAGCCTCGATGCGCTCAGGTTTATCTCCAAGGAGCTTCGCGATGCTATTGAGCGAGCGCGGATTCTGGAACTCCATCATCACGTGAAGATGCGCGGCTGCCGGACGTCCCGCGTCCGTCGTGTCGCTGTCGTGCACGATGCCCGTAGCGCTTCGGGGCGAGTGTTTCGATTCTTCGGTACATTTCGTCCACAAGACGGGGCAGGTGATCGAGCTGCTGCTCGTACATCATCGCGCGGGTCTTCATGGGCAGAGAATTGGTCATGGTTCCGAGTCCTTTCTCGTAAATGAGCTATTTCGGGACGATTTTGGAACGCGCCCGAGGGTGCGCCTTGGGATAACAAGCCCCCCAAGGCGCAAGAATGAGCAGAATTTCAAGTAATGGAACAATCGACGGGGTCCGCTTTTGCTGCGCGAAGCGGACCCCGCGGTGGTTATTCTCTGAAGTACAGGTCAAGGAGCCGCCCAAGCTCGCGGTACACGGGGAAGTCCATGATCGGAAAATGCACAAAGCCGATGCGGTCGTGCGCCCCGTCCGTACTGCTGAACCAAGCGTCGCCCGGGGAGAAGGTGCGAGGTGCACCGAGGTCGAGCAGGCGTTCCGCGCCCCATATGAGCCGCGCCTCGGGAAGCGTCGGCTTGAAGAGGACGCGGGTGCTGCACGCCGAGCGCAGCATCGACGGCAAGCCCCCCCTCCTCAACAGACGCCTCGGCGATCGAGATGATGGCGTAGCAGCCCGCGCTCGCCCCCATCGTTACGATGCGCTTCACCAGCCCATCAAACGTCGCGAGGCAGTAATCGGGGTCCTCCTTGCTCACGCGCTTGGGAAACAGCGTGCGGAGTGCCACGTACTCATCCATGAAGAGAAGCGAAACGTGAAGCCCCGCATCCCACCAGTGCACGGCGTCTCCCGTCTCTGTCGACCTGTCGTTGAGGAAGCTCTGTCGCTCTTTGATGCTGTCGGCGAACCGTGATAACGCAGACAGGATTGCGCGAGCGTCCCCGTCAGCATTCAGTGAAACCACGCGAGGAAGTCGGGAGAGCTCGGCCTGCTTGGGGTCTATGATGAGGACTTGCGATCCGTGTCCGTCAGGACCAGCCAACAGGGCTTGGAGCAAGAGGGCGATCACGCCCGTGGTCTTTCCAGCGATGAGCATGGAACCGGAGGTGCGGAGGTCGATGCTCGTGCCGTTTTGAACGCGGAATTCGTAGGCGTTCGCCGGGCACAAATCCTCGACACGCGATGCCTTGATCTCTCGATGCAACGTCACATCTTCAAGAAAGAAGGTCACTTGATTGCATGCGACGTCTGCTTCGGCAAGTACGACGGCGTAGCGGGAGAACCTTCCGCGAAGTCGGGAGCTAATGCTAGGTCCCATCTTCGATATTTCTTCTGCCGTTGAGGATGAGGTTGAGATGGCGAGCTCGAACTGTCCAGGAGCCGTCTCTTTGCAAGAGATGTCGGGAAGAAGCTCGCCTTCTCGCAGGTGTAGAGGATTCCCGTAACGTGGATCAAAGAGCCCCTTCCTAATGCGTGCATGCAACCGTGTTGATTCAGATAGCATGACGTAATGTGTGATCCCTCCCGCAAACAACATGGTCCCAGCGAGGCTAAGAGTGGCCGCTGCGGAGGTAAGGTTGCCGCCAAACGCCACCACCGTACTGGACTCTATGGCGATGGGCGCAAGAATGGTGTTCACGAATAGCCCGATGCAATAAACGCACGCGGCGACCGCAAATAAAGCGACCCCCAGCACACAAAGCTTTGCGCTGGGGGTCGAATACACGATCGCCGGTGCGCCACTGGAGTAACGCACCACAATCACCTAGCCCTTCGCGGGGATGACGGTAATGCCGTCCGCCGTGATGGACAACTGGTTGCGATAATCGCCGTAAACCTTTGCGACCACGCCGGTGGGAATGACGTGCTGATTGACGGGAATCTCGATATCGTTCGAAACCTTGATGGAAAGCTTCTCGAAACGATTGCTGACCACCTCGCCTTCGTTTTGGTGATATTGCGTGTTATCGGTTGTGATCACCACGTCGATCTTGGTGCCGCGATGCTCTTTGGTGTTTTAATCAACCCATTTACCACCTCCGACACAAAGGAAACGCTTGCCTTTCGCAAAAGCTTCCCAATCGAACTTCATAAACTGATTCAATTTCCTCATACTCGAACTCCTCTCAATCCAATTATTTGCTGACTCCGCGTTGCGGCTCGCCGTGGACATCGAGATAGAGGCGCAGGACGTTGCGCAAGATCTCCTCGACATTTCTTGTTGCGGCATGAAGATCATCGTCCCCAAACATTGCCCCATGGAGCTTCGTGTGGGCACAAAGAATCTGGCGATACATGACGCGAGAGAACATCTCTTCGGCCTTCAGGGCATGTCGAACAGCTCGTTCAGAACAAGTCGGCATGCTCGCCGAAGACTCCTTTATAGACGACATTGCCGTACTGGTTGTTGAGATGGAGCCGCATTCAAACGGTCCGCGCATGATCTTCGGTCGGGTCATACACACCTCTTTCCTAAAATTGGATATTACCGACGATTCGTCAATCGTCATCGAGCACTCGGTGAGCACATCATGCCATAAGCTTCTGAGCTGGGATTATTTCGCAAGGACCTGTCGTTCTCGACATCCTCTGATGAGAAGAAGTGGGGCGTAATGATGACAAAGTATTCAATCACGGAACAAACACAATGTAATAATCACCCAGATGGGGCAAATATGGACATCCAGATATTGAATCGTCGGTATCGTTGGTGTCGCTGAGCCTTCAGGCTGAGGGGGATGGGCCATTTGCGCTGAGTTGCTTGCAAAACGGGGGAGGGGATATCAGAAGAAGGCGGCTTGCAGAAGACATGCCTGAGCGCTAGAGGAGGGGCTGACCAATAGTGTGCTCCTCTTCTGGGGCCAAATCCAAGCGGAGGGGGCATGAGGCCGAGAGGAACTGCTCGTCATGGCTCACCAAAACAAGCGCGCCGGGAAAGGCGGAAAGCGCTCGCTCGAGTGCCTCCACCGAGTGCAGGTCCAGGTGATTCGTGGGTTCGTCCATGACGATGATTTCGGGGGCATCTAGTATACCGCGGGCGAGCATGAGCTTCCGCAGCTCCCCCGGGCTGATGTTCTCGCCGGACAATATTCGTTCGGGATCCGAATTGAGTTGCGCAACGATCGAAAGCAGGGCTCCACGTTCGGCTTGGGGCAGGTCCTTGATTTCCGAGAGGAATTCAATTGAGGATGAATCGTCGACTTCCTGAGGGATATACAGCGTGCGAATGTCCAATCCCGTGGCCTTGCGGCCTTCCAATATCTCCAGGATATGCTTGACCAGTGTTGTTTTCCCCGCTCCGTTGGGGCCGCTTATGCCCAGATGATCGGTATTTCCCAGATAAATCTCGGGAACCCGCAAAGATTGCCTCGGGCCGCACGGTATGCAATCTGAGCTGACGTGAATCAGTGTTTTGCGCGGGCTGGGTTGCGCTTCCATCCACAAGGTGCTTTCGTAGCGCTTTTCGACATGGTGGGCGTCGACGGCGGCTTGCGCGCGCTGGATTCGGGAGTCCATGCGCGAAGCAAGCTTGCCCGCAACGCCGTCTCTGCCAGTGAGAATGGCGAGTTTGATTCGTGCTTTCGCGTCGTGATCCTTCGGATCGACATGACGGGCGCTTCTCTTGGATGCGGACCGTGAGGCGTTTTCAACGCGCCTGATATACTCAGCCCTCATGCGCTTTTCTTCGGATCGCGCAATCGATTTGGCCCGCGCCGCGCTTTCGCGCTCCAGATTCGCCTGCGAGCGAGCTTGGGAGTAGTTGCCGGGGCGCATGGTGACGTGCCCCGACTCAAAGCACAGGCAGTCCTTTGCCAAGGAGTCGAGCAACGCACGGTCGTGCGAGACGAGGAGGCCAATACCCTTGTACTCGGCGAGTGCTTTGCAAATCTGCCTTCTGCATTCTGCGTCCACATGGTTAGTCGGTTCATCCATTGCCAGAAGATCGGGATTCTGCCAAAGCGCGACGGCTATTTGAATTTTCTTCTGCTCGCCACCGGAGAGCTCGGAAAAACGCCAGAGCATATCATCGGTGATGCGGAGCATCCTTCTGAGGTGCGTGGTCGCCGGGGCGAAGTCGCACGCAAAATCGAAGAGCATGGGCGGTTCGACTCCGGCTTCTTGCGCGCAATATGCGGAGACGAGACGCGGTGAAACGACGCCGCGATCTGGAATCAGAAGTCCGCACGCAATGCGGACGAAAGTTGATTTCCCGCACCCGTTGTCTCCGACGATGCCGTGCCAGCCGGGGGCAAATGTCGCCGACACGTTGTCGAGTGCGGGCATTGCGCTGCCAGGATATGCATAAGTAATATGGGAAAGAACGAGGGTGGTGGAGCTGTTCAAATTGGTTCTTGACATTGTGCCTCCTCGGCATGGGAGGCCGCGTTTTGCCGCATATGCTCTGATTGGCTCGTTCCGACCAACGTGAACGCCCGTCGACTCGAGTCAAGCTGAAAGAAAATGAGTCGACGGCAATGCTCGCAAAGGTAGTGTTTAGGATATACGAGGATCAGTGAAAAGACGATACGACAAATGTGCAGCCAGATTTATTCTTGGATAGATGGCAATTTGCAAATTGGCGTCGATATGTATCGTCTACAGCTTCACGAATCCTTTTCCTTTCCGGGGCGCTGGCTTGGCATATGGGCCTGCGCTGAATTCTTCCGTAGAGTCTAACAAAGCAATAATGCGGACGCAAGGAGGCGTTGCGTCTGAAAGCACGCCATTGCGTTGGACGCTTGAAGGGGTTTGCAAGTCGATTGAAAGAATACTAGTGCATCCGCTTCTTGTAACTAGCATGCGATGGTGGTCGTCGTGAATGTTGAGCGAGGTCATCGACTTGATTTTTCTGGTGTTTGAGATATTAGCTTTCGCGATTTACCCTCCAAATTGCAGAGGTTTGAGACGACCGGAAAGGAATGCTTATGCTCGATTCTCCGTTCTTCAGCTACTGGGGAAAGGCGAAAGGAGTTGCTTTTCTCCATCACGGCAATATCGCATTGGGGCTCAAAGTCGTAAAAACGTCGTAAGGTACGCGATATGGTTCGCCGGGATCCTAACTAGCTAGGCATTTTTCTGAATCTGCAGATATTCCCATGACAGATAAACAGTACGCGTTGCATAGAACGATACCTTTCATATAGGAGGCTGCTAAAGAGTCGAAGCCGGGCACATACAGAGTTTTATTTCCTGGCCAGTTTGAAATAGCGCTCAAATATCAATTCGAAAACGTAATAGAACATTAATCGACTGTCGAGGTCCATGCTGCCCAAGCGGATTTCTTTTTGCACGGTGTAGATAGGGTAGTCGGCTAGTTTCGAGAGAGAATTTCGAGAAAAGCCGGTGAGTGTGACGATCTTGCATCCGCGCGTTTTGGCTATCGATGTGGCGTCAATAGACACCTGCGTCTCGCCGCTTACGGAAACGCTGAAGACCAGGTCGTTTTTGCCAAGCAGTTCTGCGTAGTGCCTCATGACGTGGCGTTCACTGAGTGTATCGGTATTCTTGCCCATTATTTTGAGCTTTTCAGCCATCTCGAGGCACGGGTATTTCGAAAAGCCCGAGCAGAAGAACACGATATGCGAGGCGTCCTGGATAAGGCTCACGACCGAGTCGATGACCCGGTCGTTAAGCAGGTCTTTGGTTTGTACGAGCTGGGTGTCGAGCGGAAGTGTCTCGATAGTGAATCGATTGCGGTCGAGCGAGGCGGAATACGATTGTTTGAGCTCCGTAAACCCCGAGAAGCCAAGCTTATGGGCAAGCCTTACGATCGTGTTGGGAGCGACAAAGAACCGTTCAGCAACGCTCTTAAGCGTGACATCGTCAATATCGTCACGCAGCTCGATGATGTAGCGCATGATCTCGCTTTCGAGATCGTTGAGCTTGCTCTCGCCAGCTCGCACATGATCATAAAAAGATTCTTGATCTTTCATAAGATGTTTCAGCCCCTCGCACCTCGCCGTACATATGGTACCGCTTTGTGTAGCCAGGTGAGAAATCGGTAATCGGTCAAGATTGCCTATTACCCATGAACTGGGCAAACGTACGTGTCGGCCTACACATATCTGTGTCGTGAACGAAATCATGTGTCCCCGTTTCGCATTGACCAGCGCAGGGGCTTGCAAATGACCTCATGTCGCAAAATGACAATCGAAACGAAGCAAGCCGAGGACAACCGCGGAGCCCAAGGTCTTCGAGAACACCGATCAGCCAACCCTGGAGGGACGGAACATGAAAGATAAGCTCAATATTGTGATCGTTGGCGGCGGCTCCACGTGGTGCCCTGGCATTCTTAAAGCCCTGACCAAGCACATGGACATTCTGCCGCTGAACCGCGTGATGCTCTATGACATCGATGCCGAGCGTCAGCGTCCGATCGGCGAGTTTGGCAAGATCCTCTTCGCCGAGGAGGAGCCCGGTGTGGAGTTTGGTTACACCACCGATAAGGACGAGGCATACACTGACGTTGACTTTGTGCTCTGCCAGATTCGTACCGGCGGCTACGAGATGCGCAGCAAGGATGAGAAGATTCCGCTGCATATGGGAATCATCGGCCAGGAAACGGTGGGCCCCGGCGGCATGGCTTACGGTATGCGCTCCATGCATGACATGGTTGAGATCGTCAACGACGTTCGCGCTCATAGCCCGGAGGCGTGGATTATCAACTACACCAACCCGGCTGCTATTGTGGCATATGGTCTCGAGCGCGTTCTGCCCGATGAGCATCGCGTCCTCAACATCTGCGACCAGCCTGTCAACCTCATGCGCTCTTACGGTCGCCTGCTCGGTCGCGATATGAGCAAGACGGAGCCCGTGTACTTTGGCCTCAATCACTTCGGTTGGTTCAAGCACATCTTCGATGAAGAGGGTCATGACCTCGTCCCGCAGATTAAGGAGTACACGGAGAAGAACGGCTTCCTTCCTGCCGATGCCGAGCAGCGTGACCAGTCCTGGCTTGATACCTACGCCATGGTCAAGGATATGCTCGAGGACTTCCCCGACTATCTGCCCAACACTTATCTGCAGTACTATCTGTATCCCGAGTACAAGGTCGCTCACCTCGACCCCGATTACACTCGCTCCGACGAGGTTATCAACGGCCGTGAGAAGCGCGTGTTCGCCGAGTGCGAGCGTGTTGCCAAAGTCGGCACCGCAAAGAACTCCTCGGTTGTGCAAAACGACGCTCATGGCGATATGATCGTGGAAATCACCTCGGCCATTTATCGCAACACCAACAAGACCTTCATTGTCATCGTGCCCAACAACGGCATTATCGAGGGCATGCCCGATGACGCCATGGTCGAGGTCGCGGCAAGCGTGGGCGCCAATGGCCCGCAGCCCTATGCTGTTGGCAAAATCGGTACCTTCTATCGCGGTCTTATGGAGAACCAGTACGCCTATGAGCGCCTGACTGTTGAGGCTTGGATGGAGGGTTCCTACGAGAAGGCTCTGCAGGCACTCACGCTTAATCGTCTGGTCGGTGACGCAAAGAAGGCTCGCAAAGTGCTCGACAAGCTCATCGAGGCCAATAAGGATTACTGGCCGGAGCTTAAGTAGCTAGTTCCATAGCGCTTGATAACTGTTATGGGGCGTGTGGGCTGTAGAGCTGCACGCCCCGTTTCTTTAAGAGGGGTATCCCATGAACAAAGATGAGCTGCTGGCAAAGTTCCAGCGCCTGGGCAAGGTCCTCATGACGCCCGTGCTGATTCTGCCAATTGCCGGCATCCTCCAGGGCTTTGGCAATGCCTTTACCAGCCCCACCCTTACGGCAGCTGTTCCCTGGCTTGCTGCTCCGGGCTTTGCGATTTTCTTTTCGATTCTCAAGGCCGCAGCCGGCATCGTTATGAACAACATCCCGGTTATCTTCTCAATCTGCCTCGCTTATGGCTTCGCCAAGTCCGAGAAGGCTACCGCGGCGCTTTGTGGCTTTTTGGGCTACATGTGCATGAATTCCGTGATGGGCACGTTCCTTACGGCGACTGGCGTTATCGATCCCGCGAATCTTACGACGGGCCAGAGCACGATTCTCGGTATCACCACGCTCGACACTGGCGTTATCGGCGGTCTTCTGGTGGGCGCAATCGTCGCATGGTTGCATAACCGTTACTACAAGATTGAGCTGCCCGCCGTGTTCTCCATCTTCAACGGTACGCGCTTTATCCCGGCGGTAACGCTGCTCTCATGCAGCATCCTCGCATTGGTCATGTCCTTTGTTTTCCCGTTTATTCAGAACGCTCTCGGTGCGCTGTCCGAGTTCATCAAGACTACGGGTGCCTTTGGTGCATTTGTCTACGGTGCCGGCGAACGCATGCTCCTGCCTTTTGGCCTGCATCACTTTGTCTATTTGCCGTTCTTCTTCACGTCGCTCGGTGGCGTCGAGACCATCGACGGCCAGACCGTTCAGGGCGCTATCAATATCTACAATGCGATCCTGGGCTCTCCTAGCACGCCGTTTAACATCGAGGTCAGCCGTTTTGTCATGAACGGTAAGGTTATCTTCGCCATGTTCGGCTTGCCCGGCGCTGCACTCGCCTTCTACAAGACGGCGCTTCCCAAGAACAAGAAGAAGACCGCTGCGCTCATGATCGCCATCGTGGTGCCTTGCATTCTCTCCGGCATTACCGAGCCGCTCGAGTACTCTTTCCTGTTCATCGCGCCCATCCTCTACGTGTTCCACGCTCTCATGGCTGGTCTTGCCTATGCGCTGACCTATATCCTGCAGTTCAACGTGGCTGGCTCTGCATCCTTTGGCGGCCCGCTCCTGTCGTTGATCTTTAACGGCATTATGGGTGCAGCCAAGGGCTCCAACTGGCAGGTTATCCTGTTCCTCGGCCCCATCTACTTCGTGGTGTACTACTTCGTCTTCAAGTTCATCATTCTTAAGAAGGGCCTTAAGACTCCCGGCCGCGAGGAAGAGTCCGACGATGAGGCCGAAAAGGCTCCCAAGACCGTGATCAGCGACCTCATTCCCGCCATCGTTGAGGCAGTGGGCGGCGACAACAATATTAAGTCTGTTGAGGCCTGCTTCACCCGTCTGCGCATCCAGCTCAATGACTGTGACAAGGTGGTTGATGACGCCGAGTTTACCGAAAAGCTCGAAGCGCGTGGCATCGTGCATGTTAACGGCGGCGTGCAGATTGTCTACGGCAACATGGCTTCTAACTACGCAACCCAGATGCGCGAGCTGCTGGGCATGGAGTAAACGACTCAAACACACGATCAAGATTAATACAGGCCGGCGTCCGATTCTACAATCGGGCGCCGGCCTGTGCTGTTTTGGGGCGAATGGGCAAGTGCATGACGTGCTCGCTGCTCTCTTTTGGCACTGCCTATCGTGTGCTCGGGCGCCTTGCAACGGTGAGGTGCGTCCTTTTCAGTCCTAGTGTGTTTACGGCTAGCGCTGCGCCCGAAGTCGATTTGCACAGCTGATATACAGAGCGTTAACCGCGCTTTGTAGGCTCATGCCCTCAACCAAGGCGGTCGAGTACTCGCTGATTGACTCCGCGCTCACGGGTAGCAAGAGCTCGCGCGCCCCGTTGTTATCGAATGTCATGTTGCTCGATATCCAAATAACGCGGCAACCTCGCCGCTTGGCCTCAACGTAAAGATTGAAGATATGGCTCGTCTTCCCTGAGAACGATACAAAGATGGCTAGATCGTCGGGTTGGAGCAGACAGAGCGACGTCTCCTGTCCCTTGACGGAGCCAAATGAGAAGCACAGTCGGTTTACGCGGCTCAGCTTTTCGCAGAGTGAGCGGGCGACGAGATTGGAGAATGAGCTTCCGTATACGTAGACATTTTGCGCATCGAGAAGCCAGTCAACGGCCCGCTCGAGTCGATCTTCAGTGAGCAGGCGTTTTGTTTCAAGCAAAGAGGTCTCTACGATATCGAAATACCAGGGTATATCGATTTGCTTATGAGCCCTTGCCTCGGTTGTCTCACGCTGGAGCCAAGCGTTGAAGTCGTCAACTTGCTCTTTGAACGATCGAAAGCTCGAGCCGTTTACGCGCCTGCAGAAGCGCGAGATGGTCGCGGGCGATGTATTGCACGCGCGGGCAAGTTCTTCTATTGAGAGCTCTGGGACCTCGTCGTGATGGGAAAGGGCGTAGAGTGCGATGTGGGCGTCAAGGCTGCCGCCCTTCTCGACGTCTTCGATACAAGACCTGAGGTTCGAATAGACCTCGTACATCGACATTCAAATCACTCCAAACAATAATGCTCCGGAGCGGATATGCCATCTCCGGAGCATTGTGGTGAAGCTATGGGACGGATTTATTCCATGCCCAAGAATTCTCTCATTTCGACTTTGTAGACAGAAGCTTTATTGCCGTAAACGATCTGAACACCGCCGCCAACGTGCACGATGGCGCTGGCGCCGAGGTCTTTGGTGAAGACGCTATCGTCCTTGACCAGGGCGGTGTCTTTGAGGCTGAGCCTCAGGCGGGTGAAGCAGGCGTTGACACCCGAGATGTTATCGGCGCCGCCCACGGCTTCCACGATCTGCGGGATGAGGTCGCTTACCTGGACAGGTGCTTTGGGGTCGATGGCCGACGTGTCATCCGCTGTCTGCGTGTCATCATCCTCGCGGCCCGGGGTTTTGAGGTCAAATTTCTTGATAAAGGTGCGGAACAGCACGTAATAGATCCCGAAGTAAGCGATGCCGAGCGGAATAAGCCAGAACCAGTTGGAGCCTTTGTCGGCGTTCATGATGCCGTTGAAGATCCACGAGAGGAGCGGTCCGCCGAAGGCGGAAGGCCCGGGCACGTTGAACTGTACCAGGTAGGTGAGTACATACGCGATGCCGCACAGCAGGGCGTGGACCACGTAGAGTACGGGCGCTACAAAGAGGAAGGAGTACTCGAGCGGTTCGGTTATGCCCATGATGGCGGCCGGAATGACGGCGGCGATCATGAGGGAGCCGACCTTCTTTTTATTCTCGGGACGGGCACAGTGGTAGATGGCGAGCGCCGCTGCGGGCAGGCCGCACATGGCGAACAGCACCTTGCCGTTCATGACGTATTTTGAGATGTCGATGTCGTACATCATGCCGGGCGTGTTGAGCATGGCGTTGTAGATGTTGACAGCGCCCTCGACGGTCTGGCCGTCAACCTGGATGCTACCGCCCAGAGAAGTGAAGAAAAACGGCAGGTAGATGAAATGGTGCAGGCCGAAGGGCAGAAGCATGCGCTCGGAGAAGCCATAGATGAACGCGCCAAACACCCCGGTGGAATCGATGAGTGTCGAGGCGGCCTTTAGGCCGGTTTGCACAAACGGAAACACGAAGGCGAGCGCAACGCCCACTAGGCTCGCGAAAACGACGGTGAGGGCGGGGACGCAGCGTGTACCGTTGAAGATGCCGAGCACCGGCGGAAGCTGCACCTTATAGAATCGGTTGTGGATCCACGCGACTACCAAGCCGATGATGATGCCGCCGAATACGCCGGTGTCGAGTGTGGTTACGCCCAGGATGGCGTTCTGACCGGTCTGCAGGTTGGCGGGATCGATGATGCCCAGCAGGATAAGCAGCTGACCCATGATCGTGTTCATGGTCATGTAGCCGATGAAGCCTGAGAGTGCGGCGGTCGCCTTCTCGGCCTTGGCGTAACCGTAGGCGATGCAGATCGCAAAGAGAACCGAGATGTTACCATTGATAACGTTGCCGGCTGCTTTGATGAGTGTGCTAAAGATCACCATCGGCTCGGTGCCCAAAAGCGGGCAGAGCGAGATGAGGTTAGCATTGGAAAGGGCGGAGCCCAGACCGACCAAAATGCCGGAAACGGGCAGGAGGAGGACCGGCGCCATGAGCACCTTGCCGAGTCTCTGGAACTCGCTGTAGAGCTTGCTTTCTTTCATGATGTTCCTTCGATGCGCGGGGAGTTAGGACAGGGTCGGCCAATAATCGCCGTTCGCTTCGATCAGGTCGTCGAGGATTTGGCGCGCGACGGTAGTCGAAGGGACGGTCTTGTTGATTGCGATGGCTTCGAGCGCCTTCTGGTAGGAATGCTCGTAATATGCGTCGACGGCGAGCTTCTCACTGGCATTCTGCTCTTCGATAAGACCCTTGTAAAAGGTGGGGATAGCAGGCTGGCTGATGGGTTCGGGGCCCCAAGAGCGCAGGTAGGCGGGAACCTCGACCATGGCGTCGTCGGGCAGATTGGGGATGGCACCGTTATTCTCGACGATTACGAGATAACGTTCGCACTTGTTGTAGGCGATAGAGGCGGCTGCGTCGACGATAAAGTCGCCAAAGACCGTGAAGCTCTGTACGGGGCTCTTGTAATTGGCAGGATCTGCCAGGTACTTGTCGTGCTCGGCAAACATCTCCTTCTCGCGTCCGTTGATGACGTTGTCGGCGCGCGTCCAGTTGGGGTCCATGTCATCTGCCATGTCTTTGGAGTACAGGTAGTACTGCAGGTAGCTGTTGGGCAGATACTCGGGATAGTCCTTCACAATCTTGACGTATTGACCCCAGGTGTGCATCCAGTCCTTGTCCTTGTGATGCTTGTCGCTCACGGCCATGCCGTGCTCGAGAATCATCTGACGGAGCTCCGGCAGACGATCGCGTCCCTGCTTGTCGTAGATTTTGGTAAACCAGCCAAAGTGATTGAGTCCAAAATACATGGGGTCGATATCGCGCCAGCTGGGAAGTCCGAGCATCTTAGAGTACGAGAGCAAGATAGCCGTGGGCATATCGCAGATGTTAAGGATATGGTCGTTGTTAAACTCGCGACGTGTGGCCTCGGCGACAACTGCGGCGGGGTTGGAATAGTTGAGGATCCAGGCGTCTGGACTGTATTTCTTGGCGTAGCGTACGAGGTCGAAGACGCCGGGGATGGACCTGATGCCATAGGAGACCGAACCGCCGGCGCCGCAGGTTTCCTGTCCCACGCAACCGTACTTGAGAGGGATGCGCTCGTCCTGGCGACGCATCTGAAGGCCACCCTGGCGGATTTGTGCGAAGACGAAGTCGACATCGGTGAATGCCTTTTCGGGATCGGTCGTCACGACAACTTCGATGTCAGGAGCTTCCTGCTCGATGAACTGCTTCATGATGTCGTAGACGAGATGCATGCGCTTCTCGTCGATGTCGTACAGGGCGAGTTTGCGCAGCGGCAATTCGTTTTTCTTCTGCAATAGGCTCTGGATGATGCCGGGAGTGTGGGTGCTGCCGGCGCCGGCGATTACAACTGCTTTCTTGTCCATGTGGTAAACCCCTTTCGTGTGGATTGACCATTTCAGACTACGAAAGCTTTACCTGCGATTCTATCGATTTTCAGATTGCGAAAAACGATAGCGATAATCTTAACAGGATGCGTTTTGCGTGGTTAAATAGCGCCGGGAAAGATGTTGACTTGGGCGGCGGGCGACGTGTTGCATGGCTGCAGGAGCGAACGCCAGGCGGTCAAAAGATGGTGGGCGGTGCTGCGTCTTTTGGCTGCAATTGCGCTACCCGCGGCGACGCTCCCAGCGAGCCAACTTAATCGTCACCAGCGTGAGCGCCCAGGCCACAAGCGAGAACGCCGCGCCCACTGCGCCCACGCACGCAATGCCAACGCTGCTTACCACGGTGCCGCCCACTGCGGTGCCAAACGAGATGCCGACGTTAAACGCCATGGGCTCAACCGAACTTGCGAGAACCATCGACTTGGGGTGGCGGCTGCGTGCCACATCCATAAAGTGTGTGATGCACGACACCGAGAACAGGTACATGAGCAGCGCCAAGCTAAAGACAAAGACCAGCGCGAGCGGCATGGCGCCGCCCACAGCAAACAGCCCGAGCAGCGCCGCAGCCTGCAGCACAAACGTCACAAGCAGTGCCTTCATGCCAAAGCGCGCATCGATCCATCCGCCCAGGATGTTCGAGATCAGGCAAAACACACCGTAGGCCATAAGCGTGGTACTGGCTTCGACCGTGCCCATGCCCAACACCTGCTCTAGATAAGGCGTCACGTAGCCGTAGAAAACGTAGACCGACCCCACGCCAAACAAAAAGATGAGCATGCCGGTGATGATGCTCGGCTCGCGCAGCAGCCCCGCCTGCTCGCGAAAGGTGGCAGGCTCGTCGGTTTGCCCAGCGCGCGGCATAAACGCCACGAGCGCTCCGCAGATCAGAACGGCAAAGGTCAGCGTGCCGTACATGGCTACGTGCCAATCGAGCGTGTCGGCCACAAACTTGCCAATCGAGGTCACAAAGACCATCGCCACGGAAAACGCGCCGTACACGACCGAGATGGCAAGTGAGGTTTGCTGCGGGGACAGCAACTCGGGGATGTACGTCACACCCACGGCGAGCAGTGCGCCCGAGACGGAGCCCAAGATGATGCGCGAGGCGAACAGCACCTGGAAGTTGGGCGCCAACGCCATGACCAGGTTGCCAAGCACAAAGACGATGCTGTAGCACACGAGCAGCTGGTAGCGGCGGAAGCGCCCCGTGCTGAGCGCAAGCACCGGCGTAGCGATAGCGTAGACGAGCGCGAACACGCTGATGAGCTGGCCCGCAGTGGCAAGTGATACGCCGAGTTCCGTTGCCAAGTCGCTTTCGATGCCGATGACCACGAACTCGGAGCAGCCGAGCGAGAATCCCAACAGCACGAGCAGCGCCAGGCAGAGCTTGGTGCGCGCGGGGGAGAGCGCGGCGGCGGTTGACTTACTTTTAGGCGTGGTTGCGGCGGTCAAGGTTGTCACTCCAATGTCGCATGAATAAGCGGGATTCAATCCCTGCAACTCTAACAGAATGTGACAAAGGAGCAGTCTCTTTGTCACATGAAGACCTTGCCTGTATAGTCGCAATACAGGCGAAGATGGTCTCAGGTACATCGCGGGCGACAGGAGATCCCATGGGTATGCACACGACAAAGGTTGCAGTGGGCGAGGGCAAGTTTGCGCTCGAGGCCCAGTTGACGGTGACGCCGCGAGGCATGGTGGTGTACGCCTGCTCGCCGGAGTTCGCGCACCTGGGCGCCACGGCGCAGGCCATTCCGCGCCCCGAGCCCGGCCGTACGGCGACGGTGAGCATCCTGGCCGTTCCATGCCATCGAGACGAGATTCCGGCGCACGATATCGCGGCGGCGCTGGCCACGCGCTTTGGCGTGCCGGTAGTTGCAAGCACGGGTTTTCATGTTGAACAGGCGAGTGGTGACGACCTGCAGCGCGTGCTTGACACCACCAAGGAGCTCATCGCCGCGCTCGAGGAAGCCGCCGCGCGCATCCTGCGCGCCGGCTGGGATGAGGGCGGCGCGGGCGCCGAGGTCATGGCGGTCGATGCCGCGACCGGCGAGGCGCTTGGCCCCGTCGGTCGCATCGTTGCCCATGCTGGCGAGGGCATCCTGCATCAGGCATTTTTGACGCTTTTGGTTGAGGGCCGGGGCGAAGACGCACGCCTGCTGCTCTGTCGCCGCAGTCCGCTCAAACGGCTGTGGGGCGGGGTGCTGGCCGATAGCTGCGCCGGCCATCCGCTCCCCGGGGAAGACGTCGCGGCCGCCACGGCGCGTCGCATCAACGAAGAGCTCGGCATTGCGCGCGAGCCCGATCAGCTCGAGCACCTCGGACACGTGGTGTACCGCGAGGACCACGGCGACGGCCGCTGCGAGTGCGAATGGTGCGAGGTGTTCGCAGCCCATGTTGAGCCGGGCGAGCTGCATATCAACCAAGAGGAGATCTCGGAGGTGCGTCGCGTGGCCCCGTCCGAGCTCAAAGGCTACCTGCAGGGTCACCCCGAGCAGCTGGCCCCCTGGCTCCGCGAGGCCCTCAGCGATCCAACCATCCGCGCAGCCCTTGCAATGTGACAAAGGGACAGTCCCTTTGTCACATCTGGCGGGCGTCTGGACGGTAGCCCAGATCGCCGGAAATATCGGCGGCAAGCGCGATAACGGCTTGTGACAGCTCGTCTGTGCGCTCGGCAATCGTTTGCGAGAGCGCGACGATGCCGCATGCGGCCACGCAGGTGCCTCGGTAATCGAAAATAGGTGCGGCGATGCTGCCAAAGCCGGGGTAGCGGTCGTTGACATCCAGGGCAAAGCCGTCGCGTTTTACCTGCTCAAGAAGTACGGCGAGCTCCGCTTCGCTTGTAACCGAGCCGTCCGTATAGCTGACGTAGTCAACGCCGCGTAGGTGCTCCTCTCGCTCGGAATTGGGAAGGTTCGCGAGAATGGCACGCCCCATGGCGGTCGAGTGCGCGCGCGGACTCATGCCAACGCGGCCGGTGATCTGCAGGTCGCGGAGCGGAGTCTCGACGTCGATGGTGACAGCTCGAGAGCCCGAGAGCCTCGCCAAGTGCGTAGACAGGCCTTGCTCCGTGCAAAACTCCCTTAGTCGGGGTCGTGCCGTATCGGCAAGATCCTGTCGTGCGATAACGGAGCTACCCAGATAGAGCAGCTTAAGCCCCAGTGAGTAGCGCGCCTCGGAATCCTTGCAGATAAAGTCGTTCACTTCTAGCGTGTGCAGCATACGGAACAACGATGTTTTGCCAAAGGACGTCGACCGATCGAGCTCGGCGAGCGTCATGGGGCCCTTGGCGGCAAGCGTGTCCAAAAGCGAAAGCGTGTTGTTGACGGAGCCCAACAGATACTTGTCGTCTGATCCGGAGGTCCGTTCTGCCATAAAATCACCTGTTTCTCTATGCGTAACAAACAAATCATAGCAAAAAGCAACGCTCACAGAAAAAAATCCCACGTTGAAGGGATTCTTGTTCACACAACAAGAAATCTATGGTAAATAATGGTCCGTAATAAGAAATGACGTTTCGCATAAAGAAACAATCAACGAAACAGCCTGGCCGGGGTCATTTCTCAATGTGAAACTGCTCGCAATTATGAGCAAAACGGAAAGGTGGGAACGATGGCGGAAACTGCCATTGCAAAGCCCAAGAAGCAGCGCAACTATGCGGTTGACTTTTGGCGATTCTTTGCCACACTGGCGGTCTTTTGGGGACACTACCAGCTCAACTATCGATTCACGTTTATGCAGGATCATTCCTGGAATGCCGAGGGCATTCTCTTTACCGAGGGCAATATCCTGGGCGTCTTTCTGATTTTCACCGGCTTCTTCATGATGAAGTCCTATGAGGGCAAGAAGCGTCGCGGACTCACGAATAAGCCCGCGCGCACCCAGGCGGTCGACTACCTTAAGACCCGTTACCTCGGCCTCTGGCCGGCGCTTTTCCTGGGTGTCGTCATCGGCTTTGTCGTTAACGTCTTTGCCGAGTACGACGGTCACAGCATGGGCAACCTCATTTACACCAACGGCGAGTCGTTCGGCGGCATCGCTGACGTGATGTACAACCTCCTGTCGTCTATCCTGCAGTTTGCCGGCCTTGACGCCACGGGCATCCTTGGCCAGCTCGGCATCAGCTTCGCTTGGAACATTCCGCTGTGGTACATCTCTGCCATCTTCGTGGGCGGCTACTTCCTTTACTACCTGCTTGCCAAGAACGAGGACATCTTCACCGGCTTCATCGCTCCGTTCATCGTCGTTTCCTTCGCCGCCGTCTGGTGCCTCAACGAGGGCCTCGAGATGAACGACCGCCGCGTCCTGTTCTGCGGCATCGTCGAGAACGCCCTGGCCTTCGGCGTTTGGGGTATGTGCATCGGCGTGGTCTGCTACAAGCCTTACGAGCGTCTTCGCACTATGGTCCTCACCAACAAGGGCAAGACCATCCTCACTATCGTCCATCTCTTCTTCTTCTGCATGCTCGTGTACTGGGAGGTCTTCGGTAACACCTGGCGCGGCACCGCCGAGATGTTCATCGATGTTTGGGCCGTTATCACCTGCGCATTTGCGATTGCCAACCAGGATTACCTCACGAGCAAGGTCCTCAACCACAAGATCTTCTCCACGCTCGGTGAGTACTCGCTCTACTTCTTCATCTGCCACATGCCCATCCTCGAGCTGTTCAACAAGTATTATCCGATGGTCCCGACCGCAAGCGATTACTATTCTTCGCTCGCCATCGCGTTCGTGATCACCGCTGTTGCCGGCCTGGTCGCCATGTTCATCTGCAAGAAGGGCATCCAGCCGCTTCTCTATAAGCTCGACGCCAACATCCAAGCCGCAACCAAGCGCGGCGAGGAGGAGCGCGCCGCAGTCGCCCAGAAGGCTGCGTAGGTCGAGTTATGGAAGATAAGACCTACAAGATCCTAGCCATCAATCTGGGCTCCACGAGCACCAAGATCGCGTATTTCGAAAATGACGAGTGCAAGATCCGCGAGTCGATTTCGCACGATGCCGATGCATTGGCTGCGTGTGGTTCCGACATCTGGGCACAGTATGACCTGCGCGAGCAGTCTGTCCTGGCCTTTATGGAAGAGCACGGTATTGAGCTCGACGAGCTCGATGCCATCAGCAGCCGTGGCGGCAATATCGAGCCGACGACGGGTGGCACCTACCGCATTAACCAGGCCATGCGCTCCGAGACCCGCAGCTGCCTGTGGGGAACGCACGTGAGCCACCTGGGCGTCGAGATCGCCTTTCGTCTGACGGAACGCTCCGACCATGCGGCGCCCGTGACGACCGATCTTCCCACGACCGATGAGTTTGAGCCGCTTGCTCGCTATACCGGTCTGGTCGAGATTCAGCGAGAAAGCAAGTTCCAGGCCCTTAACCATCGTGCCATGGCGCGTGCCTACGCCGATAAGATTGGCCGCGCATACGAGGACCTGAACCTGATCATGGTCATGATGGGCGGCGGCATTACCGTCGCGAGCCACAAGCACGGCCTGATGGTCGACGCTCAGGACGGCCTGGGCGGAGATGGCGCGTTCTCCAACAACCGCTGCTGCGGCGTTCCCAGTGCGGCCCTGGTCGACCTGTGCTACTCGGGCGAGTTTACGCACGAGCAGATGAAGCGTCACCTCAACGGCGAGGCGGGCCTCATGGCCTATACGGGCACTACGGATATCCGTGCGCTCGTGTCCCGTGCCGAGGCGGGCGACAGCAAGGTTGCCGAGGCGCTCGACGCTATGTGCTACCAGGCGTCCAAAGACATCGGCGCCCATGCGACCGTTCTGTGCGGCAAGGTCGATGCCATTGTGCTGACCGGTGGCATGGCCAACGCCACGTATCTGGTCGACCGTATCATCGAGCGCGTCGGCTTTATCGCCCCCGTGGTCGTTATGCCCGGAGAGCGCGAGATGGAATCGCTCGGAACCAACGCGTACCGTGCGCTTTCCGGCCAGATCGAGCTCAAGGAGTTTAAGCCCCAGCAAATCGTTCCCGAATGGGTGTGGTAGAAGATGACGGTATATAAGTCGTTTGACGATATCGAGCGCGCGGTGCTCGAATCGGGGAAAAAGGCGCGCATCGCCATGGCATGTGCGCAGGACCCCGACGGTCTCGCCGCCGTTGTCGATGCGCATCGACGCGGCGTTATCGAGGCTACGCTCATTGGCGATGTCGACAGAATCCAGGAGCTCCTGAGCGCCGCGGGAGAGAATGCGGACGAATACACGATCATCGCTTGCGACGACGAGCTCGCCGCTGGCAAGATGGCGGTATCGATGGTTCGCTCCGGCGAGGCCGATATTCCCATGAAGGGCCTTATGATGACGGCGAACTTCATGCGCGCCATCTTGGATAAGCAGGATGGCCTGCTGCCCCCGGGCAAGTTGCTGTCGCAGGCGACGGTTCTGGAGTGGCCGGCACAGAACAAGATGATGGTCATTTCTGACTGCGCCGTGAACATTTCGCCCAATTTGGACCAGAAGGTTCAGATCGCCCGCAACGCCATCAATCTGGCACACCTGCTGGGCTACGAGCATCCCAACGTTGGCGTGCTCAGCGCCCTCGAGGTCGTTAAGGACAAAATCCCGAGCACGGTCGATGCACGCGCGATTGCCGATATGGATTGGCCCGACGCTTGCGTGGGCGGTCCCTTCGCGCTTGATAACGCCATTTCGCCGGAGGCGGCGGCTCTGAAGGGCGTCACACACCCGGCAGCCGGTAAATGCGATGTGCTCATTGTTCCCGATCTGCCGTCCGGCAACATCTTTACCAAGAGCCTGACGTTTTTCGCCGAGCTCAAGAGCGCCGGTTCGCTCAACGGCACGACCCATCCCGTGGTAATGACGAGCCGAACCGATACGCCCGAGGATAAGTACTACTCGATTTTGGTGGCAATCGCCAAAACGCTCTAATTGTTCCTCTCCCTCTCTCGATGAGTGCGGTTTTCGCGCCTTGTTGCTCATTTGTCTCCGGGGCAACGTCGGGGCCGAAAGCCGCAGCTCGTCAATGGAATCAATGGCGCGGATTTTTTCTTCCCATCCAAAAAATCTCGCTTGACTGTATTGCCACAACACAGCGCAACGTAAGGGGTGTCCGATAACGGGCGCCCCTTTTTAAGCGGCAACGTGGCTGCGAATCTGGAGCGCCCCCAACAAGAAAGGTGGGGAGATGGAAGCGGAAAAGAAGGCGTTTAAGATCACCAAGCGCGAAATTGGCTTTGTGCTGGGTATCGTTGTCTTTTTGCTGGTGAAGTTTCTTCCTTTGGCGGAGCTGAGCTCGACGGTCGAGCTCACGGTCGGCGGTCAGACCTGTCTGGCGCTGACGCTCGCCACGGTGGTGTTCTGGGCATGCGGCGTGGCACAGCCGGGCTTTGTGGGCCTGCTCTACTGCGCACTGCTCGTCCTGTTCAAGGTGTGCGTGGACGACACGGGCGCCGCGAGCATCTCGGCGACGGTCGCCTCCACGTTTAGCTCGTGGACCAAGGCCACCATGTGGCTCGTCATCGGCGCCTACCTCATCGCCAGCGCGGTCAAGGAGTCGGGCCTGGGCGAGCGCATCGCCTACGCGTTTATGCTCAAGTTCGTGCGCGACGCCAAGTCGCTCATCATCTCGATCTTCGCGCTCACCTTTGTGCTGTCGCTGCTGATCCCGCATCCGTTCCCCCGCGCCTTCCTCATTCTCGCCGTCGTCTCGGTCATCGCCGAGTCCGCCGGCTACGGTGACGACGACAAGGGCAAGCTCGGCTTCCTCGTGTTTGCCGCTGCCGCCCCGGGCTCCATGTTCTTCCTGACGGGCGATTCCACGCTCAACCCGCTCGTTGCGCAGTACAGCGCCGAGGCCGGCGGCATGAGCCCGTCCTTCGTCGACTGGTTCCTGTACATGAGCGTGCCTATGCTGGTCGCGCTGCTGTGCACCCTGTTCCTGGGCCTCTTCCTCTTTAAGCCCAGTAAGGAGCTCGTCTACGATCGCGAGCAGATCGTGGCCAAGCAGGCCGCGCTCGGCAAGCTCTCCGTCAAGGAGATCCGCACCATCGTGTGGCTTGTCATCGCCATCGCGCTGTGGCTCACCGTCTCGGGCGACTATATCGGCTGGGTCACCCTGGCCATTGGCGTCGCTCTCGCCATGCCCATCATCGGCGAAGTCCTCACCCCCGCCAGCTGGAACGCTGTCGACATCAAGTCTCTCATGTTCCTGACGGCCGCCATGGCCGTGGGCTCCGTGGGCGGTGCCACCGGCATGAACGCCTGGATCGCTGATGTCGTGCTCCCCAGCTCCGTGCCCGAGAACATCTTCCTGTTCGCCCTGCTCGTCGCCGCGCTTTCCATGATCATCCACATGTTCATGGGCTCGGTCATGGCTGTGCTCGGCGTGTGCGTGCCGGCGTTCATCAGCTTCGCGGCCGGCTCCAGCGTGAGCCCGCTCGCCGTGGCGCTCATCGTCTTCACGTCCATCAACATCCACTACATCCTGCCGTTCCATAACCTGCCGATCCTTATCGGCGAAGGCAAGGACGCCGGCGGCTACACCTCCAAAGAGGCCATGCGCATGGGCATCCCCCTCACCGCGGTCGTCTTTGTCGTCGTGCTGGTCGAGGCTGCCTGGTTCCACCTCTTTGGCCTGATGTAAGCGGTCGAGCGCCCCGGCTGTAGGCAGCCAAGCGCTTGAACTTCGAGTGGTCGAGCACTCCATCTGTGAGCGCCGCGGCCCCATTACGTTACCCCGCCCGGCGGCACACCGCCGTCGGGCACTCTCCCGAAAGGAGCACGCCATGTCCACTACCGATGCTTCCCAGATCCACGACCTGCGTTCCGCGCTCGACTTTTTGCGTGAGATGCCGGGCCAGCTGCTCGAGACCGACACCCAGGTCGATCCCGATGCCGAGGTCTCGGGCGTCTACCGTCACGTTGGCGCCGGCGGCACCGTCATGCGCCCGACCAAAGAGGGTCCGGCGATGGTCTTCAACAACGTCAAGGGCTTTGACGACGCCAAGGTCTGCATCGGCATGCTTGCCAGCCGCAAGCGCGTTGCCGCCCTGCTCGACCTGGACGAGGAGCACCTGGGCCTCGAGATCGGCAAGCGCTTCGAGAACCTGATCGCCCCTGAGCAGATCGCCGAGGGCAAGCACGTCGACTGCCAGGAGGTCGTGTACAAGGCGACCGACGAGGGCTTTGACCTGCGCAAGATCGTTCCCGCTCCCACCAACACGCCCGTCGACGGCGGTCCCTACATCACCATGGGTCTCGCTTACGGCACGAGCCCCGACGGCTCTCAGTCCGACGTGACCATCCACCGCTTCTCCTGCGTCGACAAGGACAAGCTCGCCATGTGGATCACCCCGGGCAGCCGTCACCTGGGCGCGTTCTTTGACGAGTATTGCCAGCGCGGCGAGGACATGCCCATCTCCATCTCTATCGGTCTGGACCCCGCCGTGTACATGTGCTGCGGCTTCGAGGCTCCCACCACGCCGCTCGGCTTCAACGAGTTGCAGATCGCCGGCGCCCTGCGCGGCCACGCCGTCGAGCTCGCCGACTGCGTCACCGTTCCGCAGAAGTGCATTGCCAATGCCGAGTACGTGCTCGAGGGCTACCTCATGCACGACGAGACCATCAACGAGGACGTCAACGGCCACGGCTACGCCATGCCCGAGTTCCCCGGTTACACCGGCGGCGCCAAGGTCTGCCCGGTGATCAAGATCACCGCCGTCACCACGCGCGTCAACCCCATCATGGAGAGCTGCATCGGTCCTTCGCACGAGCACGTGTCCATGGCCGGCATCCCCACCGAGGCCTCCATCTACAAGATGGTCGAGACCGCTATCCCGGGCCGCCTGCTCAACGTCCACGCCGCTCCCTGCGGCGGTGGCAAGTTCGTTGCCATCATGCAGTTTAAGAAGTCGAGCAAAAATGACGAGGGCCGTCAGCGCAACGCCGCCATGCTCGCCTTCTCGGCATTCTCCGAGCTCAAGCACGTCATCCTTGTTGACGAGGATGTCGACATCTTCGATATGAGCGACGTGATGTGGGCCATGACCACGCGCTTCCAGGCCGACGTGGACCTCATCACCATCCCCGGTTGCCACTGCCACGTGCTCGATCCGTCCAACGATCCCGCGTTCGATCCTTCGATTCGCGAGCACGGCATCGCCTGCAAGGCCATCTTCGACTGCACGGTTCCGTTCAACCTCAAGAAGAACTTCATCCGCTCGCAGTTCATGGAGATCGACAAGGACAAGTGGGCCGCCGAGCTCGCCTTCTAGTAAGTAGCCCTATCAAATAGCTAAGGAGTTGTCATGCCTGAGTCTTCTTTTCGTCCCCGTCGCATTGTCGTTGGCGTGTCTGGCGCCAGTGGCGCCGCGCTGGGCCTTGAGTGCCTCAAATGCCTGCGCCAGGCCGGCGCCGAGTCGGCGCTTGTCGTCACGCGCGGGGGAGAGATCACCATCGAGCAGGAGCTCGGCATGACGCTCGACGAGTTTGCGTGCTATGCCGATGTGGTCTACGACAACAAGAACATCGGTGCTGCCATCGCAAGCGGCACCTATCCGGTCGACGGCATGATCGTGGCGCCCTGCTCTATGAAGACGCTCGCCGGCATTGCGAGCGGCTACAGCGAAAACTTGTTGCTGCGTGCGGCCGATGTACAGATGAAGGAGCAGCGCCGCCTGGTGCTTATGGTGCGCGAGACGCCCTTCAGTGCGATCCATGTCGACAACATGGCGCGCCTGGCGCGCGTGCCGGGTGTCATGCTCATGCCGCCCATGCTCACGTTTTACAACGGCCCTGCCACGCTCGACGACGCGGTGCATCACATCGCCGCCAAGGCGCTCGAGGCCGTCGGCGTGTCGTGCGAAAACTATAAGCGCTGGTCATAGGCATCTTTAGGGTAGGATACGAGTAGTGTTTGAGCCCGCTGCCCCTGTGGGCGGCGGGCTTTTCGCGTCAAAGGATGTGTCGGGAGGACTTATGCAGACGGGTATGTATGCGATTAGCGAGATGGCGAGCTTGTTTAACGTTTCGCGCCAAACGCTCATCTACTACGACAAGATCGGTCTGTTTAAACCCGCCGTGGTTAACGAAAAAGGCTACCGTTTCTATTCGCCCACGCAGATTCCGCTCATGCGTCTGATCTGCATGCTGCGCGACCTGGGACTGGAGCTCGACGAAATCGATCGCCTGACCTCGACGTTCGACATTGGAGAGATGAGCGAGCACCTGCGCTCGCGGGTGCAGGCGCTCGACGAGAAGATTGCCGGGCTTAATGCCGAGCGCGCCAGTGTGCAGGAGCGCCTGAGCTTTTATGACGAGGCGGTCTACTGGCGCGAGCGTGAGGGCAAGCCGGAGCTCAAACAGTTTGAGCGCCGCTACGTGGTCTTTGAGGAGTTCCCGGGCGATATCGAGCGCGGCCGCTCGATGCTTCATCCCACGCTTATGCGGGCGATTTTGCGCATGCGTGCGCTGACGGGCACGCGCCCCATGCGCGGTTGGGGCGCCATGCTGCGTCGCGAGGCATTGCATTCCGACGACCCCATCGCCGGTGCCGGCTCCTTTGCCGTGCTGCCGCGCGGTGCCGAGGAAACGCTGTCGAGCGATCCTGCCGAGCTGGCAGAGATTGGCGTCGAGGTGCTGCCCGAGGGCACGTATCTATGCATGAGCCGCTGGGGCATGCCGTACGAACCCGAGGGTATCCGCGCCATCGTCGCCTGCATGGACAAACATGCGCTCCAGCCCATCGGCAACGCTTTCGATTTTTGCTACCTGGACACCACGAGCTACGACGAGTCCCATCAAGAGGATTTCTGCTGCATCCAAATCCCCGTCGCCCTCCAGATGTGACAAGGGGGCTGCTCCTTCGTCACATTCGTGGTGTGGCTGCTGCCCAAACCGTCACAACATTTGATGAAAATCTCGAAATCGAGGAAAAGCATCGAATGTTGTGACGGTTTTCCTGTCTGTGCCGGCGAGCTCCAGCGCCGTCTGGGGGTATAAGGCTAGCAAGTGTTTATTTGCGAGGCCTAAGGGGCGCCCCGTATGGATATCGATAACTTTGAATGGTGGTATAGCGAGGGCGAGGCTCCGGACGAGGAGTGGGACGAGCCCGCGCCGCGTGACGTGTCGAGCGACGAGGACGAGACCGGCAACGATGCCGTCGAGACGGACACCGCTTCCGACTCCGCCGAACCCCTAACCTTTGAACAGGCCTGGGCTCAGGCCGAGGCCGACGAGGCTAAGGCCGATGCCACGGCCACGCTGGGTGAGCCAGCCGACATGTCCATCTCGCCGGCAAAGACCCCGCAGCCGCGCCATAACATCGACCCCGGCAGCACGGCATCCTTCAGCATACTCGACGTGCCCGCGCATGGTGCTCAGGCGCCTGCGCCCACGCATCGCCCCGACCTAGCTCGCGAGGAAGACGCGGGCCGCCGCTCCCCGCTCGGCCCCATCCTCATCGCCTTCATGGCCGGCGTCATCGCTTGCTCGGCGATTGGAAATGTCTGGAGCCATGTGGAGCAACAGCGCAAAGATGCCGCCAAGGTCGAGATGTCTGTCGAGCAATCGCTCAGCCGCACGCGTTCGGTGCATGTGTCGGTCGAGGTCAAGGACGGTGCGACATGGGACACCGCCCGCGGCGACAGCCAGATGCTCATCCACATCGTGGGCCGCACACTCAGGGGACAGGCGATTGACGAGTATCAATATGTCAACTCCGCTGGCGACGGCATCGAACTCAAGCCCGGCGACTACGAGCTCACGGTCGACGAGCCGCCCGTCGCCACCGATGGCACACGCTTCCGCGCCTCAAAGCGCATGGTTCCCGTGAGCTTTAACTCGCAGGCGCCCGATACGGTCGACAGCACGCCGCAGGGCGGGTTCGACCTTTACGCAATCGCTCAATAACTGCGCCTGCCGCCTCTCCGTGCCGCCAAGAGTGGCACAATAGCCCTCGACACTGTTGTTTACTTTTGGAGGAAGTAGCATGTCCACCGTCACCACCATCAAGCGCGGCGGCCTCACCGCGGCCATCGATTCCATGGGAGCCCAGCTCACGAGCCTTGCCCTCGACGGCAACGAGTATCTGTGGCAGGGCGACCCGGCCTTTTGGGGCAAGCACGCGCCCATTCTGTTCCCCATCGTGGGATCGCTGCGCAACAACACGGCGACGTCTGCGGCCGGCACCTGCGAGATGCCGCGTCATGGCCTCGCGCGCATCGTCGAGCACAAGCTGGTCGAGGTCTCCGAGGACGGCTCGTCCGTCACCTACGAGATCACCGATACGCCCGAGTCGCTCAAGGCTTTTCCCTTCCACTTTAAGCTCAACATGACCTATGCCCTGACTGGTGACGCCACGCTCACGCAGACCTTTGCCGTCACCAACACCGGCGACGTGGACCTGCCGTTCTCGGTGGGCGGCCACCCTGCATTTAACGTGCCCGCCCCCGGTGCCGAGGACGAGACGTTCGAGGACTACGAGCTGGCATTTACCGAGGCTTGGGCCAACGAGGCCCCCATCATCACGCCCGATGGCCTCATGACGTTCGAGGGCAGCTACAAGGCGCCCGATAACTCTGACGTGCTGCCCATCACGCACCGCAGCTTCGATAACGATGCCATCATGTTCACCGATACCCCGGGCTCCACGCTCACGCTGCGCGGCCGCAAGTCGGGCCACGGCGTCAAGATCGACTTTGAGGGCTTTAAGTACATCGGCGTGTGGTCTGCCGCCAACGACGCTCCGTTTGTGGCGCTCGAGCCCTGGACCGGTCACACCACCATGGACACCGAGGACGACGTCTTTGAGCACAAGGTCAACACCATTACGCTGGCGCCAGGCGAGACGGACGTCCGCAGCTTTAGCGTAACGCTGCTCTAGAGGTTCCGCCGTTCTAACGAACGGCGGACCAGTCGACGCTGCGCGCCACCCAGAGCGACAATTTGTCATTCAAAAGGCGAGGCATGACCAGAAGGTCTATGCCTTGCCTTTTTCATGCCAACTTGTTCGCTCTGGGCGGCGCTCGCTGGCATTGCCAAAACATCGGCGTCGCCGTTTCCGTCAAGGGTTTGGTGCATGGGGGACAGGTTGCTTTGCGCCAATCGTCCTCGTGTGTCTATTAATTTTTCGCGCACATGCCGCGCTGCTGGTTGCGGGCGTATATCCTGTCTTATTGTCAGTAACGCAAAATAGGGAAGGCACCAGATGCAACCTCGGCAACAGCGCGGCATGCAGACCCAGCCGGTATGCAGCCGTCGCATCTTTTTGGGTAGCGCTCTCGCTGCGAGCGCTTCCGTCGTCGCCGGCGCGCTCGCCGGCTGTCAGCGCCCATCCACGCTCAAGGTGGTTCAGCCCACGACGGGCGGCGGTCGCGACGACCTGTCCGATTCCGTAATCGGCAAGGATAAGATCCGCATTGGTATGGAGGCGGCCTACGCCCCGTACAACTGGCAGGTTTCCGAAGCCAGTGAATACACCATCCCCATCGACAACGTGCAGGGCGCCTATGCCGATGGCTACGACGTGCAGATCGCCAAGATCGTCTGCAAAGCCCTCGGTGGCGAGCCCGTTGCCGTCAAGCAGAGCTTCTCGGGCCTTATCGATTCACTCAACAACGGCCAGATCGACCTCATCATCGCCGGCATGAGCGCCACGCCCGAGCGCGAAGAGTCCGTCGGTTTTTCCGACCCGTACTTCATTGGCTACTTTGGCCTGTTCGTAAAAGAGGGTTCCCCCTACCAAAACGCCACCAAGCTCAGCGACTTTAGCGGTGCCACGGTACTCGGCCAAAAGGACACCATGCTCGACACCGTCATCGACGAGATTCCGGGCGTTGTGCACAAGAACCCGGTCGACTCCGTCCCCACGGTGTTCTCGAACCTGCTGCAGGGTACGTGCGACGCCGTGACCTACAACACCGAGAACGAGAAGGGCTATATGGCCCAAAATCCGGGCATTGTCCCTATTCATTTTGCCGAGGGCGAGGGCTTTAAGCAGGAGGTAACGGCAAACGTCGGCTGCCGCAAGGGCTCGGATAAGCTGCTTAAGCTCATCGACAAGACACTCAAGGGCGTCAGCCAGGAGGAGCGCGACCAAATGTGGGACGCGTGCCTCGACCGTCAGCCGGCATAGGGAGGCAGCATGAAAACCATCAATCGTCTGGCCTCCTTTATCAAGGCCGACCACCGTTATGTGTACCTGGGCACGAGCGTTATCGCGGCGCTCGGCCTGGCGTTTAGCCAGCGCAACCCCACGCCGCTGAGCTTCTTGGCGCCTACGGGCGCGTTCCAAGACTGCCTCTGGGCAATCCTTTGGGCCTGGCTCGTCGTATCGGCGGCGGCGCTGGTCACCAAGCTTATGCACTGGAACGACTATCGCGAAAAGTCGCCGTTCGCATCCGAGCGCTTCCGTCGCGGCGCGCGCCTGGGCAGCTATGTCGTCGTTGCTATTGCGGTGATCTTCTTTGTCGACCGCTGCGTCATGTCATTTATCGACCTGGTGCAAGTGAGCATTGTCTCGGACTCCAACCCCAGCGACTTTTTGTCGAGCCTGGTCTACATGACCTACAAGAGCGGCGACTTCTTTATCCGCGGCATCGAGATCACCATTGCACTTGCGACCTTCGGTACCGTCATCGCCTTTTTCCTGGCGCTGCTTTTTGTGTTCCTGCGCATTCAGACCTTCGATCGCGTGGACAACGACCTGGTGCGCTTCTTTAAGAGCATCGGCCGCGGCTTTGCGACCATCTACTCCACCATCGTGCGCGGCACGCCCATGATGGTCCAGGGCCTGCTCATCTATTACGCGGGCTTCACCGTTTTGCGCGGCATGGGCTTCGAGACCGCCCAGGCCAACCAGATTTGGAGTACCTTCACCGCCGGCCTCGTCACCATCTCGCTCAACTCCACCGCCTACATGATGGAGGTCCTGCGCGGCGGCATCGAGTCCATCGATCCCGGCCAGGCCGAGGCAGCGCGCTCGCTGGGTCTTTCGCAGTGGCAGGCTATGCGCAAAGTCGTGTTCCCCCAGGGCATTAAAAACGCGATTCCGGCGCTCACCAACGAGCTCATCATCAACATCAAGGATTCGTCGGTGCTCTCGGTCATCGGCGTGTTCGACCTTATGTACGCCACCACCACCGTCGCCGGCGTGTACTACCGCCAGATGGAGGTCTACTGCGTGGCGCTCGTGGTCTACCTGATCCTGACGCTCGTGGCGAGCCGCCTGCTCGAGGCCTTTGGCAAAAAGCTCGGCGCCGAGGCTCCGGCAACGCTGCCCAGCTCCAACTAGGCTCAAGACGAGGAGAATCATCATGGCAGATACCGCCACTACCGGCACCGCGGCCGCCGCACAGACCAATGAGCCGCTCATCCGCGTCGAGGGCCTGCGTAAGAGCTTCGGCTCGCTCGAGGTGCTCAAGGGCATCGACCTGTCCGTCAATCCCGGCGAGGTCGTCACCATTATCGGCGCCTCGGGCTCGGGCAAGTCGACCTTCCTGCGCTGCCTCAACCTGCTCGAGACCCCGGACGCGGGCCACATCTGGTTCCACGGCCAGGACCTTACGGCCGAGCGCTGCAATATCAATAAACTCCGCGAGGACATCGGCATGGTGTTCCAGGGTTTTAACCTGTTCAACAACATGGATGTTCTCGACAACTGCACGCTTGCGCCCGTCACGCTCAAAAAGATGAGCAAGGCCGAGGCCGAGAAGGTCGCGATGGAGCATCTGACGAGCGTGGGGCTCGAAAAGTTCGCGCACGCCGCTGTGGGTCGCCTGTCCGGTGGCCAAAAGCAGCGCGTGGCCATCGCGCGCGCCCTGTGCATGAATCCGCAGATCATGCTGTTCGATGAGCCGACTTCGGCACTCGACCCCGAGATCGTGGGAGAGGTGCTCGAGGTCATGCGCAAGCTCGCTGCCGACGGCATGACCATGGTCGTCGTCACGCACGAGATGGCCTTTGCCCGGACCGTGTCCGACCGCGTGGTCTTTATGGACAAGGGCGTGGTGCTCGAGGACGCCGCGCCGGCCGAGCTCTTCGGCAACCCCAAACACCAGCGCACTCGCGAGTTCCTCTCTCGTTATCTCGAGGACAAATAACCGACCGCAAACGCTTATGTGGCAGGGCCGCTCCGGTGGGGCGGCCCTCGTCATCACAATCGAAAGGATGTCATGGCCGAGGTTTGGCGCTTCTTTGCGCATGAGGACGATTTTGCCGATTTGGACGAGGCTGGCGCGTGCGAACGCCTGGGCCGCGTGCTGTCGTTTCCGACCGTCTCGAGCATGGATGCCGAGGCGGTGAACTGGCAGTCGTTCGACGACCTGCGCGCCTATATGCAGCAGGCGTGGCCGCGCGTGTTTGCGGCGGGCGAGGTCGAGCTTGTCGACCATTCGCTGTTGGTGACGCTTGCCGGCAGCAATTCGGCTCTTAACCCCGTCATGCTCATGGGTCACATGGACGTGGTCCCCGTGGTGCCGGGTACCGAGGCCGACTGGACGCATGCCCCCTTTAGCGGGCACGTGGACGACACCTACATCTGGGGCCGCGGCGCGATTGACATGAAGGACCAGGTCGCAGGTATTCTCGAGGCTGTCGAGTATGCGCTGGCGCACGGTTGGCAGCACGAGCGCACGCTGCTCCTGGCCTTTGGCCAGGACGAGGAAACCACGCAGTACGGCGCAGGCGCCATCGGCCACGCGCTCGAGGAGCGCGGCATTGAGCTTGAGTACCTGATCGACGAGGGCGACTACCGCATCGTTTCGGCTGCCGAGTACAGCGCGGGCGAGGGTTGGCTCATGCACGCCGACCTCTCGGAGAAGGGCTATGCCGATATCGTGCTCAAGACGAAGAGTAAGGGTGGACATTCTTCTAACCCCTACGGCGGCACGTCGCTCGAGGTGCTCAGCCGTGCCATCACCGCAATCTGCGATATCGAGTGGCCGACGCGCGTGACCGACTTGCTTGCCGCCCAGCTCGTCGAGTTGGGGCTCTACACGGCCGATGAAATTGCCGCCAATGGGAATGCCATTGTCCGCGATTGCCTCGCCAGCAAGAAGCTCTATCCGCTGGTGACGACCACCTGCGCGCCCACGCAGATCGAGGGTGGCAGCACCGGCGCCAACGTAATGCCGCAGGATATGTGGGTCAACATTAACTTCCGTATGCTCGAGGGCACGAGCGTGGCCGACGTTGTGGCGCGCTGCCGTGAGGCGGTTGCCGGGGCGGACCTTGCCGGTCGTGTCGAAGTGAAGCTAGGCCCCGGTAGCTCCGAACCCTCGCCGTCCCCGCGCATCGGTGGTCCCGGCCTCGAGGCGGTTCGCTCCATCGCCGCCTGCTATTTCCGTAATCCAAAGGGGACGGAGGAAAACGGATCATTCGAGCCAGTGGCAATTGTGCCCTCGACCGTGATCGGTGCGACCGACGCTGCCAACTACCAACAAATTTGCCCTGAGTGCATTCGCTTCTCGGCCTTTGTGGTTGATGACGACGAGTGCGATCGCGGCGTCCACGGCACCGACGAGCGCATCACCCGCCGCGCCTACCTCCAGGGCATCCGCTTCCTCGTCGCTCTACTCCAAACGCTCTAGCCAAAAAGCAAGCCCTTGGTGCAATGGGGTCAGGTTTGTTTGCACCAATCATTCCGTGCGGGTTATATGCAGGTTTGCCCGCGCACGCTATCATGTATGGGTTAGACCGCAACTATGTACCCCATACGCGAAGGGATGCGCATGTATCTGAAGATCGACATGTTCTAGCCGGGCTTACCCCCGCAGTGGCGCCGCGCGCCCCATCAGCTCTGCCGATTTTCACCTTCACGCATATAAAGGAGTCCCGCCATGCGCGACAAGCTCGAAAAGATTATCAAGGCCTACGAGGAGCTCGAGAAGAAGCTCTCCGACCCGGCCGTCGCCTCCGATATCAAGGAGTTCACGCGTCTCAACAAGGAGTACGCACACCAGTCCGACCTCATCGCCGCCTCGCGTGAGTACATCGGCGCGCTCGATGACATCGAGGCCGCCAAGGAAATGCTCCACGATACCACCGATGCCGATGAGAAAGAGATGCTCCAGATGGACATCTCCGAAAACGAGGCCAAGCTTCCCCAGCTCGAGGAAGACATTAAGTACATGCTCATCCCGAGCGACCCCAACGACGACAAGAACACCATCGTCGAGATCCGCTCCGCCGCCGGTGGTGACGAGGCGGCCATCTTTGCCGGCGATCTGTACAAGATGTACCAGCGCTTCTGCGAGTCGCGCGGCTGGAAGACCACCGTGCTCGATTCCAGCCCCAGCGAGGCCGGCGGCTTTAAGTCCATCGAGTTCAAGGTCGAGGGCGACCGCGTCTACTCCGTCATGAAGTACGAGTCCGGCGTGCATCGCGTCCAGCGCGTCCCCAAGACCGAGTCCCAGGGTCGCATCCAGACCTCCACGGCAACCGTCGCCGTGCTTCCCGAGGCCGAGGAGATTGACGTTCAGATCAACCAGTCCGACCTGCGCATCGATACCTACTGTGCCTCCGGCCCTGGCGGTCAGTGCGTTAACACCACCTACTCCGCCGTGCGCATCACCCACCTGCCCACCAACACCGTGGTGCAGTCGCAGGAGCAGCGTTCCCAGATCCAGAACCGCGAGGTCTGCATGCAGATGCTGCGTGCCCGTCTGTACGAGATGGAACTCGAGAAGCAGCAGGCCGAGCTCGGCGCCGAGCGCCAGAGCCAGATTGGCCACGGCAACCGTTCCGAGAAGATTCGTACCTACAACCAGCCCCAGGACCGCGTGACCGATCACCGTATCGGCTTCAACTCCACCTACAACGGCGTCCTTCTGGGCGATCAGCTCGGCACTGTCATCGAGGCACTTGCCGCCGCCGAGCGAGCCGAGAAGCTGGCACAGGCCGTATAAGTTACGGCGTTTTACCAAACGCCGTAACGGCTCGACGCTGCAAACGCCCCTAAGCGGCAATCTGACGTTCAATCGTCGGTCGCGTACCGAAGTACGCTTCCCTCCTCTTTCACGTCACCTTGCTCGCTTAGGGGCGTTTTCGCTGGCTTATGCTCAACCTGCGGGGTTTCCAAGGTAGTCATTGGGACGTTCTTAAATGACTAGTCAAAAGGGACATTCTTGCGGCGCTTGGCACTTGGGGACGCTCCTTTTGTACCGGCAGATGGGGATGGTCCTTTGCGGCTGGCTGCGAAGACTGTCCCCGACGGCTAGTCGTTTAAGAACGTCCCCAATGACTAGGTTGGACACATTGCTTTGAGGCGTTATTCAAACGGCTTTGATAACCTTTAAGCTGTCTACCTGCTGAAAGTAATCAATGGCATGCATCTGCAATTGAAAATATTGCTCGAAAAATCGTCCATGAAGTCGTGGGGCCCTTTTTGACGCGTTGCGTGTCAAGCGATGTGGCAAGTTGTTGGTTAGATATTGGTCAGTTTTGGGGCAACCTTGCCAAAAGCTTGACGGATGCAGGTTTAGACGTCGGCGAATGAACGCTTCGATTGCAATCCAAGCAAAATTCTGGGCGGATTCTCGATAATCGCTTCCAATCGTCCCTTGCCGCGTGCCGCCCTCGCTTACAATCTGCTCCGACATTCGCGCGCCGCCCGGCGCTTAAGAGGGGAGGACCCCATGGCAAACGAGATCTGGACCATCAAGCGTTGTCTCGAGTGGACCAAGGAGTACCTGGCCGAGCGCGGTGAGGAGCATCCCCGTCTTTCTGCCGAGTGGCTGCTGTGTGCGGCAACGGGTCTGGCGCGCATCGACTTGTATATGCGCATGGACAAGACACTCGACGCAGCGCAGCTCGAGACCATGCACACGGCAGTCGTCCGTCGCGCGAAGGGCGAGCCGCTGCAGTACATCACCGGTAGCACTCAGTTTCGCATGATCGACGTCGCGTGCGCCCCCGGTGTGCTCATCCCGCGCCCCGAGACCGAGATGCTCGTCGAAGAAGTCCTGAACTACCTGGATGCCGAGGTGCTGAGCCCCGAGGCCGCCGCCCGTCAGCGCGTGGAGTTGCCTTGGAACGATGAGGTCGAGCAGGCTCGCAAAGCCGAAGCGGCGCTGGCCGACGAACGCGCGACCGCCGAGCGCCGTGCCGCCAACCTGACGGCCGCCGATGAGGCTGCGCTGGGTAGCGACGTGCTCGGTAGCCGCGCCTATGCCGAGGAACTTGCCGATCGCGAGGCCGAGGAAGCCGCCGCGCAGGCGGCAGAAGTACAGGCCATGGAAACCCCCGAGCCCGAGCTCGACGAATACGGCATCGCCATCGACGGTGCCGACCAGGAGACGGCTTCAGCTCAGGATGCCGCTGCGCCTGCCCCAGCCGAGCCCCGCACTGCCCGCGTTCTCGAGGTCGGCTGCGGCACGGGCTGTATCTCGCTCTCCCTTGCCTGGGAGCGCCGCGGCCACGTTGCCTGCACCGCCACCGATATCGAGCCGCGCGCCATCGACCTTGCTACCAAAAACCGCGATGCGCTTGGCCTCACGTCCGGCGAGGTCGCCTTTAGCCTCACCAACCTGGTGAGCTCCATTCCCCACGACGAGTGGGGCACCTTTGACGTACTCGTCTCCAACCCGCCCTACATCCCCACCGATGTCATGCGCTCGCTGCCGCACGAGGTCAAGGACTTTGAGCCCGATCTGGCGCTCGAGGGCGGTGCCGACGGCCTCGATATCTTCCGCCGTCTGCTCAACGCGGCGCCCTACATGTTGCGCGCCGGCGGCCTCTTTGCCTGCGAGCTCTACGAGGGCGCGCTCGACGCTGCGGCCGAGCTCTGTCGCCTGGCAGGCCTTTCGGACGTGCGTATCGTCCATGACCTCACTGATCGCCCCCGCATCGTCCGAGCCATCGTCACCGAGCCCAAGCAGCGCATTTAAGCTGAACTAATAGACATTTGCTCAAGTTTGCTCTTGCAATATACCGTAAAACTTCTACTATAGAAGGAGAAAGGTATGTCAAATCAGCTGCATCGGTACCGTATCGTGCTTGATTACATTGAACCTTGGCTTGATGAGCAGGATGAAGCTACGCTGAAGCAGATTTATGCAGACCTTTTGGTGCTCGAGAAGGAAGGTCCCAGCCTTGGTCGTCCACTGGTTGACCGTGTCAAGGGCTCGAAGCTTCATCATTTAAAGGAGCTGAGAGTGACTTCATGTGGTGGGCAGGTGATCCGCATCCTCTTCGCCTTTGACCCCAAGCGCCAGGCGGTATTGCTATTGGCGGGTGATAAGTCGCGAGCGGGATCGTCAAGGGCAAAATGGAACGGCTGGTATGCGATCAACATTCCAAAGGCCGAGCAAATATACCGTCGCCACGTAAGGAGGCTCGATCGAGATGGAACTGCATGAGTATATGGAATCTCGCGGGATAACACGCGACTCCATTACCGCCGAGCAGGAGAGGACTCGCGATCGTATCGAAGCCTATAAGCTTGCTCAGATTCGCAGGCTAAAAGATCTAACACAGGCGTCGGTCGCCCAATCGATGGGCGTTTCTCAAAAACGCGTATCCGAGCTCGAGCGTGGGGAATTGGGTTCGATGAGGCTTGACACGCTGAGCAGGTACGCAGAGAGCCTCGGCGGAAAACTGGTTGCAAGCATCGAGTTTCCCGATCGTACCGTTACGCTTGCGCGCTAAAAATCTTCAATTAACCCCCTCACTTTCACCGACTACTAGAGCCGCTCACCAAACCAACATGCGCTCTGGGCAAATAGGTTGAACGTTTCGTGCGAGAATGCCCCACAGTAAACAAACTTGCACCAGAGCGTAAGGGGCTGGCATACACATGCAGACGGTCTATCGGGTATACGAGGGAGCGCGCGAGCCGCATCGGCTTGCAGTCGAGCGCACGGCCGAGCTACTCGGTCGCGGTGGCCTGGCGCTTATTCCAACCGAGACGGTCTACGGTGTCGCCGTGGCGGTCAACGCCTTCTCGGATGCCGTTCCACAAGATACAAGTGAACCTCTGCCGTGGCCGCGCGATCCGCAGGCCACCGTCAACGGCGCCGCGGTCCCCGCACTCGGTACCGGCTATCGTCGCATCTTTACCCTCAAGCAGCGCGAGCTCACCCAAACGGTTGCCTGGCTGGTCGATGATGCCGAGGCACTCGACCGCTATGGCGTGGATATCCCTAACGAGGCCCGCGTGCTCGCCCGACGATGCTGGCCGGGCGCCCTGACTATCGTGGTCAAGGCGGCCCCCTGCGTGCCGATCTTTATGCGCGCCGCCGACAACACGGTGGCACTTCGCGCTTCGGCCTCGCCCGTGGTGCAAGCGCTCATCCGCGCCTGCGGCAGCCCTCTTGCCTGCACTAGCGCCAACACGCATGGCGCGCCCGCGCCGGCAAGTTTTGTCACGGTGGAGGAGCGCATCCTGGAGGGGGTCGATGTGGCCGTCGACGCCGGTGAGACCCCGTGTCGCGACGCCTCAACCATCGTGTCGTTTCAGCACGGCGAGCTCCAGATCCTGCGCCAAGGCGCGCTTCCCGCATCAGAGATCGAACGGGTCCTGTCCGACCCGATGCAATAGAAAGGTGTAAGCGATGTCGTTGAATCTAGGCAGCCTGGGCATGGAAGACGCCTCGTTTAGCTTTGGCGGTTCCTACATCATGGCGCTCGACTGCGGCACTACCTCGGTACTCGCGACCATCGTCGACGAGTACGGCTGCATCGTCGCCCAGGCGCGCCGTAGCGTCAAAACCAGCTTCCCGCGCCCCGGCTGGGTGGAGCAGGATCCCACGGAGGTGCTTGCCAGCCAGATCGGCGTGATGATGGAGGTCCAGTTTAAGAGCGGCATCCATTCTGACCGCATCGCCGCCATCGGTATCTCCAACCAGCGCGAGACCACGGTGGTGTGGGACCGCATAAGCGGCCAACCCATCTATAACGCCATCGTGTGGCAATGCCGTCGCACCGCACCTCTGATCGACGAGCTGGTCGAGCAGGGCGCAGAAGAACTGGTGCGCTCCCGCACGGGACTCACGCTCGATCCGTATTTCTCGGCTTCCAAGGTGCAGTGGATCCTCGACAACGTCGATGGTGCGCGTGAGAGCGCGGCGGCGGGCGACCTCATGTTCGGCACCATCGACACCTGGCTCATCTACAACCTCACCGGCGGTCAGGTCTTTGCCACCGACTACACCAATGCCTGCCGCACCGCGCTCTTTAATATCCATGCGCTCGATTGGGACGACGATCTGCTGGCACTTTTCGACATCCCGCGTTCCATGATGCCCGAGGTTCGTTGGAGCTCGGGCGACTACGGCCGCGTCGCGAGCGACATCATGACCAACATGCCACCCATCATGGGCGTGGCGGGCGACCAGCAGGCGTCGCTGTTCGGCCACTGCTGCTTCCATCCCGGCCAGACCAAAAACACCTATGGCACGGGTTGCTTTATGCTCATGAACACCGGCAACGAGATCGTCGAATCCAAGAACGGTTTGGTCTCCACGATCGGTATCGCCGCGGACGGCAAAATCAGCTATGCGCTCGAGGGTTCTATCTTTGCCGCCGGATCAACCATGAACTGGCTGCGTAACAACATGGGCATCATCTCGAGCGTGAGCGAGTCCGCGCAACTCGCCACTTCGATTAACGACAACGAGGGCTGCTACTTCGTCCCCGCTTTCGCAGGCCTGGGCGCTCCCTGGTGGGACCCGCATGCTCGCGGTATCGTGTGCGGCCTGACCGGCGCCTCGAGTCGTGCGACCATTGTGCGTGCGGCCTGCGAGTCCATGGCCTACCAGAGTTATGACGTGCTGCGCGCCATGGAGCAGGACGTGGGACTTTCGATTGAGCGCCTGTCCGTCGATGGCGGCGCCTCGCGCAACGAGTTCATCATGCAATTCCAGGCCGATCTGCTGGATATCCCCGTGCTGCAGTGCGAGACGGTGGAGACCACGGCGATCGGCGCCGCGTACTTGGCGGGCCTTGCCGTCGGCTATTGGGAGGATTTGGAGGAGCTGGAGCAAAACGCTCAGATCGTCAAAGTCTTCCATCCTCACATGTCCGCCGAGCGCCGTGAGAGCAACCTCGCTGGTTGGCGTGATGCCGTCAAGCGTTCGCTCAACACCGCTCAGTAGGGTTGCGACGAGCTGCTCGATGCAACAAACCGTTAAACTTATGCACGGCGCGAGGCAACAACGTCGTCATGCGCCTTGTCAGCAAGGCCATCTTCCGGCCGCAACGAAAGGGGCAATCAACCCATGACCGTCACCTACGATACGTCCCGTGTGACCCTTGTCGATCATCCGCTCGTCCAGCACAAGCTGTCGATCTTGCGCGACAAGAGCACCGGTACCAACCAGTTCCGCCAGCTCGTGCGCGAGCTCGCACTTTTTGACGGCTACGAGGCCATGCGCGACCTGCCCATGGAAGACGTCGAGGTCGAGACCCCCATCACCACCGCAACGTTTAAGCAGCTTGCCGGCAAAAAGCTCGCCATCGTTCCCATCCTGCGTGCGGGCCTTGGCATGGTCGATGGCATCCTCGACTTGGTACCCTCCGCTCGCGTGGGCCACATCGGTATGGAGCGCGACGAGGTTACTCACGAGCCGCATGAGTATTACTGCAAGATGCCCAAGGATATCGACCAGCGCATCTGCCTGGTTGTCGACCCCATGCTCGCCACGGGCGGTTCGGCCGAGATGGCCATCAGCTACCTGCGTGAGCGCGGTGTCAAGGATATCCGCATGCTGTGTATCGTCGCCGCGCCCGAGGGCCTCAAGTCACTGACCGAAAAGGACCCCGACGTACATATTTATACGTGCGCCATCGACGACCATCTCAACGAGGCTGCCTACATCGTTCCCGGCCTCGGCGACGCCGGAGACCGCATTTACGGTACGCTCTAGTCGTTGGGCCTTGTCGGCTACGGTCACAAATACGAAGAAATGGTGCGCGCGGGCGAGCAAAAGTCGTCCACGCGCACTTCTGTTAACGGACGTTTTGCGCTGAGGGGTTCGAAAAAACGTATTACCGTACCTGCGGCATAAAGAAGGCCTTAAGAAAACGTACAGGTGCGTATTAACCGTTTGTTTTACGGTTGTACTTTAGCGATTGGCTCGTACAATAGTCACCAATGTTTGGCTGGGACTGTGCTGTGAGGCGTAAAAAAGGAAAGCGAGGGAGCCAGTGTTTCAGATAGCCGATCTGCTCGCTATCGTTGCAGGCGCCATCGCGGGCGCAATTGCCTTCCTTCCCTTTGTCTTTACGCTCAAGCCGGTTCTTGACGATAAGCAGAATGCGGACATGCTCAAGGGCATGGTGAGCCTGGCGGTCTCGGCAGTCGCCCTGCTCGTCTTTACCTTGGTTGTGTTTGCGTTGTTCGGAGAGGCATTTCGCATGTTCCTCCTGGGCGAGGCGATCGGCTTCGTGGCCTTTATGGCCGCCTGCACGGTTCGCGTCGCCAAGGCGCTGCGAGATCCTCATGAGGTCGAAAGGTAAGTCGTGGAAATTTTTGAAAAGCTGCCTGATGAGATTAATCATCTGGTCAGCGAGTTCAGCTCCACCCCTGTCGTGGGCGATCTGAGCTGCGGCATCACGCAGTACTCGTTTTGGCTGATCGTCTCCACGATCGTGCTCCTGATCGTCCTGGCCGTGTTCAAGAAGAAGCAGACCCTGGTTCCCAAGGGCTTCTTCGTCAACGGTTTCGAGTACATCATCGAGTACGTCGAGAACGATATCGGCAAGGGCGTCGTGGGTGAGAACTGGAAGAAGCACTTCCCGTTCCTGTGCTCGCTTTTCCTGTTCATCCTGATCAATAACATGATCGGCCTGATTCCGGGAATGAAGCCCGGCACCGGCGCAATCGGCTCCACCGCCGCGCTCGCCATCTTCGCCTTCGTGTACTTCATCTACTACGGATGCAAGGCTCACGGCGTGATCGGCTACATCAAGAGCCTCGCCCCGCAGGGCGTGAGCTTCCCGATGAACGTGCTTGTGTGGGTCGTCGAGCTTTTCTCGACCTTCCTGCGCCTCATCACGCTCGCCGTCCGTCTGTTCTGCAACATGTTCGCAGGACACGTGGTCATGGGCTCGTTCGCCATCATGGCGAGCATGTTCATGCAGCCGCTGCTTCAGCAGGTTTCCGCGGCCCACGCCGTCGGCGCCCTGCCTTCGCTGGCCTGGCTTGCCATCCTCATCCTGATCTATGCGATCGAGCTTGTGGTCGGCGCCATCCAGGCTTACGTCTTCACGGTCCTTACCGCCGTGTATGTCTCCGAGGCAGAGGAGGTCGCGGAGGAGGAGTAATCTTCCGTTCGCGCCTTAAAGGTAAGGCAATTCGTTAAACCGCCGGTGCCCGTACCCATGGAGCCCGGCAGTTATAAAAAGGTTATCCTGCGTGAAATAAGACACGCACGACAAAGGAGGAATCGTGGGAGTTATCGGTTACGGTCTCGGTGTTATCGGCGCTGGTCTTGCTATCGGCCTGTCTGCTCTGGGTGCTACGGGTGCTATGGCCCGTCAGCCTGAGGTCCAGGGCCGCGTGTTCACCGTCTTCATCATGGGCTCCGCCTTCGGCGAGGCTCTGGCTCTGATCGGCTTCGTTGTCGCGCTGATCGTTAAATAGCACGGAGCGTCAAGTATGAATCTTTCATCCCAGAAGAGCGCGATCGCACTCTCCGCGTCCGCGGCCGCGCTGCTCATGCCGGTTTCCGCGTTCGCCGAGGACGGCGCTGCCGGTGCGGACATCCTCATCCCTAAGATGGCGGAGTTCATCCCGGCGCTTATCGCCTTCCTGATCATCTGGATCGTGCTGGCCAAGGTCGCCCTGCCGGGCATCATGAAAACCATGGAGGAGCGCGGCAAGAAGATCGAGGAGAGCCTCGACGAGGCCGAGAAGACCAAGCAGGAGGCCATCGCCAAGCGCGCTGAGTCCGACTCGATCGTCACCGACGCCCGTCGTCAGGCTGCCGACATCGTTCTCGAGGCCCGTAAGGACGCCGAGTCCGAGCGCGCCCGTATTATCGAGGCTGCTCACAAGGAGGCCGAGGAGATTATCGCCAAGGCCCACACGACCGTCGAGGACGAGCGCAAGTCCATCTACGCCGGTGCCGCGAGCTCCATCGCCGACCTGTCCGTTGCCGTCGCCACCAAGATCGTGGGCGAGGCACTCGAGGACGAGGGCGAGCAGAAGAAGCTCATCGAGCGCTACATCCAGGAAGCAGGTAGCCTGAATGCCGACTAGCCGCTATCAGGACAAGGTGCTCGAGACCTACGCGCGCTCCCTTTTGGAAGCCGCCAAGGCCGAGAACCATGTGTTCGAGGACCTCGAGATGATCGAGCGTCTGGCTAGCGCCAGCCCCGAGATCATCGCCGTGCTCGACACCATGTCCAAGCGCGACCAGCTCCACCTTCTTCCCAAGGTGGCAGCTGCCTTTAAGTATGTTGCCGAGGAAGACGAGGATGTAGTGGGCGTGACCGTCACCACGGCGATCCCGCTCGACGACGAGCTGCGTCAAACCATCACTAAGAAATGCGAGCAGGACTTCGGCCGCAAGGTATTCCTTATCGAGCAGGTCGACCCGTCTATCGTGGGCGGCCTGGTGCTCGAGGCCCGCGGCGAGCGTCGTGACATCTCCGTCAAGACGCAGCTGCGCATCGCGCAGGAGACCCTCGCAAACTCTGCTAATTCGTACGGAGGTGAAGCCTAATGTCCGAAACCCTCAATGCCCAGGATATCGCCAAGAAACTGCAGGAGCAGCTCACGAGCCTCTCCGCGACGGTCGATACGCATGAGGTTTCAACGGTCGACGAGGTAGGCGACGGCATCGCGCGCGTCTCCGGCCTCAAGAGCGCCATGGCAGGCGAGCTTCTGGAGTTCAAGAGCTCCGATACCGGTGAGACCGTCTTCGGCCTTGCCCAGAACCTTGACCGTGACGAGGTCGGCGCCGTTCTGTTTGGTGCCGTCGACTCCATCAAGGAAGGCGACGAGTGCCGCACCACTGGCCGCATTATGGATATCCCCGTGAGCCGCGCCATGCTCGGCCGCGTCGTCAATCCGCTCGGCCAGCCCATCGACGGCCTGGGCGACATCGTCGCCACGCATCGTCGCCCCATCGAGTTCAAGGCCCCCGGTGTCATCGACCGTACCCCGGTGTGCGAGCCGGTTCAGACCGGCCTGTTGGCCATTGACTCCATGGTGCCTATCGGCCGTGGTCAGCGTGAGCTCATCATCGGCGACCGTAAGACCGGTAAGACCGCCATCGCCATCGACGCTATCCTCAATCAGCGCGGCAAGGGCATGGTCTGCATCTATGTCGCCATCGGCCAGAAGGCCTCCACGGTTGCCAACATCCGCGAGACCCTCGCTCAGCACGGTGCGCTCGACTACACCATCATCGTTTCGGCAACCGCTGCCGATTCCGCTCCTATGCAGTACATCGCGCCTATGGCCGGTGCCGCTATCGGCGAGTTCTTCATGTACAACGGCGAGGACGGCAAGCCCGCCAGCGAGACCAACCCCGGCGGCCATGTGCTCGTCATCTACGACGACCTGTCCAAGCAGGCCGTGGCCTACCGTCAGATGTCGCTGACGCTGCATCGTCCGCCCGGACGCGAGGCCTATCCTGGCGACATTTTCTACCTGCACTCTCGTCTGCTCGAGCGTGCCGTCAAGATGTCCAAGAAGAATGGCTACGGCTCCATGACGGCTCTGCCGATCATCGAGACCCAGGACGGCGACGTCTCGGCCTACATTCCGACCAACGTCATTTCCATTACCGATGGTCAGATCTACCTGCAGTCCGAGCTCTTCTTCCAGGGTCAGCGCCCGGCAGTCGACGTGGGTATCTCCGTGTCCCGCGTCGGTGGCGATGCACAGACCAAGGCCATGAAGCAGGTCGCCGGCAACCTCCGTCTGGACCTCGCTTCGTACCAGGAGCTCGCTGGCTTTACGCAGTTCGGCTCCGACCTTGACGAGGCTACTCAGAAGCAGCTCACCCACGGCGCTCGCATGACCGAGCTCCTGAAGCAGCCGCGCTACAAGCCGTTTGAGGTTGGCGAGCAGATTGTTACGCTGTTCGCTGGCAACGAGGGCTTCCTGGATGACCTGGAGATCGCCGACGTGCTGCCTTTCCGTGCCGAGCTCATCGAGTACATGGACAATGGCTTTGGCTCGCTGCTCGACAAGGTTCGCGCCAAGAAGATCGACGATGACACCAAGGCTGAGCTCCTGCGCGTCATCGGTGACTTCAAGCAGCAGTTCATGGCCAAGCACCATGCCGATACGACTGGATCAGAGGAGAACTAAGCCCTATGGCCAACCTTCGCGACATTAAGAAGCGAATCTCCTCGGTTACCACGACCAAGCAGATCACGCGCACGATGGAGATGGTCTCTACGGCCAAGATCCGTCGTGCCCTCGATCGCTCCAAGCAGGCCGAGCCCTATAAGGAGGCGCTGACCGACGTCATGCTGACGGTTGCCGGCGACGCCTCCTGCTCGGGCACCGATCCCATGCTGCAGAAGCATGAGAGCGTCAAGCATGGCCTGATTGTCGTCATTGCTTCGGACCGCGGCCTTGCCGGCGGTTTCAATACGACGGTGGAGCGCACGGCCGAAAAGCTCGCCGCTTCTTGGGCGAACGACGGCATCGAGTGCGAGATCATCGCGTGTGGGCGCAAACCGGCCACGTATTTCCGTGACCGCGCAAACGTCGCCATGCACTTTGAGGGCAACTCCTCTGAGCCCGATTTCAATCAGGCCCGCATGATCTCCTCTCATATCTGCGATGCGTATCGTGCCGGTGAGCTTGACCGTGTCGAGCTTGTCTACCACCACGCCAAGAACCGCGTGGATCAGGAGCTTCGCGTCGAGCACTTGCTGCCGCTCGATCCCGAGATGATCGCTATGGCCCACGGTCCGCGTAAGAACGAGACCGACGCCCCTAAGCGCATCTCGTCCACGTTCGAGTTCGTGCCCTCTCCCGAGCATGTTCTCGGCAAGCTTGTGCCGTCTTATATCCTGACGGTCATCTACCAGGCCCTGATCGATTCGGCGGCCGCCGAGCAGGGTGCGCGCCGCAAGGCCATGCACTCCGCAACGGAAAACGCCACCGCGATCATCTCGACCCTTACCCGCACGTATAGTCGCGTGCGCCAGGCTTCGATCACGACCGAGATCAACGAGATCGTCGGCGGAGCCTCAGCATTGGAGGAACAGTAATGGCTAATAACACCGTAAAGCTTGCGGTCGAGGAAGCCACCAAGAAGACGACTGCCGGTGATGGTCGCATCGTGCGTATCATCGGCCCTGTCGTCGACGTCAAGTTTGACGGTGCGGTGCCCCCGATCTACAACGCGCTCACGGTCGAGGCCGAGACCCCGATCGGTCACCTGAGCACGATCCTCGAGGTCGAGAGCCAGCTTCCGGGCGGCGTCGTCCGCACGGTCGCCATGTCCTCGACCGACGGTCTGCAGCGTGGTCTCACCGCCACCGATACCGGTGAGCCCATGAAGATGCCCGTTGGCCCCAAGACGCTCGGCCGCATTTGGAACGTCATGGGCAAGCCTGTCGACGGTAAGCCCATGCCCGAGGTGGAGGAGTTCTACCCCATCCACCACGCAGCGCCCCGCTTCGACGAGCTCACCACCAAGACCGAGATCTTCGAAACCGGCATCAAGGCCGTTGACCTGCTCGAGCCCTACATCCGTGGCGGCAAAACGGGTCTGTTCGGCGGCGCCGGCGTCGGGAAGACCGTTCTGATTCAGGAACTCATCAACAACCTCGCCCAGGAGCACGGCGGCACCTCGGTGTTCACCGGTGTCGGCGAGCGTACTCGTGAGGGCACCGACCTGTTCCTCGAGATGAGCGAGTCTGGCGTTATCGACAAGACCTGCTTGGTCTATGGTCAGATGAACGAGCCGCCTGGAGCGCGTCTGCGCATCGGTCTGGCCGGCCTTACCACCGCTGAGTACTTCCGCGATCGCGGCCAGGACGTTCTGCTGTTCATCGACAACATCTTCCGCTTCTCCCAGGCCGGTTCCGAGGTTTCCGCACTGCTGGGTCGTATGCCGTCCGCCGTCGGTTACCAGCCTACGCTGGCTACCGAGATGGGTGACCTCCAGGAGCGCATTACCTCGACCAAGACGGGTTCCATTACCTCCGTCCAGGCTGTCTACGTCCCTGCAGACGACCTGACCGACCCGGCGCCTGCCACGACGTTTACGCACCTCGACGCCACCACGGTTCTTTCGCGTAGCATTTCGTCGCTCGGTCTGTTCCCGGCCATCGACCCGCTCGCGTCTTCCTCCGACGCCCTCGATCCCTCGATCGTCGGCGAGGAGCACTACCGTGTCGCCGTCAAGGTCCAGGAGCTCCTGCAGGAGTACTCCGACCTTCAGGACATCATCGCCATTCTGGGTATGGACGAGCTGTCCGAGGAGCAGCGCCTTACGGTCAACCGTGCCCGTAAGATCCAGCAGTTCCTCTCCCAGTCCTTCCACGTCGCCGAGAAGTTCACCGGCAACCCCGGTGTCTACGTCCGCGTCGAGGATACCGTCCGCTCCTTCGCCGAGATTGTCGACGGTAAGGCCGATGACCTGCCCGAGCAGGCGTTCCGCTATGCTTCCACGATTGAGGACGTGCGCGAGCGCGCCCGCAAGATGGGGGAGAAGTAGGTTATGCGTATCCGCATCGTGTGCCCCGTGAGCTGCGCCTATGAGGGCGACGCTGCGTTTGTGTCGATTCCGTCCACGGATGGCGAGTTTGGCGTTCTGCCTGCTCACTCCAGCGAAATCTGCACGATCGACCGCGGTTACGTTCGCGTTTCCGATAAGGCCATGGGCACTGTCGACCACACGTTTGCCGTGGCCGGCGGCTATGCCCAGGTTGCGGACGATGTCGTGACCGTCCTCGCCGAGCGCGCTTGCGATTTGGCGACCGTCGACGCCGACAAGGTTAAAGCTGATATTCAAGGTTTTGAAGAGAAGCTGGGTAATTTGTCGGAGGATGATGCACGCCGCGCCTACCTCTATAATGAAATCGCATGGTGTAAGCTCAAGCTTGCCCAATAGTCAAACGCTTTAGCGTTCGACCATTTGCGAACACATCATGCCCGGGATGGCCCAGCCACCCCGGGCATGCTTTTTGAAAGGGTAGACCTTGGATATTATCCGCGTTGAGGGTGGCCACGCCATCGGAGGTTCCGTGCCTGTTTCGGGCGCCAAGAACTCCGCGCTCAAACTCATGGCGGCAACGCTTCTGGCGCCGGGCAAGACGACGCTGCAGAACGTGCCTGATATTTCCGATGTCCACGTGATGGGCAAGGTGCTCAAGGGCATGGGCGCTACGATCGATGTTCTCGACGAGCATACGCTCGAGATCGATACCTCCCAGGTCGATTCTTGGGAGGCGCCCTACGAGCTCGTTGCCAAGATGCGCGCTTCCACTGCCGTGATGGGACCCCTGCTGGGCCGTTTCCATCGCGCCAAGATCGCCATGCCCGGTGGCTGCAACCTGGGCGCTCGCAAGATCGATATGCATATCTTGGGTCTTGAGGCCTTGGGCGTCGAGTTCGACACCGCCCACGGCTATATCAACGCCAATGCGCCTCAGGGCCTGCGTGGCACCACCGTCACGCTCGAGTTCGCCAGCGTCGGTGCGACCGAGAACCTCATCATGGCCTCCGTGCGTGCGCAGGGTACTACGGTTATCGATAATGCCGCCCGTGAGCCCGAGATCGTCGATCTCGCCAACATGCTTAACGAGATGGGCGCCAAGATTGTCGGCGCGGGTACGCCTGTTGTGACCATCGAGGGCGTGGAAGAGCTGCATCCCGTTACCCATCGCGTGGTGGGCGACCGCATCGAGGCCGGTACCTTTATCGTTGCCGGTGCGTTGATGGCAGACGACCGCGGTGTCGACGTCACAGGCTTTTGCCCCATCCACTTGGGAATGGTGCTCAAGAAGATGGAGCTCATGGGCATCGATTGCGAACGCATCGAGGATGGCGTCCACGTGAATCGCGTCGAGCGCATCAAGCCGGTCGATATCCAGACGCTCCCGTTCCCCGGTTTCCCCACGGACATGCAGGCGCAGATCATGGTGCTCTCCGCCCTGGCCGACGGCAGTTCCGTTATCACCGAGAACATCTTCGAGAATCGTTTTATGTTTGCATCCGAGCTGGTGCGCATGGGTGCCGATATTCGCATCGAGAGCCACCACGCCATGATTCACGGCGTCAAGGGCTTCTCCGGCGCTCAGGTAACCTCACCGGATCTTCGTGGTGGCGCGGCACTCGTCGTTGCCGGCCTCATTGCCGACGGTACGACCGAGGTCTCGGCCATCCATCACATTAAGCGCGGCTACGAACAGTTTGTCGAAAAGCTGCAGGCGCTTGGCGCTCATGTCGAGCACGCCACTGTTCCCGATCCCGTCATCTACTAATGCAGGTTGCCTATGTTTAAGAAAAAGCCCATTACGGAATCTCGAAGACCTTCGACCGGCGCTCAGGCAAAAATCTATAGCCGCGATAACGTTGCCCGCTATTCCGAGCGCGCCCGTCAGCGCCGTCGCGGCCATACGGTTCGCCGCGTTGCGCTCATTGCTGTGCTCGGTGTGCTGCTGAGCGCTACGACTGCCGCCGGCCTGTGGTTTGCCACCATTATGGGCAAGCTCGGCGATTCCAACGTCATTACCGACAACCTGCGCCAGATCCTGGTTGATACCGACGAGGCAAAGGACCCGTTCTACGTGCTACTCCTTGGCACTGACGGTCGCCCGGGCGAGGATACATACCGCGCCGACTCGATTATCCTGGCGCGTATCGACCCCACGCAAAAACAGGCGACGCTCATCTCCATTCCGCGCGACACCAAGGTCGTCTACAACGGCTCGACCATGAAGATCAACGCCTGCCATACCTACGGCGGCGCCGAAGCCATGGTCCAGGCGGTCAACGAGCTGTGCGGTGTCCAGATTTCCCACTATGCCGAGGTCAGCTTCGACGGCATGCAGTCGCTCATCGATTCGGTCGGCGGCATCGACATTAACGCAACCGACGATGTCGACGACCCCGAGCATCTCGACATTAAGATCACCGCCGGTCAGCAGCACATGGATGGCGCGACCGCCCTTACCTATGCCCGTTGCCGCTACATCTATGCCGATGGCGACTACACACGCATGCGCCACCAGCGTCAGGTGCTCGGCGCCCTCGCCAACCAGATCCTCAACAACTTCGATGCCACCAAGGTCTTCGACCTCGTCAATTCGCTGTCCGACATGCTCGTGACCGATATGAGCGTTCAGGACATCGTCTCTACGGTCAATGCCATGCGCGGCATGGATGTTGACGGCATCTATTCGGCCAACTTGCCTTCGTATGCCGATGCCAGCACCATGATTGATGGCGTGAGCTACGTCTTTGTCTACGAGGACGAGCTCAAGGAAATGATGGAGCGCGTCGACGCTGGCAAGGATCCCAAGGGCCCCAATACCATGGGCCAGTCCGATGGCTCCAGCTCTACGATCGGCGACCTGAACAACAACACGTCCGACGATTACGCCAACGGCACCGCAACCTCATCGGTCAGTTCGGAAGACTCGGAAGACTCGGGCGATTCGACTGATTCGAGTACCTCGGACTACAGTTCCGACAACTACGACGAGTCGACCTCTTATTAGTTCCGCCGTTTTGCCGAACGGCGTTCGCTGACGTTGGCTCAACCTGCGATGCTGACTACTCCCCTTGCACCAAAAATCGCCCCGTTCTCGGTTTTGAGGACGGGGCGATTTTGCTTACCTAGATTATGCGAGTTCCTTACGCGAAGCGGGCGACGAGTTCCTGGAGGACGTCGGTCATCTTGACGAGCGAGCTGACCGGGACAAACTCGTTAACGCCGTGGTAGCAGTAGCCGCCTGTGGAAAGGTTGGGGCAGGGCAGGCCGCGGAACGACAGCTGCGCACCGTCGGTACCACCGCGAATCGGAAGCACCTGGGGCTCAATGTCGCAGGCAAGGTAGGCTTCCTTGGCGACATCGATAAGCTCGGGGTAGTCACGCACGATCTCGGCCATGTTGCGGTACTGCTGCTTGATCTCGACCGTCACGCGTTCATCGCCCAGGCGCTGGTTGAGCAGGGCTGCGGCGGAATCAATCAACGCGAGCTTCTGCTGGAACTTTGCCGCGTCGTGGTCGCGAACGATATAGCGCGCCGTAGCGTGGTCGACGGTTGCAGACACGCCCTCAAGATGATAGAAGCCCTCGTAGCCCTCGGTGTATTCCGGGCGCTGCGCATAAGGGAGCAGCGCGTTAAAGTCGCAGAACAGATTGCCCGCGTTGACCATGCGGCCCTTGGCGTCACCGGGATGGATGGACTGGCCCTCAAAGTGAACGGTTGCCTCGGCGGCGTTAAAGCACTCCCACTCCAGCTCGCCAATGGGACCGCCGTCGACCGTGTAGGCGTACTTGCAGCCGAAGGCCTCGATGTCCAACAGTTCGGCGCCGTGACCGATTTCTTCGTCCGGGCAAAAACAAATGCCGAGTGCGGGGTGGGGCAGCGAGGGGTCCTGAGCGATACGCGCGACAAGCGCCATGATCTCGGCGACACCGGCCTTGTCGTCGGCGCCCAGCAGCGTGGTGCCGTCACTGCAGACCAAGTCCTCACCCACAAGGTCGTTCAGGGCGGGAAGCTTGGCGGTGCTCATGGCCACGGGCTTGCCGTCAACGGTACCGCAGACCAGGTCGCCGCCTTCGTAGTGCACAATGTGTGGCTTCACACCGGCGCCCGGCGCAACCTCGGTGGTGTCGAGGTGTGCGATCAGACCCAGGGCGGGCTTGTCCTCCGCGCCCGCGCTCGCAGGAATATGCGCGCAGACGTAGGCATGCTCGGTCACATGGGCATCGGCCGCGCCGAGCTCGCGCAGCTCCTCGGCCAGCACATTAGCAAGGTCAAACTGAACGTTGCTCGAAGGCACCTGGTCGCAGTTTGCATCCTCGGATTGCGTGTTGATTTGGACGTAGCGCAAAAAGCGCTCAAGGACGTCGGGGTTCGTGGCGTTGTTTTCCATAAAGACCGCTCCAATCTTGGTCGTCGTGTGCAACAAGAACTCTAGCACGGTATGCCACAGCATACCGCGACGGGCGGATGGGGTAGAATCAGCCTTTGAAAGCAGAAGGGACGGAAGGTCATGGATACGACAAATAGCTCGCGCGAGCTGCATCTAACGGTGGCGAACGAAGACTACTTGGAGTGCATGGTTCGCATCGAAAACGAAGAAGGGGAGACCAATGGCGTGCGATCGGTCGACATCGCGCAGCGTCTTGGTGTCTCCAAGGCATCGGTCAATAAGGCGGTTTCGGCGCTTAAGGCGTCCGAGCTTGTCGAGCAATCGCATTACGGCAAGGTCATCCTGACCGACCGTGGTCGCGAGGTCGGCACGGCAATCTGGTACCGTCATCGCCTTATCCGCACGTTTTTGGTCCAGGAGCTCGGCGTCGATTTTGAGCGGGCCGATTCCGAGGCGTGCATGATGGAACATGCGCTTTCCGAGGACACGATGAGCCGCTGGCTCGCCTATCTCGAAAAACAGGGAATCAGCGTCGAGGAATAGCGAAACACATATATGGATACGAGTTATTACAACCGTCCCGGCGGCGAGGAACTTATGCGCCGCATGTCGAGCGAGACCCTGTTGACGCAGGGCCCCATGGGCAGCGTGCTGATGAGTGAATACGATGCCGCCGACATCCCACCGGCGTTTTGGAACCTTGCCGAGCCGCAGACTGTTTCTCGTATCCATCGCCTGTATGTCGCCGCCGGTGCGCAGGTGCTCATTACCAATACCTTTCAGGCATCAAGCTATGCCCTCAAGCAAGATCAGATTACGCCGTCCGTGGCTGAGGTCAATCGCGGTGCCGTCGACGATGCACGCCAGGCGCACCCTCAGCTGCTGCTGGGCTCGATGGGCCCGATCGGCATTGAGTGGTTTGCCGAAGACTCTGCCGAGTATCGAGAAATCCGAGGCATTTCGCGAGAGCAGGCATACGCCCTGCTCAATGCTGGTGTTGACGGTCTGCTGATCGAGACGGTGACGTCTATCCGTAATTTGCAGCCCATACTTGCCGGCGCCCAGGATGCCGCCGACGGCATGCCTGTTTTGGTAAGTTTTGTCGTTGACGATAAAGGCGACCTGCTAGGCGATGGCCTCAACATCGAGGCTGCCGTTTTGTACGCCGAAAAGCACGGCGCATACTCGGTTGGCGTTAACTGCTGTTCACTTGCGGCCGCGAACGTGGCAGTGCCCAGGATGGTTGCATCGGCGACTACGCCCGTCACGGTACGTCCCAACGTGGGCGATCCGGTCCAAACTCAGGATGGCCCTGTGTGGCGCGAGAACCCCGAAGCCTTCGCGCGCGCTTGCATCGAATGGAGGCATGCCGGTGCCGCAATGGTGGGCAGTTGCTGTGGAACCACGGCGATCACCACGGCGGCGATGGCCGAGGCGCTCGATATATAAAGGTCGAAACCGCTCCATACGGGGCGGTTTTTTATTGCCTGCACATCGTCGCTAGCATTTGCCCAAATGGTGAATGCCGGTTTTGACAGGTTGCTGGGCGAGCGTTGCGGGTATACCTCATGCGTACCATGATCCAAACACTGTGAGGTGTCTGCGCGTGTGCGCGATAATTCATTTTGGAACTGACGGTTGGCGCGCCCGCGTCGACGACGACTTTACCGCCGACAACGTTGCCCGCATTGCCGATGCCGTCGGCGAGTTGTGGCAAAAGACCAATCCCGGCAAAACAGTATATATAGGGTTCGACACCCGGCCGCAGGCGCGCGAGTTCGCTGAGCTTGCGGCAGGCGTGCTTGCGGCTCACGGATTGGACGCAGTACTCGCATCTCGGCCTGTCCCGACGCCCGCCCTTACGTGGGCGGCGGCGTATGACGGCGAGGCCTGCGGTGCGCTCATGGTGACGGGGTCCCATCATCCGCAGGGGTATCTGTGCCTTAAACTACGCATGGGAGATGGCTCGACGGCCAATCAGGATGTCATCGAAGAGCTCGAAGAGACCATAGCCCCCGAGCCGATGGGGATCGAGGAACGCTATCGCACCGCGGATATTATTCCTGACTATATGCAGGCGGTGGCATCGTTTGTCGATGCCGAGGCCATTCGAGCCGCTCACCTGCGTGTGGTAGTTGACCCCATGGGCGGCGCGGCTCAGGGATATCTTGCCGACCTGCTGCGGGAGCTAGGCGTCGAGGTGCACGAGATTCATGCCGGACAGTCGTCCGATCAAGAGGACATTTGCCCCGACCCTGTTGAGCCATGGGTGGACGCTTGCGAGCGTGCGGTTGTCGAGGACGGGGCGTGCGCGGGTCTGGTGACCGACGGCGATGCCGATCGTATCGGCGCGGTCGACGAACGCGGTAGATATATACATCCGCATCAAATCATGGCGCTTGTTTTGGGCGACCTCGTTCAATTCCGCAATTTGGAGGGGCGTGTCGTCGTCAATCTCTCGTGCTCGACGCTCGTGCGTCGCATTGCTGAGGCGCTTGGCTGTTGCGTGACCGTTAAGCCGGTCGGTTTCAAATATATAGCCGCAGAGATGAAGAAGGGCGGCGTCCTCATGGGAGGCGAGGAGGCCGGCGGTATCGGCATCGCCGCGCATATGCCCGAGCGCGATGGAATCCTTGCTTGTCTGATTCTGTGTGAGCTTATGGCAAAGACGGGCGCGACCTTGGGCGTTTTGGTCGATCAGCTCGAGGCCAGTTTTGGTAAGACGAGCTATGGGCGTCGCGATTTGCGCCTTGAGGCCGAAGACGCCGAATCGCTGCGAACGCTGCTTCCTGGCATGAATCCCAAATCGATTTGCGGCAAGGCGCCGCAGGCTGTAAGCCATATGGATGGTTTACGTTTGGCATTCGAGGATGACACCTGGCTGCTGATTCGCCCCAGCGGGACCGAACCGGTGGTTCGCGTATACGCCGAGGGGTTCTCGGTGGAGGAGCGCGATGAGTTGCTCGATGCCGGCTGTGCCTTGGCTAAGGGAGCCTATCAGCTTTAGCCATATGACACTTCACTATAAAGAGACCCTCGGTGAGTGGTGGAGAACGGCCGGCAAACGTAAGCTGAGTCCTTATGTGTGTAGGAAATGTGTGCGCCCAGATTCCCGCCCGCGGGGGCCCTCCGGTCTGGCAATATATCTCCTTGCCG
>CATXKN010000004.1 GCA_958370785.1 uncultured Collinsella sp. | reverse complement strand
AAAACTGGGTGCAACTGGAATGACGGGACGGCAGAACCGAAGCCATCGAGTGGGAATAGAACAGACGTTCGATAAAATAATTTAGTATTAGATAGCGGGCACGGTTTCAATCGAATCCGTGCCCGCTGCTGTATGTGTGCCCTTGCGCGCCCAATATGTGTCGTAAAAGCCGTCTTCTTCAACGTCAAAGTGAGTGCGCTTCATTTTTGTCTCTCAAAATCTTATTTTCACGATTTGCATTTTCATCCCGTTGTCACCGACCCTTGCGAGAAACCGGAAAAAGCCGCTGACAGAAGGGTCCCTCAAATCGTTGTAGCCCAGCATATAGCCGCGACTTGTGACCTGCAGACGGCTGTCCCACGTGCCGATTTCCTTGGCGGCATCCGAAACCGCAAAATATGCCCCCACATCCTTGATTTTTGCAGTCTTAAGCCATGTTTTTGCGATCATCTTTACCGCCGTCCGATTGGCAGCATCAAAGACCAGCACACTGCCGGGGAAAGCGCTCGCCATCCCCCGCACCAGTTCCTGGACCTGTTGGGTCAGAAAGTAATAGAACACCCCGGAGGCAAAGAACACCGCCCCGCCGGAGGCATCGATTTTGCTAAACCATGCGGTGTCTTTCAGGTCGCAGGGGATATTTTGTTCTCGATCCCCGGCGGGCAGTAGCTGCTGCCGCAAGGCAATCACATCCGGGAAGTCCAGATTGTAGATCTTGCATCTACCGTTGTCGCAGGTTCTGCCGGTGTTGTCCAGCCCGCAGCCCAGATTGACCACCGCCGCATTGGGGTGGCCTTTCAGGTAATCCCGCACCTCGAAAGCAAGATCACTCTGCCGTGTGGCCACCTCGAGCGCACCAAAGCGCTGCATCAGGCTGCGGGAGTTTTTCTCTGCCTCTGAAAAGTCGTAATCGATCTGGTCGAGCAGACGAACCGCTGTTTCATCCCTGTAAAGGTTCGGGTACAGCTCCGTACACAGCTTCCGGGAATACAGCGGGAGGATCAGCGTCTCCTGCACGGTGTTTTTCTCAATTTTACATTTCATAGGTTTCTTCCTCAGTGAATAAAAACTGTCATAATTGCCGCCAGCACAGCCGCTATGACCGTCATGCCTATCGCCATGTGCAGGATGGATGCAAAAATGCCCGTGCTTGATGCCCTTACTTCCGCGCCGTGACGCAGAGCCACTTTTTCTTTTTGCGTATCTGCACCTCGTGAAAACCCGCCTGCTCCAGACACGCCTTTAATTCAATGTCCTTGTAGATGGTCATGCCGCCGATGATCTGCGTCCACCTCTCGTCCTTGTCCGTATCGCCATTGCTCTCGTTGCAGATAAGAATTGTCCCGCCCGGCTTCAGCGTCCGCCAGACCTCACGGAAGCATCGGGGCAAATCAGGCCAGAAATAGACGGTCTCAAAGGCCGTGGCAGCATCGAAACAGCTATCCTCAAACGCCATATCCGCCACACTGCCTTGCAGAACGGCGCAACGCCCCTCCTGAATTGCAATTCGGTTGAGCTTTCTAGCCTTCTCCACGCTGACGGGCGAATAGTCGATGCCCTTGACGACGCCATGCGGGCATTTTTTCAGCAGTCGTTTTATGTTCGCCCCGCCGCCGCAGCCGCAATCCAGCACCTTGGCATTTGGCGCAAGTCGTAAAAATCGAAGTCCCCACCGCGCCACAGGGCTGTGGCCCAGATTCATCATGGCAACCATAAGTTTTCCGCCGAGGCCCACGGGCTTGCGGGTGTTTTCAAAGAACGACATCTGGCCCCTCCGATTTCGTGCATTCCGCATAGGTCAACGGGAACGAGGCCTTCAGCACCGCGCTTTTCTGCACCGCCCAGCCGTTTTGACGCAGGAAACACAGGTATTCCTCGCTTGTCCACCTGCTGTGGAGGGGGAATCCCGCCATACTCATGAAAAAGGCTTTTACCTTGCCGGAAACCGAGTTTCCCGCGTGGGTGAAGGTTGGCGCGATGAGCACGCCGTCGTCCTTCAGCACCCGCCTGATTTCTTGCAGGGCCTTTTCCGGATGCGGCACTATGTGAAGCGCGTTGGACGCGACCACCACTTCGAAGGACTTCTGTGCATAGGGCAGACGGAACATATCTTGTACGGAAAAGTGCAGCTTTGCGGATTGATTGTCCCGCTTTGCTTCAAGGATCATCTTTGCAGAAGCGTCCGTAGCCTCGATGTGCGCCGCCGCATCCACGATGCTCTTTGCGATAAGCCCCGTGCCGGTGGCAACCTCCAGCACGGTCTTTGCTTTCACCACCGGCCTGATCAGCCCATACATCTTCTCATACGCCGCCCGGTCCTTTCGCATGAAACGGTCGTACCGACCGGCATTCCTGTCCCAGAAGCCCTTGCGTTCGTGCATGGCTATCGCCCCCAAACAGTTAGAGCCATCTAACTATAACACACGAATCATACAGTAAGATAAGGCTAACCTTATTCTCTTGGCTAAGACGCATCTCTTCGGTTTTCGCTTATAACGGCGCGAGTCAGATACAAGGCTGGAGCTGAAGAAGGAGCTTGACGGACAGGTAGGTCGATACCGGTTCCCGGAACGGTGATCCAGCCAATTACACCAGGGCTCTAGTCATCGAGTGGGAATAGATAATTCCCTAGTTATGGGGGTATAAATTTGATTTCCTTCAGGACAAACCCCCATAACTATATGAATTGACCTGCTGACTCCAATGAAGATTGGAGGGTAACGGCCTAGGGGTGACGGCCCAGCGAGTGTTATTTTGCGAGCTATGCGCATTGAAAGCGACCTTTCGTGGTATAAACTACTTGCCGGAAGCCGCGGCTTTCAGAGTACGGCTTACGTGTACGTTTAGCCTCCGTGGGCGACGGGGTGCCGCAAGGCGTAGAATATCGCCCACCTGTAGGGGCCTGCAGTGATGCGGGCCCCGCTTCGTATGAAGGGGGCGTAACCGATGAAGATCGTATCCATCTCCTGGGACTACTACGAGACGCTCCAGCGCATCATCGACGGCAACACCAAGCGCATTGTCTCCGAGTGCCAGGCATACCTCGACCGCTACGAGCGCGAGGGAAGGCCTCGCTTTGCCGTCGACATCGACCGCATCGTGGGGTTGCTGGAGGGCGAGAAGTAGGGCACCTCGGCTCAGTCTCGAGCCATGCGGAGTCGCTCCGCATTTTTGAATGCCGCGCGTGCGCCCCAAATACTTGAAAAACAAGCTGTGAAGTGCGGCGCGCCCGTACCCGTGTACAGCCATCGCCATCAGCGTCTGCGGTGCGCTACGATATCAGGTTGATTTTCAATCTCAACGCAACAGTCTGAGCGTACCCCGCGTTTCCGCAGCTAGCGCAACGCGGTAATAGCTCACGGCGCCTGGCGACCGCCCCGTTTCCGCAGGTGGAGAGGCTATGGAGGCCGGTGCCCCCATGCCGCCTCCGCATGCTCCGCCAGCCCACCGCGCAGCCGTTCCGGACTCAGCGCAACGGGCCCTCCGGCCCATGTCCCGGCCCGACGCCTACCCCGTCAGCGGCCCCTCGCCCCTCGCGGCCCTGGCCCTGTCGATGCAGCCGGGCGTGAGGTCGAGCTCGCCGGGCGCCAGCTCCTCTACCCCGAACACCCCATAGTCTTTCTGGGATAATGGCGTTATCGAGAAAGTGGGTGGGAAATGGATTGCCAGTCTCTGTACGATGAGTTCGCGGACAAGGCGTTGGCGGACATCAAGCTATCGAAGAAGTTCGCAGGCGTCAATGAGTTCAACAGCGGATTCCTTTTTGGAACCGATGATTGCAATTGCGCAAGCATGAAGCAGATGCAGCGAAACTGGGCTGCAGCGGCGCCTGGCCTATTCGCTGACTTTGCAAGGAAGCTGGCATCTGGGCATTCCATCGAAACCTTCGACCTGCCATCCACGTCAAGATGGAAGAACGCCGGCTTCGGTTACATTGCGGACGGGGGGAAGCATGCATGCGTCATGCTGTGGCCAAGCATCGACCATAGTCCGCTTAACCACACTAAGAGCAACTCCATGTTCTGGGCGTTCGAGTTGGTGGAGAACGGGGAGGTTGACGACGTCTACCTTGTATGGCTTGCGGATGAGGCCAACGTCAAGCTCCGCGAGAGTCTCGGCTACTGGTACGAGTCTTTCTCTCCGCGCGGCGTCAAGCACGTCTTTGCAACAGATTGGTTCGAGAGGACTTTCGGAAAGGAAGGGGCCGACCGTTTGACCGACGTGGCTGGCAGGGTGAGAACGGAGGGTCGACTTGTCCAGGGGTTCACGGTTGTTGCCCTGCCCACCGAGCATGAGCTCGGCTCCTTCAGACGAGAGCTCCTTCACGACTACGAGGCGATCGAGCTTCCTCTTATCAGGTACCGTCTGATGGGAAGAGGGATGTCGGAGCGCGACATCGATATCTTGGCGCGCAACATTCAGCGCAAAGATCTGTTCGAAATACTCTTCGGGCAAGCCAGCTTCGCCGTCAGCTTTCTGTCGTCAGAGTGGCGCTACAGGCTCAACACCCTCTCCGAGAATGTCGAGCAGACCGGGACGGTCGCTGGCTACATCAAGGCGATAGAGCAGATGATGTTCGACCTTCTTCCGCTTTGGGCGAACAGGGACTACAAGGTGGCGTTTGGCGCCGTAAAGGCCTGGAACCCTGCCGTCCCGCTCACCTCAGCCCTCCTGGCGGAGAAGGACAAAGAGGCAACGTTGGGCCCGCTTGCCTATCTATTTGCAAGCTACCAGCACAAATACTTCAACGTGCGCATCTACGATCCTGAGATTGATTACAAGTCCTTTCGCGAGCTCCTGTTCGGGCGGCTGCGGTCGTTCATGGACGACACCCGCAATGGGAAGCTCCATAAGTCCAACTTCTACGACCTGGGCAAGGTTAGGGAAATCAGGGACGAGGTTCTTGACATCATGTTCATGCTGCTCGGCGGCCTACGGCTCGACGAAGAACAGCTCAAGTATCTTGACGGCATGAGAGCCCAGGGCGAATCGAGCCCCGACGACCTCGCGGAGATGGCAAAGGCCCTCAATGAGGGACTCGATGGTTTAACCGTCAGCTCAATCGAGAGCGCGCATCTCATCGCTATAGAGCATCATGACGACACCCACCTCTGGTCCATTGCCCTGTCGATAATGGGTGACGGGATCGACATCCATAACTCCTACTACTACTCTCCGCTGCGCGGGCTGTCGCAGGATGAAGAGCTGGAAAACATTGATCGCCTATTCAGAAGGTACCGCTCGGAAAGGTGCGCCTCTGATGCCCTTGCAGAGGTTCTGACCGAGTACGTCGTCTTTGGCGTTAAATCCAAGCCGTTTCATGTCCCTTTGCAATAGCATCTCGCTCGGCTCCCAGAGCGCTTTCAAGCATGGAGATATAGCCCTCGTGTGCCGCCTCGTAATCTTCGACGAACTGCCGAAGCGTATCGGCGCTGCATGACGAAAGGCCCCGAAAGGTCCTGGCCCAGGTGAGGCCTTTCGGCTTTGCAAGGAAAACGCCTCCTCCCATACCGAAAAGCCAACGGTAGAGGGTTGGAGACAGCTGCGTCCTCACGCAGGCGTAGCCATGGGGATTACCGGCATCGTCCTCGGAGACGTGCGAAAAAACCAAGTCGTGGCCGAACCTGTCGTAGGCATATTGGGCGCAACGCCCCTCGACTTTGAGGAAAAGCGTCCTGCTGGTCCCGTCGCCGTACATGTCAATCCGCTCTCGGACGTCGGCGGCCACCCTTCTCCTAAGCTCGTCAACCCTGCCGGGGTTGCGGAGCTTCTTCCCCGATACCATCGCGTTCGTCATATGGTCCAGCCTGCGGAAAAAGGGTTCGCCCTCGGGAACCTCGTCAGTTGTCACGCAGGTCTCAAGATAGTAGTGTCCGAAGCTGTAGACGAGGCAAACGGGGTCTTCGGACGAGATCTGGCAGTCAATCAGCTCATCCCCGTTCATCAAGTGGCGGCGATAACGGAAGCAGAGCTGTTCGTTGTTGCGAATCGCGGAGGAGGCGGCGACCATCGCCGCAAGTGCGTTCATGCCCTCATGGGTTTCGCGCTCATCGACAAAGATCGATTCGACCATCTCTTCCAGCTCGCGGTCGGACATGATTTCCTCGAGCTTCGCGCAAAGGCGAGCGCGCTGCTCCTCATTGACGAACTTGCTCGTTCTCACCATGCCCATCAGGAGCGAAGAGTCATGCGATGAAAAGGGCTTTGCCGCGCAGCGGTACCCGGTTTTCTCGCCCCGCCCGGGCTTTATGACTTCGGCTCCGAAGGGGCTGCATGATGCCAAAGCGTCGAGATCGGCGCGGACGGAGTTTTCGGCCACATTGCTCCCCGACAGTCGCGAGAGAACCCGAGCTATTTCCTGCGAGGTGAGTCCCTCGTTCTCGTCGGTGAAATCGCATAGCAGGCGCGCGACTGCCAGCAAGCGCTGTCGCGTTCCGCTCTCAATCGTGCCGCATCTCTCGAGAAAAGCCGCTATCTCAATGTCCGTCAGCTTCCTCGACATGGCTTCCTCGTTTCTATTGAATGACATTAAATATTGTAGGTCATTAGAGCGTCTGCATTCGAACGGCAGGGCTCTTATTCGAGAAACTGTCCTCAGTAAAACCCGTAGAGGAGGAGGAACTGATGACCGACAAGAGCCGTTTGGAAGATAAGCACTTCGAAAAGGCGGGAAGTGGCCGCGACATGGACACGTGGTTCTTCGGGTTGATGGCCGCCGCCGTGACGTGCATGACCGTGGCGCTCCTCGCTGGAATGGCATGCCACATTGCCCTCACGCTCAAGCTGCTCGCCTAGACTAACCCCACGAAAGGAACGACCATGGACAGCAAGAACATCGCAAAGGCCGCCACCGAGCTCGTCGACTCGCCCGAGGATGCGCTGAAGACCGTCAGGGAAGCCATCGGGTACGCGCTCGAGGTCAACCCAACGAAGGAGCAGGCCGCCATTGCGGTCGCCGCGCTGATGGCGTCGGTCGCCTTCTATGCGATCAAGAAGAACTACAGTTTCGCATACGACAAGCTGTCGTTCACCGCGCCGTCGGCCGGGTAGTGCGAGCGAGGGAAACGCCCAGAAGGAGGGCCGGAGCCATAGGCCCCGGCCCTCTCTCGTGGTTTACAGGCTTTAGCCTGTGCGGGGCGCGCAGCGCGCCGCATCAGAAACCACCCGCTATGCGGGTGGGGCCAAACGGCTTTACAAAGCCGCCCCCTCGCCGGACACTTGCGATTGTTCAGGCCGCAAGGAATCCGAGTCGAGAGGGCGGTGGTGGCGTATGGCCCAGAAGGCCTACAGCCTGTCGCACACGAAGTGGATGTGCAAGTACCACGTCGTGTTCACGCCGAAGTATAGGCGCAAAGTCATCTACGACCAAATAAGGTCCGACCATGGGGAGATCTAGTACAAGGGGATAGGGATCATCGAGGGGCACCTGATGCCCGGCCACGTCCACATGCTGCTGGCGATGCCGCCGAAGTACAGCGTGTCGAGCGTGATGGGCTACCTGAAGGGGAAGATCTCGCTGATGATTAGCTCACGACTGATTCCCTGAAGATAAAAGGCGCCCATGAGGACACCTACAGGCTATCTTCGAACTACTTGATTTGGAGCAGGCAGAGGAAAAAATAGGGCAGAATCGCTTTCACGATCCTGCCCTGCAAACCCGAGGGTTTCTAACTAGCAACTATTTTGCAGCTAAACGCCCCATTGTCAATTCCGCGGGTATTTGGGTGCACGCGCATTGATCGTGAACGGTGATACCCGCGCTGCTGGAAAGAGGGGCTACCCGAGCCAAGCCTCGAAGACCCTCGCGATGAAGTCGTGCGACGAGGTTATTACGGTGTTGCTCGCGTACCGGCCGCCGTGAAGCTTGGATCTATCGGCAAGTGCGAGTAGCCTCTCGAGGGTTCCCTCCGCTTTCTCTTTGGGAACGAAAAAGCTCATTCATCATTTTCGCATCACTGCAAGTGCGCAGGGAATCCGTCCTTCGATCATGGTGTAACTTGCGTTTTCGTAGCCCGCTTCCGCAAAGAAGGCCTGGTATGTGGCAAGGGTGAACTCCCGCTTGAAGTCCACTCCGGCTTTCCCGAGGGCTTCTGACCAGGCGCCTGCATCGCCTTTTTCATCCTTGTTCATATAGGTTGGAATAACTATCTGACCGCCGAGCTTACACACGCGGTCAAGTTCACCAAGTGCTTTGCAGGGCTCGTCCAGAAGGTGGATCACATTCCCCGCCACCACGACGTCAAAGCTCTCATCAGGAAAATCGAGCTTTAGGATATTCGACTCCCGCACCGTTACATTCGGATACGCTGCGCACTTCTTCGCCGTGCGTTTAACCATATTCTTGGAAAAGTCCGTAGCGATAAGGCTGTGGCAGCGCGGAGCAATCGCAAGGCTCAAAAGCCCTGTGCCGCAGGCACATTCCAGCACGTTGTCGGCAGGATCGATGAGGCCTGCTACCTTTTCACACAACGCACGATGCGTCCTTGCATTTATGAAATTGGCAAAGATGTCATAGACACCGGCAACTCTGTCCCAGAACATAAATCTTATCTCGCCTACTCTCCTTTGTTCTTTACCCAGTAGTCACAGTCCTCGTACCCGTCCGCAACGGTATGTTCACGATAGAGGGCTCCGCCATACGCCTCCATAACCTGCTTGTCGGTCTCGCAGAAATACGGCATGAGCTCGGAGTAGCCATGTGCCTTTGCAAAGTCAGCAATGGGGCATCCCACCAAATGGATGCTGATTCCCTCTTTGTGGTTCAACGGATTGATCTCCATTCCCCAGGTATTCCCCCATGAACCGTCTGCTTTGTGCTTGTTCAGCTTCTTTGCCCGCATGCCAAAGACCGCATGGAACACCTTCCTGACGATGGGATTATTGAGATTGAACTTGCCCAACGGATGGTTTTCTCCCATGCCTGCCATCATCATGCCATAGCACATGTCGGTGATTTCATCCGGCGTCATTTTTCGCCCCATGCACTCGTAGTATGCGAACGCAGAAAGAGACCCGTAAAAGTTTTTGACATGGGATTCGCCTTGCCCCCTATATCCGGAGATTCACTCGCAAACCTCTCGTACGTCGCAAGAATCTCCTGCCATTTTTCGTCCGCTTCGTCGTCTTTCATCTGCTTCTTCAGCTCGTTCTTGATCCAATCCTCAGAAGCTTGGGGCATTTCAAAAACTGTCATACCGATTCCTCCTCCTATTTCTTGTTATTCTCACCGCGAATCCTCCAAGAGGTAGTCGCAGCAATCGTCGTCCTCGGCGAGCGACTTCGTCCTCGTGTGCTTCACACACCGAAATTCCCCTTCTCCACGGCTTCTATTCCTCGTCCCGTGGAACCGGGATGAAAACCATCTTTAGCGGAATCATCTTCCTGTACTTGTCGCTCAAGTCCTCGTAGTACTTAAGGATCAGATCCACCAGCTCCGTGCCGTTGATGCCACGGATGACGGGCGTGCTGTCCAGATACTTCTGAGCGTTTTTCTTGTAGTCGGAGAGTGTGACGAACAGGCCGTAGTCGCCTTTGCGCATCGCGCCCTTGAGCGACTGGATCGTCTCCTCCTTGATGTCGCCGTCGCCGCTTTTCACCTGCACCAGAATGCGAGGAGGCAGCTCGTCTTTGTAGGCGACGATGTCGATGCCGCTGTCACCGCCGTGGGCAGATACCATCGTCCGGTATCCCATCGCCTGGAGCAGGTCGGCCACGAACAGCTCAAGGTCGTAGCCCTTTAGCTTCTTGCTGAGCTCCTTGAGGATGAAGTCCTTCGTGCTCTCGACGATGTCCTCTGCGGTGGCTCCGACACTCTCGTCCTCGGAGTTATCGTCAACGACCGTCTTCTTGAAGTCCTTGTCGAGGGCTGCAAGATACTCGTCGGCGTAGTTCTTCACCGTGAAGAACGACATCGCCGAGCCGATCTCGTAGAGTGCGCCCTGCGAGAAAGAGGTGCGCGGCAGGTGCTTGAGCCACTTCACCTTCCGCTGCTGCACATACTCATGCGCGTTCTCCTCGTAGATGTAGTCGCTCTCGATGGTGCCGATATTGACCTGCCTGTTGCTCTTGGATGGGAACACGACGTAGTCGCCGATCTGTGCCTCATGGAGGAAGCGGAACAGCATACCCGCGCCCGTAGCGACGCTCCCTTTCTTGGCGTCCGGGTACACTTCGGCGTACCTCGCCTTGAAGGCGTCGCGGTCATCTCCGATGCTGCGCAGGTCGCCCATGTCGGGCCAGCCGACGGCTATCACGTTATCGCGCAGGAAGAGGTTGTCGTCCTGCGTGTGGATTCCCCATATCTTCTTTTCTTCGATTTGGCTCATTATCGTGTCCTCCGTTTATTCGCCGTATTTGCCCGGCTCCTCGGCAACCTTCATGGCGGCGTAAGGGTCGATGTCCCTTCCGGTCAGCTCAGCGAACTCCTCGTCAAACTCCTTCATTCGGGCATCCGTATTGAAGAAGTATAATCCCCAGATTCTGAGCGCGTGAACAGGGGACGTGGCCCTGTTCACGCCAGGACCCATGTCGGCGACGGTCAATGCCCGCGATGCTTCTGTTTGCGCTTCAGTTTTCTCTGCTCGTAGCGCGCATCAGCCTCTTCCGCGCGGCGTCGGCTTCTTGCTTGAGCCGATTCCCGCTTCATCGCTTCCCTCTGTGCCGCGAGCGCCTTCTGCGACTTGGTGCTCATTGCGGGCAGTTTAAGGGCTTTCGCTGCCTTGCGAGCGCCGCTTGGGGTTCTTCGCGAGCTTCTTCGTTTCTGTGGCCTCGTCACCGAAGAACGTGAGCCTCTCCCATTCGCTGACGATGAATCGCAGTATCTCCTCATCGGACGGCTCCGCGCCGAAGACGATGCGGGCGATGCCGTACCTTCCGTCCTCGACATGCTCCGCCAGCCCGACCCAGAATTGGCCGTCGTGATATACGGTCAGGGTGGACGACACGCTGATCTGCATGGCTGGCTCCTCCTTTATGTAGATGACCATGCAGAGAAGGGACAACCAAGGAGGCAGGTTACTGATGCGGACTCCCGCGCGCCCACGACTGCCCGACGGCAGGGTTGTAAACGCGGGGCTATTGAACTGGCATTTGGTAATACGCTTGCACGGGGATGAAAATACCTTAGTTATGAGGGTGTTAATCGAAATGTTTGCAAGAAATACCCCCATAACCGTCTTATCCATAAGTCGGGGGCGCAACGGCGTTCACGGCGAGGACACCTCTAATCATCGAAGGCGGCGAATGCCAGGGTCCTCCATGCCATCCTCTACCAAGGGCACAGTGTGTGTTTGGACACGCGCTGTGCGAGCGTGGAAATACGGACACACGAGCGTGGATTTTCGGACGCCTGATGAATGAGAGTGGATAATCTCCCACTATAGGCCCCAGGCAAGGTTCAAAGTGGGAGATTATTCACTCTCATTTTTTCGGCATGTGCCGTGTCGGTGGCTCTGGTGTGAGCCGAGTGCGTGCGCGGACCAATCGAGCCGCCTGCAAAGACTACGGTCGCTCTTACGTGATTGTCGATCATGATCAGGGCGATAGAGATGCTTGCCTCTTTGGGGTTTTCGGTATTTACAAGGTTTTCGGTATCGGTATCTATATTGCCTTCCCGGTTTCGAAACTTTAATTAAATTCAAGTTTCGAAACCGGGAAGGAGGACTCGCACAAGAGATCTGGTCTGCAGACGACTGAATAGCTCCATCCGTTTTGGTTACAACAAAATGTGTGCCGCGCGCCTGCGGTGCGAAGGAGGGAGATTCCTATGAATATCGTTGTATTGAGCGGCAGCCCGCGTAAGGGCGCCAATACCGACACCATGGTCGAGGCGTTTGCCGAGACCGCGCGCGAGGCCGGCCATACGGTCGAGGTCGCCCGCGTTGCCGGCAAAAAGATTGCTGGTTGTCTGGGATGCCAGTACTGCTTTACCCATGAGGGCACCTGTGTGCAGAAGGATGACATGGCCGACGTGATCGAGTCGCTGAAAGACGCAGATATGGTCGTCTTTGCCTCGCCTATCTACTGGTTCGATATCACCGCGCAGGAGAAAGCCGCCATTGACCGCCTGTACGCCTTCGGCGCCACGGGCTTCCCGTTCACCAAGACGGCCCTTTTGCTCGATAGCCACAGCGAGGGCGTCTATGATGCGGCGATCGCCATGTACAAGTCAACCTGCGCGTACTGCAAGTGGGAGGACCAGGGCATTGTCACCATCAGCGGTATGACCGAGCGCGACAGCATGGCATCGTCGCCCAAGTTGGAAGAGGTGCGAGAGCTCGCTCGCAAGCTCGCCTAAGGACAGGAAGAGTGCATGGCAATCAGCGTTGGCGGAAATGCTTGCTGCCCTTACCAAGAGGATTGCTGATTGCCATGCATTGATGCCCTTGCGGACAATCTCGGCGTGCTAGGAGGCCTTCTCGCTCAGGAACTCCCTGAATGTGGGGATGTCAAAGCCGACGAGGCCACGTCCACGTTCCCCGATAACGCCGTCCTCGAGAAGGCGACGTTTGTATTGGCTTGCGTAGTTGCTGGCGACGCCCATGCGTTTGGCTATCTCCGAGACCCTACTGGGGCCAGAATCGGGCAGCATCGCGAGCAAAAACTCAATGTCTTTATCGGAAAGCTCTCGATAGGTCGTTTCGAGAATACGATCGCGCAGCTCCATGCGTGCAAGCAGGGAACCCTGCTGGACATCAGGTGTGCTGATTTTGGGCGAGTTCTCCGAAACATCCCATGTGCGATATCCGACGAGCTGCATCATATAGGGAAATCCGTCGACGGCCTTCACGGCATCCTCGAGCGCTTCTGGCGTGATTGAGCGGCCTCCGGCCTCAACGGTTTTGCGGAATGCGTTTGCAATTTCAACGTCAGTGATTCGTCCTAACTGATGATATTGGGAACGCCTGAGGAACGAGACGGAATCGTTACGCAGCAACGCCGATACTTTGTAGGGCAGTCCTGCCATGAGCAGGGCAACTTTTTTACCTTCGCGTACAAAGTGTTGGTAAACAGAAGCAAATTGAAGCATTTCTTTGAGATCGACGGTGACTTCATCGATGGTGATGAGAAGTCCGATGTCATGTTTTTCGAGTTGCTTAAAGATGCCATTCATACGTGTGCGCCAGTTGCCCTGGGCCTCTTGAGCATATGTCCAATCGATGCCCACTGGACCAATTTGAACGCCGTTTATGCGCGCGTGAGGCTGTGAGAGGTAGCTATCTGCGGCTTCTTTGGTTCGCTCGATAATATCTTCGAGCATGCCTGGCATGGCGGAGACATTTGCTGCGATCCATGGTGGCCCCTTTGCAGGTTTTGCTAACTTTTGCAAGTTTTGCTAACGGCTTAACATGTCTTGTACCGTAGGATTGCAGGAGTGAAAAACGGGGATTCCCATTATTCCGACTACGTTGCAGCGAGTGGGGCCGGAGCGCGATGTTGCTGCGCTCCGGCCCCACTGCTTAGTAAAACTATGACGCTTTGGCCGCCGTTGTTTTAATCAAACAAACTCGGCATGTCGTTTTCCTTCATGAGGGCACCGGCGGAGGGTAGGCTCTGCGCGGTGAACTTCTCGGCCGAGACGCCGGCGCCAAGAATCTCCTCGGTCGTGCCGACGGTGGTGACCGAGCGGCCCTTCTTGGCCGTAAAGGCCTGGACGCCCTGCGTGTTGGTGGTCGTCTTGGTCTTGAGCAGCGACGTGTTGAAGTTCATCAAACGATAGTCGCTCGAGACCAGCGCGATGTCGCGGTCCTCCTTGAGCACCTGGGCATACAGCAGCTTGCTGCCGCCGTAGATGGCGTTCTTGAGGCGCTTGCGGTTGGTTTTGGTGACGTATCCGGAAAGCGCGACGCGCGCCACGCGGCCGTTCTCAAAGACAAACAGCACGTCGGCCTTGTAGTCCTCGGGGTCGATGACCCAGATGACGCTCTCGTCTGGTTCCATCTCGAGGTCGGTGGGCAGGTACGAGCCCAGCTGGGCCGACTTGGTGTCCTCAAACGTCGCAACCTTGCACTTGTACACCTGGCTCTTGTTGGTAAAGACCAGCAGCTCGTGGGTGTTGGAGGACGGAAACTCGATAAAGGGCTTGTCACCGTCTTTGTACTTGAGCGTCGCAGCCTTCTTGAGCACGCGGTCCGTCATCTTCTTAAGGTAGCCATCGCGCGAGAGCATGATGGTAACCGGATACTCCTCGACCTCGGGCTCCAGGCTCACCTCGATGACCTCGTGGGGCTCAATCCTGCCCGTGCGGCGCGGCATCACGTACTTCTTGTTGACCGCGGCCAGCTCGTCGCTGATGACTTTCTTGATGTTGTCTTCGCTCGAGAGAATCTCCTCAAGCTCGGCGATCTCGCCCTCGAGCTTGGCGATGTCCTTGGTGCGGTTGAGAATGTACTCCTCGTTGATGTTGCGGAGCTTGAGTTCGGCAACAAACTCGGCCTGGGTCTCGTCGATGTCGAAACCCTTCATAAGGTTGGGCACGACCTCGGCTTCGAGCTTGGTGCTGCGGATGATGGCGATGGCCTTGTCGATGTCGAGCAGAATTGCCTCAAGGCCGTGCAACAGGTGCAGGCGCTCGGACTTTTTGCCCAGGTCAAAGTTAATGCGGCGACGCGTGGACTCAATACGCCACTTGACCCATTCGTGCAGGATCTGGCGCACGCCCATAACGCGGGGGTAGCCGTCGACCAGCACGTTGAAGTTGCACGAGAACGAATCCTGCAGCGTGGTCGAGCGATAGAGCTTGGCCATGAGTTTGTCGGGGTCGACACCACGCTTAAGGTCGATGGCGATGCGCAGGCCCGAAAGGTCGGTCTCGTCGCGGATGTCAGCAATCTCCTTGACCTTGCCCTCTTTGGAGAGCTTGACGATGCGCTCGATGATGACATCGGTCTTGGTGGTGTAGGGAATCTCGTACACCTCGATGATGCGCTCTTCGGGAATCCAGCGCCAGCGGGAGCGGATCTGGAAGCTGCCAAGGCCGGTCTCGATAATCTTTTCCATCTCCTCGCGGCGGTAGATGATCTCGCCGCCGGTCGAGAAGTCGGGCATGGGCATGTACTCGAGCAGGTCGCAATCGGGATCCTTGAGGTAGTGCATCGTTGCGGTACAGACCTCGTTGAGGTTGAAGCCGCAGATATCGGACGCCATGGCGACGCCGATGCCCTTATTGGCCGAGACAAGGATGTTGGGGAACGTGGTGGGCAACAGGCGCGGCTCCTTCATGGCGCCGTCGTAGCTGTCGACGAAGTCGACCGGGTCCTTGTCGATGTCCTTGAAGATCTCGGCACTGATGGGGGAGAGCTTGGCCTCGGTATAACGCGAGGCGGCGTAGCTCAGGTCGCCCGAATAGTACTTGCCAAAGTTGCCCTTCGACTCAACGAACGGCGCGAGCAGTGCCTCGTTGCCGGTGGCTAGGCGCACCATCGTCTCGTAGATTGCGGCGTCGCCATGCGGGTTGAGCTTCATGGTCTGACCTACGATGTTGGCGCTCTTCTGGCGCTCGCCCTTGAGCAGACCCATCTTGTACATGGTGTAGAGCAGCTTGCGGTGCGAGGGCTTAAAGCCGTCGATCTCGGGGAATGCACGCGAGACGTTGACGCTCATGGCGTAGGGCATGTAGTTGACCTCGAGCGTCTGCGTGATCGGCTGGTCGGTGACCTCGGAGTGCAGGCCGATGACGTTCTCGGCGTTGACCTGCTTTTTCTTTGGCTGGGTTTTCGTCTTCTTCTTTGCCACGATATCCTCTTGAACTTCTTATGGGCCGTCGTTATCGATTTGCTGCTATTGCAGGTCCAGCTGGTCCAGGTATTCCTTGCCGTGCTCCGAGATATGGCGCTTGCGGCCCGCCTCGTCGTTGCCCAGCAACAGGTTGAACATAGTTTCCATCTTGGTGACGTCCTCGGGCTCCACCTTGATCAGGCGGCGCGTCTCGGGGTTCATGGTGGTGAGCCACATCATGTCCGGGTCGTTCTCACCAAGACCCTTGGAGCGGTTGATGGAGCACTTTTGATCGCCGATCTCCTTAAGAATGCCGTTCTTCTCGAGCTCGGTGTAGGCAAAGTAGGTCTTTTCTTTGCAGTTGATCTCGTAGAGCGGCGACTCGGCGATATACACGTAGCCTTCGTCGATAAGCGTGGGCACCAGGCGATAGAGCATGGTGAGCACGAGCGTGCGGATGTGATAACCGTCGACGTCGGCGTCCGTACAGATGATGACCTTGTTCCAGTTGAGGTTGTCCAGGTCAAAGGCACCGAGGTTCTTGATGCGCTTGTCTTTGATCTCCACACCGCAGCCCAGCACGCGCATAAGGTCCATGATGATGTCGGACTTAAAGATGCGCGGATAATCTTCCTTTAGGCAGTTGAGGATCTTGCCGCGGACGGGCATAACGCCTTGGAACTCGGCATCGCGCGACGTGCGAATGGCGCCTGCTGCCGAGTCGCCCTCTACGATGTAGATCTCGCGGCGGCTCTTGTCCTTGGAGCGGCAGTCGATGAACTTCTGCACGCGGTTGGCCATGTCGGTCTTCTGCTGCAGGTTGGTCTTGATGCTCTGGCGCGTCTTCTCGGCGTTCTCGCGCGAGCGCTTGTTGATGAGCACCTGCTCCATGATCTTGTTGGCGGCGTCTTTGTTCTCGATCAGGTAGGTCGAGAGGCGCTCCTTAAAGAATGCCGTCATGGCCTGCTGGATAAAGCGGTTATTGATGGCCTTCTTGGTCTGGTTCTCGTAGGACGTCTGGGTGGAGAAGCAGTTGGTCACCAGAACTAGGCAGTCCTGGACGTCCTGCCATTTGATGCCGCTCTCGTTTTTGTTGTATTTGCCCTGTTGCTTAATGTAGGCGTCGATGGCGCTGGTCAGAGCGCTACGGGCCGCCTTCTCCGGCGAGCCACCGTTCTCGAGCCAGGAGGAGTTGTGGTAGTACTCCTGCATCATGAAGGTGCGCGAGAAGCACATGCAAGCAGTGATTTTTACGTTGTAGTCGGGCAGGTCCTCGCGGTCGCGACCGCGACGGTCGGCCTCGATAAAGAAGGGCTCGGTGAGGTAGTCGGCACCGACCTTCTCGAGCACGTAGTCCTCGATGCCCTTGGGGTAGCAGAAGTCCTCTTCGGAAAACTCGCCATCGTCACCTTCGATGCGCAGGCGGAAGGTCACGTTGGCGTTGACCACGGCCTGGCGGCGCATGGTCTCGCGATACCAATCGTGGGGGATGCTGATGGAGGTAAAGACCTCAAGATCGGGGCGCCATTTGATGGTGGTGCCGGTACGGTCCTCGTCGCTGGGCTCAATCTCGAGTGCCTTCTTTTTGGCGCCAACGACCTTGCCCTTCTTAAAGTGCAGGGAGTACTTGTTGCCGTCGCGCCAAACCGTGACGTCCATGTATTCGGAGGCGTACTGGGTCGCGCACGAGCCCAGGCCGTTGGTACCGAGCGAGAAGTCGTAGTCGCCGCCCTGGTTGTTGTTGTATTTGCCACCTGCGTAGAGCTCGCAAAAGACGAGCTCCCAGTTAAAGCGCTTCTCGGAGGGATTCCAGTCGAGCGGGCAGCCGCGGCCGTTGTCCTCTACCTGAATGGAGCCATCGCGAAAGGCGGTAAGGGTGATGAGCTTGCCGTAGCCCTGGCGCGCCTCGTCAACGGCGTTGGACAGGATTTCGAAGGCAGCGTGTGCACAGCCATCGAGTCCGTCCGAGCCAAAGATGACGGCGGGGCGCAGGCGTACGCGTTCCTCGTCCTTGAGCTGACGAATACTGTCGTTACCATAGTTTGCGGTGTTTTTTGCCATGCTCGCTCTCTCGATGCTCCTTTGCTGCGTTTAAGTCATATAGATAGTCAAGGTAGCATAGCCCAGGCCATTGGCGATTCCACCTAACACGAAATCCATCGAACGCGCGTTCGTTATCGGTATGGAAACTGACGGCTTATCAAATGATAGAATTGCCGCCACAAATGTTTTTATTAAGGGGGCTCACAGTGACCGAAAAAGAGAAGATGGAGCGCGGGGAGTGGCATGATGCCAACTTTGACGAGGAACTCCTGGCAAAACGGGCGAGGGCAGAGGCGCTCTGCTATGACTTCAATATGGGAAAACCCGGAAGCGACGCGCAGCTTGACGCCCTAAAAACCTTGCTCGATACCGATCTTCCGGCGGGGCTGACGGTCCTTTCGCCTGCCTACTTTGACTACGGGGACAAGACAACCTTTGGCGACGGCTGCTTTGTGAACCATGGCTGCTACTTTATGGACGGTGGTTCTATTACCTTTGGTGACAACGTGTTTATTGGGCCGTTTTGCGGCTTCTACACCGCTTCGCATCCCCTTGGAGCAAAAGAGCGCAACTTGGGTCTCGAGAGGGCTCTGCCCATTGTTGTTGGCGATAACTGCTGGTTTGGCGCGAACGTGTCCGTACTCCAGGGGGTTACCATCGGCAGCGGCTGCGTTATCGCTGCGGGAAGTGTTGTGACGGAAGACCTTCCGGACAACGTGATGGCGGCAGGCGTTCCCGCGGTCGTCAAGAAGATCATCGAACAATAACGGAGCTATTAAACGATGGGGCACGCATGGTTCCGGCAAATCCGGTTATTGGCGTGCGCGTTGGCCATGCCGTGGGCATCGCTTATGAGTAGCCATGTGCGAGGGCCCCGAAAGCCTCGTTGGCGTTGGTCATCTTTGAGATCTCGGCGCTGAGATAGGACGGCACTTCGCTTTCTAGGCGGGCGTTTGAGTATCTTCTTGATGCGGGCGAGTTCACGCTCCCTGCCGAAGTCCCACTTACTCGGTTCCTTCCGACTCGGTTCTGCCCGAGTAAGGTTGAATAGCGAATCGAAATTGTTATGTCCGCACGGCGATGACGAACATGGTTTTCATAATGACAGATATAGTTGACATCTTTTGATGGATGCAATATATTTCTGTCATGTTGCAACGGATACCTGTCCACATTTACGAAAGGAGCTCCATGCCGGGTAAGAAAAACCTTCGCATGAAGGCGGCGCGCGCGGCGGCTGGCCTTTCGCAAGCCGACTTGGCCCGGGCCGTGGGCGTTACGCGCCAGACCATTGGCCTGATCGAGGCGGGCGGCTACAACCCCACGCTCAATCTGTGCGTGGCAATCTGTAAAGCGCTACGCGTTACGTTGAACGACTTGTTTTGGGAAGACGAAACCGACGCCGACCCTAATACTCTTTAGGAGTTCACTATGAAATTTGAAAATCTGAAACTCGTGCAAAAGTGGCGTGAATATGCCGGCCCAAAGGATGAGCGCCTGGAGGCTGAGAGCGCGAAGGTCTACAAGATTGGTTTCGTGCTGCTTTCGTTTGGCATGTTGATGATCTTTTTCTACCAGTTTATAGCTCGACAGGTTGCGTGGGTTCACAGCGACGCCAGTGAAATGCCGCATGGCTTTGCAACGCCGTTTGAGGCAGCCATGTATTTGTGGCTCGTTCTCGTGATGTTGATTTGCGCAGGACTGCAAACGCGGAAGGGCTATGTCGATACCAATCGTTTTGGGCAAACCGAGCATCTTCCTGTTGGATATTTCCTGCTTGTCAGCGGCCTTAGCGGCGCCGCGTTCGCGCTTGTTATTGCTGCAATGCGCTGTATCGCTGAGGCGCAGATCGTACCGCTCGAAAGCGTCTTTTGGTTGGCGAACCTGGCCACGGGCGTGTTCTGCGGCGCGACGATTTTCATAGCCACATTCGCCGCTCTGTGCGCAACGTTTTTCACGGCGAAAAGACGCCGTGCCAAGCTCGAGGCAGAACTCGACTCCCCTGATGATATCTAATGCGTAATGGGCTGGCTCTGGGTATCCAGAACCAGCCCATTTTCATGTTCGATGAGCCGAGTCGGCGTCTCTTGTAAAAGCAACTAGGAGCTAGCGAGGCTTATCCAAATTGGCCTCATTGGCGGTGTCTTTTTCGAGCGCCGTGCGGCGGGCGCTGTAGGCGACGAGGCCGGCGCCTGCCGCGGCGAGTGCTGCGGCGGCTGCCGTAAGGGGAGCGTTGACATCGCCCGTGCCCGCAAGCGCGCCCGCTTTTCCGGAGCGCTTGTTATTGCCGTGGTCCTTGCCGCTGCCGGAGCTGCTTCCGCCGGAGTCGCCGCCCTTGTCAGCACCGCCGCCACTCGAGCCACCATCGCCGTCTGCTGTCATCGGGGCGTCGTGAAGTCCTGTCGTATCCGCGCTGCCGCATACGCCGACCTGAACTTCTGAGCGCTCGCATGCCGCGTCGGGCACATGAAGCTCGTGCAGCACGGCACCCAGCGCCGAGTTTGCACCCGGTCGAATTTCCTCGAGCGTTACGGGATCGAGCGCCACCAGATTACGCGCCTTCGCATACAGCGTTACGCGTTTGCCCACTTCGTCGCTCCAACTCTCGGGGATGGCGAAGCTCATGCGAAACAGTGCCGTGCAACCCGGTGCCAGCACGGCGTTGCCGTTGTCGGCTACCAGCGGGTGCATTGCAAAACGTGCGCCCAGCGTCTCGAGCGCGTACTTCACGTGTGCCATGTCGTTGGCCGAAGCGTCCTCGGCAAGCTCTGGATCGTAGATCGAAACCATGCGTGCGTTCACTCCGAATCCGATGGATGCGCTGGAGAACGGCTGGCTGGAGCCCTCTCGGTATAGATCAATCGTGCCAGCGGTCAGCAAGGTGTTGCCGTCGTTTCGCACCGTGACCATGAAGGATTCGCCTGCTGCTCCGGGCACCACCGCGCCCGAGGTAGCGACTGCGCCCGTCGGAGTGGCACACGCCACCAAGGGCACTTCGATGCCGTGTAGTTCTGCCTCGCTCTTCTCCGCGCTCACAATGTGCGTGGCGAGCGCGGAGAGCATGCCCCCCGACGTCAAAAATGTCGTTATCTGATCGACGGGATGGTCCAGCTCGCACATCACGAACGGCTCCGTAAACAGATCACCTGCCAAGGTGCTGGCGAAGATGCGGAAGTGCTTGCCCATCACTGCTACTGGGTTGCCTTCTTCGTCGTAGGTTTGCCCCACCTTGCCATCGGTGTTCTCTACATAGAGCACGCACCTGCCGTTGTTGCTTACGCTAAACGATGCCGGGCCACAGCCCGCGGCGCCCACGGGCTGCGTTGCAAATGCCGATGCGCCTCGTGCCCAAGTAATATGCTGCAGCTGCTCGTTGACGGTAGCCAAAAAGCCCGTGTGTTGCGGCCACGGCACCGCGTGGGGTACTGCCGCATCTGGCGACATAACGCCCCAGCCCGCAATGGACTGGCCGATCACGGCGTACGATGCGCAGCCGCAACCGTCTGCGGTCTCGTACGCAACGGGCACCACCATTTTGCCGTTGATATTCTCGGGCTCGCCCAGCTCGATACTCGACGGTGCTTGCGGAAAGCGGAGAACTTGGCGGAACGTCAGGCTGTCGCCCGAAACGTCCGACCATAGGGTAAAGCACTCCAGCGCAACCTCAGCCTCGCTGCCGAGCGCCTTTTCTGCGGTGGTTCCGCGGCGGTGGAGGTAGGCACCCGATAGGCGCCCGTCGACCAGCGTCTTGCCCACCGTGATACGCGGGCACTGCAGGCAATGGTAGCCATCCTCTTGCAGGCGGCCGCGCGAGATGCTGCGCCACGACGTGTGCGACATCACGCGAACTCCGCCGTTGCTTATGCGCAGGCGCACAACGGACAGTATGCCGGATGTGCTCGCCGCATCGAAAAGGGTGTTGTCGCCGTCGGGGCGCTCGCCCGAGACCAGCAGCACGTAGGCGTCCTGGTTTCTCCTCCCGTCTGTATATTCCACCACGTCGAAGTCGTAATCGAATATGCCGTTGCGCTCCACGTCGCCCTCGCCAAACCCAAGGGAGAAGTCCACGGGCGTGGGAGCGGACCACGTGCCGTTCGTTTTTGTATGCACCACCAGGCGCGAGCGACCGTTCTCGCCGTAGCGCACCGAGGCGATACGGAACAAGCACTCCACGCCGGCGATTATCGCCAGCTTCATGTGGGCTTCGCTGAGCACGCCAGCAAACAGCACGTTGTCGCTCGAGGGCCTGATGCCGCCACGCTCGTCCTCCGATACACCAGCAGAATTGGCGTTGGGGTCCGCAGCGGCGTCCCTCGCCTGCCCGATATAGGTGTATTTATACATCGGCGCGGCGTTTTCGTCGTTCTCTATCAGTGCGTGGACGAAATGTTCGACCTGTCCCGTGTCGTCGCTTTCTGCATCCGCCTCGAGCTCAATGCGCGTGACCGACCGGTCCCAATCGCGTACGGTAGGCGCGACATTCCTTGCAGTGGCCTTAACCTCGGCGCGTGCGAGCAGCTCGGCGTTGGTGACGATGGTGGCCGATGCGATAAATTGCGGCACACCACCCGCCTCGGCGTTGCCGGCCGAGCCGAAACAGGCATCCAGCGTGTAAGGCGCATCTCCGCCCAATGCGAGCTCAGAGCGCTGGAGCACATACTGGTTGCCATTGTTCACCGACATATTCCACGAATCGAGGAGTGTGGGCCACGACCCCGACCAAGCCTTGGTGGTCCACTTGAACATTACGAACTGGAGTATCACATCGACATCGACATCTGCACCTACGCGCAGTCGCGGAAGCTGGTGTCCATCTGCCTTTTCGTACCCAATGAACAGTGTGAGGGATGCGGCGCCGCGCACGGCAGACGAGGCGACGCCTGCAACGCCGGCGCCAAAGGTGACGGCAAGTCCAATCTGGATGGTGAACGAGCCAGACGTGTTTGAATAGTCGAGCGAAATGTTTTTAAAAAACGCCGCGCCGCTGCCGTGCGTGTGGGCACCCACGGCGAGCGCCAGCTTCGCCAGCACCCAGGGGTTGACGTTTAGGAAAAACGGCACCGGTCCTAGGGTAAACTGCTCGGTCCAATTGAGGTCGGTTCTTACCTGGAAGAGGGCCTTAATATTGCCGTATGCGGGGTCGTTGTTGTTACCCCAGGTTTTGCCCACCCAATCGTAGGCGAGCGAGCCGTACAGCTGCGTGGCGATATCCATCGTAAATAGCAGCGTGCAGTGGTGGCGAAGCAGCTTAGTGTTCCTTGGATCGGTGCCCGAACCGGCACTCATACTCTTGTACTGATTCCACTTCCCCTCCATCTCGTCGAGGTAGCGGTTTGCCTGCTTGGCACCCGACTCGCGCGGTGACTTCTTCCAGTACTCCGGATCCGGATTGCCCGAATCGTTCATGTAGCCGACCGGTTTGTATCCTCCGCCAAACAGTACGTACCCGGCAAACGAGAAATCGAACAAAATGGGGAACGAAGGCATCCAGCACGTGAACTTATTGCCGCCGATGCCGGGAAACGCCGCTGGGAAATCAAACGGAGTGACCTCTTGGTCCATGGTAGTGGGGACGATAGTGGTCGAGCCCGATTGCGCCTTTGCGGCCGGCGCGGTGACAACGGCCATGGGGGAGGAGAGTGTATAGGTCTTGCCCTGGTAGTCGAGGACAAAGCGCAACTTGCATCCTTCCTCCAGAAGGCCCGAAGCTGCATCGAGGAACGTGTCTTCGAGCGTGAACGTCGCCAGATTATCCGCGCCCGATGCGCTGGCCTTGACTTGGCCAATCTGCGTGACGGTTTCGGGTGAGCTGCCCGCGGCAGGCGTCACTTTGTTGAGGCGCAGCGTTGCCTGTCCACCCTGTGGCAGATGTGCCTGCACGGTAAAGGCGTGCGTGTTGGGCTGGTCGTTTGCCGTGTCGCCCTTCGGCAATGCCATGAACGTGGCTTCAGCGTACTGGATGTCCCATTTGTCGAACGTGAGCTGGCGGAAGTACGGCTTGCCGTCGGAAAGCGGACGTGTGGGCGCGGTTATGGCGGTGCCGCCCTGGATACGCGCAAGGGGAATCTCGACATCACGGTAGCCCACCATGCTAATGGAGATGCCGCCGTTAAAGTCGTACGCGTCGAGAAGCGTCGCCTCGTCCACGTAGCCTTCCGAAAGCGGAGCGACCTCAAAGATGGCCGTGCCCTCGTCGTCGGTCGTGGCGGTGAGCTGCTTGCCCACGGCATAACGCGACGCGAGCGTGACCTGGGCACCCATGATGGGCGTATTCTTGTTGGCGACGTCGACCACGACCACACCGAACATGGTGCGCGAGAGCACGAGCACCCTGAAGGGGGTCTTTTTCGTCGGCATAGGCTTCGGTGGGCGCGAACGGCAATATGAAGGCGTTTGCGCTTCCCGGCACGCGCGGCAACATAATGCTCGCCAGCGAGGACGCTCCGGCAACAAGTAGCGAACGGCGATCAAGCATTTTGGGCTCCCATCCCGCAAATATCGGAGGAAATAATCCAATTTTGCGAGAAGGTGCCCCGTGGTGGTAGTGCCGTTCAAGGGTCAAAATGTCCAATTTGATCGAGCGAAGCGCCGGGTTCCGGAACGCGTTCGATGCGCTTGGCAGCCCGGTCGCTAACGCAACATATGCGCGACCAGCTCCGCGCGCGTGCCGATGCCAAGCTTTGCGTATACGCCGGATAGGCGGTTTTTGACGGTGCCCGGCGATACTCCCATATGGCGTGCGATTTCGGCGTTGGTCCACCCACGGCAGGCGAGCATGGCCATGGTGAACTCCGTGGTCGTTAGATCGTCGGCCACGTCCTCGCCCGAATCGGGGTTGTGGATGCGCCGCCAACCGTAGCTGAATCGATACGTGATCTCGATGATGTGAGCGAAGTCGTCAGGGTATTGCGTTTTTAGGCACGCCTCGATGAGTCCCTGTAAAAGGCCGTGATGCTCGCCAATGAGCTCGATAAGGCCGTCGGGACGCGCAATGTTCCAAGCGGTTCCGAAGTGCGTTTTTGCGGCGTCGACGTCTTTGAGACTCATGCATGCCATGGAAGCTGCCAGGTGCAGGAACAGTTCCGAGATCGGATAGCTTCCCTGTTTCATGATTAGGGCGTTTTCCGCCATGCCCAGGCTGCGTCCGTATTCGCCGCGCAGGTACAGGGCATGCGCCATCACGTAGCTGGCGAACAGGCGCAGGCCTTCGGGCAGATGCGCCGCAAGCGGATAAAACTCTTCGGCGGAATGCGGGGAAGGCAAGTGCAGCAGGACGCTCGCGGCGGAGGCGAATAGGATATGCGTTGCGTGGACGGCGGGCGATTCCTCGTCAGTTGGCGTATCGAGGATGCCCGCAAGGCAACGGCGGGCATCGGCGATACGATTGAGCGACAGACTGGCATATCCGCAGATAAGGCATGCGGAATAGCGCAGTGCGGGGTCGGTGGCGTCAAGATAGGGTCGTGCCGTCTTGGCAGCGAGGGTGGCCTGTCCGCGAAAGTACAGCGCTTCTGCCGTGGCGATGGTGCGCGAATCGGGGTCGGAAATGCCTGCAACCGCAGCGTCAATCTGCCCCGGCACAAAGGCGGTGCACATCAACGGCATGGGAATGCGCGGGTAGCCATCGCAGTCCATCTTCCATCTCCCATCAGGTGGCAACAATGCAGCAATTGTACTCCTGTTGCTCGGGACCCCTCTCGTTTTACTGTTCGGTTAACGCTGCGGATCGTTTTGGAAGGCTTACGAGCATGGTGGTCCCGTTCTCGGAACTTGTTTCGACCTCTACCGTGCCACCGTGAAGCGCTGCAATCTCCCAAACGAGCGCTAGTCCGAGTCCTGCGCCGCCGTATGCCCTGCTGCGGGATTTGTCTAGACGAAAGAACGGCTGGAAGATGCTCTCTCGGTACTGCTTGGGTATTCCCGGGCCCTCATCTTTGACTCGCAGGAGCACGTGGTTGTCGCTGTCGCTAATGGAGACGTTGACAGTCGAGCCGGGGCGGCTGTAACGGATGGCGTTTTCGGTCAAGTTAAACACCAGCCGATAGAGGAGCGCATCGTTCCCGATTACTAAAGCGTCTCCAGCACAATTGAGGGCTATGCCCTTATTCTCGGCAAGTGGCACAAGGTCGGTGAGGACCTCTTCGGACAAGGGACCAAGCTCCACATCGTCCTCGCAAGGAACGCTGCGGAGCTCACTCATCTCGAGCAACACCTTGGTCATCCGCGACATTCGCTCAGTTTGTTCTTGTAGCAGGCCGAGCAGCTCGGCCGTTTCGGGTTGCAAACCGGAGCGCTCGGAAATGAATAGTTCAATCTGTGCTTGCATAAGGGCGAGCGGGGTGCGCAGCTCGTGTGCGGCGTTGCCGGTAAACTGACGCTGTGCAGAGAACCCTTCGCCAAGACGGGCGATCATGTCGTTGAAAGAGGCACTGCATCGTTGTAGCTCGGTGGGCACATCTTCACTGAGTCCGATTTCGCTTAGGTTGTCAGGCTGCACACGCTCAACCTGGGCGGCAAAAGCCCGTAACGGTTTGAGCGCACGGCCGCTCACAAAGTATGCCAGCACGCCGCCAAGGAGTGTGACTCCAGCCGTGATGCACCAGGTTGTCGTGCCAAAAGACTCCTGTGCGTCGTTTACGACGATCGTGACTTTGTCATCGGGGGTCGCTTTCGTTGGGTCGAACGCCTGGGGCGAATCTTCGCCGGTTGCGTTAAAGGCCGAGATGTTACTGCCGATGGCATCCATGTAGCGCATGCCCGTATAGCCGACCAGGCAGTTTGTCAGCACGCATGCCGCACACGTGAGCAGTGCCGTCATAATCGTTATGCGCCATTGCAGCGAAAGCCTTTTCATTCGTTATCCTCCATAACGTAGCCCTCTCCAATCCGATTGCGAATCGGGTCGTATCCCAAAGCGCTGCGCAACTTTTTTCGGAGCGACGAAATATGAACGCGGGTTGCGTTGCTAAAGCTGTTCACGCTGCTATCCCAAACGTGCTCGATAAGCTCCTCTTGGCTTACCGGTCGCCCCTGATTAAGCATCAGGTATTCCAAGATTCCCGTTTCCTTGCGTGTAAGAGATAGAGCCTCACTGTCCACGGAAGCGATGCGCGCCTTGGTGTCAAAGTGGAGCTTTCCGCAGGTTAATACTATGTCGCTTTGTGCGAAGCGCCTGAGGGTAAGGCTGCGGATCCTTGCCGCAAGTTCGTCCAGATGAAACGGCTTGGTGAGGTAATCGTTGGCGCCGGCATCGAGTCCGTCGACCTTATCGGATACTTCGCCGCGCGCGGACAGAATCAGCACCTTGGTCTCGCAGTCGGTTTTCCTAAGTTCCCTGAGCACGGTCATGCCATCGATACGGGAAAGGTTGAGGTCGAGTACCACGAGGTCAAAGACTTCGACGCCCAGCAGGTCGAGCGCCTCCTGTCCATCGTGACAGCAGTCGACGCTGTACGCCAAGTTTCGCAAACTGCGCGCGATTGCATCGCACAGTGCTCGCTCGTCTTCGACGATCAAAATACGCATAACAGTCTCCTTGCACATTCCAAATCGCGCTTAACACGGATTTTATAGTCGATATGGTCCAATGGTCGCGTAACGAAAGGAGTGGTCGTGTTGTTCAAAGCGGTAAAACCCGTGGTACAGGTCGCTTTGTTGATCGTCGGAATTGCCATGGTGTGCTTTGGCGTTATGCGTGGCGAGGCGGATGCCGTGCTGGCCAAAGCGATTAGGCTGTGCTTGGAGTGTATCGGAATTGGATAAAAGAGAAAACACTGCGTCGCATGTTTTGGCCCGATTTCGCGGATTCATTCAGGCGGCGGCGACGCTGGTCACCAATATTCACCTGCCAAACTTTGCCAAAGGCGGCATCTATCAGGGCGCGGGAAAAACAGTCTGCGTACCTGGACTTAATTGCTATTCGTGCCCCGCGGCATCGGGTGCGTGCCCCATCGGGTCGTTCCAGTCGGTGGTGGGTTCATCCAAGTTCAACTTTTCTTACTACGTCACCGGTACGCTCATTTTGCTCGGCGTGCTGCTGGGACGCTTTGTATGCGGCTTTCTATGCCCGTTTGGCTGGCTGCAGGAGCTGCTTCATAAGATTCCCGGCAAAAAGTTCTCCACGAAAAAGCTCAAGCCGCTCACGTACATCAAGTACGTCGTGCTGCTGTTTGCCGTGGTGCTGCTGCCCGTCTTGGTGGTTAACGACGTGGGGATGGGCGATCCGTTCTTTTGCAAGTACATCTGTCCACAGGGTGTGCTCGAGGGCGCCATTCCGCTGGCCATCGCCAACGCCGGCATTCGATCTGCGCTGGGGCAGCTCTTCACCTGGAAGCTTTTCATTCTCATTGCCGTGGTGCTGCTGAGCGTTTTGTTCTACCGCCCCTTCTGCAAATGGATTTGTCCACTCGGCGCATTCTATGCGCTCATGAATAAGGTATCCCTACTGGGGATTCGGGTTGATGCATGCAAATGTGTCTCGTGCGGCAAGTGCTCAAAGGTTTGTCAGATGGACGTTGATGTGGTCCGCGCGCCCAATCATGCCGAATGCATCCGGTGCGGAAAGTGCATTGGGGCCTGTCCCGTCGATGCCATCAGCTATCGCTATGGCCTGGATGTGTCGGCGGAAAAGCTCCCCTTGACCGCCGATAAAAAGTAAACAAGCTTCGACAAAACGGAGGAACGACTATGAAGCTTTCTAAGATTGCGGCCCTGTTTATGGTGCCGGTGCTGGCCTTGTGTCTTGTGGCGTGCTCGGCACCTGGCGGCAATGCGAGCGAATCTGCGAGCTCCGATCCTAAGATCGCAGAACTCACTGCGCAGAAGCCGGCCAATGCCGACGAGGCCGCCGAGCTGTATGCGAAGCTCATGCAGAAGGAGAACGAGATCTTTTCGAGTGATAACGCGCTGTGGGAAAAGGTATTCAATGCGGCAAATAAAGACTCGGCAATGATTGAGGACGGCAGCAATTACGGCGATTTCCTGCTCAAGACCATCGACGGCGCCAAGGATGAGTTCACGGCGGATGAGCTCAAGACGCTCAAGGCCGGTGCACAGCAGATCAAGGAGATCGAGGACAAGCTCGAGAGCCTGGAGAAGGAGTTCCCCGGCTGTGGAAGCACGCCGAGTGCAGGCGAGAGCGTCGACGCTTCGACCGCTGGCATGACGGCTGGTGCCAATGCTTCGAACGAGGCGACGAAGTTCCCCAGCTTTACGGGCAAGGACCTGGATGGCAACGACGTGAACAGCGACGAGCTGTTCTCTAAGAACAAGGTCACCGTCATGAACTTCTGGTTCACTACTTGCAAGCCGTGCGTGGGCGAGCTGGGCGATCTTGAGAAACTGAATCAGGAGCTTGCCGAGAAGGGCGGCCAGGTCGTGGGCGTCAATTCCTTTACGCTCGATGGCAACAAGGGCGAGATTGCAGATGCCAAGGACGTGCTGAGCAAGAAGGGCGTGACGTATAAGAACATCTGGTTCAAGTCGGATAGCGAGGCCGGTAAGTTCACGTCAAATTTGTTCTCGTTCCCGACAACGTATGTCATTGATCAGAATGGCAACATCGTAGGGGAGCCCATCGTGGGAGCCATCAGCTCCGCCGAGCAGCGCGCTGCACTCAACAAACTTATCGACCAGGCGATTGCGAATAGCGGGCAATAAACAAGCTGAACTATGTATATTGAGGAGGTCTCGGGATTCCCGGGGCCTCTTTGATTTCGATTCTTCGAGATCAAATCTGCTCTTGTTATGTTCTCGTTTCCAAGAAATGGGAGGCAGCTCATTTATATGCCGCCGTCCCTTTTCACCTGCATCTTTCCTGCTAGATTAAACCTAATGGGGAAAGGAGCCACAAATGGACGGGATGCAAGATATCGTAAAGAAGTTTCCGTTTTGGGAGCATTTGTCTGACGACGAACGCGCTCTTGTTTTAGGGCAATCCGCCTCACGCACCTTTGATGCCGGACAGCTTATTGGCGGCAGCGACAGCTCTTGCACGGGCGTCTTCCTCATTGTCCACGGCGATATCCGCGTCAGCCTTCTTTCCGAGGAGGGCAAGGAGGTTACGCTGTTTCGGCTCGGTGAGGGAGAATGCTGCGTCACCACCGCGTCGTGCGTTATTCGGCAAATCTCATTCGACACGCTCGTAACTGCGACACGAGAATCCACGCTCCTCGTTGTTCCTATTGGTGTTTGCGAGCATCTTGCCAACGTTAATATCCACGTCAAGGTTTTCATGCTCGAAGTAGAGGCGCAGCGCTACTCCCAGGTGGTTCGCGTGCTGCAGCAGATGCTCTTCAGGCGCCTTGACCAGCGCGTTGCCGACTATCTGGTTGAGCGATGCCGGGCAGCGGAGTCGATGGAGCTCCGGATCACTCAAGACGAATTGGCGCGTGATATCAATTCTGCTCGCGAGGCGGTGACACGCGTGTTGCGTCGTCTTGCCGATGAGGGCCTTATCGAGGTGAAGCGCGGGCGCATCCTTGTTCTGGATGTCGACGGTTTGGCGCGCCTGCCGTAGCGATGACTTTGCTGTGGTGCCTATCCGCCCGCTGCTCGCTGCTTGCTCTCAAGAAAACCACCCCTATGGTGACTTGGTCACGGAACCGGCCTATGTCTTCCGGACATACTGGCATCAAGCGATAGAACAAGCGAGCAAAGGAGCTCATCATGGGATTGTTTGATTTATTTGCTGGGGTGGATATCAACAAAGGTGTTGAGGAGTGCCAGGCGACCGAAGGCGCGGTATTGATTGATGTACGCGGCGCCGATGAGTATCGGCAGGGGCATATCCCCGGGGCCGTCAACATTCCCCTCGATAGCATCGACCGCGTGCTTGCCGAATATCCAAAGAAGGACGCCCCGCTGTTTGTACATTGCTTGAGTGGTGCTCGTAGCGGTCGTGCCACGAGTTTTCTCCAGCGTGCAGGCTACAGCAACGTGAAGAACATTGGCGGAATCAATAGCTACGGTGGAAAGGTGGTGCGTTAACCATGAAGGTGGTTATCGTGGGAGGCGTTGCCGGCGGCGCATCGGCCGCGGCGCGCTTGCGCAGGCTTGACGAGCAGGCGGAGATTGTTGTTTTCGAGCGCACGGGCTATGTGTCCTATGCCAATTGCGGATTGCCATACTTTATTGGCGGCGTGATTGAGGAGGAGTCTGCGCTCACGCTGCAATCGCCCGAGGGATTTTGGAATCGATTCCGCATTGCCGTGAAGACGAGTCATGAGGCGATCGCCATTCACCCCGATGTGCATGCGGTTGACGTCCGCAACCTGCTCACCGGCGAAGAATTTGTCGAGACATATGACAAGCTGATTCTTTCGCCTGGCGCGCACCCGATTCGCCCTGAGCTTCCGGGGATCGATTCGGATAAGATCTTCAGCTTGCGAACGGTCGAGGACACGCTGCATATCCATGACTACGTACAAGAGCATAGGCCGAAGAGCGCTGTGGTGATCGGCGGCGGTTTTATCGGCATCGAGACTGCCGAGAACCTGCGCGACCTGGGCCTTACGGTGACGCTTCTGCAGCGCCCTCGTCAACTAATGAACAACATGGATTACGATATGGCAACGCTGCTTCACACGGAAGTGCGCGAGCATGGCATTGACCTGCGACTTCGTGCCGACGTGACGGGTTTTGAAGAGGTCGATGGCCGTGTGGTCACTCATGTGGCGGGCGAAGATTCTATCGTGGCCGATATGGTGCTGCTCGCTATCGGCGTTGTCCCCGAGAGCCATTTGGCAAAGGAAGCTGGCATCGAGCTGGGCATCAAGGGCTCCATTGTGGTGAACGATCGCATGGAGACATCTGCTCTCGACGTATATGCCGTGGGCGATGCCGTGCAGGTCAAGCATCAGGTGACGGGCGAGGACGCAGTGATTTCCCTTGCGGGCCCCGCCAATAAACAGGGGCGTATCGTCGCCGATGTGATCTGTGGCCTAGACAGTCACTATCAGGGCTCGTTGGGCTCTTCGGTGATCAAGGTGTTCGACTTGACAGCTGCGAGCACGGGAATTTCTGTGAAAGCAGCGCGTGCGGCAGGTATTGATTGCGAGAGCGTTGTGCTGTCGCCCGGATCGCATGCGGGCTATTATCCCGGAGCGACGCCCATGACCATGAAAGTCGTGTTTGAGAGGGAAACCTTGCGTCTGCTGGGTGCGCAGATTGTGGGCGTCGATGGCGTCGATAAACGCATCGACGTGCTGGCGACGGCAATCCAGGCCGGTATTCGGGCCGATAAGCTCAAGGATTTGGATTTGGCTTATGCGCCGCCATATTCTTCGGCAAAAGACCCGGTAAACATGGCTGGTTTTATGATCGAGAACGTTGACTCGGGCATCCTCAAGCAGTGGCATTGGGAACAGGAGCCTGATCTGCCGCGCGACGGAAGCGTGCAGCTGCTCGATGTTCGCACGGTTGGCGAGTATGGTCGCGGTCATATCGACGGCTTTATGAACATCCCTATTGATGACTTGCGCGCTCGCTTGGGGGAGCTTGACGTGGCAAAGCCTGTTTATGTTATTTGCCAAAGTGGTCTTCGCAGCTACATCGCTTGTCGCATTCTCGCTCAGCACGGTTTTGACTGCTATAACTTCTCGGGCGGTTATCGTTTCTTTGCTGCTGTGACCAAAGACCGTCGCGGTAGCGATAACGTGATGCCGTGTGGATTGGAGAAGTAGGGCCTTTTTGGGCAACTTTGAACGAGGACTGCCGTGAACGAGTGGCGGCTTGGCCGGAAATGAGCGCTTTGCCGCCACTCGTTGGGGTCTGGAGCTGACGTGAGACCGTTGCCGAAGTCCCGTTTGGAGCCGTTGCGGGACCGGTTTCGCAGCATCGTTGGTACGACCGTAGAGCCGGCTCCTACTCAGGGTCGGCACCAACGCGGGACCCGGAGCCAATGCAGCACCACAAGTGATCCAATCCTCCAGCTCACTGCCAATTCTCCTGCTAGCGTGTATGACAAAGGTGAGATGGGGTAGGAAAAACGCATTACACGCGAGTGATGGGGAAAGGCCGACGTGCCCGTCCCTGTGCGGGGAGGAAGCCCATCGATGCTGGAGCTCAAAGGTATTTGCAAAAGATACGTTACGCAGTCGTTTACGCAGGTGGCGCTCGACAGCGTAAGCCTGTCTTTTCGCGATAACGAGTTCGTGGCCATTCTGGGTCCCTCGGGCTCGGGCAAAACTACGATGCTCAACGTTATCGGCGGGCTCGATCATTTCGATTCCGGCGACCTGTTGATCGACGGTATTTCGACCAAGGACTTCCGTGACCGCGATTGGGACGCCTATCGTAACAATCGTATCGGCTTTGTGTTCCAGAGCTATAACCTTATCCCACATCAGACCATCTTGGAAAACGTGGAGCTGGCGCTCACGCTCACGGGTGTGGGCCATGCCGAGCGCCGCCAACGTGCGCGCGAGGCGTTGGAGAAAGTCGGCCTGGGCGAGCACGTTAACAAGCGCCCGAGCCAGCTTTCGGGCGGGCAGATGCAGCGTGTGGCCATCGCCCGCGCCCTGATTAACGATCCCGAGATTGTGCTGGCCGACGAGCCGACCGGCGCTTTGGATTCAACGACATCCGTACAGGTCATGGATTTGCTCAAGGACGTGGCGCGTGACCGCCTGGTCATCATGGTCACGCACAATCCCGAGCTGGCGTACCAGTACGCAACGCGCATCGTTAACCTGGCGGACGGCAAGATCACCGACGATTCCGATCCTTTCGATGTCGCCGACGCCACGCGCCGCGAGGCCAAGCCTACGCGCAAAACCTCGATGAGCTTTGTGACGGCGCTGGGGCTTTCTGCCCGAAACCTTATGACCAAAAAAGGCCGTACGGCCATGACTGCCTTTGCGGGCTCGATTGGCATTATCGGTATCGCGGCGATTCTGGCGCTGTCCAATGGCGTAAACGGCTACATCAAAAAGGTCGAGGAGGATACGCTCTCGAGCTACCCGCTCACCATTTCCAAGCAGGACTACGACCTGTCATCCATGATGGGCGGACAGGGGGCCACGGATGATGAGGCGTCCAACGGCGAGGATTTATCCGACGGTACTGGTGGCAAAGCTAAGGGAACCGATAAGATCCCCGTGGTTACGGCCGTAAAGGACATGTTTGCAAGCGTTAAGTCCAACGACATGACGAGCTTTAAGGCATGGCTCGATGCCGGTGGCGACGGCATCGATAAAGAGGTCAATGCCATCCAGTACGGCTACGGTGTATCGCCGGTTGTCTATCGTGCGGGTAAGGGTGACGAGAAACCCATTCGGCTTGTTCCCAACGCCATGACCGAAGCCATGAGCGGAGGCGCGAGCTCGGCGGCAACGGTGAGCATGGAATCCATGGGAACCTCGGTCTTTAACGAGATGATTGACGACCAGAGCCTGCTCGACAGCCAGTACGATGTCGTCGCCGGTCATTGGCCTACGTCTGCTAACGAAGCCGTAATGGTGCTTTCGAGCCGCGGCACGGTGGGTGACTATACGCTCTACAGCATCGGTGCGCTGGATATCGATGAGCTCAACGATCTGGTAAACAGCGCTATGACGGCTGACGGTGGGGTCGAAACGCCCGAGACCGGCACCGACTTTACCTACGACGATGCGCTGTCCACGACGTTTAAGGTGCTGTCGCCGGCCGATGCGTATCGCAAAAACGAAGAGACCGGCATGTGGACTGACATGTCTGGCGACGCCGACTTTATGGCCGCCAAAGTTGCCGATGGCATCGACGTGCACATTGTGGGCGTGGTGCGACCTAACGAGACGGCCAATGCGAGCGCGTTGTCTCCGGGCATTGCCTATACGCATGCGTTGACTCGCCAGCTTATGGAGCGCGCCGCCGATTCGCAGATTGTGCAGGAGCAACTCGCCCACCCCGAGACGGATGTCTTTACGGGCAAAACCTTCGACGAACTGCAGGGCGAGGCCAAGCAAGGCGTGGATCTGGACAGCATGTTCAGTGTGGACGAGGCGGCGCTGAAGAGCGCGTTCTCGTTCGATGCGTCTGCGCTCTCGGGTGTTGCCGGCGGTATGGACCTGTCGGGTCTTGATTTGTCCGGGCTGGATATTGACCTTTCGGGCGTTGGTAGGGACATCGACTTCAGCGACATCATGGCCAAAGCGCCAACCCCAGATTTCTCGGGCGTCTTTGACGGTCTGGAACTCACGCCCGAGCAAATGCAGCAGGTGGGAACGCTTGCCAACCAGCTGTTTGAGGGCTTTTTGCAGTCTGATCAGTTTAAGGCGCTGTCACCCGAAGATCTTAAAGACGCGTCAAAGCTTGCCGCCGCGTTCTCGGCGTATCTTGAGAGTGATACGGCAGCCCAGCAAATCCTGGCCCAGCTCAAAGCGCTCGGCGGCGATGCCCTGGCCGAGCGCCTGCAGCAGGCGATGACCGACTATGTGCAAAAGCAGCTGGCTCCGTATCTGCAGCAGGCTATGGATCAGGTGATGAAGTCGATCAGCGATCAGATTGCGGCAACGGTGTCAGCTCAGCTCAAGGCAGGCGCGGCAGGGCTCATGGGCCAGATGGCGACGCGGATGTCATCGAGTTTTGCTAGCCTGGCGAGCGCCATGCGCGTGGATGCGAGTGCCTTTGCTCATGCCATTCACTTCAACATGGACGCCGAGGACCTGAGCTCGCTCATGATGAGCTATGCCAAGGCTTCGAAGCTCACCTACGACAACAATCTGACCACGTTGGGCTATGCGGACGAGGCCGACCCCATCTCAGTCAAGATTTTCCCGCGCGACTTTGAGGCCAAGGAGCGCGTGCTCGATCACATCGACGCGTACAACAAGCAGGTCAAAGCCGTCGGCCACGATGAGCAGGCGATCTCGTACACCGACTACATGGGTATCATCATGGGCTCGGTGACCGACATCGTGAACACCATCAGCTTGGTGCTCATCGCATTCGTGAGTATCAGCCTGGTGGTGAGCTCCATCATGATCGGCATCATCACCTACATCAGCGTGCTGGAACGCAAAAAGGAGATTGGCATCCTGCGTGCGATCGGCGCGTCGAAGCGCAACGTGGCCAACGTATTCAATGCCGAGACCTTTATCGAGGGCCTCATCGCCGGCGTCTTTGCCATTGTCGTTGTGATGGCCGTGAGCTTTCCGGTTAATGCCTGGGCGCTTGCTGCCAAACAGGTGCCCAATTTGATGAGCCTGCCCGTGCAGGATGCGCTGGTGCTCATTGCAATTTCGGTGTTACTGACGGTCGTTGCCGGCCTGCTGCCCGCCCGCAGCGCGTCCAGGAAGGATCCCGTGGAGGCCCTGCGCTCCGAATAATGTGACAAGGGGCGGTCCCTTTGTCACGTTGAGACCCTTGCGAAATCGGGGTCTAATACTTTTCCGAGAAGTGAACGAGTCAAAATGGACCCCCGAAGCATCGACACTTTTGAGATGCAATTTCCTGCGGTTTTGCCAGCCAAATCCTGCGGTTTTGGTGTCAGAAAATGCCGATGCTTCGGGGGTCCAAATACAGCCGTTCACTTCTCGGAAAAGTATTAGACCTCGAGATATAGACGGCGTTTGCGAGCGTCAATTAGAGCGTAAGCTGCTAGTCCTCCTTTGCAGAGAGCATGAGCCTAATTTCCGGATGGGTGTATTCGTCGAACTCTTCCTTGGGCTCGGTGTCAAAGGTGTAGTACGACTTGATAGATTCGCCCTCCGTCTTGATGCTGATTTTTTCATATAGGGAGCCGGCTAAAAATGCCTGTTTAAATTCATCCGACAGGCTGCATGGCGTGAGGAGGCCCGGTGTGGCAACGGATATATCCAACCCGTTGAGCGGGGCGCAGAGCGTCGCGATATCCTGCTCGGCGCGGGCGAGGTTGTCTGCGAGGCTTGCCTCGGGGTCGATCTGACTGGTGTAATCGACGTCCGTGAGCATGCCGTCTGCATCAAAAGAAAGGTAGACATAGGCCGCTTGAGCGCCGAGGTCATTGTCGCGTAGATAGCCGATAATGCGGTAGCCGTAGTCGTGATACGACTCGTATGGGTCGTCTGCCGCGACGCGTTCGCACGCGGGCTCCAAGGCATCTTGCGCGATGGCGAGCTGCTCGGCGGCTGCAGCCTTTCTTGCCTGAAGCTCGTTATTTCCCTGGACAAACTGCGGGATGTAGACACCAAGCAGCACAATGGCGGGCACTGCGATGAGCGCGATAATCTGTTTCTTGGCGCTCGGAATCGCAACGCCGTATGCAGCCGCCATGGCCTCGGCATTGCTCGAGGTCTCGGCCAGCACGTCTGTCGCCGTGGCGACTGCCCCCACGGTGCTGGCGACCTCGGCGGCACCGCCCAGGTTGCGTGCGAGATCGTTATCGCTGTTCTTGAGCAGGCGGCCGGCAGCTTGCGTGGCAAGCACACCGGCGACCTCCGCGGAGCGGTCTTTGTTGGTCTGGGCTACCGCGAGCCTGCTCTGCAGTCCCTCCCACTGTTTGCCCTGCATTCCAAAGCGCGGCGCAAGAGCGCAATAGCAAAAGATGGCGAGTTCGATTACGGTGAGTGCGATAGCGGTATATATGCCCGCGGGTTGGGATTCCTTTTGGTGGAACGCGATATCGTTGATCATTTGGAGCGGCAACATCAACAGGCATGCTACGAACGACATGACGAGTGCGGTCGCTGCGATTTTGGGGTATGTGCAGTACCGCTGGATGCGTTTCTTTTCTTGTTCGGTGAGCTGCTGCATGGGGGCCTCGACTCTCATCGTTTTTGGGCGATGCGCACACGCTCTTGAGTATAGATGAGTGGAGGGTGTCTGTTGTTCAGACATAGCGGTCAACAGCGTGCTGTTGGTGCTCGCTTGATCGTGGGCGCCATCTTTTAGAGCATGAAGCCGTTATCTAAGGAAAAGTGGCGAGCGAGGGAGCCGCTGTGAAGCGGCCCCATTTGCTGTTCGTGGACACCGTTCACCTTCATTGCACAGGGACGGCTGGAGGGCTGGTTGGCATCAAGTAACTGCCTCCGCCTTGTGGGTCGCCTCAAGGACAAGGCATAATGCATGTGACAAAGGGGCAGTCCCTTTGCCGCATTGATCTGAGAGTAGATGTTGATGATTCTATCGTTGGCCCCCATGGAGGGGATTACCGGGCATGTGTTCCGTCGCGTGCATGCGGAGTGCTTTGGCGCGCTCGATTGTTATTACACGCCGTTTTTGCCGCCGCCGCGGGTGGGAAACCGCTTTGGCGGCAAGGCGTTTAAGGAGATCGATCCTGCCAATAACCAGGGGCTCAACGTAGTGCCTCAGCTGATGTCCAAGAATGCGGACGAGTTTGTGTGGGCGGCACAGGTGCTCGCCGACATGGGCTACCGCGAGGTCAATCTCAACCTTGGCTGCCCCTCGGGGACGGTTGTTGCCAAGGGCAAAGGATCGGGCTTTTTGCGCAACTTGGATGAGCTTGAGGTGTTCTTGAGTGACGTGTGTGAGCGCTCTCCGCTGCCGGTATCGGTCAAGACCAGGTTGGGGTTGGAGAGCGACGACGAATACGAGCGCGTGCTCGATTTGTATTGCCGCATGCCGCTGGCAGAGCTGATCGTGCATCCGCGCGTGCAGAAGGACCGTTATGCGGGCTCGCCGCGCAAAGAGTTTTATGGTGAGACGCTGGAACGTGCGCCGTTTCCGGTGGCATACAACGGCGATATTTTTGATCTTGAGGACATGGATGCGCTGGTGGAGGCCTATCCCGGCACACGTCATGTAATGCTGGGGCGCGGCCTGCTCGCGAACCCCGCTCTGGCTCGCATGGTTAAGGGCGGCCCTGCTGCCACGACAGCCGAGCTGTGGCGTTTCCATGACACGCTGTTTGCTGCCTATGCAGAAGAGATTGGCGGTAACGCGGTCTTTCGTATGAAGGAGTGGTGGTTCTACGCCAAGTGCGCCTTCACCGACCCCACTACCGTTCACAAGCTCGTACGTAAGACCAAAAAGGTCGACGAATACCGCGCCGCCGTCGAGCGCGTCTTTCGCGAGCAGCCGCTTGCGCCCATAGCCCGCTTCCACGGCTAGCTAGTCATTGGGGACGTTCTTTAACGACTAGTCATTTAAGAACGTCCCCAATGACTACCTCTGCAAAAAACTGTACAGCAGCATCCAAAGATGTCGAAAAATGTCGACTTTGGATGCTGGTGTACATGTTTGGGTGTGGTGGGTAACTAGGCAATCATTGCATCAAGCGTGATGAGCTCCCTGAGTCGCTCCGTGCGTGTTTGCCCATGGCGCTTTGCTTTTGCGTCAAAGGCTTCAAGGACCGATTCACCCACACGTGCGGATAAAACAACGCTTGGCTCGTCAGAAATCGGCGGCCTTCCCAGCTTGATGGTGCGACCCTTCGGCCACTCATCTTTTTCGTAGGCTTCCGCGGTTTTCTCCAACTCTCCAGGGGCAAATCCCATCATCTTTTCGAGTTGCTTAGCGTCCATAGCGCCTCCTATCGATCGATCCCGATTTCCCTGAGCACCTTGCGCGTAGGAGGGACAAGGGCGTGGTAAATGATGTAGCCATCTCGATTGGGGCAATATCGAGCGATGAGCTCCATGAGACGGCTTCTTCCATCAAGTCCAACGAGAACGTAATCGATACCTCCGTTTTCAAGATCACGCCTGAACCATGCAAAAGCGGAGTTCCAGGCGCAGGTGATATCCGTCTCCGTCAGCCCGTGTTTGAGGGCGTGGGGGTGGATTGCGATGAGCTCCATAAGGGCCTCTCTTTTTGTATACAGTTTTGTAGACAAAAATGCAAGCAGTTAATAGGCTTAAGCGGCTTGTTTTGATTGGACTTCTCGATGTAAAGCCGACGCCGGAGGCTCCACTACTCCTTCGCTTTTTAGCTCGGTATGTGAACGCCCGTTGAACTCCCAGAGGGGAGCGTCTTCATAGATTATCGAGAGGAGCTTGGAGACTTCGGCTGTTTTCTTGCGTTCGTAAAACTCGGGCCGTACGACAATCAATAAGAAAGCTGCGTCTTCGGTAATTTGCTGTGCTGTCGGCATACCGTTGAGTCCAACGGAACGCAAAAGCTTTGTCATGATGAAATCGAACTCATCTTCTCTTGCATGGAGATCGGATGCCTTAATCTCAGGGTCTCTCAGGACGTACTGCTTGAGTCGTTCGACAGATCGGCTGCACTTTATATGCCCGCAGATGACTTCGTCATAGCTGAGCCTTTTGATTGGAAGACGTTCGTGACCGGCGAAGATGGCTGTCACTCTGATGCCAACGCGCCGTTCGCGCAACGCGCGCATTTCACCGGTGTATTCGCTGCGTCGTTCATATTTTCGATAGGAGTATCCGTAGTCATCGTAGTAATAAGGGGCTTCATCGACAGCGTCATCGAGCTCAGGCGCTATGAGATAGAGTTTTCCATCTCTGGATATGACGCAGGGATTGTCGATTTGCCCCGATTCGTTCCTGATTTGCCAAATAGTTTCATTTATCTCAAATCTCGAGACTGGATTGGGGGCACAGGAGTTGTAGAGCTCAATAAGTTCATCGAGCGAAATGATTCCACAGACATCTGTGTAGGCGCGGGCGAAGCGCCGTACTTCTTGATTTGATTCAAGCGCACGGCGCTCCCAAGCATCCAAAACGTCCTGCGGACTTCGATAGCGGGCATGACGATCGATGCGCGATGCGCTCCAACGGTTATCAGCGGCAACGTTCATCAGATCCAAGCGCAGATCTTTGTCGGCGATGCGAGCGAGCGACTGATAGTGTTCTAGATCAAGCTCCGGTCGAAAACTCATGTCTTCCGGAACAGTTCGTGCGAGCTTTATGCAACGCTTGAGATAGGTCGGGCCCAGGCTTGGGCTAAAGTGCTGCTTGAGGTGGCAAGCGATGGGCGAGAGTAGGCCATTTAGATTGGAAATGGGGTATCCGGCAATCTCTTGCTCGAGACGGCGCCCGATGAGCAGAGCCCCTTCCGAAGAGGCCTCATGGTCGGTGCCTTTCTGGCCGAGGTGTTTGGCCTCGACAATCCTGCTGATATCCGAGCAGGTGTTTGAAATAATGTCGGGTGAAAGGGTTGGAATCTTTTTTGCCATAGCGATGCACTCCTGTGTGACTCACGGATAACGGAAACGTTTGGTTGTGAGCGCCGTTCTTTGATGGCGACGGCGAACAGGAGCGCAGCCTGTCTGAGATGGGCGAGTGCGGTAACCACCGATCTTACTTACCGAGCTCGCTCCAGCGTGTCATTGGGGACCTCCGCAGGAGCTCTCGACCAGTCTCATGCCTTGGGATGAGTATAACACAGAGAGCAAACATATGTTCTATATATTTGAGAAACTGAATCCCTATCTACTCATTTAAGTGCGTCCCCAATGAGTACGTCCCCAACGACTGCCCACAAAAAGCTGTACGCCAGCATCCAAAGATGTCGAAAAATGTCGACTTTGGATGCTGACGTACATGTTTGACCGTATGGGTTGGGGTGGTCGGTTGCGCGCTAGAGTAGGTTCTCCTGTGCCCACGCGATGATGTCGCTCGATTCGTAGAGTGGTTTGCCGTCGATGAACAGGCAGGGAACCTGGCGTTTTCCGCCGACGGCGATGAGTGTCTGCTCGGCTTCGGTATCGGTCGAGATATTGCGCTCGGGAATGGTCACGCCGTTATCGGCCAGAAAGCGCTTGACCTTTATGCAGTACGGGCAGCCGGTCATAACGAATAGCGCGAGCTCATGATTAGTAGCCATAGGTCTCCAATCGGTTGCGGTTTCGATTGAGATACCCAAAGCCGCCGCGGTCTATGCGCAGGCCAGCGACGACTCGATGGCCTGGACCAGAAACGCCGTGGCTCCGGTGCCGCAGGGCTTGTCGTAGTAGTCAACAAAGCGCTGGTCGGCAAGATAGCCGTGGGCGAGGCCCAGGTACGCCTCGTCTTGGGGCTCGAATCCCCAGTTGAGAGCAATCCAGCGACGGTGCATCGTGACAAGCTTGCGAGCCTCGCTTCCATCCGGTTCGCCGTCGCCCATGGCAATCGAGAGCTGACCCAGAATGGCGCGTTCAAGTTCTTTCATGTCGTTCCATGTCTCGGGGTCCATGTCCAGTAACGTTTCGTTTGCTGCATCGATCGCCTCGTCTCCATAGCGCGCCCGTGCCTCGGCACCGTAGCGCTCCTCGTTTTCCTGCACGGAGCGCCAACGCTCCAGTTGCGGCAGCACGGCGCCCATGAGCGAGACGGCTTCGTCGAGCGACATGCCGGTGTTTTGTGCCAGACGCGGAGCGCAGTCCTCGATCATCGCCTCCATCGTGGTCTCGTAGGTGTACTTGCCGTGGTCGTAGCACCACTTGCAGTAATGATCGGTCGTGGCGCCGTGAGCATCGGTGCCGCAGTCGTCGGGCGTGAGTATCATGCCGCAGCTCTGGCAATAGTGCTCGGGCATTTCGAGCAGATGAGACAGAGGCTCGCCGGTCACGGCGGCAATGAGCTTCATCATGTCGATGCCCGGTGTGACCTCGCCACGCTCCCAACGGCTGACGGCTTGGCGTGTGACGAAGAGCTTGGCGGCGAGCTGCTCCTGGGTAAGGTGATGGGCGCGACGGACGGCGATGAGCTTTTCTGCAAAGGCCATAGCGGCTCCTTTCTGCTGGTTGATGGCTTAAGCATACGCGGCAGCAAGTGCCCTTCCAAGCAACCGTTGGTTGCACGACGGGGACCGCGGCGAAGAATTGCGCGCAACGACCCACACCTCCATGCCGTACAATGACCGGCATGGAACCTATCGCACACATACATACCGACCTGCCGCAGAAGTTCGGCATTCCGCGCAACAGCTTTTTGGCGCCTCATCTGCAGGGACGCATCGTCTTTGAGCCGGAATTTGCCTCCAACGCAGCGGTTGAGGGCCTGGACTCCTTCTCCCACCTGTGGCTGCTCTGGCGCTTCGAAAACGGAACGCCTGGCGGCACGGCCAAGGATATTGCCGCCGATGCCAAGACGCAGGACAGGTCCGGCACCAATGCCAAGTGGTCGAAAACCGTACGCCCGCCGCGCCTGGGTGGAGCCGAGCGCGTGGGCGTATTTGCCACACGCAGTCCGTTTCGCCCCAATCCTATCGGTCTCACCTGCGTCAAGCTCAATCGTGTCGAGTTCACCGACGATGGCCCCATCATCCATGTGCTGGGGGCCGACCTGCGCGACGGCACGCCCATCTACGACATTAAGCCCTACATTCCGTTTGCGGACTGCCAACCGGATGCAACGGGCGGCTGGATTGAGGATGCTCCGTGGCAAGAGCTCGACATCGAGTTCCCGCAGACGCTGCAGGATATGGTCCCGCCCACAAAGCTCCCCGGCCTGGTCGAGGTCCTACGCCAAGACCCGCGCCGTGCGGGCAGCAAGCACGAGCCAAACCGCATTTACCACTTGGCTTACGCCGGGCTCGACATATCGTTTACGGTCGACGAAACCCAGCTAACCGTAACCGCCGTCAACGACGCGCGAGACTAACCAGCCATTCGTCCGCACCCGTCAAATTAAGCGCCAAACCCCATGCCAAAACCGCCCATGCTGGTGGACAATAACGCCTGCCAAAACAATCCGCTTTGCACGGGAGCTCAGCATGAAATACGACTTCACTTCAATCATCGACCGCCACGGCATGGACGCCATCGCCGCTGACTCCTGGGGTGAGATCCCCGGTATGGCTCCGAACGCACCCGACGAGGGCTTCGACCGCATTCCCATGTGGGTGGCCGACATGAATTTTGCCACGGTGCCCACGGTCCAGGAGTACATCATTCAGCGCGCCCAGCACCCCATGTTTGGCTATTTCAATCCGCGCCCCGAGTACTTCGACCGCATCATCGAATGGCAGGGTCGCCGCAATGGCGTCGAGGGCCTGGCGCCGGAACATATCGGCTACGAAAACGGCGTGCTGGGTGGTGTCGTGTCGACGCTGCGCGCGTATGTCCAGCCGGGCGATGCGGTACTGGTCCATAGCCCCACCTACATTGGTTTTACCAAGTCTATCGAAGCCGCGGGCTATCGCATTGTCCACAGCCCGCTTAAGCTCGACGATCAAGGCGTGTGGCGTATGGACTCTGAGGACATGGAGCGCAAGCTCGCCCAAAACCACATCCATGCCGCGGTGTTCTGCTCGCCGCACAATCCCTGCGGCCGCGTATGGGAGCGCGACGAGATCGAACGTGCCATGGACATCTATCGCCAGCACGATTGCGTGGTGATATCGGACGAGATTTGGTCCGATATCATCCTGCCGGGTCACAAGCATATCCCGACGCAGTCGGTGAGCGAGGATGCCCGCATGCGCACGGTTGCCCTCTACGCGCCTAGTAAGACGTTTAACCTGGCGGGTCTGGTCGGCAGCTACCACATTATCTACAACGAGACGCTGCGCGACCGCGTGTGCGCCGTGTCCAACAAGACCCACTACAACGAGATGAACGTCCTCTCCATGCATGCGCTTATCGGTGCCTATCAGCCGCAAGGCTACGAGTGGGTGGACGAGCTCAACCAGGTGCTTGCCGGCAATATCGAGTACTTCTGCGATTACGTGGACGAGCATTTTGAGGGCGTGTCCTATTCGCGTCCGCAGGGCACGTACATGGTGTTTCTGGACTGCACCGAGTGGTGCCGCGAACATGGCCGCGATATTCAGTGGCTGCTTGACGAGGGGGCGTGCGTGGGCGTGGGGTATCAGGATGGCCGTCCGTTCCACGGGCCCTGCCACATTCGCGTGAATCTGGCGCTGCCGCTTTCGCGCGTGAGGGAAGCGTGCGACCGCCTGGACCGCTACGTTTTTAATGCACGGTAAGTGTGCGCTGCATGCGGGGCCTTCTGCCAAGTCGGCTAGAAGGCCCCGCAGGGTAAAGCGTCTGTAACCATTGGGCGCTCGAGTGGTTTCATTTGCTATTATTTTTAACCATTTCAGTCTGTAAGCAGGATCGTCTGGAGCTCGATGAAAAGACCTCGCCGCTCGGTTGCCATATCGTTGTTTGTTGCGCTTGCAGTGGCGAGTGCTTTTGTCGTAGCGATAGCTGGCTGTTCCGGGTCGAATGACGGAGCCTCGACGTCTGCATTAGAAGAACTGGACGCCTCGCAAGTCAAAGACGACGACCTTAAGACGCTCAACGTCGGCAGCGACCTCTATCCACCGTTTGTGTATGCCGACGAGTACGGTGATATCGTTGGCCTGGACGTCGAGATATTGACCGAGGCTTTGGCCCGCATTGGTTACAAGCCAAAATACCAGCTGATTGATTGGGAAAAGAAGAAAGAGCTGCTGGCGAGTGGCGAGCTCGATTGTGTCATGGGCAGCTTTAGCATGACGGGTCGCGAAAACGAGTATCGTTGGGCTGGCCCGTACCTTGCGAGCCGTCAGGTGGTTGCGGTCGATCCCGAGAGCGATATCTACACGCTTGCCGATCTTGAGGATAAGATCGTGGCGGTTCAGTCCACCACCAAGCCCGAGGGCATTTTGCTCAATCGCACAAATGAAAACGTTCCGCAGATCAAGGAACTCTATTGCTTTTCGGACCGTTCATGCCTGAACCCGGCGCTTGTCGAGGGCCTGGTCGACGCCATCGCTGCGCACGAGTCTTCGCTGCTTACCTACGAAAAAGACTATGGTGTGACGTATCGCATTTTGGATGAGCCGCTGCTGGAGGTTGGTTTGGGCACCGCTTTCGATCTCAACGATGCGCGCGGCATCGACGTTAAGCTCACCCATGCCTACCAAGAAATGCTTGCCGATGGCACCATGGAACGCCTGGTATCAAAGTACTTTGATGACCCTTCGCCATTTTTGAATATGGAGGGCCTGTCATGATCGATGCGCCCGACCACGCCGCTCAGGAGCGGGACAATCGTTCGGCAGGGGCATGGCTCCTTGTCGCTCTGCTGGGGATAGCGCTCTCGGTTGTTGCCGGCATGATGAGCTACGGCTACACGACGGCCCAAGCCGAGCAGCGCTTTGCCGACGTTGTCGATTACGTGGCGACGCAGAGCCTTTCCTACGATGCGTTCAACAGCGCCTATACGACCAAAAACCTGATTCGCGTTATGGAGATCGCCGGAGAGACTGCTCGCGATATGGAGCGCGACGGTTCGGTGGATAACGCCATGCTGGAGCAATACGCCGACCAGTTCAATGTGAGCGCGCTGATCGTGACGGACGCATCGGGCAATTTGGTGTCCGAGTCCTCGACGGGCGATGTGGGCTACGAGTCGCTCGCTACGTATCTCAAAGAAACGCCCGTGCTGGAGGTGGCAACCCATCCGCTTAAGTCCTATACCGCCCGCATCACGCTTTCGGATGATTCGGTTGCAGACATTGGTTGCGTGACCCGGCGTGATGACGAGGGCATCGTTATCGCGGTAAGGCATCAGAGCGCGAAGGCGGTTGCAAGCAATACACTCAAACTGCAGAGCTTGCTTGATGGCTATGAAACCATCGATAGCGGCAATATCGTGATTGAAAGCGACGGCAAGGTCGTTGCGACCAATGTCGTTGAGCCCACCGTATTGGGCGTGTTCGATCTGCCTGCGACGGATGTCTTCATTGTCAACGGTATTAAGGATCGATGCCTGGCTGGTAAGGTCAGATTGGTTAACGCCGACGGCGAGTGGTATTTGGGCACATTTGGTAAAGCGCACAAATTCTATGTGTACACCTATGCCTCGGCGCGGCGCTACTTTGAGGTTGTCGCGGCTGTTGCTGCCGGCGTGCTGGCACTCTACAGCGGTGTTATAGCTACTGTTGTGATGGTGCGCCGCCGCGCTGATCGTCGACGTTTGACGGACTTGCTGCAGCAGGAGCGCGACTATGGCGACAAGCTGGCAAAGGCGGCGCGCGAGGCCTCGTCTGCCAACTCGGCAAAGACGGAGTTCCTGCGTCGCATGAGCCACGATCTGCGCACGCCCATCAACGGCATTCGCGGTATGGTTGAGGTCGGCGATGCCAATGCGGACGATCTGCAAAAGCAGACTGAGTGCCGCTCAAAGATTTGGACGGCATCGGGACTGCTGCTCGACCTTGCCAACGAGGCACTCGATATGAGTCGCCTGGAGAGCGGGCAGGTCGACCTGAACCTCGTGCCCATAAATTTGGTGGCCCTCAACTGTGAAGTGCGCGATATTCTGGAGCGCCAGGCCGAGGAGCGTCTGGTGACAATTATCTGCGACCAACAGACGCTTAATCATCCCTATGCGCGGGTGAGCGTGACGCACCTCAAGCGCTTGTTGCTCAATATTGCCGGCAATGCCGTCAAGTACAACCGCCAGGGCGGCTATGTTCGCCTGGTGTGCCGCGAGGTGGAGCCAGCGGATGGCGTCCCCGTCTATGAATACACGATCGCCGATAACGGTATTGGCATGAGCGAGGAGTTCCAACAGCACCTCTACGAGCCGTTTTGCCGCGAGGAGCAACAGGTGGAAGGCGCTTCATCGGGAACTGGCCTGGGCGCGCCTATCGCAAAACAGTTGGTCGAGCTTATGGGCGGAACCATGAGCTTTACGAGCGTCTTGGGGCAGGGGACGACGTTTACCATCCGTCTGCCGTTCGAGAAATGCAAGCGCTCCGAGATTCCTCAGGCAGTTCGCGCGGATGCGGGCGATGACGATGCGCTCCAGGGCTTGCGCGTTTTGCTCGTAGAGGATAACGATTTGAATGCCGAGATCGCGCAGTTTACGCTCAGCCGTGCCGGTGCCGTCGTGACGCATGCTAAGGATGGCGAGTCTGCCGTTGAGGCGTTTGCCGCGAGCGCACCGCACGAGTACGACGTGGTGTTGATGGACATCATGATGCCGGGCATCGATGGCCTTGAGGCCACGCGTCAGATTCGAGCGCTCGATCGCGAGGATGCCGCGGCCACACCGATTATCGCCGTGAGCGCCAACGCCTTTGCCGACGACCGCAGGCTTTCGCGCGAGGCGGGCATGAACGCGCACCTGAGCAAGCCTGTGAGCTCGCAAGAGCTCGTCGAGGCGCTAGCGCACATCGCCGCCGACGCTTCATAAGCATATGGCCCGGTTCCAAGGTGGGTTGGAACCGGGCCATATTGCTATTTGCGAGACCTGCTGAGGGGCTTACTTTTCCTGAATCTGCTTACCGCAGAGATGCTCAATCGTAATCTCGTAGAGCTGGACGCCCTTGATGTCTTTGGCGATCTCCTCTTCGACCTCCTCGGCAGAAGGGTAGTACTTAAGGGCGAGCTGGCGGACTTTGTCCTCGATAAACGCGGGGGTGTCATTCGCCAGGCGACAGCGGCCAAAGACCACGGTACTCATAACGTAGGGAGCCCAGTCACCGTCTTTGTACCACTCGTTGCCGTAAACGGTAAAGCAGACCTTGTCATCGCGCTTGAGTGCGTCGACCTTGTGGCCGGCCTTGGCGCCATGGAAATAAATCTTGTCGTGCTCGGCGTCGAAGAAGTAGTTGACGGGAATGGCGTACGGGTAGCCATCGTCGCCGTTGACGGCAAAGACGCCGCGCTTGCAGGTGGCGAGCAGTTCGCGCGCTTCCTCGTCAGTGATGGCGCGTTTCTTTCGACGTAAGGGCCTAAACATCGTTGGCTTCCTTTCTGGTCGTGCGTGGTGGTTGGGCACAAACTATAGCGAAACGGATCCGTTTTTCTTGATGCGGGCGAGTATGTTTTTGAGCTTGTTAAAGTCGAGCGGTTTGGACAGATGGGCGTTCATGCCGGCGTCGTGTGCCGCCTTGGCGTCCTCGGCAAAGGCATTGGCGGTGAGCGCGATGATGGGGATGTCGGCTGCATCGACCTTCTCGCTCAGGCGAATCGCGCGGGTTGCCTCATAGCCGTCCATGTCCGGCATCATAATGTCCATCAGAATGGCATCGAAGCTGCCGGCGGGACGGCCAACGTATAGGTCGACCGCTTCGTTGCCATCGGCGGCGCGAGTTACGACAATGCCTTCGCTTTCGAGCAGCGCCTGGGCAATCTCGGCATTGAGCTCGTTATCTTCTGCCAAAAGAACGTTCATGCCGGCAAGCGAGCAGCTGTCTGCTTGCTCGTCCGCGCGTTCTCTTGCCTGAGGGTCTTTGTCGATATCGAGCGGAATCTGGACGTTGAACGTACTCCCCACGCCAACCTCACTCGAAATCTCAATCGTGCCGCCCATCAGTTCAATAAGCGACTTGACGATTGGCATGCCCATGCCGGTTCCTTGGAACTTGCTGCGCGCATCGTCACCTTCTTGGGCAAACGGCTCATAGATATGCTTTAAAAACTTGGGAGTCATACCAATGCCGGTATCCGAAACGCTAAAGCAAAAGAGCGCGCGCCCGTTATCGAGTGGCTTGGTCTTTGAGCTAAAGGTGACGGAACCGCCGTGCTTGTTGTACTTAATGCTGTTGTCTAACAGGTTGATCATGATCTGTCGGATATGGGTGGGACTGCCGATCATGTATGGCCCCGTGGCGTACGGCAGACTATTGTCCTGCATTGTGATGCCGTTACTGGACGCGCGGAGCTTGCACAGCACCAGTGTATCGTCACAGAGCTCTTTGAGGTTAAAAGGCGTATGCTCCAGTGTTAGCTTGCGGTCTTCGATTTTGCCCATCTCGAGGATGTCGTTGATCAGCGAGAGCAGGTGATTGGCGGCAACGCGCGCCTTGGCACGGCTTTCGCGGGCGACCTGGATATCGCCTTCTTTCAATTCCTCGATCTCGATAAGGCCCAGGATACCGTTAAGCGGTGTACGGATGTCGTGGCTCATGCGCGTGAGGAATGCCGTCTTAGCGGCGTTGGCGGCATCGGCTTTTTTGCGCTCGGTTCGAGCGCGCACGAGTGCCCAGATGAGCAGGACGATGCCGACCGACAACATACCGATGAGGGCAGCTGCAACGGCGGCACGGTTGCGATAAAGGAATTGAAGCGTGTTGGATTCCTGGGCCGTGTACGACGTGGAGGAGTAATTGCTTGCGGAGAGCGATTCTCCGGCATTGATGATGCCCTTGTTGATGATTCCCAGCAGCTCGGGTTTTCCGCGCGAAATCCAGCACGAGAGCTCACAGGTGTCAGGGAGCTCGGTCGTCTCGTAGCCTTCGAGATCATAACGGTCGCCGATGGTTTTTACACGTGAACTGGGAGCGACGATGCAGTGTGCCGTTCCCTTCCTGAGGGCGTCGAACGCTTCATCGGCGGATTGGTATTCGGTCACGGTCGCTGTGGGGAACAGACTTTCAAGTACATTTTGGTTGATAAACGATGATTTGGTGCAGGCGATGTTCTGAAGGTCTTTGTTCAGGTTGCCGCCGGTGTGGATGGCGGTGAGGGACACGGTTCCCAACGATACCGACTGCACAACGCCAGATTGCTCGGCAAACCAGTAATCTCGGTATACCGGCAGCGCAGCGTCGATGCTTCCCTTTGACAGGGCCTTTGACATCATCTTGTAGCTATCAAAGGCGACGGTTTTGACCGTAATGCCAAATTTATCGTGCAACGTCGTCGCAAGCGATGCGAGCGAGCCTTCCATTTTGCCGTCTTCGTCTTCGTTGCAGTAGGGGAGTTTGCCCGTAATGTAGCCAAGCGTGATGGTGTTGTCATTTGCTTTGAGCCAGGAACGTTCGGGGCCGTTGAGCGATGATGAACCGCTGTTTTGGGCCGAGTAGTTAGATTTGACTTCGTCGATATAGCGTGGGTTGACGCGGGCGATTGCCGACATGGCGGCATTGATGTCGTCCATCAGGTCGGGGCGGCTTTTGGGGACGGCAAAATAGTAATCACTCGAGCCAACGTAGAACATGGGGGAGGCATCGGGCGACGAAAGGGTGTCGTTCATGATGACGGCATCGACTTCGTCGTTTGCGAGTGCGTCAAAGAGCATGGATCCCCCGTCATACTCCCTGTATGTGCAGGTAATGCCTTCGTTGGCGAGCCACTGCTGGCCAACGAAGGTTTGCATAACGTCGGGGTTGTAGCCGATGGTAAGGCCTTGGAGCGCTTGGGGGTCACCCTTGGTCAGGTCGTCGCGATCGGGCTTGGCGTAGATGTAGTAGCGCTCGGTGCCCTCGGGGTTCGAGGAAAAGAGCAGCTTTTGGGCGCGTTCCTCGGAGTAGGAGATGTTGGGCATGAGGTCGATTTCGCCCGCCTCGAGCATGTCCATAAGCTCGGTGAAGGTGCCGGAGACGTATTCGTACCGCCAGCCGGGCGTGTAGTACGACAGGGTCTGGAGGTACTCGTAACCCCATCCCGAGAGACGCTCGCCGGGGGTGCCGTCCTGGAAGCCCTCGTTGTTGACGAGCCAACCAACGCGGACCGTCTTGACTGGCTGACTAGAGTCATCGGCAAAAGCCTGGACAGGCGCGATAGAACTCAGCACGGCAAGCGCGGCAAGCACAATGGCCAGGGTGCGATATATAACTGAACGAAGGACAGTGGCAGCTCTCACATGCAATCCTAACGAATCGAGACATTACCGCATAAGGATACCAGCTCAACCTGCCCAGTCGGCAGCTGCACCGCTAAACGCTCCCACCCGGCAGTCATTGGGGACGTTCTTAAACGACTAGTCATTGGGGACGTTCTTGTTTGACTAGTCATTTAAGAACGTCCCCAATGACTAGTTTCGTTTGCGGGGGAGGCGTGGGACAATACCGAGCGAACGTGATTGGGCATCTGGGAAAAGGGGTCGCGATGAAAAAGCTCAAGACGCTTGCTGATGTGTTACGCCAGGCGGGCTTCGTGCGCATTACGGAGCTGTTCCTCGTCTTCTACCTGCTGTGCTCGACGGCTGTCTGGCTGTCCGAGCCCACGACCCTCACCTTTGGCGATGGCCTGTGGTTTAGCTTTGAGACGGTCTCGACCATCGGCTTTGGTGACATTCCGGCCGAGACACCGGTTGCCCGCGCCATTACCGTCATTCTGAGCGTCATCAGCATCTTCTACATCGCCATGCTCACGGGCGTGGCGGTGAACTACTGCAATACGCTTATCAAGATGCGCCAAAAGGACACCATGGCGCGCTTTATGGATGATCTGGAGCATTTGGAAGAGCTCGATCGCGACGAGCTTGCCGATCTTTCGCGTCGCGTGCGCGAGTATCGTCGACGCCAGCGCTAAGACGAACGTCGCGCGCCACAACAGGGGGGCAAATATGAACATCACCGTGTACCTGGGTGCCAACACTGGCAATGACCCGGCGTTTCTGCCCGCGGTGCAGGAGCTGGGCAACTGGATTGGCGCCAACGGGCACGCGCTGGTATACGGCGGGTCCAAATCGGGCCTGATGGGTGCGCTCGCCGATAGCGTACTTGATGCTGGTGGTCATGTGACGGGCGTGGAGCCGAGCTTTTTTATCGAGGCCGAGTTTCAACATGACGGTATCGACGACCTTATCGTGACGAGCGATATGGCGGAGCGCAAGGCCAAGATGATTGAGCTCGGCGATGCGTTCATTGCCTTTCCCGGTGGGACGGGCACGCTCGAGGAGATTGCCGAGGTCATGTCCGCGGTGTCGTTGGGGCACCTGAGTGCTCCGTGCATCCTGTATAACCTGGACGGTTACTACAACGACCTCAAGGCGCTGCTCGGGCACATGATTGATAAAGGGCTTTCGAGCCCAAGGCGTCAGCACGGCATCTACTTTGCCGACGATTTGCGCGAGATTGCCTCGATTGTCAACGGATAAGTCTTGAGCCTGCCCCACTATGGCTCCCAATGGTGCCGTTCGCGGCGTGGATGGTTGGCTCGTTCGGGCAACGCTCGCTCTACAATAAAACGTATCTATGTCGACTTTGACCGCGGGAGGTCCCGATGGACAACCTTGCCAAACCCACAAACCGCGCGCTGTTTTTAGCTAGCGTTGCCGTGACCGGTGCGTTCGCAGGTGCCGCGGTCTGGCTGTTCTTTTTTGCGATGGAGCACGGTATCGACTATCTATGGACCGAGATTCCGCACGCGCTGGGCGTCTCTTCGCCCGAGCTTGCCAGCGGCCCGTTTGGCTTTTTGCCGTACCCGTTTTTCGTCTGCCTGCTGGGCGGCCTGTTAATCGGTCTGTACGAAAAGATGACAGGCACCAAGACCGATGACCTCAACCAGGTGATGGCTAAGGTTAAGCAAGACGGTCGCTACCCGTACGACAATCTGGGCAAGCTTTCGCTCGCGGCATTGCTGCCGCTGCTGTTTGGCGGAAGTATTGGACCGGAGGCCGGCCTGACCGGCGTTATCGCGGGTCTGTGCAGCTGGGTTGGCGACCGCATGCGCCGCTTTGGCGCCGAGTTTAGGGAGCTCACGCTGTTGGGCACCCAGGCCGCGCTGACGGCGCTCTTTACCGCGCCCGTCTTTGGCTTTGTGGCACCGCTCGCCGGTAGCGCCGACGGCGACGAGGGCTCTGCGTCCGACGAGATCACGATCAAGCTGCCCAAGGCGCAAAAGACGGTGGTCTACGGCATTGCGATTGCCGGCGGTCTGGGCACCTACCTGCTGCTTGGCCAGCTTGTGGGCGGCGGCATGGGCATGCCCAGGTTCGAGTCCGCCGAGGTGGGCAACCTGGAGCTTACCTGGCTCGTCCCTCTGTCGTTGATCGGAACAATCTGCGGCTGGCTGTACTTTGTCTCTGAGCATGCAAGCGAGGCACTGTCCCATGCAATAGGGGAGCGTCCTGTCGTCAAGGCCATGCTAGCCGGTCTGGCGCTCGCCATCTGTGGCACGGTCCTGCCCTATACCATGTTTGCCGGCGAGACCCAGGCCGACGTGCTCATGGAAACCTATCTGACCATTCCCGCCGGCGTGCTTATCGCGACCGGTCTTGTCAAGGCCATGCTGACCCCCGCCCTCATCAACCTTGGTTGGCGCGGCGGTCACTTCTTCCCGGTTATCTTCTCGGGCGTAAGCCTGGGCTATGGCCTGGCCATCCTCACCGGCGCAGATCCGGTCTTTTGCGTCGCCGTCTGCACGGCATCGACGATGGGTGCGGTCATGCGCCAGCCCGTCATGGTCGTGGGCCTGCTGCTCATGTGCTTCCCACTCAAGGGTATCGTCTGCATGATCATCGCCGCCGTTATCGCCGCCGGCATTCCGCTGCCCAAGCCGCTGCGCAAGTAGCACGACAGCGTACGGTCGATACAAGCACCCTAGGCCCGGTGTGGCGCTGTGTCATGGATTTGCGAGCGCCTAGATCTCGCTCGGAATCGGCGCTATTTCCAAACCGCGAGCGCGGCGGTGCCCAGGACGATGAGGGCGAGACCGATGGCGTTGCGTCGTGAGAGTTTTTCGTTGAATGCCAGGCGCGCAAATAGTACCGATACGACAATCGATAGTTTGTCGATCTGCACCACGACGCTCACCTGGCCTGTGGCGATGGCGTAGTAATAGAGCAGCCACGATGCTCCGGTCGCGATGCCCGATGTTGCGAGAAATGTGAGTTCGCGCCGGTCAGCGTGCGCGACCTGATCCAGTTTTCCCTTGGCTGCCACGATCGCCCATGCCATAACCAGTACCACGCAGGTGCGGATTGCCGTGGCCAGGCTGGATTCGACGCCTTCGATGCCAGCCTTGGCAAGGATGGACGTGAGCGCCGCGAACACGGCGGCGCCGAGGGCGTAAGCGAGCCAGGTCCGGTCTTGCTGCTGCTCGGGTCCGGCAGACTGCTTCTTCTCGATCATTAAAAACGTGCCGAGGGTGATGACAGCGGTTCCCACGAGCTTAACCGCAAGGTTGCTCGTCTCGCCAAAAAGTACGATGGCGATCAGTGCGGCGAGTACGGTGCTCATCTTGTCGACCGGTACGACCTTATTGACGTCTCCGATGCCCAACGCCTTAAAGTAACAGATCCACGAAGCACCGGTAGCGAGTCCCGAGAGGACGAGAAAGAGCCAAGATCTGGGTTCGATGCTGCCGATGGTTCCAATGGATCCAGAAATGCCCGCCATTGCCCAGGCGAAAACGAGCACCACGCAGGTGCGAATGGCCGTCGCGACATCGGAGTCGGTCTGCTTGATGCCGCATTTGGCCAGGACAGATGTGACGCCGGCAAAGAAAGCCGACACAAATGCTGCTGCGACCCACGACACGGGTGAAATGCCTCCCCAAAGAACGACCGCGCCAGATTTACGGCGCTCGTCCGATGATACCGTCCCGCCATGAAGCTTTGATATCGCTGTGGTGAGACAGGGGCCATAGTTCGAGAGGGCATTTGGTTAAGGCTCGAATCGAAGGTGAATGGTTTTCCGCGAAGTGAACGAGTAAATCTGGACCCCTGGAACATGCACACTTTTTTCGAACAAAACTGCAGGATTCTTAGACAAAAACCGCAGGAATTGAGTCCTTAAAAATGTCGATGCTACAGGGCACTGTTTTTACTCGTTCACTTCTCGGAAAAGTATTCACCTTCGATATGCTGACGGTGTCTTTTTGGTTGCCAAGAACTAGACGGCCTGCCGTGAAGGGCGGTGGTGACGCTATGCCGCCTCGTTTCATTGAAAAAATAAGCGGGGTACCACCTAAGCTTTTTTAGCCGTCGATTACAGATCGCGTGCTCGATAAACCTTGGTGCTGACGGTGTAGCTGATTGCACATAGCGCGAGGGCAAGTGTGGCGATGCCTGCGCACAGACAGCCAAGGACGGCGGGATCGGGATTTGCCCCGGCAATCGACATGAGCCAGTTGCTGATGGGGTTGGAGGAGCTCAACGTGGCAATGGCAAGGCACCAGAGCAGGGCAAGCAGGCCGACGGATAGGCGCAGCGCCTCCATGTGTCCAAATCGGAAGAACAGCGGCTGTGCCAAAAACACCATCATGAGGGAGATGAGCATCGATGCTGCCGAGGCTATAGCGATCTCAAAGACCGTCTGTCCCGTCGAGGGGATGCCCACGCTGTTGAATAGCGGGATGGAGACGATGCTCAGAAGCGCGGCGGCGCACGTCATGACAGCCGAGAAGACAATAACGCTCAGGTAGCGTGCGCAAATAATGTCTTTGCGCGAGAAGGGCAGCGTTGCCCGATAACGCTCCCAGCCATTTTGATTGTCGAAGCCGGCCAGCGAGCTCATGACCATGATGGGCGACATGGCGCTGACCGCGCAGGCGCCGGCGCTCATGCCGGAATCGCCATCCGACGCGTTGGCAAGGGTCAACACAACGAAGATGAACAGGCTGACGCCCGCGATGCTTGGGATAAGCGTGCGAACGATGGCGAGCTCGGACATAAAGGCGCGTTTCATTTCGAAGCTCCTTTCAGCATGAGGCGAAGATAGTCATCAATGGTTGCCCGATCGCAGGGAATCTCGGGGAAGGCCTCGAGCGTATCGCGACGGTTGGGCACGAGCACGTCCACGCTGTAGGCATGGCGGGCGGCACGGGCGCCTTCGACGCAAGCCATAAGCTCGGCGGCCTGTGCTTGGGTACAGTGGGCGATGCCAGCGCGGTCGGTAATATCCTCGCGCGGCAGGTCAAAAATAATCGAGCCATTATCGATGCAGATGACGCGATCAGCGGCGCGATCGAGGTCGGATGTAATGTGGCTCGAGAGCAGCACGCTGTGCTGGCCGTCGGCGACAAAGGCAAGCAGCTCATCAAGCAGCTCCTCGCGTGCCATGGGATCGAGGCCCGCGGTGGCTTCGTCCAAAACGAGCAGTTTGGCCTTGTGGCTGAGCGCGCAGGCAAGCTGCAGCTTCATGCCCATGCCGCGGGAGAGGTCCTTGACCTTTGCCTTGGGATCGAGGCCAAATCGGTCGATGAGGCTGGAGAAGGTGTCGTGGCTCCAGGTGGGGTATGCCGGGCTTACGAGTGCCTCAACTTCGGTCACCTTGAGTGTGGAAGGGAAGGGGCATGTGTCCAGCACGAGGCCGACACGAGTGCGCAGGCAACGCTGCGTTTCATCGGGCGCGTCGGCGCCACAGCGCTGCCCAAACAGGTGCACCTCGCCGGCATCGAGCTTTATAAGCCCGAGCGCGGCTCGAATCGTCGTGGTTTTGCCGGCGCCGTTTGCGCCCACAAAGCCAACAATCTGGCCGGGTTCCACGGCAAGCGTGACGTCGCGCAGCGAAAAGCGGTCGCTCACACGGCGTGAGATACCTTTGAGTTCTAAAAGGTTTTGCATGGCATAGCCTTTCTTGCAGATGGCTACTGCATAGTTTCGGGGGCTACCAGGTCGAGCATCTCGTGCAGCTTGTCGCGCGTGAGGCCCAGGGTTTCGGCTTGGCTCGCCGCTTTCGCAAGTAGCTCTTCGATATGGCAGAGCTGGTTTTCGCGCAAGAGTTCCTGGTTGCCCCCGGCGACAAAGCAGCCCTTGCCCTGCACGGTGCAGATAAACCCGAGTTGCTCTAGGTCGGCGTAGGCGCGCTTGGTGGTGATGACACTCACGCCAAGATCGCTCGCGAGTGCGCGGATGCTGGGGAGTTTGGCTCCCGCAGCGAGTGTGCCCGAAAGGATCTGAGCTTTGACCTGCGAGGCTATTTGCTCGTAGATGGGCTTGTCGCTCGAATTGGATAGGATGATGTCCACAGCGGCTCCTTAGCTGTTGGGCTACACGTGTATATAACCGGTAAGCACAGTATATATACACTATGCACAGTTACGCAAGAGGCAAATGGGGATTGTCCGTTCGTTCATCCATCTCAATCTGTAACATCTGGAACCGATTTGGACGGCTACCTGTTACAGATTGAGATTTTGCTGGCGGGCCCCACCTGTTTGTCTAAATCTGTAACAACTGGAGAAGATTTTGGCTGGTAGATGTTATAGATCGAGACATTGGCCACCCGTCTACCCTTATATCTCAATCTGTAACAGATGGACCCGTTTTGAGTGGCTAGATGTTACAGATCGAGATCTTTCTGGGACGCCCACCTGGTTGTCTAAATCTGTAACAGGTAGAGGTTCAAAAACCGTCTAGATGTTACAGATCGAGACAAACTGCTGCGGAGTGCCGCCATCGACTGCTACCCCATGCCCCATCTGATGAATTTGTCCTGATAGGCGCTCTAAAACGGGATTTCGCGGCTACAATAGTGCGGTTACAACGACGTAATGCACTCAATGCAAGAAAGGATCCGCATGGCAAGCCTGTCGGATGAAATCTCGTCGCGCCGCACATTCGCGATCATCAGCCACCCGGACGCCGGTAAGACCACGCTTACCGAGAAGCTGCTGCTCTATACTGGCAGCATCCAGACCGCCGGCTCGGTCAAGGGCAAGAGCTCGGCCAAGCATGCCGTTTCGGACTGGATGGACATCGAGAAGGAGCGCGGCATTTCCGTTACCTCCTCGGTGCTGCAGTTCACCTACAACGGCTCCTGCGTCAACATCCTCGATACCCCCGGCCACCAGGACTTCTCGGAGGATACCTACCGTACCCTTATGGCCGCTGACGCCGCGGTCATGGTCATCGACGGCGCCAAGGGCGTCGAGGCCCAGACCAAAAAGCTCTTTAAGGTCTGCACACTGCGTCACATTCCCATCTTCACCTTTGTGAACAAGCTCGACCACGAGGCTCGCGATCCGTTTGAGCTCATGGAAGAGATCGAGAACGTCCTGGGTATCAATACGTATCCCATGAACTGGCCGATCGGTAGCGGCCGCAACTTCCGCGGCGTGTTCGATCGTCAGACCCGTCGCGTCATTGCCTTTGAGGGCGACGGCCACGCCAACGCCACCAAGAAGGTCGCCGAGGTCGAGGCCGAGCTGGGCGATCCTTCCATGGATGAGCTCATCGGCGAGGAGAACCATAAGAACCTGATGGACGATATCGAGCTGCTCGATGGTGCCGGCGACGAGCTCGATTTGGATGCCGTGGCCTGCGGCAAGCTGAGCCCGGCGTTCTTTGGCTCGGCGCTCACCAACTTTGGCGTGGAGCCCTTCCTCAAGGAGTTCCTGCGTCTGGCCCCGACGCCGCGCGCCTATACCGATACGCTCACCAGCGAGCCGGTCGATCCCTGCCGCGACGACTTTAGCGGCTTTGTATTTAAGATCCAAGCCAACATGGACAAGAACCACCGTGACCGCATCGCCTTTGTGCGTATTTGCTCGGGAAAGTTCGAGCGCGGCATGGACGCCTTCCACGTGCAGGGCAACCGCAAGCTCAAGCTTGCCACGGGCACGTCGATGATGGCCGATGACCGCGCCATCGTGGACGAGGCGTACGCGGGCGATATCGTGGGCCTGTTCGATCCGGGTATTTTTAGCATCGGTGACACCGTGTGCTCTGGCAAGCGCCATGTGCAGTATCCGCAGATCCCGACATTTGCCCCCGAGATGTTCGCCCGCATTACGCAGGTCGACACGCTCAAGCGCAAGCAGTTTGTCAAAGGCATGGAGGAGCTTGCCCAGGAGGGCGCCATCCAGATCTTCCGCGAGCTGGGCGCCGGTATGGAGAGCGTCATCGTGGGCGTGGTCGGCGTGCTGCAGTTTGAGGTGCTCGAGCGTCGCCTCAAGGCCGAGTACCGTGTTGAGGTTCGTCGCCAGCCGCTGCCCTATACGGACATCCGCTGGATTCAGAACGACCCCGATACCATCGATATCCCGGGCCTTTCGCTCACGCGCGACACGCTGCGCGTCGAGGACATGCGCGGCGGCAAGTTGCTGCTGTTCACGAGCCCGTGGAACGTGGATTGGGCAACCGACCACAACCCCGACCTTATCCTGTCGGAGTTTGGCAACGTAGCGTTTTAACGCATCGGCACGGTGGCCCTGCGGGGCTGCCGCGCCGTTTGCTTGCCTGATGCCGTGTGAGCGGCTATCATACCCACCGTCGTCTCAAGACCGGGACGTCCGAGCAGTTCGGGTCCGATATCCTGCTCGTTAAACCTAAAACCAAAGGAGTACATAATGATCAAGAAGGTCATGGAGGACTACAAGGTCCTGTTGCGGAGCATTCCCGCGGCAACGGTTTCGCTGTTTTTCGTGAGCGTCATCATGATGAACCTGCTGGCCAACAAAGAGCTTATCAGCCTGCCTTATCTGGCACTCGATTGCGGCTTTGTGGTGAGCTGGGTCTCGTTTTTGTGCCAGGACATGATCTGCAAGCGCTTTGGTGCCAAGGCATCCATCAAAATTTCTATCCTCGCGCTGCTGGTCAACCTTGCCGTGAGCCTGTGCTTTTGGGCATGCTCGCTCACGCCCGGCATGTGGGGCGCTTACTACGACACGGGTATGATTGAGGTCAACACCGCCCTTAACGCCACTATCGGCGGCACCTGGTACGTGGTGCTGGGCTCTTCGCTGGCAATGCTCGTTTCTGCCGTGGTTAACTCCACGCTCAACCAGTCGCTCGGCCGCATGCTCAAAAAGAATAACTTTGCGAGCTTCGCCTTCCGCTCCTATGTGTCTACGGGCGTTGGCCAGTTTATCGACAACCTGGTCTTTGCCATTGTGGTAAGCCACACGTTCTTTGGTTGGACCTGGGTACAGGTCCTTATGTGCTCGCTGACCGGCGCTGTTGCCGAGCTGCTGTGCGAGGTCTTCCTGAGCCCCGTGGGCTACAAGGTCGTGCGCGGCTGGGAGCGCGAGAATGTGGGCTCCGAGTACCTCGAGCGCCACGCAACCGCCTAAGGAGCAAGTATGCGGGTTTTGATCACGGGCGCATCGGGCGGTATCGGAGCCGCGTGCGTGCGGTGCTTTTTGGACGAAGGTCACGAGGTCGTGGGCTTTGATCTGCTGCCGGCGACGATCGAACACGAGCGCTACCGCCATCTGATCGTTGATGTCCGCGAGCCAGACTCGTTTCCAGGCGACCTTGAGCCTCAGGTGATCGTGAACGTTGCCGGCACGCAGGATTCGGCTGACGACATCGCCGCCAACCTGTGTGGCACCATCAACGTGACCGAGCGCTACGCCTTTGTGGGGAAGGGGCTTGCCGCCAAGCCAGCGCCGGCTATCAAATCCGTGGTCAATGTGGGGTCGGCGAGCGGACATACGGGATCGGAGTTTCCCGCCTATGCTGCCAGCAAGGGCGGCGTTATCGCCTACACCAAGAACCTTGCAAACCGCCTGGCGCCGCAGGCCATCGCCAACAGTGTGGACCCGGGTGGCGTTATCACGCCGCTCAACCGTTGCGTGATGGAAGACGAGCACCTGTGGAACCAGATTATGGAGCTCACGCCGCTTAAGCGTTGGGCCACCGCCCAAGAGATTGCCGAGTGGATCTACTTTGTGGGCGTGACCAACCGGTTTATGACCGGGCAGAGCCTGCTGATCGATGGCGGCGAGGCCGGCCGCACCCAGTTTATCTGGCCCGAGTAACAAAACGCGCCCGATGGCAAGATCGCCGTCGGGCGCGTTTTTGATGTATCGATTTTTAGCCGAGGCAAGTCCAGTTGACGGGGGTCGAGTCGTGCTGTTCGAGTAGCCGATTGGCAGCGGAGAAGGGGCGCGACCCCATAAAAGCAGGGAGTTCTGCCGTGGCACGGTTGGCCGAAAGCGGCGAGGGATGCGTAGTGGCCAGGCAGAACTTGTCGGTTGCCTTGCCCGCGCCAGTTGCGACGAGCTTGCCTTCGACCATCTGCTGGGCAAAGCGGCCCCATGCCAAAAAGACTACCGGCTGGGGCAGCTGGCAGCAGCGTTCGATAACATAGTCGGTGAGCGTGCTCCAGCCCAGTTTGGCGTGCGAGTTGGCGGCATGCTCGCGCACGGTGAGCGTAGTGTTGAGGAGCAGGACGCCCTGTTGTGCCCATGGTGTTAGATCTCCCGTGGCGGGAATAGGGCAGCCCAGATCGGCTTTGAGTTCCTTATAGATGTTGCGCAGGCTCGGCGGCAACTTGGTTTGCGTCGCGGGGACCGAGAAGGACAGTCCCATGGCCTGGTTGGGTCCGTGATAGGGATCTTGACCCAAGATGACAACCTTGACCTTGTCGGCCGGCGTGTAGGCGAGGGCATTGAGGATGTCGTCTTGTGCCGGGTAGATAGTCTGCTCGGCACGCAAAAGGGCGATGCGCTCGAGCAGCTGGTTCGTAGTGTCACGTACCGGCTGCGGCGCATCGCCCAACCAAGTTGCTATGTTGCGGTCGCGGGTTGCGGTGTCCATGGGGCTCCTTTATGGCAGATGCTCTGTTGGCATCTATTGTAAAGGCGCACCGGTTGCCTTTATGTCGCGGCTGCATAAGGAGTGGGGATTACGAGACGCGCTCGGGCACTCCTGTCATACGAGCCTGTCCATGCGCGCGAAGGCGCGGAAGCTCGACGGTTGCCACCATGACGCCGGTGAGGATGAGGGCGGCGCCAAAGAAGGCGATGGGGCTCAGGACCTCGCCGACCAGGAAGAACGAGAAGACGGCAGAGCAGACCGGCTCGAGTGAGAAAGCGAAGCCGGTGGTCTCGGCGGGCACGTGGGGCTGCACGAGCGTCTGGGTGATAAAGCCATAGGCAGAGCAGATGAGTGCGAGTGCGACGACGACCGCGACCTCGCCCGGCGTGCCGGGAAGCGTGAAACCGCCAAAGGTGAATGCGGCGATACCCGAGAATAAGCCGCCGAAGCCCAGCTGCCAAACGCCCAGGGCCAGCGGGTCGACATCTTCGACAAAGCGCTTCGCCACAATGATATGGCCGGCATAGATAAAGGCCGAGAGCAGCATGATGATCGCGCCGGGATTCAGGCTGGTAAAGTCGGCGCCCGAGAGCAGCAGCATGCCGCAGGTGACGATGGCGGTGCCGACGAGCACTTTGCGTTCGGGGGCGCGACGCAGCAGGGCGGCGTTGGCAAACGGCACGATCACGACCGTCAGGCTCTGCAAAAAGCCGGCGGTGGAGGCAGAGGTGAGGCTGGAGCCCAGGCACATGCAGGTGAGCTCGGTTGCCATAATGGCGCCGATGATGGCGGCGCGGACCATAAGATCGCGGTTGATACGGAACGCGCGCCTGTGGAAGAGCAGTAGGCAGGCCGCAAAGGCGATGATGCAGCGTAGCGCGACGATACTCGTGGCGTTCATGCTGTCCATGCCGATCTTCATGAGGGGGTACGAAAAGCCCCATGCGACGGGAACGGAAAATGAGAGCGCGATTGCTTTTTTGCGATCCATGGGACTCCTTTTGTTACAGAACGGTTTCGTAAAAAGGATTCTGCTCCCAGATGTGGATGTAGTAAAGCGAATGTATCTTCAGTATGATTAAGAAATACTAATGTTGGTAGAAAAAGCCCTGGCAAAACGTTTTACAGCTACATCGATGTGGAGGCACGATGGCATCGCGGTATCAGATTGTTTGTATGGTGGTCGATTGCGGCAGCCTGAAACGTGCGGCGGACGAGCTGGGCTATACGCAAAGTGCGGTGAGCCAGGCCGTCAAGGCGCTCGAGCGTGAGCTGGGCACCACGCTTATCGAGCGCGGCAAGCAGGGTGTATCGCTTACGCGCGACGGCAAGCAGTATCTGCCGTACCTGCGCCAGATTGTGACCGCCGAGGCCGAGCTCGAGGGCAAGCGCCAGGAGCTGCTGGGGCTTTCGTCGACAGATATTCGCATCGCGACGTTTACCAACGTGAGTCGTACCGTGCTGCCGCGCGTGATCCGCGATTTTGGTGCGCTGCACCCGGGCGTACGCTTCACCCTCAAGCAGGGCGATTACACGCGCAACGCTCAATGGGTGCACGATGGCGTGGTTGATTTTTGTTTTACGGCACGCGGATTTACCGCTGGGCTCGAGAAGCGCGTCGTCTATCACGACGAGTTGGTGGCATTGTTGCCGGCCGCGCATCCGCTGGCGGCAAAGGAAAAGGTGACGCTCGCCGATCTGGCGTCCGAGCCGTTTGTGCTGCTGGATGAGGGCGAACAGAGCCTGGTGCTCGATGCATTTGCGGCGCATGGACTGTCGCCACACGTGACGAGCGAGGTAACCGACGACTACACCATCATGGCGATGGTGGAGGAGGGCCTAGGCGTGAGCATGCTCTACCGCCGTACTGTGGAGGGCATGCGGGCCGATATTCGCGTACGTCCCATCGTGCACGCCCCCTCGCGCGACGTGGTGGCCGCCTGGCGCAGCTGGGACACCATGCCCATCGCCACGAGGCGCTTTATCGACTATATGAGCTCGCATGTTGTCAATTAATGGCTGGTGTGGCGTTGAGTGCGGTGTTTAGCGGGCTGTCGCTTTGGCTTGGGTGGCGCGATAGGTGCGTGCCGGGTGGCAGAGTAGCACCGCCACGACCATAAAGAACGCCGTGGTGCCCAGGCTGATGGGGTAGACCATCATGATGTTCGCAAAGGTGCGGAAGTGCGGGAACACGAAGAACACCCAATAGAAGCGGATGCCGCAGACGCAGATCATGGTGATGAGGGCGGGCGTGAGCGAGATACCAAAGCCGCGCAGGTAGCCTGACATGTTTTCGTAGAACATGCTAAAGGCGTACGCCGGGAAGATTGAGCACACGCGGATATAGCCGATTGAGACGATGTTGGGATCGCTGTTGAACAGCGACAAAATCTCGCGCCCCAGGCCGACAATAACGATAATTGTGGTGAGCGCGACGATACCGCCTTCGACTAGGCAGACCTTGAGCGTCTTGGTGCAGCGGTCGATCTGGCGGGCACCGTGGTTTTGTCCCACAAAGGTGGTGCAAGCCTGGCTAAAGCTGTTGAGCAGGTTGTAGCACACGTACTCCAGGCTCATGGCGGCGCTCGATGCCGCCATGACCTCGGTGCCCAGGCTGTTGATGGCAGACTGGATGATGATGTTGGCGACGGCAAAGACAGCGCTCTGGATGCCGGCGGGCAGGCCGATCTTAACGATGCGCTTGAGGGCGACGGGGTCGATAGCCAAGTCGCGCGGGGTGACACGGACGACGGAGTCGGTCTTGAGCAGGCGGATAAAAAGCGTGGCGGCGCTGACGGTGTAGGCGATGGCGGTGGCGATGGCGACGCCCGCGACACCCCAGTGGAGCACAGGGACAAAGATGAGATCCAGGCCAATGTTGAGGACGGTGGACACGGCAAGCGCCTGCAGCGGCATGCGGGTGATGCCGACGGAGCGGAAGATCGCGGCCTCAAAGTTGTAAAGCAAGATTGAGGGCATGCTGAGCAAAAAGACGCGCAGGTAGAGCGAAGCGAGCGGCATGGTTTCGGCGGGAACGTTGAGCGCGGCGAGCATGGGCTCGGCAAAGATCTCGCCCAGCGCGATGACGACAAAGCCCACGAGCGCCATTAAAATCGAGGTATGGACGGCGCGTTTGACCATGTTCTGATCGTTGCGGCCGATAGCGTTGGCGATGACCACGTTGGAGCCAAGCGACATGCCAATAAACAGGTTGAGCATAAGGCTGGTAAGCGGAACATTGGAGCCGACCGCCGCCATGGCGAGGGTTCCCTGGTCGCCCGAGAAGTTACCGATGATGACCGTGGCGATGAGGTTCGACAGCTGCTCCAAGATGCTCGTGGCGGCCACGGGGAAGGCGAATAGGGGAATATTGCGCCACAGCGAGCCGGTGGTCATGTCAATGTGCTTAGATACGGTGTCAGCCATACGCTCTCAATCTCTAATATGCTCTTTCGTGCCTATTTGCGCAGACGATGATACTCCTAATCGACTAGTCATTGGGGACGTTCTTATAGTCGTTGGGGACGTTCTTAAACGACTAGTCGTTGGGGACACTCTTTGGCACCGACCAAAAGGAGTGTCCCTATGTGACGCAAGAGTGTCCCTTTTGACTAGTCGTTTAAGAACGTCCCCAATGACTAGGTGGGGAAGGCGTGCGACAATGGTGGGTGTTGTGTTGTTCGCGCTAAGGAGTTGCCATGTTGTTGTGTCCCGTTTGCCATGAACCGTTGGTGGATGACGAACGCGGCGCTGCATGCGCGGGCGGACACCGGTTTGACCGTGCTCGCGAGGGCTATCTATATCTGCTGCGCTCGTCCAAGAGCGGCGACTCCATGGGCGATCCCAAGTCGCAGGCACGCAGCCGTCGCGACTTTCTGAACCGCGGTTACTATGCGCCGTTGCGCGATGCGATGGTCGAGCTGGTGCGCGAACGAGCTCAGCGGTGCGCAGCTACGTCGGACAAGCCGCTGGCCTTGCTCGATATTTGCTGCGGCGAGGGCTACTACACCAGCGCCATGGGCGCGGTGCCGGGCGTGGATGCTTACGGTTTCGACCTGGGCAAGGAGATGGTGCGCCTGGCCGCCAAGCGCGGCGACGCGACCTACTTCGTGGCCAACATGAAGGATATCCCCGTGGCCGATGGCGCCTTCGATATGGTGACCGAGCTCTTCGCTCCCTTTAACGAGCGTGAGTTTTCTCGCGTGCTGGCGCCCGAGGGCTCGCTCTACACCGTCGTGCCAGGTGCACGTCATCTGTTTGGGCTCAAGGAGGTGCTCTACGACACGCCGTACCTTAACGATGAGAAGCTGCCGAAGACAACCGAGCTCGAGTTAGTCGGAACGCACCGGGTATCTGCGAATATTACGCTCCAGACGCAGGCCGACATCGAGGCGGTGTTCCAGATGACGCCGTACTACTATCGCACGCGCCCTGCCGACAAAGAGCGCCTGGCAAATTTGGACACCCTTCAAACCGACATCGACTTCATCATCGCCGAGTACCGCCACTAACCTGCCAAAAAAGGGACAGGTTTATTTTGGTAGGTTTTATCTAGGCAAACGCAAAGGGCCGACCGCGGAGATGCGCGATCGGCCCTTTTTAGTTGCTTGGTTGCAACAGAGGTTATGAGAAGCGGGCGCTTACAGGCGGTCCTTGTTCTCGGCCTTAACGGCGTGTGCCTGCTGAACAAAGAACAGGTCGTAGACCACGATGACAAAGGCGATTATATTGACGGAGCTGCCGCCGAGTGCGGGAAGCGTGAGCACGGCTTGGAGGAGCGTGGCTGCCGCGGCAACGATACCGAGCTTAAATGCGCCGTCTACCTGCGAAGGCTTGTTGGCGCCCTTGATACCGGCGACGCCTGCGGCAAGGTCGACGAGGCCCTTAACAATCACCACAACAGCGGCGAGTGTGGCGTTCGATCCGTAAGCGGATCCAAAATTGCCGGTAACAATGCCGGCAATTCCGATGACGAGGCTGGCGATGCCCAGAACAAAATAAATCAGGGCAAGGATTTTGAGTGTCTTGCGAGCAGCGCTCATAGCTGGTCCTTTCGATGCGGGCGCGGAGAATCTGTCGCGCCCAGGTTACGGCACATATCGTGAAGCACATTGTAGTTCAACGGGACGATGCATGCGTTTGAAAGCGTCTCTTGCCTGTACGGTCCAACCTTTCAAAAAGGAAAGCTGGACGTAAGCCAAATCGATGGCAGCCCATGTGCGGCGCTGGGATGATGAGGCCGTAACAAGGAGCTGGTCTCAAGGAGGAGCCATGATGTACGGAACAGGGCAAGTGCGTGAGCCGCGGTCGTTGGGAAGGCGCATGGGCGATTCTGTGATCGCTGCCGTGTGCACGGGATTGATGGCGGTGCTTTGCATTGCGATGCTGTGGGCCATGTCGCATGTGGGACAATAGCGGACGGTTGGGTGCTGGCATAAACGGCGCCCCGCGTATTCGTTTTGCTTGTTAAGGAGTGTCCATGGGCGTCGTCGATCCCTTTTCTGTTGCTCGGGCCGCGGGGCTCGAGCTCGTGCGGAAGTCCGAGGGCCTCACGCTCACCGACGGCGCGATGGAGCTGCGTGCCGATTTTGCCCGCATGCTGCCACGACTCAAGCAAGGCCGTCTGCAGCAAGAGCTGCTGGTAAAGGCTGCGCGCACAAAAGGCATCGAGAGCCCATGGGCGATTGATGCCACGGCAGGCTTTGGCGAGGATTCGCTGCTGTTGGCGGCCGCGGGCTTTACCGTCGATCTGTATGAGCAGGATTGCGTGATCGCGGCGCTCCTCAAGGATGCCTTGGATCGCGCGGCGGATGATCAGGTGCTTGCGGCTGCCGTGGCTCGCATGCGCCTTCATGCGGGCGAGGACAGCATTGCCGGCCTTCGCCATACAGCTGAGCTGATCGGGCAGGGCGAGCTCGCCGCTCCCGACGCGGTGTATCTGGATCCCATGTTTCCCGAGCGCACCAAGAGTGCGGCGGTGAAAAAGAAGTTCCAACTCCTGCACCATTTGGAACAGCCGTGTGCCGATGAGGAATCGCTGGTCGAGGCGGCGCTTGCTGTGCATCCGCGCAAGGTCGTTATCAAGCGGCCGGTGAAGGGCCCGCTGCTTGCCGGAGTTAAGCCGAGCTATCAACTTGCGGGCAAGGCCGTTCGTTACGATGTTTTGGTGCCGCCGCGCCCGTAGCTTGCGCGCGATGGTTGGCGCTCCGTCAGTGCCGTGCCGATGCGAGGCCTATTTCCAAGGATGCGACGTCAGGTGCCAGCCGCCGCAGTATTCGCATTTGTAGCAGGCCAAACCACGCCGCCCGCGGTTTTCGCAGTCGGCCATAACGGCCTCGGCCTCGGCGCGCGTGTCGTAACGGTTTTTGCGTTCGCACGACTTGTAGCGCCAGGCTTCATCGCGCTCGGCGTCCAGGGCGTCGCGGCGCTCATTCTCGCGCGCAAACAGGTCGCTCATATCGCCGCCCGTGGCAGCGCCTAAAAACTCGCTTTTGGCTTTTGACCAAGCGGCTCGCTTTTTGCTCCCCATCTGCTTCGTGCCCCTCTCCAAACGCTGGTATCATTGCCCAATCAAAGTGATACCAATAAACGTGAGGTCGCCGCGTGATGATCAGAAAAACCCTCGATACCGACATTCCCGCCGTCATGGCTATCTATGACGCGGCCCGCGCCTTTATGCGCGCGCATGGCAACGCCACGCAGTGGCCCGAGGGCACGCCTTCTGCCGAGCAGCTGGCAGCCGATATCGCCGCTGGTGGCAGCTATGTGTGCGAAGTCGACGGTCGCGTGGTGGCGACGTTTGCCTTTTTACCGGGTCCGGACGAGTGCTATGACGTAATTGAGGACGGTCAATGGCATAGCGACACTCCGTACGCCGTGCTGCACCGCGTGGCATCCGACGGCACCGTGCACGGTATCGCGGCTGCGATGTTTGCCTTTGCCAAGGAGCGCGCCGATCACCTGCGTATCGACACGCATCAAGACAACCTGCCCATGCAGGGCGCCATCGCCAAGGCCGGGTTTAAGCGCGCCGGTATCGTATATGTGTCGGACGGTACGCCGCGCGTCGCGTTTGATTGGCTGCGCGAGGCATAAGAGTGGGGATGCGTATCAACAATTCGCGCGAACGAAAATGGCCCTGGGCGGGGTCATTTTCGTTCGCTGTGCTGTTTTGAAAGCCGGCTTTCGCAAGGCGCGAACCTACGAAAATCGCCGCGCGGCAACGCGGGGCGATGAGCTCGGTCGGGGGATAGGGCCCGCTTCGCCCGCCGGCCCGTAAATTGTATCATCCAGTGTGGAACGAGGGTGCCCGTTGCCGCGTGCGATGGGCTTGCAATAAGAGGAGAGCCATGTCGAAGCAAGCGGTCGTTGGAATCTTGGCGCATGTCGATGCCGGCAAGACCACGCTGGCCGAGGCCATGCTGTTTAACGCGGGCCGCATTCGCAAGCGCGGCCGCGTTGACGATGGCGACTCGCATCTGGATACGAACGAGATTGAGCGTGAGCGCGGTATCACGATCTTCTCGTCGCAGGCTGTGCTCGACCATGGTGACACCCACGTTATGCTCGTGGACGCTCCCGGCCATGTCGATTTTTCTGCCGAGGCGGAGCGCACGCTGCGTGCCCTGGACTACGCGATTCTGGTGGTAGGCGCCAACGATGGCGTACAGGGGCACACCGAAACCCTGTGGCGCCTGCTTGCGCGCTATGACATCCCGACGTTCATCTTCATCAACAAGATCGATTTGGAGAATCCCGGCCGCGATGTTTTGCTGGCACAGCTCGGGCAGCGTCTTTCCGAGGGCTGCCTGGATGCCAACGAACTGCTGGCGGGCGGCACCGTTCAGGAGGATGCTGCTGCGTTAGACGAGGCGGCGCTCGAGGAGTTTCTTGAGGCGGGTGAGCTTTCCTCCGCGACGCTGTCGCGCATGGTTGCTGAGCGCAAGCTCTTTCCCTGCTTTGCCGGCTCGGCGCTCAAGGACCAAGGTGTGGACGAGCTGTTGGATGGTATATGCGCGCTGATGCGCGAACAGGCGTGGCTCCCGGAGTTTGCCGCGCGCGTCTATCGTGTCAGCCGCGGGGATCGCGGCGAGCGCTTGGCATGGGTTAAGGTGACCGGCGGCACGCTGCATGCCAAGCAGATGATTGCCGGACGTTCCGGTGCCGAGGCATGGGAGCAGAAGGTCGATCAGGTACGCATCTATAACGGCGAGAAGTATGAGCTTGCCCAAGAAGTTGCTGCTGGCGGTATTTGCGCCGTGACGGGTCTTGCGCACGTTCGCCCGGGGGACGCCCTGGGCGCGGAGCCCGCGGGCGATGCGCCTGTCATTGCGCCGGTCCTCACCTATACGGTGCTTCCGGGCGAACACGATGTCCACGCGGTGTTCAAAGCGCTGACTGAGCTGGCGGACGAAGATCCCATGCTCGGCGTAAGCTGGAATACTCATCTGGAACAGATTCACCTGCAGTTGATGGGCGCCGTGCAACTCGAGGTCGTGCAGCGCGTGCTGGCCGATCGTTTTGGCCTTGCGGTCGAGTTTGAGCCCGGCGGCATTCTCTATAAGGAGACTATTTCGCAGCCGGTCGAGGGCGTGGGCCACTTTGAGCCACTGCGCCACTATGCCGAGGTGCATCTGCGTCTGGAGCCGTTGCCGGCGGGCTCGGGCGTGCAGTTTGGCACCGTGACCTCGACCGACGAGCTCGATCTTAACTGGCAGCGTTTGGCACTCACCAACGCCATGGAGCGCGACCACTTGGGCGTGCTGACCGGCTCGCCCATCACCGATGTGTGCATTACGCTCACGGGCGGCCGCGCGCATGCCAAACACACCGAGGGCGGCGATTTTCGCCAGGCCACGTACCGCGCGATTCGCCAGGGGCTCATGCAGGCGCGTGAGGCCGGCGCGGCGGTGCTGCTGGAGCCGTGGTACCACTTTGAGCTTGAGGTGCCGGGGGAGTGCGTGGGCCGGGCGCTCTCGGATGCCACGCGCATGGGTGCCGAGTACGAGCCACCGACGATGGCGGGCGACCGGGCAAAGCTTGTGGGTCGCGTACCGGCATCCGAGGTGCAGGATTATGCGCTGGAGGTGGCTGCCTACACGAGTGGTCGTGGGCATCTGTATCTAGAGTTCGCCGGCTATGCGGCTTGCCATGATGCCGAGCGCGTCATCGAGGCGGCCGCCTATGAGCCCGAGGCCGATCTGCCCAACACGCCCGACTCGGCCTTTTGCTTTCACGGCGCCGGCTACACGGTCAAATGGTACGACGTGCCCGCCGCGGCGCACGTAAAGATCGACCCCTCCACCTTCCGCCCCTGGCGAGCAGCAGACGCCGAGTTTTTCGGCCACATGTGACAAAGGGACAGTTCCTTTGTCACATGCTATTGGTATAACTCGGTATAAGTTGGTATAACTATTACCAGGGTTTGCCAATCCGAGGAGGCCGACATGAATCCAAATCCCTTTAAGCCCACGGCTGGCAAGCGGCCTCCGATACTCATCGGTCGCGAGTCGGTCATCGAAGATTTCGAGGAAGGGCTCGCTAACGGCGCCGGAGCGCCGGGCAGGCTCATGCTCATTACGGGAAACCGCGGCTGCGGCAAGACAGTTCTCCTGCGGGAGCTGCAACGTCTAGCCAGCGAGCGTGGATGGGCGGTTATCTCCGATTCCGCTTCGCTTGGCTTATGCGACCGCCTGGCCGATGCGCTTCGCTCGAATAAACCCGTTGTGACGTCAATGGAGTTCGGTCCGTCGTTTGGCCGGATGTCGGTCGAGGCGGCGCGAGCAAAGGGTGAAACGTTACGAGGGCTGGTCAACGAGCGCCTCAAGAAGCTCGGTCCAGGCAAGGGCATACTGTTTGCGATTGACGAGGCGCAATCGGCGTCTATCGAGGAACTGGCGGCTCTCGCCGTTCTCTATCAGCAAGTGCTCGGAGATCAGGATGCTACGGGATTGCCCGATAGCGACCAGCGCGGTCTTGCGCTGGTGTTCGCTGGATTGCCCAGTATGGTTGATGACTTGCTCGAAGAGCCGAGCGTGACGTTTTTGCGGCGTGCCCAGCAGCGTACGCTGGGGGCGATATCTTTGCCCAAGGTGCGCGATTCGTATATCCAGACGGTCAAAGACGCTGGTCTTTACGTTGACGCGGAGACGGCGGACCTTGCGGCGCGCAAAAGCATGGGGCATCCCTATATGGTTCAGCTGGTGGGCTATTACATGTGGCGGTCTGCTGTCCGGCGTGGCTCGCAGGTCATTGAAGAGCGCGATGTTGAGGCTGGGCACGCGGATGCCGTCTCCGAGTTCTACGAAGCGGTTGACGCGCCCCTGTATTACGGGCTGCGCAGTCCACAGCGCCTATTTATCGAGGCCATGGCAGTTGACGGGGGCAAGCCGACGCGCATGGCGGACATCATTGAGCGCTGCGACCGCACCCAAAGCTGGGCGAGTAAATATCGCGCAAGCCTGATTCGCGAGCGCGTCATCGAGGCTGCCGGATACGGCCTCGTCCGGTTTACCGTGCCCATGCTGGGCGCGTACATCCGCGAACGCGTTTTATGGCACGAGTAATGTGAAAAGGGACGGTCCCTTTGTCACATCGATAGATGTGAGGTCAAAACATGGTGATTCAAACTGAGCGATTGACGCTTCGTCCGTGGCGCGAGACGGATGCGGCGATCCTGTTTACATATGCGAGCGACCCGGACGTGGGACCGGCTGCGGGCTGGCCGCCCCATCGAAGCATTGAGGAGAGCAGGGAGATCATTCGGACAGTTTTTGCGGCACCCCATACCTTTGCCGTTTGCCTGGCTGCGACGGATGAGCCCGTGGGTAGCATCGGTCTCATGCCGTCTCGCTGCGAGTCAAACCGTCGAGATGACGGTCTCGAACTCGAAGTGGGCTATTGGATCGCCAAGCCATTCTGGGGCCGAGGCTTTGCTCCCGAAGCGGTACGAGCCATGCAGCGCTATGCGTTCGAAACGCTTGGCTGCAAGGCGCTTTGGTGCGGATACTACGAGGGCAATAACAAGTCATTACGCGTTCAGCAAAAGTGCGGGTTCGCGCCGCATCACGTTGAGCGCGACGTGCCCTGCGAGCTTATGGGCGATGTACGTACCGAGTACTTTACGTATTTGACCCGCGAAGACTGGCGCGGGCGGGCAGAAGGGGAGTGATGACGGTGTCGCAACAACCAAGTGCTATCGAAGTGCGTGGAGCGCGTGTACACAACCTCAAGGACATCGATATCGATATTCCGCTGGGAAAGCTCGTGGGTATTGCCGGCGTGTCGGGTTCGGGCAAGAGCTCGCTGGCGCTGGGGGTTCTTTATGCCGAGGGCTCGCGCCGCTATCTGGAGGCGCTCAGCACCTATACCCGCCGTCGTCTGACGCAGGCCGAACATGCCCAGGTGGATGAGGTCTTGCACGTGCCGGCGGCGCTCGCGCTGCACCAGCGTCCGAGCGTGCCGGGCGTGCGCTCGACCTTTGGTACCATGACCGAGCTCAACAACAGCCTGCGTCTGCTCTTTAGCCGTTGCGCCCATCACGTGTGCCCGCATTGCGGGGCGCGTGTGGAACCGAGCCTTAACGTAGCTGCGGGCCTGTCGCTCACGTGTCCGACATGCGGCCGCGAGTTCTACGCGCCGAGTGCCGAGGATTTGGCTTTCAATAGCGGCGGCGCATGCCCCACCTGTGGCGGCACCGGTGTCATGCGCGAGGTGGACGAGGCGAGCCTGGTGCCCGACGAGTCAAAGACCATCAACGAGGGCGCAGTCCTTCCCTGGGGCACGCTCATGTGGGATCTGATGAAGCAGGTGGCAGGCGAGATGGGCGTGCGTACCGACGTGCCGTTTAACCAGCTCACGCCTCAAGAGCGCGACATCGTGTTTCATGGTCCAGCGGTTAAGAAGCACATTCTCTACGTTCCCAAAAACGGTGAGGGCGCCACGCCGCTCGACTTCACCTATTACAACGCCGTCTATACCGTCGAGAATGCGCTCGCCAAGGTCAAGGACGATAAGGGCTTAAAACGCGTTGCGCGCTTTTTGCGCGAGGGAGCATGCCGCGATTGCGGCGGCACGCGTCTCTCCGAGGCTGCGCGCCAGCCCCAAGTGCGCGGTATCAATCTGACACAGGCGGCGGCCATGACGCTGGGCGAGGCGATTGAGTGGGTGCGCGGGGTGCCTGCATCCTTGCCGCCCGAGATGCAGCCCATGGCGACGGATATCTGCGATTCGTTTTTGGGCGCGGCTCGCCGTCTGGTCGACCTGGGTCTCGATTACCTTTCACTCGACCGCGCCGGTGCCACGCTTTCCACGGGTGAGCGCCAGCGTGTGCAGCTCGCCCGCGTGGTGCGCAACCGGTCGACGGGCGTGCTTTATGTGCTGGACGAGCCTTCGATCGGCTTGCATCCCGCCAATGTCGACGGCTTGGTGGGCGTGATGCGCGATTTGGTGGATGACGGCAACACCGTGGTTGTTGTCGACCACGATACGCGCGTACTGGCGGAAGCCGACTATCTGGTCGAGATGGGCCCCGTTGCCGGAGCAGGCGGCGGTAACGTGATCGCTGCAGGCACGGTAGACGAGGTCGAGCAAGCGCGGGACAGCCGCATCGCTTCGTTTTTGCGTGCCGAGCCCAAGCGCTTGCGTTCACAGGTGGCTGACGACGAAATGTTCGACCAGGGCCACATCCGCATGGCGACCGATACCATCCATACCGTCAAACCGCTCGAAGTCGATATCCCGCGCGGCCGCTTGGTCGCGGTGACGGGTGTTTCGGGTTCGGGTAAGACGACGTTGGTGCTCGAGACGCTCATCCCGGCGCTTAAGGCGCAGGCAGCTGGCGAGCGTCTGCCGGGGCACGTGCGTTGGGTCGATGCCGAGGGCATTGCCCGCGCCAACCTGATTGACGCTACGCCCATTGGCGCCAATGTTCGCTCGACGGTGGCAACTTATGCCGACATCCATGACGAGCTGCGCCGCGCCTTTGCCCGTACGCCCGAGGCTAAGGCAGCTGGCTACAAGGCGGGCGCCTTTAGCTACAACACCGGCGCCTTGCGCTGCCCTACGTGCGACGGCACGGGCTCGATATCGCTCGACGTGCAGTTTTTGCCCGACGTCGAGATCGTCTGCCCGGCATGTCGCGGTTCGCGTTATGCGGACGCGGCTTCGCATATCCATCGTGAGGGCAAGGACGGGAGTCTGCTTACGTTGCCGCAGCTCATGGACATGAGTGTGGACGAGGCCCTCGACGCCACGGTGGGACTCAAGAAGGTTCAGACGCGCTTGCAGACCTTGCACGACCTGGGCTTGGGCTATCTCACGCTCGGCGAGCCCACACCGGCGCTCTCGGGCGGCGAGGCTCAGCGCCTTAAGCTCGCGAGCGAGATGGGCCGCGTGCAGGACGATGCCGTATTCGTATTCGACGAGCCCACGATCGGCCTACATCCGCTCGATGTTCAGGTGTTGCTGAGTGTGTTCGACGGCCTTGTTGCCAAAGGCGCCACGGTTATCGTGATCGAGCACGATCTCGACCTTATCCGTAACGCCGATTACGTGATCGACATGGGCCCGGGCGGTGGCGACGCCGGCGGGCAAATCGTCTGCGCCGGCACGCCGGGCGACATCGCAGCCTGCTCCAAGAGCATTACCGGCCGCTATCTATAGCCAATGTGACAAAGGGACAGCCCCTTTGCCTCATTGATGTCTATTTCACGCATTGAGCCGCGAGATAGTCGCGGAAGAATGGCAATTCAAATGCGACGAGCCCTCGTCCTCGTTCCCCGATGATGCCGGCATCTATCATGCGGCGTCGGTAGCGGGAGACCTGCTGTGGCGAACGCTTAAGGCGCTCGACAAGGTCAGCGGTGGTGGACTCTTCCTCGTCATCGAGCATGGCGATGAGGAATCGCTTGTCCTCTGCAGTGAGTTCCCGATAGGTTGCCGCGAGGATTCGGTCGTCCATCTCGTCGCGCGCGATTTTGATTCCCAGGTCAAAGTCGCGCGACGAGATTTCCTTCGAATCGCTTGTGAGATCCCAGGCACGGTAGCCTACGAGTTGCAATAGGAAGGGAAAACCAGAGATCGAGCGAACGGCTCTATCGATTCCCTCGGCATCTGCCAGGCGATCGTTTTCCTGGATCGTGCGAATCAAGGCCTCGCGTACGTCATAGTCGGCAATGCGACCCAGATGATATTGTTGGGCGCGGCGAAGGAACGAGACCGTCTTGTGGTTCAGCAACGTCGAGACGTTGTTGGGAAGTCCCGCCATGAGCAGTGCGACGCGTTTTCCATCGGTCACAAAGTGCTGATACGTCGCTGCGAGCTGAATCATCTCGTCGAGTGTCGGGTCCACCTCGTCAACCGTGACGAGCAGACCGGTGCCCGCCTCGTTGAGCTGGTCGATGATGTCGCTCATGCGATAGCGCCAGGTTGAGGCATCGTGAACGCGATTGACCTCAATGCTGCCGAGCGGTGCAATTCCAAGCCCAGTGACTTCGAAGTTGTTAGACGGGTCGATGAAATGGCCGGCAGCACGTTTCGCCCCGAACTCGATTTCCTCAAGCATTCCCGAGAGCGCGGTCGTCTTTACGGCTATCCAGCCGTGGGATTCCGCCCTTGTCGCGAGCGACGACATGAGAGCGGTTTTACCGGTTCCACGCGCGCCTGAGAAAATCGAGGTCAATTCTGGGCGCCTGCGCTGGCTCAAGAAGGCACGGTCCAAATCCCGAATAATCTGTTGTCTGCCAGCGAGATGGGCAGGAACCTCGCCAAAACTGGGGGTAAACGGGTTCTCGAGATATTCCACAAGGCTCTCCTTTCGCACCGCCGTTTAACTTCATTTTATTCTAGTTAATTCTGATTAAAAGCAATGGTTCGTTATTTAGAGCATCAATGTGACAAAGGGACAGTCCCTTTGTCACATTGATGCCAAAACCAGCTTGTCAAGAGCTAGAGGGTTTAAAAATCTGCCATTTCTACCCCGTCCCCTAATGGCAGGTTTGTCACATTCCCGGAAAGCCTGCCTGGCGCAGGGCTTCGTAGAGGACGATGGCGGCGCTGTTGGAGAGGTTGAGTGCGCTGATGCGGTAGTCGTCCGGATTGATGAAGTTGCCGCAGATGTCCTGTTGAAGAATGGCCTCGTGGCTGTTCTCGGTATGCCCCAGCGATTCCTCGTGAGCTTCCCAAGCCTCGGCGTTATCGAGTGAGTCGCAATCGCGCAGCATCGGGATGCGCTCGCAGCGCTCGGGCGCCGCGGCAAGCAGTGGCTCGGGAATGCCCGAGCTCTCGCTGCCAAAGACCAAGTAGTCGCCGTCGCGGTAGGTGCTTTGCGCATAGGTGCGGCGTGCCTTTTTGGTCAACAGATGTAGGTGCTCGTCGGCAGGGGAGAGGCCGTTGCGCGCAAGGAAATCCTCCCAGCCGGCATAGGTCGTCACGTCCAAGTTTTGCCAGTAGCCCAGGCCGGCGCGACGTACCGTTTTGTCGTCGAGCGAAAAGCCCAGCGGCTCCACCAGATGCAGGCGGGCGCCGGTGACCACGCAGGTACGGCCGATATTGCCCGTATTGGCGGGAATCTCGGGCGCATACAGCACAATGTTGAACATGAATCTCCTTGGCTCAGAACGAAAACCCACCACGAAGGGGACAGGCACCTTCGTGGTGGTTTGGCGGTTACGTAGCGGAAAAACCCGCTTGGATAAACCTAGGCGCGGTGCCAGTCGGTCAGGCAGGCATCGAGGGAGGCGATGAGCGCATCCTTGTCCATGTGACGGCCGATGATGCACAGGCTCGTCATGCGGTCGCCCGTCTCGTCGTCCCAAATCTGCATGATCTCGGGGTTCTCGTCGATGATCTTCTGCTTCTCGCCCTCGGGCGCCGAGTCGACAAACAGGCCGTTCTCCATCAGGCGCATCTGGTGGCCAGCCTGCTCAAACATGTAGCACATGTCCGGATCGCCGGTCTGCCACAACGGACCCTTGACGCGAATGACCTCGTCGGGCCACTCCTGCTCAACAAAATCGGTGAACTTCTGCAGGTCAAACGGCTTGCGGCGCGAGTAAACAAAGGTCTCGATGTCGTACTCGAGCACCTCAGGGTCATCGTGCTCCTCGGGATGCTCCATGGCATCGATCCAGGCGGCGGAATTGTAGGCGCGCATAAAGTCGAAGCGGTCGGTGTCGAGCAGCTCCTCCATGGGGACCTCGCCGTTTTGGGCCTCGACGATCACGGCATCTTTCTGCAGGCTGCGCACGATGGCCTTGAGCTCGGCGATCTGCTCAGGGCTCACGGTATCGGTCTTGTTGAGAATCAGCGTGGAGCAGAACTCGATCTGCTGGATGAGCAGGCTCTCGATGTCGTCCTCGTCGATATCCTCTGCCAGCAGGTCGCGACCGCCGTTGAACTCGTCGTACATGCGGGCGCAGTCGACCACGGCCACGATGTTGTCGAGCGCGAGCTTGGGCTCGCCGCCCACCTTGGCCTCGTCGCAGAAGCTCGAGATGGTGTAGGCGATGGGGATAGGCTCGCAAATACCCGATGCCTCGATGATGATGTAGTCGAAGTTGCCCGAATCGGCGATGCCCTGCAGCTGGTTGGCAAGGTCGTCCGAAAGCGTGCAGCAGATGCAGCCGTTGGTGAGCGGGATGAGGTCGTCGGTCTCGGAAAGGCCACCGTCGGCGATAAGGCTGGCGTCGACGTTGATCTCGCCGATGTCGTTGACGATCACGGCGGCGCGGATGCCGCCGTCGTTAGCGAGGATGTGGTTGAGCAGCGTGGTCTTGCCGGCACCGAGGTATCCGGTAAGCATGATGATCTTCACGGGTTTGTTGGGCATGTGCCCTCCTTTGTTAGACATGGCTTACAGTTGAATCTTATGCCAAACGCCTGCTCTTATACCCACGCGCCGGCAAATAACACAAGCTACTCCCAGGCTCCCCATACATCGGGGCAATAACCGACGGTGGCCTTTTTGCCGTTGCGCACGATGGGCTCGGCTAGAACCTGCTGGTTCTCGAGCAGCTTGTCGAAGCGCTGACTGGGGGTAAGGTGCTGGATGAGCGCGAGCGTCTCCTCGTCCTTGGTTTTGGGATTGAGCAGCTTGTCGATGCCGCCGACCGCCTGCATCACGCTCGTGAGCTCGCCCTTGCTCATCTCCTTTTCCTTAAGGTCAATAAACTGCACCTTAATGCGGCGCTCCTTAAAAAAGCGCTGCGCCTTCTTGGTATCGAAGGACTTTTTGGTGCCAAAAATCTGCACGTTCATGTATTTGTTCCGCCGTTCTACCTGATGAAGTTGGTCGTTGCTCGATCTGCCTCGGGTGCGTTGATGCCGGCGGCCTGTCCTGCCTCGATACAGCGAAGGAGCCAGGCCATGTTTTTGCCGATGTTGCGCATGGTGGCAAGGCCCTCGGCGTCCCCATTGGCGTCGCCGGGCACGCGACCAAACACGTTGTTCCAGTACGTGGAGGCAACCACGGGCATCTGGTTGATGGTGAAGTACTTGTTGAGTACGTCGAAGGTCGTCGACGTGCCGCCGCGACGGGCGACGGCGATGGCAGCGCCCGGCTTGTGCGCAAAGGCCTTGCTGCCGGCATAGAAGGCGCGATCGAGGGCCGAAAGGATGCGGCCGCTGGGGTGCGCATAGTAGACAGGTGAGCCAAAAACAAAGCCATCTGCCTGCTCGGCGGCAGCGATGAGCTCGTTCACTACGTCATCGTCAAAGGTGCAGCGACCGCCAAGCTTGCCGCACTGGCCGCAACCGATGCAATCGCGAATGGGCTTGGCGCCCAGCTGAAACACCTCGGTATCAATGCCTTCGGCATTGAGCTGCTCGGCGACCTCGGCGAGTGCGCGGGCGGTGTTGCCGTTTGCCTTGGGGCTGCCATTGACCAAAAGAACCTTCATCACAAACTCCCTCTGCTTTTGGTGACTTCTGCAGAGGATTATCGCACGATGGGGGAGGCGGCGCGGGCGCGGTGCTAATCCAGTTTGGTACCTGGCACCTGCACGGCTTTCCCGAGCAACGCTTTGAGCTCGTTCAAAATGGAAACGGGCTGTCGGTCAACGCTGTTCAGATGGAGCGTGGCCACGCGAATGGGCGGCTGATATTCAAGCGAGCCGATGAGCACGGGAGAACCCAGGAATCGTTCGATTTCGTTTGCGAGCTCGTCGATTGCCTCGGGGCCGAGCTCATCGAAAAGCGCCACGAACATTGGTCCCGTCGAGCGGAACAGGCGACCCTTGCCGCGCGAACAATCCATGAGGCAGGCGGCGCTTTCGGCGAGCACGCGGTCGCCTGCATCGAATCCAAAGCGGGCATTGACTTCGGCGATATCGTCGACCTTAATGGCAATAAAGCCTGCCTCGCGCGCCACGCGGCGCATCTCTCCAATAGCGTTGACCAGCGCGTGGACATCGCCCAGGCCCGTTACCGAGTCGGTCGTATCTGCCAAGCTTCGGTTGATGATAATGCCCACATACATGTTGGGCTCGGTATCGGTTCCATCCAAGCGGTAGCCCGTGCAGTCGCAAAGCACGTATTTTCCAGTGGCATCCATTACGCGATACTGCATGTAGTGGAAGTGCCACGTGCCGTTTATCACCATGTCGAGCTCGGCGCGTACGTTGTCGCGGTCCTCGGGATGAACGCGGGCAAGCCACATATCGACCGAGTTAAAAGGGTGCTGGGAGGGCAGGTCAAAATCGCGCACGGCGTTGACCGACCATTGCGATTCTCCCGTATCGAGGTTAAGGATGAACGGATAGCGCGTCTCGGAGCTCATGGAGATCGCTTGGAACACTCGGTCGTTGCAGGGAAGCTGATCGACGATTGGGCGTTGCGGCGCATCATTGTCTTTCGGTTGCTGCACACGATGCATAAGCTTATAGCGATACATCTTGCGATCGGCATCCATCGTCATCTGGCGACGCGTGTCGCCGGCAAGTGGATCGACGCGCGAGCAGCCAAAGCTAAAACTGCCGATCATGGGCGCCTTGCCGCCTGAGCTCGCCTCGATCAGCCCGGCACGTACCTGCTCCAAGCGCTGCTCGAGTTCAGCCTCGTTTGCGGAGGGCGAGATGAGCACAAACTCGTCTCCACCGATACGGAACAGCATCTCATCGTGCTCCATGGTTTCGGAGAGCGTGTGGCAGATGCTCAGAATATAGCGATTGCCTTCGGCGTGGCCAAACCTATCATTGCAATGTTTTAGATGGTCGATGTCAATATAGGCGCAGGTGAAGGGGTCGCCTTTGTGCCAGAGTTGCTCGACGTGACGGTCGAGTCCGCTGCGGTTGCCCAAGTTGGTGAGCGGGTCGATATGGGCGTTGCTCTCAAGCAGCCGGCGCTCTTGTTGCAGGATGGCGTGCGTCTTTTGCAGTTGCTCGCCAACGGCGCGTAGCCCAGCGGGCAGCGCGGCAACATCGAGTTCGGCGGTCGAGATGCCATTCGCAAGTCGCTGAAGATAGGCAATAATCGATTGCTCGCCCATGCGGTACGACTCGTTCATGATGGATAACCTCCTTGGGCGGAACAACGGTTTGTATCATATCCCCAATTCGGTTTGAATTGGGGATATAAGTTAGCTAATGGAGACAAATGCCCCCTTCGGCGGTGGCGTTTTGCGCGCGAGCGTATCAGTTGTTATTGCCACCATCGAGCAATGCCTCAAAATCCTTCGCCGGCATGGGGCGGTAGTAGAGGAAGCCCTGAGCGTAGCGGGCGCCCATTTGTCGTAGCATGTTTGCCTGCCCATTTGTCTCGACGCCTTCAACCACGACGGGCAGATGGAGCGACTGCGCCATCTCGAGCATCGATGACACGATCTGCGCGCTGCGGCCTTGATCGCGGTCGGTGGGCACAAAGGTGCGGTCGAGCTTGATGACGTCGACGTTGACGTTCTTGAGCATCGCGAGCGTGGACTGGCCGGTGCCAAAATCGTCCATGTAGGTCGAGAAGCCACGGGTGTGCAGATCCGCGGTCAGCTTATCCACGGCCTCGGACTCTCCGGTATAGGCGGTCTCGGTGATCTCGATGTGCATGAGTTCGGGCGGCAGGTTGTACTGGGCGGCGAGCGACCCCATATGCTCGGCGACATCGCAGGCAAGAATGTCTACGCGCGACACATTGAGAGAAATCGGAACCACGCGAAGTCCTCGATTGAGGCGCTCGCGGAGCCACATGGCGACGCCCTGCCAAACATATTTGTCGAGCGTCACTACAAAGCCGCTTTCCTCGAGTGCGGGGATAAACGTTGCGGGCGAAATGAGAGAGCCGTCCTTGTCAATCCAGCGGGTGAGTGCTTCGGCGCCAATAATCTCGCCGGTTTCCATATCGACCTGGGGCTGAAGATAGTACGTGATGCGACCATTTGACAGCGCGTACTGGAATTCGGTCAGCGTGCGGTTGAACACGATTTCGCGCTTGTACTCCTCGGGGTAAAAAATGGCAATGCGCTCCTTAAAGTCGTTTTTTGCGCGCCGATTGGTAAACATGGCCTTTGCCTGCGCATCGATGGTGATCTCCTCATTGGAATCGATGGGGTAAACGCCCATGGACGGCCAAAAACCTACGCCGCCATCATGCCTGGCTACTGCCTCGCGAACGCGGTTGTAGATTTGATGGACGGTGATGTGCTTAAAGGGGGTGAGTACGCAAAAGTCATCTTGGCCCCAGTACCCTGCGACGCCCATGTCGGCATTCTCGATGTCCTTGAGGACCGTGCCCACATCGGCAAGCAGGCGGTCGCCTTCGGCCTGTCCATACCATTCGTTAAATAGGCGCATGTGGCCCATGTCGACGGTGGCGATACACCAAGCACCGTCGCGCCTTGCCTTGATGAAGGCGTTGGCGCGCCGCATAAACTCGCTGGGTCGATAGAGGCCCGTGAGCGAGTCGATACGTTCGGCGATGGCGCTTTTGCGCTCAGCCTCGGGTATGGGGAGGCTGTCGTTGGGAACAAGCCCGCCGGCCGTGCGAAGGCGACGGTCGAGTTCGCCTAAAACGGCGGTCGCCTGATGGGTTAAGTGCTCGTAAAATGCCGGGACGACAAGACAGACGGGAGTAATGGTGTCGCCTGCGATTTGCACAGGAGCGAAAACGGCCTCTTTAAGGTGGCGGGTCAGTTGCTCGAATGCCTCGTGGTCCAAATCGTTGCTGAGCACGACAAACTGGACGCTTCGTGAACGGTAGACCCGGCTCCTGCCGCGGGTGATCGACAGCATGCGGCCTGCGTATTCGGCAAGCATGCTGTCGACCGCCTCGGCTCCATAGAGCTCGTTGAGCTTTGTCGTGCCACGAACGCGCACCGCTATAAGGCCCGTCTCGCAACGGTCGCAACGACAGGCGTCGATGGCATTGACCAACATGCGCTGGGTGCCGAGGCCTGTCGCGGCGTCGACGGTTTCGGCAAGTGAGTGGTTGACGAGCTCGCCGACATAGAGCGAGGGGACATTTTCGTCGCCGTCGATGCGAAACCCGCGAGCACGGCAGAGCACGTAGTCGCCTGTGGCGTTGCGCACACGATACTGCATGACGCGACGGTGCTTGGTGCCGTTATAGACCTGGTCTATGTCGTTGATGTAGGCCTCAAGGTCATCGGGATGCACGCGCGTTTTCCAGTAATCGCGACAGTTGTCTATGTGCTCCGAGGGAAGGCCAAGATCGCGCAAGGCGCCTTGTGACCAAAGGGTGCGATGTTTGTCCAAGTTCTCGATAAAGAAATAGCGGCCCTCGTTGAGCATCGAAAAGGCATCGAAAATGCGATCGCTTATTTCGAAGTCGTCGGCGTGGACTTGCGTGATATTGCGTCGATCAAGGTGCATGGCATGACGTAGCTTGTAGTCGTACATGCGATGGTCGGCATCGAGCGTCATGCGATTGGGGGCTTCGCCCAGGGCGGGGTCGGCATACGACACTCCATAGCTAAACGAGCGGGGCATCTCGGAATCGTTGTTTTTGAGCAGGACCGTTCGGCAGTGTTCCAGACGTTCGGCGAGGTCGTCCTCGGTCGCAATCGTAGATAGGATGGCAAACTCGTCGCCGCCTATGCGAAACGCCGCTTCGTCCACTTTCATATACAGTTTGAGATAGAGGCTTACCTGCAAGATATAGCGGTTGCCCTCGTCATGCCCAAAGACGTCGTTGCAGTGCTTGAGATTGTCGATGTCGATGAACGCCATGGTAACGGGGATGTCCTGCTCCCAGAGCTCCTCGAGGGAGCGGGCAAAGCCGCCGCGGTTGCCAAGTCCGGTAAGCTGGTCGGTAAAGGCGGTCCTAATCAGATCATCCTGACGCTCGAGAAGGTCACGGACGGTCTTTTCGAGCGTTTCGGTGTAATTGCTGACAGTATCCATGTCGTAAGCGGCTTTCTGAGGTCGGGCGGATTGCGTCGGGCGAGCTCGTTGTGCACACGCGTTGTTGTTTGGCGCTTTGCGTGTATCCAGGCCCCCGCCTTGCTGCGTTGTTGGGTTAATTTACCGGCTAATGTTCGCTGTTGATAACTGCTGAGTAGTATAAACAACAGTGCAGAATTATATATGGGTGCACATGCTGTGGGCGGCTATTATTCGACAGGCGGTAGCGCGACGATGCGATGTTCGATGAAAATGCGACTGAGACGATATATGTTGACGGGTATACTTGTTCCGGTTTTAAACGCAGGAACGGAGATGGTCGCATGGCACAGCCGGATACGACGCGCACGGTGGGGCTGGCACTCGAGGGAGGCGGCTACCGCGGTATGTATACGGCGGGCGTGCTCGACGTTTGGATGGAGCACGGCTTGACCTGCGACCATATGGTGGGTGTCTCGGCGGGCGCGGCGTTTGGCTACAACTTTAAATCGCGCCAGATCGGCCGTGCCATTCGCTATAACAAGGCCTATTGTGCCGATAAGCGCTATGCGGGTGTAGCAAGCTGGCTGCGGACCGGCGACATGTTCAATGCCGATTTTGCCTATCACGAGGTGCCCATCGAGCGCGATCCCATTGACTTGGAGGCGTATCGCGCCTGTCCCATGCGGTTTACGTGCGTGTGCACCGATATCGAGACGGGCAAGGCCGTCTACCACGACCTGCCCTATGGCGACGAGCGGGATATCGAGTGGATCCGGGCGTCGTCGGCGATTCCCGTGGCGACGCGTCCCGTTGCTATTGACGGGCATAAGTATCTGGATGGTGGCGTGGCCGATTCTATTCCCAGCGCATGGCTGTTTGCGCAGGGATATGACTGCAATATCGTGGTGCTCACGCAGCCGGCGGGCTTTGTGAAGCAGCCCAACAGCGTGATGCCCATGCTGCGGCGCGTGTTCCGTCACTATCCGGAGTTTGTCGCAGCGCTTGAGCATCGGCATGAGGTTTACAATGCCACGCTCGATGACCTGGCACGTCGTGAGGCCGCCGGCGATATCTTTGTGGTGCGTCCGAGCGAATCGGTGAAGGTGCCGTCGCTGTGCCGCGAGCCCGATGAACTCGAGCGCATCTACCAGATCGGTCGTCGCGATGCGGAGGCGACTTTGCCGGCGTTGGAAGCGTATCTGGCGGGGTAAGGGTCGCATGCGGAAAGCGCATCCCGGAATGGAGGTCCAAACTGGGATGCGCTTTCCGCTATTGAAGATATGAGGCTGCGGAGCAGCTGCTCGGCCTAGGCTTATGCCTGCTGCCAGGTGTCGACAAGCTCCTTGGCGGCAGCGTGGGGGTCGTCGGCACTGCAGACGGCGCTTACCACAAAGAAGCCATCGACGCCGGTGGCCTTGAGCTGCGGCAGGTCGGCCGTCTTGACGCCGCCGCCCACTACGATGGGCACGGGGCTTGCCGCGTGGAGTGCGGCCAGATCCTCAAAGCTCTTGGTGATGATGGAGCCATCGGCTGCGCGTCCGCAGTCGCGCTTGGTCTCGGTCTCGTGGAGCGGGCCGATGCCCAGGTAGTCGACCAGGCTCATGTCGGCGGTCTTGACGTACTCGAGCATCTCTTCGCAACGGGCCGAAAGGCCCACGATGGCATCGGGGCCCAGAAGCTTGCGGCAGACCTCGACGGGAATATCGCTCTGGCCCACGTGCACGCCGTCGACGGCAATACCCTGCTCGCGTGCGGCGAGTACGCAGTCAAGGCGGTCGTCGATCAGCAAGGCGACCTGACCGGTCTTGCCGGCCTGTGCGATTGCCTGCGCGGCGTCGCCGGTCAGCGCAATGATCTCGCGGGCGCTTGCCACCTTGGAGCGCACCTGGATGCAGGTAAAGCCTGCGTCGAGCGCCTGGGCCACCACATCGCCCACGGGACGTCCCAGCGTGTTTTCGGGGCCGAGTACTAGATAGGCCGAGATATCAAGGTTGTCGCGGATGCTCATCGTGCTTCCTCCTGCTTTTTGATCTGCGCTTCCATGCGCTCGAGTTTGCCGGTCATGGTGTCGGTAAATCCGGGTCGAATATCGGCTTTGAGCACGACTTCGGTTCGGATGCCCTTGCTCGCCAACACAAAGGTTGCGTCGCGCACGACCTGCATGACCTCGTCCCAGTCGCCCTCGATCTCGGTGAACATCGAGGTGGTGCGGTTGGGAAGGCCGCTCTCGCGAATAACACGTACGACCTCGGCGACCTCGGCGGACAGCTCATCGCCGGTGCCACACGGGGCGATGGCCACAGCGACGAGTGTGTTCATGCCGGTATTGGTTGCAGGCTCGGACATGGCCTATGCCTCCTCGAGCTCGAGTCGGTTATCGGCAATGTCCTGGGCGGTTGCGCGGTAGAGCTCGTCGATAAAGGCGACCTTAAAGCTCGCCGGGGCGTCGGCGACAGCGGCGGCACGCGTGCCGGCCACGTTGTAGACGGCGGTGCCGCAGACGGCTGCCGTAAACGGGTCGGCAGCGCAGGCGTACACGGCCAGCACGCCGCCCTGCGAGCAGCCGCAGCCCGTGATCTTGGACATGAGCGGGCTGCCGCCGTGGGACTTGGCCACGGTCGTGCCGTCGGTGATCAGGTCGACTTCGCCCGAGACCACTACGGCGCCGCCGGTGTAGCGGGCGAGCGCCACGGCGGCATCGCGGGCGGCGTCGACCGTGTCGGTGGTATCGACACCGCGCACGCGGCTCAGATCGGCCGCCTCGCCCTCAAGACCCCACAGGCCGGCGAGTGCGATGATCTCGGAGGCGTTGCCGCGCACGATGGCGGGCTTGTACTGCCTGAGCTCGTTTACCAGCTGGGTGCGCAGGCTACCGATACCCAGGCCCACCGGATCGAGCACCCAGGGCTTGCCGGCGTCGTGTGCCGCCTTGGCCGCGCGGGGAATCGTCTGCTCGTAGATGGGGAAGAGCGTGCCCATGTTGAGATAGATGGCGCCGCCGCCGGCAACGAGTGCCTCGCCCTCGTCGGGCAGATAGACCATGGCGGCCGAACCGCCCACGGCGAGCTGCGCGTTGGCGACAAAGTCGATCGTCACCGTGTTGGTGATGGAGCCGGCCATCGGATTGGTGGCGCGAATCTCCTCCACGGCCTTGACCATATGTTGCTTAAGCTGTTCCGAATCAATCACTGCACATGCCTCCTTGGCACAGAAAAGGGGCGCTGTGCATAGACAGCGCCCCTGTAAAGGCGGCATGCTCCCTACGCCAGCATTAACTGACAGGTTCAAAGGATTGGGCCCCATGCCCTCTCAGCCTTGTGGTCTGCACCGCCGACACTCCCGCATCGAATCTGTTGTTCCCTATACTAGCGCACCTGCCAAAAAGGGACAGGTTTATTTTGGTGGGTGGCAACTGGGGCGTTGCATTTTCCCAGATAAAACCTGCCAAAATAAACCTGTCCATTTTTGGCAGGTCGTTACAATGGATACGGTGAAAATGACTGGGGGCCTTATGATTAAACTTGTGCTGACCGATATGGACGATACGCTGATTCCAGCCGGGCATGACGGAGCTAGCGACTACGCCATTGAGGGTATTCATGCCATGCAGGCGGCGGGTCTGCATTTTGGCCCGGTTTCGGGTCGCCAGCCGTCCGCGATGGGCTGGATGTTTCGCAATCGCGCCGAGTGCTTCTCGACCGGCGCGTTCTGTAACGGCCAGGTGATGTTTGTTGACGGCGAGGTTGTTGCCTCCCGTGCGAGCGACAACGGTGCCCTCATGCGTCTTGCCGACTATCTGGAGCAAGAGACCGACGATACCTATCTGAAGGTCTATAGCCTGGGCGATGACTTTTGGGGCAACGATGCCTATTGCGTGACGAGTGATCCCGAGCGCGTTCGTCGCGCCATGGAGTCGGGCGGCAACGCATGGCTCAAAGGCGAAGAGGCCCCGTGCCGTCCTGTTGTCGATGATGCCCCGGTGTACAAGGCGAATATCTGGAGCGCCCGCTCGCGCGAAGAGCTCGCTGAGCTGCGCGAGCGCATTGCCGCCGAGGTGCCGGAGCTCTCGCTTGTGTTTCCCAACAACCGCGTGCGCCTATTCGATATTCTCCCGGCCGGTTGGGACAAGGGCTGCGCCGCCCTGGAGCTGGCGCATGCCCTGGGTCTGACGCCCGATGAGGTGGCCGTATTTGGCGATTCCGATAACGATTTGCCCATGATCGGTGCCGTTCCCAACTCCGTTGCAGTCGCCAATGCCAACGAGGCCGTCACGGCTGCCGCGCGCTGGCATATTGGCGCCGCGGCAGATGATGCGGTTGCCGGGGCCCTGCATCAGATTGCCGCCTGCGCCGCGACGGGGGAGATGCCGCCGTTTATGCGTCAGATGAGCACGGCGGGTTTCGACGTCACGAACGTCTAGGGAGGGCGCCATGAAGCTTCAGCAGCTCAGGTATGTCGTCAAAGTTGCCGAATGCGGCAGCATCACCGAGGCCTCGCGCCGGCTCTTTGTGTCGCAGCCTTCGATTACCGCGTCGATTCGCGATCTCGAAAACGAGATGGGTGTGCACATCTTTGAGCGCACTAACAAGGGCGTCGTTGTGTCCGAGGAAGGCGAGACCTTCTTGGGCTATGCGCGCCAGGTACTCGACCAGGCCGACCTGCTCGAGGGCAAGTACAAGGGCACATCCGAGCAGGTGCCGCACTTTAGTGTGAGCTGCCAGCATTATTCCTTTGCCGTTAACGCGTTTGTTGACGTGATTCGCGAGTTCGATGCCGCGCGTTACGACTTTACCCTGCGCGAGGAGCAAACCCACGAGATTATCGAGGACGTCGCGCACATGAAAAGCGAGCTCGGCATCCTGTATCTGTCGGAGCACAATCGCGAGGTCATCGAGCGCATGCTGGCGGCCAACGAGCTCGTATTCGAAGGGCTCTTCTGCGCCATGCCACACGTCTTTGTGTGTGCCGACCATCCGCTGGCGGATCACGCCAGCGTGACGCTCGAGGACTTGGAAGACTACCCGTTCCTGTCCTATGAGCAGGGCAGCTATAACTCGTTCTACTATTCCGAGGAACTGACCTCGACGTTTGAGCGCCGCAAGAATATCCGCGTGCGCGACCGTGCGACGCTGTTCAACCTGGCTATGGGCCTTAACGGCTATACGGTGTGTTCGGGCGTGATCAGCCATGAACTTAACGGCCCCGGTATTATCTCGATTCCGCTCGATGTGGACGAGTACATGGAGATCGGCATCATTACGCGCAAGAACACGACGCTCACGCGCTACGGCCAAGCCTATATCGACGCGATTCGTCAGCATATCTAGGGTGCTGTGCTCCGCACGGTTCAAGTCTCTTTATGGCAGTCCAGACTGATATAGGAAACATCTATATCAAACTGTTATAAACATATATTTTACGATGGCCACATGAGCGCTCATACTCTGTCTCGGTAAAGCAACCAATGCAAAGGGAGATATCTATGAGCACTTTGATTCAACCGAACGCGCCGTTTCGCGCCGATATCGTCGGCAGCTTTCTTCGTCCGCGGGCCGTAAAGGATGCCCGCGCTGCCTATGCGGCAGGCACGCTTGACGCCGAGGGGCTTAAGGCCGTCGAGGACGACGCCATTCGCGATTTGGTGGACAAGCAAAAGGCCGCTGGCCTGCAGGTGATTACCGATGGCGAGTTCCGCCGCAGTTACTGGCACCTCGACTTTATGTGGGGGCTCAACGGCATTGAACGCCGTACCTCGCGTACGGGCTATATGTTCCACGACGAGGAGACCACGGCCGATACCGCCGTGGTGACCGGCCCCATCAGCGGCGAGAACCACCCCTTCGTCGAGCACTTCAAATTTGTCAAGGCGCTCGAGGGGGAGGGCCAGGTCGCGCGCCAGACCATCCCGGCGCCGATCCAGACGTTCTCTGAGGTCACGCTCGATCGCTGCGACGGCCAGCAGGAGAGCCTGCGCGCTGTCTATAAGACCGATGAGGAACTTGCCGACGCCATCGCTGCCGCTTATCGCACGGTGATTGCCGACCTGTACGCAGCAGGCTGCCGCAACATCCAGTTTGACGACTGCACCTGGGGCATCTACTGCGATACCGATTTTGTCGCCAAAACCGGCATGAGCCCGGTCGACCTGCAAAAGGTAAGCGAGCTGGGCGTGGCGCTCAACAACGCCGCCATCGAGGGCAAGCCCGACGACCTGGTCATTAACACGCACGTGTGCCGTGGTAACTACCACTCTACCTATGCCTTCGAGGGCGGCTATGACCCCATCGCGCCGTACCTGTTCGCACACGAGGATATCGACGCATTTTATCTGGAGTTCGATACGCCGCGCGCCGGCGGTTTTGAGCCGCTCAAGTACGTTGCCCCGGGCAAGAAGGTCGTGCTGGGCTTGGTAACCACCAAGGCGGCAGAGCTCGAGAACGAGGATGTTATCGTCGAGCGCATCCGCGAAGCCGCAAAGTACGTGCCGCTCGAGAACCTGTACCTGTCGCCCCAGTGCGGCTTTGCCAGCTGCGAGATTGGCAACAAGCTGACCGAGGACGAGCAATGGGCAAAGATCGCGCTGGTCAAGCGTATTGCCGAGCGCGTCTGGAAGTAGCAGTACCGTTTGCGGGGACGGTGCGTGCGGGGCGGCATATATCACGTACAATGGTTCGGATCGTATCGTTCGGGCAGGTTATCCGATATGCCTGATCGCCCTTCCATTCGAAAGGACATCCATGTCCCAGTCCTCGACGCCCGCCGTCAGCGATGCCATCTACGACGCATCGTCGCTCGGCCGCCCGCGCATGTTCCTGCTCGGCCTACAGCACCTGTTTGCCATGTTTGGCGCCACCGTGCTGGTGCCCGTGCTCACCGGCCTCTCGGTATCGGCAACGCTTTTGTTTGCCGGCTTGGGCACGCTGCTGTTCCACTTCCTGTCGCGCGGTAAGGTGCCGGCATTTTTGGGCTCATCGTTTGCCTTTATTGCCGGTTATGCCGCAATCGCGCCCAACGGCGAGACCGAGCTTTTGCCCTACGCCTGCCTGGGCGTAGCTTGTGCCGGTCTGCTCTATCCGGTGCTGGCGGCGCTCTTCCGCGCGTTTGGCGCCAAGCGTGTCATGCGTTTCTTTCCGCCGGTGGTGACGGGCCCCATCGTCATTTCCATCGGCTTGATCCTGGCAAGTTCCGCTATTGCTAACTGCCAGACCAACTGGCTTGTGGCTGTCATTGGCGTTGCCGTTATCGTCATCTGCAACATCTGGGGCCGTGGCATGGTCAAGATCGTGCCGATTTTGCTGGGCGTTGTGGTGAGCTATGCCGTTGCGGCTGCGCTCGGCGAGGTTGATTTCTCGGGCGTTGCCGCCGCTCCGTGGGTCGGTCTGCCCATCGTGTGGGACAACACCGTATTTGCGCTCTTTGGCCCGCAGTTCGATAGCGTTCTTGCCACGACGGCAATCATCACCATTATGCCGCTGGCCTTTGCGACTATGATCGAGCATATCGGTGACATCTCGGCTATCGGCTCCACTTGCGAGCGTAACTACATCGCCGACCCCGGCCTGCATCGCACGCTGCTCGGCGACGGCCTTGCCACGATTCTGGCTTCGCTCTTTGGCGCTCCGGCCAACACTACGTATGGTGAGAACACCGGCGTGCTCGCCCTGACGCGCGTGTTCGACCCGCGCGTAATTCGAATTGCCGCGTGTTGCGCCATCGTGCTTTCGTTCTGCCCCAAGTTCGCGGCTGTCATTGCGGCCATGCCGGCGTGTGTGATCGGCGGTGTGTCGCTCGTGCTCTATGGCATGATCAGCGCTGTGGGCGTCCGCAACCTCATCGAGAACCAGGTCGATTTCCAGAACAACCGCAACGTGCTGGTTGCCGCGCTGGTGCTCGTGCTTTCGCTCGGCATCGCGTACAGCACCGCCGGCGCCATCGTGTTGGAGCTGGGCGGCGTGACCATTTCGCTGTCCGGCATTGCCGTGGGCTCACTGGTGGGCATTGTGCTCAACGCCATCCTGCCGGGTAACGACTTTGAGTTTGATGTCTCCGAGCTTGAGGAGGCTGCTGAGTAGCAGCTGCGTTCAGCTAAAACAAGATATGGTGCCCATGCGTATATGCGTGTGGGCACCATTTTTAATGCGCAAGGATCCAGCGTATGCCGCGGGCCATGCGTAAGTCGGTTTGGGCAAAGTGATTGCCGGGGTTGAGCTCCAGCGTTGTTGGAATGCCGCGCTCGACGAGCAACGCTTCCATCGCGCGTGTGTCGTCGAGTACATGCCGCATCATGCGGTTGGGCGTCTTGGTTTCCCTTTTGCCGAGTGACAGGTAGACGGCTTGCGGGCTGCCGGCAAAAGGGGCCGTGCTGGCACGGTCGACAAAGTCGGGAAACCATAGCGACCCCGATGCGCTCGCGGCGCGGTCAAAGGCGTCGGTTTGCCAGAGGGACCAGAGTGCGAAGAGGCCCGCGAGCGAGTAACCGGCAATGCCGCGCCGGGTGGGCGGCTGAGGAAGCGACGACTCGACCTGGGGGATTATCTGATTCAGCAGCTCATCAAGAAAATCGGCAGCTTGGCCGCCGAAAGGCTCGGCATCGCGTACGGTCCCGTCGCATGCCCAGGGGCTCAGCTCGCGATTCCAATCGAGCCCGCCAATGGTGACGAGGGCGAATGGCGGACAGTCGAGCTCTCGGCAACACTTATAAACCTCGCTGCCGTCGCCCACGACCACAGGAAGGTAGATGACAGGCGCGCTTTCCGTATGATTCGAATAAACGGTTATCTGCTTTTGATGCGCTTCCATGACGGGCTTCTCTCAGTGTTGTGATATCGGCAGCCCCAATTGTCGCACGCCAGCGTATGCCGGTTGGGCTAGACCAAAGACAATCTCGTGCATCCCCTGCGGACGCATATGGAAAAAGCCACCGCCGGAGGGGAGCTCGGCGGTGGCGTTGTTAAACGGTGCTGGGGCTCGGGGTCTTCGCGGGAGCTGCCATGTGCGCAGAGGCGTCTAAGAACGCTTACGGCTCGCCATGGTGCCTGCGGCGATAGCGGCTGTTCCCGCAAGGACGGTTGCCACGATGGCCGCACCCGAGGTGTCGCCGGTTGCCGCGAGCACGCCGGTAGTCTTGGCTTTCGTGGTTGAAGCCGCAACGGCCTTGGTCGGCTTTGAGCCCTCAGGCTTGGGGTTCTGCTTGGACTCCGCGGGCTTGCTTTCTGCGGGCTTGGTCTCGTCGGGCTTGGGGTCTTCCGGCTTGGCTACCTCGGGAGGTGCGATGGCCGTACTTTTGGCGACTGCTTTGATATAGAGGGAGTCGACCGTGGCGTCGCCCGTGCCGATGGCTTGGCCTGCCTCGTAGATGCCGTCACGGAGCTTGCGATAGTCAATGACCTTGCCGCCTTCGGGCGTCTGGATGGCGGCGTTCTCAATCTTGATGGTGCCGATTGTCTTGCCGTCAGCGCTCATGGCACGGGCAAAGATTGCCGCTGTATCTCCTTCGGCCGTTACCTTGCTGCGGATGATCGAGATGACTGCGGGTGTGACGCCCTCGCTGGTCTGGGCGATGATGCCGATGTTCTCGCCTTGGGGTTCGCGCCTCGGCTCGCCATCTTGGTTTTCGCTGTAGGGGATGGGGCCGTCGCCGTTCTCGACATAGCGGGCTATGGCCTTGACAACGGAGTCGCTGATGTAGATGTGGCCGCCCTTCTCGTTGGGTCGATCGTTTCTGGTGGAGAATGCAGCCGAAACCTCGCCTTCCGCAAACGCGTCCACGGTGGAGCCGTTCTTGATGTCGATGTCGTCCTGGTAGGTGAAGAGGGCGTTGGCGCCACCGTATCTGCCTTTACTTGCACGGACCGTCACGTTTGCATGATCGAGGGTGATGCCTTTGTGGGCATAGACGCCATATTCAACACCGTTTACGTTGAGGGAGGCGTTTGTGGCTGCGAGGCTGCCCTTGGCCTCGACGGCAGCGTCTTTCTCGGAGCTTGCCTTGACCTGGCTGCCGTCCGAGATGTTGATATTGCCGCCGCTCCAAAGGGCCTCACCATCGGCTGAGCTTGCCTCGACCGTCCCGCCACCCTTGATGGTGAGGTTCTTGTCGGCTCCAATACCCTTGTCCTTGGTAGCCCTGGCGGTGACGGCTCCGCTGTCGTCAATCGTGATATTGCCGTTTGCCCTGATGCCATCCGATGCACCCGTGGCGTTGACGTTGCCCGAACCTTTGATAGCGAGATCACCTCCGGCATTGATGGCATCAAACCCAGTGCTCGTGGCGTTGACGGATCCGGCTCCGTCGATGTTGATATTACCCGTGGAGAGGATAGCGTCCTCAGTAGATGTCACGCTGAGCGTGCCGCCCTCGTCTCCTTGGATATTGAGCTCGGCATTCTCGTTAGTGCCATGAGAAACGTTGATGCTTTCGATCCATTCGGCAGTGACGATGTTGGTTCCCGAGTAATTCACGTTGAGCTTGCCTGCGGCCTGGATCTCGCCGCCGTTATAGTTGTTGAGCTTCAAGTCGTCGGCGCCGTCCCACGACCAGGTACCGGCCTCGTCGCTCGCCGCGGTGTTGTACTTGTTGCCGCCGACCTTGACCCATTCCGCTGCGAGCGAGACGCTCGGCATGAGCAGCGAGCTCACCGTGAGCGCGCACACGGCGCCCGAGACGATGCGGCGCGTCACGCGGCGCCGGCTGCCGTGCGCGAGTCCTATGCGACGGCGAACGTCGGGTTCGGCAACATGGGTTCCGGCGGTAGTGTCATTGCGTTTGGGGGTCGTGAACAAGGCTGCCATGGTTGCTCCCGTTCTCATAGGGCCTATACGACTAGATTCAGCGTATCTGCTGGATGTTGCCGGCGGTAGTGCCGTTTGGAGGGCAAAATGGCCAAAATGGGGGAGAAATAGGCCGCACGCCGGCGCAGGGACCGGCGCTAAAAGAAAAGCGCGGGGCCGCATGGCGACTCCGCGCTTTATTGTTCAGCTTTTGCAGCCTTGCCCTTACGCACGAAGAAGTAGACGAGGAAGGCAAGGGCCGCGATCCACCCGTCCCGTGCGAAAAAGTGTTTACGAGCGCTTGCGGCTCACCACGGCGCCCGCGGCGATGGCGGCTGTTCCTGCAAGGGCGGCTGCCACGATGGCTGCGCTCGAGGCGTCGCCGGTTGCTGCGAGTTTGCCGGCGATCTTGGCTCCCGTGGCTGCAACTGCAACGGTCTTGGTCGTCTTCGTGCCCTCGGACTTGGAACCCTCGGGCTTGGTCTCGCCGGGCTTCTCCTCGGGTTTGATCTCCTCGGGAGGCGCGATGACCGTGCTCTTGGCGACAGCTTCGTCGTAGGGGGAGTCGACCGTGGCGTCGCCCGTGCCGATGGTTTGACCCGCCTCGTAGGAGATGCTGGAGCCGTACTCTTCTTCGTAGCGATAGTTAATGATCTTGCCGCCTGCGGGCGCCTGGATGGGAGCGCCTTCGATCTTGATGGTGCCGATCGCCTTGCCATCTTCGCTTATGGCAAGAGCGAAGATTGCCGCCGTGTCTCCCTCAGCCGTGAGCTTGCTGCGGACGATCGAGATACTCGCGGGCGTGATGCCCTCGTAGGTCTGGGCGAAGATACCGATGTTCAGACCCCTAGGCTCAGGGATGACCGCGCCGCTTTGGTCGTTGCTGTAGTGATCGGGGCCATCGCCACCGGTCTCGACATAGCGGGCTATAGCCTTAACAACGGAGTCGCTGATGTAGATGTGGCCGCCAGCGACGTTTGGCTGGTGGTTTCTGGTAGAGATTGCAACCGAGAATTTGCCTTCCGCGAACGCGTCCACGATGGAACCATTCTTGATGACGATGTCATCCCCGTCAGTGATGAGGGCGATGGCCTGGCCGCCGCTCGCGCTTGTACGGACCGTCACGGTCGCGTGATCGAGCGTAACGCCCTTGTAGGCATAGACACCATATTCAACACCGCTTGCGTCAAGGGAGGCGTTCGTGACCGCGAGACTGCCCTCAGTGTCGACGGCAAGATCTCCCTCGGAGTTCGCCTTGACCTGGCTGCCGCCTGAGATGTTGATGCCGTCTTCAGCCCAAATCGCCGCTTCTTCTATCGAGCTTGCTTCTACCTTGCCACCGCCTTTGATGATGAGGTCACTGCCTGCGGCGATGCCGTAGCCTTCGCCTCCTTTAGCGATCACTGTGCCAGAGGAATCGATGGTGGTCTTGCCCTTGGATTGGATACCTTCGGTATCGCCCGTTGCATTCACGGTGCCCGAGCCCGTGATAGAGAGGTCGCCCTTTGCCTCAATTCCGTCGGCAGTAGTACTTGTGGTGTTCACGGTGCCTGGGCCAGAAATGGAGAGGTCGCCTGTGGATTTAATTGCATCGGTCTCGGCTGTCACATTGAGCTCATCCGTGCTATTCGAGCTCGTTATGTTCAACTCCGCTTTCTGGTTAGTGCCATCCTGCGCTTTGATGGCGGCTCCGGTGTAATCGGGCTCGGTTTTCACGGTGTTCTTGCCCTCGTACGCAATGTTGAGCTTGCCTGCAGCATTGATCGCACCGCCGTCATAGCCGTTGAGCTTCATATCGTCGGCGCCGTCCCATGACCAGGTGCCAGCCTCGTCACCCGCCGCGGTGCCAGCGTCATACCGGCTGCCGCCGACGTCCACCCACTCGGCCGCGAGCGAGACACTCGGCATGAGCAACGAGCTCACCGTGAGCGCGCAGGTCAGACCACAGACGATGCGGCGCGTCACGCGACGCCAGCTTCCGTGTGCGAGCAGCGTGCGACGGCGCACGTCGGGCTCGACAAAATGGGCTCCAGAGGTTTTGTCATTGCGCTTGGGGGTCGTGAACAAGGCGGCCATGGTTACTCCCATCCTCATAGGGCCTATGCGATTACGCCCAGCATATCTGCAGGATGTAGCCGGCGGTAGTGCCGTTTGGAGGGCAAAATGTCCAAAACTTGGGAAGCAATACATCGCGCGTCCGTGCGTAGCCTGGCTTTAAAAGAAAAGCGCGGAGCCGCTCGATGCGACTCCGCGCTTTGGTGTTCTGCTTTGGCAGCTTTGCCGCTACGCTACGAAGAAGTAGACGAGGAAGGCGAGGGCTGCGATCCACATGAGCGGCTTGATCTTGGAAGCCTCGCCCTTAAAGAGCGCGACGACCACGTAGGCGATAAAGCCCAGGCCAATGCCGGCAGAGATGGAGTAGGTGAAGGGCACGCCGGCGACAATCATGAACGCCGGGAAACCCTGCGACACGTCGGACCAGTCGATCTCGGAGGCCTCACTCATCATGAGGTAGCCGACGTAGACCAGAGCACCGCAGGTGGCGGCGCTGGAAACGATGGTGACGATGGGGGAGAAGAACGCGGCGAGAATGAACAGCACGCCGGTGGTGACGGAGGTGAGGCCCGTGCGGCCACCGTCGGCAGCGCCAGAGGTGGACTCGACGAAGGTGGTGATGGAGGAGACGCCCATGAAACCGCCCACAGCAGCGGCGGCGGAGTCGACGATCAGGATCTCCTTGATATTCTCGACGTTGCCGTCGTCGGTGAGGAACTCGCCCTGCTTGGCCACGGCCATCGCGGTGCCCATGGTGTCGAAGAAGTCGCTCATGAGCAGCGAGAACGAGATGACGAGGAGCGCGGGGTCGGTAAGGACCTTGACGATGGCGGGCACGCCGCCGGCGTCGGCGATGGGGCCACCGATGCTCGAGAAGTCGAGCGGGGCGATGATACCGGTCGGAGCCTGGGTCACACCTAGGGGGATACCGGCGATGACGGCGACGACGATGCCGATGAGCAGCGAGCCGGGGACGTTGCGGCAGGCGAGGGCGACCGTCACCAGGATGGAGATGATGCCGACGATGAAGGTGGGGGAGGTGATGTCGCCCAGACCGACGAGTGTACCGGCGCCAGCGGTGATAATGCCGGCATCGCACAGGCCAATCATGGCGATGAACAGGCCCAGACCCACCGAGATGGCGTGACGCAGGACAACCGGGATGGCGTCCATGATGGCCTCGCGCAGGCCACAAAGCACGAGCAGCAAGATGACGATACCCTCGAGGAAGATGACGCTCATGGCCACGTGCCAGTCACCGCCGCAGACGGTGGTGGTGATTCCGGCGATCATCGCGTTGACGCCTAAGCCCGACGCGCAGGCGAGCGGGCGGTTGGCGAAGATGCCCATGCAGATGGTCATGATGCCGGCGCCCAGGCAGGTGGCGCAGGCGAGCGCTCCCGCATCGATGCCGGCGCCCGAGAGCACCGCAGGGTTGACGGCGATGATGTAGGCCATCGCCAGGAATGTTGTCAGTCCAGCGCGAAGTTCGGTCCCGATTGTGGACTTGCGCTCACTGACGTGAAAAAGTTCGTCCATGCATACCCTTTCCTTGTTCGGCCCCGAGTTTAGGCCGATTGACACGAACTCAACTACTATATCGCCTTTGAAAGGTTGATGTTCCTCGCATGTTGATGTTCGGCGCTTTGTAGCAGACGGACGGTATTTTTCGCATGAAAATGTGTGGGTACCGTATACTTAAGCAGTTACAACGACCCCTATGGAGGAACGTATGATTAAAGAGCTCTGCCACGACGAGGCTGTTCTGTCCCAGCGTTGCGAGGTCGCGACCGTCGAGGACGAGTCGGTGGCACAGGACCTGATCGATACCATCAAGTCGCTCGACGATGCCGGCTGCCTTGCCGCTAACCAGATCGGCGTCACCAAGAAGGTCTGCGTCTACCTGGACGATGCCGGCGAGCCCCACGTGCTCTACAACCCCCGTCTGGTGTTTGGCCTGGGCGCCAGCAAGATGGAGGAGAGCTGCCTGACGCACGAGGAGGTCACCAAGTCCACGCGCTACATCAAGTGCAAGGTCGCTTATGACGTGATCGTCGACGGCAAGATGCGCGAGCGCAAGCAGGACTTCGTCGGCTTCGAGGCGCAAATGGTCCAGCATATGATCGACCACTGTCTCGGCAAGTTGGTCTAAGGGGATCAAAGCACCGCACCTTGCCGCTCAATCGTCGCTTGCGTACCGTTAGTACGCGGCGCTCCTCTTTCGTGGCAATCTGCGGCACTTTGACCCCTTAGACGACCTGCGGGGTTAACTTGGTTGAGTTTATCCAGCTTGAATAGTCCGGGCGTGACATTGTTGTCATGTCCGGGCTTTTGTGTTTAGCGCCTTTTTGTTTGGAGACAATGAACTTAGCAGGAACGTAAAGCTAGGAGGCGCTATGTGTACGAGTATTCGATTTACCGATAATTCTGGCCACATGTATCTGGGCCGCAACCTCGACTGGAGCTTTGACTACGGCCAACAGGTTCGCGTGATGCCGCGCGGATTTCACATTCCGTATTCGTTTATCGACGACGCGACAGCGGCACACGCGGTGATCGGTATGTGTATCGATTACAAGAACTACCCTATGTTCTTCGATTGCGGCAACGATACGGGCCTCGCCGTGGCGGGCCTCAATTTCCCGGGTTATGCCGAGTATGCCGAGGGGCCGGTTGATGGAAAGATCAATATCGCGGCTTATGAGTTTCCCCTGTGGGTGGCAGCGACGTTCTCGACGGTCGATGAGGTCGAGGCCGCGCTGCGCGACACGGTGATTGTTGCCAAATCTGCAGGAGAGGGGCTGGGCGTGTCGCTGCTCCATTGGATTATCGGCGACAGCCAGCGCAGCATCGTGGTCGAGATGATGGCTGATGGCCTGCATGTATACGACGATCCGGTCGACACCCTTGCCAACCAGCCGACCTTCCCGTGGCACATGGAAAACCTGCGCACCTATATCACCGCCACAAGCGATTTTCCGCAGACGGCGAAGTGGCGTGGCGCCGAGCTTAAGCCCTATGGAGCCGGTGCCGGCATGCGCGGTATTCCGGGTGACTGCTATTCGCCGAGCCGTTTTGTAAAGGCGGCGTACCTCAATGCCAATTACCCGCAAAAGGAGAGCGAGACCGAAAACGTCGTCCGCATGTTCCGCTCGCTCGAGGGCGTGGTGATGATCGAGGGGGCGTCCAGGATGGGCGATGGCAAGTTCGAGAAGACTATCTACACCGGATGCTTTAGCGCGCGCACGGGCAATTATTACTACGCGATGTATGGGGATCCGTCGATTCGCTACGTGAGCCTGATGGATGCCGAGGGCGCAAGCCCCGATAGGCTCGTGGTTCCCGAGCCGCGTCGTTCGTAGCCGTTAGCTTTACTGCAATGCAAAGCGGCCCTGCGTCTCTCGTGAGGTGCAGGGCCGCTGTCGTTGATTTGTGACGTCGCTAGAAGTTGGCGTCGTTGAGCTGGGCGCTCTCGAGGCCGTCGAGCTGTTGCTGTTCGGGCGTATCGGCGACGCTCTCGAGCAGCTCGGTGGGATCGACGTTCATGTTCTTGCCGGCTTCGTTGCCGTTGACCAGGTCGTCCGAGAAGATGTCGACTTCCATTTCCTCAGCTTCCTCGATCTGAACTTCGAGCGGCACCTGGGTGCGTACGAGTTTGACTGCCGGACGCATACGGGCAAAGAGGGGCACGTACTCGATAATGATGGCCGAGTTCTCGAGACCGTACCAACGTGCCGGGCTTCCGCAGGCGCGGCGGACGGCGTACTTGATGGCCATGACGCGATGGTCGTTGCGGTTGATGTCCGTTTCGGGGGCAAGCATCTTGCGCAGCATGCAAAAACGGAAGTCGCCCACGTTGCCGCGTGTCTCGTAGATGGAGTAGGTGTGATGCTGCGGTGGCAACTCACCCGATGCCATCAGGTCGCCAACGATCTGGCGCAGGTAGGCGTTGATGCGCTGATTGACCTTAAAGCCCAGGTCCAGGCGCACGCGGAACAAAAAGTCCGTGCCAAAGGTCTCAACGGAATACTCGTGAGTATAGGGCTCGTCGGTAACGTGCACGTTGATGAACCAATAAGCCTTAGCGCGCTTGGGATGTTTGTCCAGGATGGAATAGAGCACGTCGCGGTCGAGCGTGAGCGGGTCGGGGCTGTTGGTGAGGAACACGAGATTGTCGGCGAGCACGGGGTAAGTCTCGTCGTTGCGCAGGTGGTTGAGCTGATCGATGTACTTGGAGACGGGCAGCAGAATCGTCTGCGTGCGCTCGATGGCGGTGCCGCGACGCCACACATACATAAGGCCAAACAGCAGTGCGGCCAGGAAGATCATGACGTAGCCGCCGTCAAAGAACATGGTGAGGCACGAAGCGAAGAAGCACAGTTCAATGGCACCAAAGAGCAGGGCAAAGACGCAGGCGCCCAGCTTGTGCTTGAGGATGCCGGCGATGTAGCTCGTCAAAAGCGTCGTGGTCATGAGCATGGTCACGGTAATGGCGAGGCCGTAGGCGCTCTCCATGCGCTCGGAGTTTTGGAACAGCAGCACGATGAAGATGCAGCCGACCCACATGATGTTGTTGACGAGCGGAATATAGAGCTGGCCCTTGGTGTCGCTGGGGTAGTGGATGCGCAGATGCGGCATAAGGTTGAGGCGCGTGGCTTCGGATACCAGCGAGAACGATCCGGTGATGAGCGCCTGCGAGGCGATGATGGCCGCCACGGCCGAAAGCACGATGGCAAAGGGGCGCAGGGGCTCGGGAAGCATCATATAGAACGGGTTGACGATATCCATCGCGAGCATCTGGGGGTTGGAGTTATTGGCGAGCAGCCAAGCGCCCTGACCCAGATAGTTAAGGATAAGGGCCGCCTTAACAAACGGCCAGGATGCATAGATGTTTGCCTTGCCAACGTGGCCCATGTCCGAGTAGAGCGCCTCGGCGCCGGTCGTCGACAGGAAGACGAAGCCGAGCACCATGATGCCCGAGTGGTTGATGGGCGAGAACAGGAACATGATGCCGCGGATGGGGTTGAGCGCGCGTAGGATGGACAGGTTGCCGAGCATGTTGAACAGGCCGGCGCCTGCCAGGAACAGGAACCACAGTGTCATGAGCGGGCCGAACAGCTTGCCGATCGACGAGGTACCGGCGCGCTGCATGGCAAATAGGCCGCAGATAATGATGATGGTAATAATGATGACGTTGGTTTGTCCGTCACCCAATAGCGCGTGGCCCCACTCGATGGTGCGCAGACCCTCGATGGCTGTGGTGACCGTGACCGCGGGGGTGAGGATGCCGTCGGCAAGCAGTGCCGCACCGCCGATCATGGCGGGAAGGATCAGCCACGGCGCCACTTTGCGCACCAAGCTAAACAGGGCGAAGATGCCGCCCTCGTTGTGGTTATCGGCCTTCATGGCGATAACCACGTACTTGACCGTGGTCACGAGCGTCATGGTCCAGATGACGAGCGAAAGCGCGCCCAGGATCATATCCTCGCTGACGGTGCCGATGCCGCCGTTGTTAGCGACAATTGATTTCATGGTGTACATGGGGCTCGTGCCGATGTCGCCATAGACGACGCCGAGCGTAACGAGCAGCATGCCAGCGGAGAGGGGAATGGCTCCATGCCCGCCTTGACTACGCTGGTCTTGGAGGCTTGCCTCCAGTTCGTTGTGTGCCACGTGGACTCCCTTAGACATCCGGCCTCTGCCAAGAGCAGTAGACCTTTATGCCATCTTTATACATATAAGAGCAGTTTGGCACATCGGGGTGTTTTAGACAATAATCCCCATCTGGGGATTATTCATGTACGCAGGTAGTATTTCAGAGCAGGGGCTATTAAGCACGTGCTGTCTGGGCGATGCCAGCCTTGGTGTTTGCGCGTTTGCCGGCGAGTTCGCAAAAAATCGCGCCGCCGATGATAAACGCGGCGCCCATCAGGCGGACCGGTGTTATGGTTTCGCCCAAAAGGACGGCCGAGAACACGACGGCCGAAAGCGGCTCAAGGTAGCCGACGACGGCGACGGTCTGCACGGGCAGTTTGGCGACGGCGCTAAAGTAGAGCAGGCAACCAATGCCGGTGTTGACAATGCCGAGCATAGCAACGGCGCGCCAATCGATGCCGGCGGCAATGCTGGGGGAGAGGAACGAGGGGACACCTTGCGTGAAGAGCGTAAGGATCAACGCGGTTACAAAGGCGGCACTCACCTGGAGCGTGGAGTTCTCGAGACCCTCGATGTGCGGCGCACCCTTGCTGGCGATGACCATCAGTGCATAGCAAAATGCCGAGGCGATGCCGCAGGCGATACCCGCAATGGGCATATTGCCGCCTAGACCTTGCGCTGCAATGAGAAAAGCACCGCAAGCAACGGCGATAAAGCCGGCGATTTTGCCGCCGGTCAGCTTTTCGCCAAAGATGAGCGGGGAGAGCGCCATGACAATGATGGGGCCGCAGTAGTACAGCAGCGAGGATACGCCGACGCCGATCGTCTGGTAGGCACGGAACAGAAAAATCCAGCTGGCACCCAGCGCGGCTCCCGAGAGAAGGAGTGCTGCGGCTTCGCGGGGACGAGATGGCGCCTGCAGTTTATGGTGTTGGGTGATGGCGAGGATGGTGACAAGCGAGAGGGCGCCCAAAAACGTGCGCAGGAGCACGATATCGGAGCTCGGCAGCGCGATGGCGGCGGCGATGATGCCGTTAGAGCCAAACAATAGCAATGCTGCTAAGTACGTAAACAGTCCGTTGTTCATGCGCTGACATCCCCTCTATATCCGAACATGTTCACTATGGGTGAACTGGCTTTAGAAGAAAAGCGAATATAATGCATGGCAAACATGACAAAAACTCATGCAAGGGTGGGGACGTGCCGTGGAGACCAATATCCAAAAGATGCAAGTGCTGCTTGAGACGGTGCGTGCCGGCAGCTTTACGCGCGCCGCCGAGCGGCTGAGCTATTCGCAGTCGGGCGTGAGCCGCATGGTGGCCGATCTTGAGGCAGACTGGGGTTTTAAGGTGCTTGATCGCAGCCGCGAGGGCGTGGTGCTTTCTGCCGACGGGCGGCAGGTCATGCCGGCAGTCGAGGCGTTATGCGAAGAGTTTGGCCGCCTGCAGCGACGCGTGGACGAGATGCGAGGGCTCATGCGTGGCAAGATCTGTATCGGTACGTTTTCGAGTGTGGCGACCCATGTACTGCCGCCAGTGATCGCGCGGTTTCGCGCCGATCACCGGGATGTCGATTATGAGTTGCTGATGGGCGATTACTCCGAGATTGAGCAATGGGTGGCGGAAGGCCGCTGCGACCTGGGCTTTATTCCGCGCGAGCCACGCGGCGCCGGCATGGCGTCGCGGTCGTTGGTGCAAGACGAGCTGATGGCCGTGGTGCCAGCGGACTCCTCGCTTGCCACCGCGGAGGTCGTTTCCCTTGCCGATTTGGCCAACGAGCAGTTTATTCTGCTGGAACGCGGTAGCGACGACGAGATTACGCCGCTGTTCCGTCGGGCGGGGCTGACGGTGCGCTCCAAGCTGTCGACCTGGGATGACTATGCGATTATGGCCATGGTCGAGGACGGCCTGGGCGTGAGCATTCTTCCCGCGCTCATCTTGCGCCGCTGCCAGTTCGATGTTGCCGTGCGCCCGCTCGAGGGACATCCTCATCGGCAGATCAACGCCATATACCGCACCGCCGACGTTTCGCTCGCGGCGGCTCGTTTCCTCGAATATCTCTAAAAGCGCGTGCCCGTTGTCCACCTCGGGACGATTCTCGGGGTTCGGTACATTTTCTTGTGAAATTGAACTTTCGAATGAGGTACGGCGCTATACTGCTTGCTAAATTGAACCTTGGTTCAATTCGTGTTCTGTAAATTGAACTTTGCCAGCAAGGAGGTTCTAGTGGCCCAAGAGACGTTTTGCAATCGCCTGCGACAGACCATGTCCGATCGTGACGTTCGCCAGTCGGACGTAATCCGCGCATCGGAGATGCTCGGCAAAAAACTCGGCAAGAGTCAGATGAGCCAATATGTGAGCGGCAAGACGATCCCGCGGCGCGATGTGGCAGAGCTGCTCGCCCGCATTTTGGAGGTCGATGTTTCCTGGCTGCTCGCCAGTGACGCCGATCAAGGCGAGACATCATCGCCTCGCAACGATTCCAAGCCCGAACCCCATCCCTCAGCTCAAATTCCAAGGAGCACCACCATGCGTACTTTTTCTAAATCCACCAAGCTTGATAACGTCCTGTATGATGTGCGCGGTCCCGTCGTCGACGAGGCCGCCCGTATGGAGGACGAGGGCGAGCGTATTCTCAAGCTCAACATCGGCAACCCCGCGCCCTTTGGTTTCCGCACGCCCGATGAGGTCATTAAGGACATGCGCCAGCAGCTGCCCGACTGCGAAGGCTATTCCAACTCGCGCGGCCTGTTCTCTGCGCGCAAGGCGATTATGCAGTACTCGCAGATCAAGGGCCTGCCCAATGTTCAGATGGAGCACATCTACACGGGCAACGGCGTGTCCGAACTCATTCAGCTTTCGATGAACGCGCTGCTCGACAATGGCGACGAAATCCTGATCCCCAGCCCCGACTACCCGCTGTGGACGGCGTGCGCAACCCTTGCCGGCGGTCATCCCGTGCACTATCTGTGCGATGAGCAGGCGGATTGGTATCCCGACCTGGAGGATATGGAGTCCAAGATCACGAGCGCGACCAAGGCCCTCGTCATCATCAACCCCAACAACCCCACGGGTTCCGTCTATCCGCGCGAGGTGCTCGAGGGCATCGTTGAGGTTGCGCGCAGGCACCAGCTGATGATCTTTGCCGATGAGATCTACGACCGCCTGTGCATGGACGGCTACGAGCACGTCTCGATTGCCTCGCTCGCTCCCGATCTGCCCTGCGTTACCTTTAGCGGTCTGTCCAAGTCGCATATGATCGCGGGCTACCGTATTGGCTGGATGGTGCTTTCGGGCAACCAGCGCTGCATGAGCGACTTCATCATGGGCATCAACATGCTCTCCAACATGCGCCTGTGCTCCAACGTGCCGGCTCAATCGATCGTTCAGACGGCACTCGGTGGCCATCAGTCCGTCAACGACTACATCCGTCCTGGCGGCCGTGTCTACGAGCAGCGCAACTTTGTGTATGAGGCGCTTAACAAGATCGATGGCATCTCGGTGGTCAAGCCGCGCGCGGCGTTCTACATCTTCCCCAAGATGGATGTTAAAAAGTTCAACATCACCGATGACGAGCAGTTTGCCCTCGACCTGCTGCACGAGAAGAAGATCCTCATCACGCGCGGCGGCGGCTTTAACTGGGCTGAGCCCGATCACTTCCGCATCGTGTACCTGCCGCGCATGGAAGTGCTCAAAGAGTCGCTCGAGGACCTGGCTGACTTCTTTGACCATTACCGCCAATCGTAGGGGATAGAAACTCCGCACAATGAAAAGCTCCCTGCAGTTGTTTTGCTGCAGGGAGCTTTCTTGAATCGGCGGGACTAAATAACAATCCCGTTGCAGTGGTCGATTTCGTGTTGGATGATCTCGGCGGTGTAGCCCGAGAAGCTCTTGATGCGGTGGACGAAGTTCTCGTCAAAATACTCAACCTTAATGCGACGATAGCGGGTACAGGGACGCTCGCCGATGAGCGAAAGACACCCTTCGCTCGTCTGATAGGCATTGACCTGCTCAAGAATTTGAGGGTTGTACATCAACAGCGCCCTGTTGCCGTCCTTTACGCAGATGATGCGTTTGCGCACGCCGATCATGTTGGCGGCGAGGCCCACGCACTCGTGCTCATGTTCGTGGAGCGTGTCCAGAAGATCCTGTCCGGTCGCGGCATCTTCTGGGCCGGCGTCTTCGGAGGGGAGGCGCAAAAAGAACTCGGATTTCATGATGGGCTTAATCATGGCGGGCTCCTTAAGGTGGACACGTTTGGTTCAGGCCATGATACCGCGACATGTCGCATTAATGTGTGCACATAGATTCTGCAGCTAGATTGGCGGGTGAGACCATAAACTAATGGACGTTTTGCCGAGAGGCATGAATGTTTAAAGCGCAAAGAGTGCGCGACGGGCCCCGCGAATGGGGCGATGATGCCCGAGAGGGCCAAGAAGGAGTCTCATGTCCGAGAACGAAGAGATCATGAACGAGACCGAGAACGAGACCATGGCTGCCGAGGTTGAGGCAGTCGAGACCGTGGAGACCGAAGCTGCCGAGGTTGAGGCTGCTGACGAGGTTTCCGCCGAGGAGGAGGCCGAGGTTGTCGAGGCCGCCGTTGATTACGATGACGAAGAGCTGATGGACAAGATGCAGAAGGCCGCCCGCCTGCTGCGTAGCCGTCGCTTTGCTATTTCCAAGGAGGAGGAGGCCAAGGCCGAGCGCATGGCGAACATCGAGCGCGCCATCAAGCTTCTTGACCTCAAGCCCAAGATGGAGCAGAAGGAAATGTCCGACCTGCTGGGCATGCGCCTCCGTGAGCTCGATGGTCTGATGGCCGAGGCCGAGGCTGCCGATCTGGTCGGCCGCATCGACGACGCCGAGGGCGATATGCGCAAGATCGTCGTCTTCGCTGCCGAGGATGCCGCTGAGGGCCTGGTCGAGCTTGCCAACAAGAAGGAGAAGCTCCTGCCCGAGCTTTCTTACGAGGAGGCCACCGAGCTGATGGCCGCTCTCGATAAGGTTATCGCTCCGCTCGTCGCCATGGGCCTGGACGAGGACCGCGGTCCTCGCGGCGGCCGTGACGATCGCGGTGGTCGTGGCGGCGACCGTGGCGGTCGCGGCGGCTTTGGCGATCGCGGTGGCCGTGGTGGCGACCGTGGCGGTCGCGGTGGCGATCGCGGTGGCCGTGGCGGCTTTGGTGACCGTGGCGGCGACCGTGGCGGTCGTGGCGGCTTCGGCGGCAACCGTGGTGGCTATGGCGACCGTGGTGGTAACCGTGGCGGCTTCGGCGGCAACCGTGGTAACGATCGCGGCGGTCGCGGTGGCGACCGTGGCGGCCGCAACGGTGGCGGCTTCCGCGGCAATCGTTTCTAGGGGTTACGCGGTTCTACGAACCGCGTAACTAGTTGACGCTGCATACCCGCCAGAGCGGCAATCTGCCTTTCAACTTCGGCGGCATGACCAAAAGGTCAATGCCGCCTCGTTTCAAGGCACCTTGCTCGCTCTGGCGGGTTTTCGCTGTCGGTACCAAGACATCGGCGTTGCCTTAATCCAAGCCTGCCAAAAAGTAGTCATTGGGGACGTTCTTAAACGACTACATAGAACGAGAGTGGATAATCTCCCGGTTTTAGCCTGCATTCAAGCTCAAAGTGGGAGATTATCCACTCTCATTTGTTGTGTGTCCGAAAATCCACGCTCGTTTCTATTCCGCCTACATTTGTAGGAACAGTTCGTGGAGGCGGGTGTCTTCATCGAGTTCGGGGTGGAAGGTTACGCCGAGCTGGTTGCCCTGGCGGGCGGCGACGATGCGCTCGTCGACTTTCGCTAAGGCCTTGGCGCCGCCGTGGACCTTGACGATGCGGGGCGCGCGGATAAACGTTAGCGGCACTTCACCGTCGATGCCGTCTACCTGTCCCTTGGTGCGAAAACTGCCGAGCTGTCTTCCATAGGCATTGCGCTCGACAAGTACATCCATGGTTGCCAAACGCGGCGTGCCCTTATCGTCATGGGCGGCAAGGTCGTGAGCTAGCAGAATCAGGCCGGCGCAGGTGCCCAGGACGGGCATGCCTTCAGCGATGCGGGCACGAAGCTCCTCGAGCATGCTCAACTCATCAAGCAGCTTCCCTTGAACGGTAGACTCGCCGCCGGGAAGTACCAGACGGTCAAAGTCCTGCTTCAAATCAGCCGCCTGCCTCAGCTCAATACAACGTGCGCCCAGCTCGGACAGCCTCGCCTCGTGCTCGGCAAAAGCGCCTTGGACCGCCAACACGGCGACCGTCTGGTCTGCGTAATCGCTCATGTGCGATCCTTTCTGCCGGACTAGCGCCCGCGCTCCTCCATGATGATCTCGATCTCGTCGGCGTTGATGCCGACCATGGCCTCGCCCAGGTCCTCCGAAAGCTCAGCGATGAGCTTGGCGTCGGTGAAGTTGGCCACGGCCTTGACGATGGCGGCGGCGCGCTTGGCCGGGTCGCCGCTCTTAAAGATGCCCGATCCGACAAAGACGCCTTCGGCGCCCAGCTGCATCATCAGCGCGGCGTCGGCAGGGGTCGCTACGCCGCCGGCGGCAAAGTTCACGACGGGAAGCTTGCCCGTGGCATGGACCTCGCGCACCAGCTCGACCGGAACCTGCAGCTGCTTGGCTGCCTCAAAGAGCTCGTCGTCGCGCAGGGCGACAACGTCGCGGATCTGCTTTTGGATCTTGCGCATGTGGCGCACGGCCTGGACCACGTCGCCCGTGCCCGGCTCGCCCTTGGTGCGGATCATCGTGGCGCCCTCGGCGACGCGGCGCAGCGCCTCGCCCAGGTCGCGGGCACCGCAGACAAACGGGACGTCAAACTGGGTCTTGTCGATGTGGTAGACATCGTCGGCGGGGGAGAGAACCTCGGACTCGTCGATGTAGTCGATCTCGATGGCCTGAAGGACCTGCGCCTCGACGATGTGGCCGATGCGGCACTTGGCCATGACGGGGATGGAGACGGCCTCCTGAATGCCCTTGATCATCTTGGGGTCGCTCATGCGCGACACGCCGCCAGCGGCGCGGATGTCGGCCGGGATGCGCTCGAGAGCCATGACGGCGCAGGCGCCCGCCTCCTCGGCGATGCGTGCCTGCTCGGGCGTGGTGACGTCCATGATAACGCCGCCCTTGAGCATCTGCGCGAGCTCGCGGTTGAGTTTGATGCGATCGGCCTTGCTGGTCTGTTCTGCCATGGTTGCTCCCTTGGTTGGCATGTGCATTGCTTGACGGAACATCCTATCGGGGAGCTGGGTATGGCGAAATACTCAGTTTTCGAGATAATAACAAGGTCAGAGTAATACCAGACTGAATGACTTTATAAGGTCAGGTGATAGGCTCGTGCTTGACTACAATTTGGAAAAACGCGGCGAAGCATCGCTCTATGAGTATGTTTACCAGCAAATTCGAGATGATATCGTAGCTGGACGCATTGCGGCGGGGGAACATCTGCCGTCTAAGCGCGCCTTTGCCAGTCATCTGGGAATTAGTGTCATTACCATCGAGAATGCATATAGCCAGTTGCTTGCCGAGGGTTATATTTGCTCAAAGCCGCGGCGTGGTTACTACGCGTGCGAGCTTCCCGATGCACCGGTTTTGTCTTTGGCCGCGGGGGATATCGACCGAGATGCTGTCTCTGTTGGCCCCAGCGCGCATGATTCCGACGGACAGACCGAGCAGTTCGAGGCTCTTTCTCCTTCCGCTTTGGAGGCGGCGCGGCTTTGGCAAAGCGCGCTACGGGCGACACTGACGTCCGAAGACGAACGTGAAATCTTTTCGCCCGCGCCGGCGCAGGGCACCGTTCGGTTGCGACGTGCGATTGCGCACCATCTACGCGGGACGAGGGGTATGAATGTCGACCCCAACAACATTGTTATCGGTGCGGGCGCCCAGCTGCTCGATACCATGTTGGTCCAGTTGCTTGGAGCCGACAAGGTGTATGCCGTTGAGGATCCGGGCTATCTGCGCCTGACGCGCATCTATCAGGCTATGGGTTGCAAAGTTCGACATATCCCGTTGGACGGTGAGGGCGTGGACTTGAGCGCTCTGCAGAAAACCGGGGCGGATGTCCTTCACCTGATGCCGTCCCATCAGTATCCGACCGGCCTTGTGACGAGCATTGCACGTCGCTACGCGCTGCTGAGCTGGGCCGCCGAACGGCCGAGTCGATATCTCATCGAAGATGACTTTGATTGCGAGTTTCGCCTTGCCGGCAAGCCGATTCCCGCGCTTGCTTCGATCGATGCCGCTCAATCGGTCATCTACACCAACACCTTTTCAAAAAGTCTGTCGTCGGCCCTGCGTTTGGCGTATATGGTCCTGCCCGATGAGCTGATAGAACGGTTTAGGTGCGAGCTGGGTTTCTATGCCTCGTCGGTTAGCTCTGTGGACCAGGTGGCGTTAGCGCGTTTGCTGGAATCGGGCGATTACGAGCGACATGTGAATCGCGTGCGCGTGCGCGCTCGCGAGACACGCGATGGCCTGGCGTCGCTTGTACGGAAAGCGTTTCCAGCAGGGGAGGTCTCGATCGAGCATGCAGACGCGGGTCTTTACTGCGTCGTGGCTGTGGAGCGTGACACGGGCGGAAGCTCTTTTATGCGGACCCTTACGCGCTTAAGCATCCCGTTCATCGATATCGGTGACTGTTATTGGTGTGCCGATGGCGCATCTGTCCCTGAAAACTCAAGTCAAATTCTTGTTCAGTATGACGATCTGAGTTCAAAAGTGTTAAATACCTTGGAATTGCAGCTAATGGGGGCACTCTGCAACCTAAGTGAGTAGACTTTTGGCACTTTGGCGATCAGGCAGTTTTGTAACAAGCTATCTACCTGCGGTTTTGAAAAGCAGGATGACTGGTCTGCTCGGGATGTTCCAAAAAGTCTACTCACTTGCCGCACAAAGCTTCCGCACGAGAAAAAAAATGGGGTTTTCAACAGGGCCCCGTCCAGTTCTTGGCAAGCTTTTGGTCAGTTGGGGAGGGCTGTTGAAAACTTGACAGTCCGTTCGACGCCATTTTCGCTGCGTTTGCGCCATAGCGAGACCGGCTGGGTTGAAATTCGTGTTTTCCTGTGCCTATGAAGGATTTACTTTGTGACATATCGGCTTTTAGATACTGGCGTTTGCCTCCTCAGGTCCGCGCTTTGTGTCCGCCGCTTCCACGGCCGGAAGAAGACCGGCAGCGATATGACCTCGCCCGTAACCCGACGGCTGCGGTTGCGCTCGGCTTTCCGTTGTATACATTGGTTCGGACGAGAAACAAACGGACTTGTCCTGCCAGCATTAGACAGCGGCTGTTTCTTGGTGAGCCCCCCAGGGAATCTGTGCTGGAAACGGAGCATGGATTTTTGATTACGTCTCCTCTACTGACGGCATTCATCATGTCGCGGCATCTGACGGATCTTCAGCTTCTTTTTGTGTTGGCGGAGATGTGCGGCCTGTTTGCGGTGTGTGCTCTGCCGGCGGCACTCGAGGCGGAGCTTTCACGTGCAATTGATTCGGGCGCGATTTCGACAACGTTCGGTTGGGTGCGCTGCCCGTCCGAGGACGGCGCCACTTCAAATTTATGGCGTCGAGACGCTTTGGTTTTGGGCAGAGACCTTGACCGTTTTTGTTCAGATGTTTGCGGGATGCGTTACGGCAATAGATTTATGGCGGTATCGCAACTCGTCCCATTGGGTGCCGCGTCGCCTTTTGAGGTCGAGGCGTATTTGTTGCTCGGGCTGCCGCGAGCCCTGGGAGGCGAAGGTTTTTGCGGCATAGAGCTCAATGTCGAAGTGACGTTAAGCACAAGTGCTCGAGCGATTGTGGGAAAGTCCCGTGTATATATCGACCTACTACTTTCTACGCCGGACGGCAGGCGACAGGTGGCCATTGAATGTCAGGGAAAGGCCTCGCACGGACGCGCAGGGGATGGCTTGCGTGACGCCGATCGCATGACGGCCCTTCAGGCCATGGGCTACGATGTGCTTCTCCTGACACACAGACAGATATCTGATGAGGATAGATTCCGCGCGATCGTTAAGGCCGTATGCAGGATGCTCGATGCTGAATATCGTGATAAAAGCTCAGATGAGCAAAGGGCTGAGACATTACTCCGGTCTGAGCTATTCGTGGACTGGTCAAAACTGGGAGAAATCGGCGAAAAGATGCCCGTTAGATTTAAAAAGGCTCAATCGTGGACGGCTGCGGATCTAGGTGAGTAGACTTTTGGCACTTTGGCGACCAGGCCGTTTTGCAACAAGTCATTTACCTGCGGTTTTAAACAGCACTACGGATGGTCTGCTCGGTAAGTTCCAAAAAGCCTACTCACTTAGTTTTTGACGAGAATCCGATGTCTAAGGTGGTCCTATTTCAGGGAGTTAACAAGTTCGTGAGGCACGAAAAAGGCCCGAACCATGCGGTTCGGGCCTTATCGAGCTAGAGGTTATCTCTCAGGCGGCTGGCTTAGCCAAAGTAGCGCTTGAGCAGACCGGCGAAAGCCTTGCCGTGGCGAGCCTCGTCGCGAGCCATCTCGTGCACGGTGTCGTGGATGGCATCGAGGCCAGCGGCCTTGGCGCGCTTGGCAAGATCGGTCTTGCCGGCGGTGGCGCCATTCTCGGCCTCAACGCGCATCTCGAGGTTCTTCTTGGTGGAGTCGGTCACGACCTCGCCCAGGAGCTCGGCGAACTTGGCGGCGTGCTCGGCCTCCTCGTGGGCAGCCTTCTCCCAGTACAGGCCGATCTCGGGATAACCCTCGCGATGAGCAACGCGAGCCATGGCCAGGTACATACCGACCTCGGAGCACTCGCCCTCAAAGTTGGCGCGCAGGTCGGCAACGATGTCCTCGGAGACGCCCTCCATCTTGGCGACGCCCACGACGTGCTCGGCGGCCCACTCGAGCTGGCCCTCCTCCTGCTTCAGGAAACGAGAACCGGGAACGCCGCACTGGGGGCACTTAAAATCCTCGGGCAGCTGGTCGCCGTCGAACTCTTCCACATAACCGCAAACGGGGCAAACAAACTTCATGATTCGATCCTTTCGATCGATGGCGATGGTGCGCTCGTCCGGTCCCGTAAGGGCCCTCTCCGGACGTGCGTCTTGACGAGTTCTATTATCCATAAATGAGACCGAATGTGAAGCCTATTAGGAATGATTTTTAATAAAACAATTTTTGGCATGTGAAGATGTTGATTGATTAACGATTGCTAGACCTCGTGCGACCTCCGATGAGTACAATCGGTCGAGCAAATGTTGACCTATCAACAAATGAAGGAGTTTCCTTTATGCATCTAGCCCGTCGTGCCTGGTGCCGAACATATCAGACGGTTTTTCGCATCGCATTGCCGATTCTGCCCTATACCGAGCCGCGCATTTTGGAGCATGCCGAGGATGTGCCCGCGGTGCTTCAAAAGCGCTCGATCCAGAAGGTCCTTATCGTGACAGACCCTGGTATTGCACGTTTGGGGCTCACGGCATCACTCGAGCGTGCGCTTACGGCTCAGGGGATTGGCGTTACGGTCTATGCCGAAACGCGTGCGAACCCCACGGTCTCGAATGTGGAGGAAGCGGCGTCCCTGTATCGTGAAAGCGCCTGTCAGGCCATTATCGGCTTTGGTGGCGGTTCGGCCATGGACTGCGCCAAGGGCGTGGGTGCACGCATCGCACAGCCAAACAAGCCCATCAATAAGATGCGCGGCCTGCTGCGCGTTCACCGTCTCCTGCCGCTGCTTATTGCGGTTCCCACTACCGCCGGTACGGGAAGCGAAGTCACGATCGCGGCGGTTATCACCGATGACGAGACGCACTACAAATACCCCATTAACGACTTTGTGCTCATCCCGCGTTTTGCGGTCCATGACCCCGAGTTTACGCGCGGCCTGCCCGCCTCCATTACGGGGCAAACGGGCATGGACGCCCTGACGCATGCCGTCGAGGCCTTTATCGGCCGCAGCGCCACGCCCTATACGCGCAAGATGGCGCGTCAGGCGGTGCAGCTTATCCACGACAATTTGCTCGAGGCCTATGAGCATGGCGACGACATGCGTGCGCGCCGCAATATGCTTTCGGCGGCGTATAAGGCGGGCGTTGCGTTTACCCGCTCCTATGTCGGATATGTGCATGCCATCGCGCACAGTCTGGGCGGCCGATACGGAATTCCGCACGGTTTGGCCAACGCGATCATCCTGCCGCACATGCTTCGCGCTTATGGTGACGCCGCCGCCCCCAAGCTTGCCGATCTTGCTCGCATGGCCGGTATCGCGCCGGCTAACGCGCAGGACAGCCTGGCTGCCGAGGCCTTTATCGATTGGGTCGACCGCATGAATGCCGCCTTGGGCATTCCCAAATATGTGACGGGCATTCGCCGCACCGATATTCCGCAAATGGCGGCCCATGCCGATGCCGAGGCCAATCCGCTATACCCCGTTCCACTTTTGATGGACCGTTTGGAGCTCGAGCGTATGTACGAGGTCGTCGCGGGTGGTATGTTTGAGGGCGAGAACTAGGAGGGCCCATGAACACAGAGGAAATCGCGCGCATTGTCGGCGAACAGCGCGCCTACTTTAAGACGCACGCCACGTTTGATGTCGATGCTCGACGTCGCGCCCTCGTGCGCCTACGCGAGGCGGTGCGGGCCCACGAGGCCGATATTACCCATGCACTCAAGACCGATTTGGGAAAGTCGCATGACGAGGCCTATATGTGTGAGATCGGCACCTCGCTTTCCGAGATTCGTCATCAGATCGCGCATGTGGCTCGATGGAGCCGTCCGCGCCTGCGTCCGTGTGACCTCGCCAACGCCGTGAGTGTGTGCAAGACGCAAGCCGTGCCCTATGGCGTCACGCTCATCATGGCGCCCTGGAACTATCCGTTTTTGCTGACGCTCGAGCCGCTCGCTGGCGCCCTTGCCGCGGGCAACACTGTGGTCATTAAGCCGAGTGCCTATGCTCCGGCATCCAGCGCGGTTCTCAAGCAAATCTGTGAAGAGGCATTTGATCCGCGCCTGGTGACGGTTGTCGAGGGCGGGCGCGCCGAAAACGAAGCGCTGCTCGACGAGTGCTGGGACAAGATCTTCTTTACCGGTAGTGTTCCGGTCGGCAAACTCGTCATGGAGCGCGCGAGCAAAAATCTTACGCCCGTGACGCTTGAGCTGGGCGGAAAGAGCCCCTGCATCGTGGATGCGACGGCAAACTTGAAGGTCGCGGCACGGCGTATCGCCTTTGGTAAATGGCTCAACGTGGGGCAGACCTGCGTGGCACCCGACTACCTGCTGGTCGATACGCGCGTGCACGACGAGCTGCTGGGCCTCATCAAGGAAGAGGCTCGCCGTATGTTTGGTGAACATCCGCTCGATAACGAGGACTACGGGCATATCGTCAACGCCAAGCATTTTGCGCGCGTGCGCGGGCTGATCGCTCCCGATAAGGTCGTGCTTGGAGGTACCGCGCGCGAGTCGTCGCTCAAGATTGAGCCAACGATCCTAGACGGCGTGGCGCCTGAGGATGCCGTGATGCAGGAGGAGATTTTCGGTCCCATCTTGCCGGTGCTGACGTTTGAGAGCTTAGACGAGGCCGAAGCGTTCATCACGAATCGCCCGACGCCGCTGGCCCTGTATATCTTTAGTCAGGATCGCGCGGTTCAGCAGCGCTTTGTGCGCTACGTGCCCTTTGGCGGCGGCTGCGTCAACGACACCATCATGCATCTGGCTACGAGCCATATGGGCTTTGGCGGCATGGGCGCGAGCGGTATGGGGCAGTACCATGGTCGCGAGAGCTTCGATACGTTTAGTCACAAGAAGAGCATCGTGAACAAGGCAACCTGGCTCGACGTGCCGTTTCGGTATGCGCCCTACGCAAGCTGGAAACACAAATTCGTGCGCATGTTTGTACGCTAGAAAAGAGCGCGGGTAATACGAACAAGTGTTCCTATTACCCGCATTTTGCGTTAGACTACTGCTATGGAGCACGGATGGGCCAACTCCCTTTAGAAGGGAATTGGTATGAACGTAAGCGATGTTATTTCGTTATTGGCGTTGTTGATCGCGGCTATCGAACTCGGCCTGTTTATCGGCCGAATGAAATAGCCGCCCCCGCGTAAGCGAAGACGGCCACTTCTCACGATGAAAACGTGTATCGGAGTTGGCAAGACCCGCTGCCACGGGTGCCATCCGTGTTCCTATCTTATCTGCAAGCGTCCCGTCGCGCAAGCGTTGCGGCAAGCGATTGAAAGATGCGGACGAGATGAATTTGTGTCCGCACGGGCCCGTAGACTTCTCAATAAGGTTAAACGCTGGGTATTCCGGCCGGTAGAGGAGTTGCCATGTACGAGCCTTCACGTGTTCTTTTGTCGTTTCATATTGCAGGATTTCAGTATGCCGATGGCGCCTTGGTCTTGGGCGATCTTAAAGCGGGCGATAAGCTGACGCTGTGTGCCGAGCGCGATAATCCCCATGATCCCGAGGCGGTTGCGATCTACTACGGCAACACCAAGCTCGGCTATGTTCCGGGAAACGAGGTCGGCCCGCTGTCCTTGATGATGTATTACGGCCACGAGGACGTATTTGAGGCGCGCGTGCAGCAGGTTGCCCCCGAGCGTAGCCCGTGGCACCAGGTGCGCGTTGGCCTCTATGTGGTGGATGCTCGCTAGTCGGCATGGGGGCGGCCATGTTTGATGACGACCAGTTCGATCTGACAGACGATCCGTTTGAGTGGGATATGCTACTCGATGACGATGAGTTGGAGCGGGATCGTAAGAAGCGACAGGACAAGAAAACTCAGGGTGACGCGTCGAAAAAGAAAGACAAACGCCGCCGAGGCCTGTTCGGCGGGTTCTTTGGATAACCGCCGCATCGCTGCGTCTGTATACTTAGCACGAGTTGAACACGTTGCGAAATGAGGACAGAGACGATGATGTGGTTTACCGCCGACCTGCACCTGGGCGATACGAATATCTTGCACGACATGGATCGGCCGTTTGATTCGGTCGAGGAGATGAACCGCAAGGTCATCGCTGCCATCAATGAGTGCGTGGCGGCGGACGACCGTCTCTACATCCTGGGTGACTTTACCTATCGTTTGCCCCTGGCAGAGGCGGTGCGCCTGCGCGAGCGTATCGAATGCAAGAATGTGACGCTCATCCGCGGTAACCATGACGGCGATTGGGAAGATCCGGACGCGCCGCACATTTGGGATGAGGTGCGCGATTATCTGGAGATCGCTCCCGGTTACGCGAAGGGTCATCGCCTGGTGATGAGCCATTACCCTATGCTCAGCTGGAATGGCAAGGCGCGCGGCGCCATCATGCTGCACGGGCACATTCACAGCAGGGGAGACCGCACCAACGCGCGCAATCGTGATCGCGAGCGCCCAGTCCTTCGCTACGACGTTGGCCTCGATGCCAACAGCTACAAGCCCGTTAGCCGCGACCAGATCCTGGGCTTCTTTGGACTGTAGCCCTCAAACCACCACAAAGGGGACAGACACCTTTGTGGTGGTCCTTGCATAGATTGGAGTCGCTATGAAGCAATTGCTCATTCGTGCCGACGATATCGGTTATTCGTATGCCGTTAACCTGGGGATTGCCCGCAGTATCAATGAGGGCCTGGTGCGCTCGGCGGGACTTATGCCCAATATGCCCGAGGCCGAGCGTGGCTGGTCGCTCGTGGCGGATGTCGGCATTGCGGTGGGCCAGCATACCAACGTGTGTCTGGGCAAGCCTTGTGCCGCCCCGGAGCTCATTCCGAGCATGCTCAGCGAGAACGGTGAGTTCCATAGCAGCCGTACCTTCCGCGAGCATTTTAAGCGCGGCGAGGAGTTGATAGACTTCGACGAGGCCTGCATCGAGATCCGCGCGCAGCATGACCGCTTTGTCGAGATCGTGGGCCGCGAACCCGATTACTTTGAGGCCCATGCCGTCATGAGCAAAAACCTTAACCGAGCGATCTCGGCGGTTGCTCAGGAGCTGGGCCTTAAGGAGCAAAAGGCAAGCTTCGACCCCACGGCGGTTGTGCGTTGCGGTGCCACCGACCTGCGCATGGTGATGCATTCGATGGAGCCGGGCTACGAACCCAAGGACTCGATTATGCAGACGGTTCGCGAGATGGAGGACGGCGAGACGGTCGTCTTTGTGTGCCATCCAGGCTATCTCGATCGTTTTATCCTGGAGAACAGCTCGCTTACGACTGACCGCACCAAGGAGGTCGATGCGCTGATCGACCCCGAGCTTCGCGCTTGGCTTGAATCTCAACCTGATCTTCGCCTTATCGACTACCGCGATCTGTAAGGACCCAAACCACCACAAAGGGGACAGGCACCTTTGTGGTGGTTCTGGCGCCGTTGCCTTTATGGCGGCGGCGCCTTTTTTGTCCGCGTGGCGCGGTAGAGTGTAGGCGGTTGAAATTTGCGTCCATCGAGGAGCTGCCATGAACGAGATTAAGTGCCCGCGTTGCGGCGAAGTATTTAAGGTCGACGCGTCCGGCTATGCGGATATCGTCAAGCAGGTGCGCGACGCCGAGTTTTCGCGCGACCTGGATGAGCGTGTGAAGGCAGTCCAGCGCGAGGGCGAGCAGGCGCTGGAGCTTGAACGCTCGCGTTCGTCGGCTGCCTTGCAAAGGGCAGAGTCTCAGCGCAACGCTCAACTTGTCGAGCAGAAGAACGCTGCAGCTCAACAGCTGGCACAAGAGGTTGCCAAGCGCGACGCTGAGCTTGCCGAGCTGCGCGCCAAGCTCGAGGGCGCTGCCGCGGAGCGCGAGAGCGCAAGCCAGCGCGCGGCGGTTGAAGCCCGCGCCGACGCTCAGAAGGAGAATGCCGAGCTCCAGCGCGAAATCGACAACTTGCGCGCGCAGCTTGGACGCAAGGATGACGAAGCCAAGCTCGCCGAATCGGCGGTGCGCAATGCTGCTCAAAACGATTTAGCTGCACGTGATGTCCAGATTGCCGAGCTGCAGGCAAGGCTTGCCGCGGCGGACAAGGCCCAGGAGATGGCGCTCGCCGCTGCCGCTGCCGAGTCCCAGCGCGAGCTTGATGCCGCTCGCGGCGAGGCCGAGCGCGCGCTTGCTGACTACCGCGCAAAGGTACAAGAGAAGTTTTCCGCCGCAAAGACTCAGTCCGAGCAGGAGGCCGAGGGCCTGCGCGCCCAGCTGCGCGAGCAGGAGCTGACGGCCAAAATGAACCTGTCAGAGGCGGTCGCCGCGGCGGAGCGTGAGCGTGATGAGGCCCGCGCAAAACTCACGAGTGAGCTGGCGGTGCGCGATTCGCGTGAGGAACAGGCCAGAGCGGCACACGAGCTCGAGCTTGCGCAGGCCAAGCGCGCGAGCGATGAGCTGATTCGCTACAAGGACGAAGAGATTGAGCGTCTTAAGGACATGAAGGTACGCCTGTCCACCAAGATGGTGGGCGAGTCGCTCGAGCAGCACTGCGAGACTGAGTTCAATCGTTTGCGTATGACCGCGTTTCCTAATGCGTACTTCGAGAAAGACAACGATGCGTCCGAGGGCACCAAGGGCGACTTTATCTTCCGCGAGTGCGACGCGAGCGGCAACGAGATCATCTCGATTATGTTCGAGATGAAAAATGAGAACGACGAGACTGCAACCAAACACAAAAACGAGGACTTCTTTAAGAAACTCGATCACGATCGTCGCCAGAAAGGCTGTGAGTACGCGGTGCTCTGCACGCTGCTCGAGCCCGAGAGCGAGCTTTACAACGCGGGAATCGTGGACGTGAGCTATCGCTACAAGAAGATGTACGTGATCCGTCCGCAGTTTTTTATTCCCATGATTACGCTGCTGCGCAACGCCGCCATGGGTTCATTGCGCTATAAACAGGAGCTAGCGGAGTACAAGCAGCAGAACATTGACGTCACGAACTTCGAAGCCAAGATGGAGAAGTTCAAGGATGGCTTCTCGCGCAACTACAACCTGGCGAGCAAGCAATTCGAATCGGCGATCAAGGAAATCGATGCCGCCATTAAGCAGCTCGAGAAGACCAAGGACGATTTGCGCCGTAGCACCGAGAACCTGCGCCTGGCCCACAACAAGGCCGATGAACTTACCATTCGCAAGCTCACGTGGGGCAACAAGACCATGAAGGCGGCATTTGACGAAGCGCGCGAGGCCGCACCAGAGACAAGCGATGAGCCCGCCGAGGCGGATTCGTATGAGGTCGAGGATGCCGAGTAGGTCATAGCGGATAGTGCAAAAGCGGGGCCGCTGGCGATGCTGCCAGCGGCCCCGCTTCGTTTTGTCCATTGTGCTCGGCTAGTCCTCGAGCAGGTCCTCGATAAAGCCGACACGGTAGTTCTTGAAGATGACCTCGCCGCCGTCTTGCGTGGCGTCCAGGTCGACATCGCCCATGATGCCAAAGTCGTGGTCGCCATCCTCGTCGGTAAAAATCTGGTGCACATGCCACACGTGCTGCGTTTTCTCGTCGGACTCATCGATGGTAAACATCGCGGCGCTGCGGGCGTCGCCGTTGGTGAGAATTTCCTCGTGCTGCTCATAATAGGCATCGAGGGCCTTTTGCCAGCGGACCTCGCTCATGCCCCAGTCCTCGTCGAGCTCGCCCAGATCGCGCATGTGTCCGCGGGCTGCAAGGGCCACGCGGCGGAAGAGTGCATTGCGCACCAACAGCGTACAGCCGCGGCGGTCCGCCACGACCTCGTCGATGCCCTGCGGCGGCGCGGCGTCGAGGGCTGCCGGATTGCCAGCGTTCTCCCACTCGTCCACCAGGCTCGAGTCGACCGAGCGCACCACAAAGCCGAGCCACGAAATGATGTCACGCAGGCGCTCGTCGCGCTTCTCAATGGGCACGGTGCGGTCGAGCGAACGATAGGCTTCTGCCAGGTAGCGCAGCAAAATACCCTCGGAGCGGGCGATGCCGAGCTTTTGGATATAGCCCTTAAAATCGCTCGCGCTCTCCAGCATGTCGCGCAGGACACTCTTGGGCGAGAGCTGGTAGTCGTTGGCCCAGGGCACTTCCTGGCAGTACTTGTCGAAGGCGGCATCGAGCAAGTCCTCGAGCGGCTTTTCGTAGGTGACATTCTGGATACGCTCCAGGCGTTCCTCGTATTCGACGCCGTCAGCCTTCATTTCGGCCATCGCGCGGTCGCGTGCGGCGCGCTCCTGTGCGCGCAATACCTGCTTGGGGTCCTCGAGCGTAGCTTCGACCATCGAGATGAGGTCCATGGTATAGGTCTCACTCTCGGGGTCGAGCAGCTCCAGCGCGGCAAGCAAAAACGGCGAGAGCGGCTGGTCGAGCGCAAAGTCCTCGGGCAGGTCGACCGTCAGTGCGTAGTCGATGTCCGGCGCGGCGTCAGCCGGAGCGTCGGGTGCGGGCGGCACCTCGGTGCGCACGACGACGCCGGAGTCGATGAGCGTGGCGAAGATCTCGTCGGCACGAACCTCGAGCTTTGCCTTTTCCTCGGGCGTTTGCAGGCTTGTCTCGATGAGGTCGTGTACGCGGGCGCGAGCGTCGCCGCCCTGCTCGACCACGCTAATCACCATGGAGTGCGTGATGCGCAGGCGCGGCTTGAGCGTTTCGGGCTGCGTCTCGATCAGGCGCTCAAAGGTCTGCTTGTTCCAGGTGACAAAACCCTCGGGGGCCTTCTTCTTTTTAATCTTGCGGAGCTTCTTGGGGTCGTCGCCTGCCTTGGCCATGAGCTTGGCGTTCTCGATCTCGTGCTCCGGGGCCTCGGCGATGACCATACCCTCGGTGTCAAAGCCCGAGCGGCCGGCACGACCGGCAATCTGATGAAACTCGCGGGCGCGCAGACGACGCATCTTGTAGCCGTCGAACTTGGTGAGCGCGGTGAGGACCACGGTGTGGATGGGCACGTTGATGCCGACGCCGAGTGTGTCGGTGCCGCAGATGACGGGCAGTAGGCCCTGCTGCGCCAGGCGCTCGACCAGCAGGCGATAGCGCGGCAGCATACCGGCGTGGTGCACGCCGACGCCGCATCCGAGCAAGCGCTTGAGGATCTTGCCGAAGGCCGTCGAGAAGCTCGTGCCCTTGGCCGCCTCCTTGATGGCCTCGCGCTGCTCCTTGCTGGCAATGCCAAAATTGGCGAGCGACTGTGCCGTCGCAAGGGCGGCATCCTGGCTAAAGTGCACGATATAGAGCGGGGCCTCGCCGCGGCGCGTGGCGAGCTCGACGGTGCCCTCAAGGGAGGTCGTCACATAGTCGTAGCTCAGCGGCACGGGGCGTGGGGCATCGACGACCAAGTCGCAGGTAGCGCCGGTGTGCTCCTCGAGTGAGGCGGCGATGGCAGTGACATCGCCGAGCGTGGCGCTCATGAGCATAAACTGCGTGTGGGGCAGGGTGAGCAGCGGCACCTGCCAGGCCCAACCGCGATCGGGGTCGGCAAAGTAGTGGAACTCGTCCATGGCCACGCAGCCCACATCGGCGTCCTCACCCTCGCGCAGCGCATCGTTGGCAAGGATTTCGGCCGTGCAGCAGATGACGGGTGCTTTGGTGTTGATATGCGTATCACCGGTGATCATGCCGACGTTATCGCGGCCGAGTACCTGTACCAGGTCGAAGAACTTTTCGCTGACCAGGGCCTTGATGGGGGCCGTGTAATAACAGCGTTTGCCCTGTGCCATGCCCATAAAGAGCATGCCCAGCGCGACAAGCGACTTGCCCGATCCGGTCGGTGTTCCCAAAATGACATGTTCACCGGCGGCCAGGTCCATGAGGGCCTCTTCTTGGTGATCCCACAGCTCAATGCCGCGGTCGCTCGTCCATTCAAAAAAGCGCTCGAAGGCCTGGTCGGGCGTGAGCCACGGTTCGGGCTCACTGCCGTCCTCGGGCTCCCACCAGGTGGGGGAGAGCGCGCCGAGCGAGCCGAACTCTGCCTCGGTTCCCGTGCCGCCTGAGAATGAGCTGGCGGCGCCGGCGCCGGAGACGGTGCTGGCGGCGGTATCTATCGTGGTCTGTGCCATGTGGTTGCTTTCTCTCGCCGTTTGTCCGCCATCCATTATGGCGTAGCGGCGGCGCGGGGCGCCAGCGCGAAAGAAAATGCAGGAAATGGGCGTTCTGCTCAGCCGTTTGGTGCAGCCGCGAGCTAAGTGAGTAGACTTTTTGCGATTTCGCGAGCAAATGGCTTTTACGCAAGATCTCTACCTGCTGTTTTAGTTTTTGCCATGCAGGCTGTGCTCGGCTATTGCCAAAAAGTCTACTCACTTAGATTTGAGGGCCGTCCCTCGGTGCCTATTTGCCGCTTGGTTGCCGGCGTAGCGACCGCCAAAAGCCCCTATGACTCCTGCGGAAGGCGCTTTTTGCCCTTGCGGGCGCGGTTTTTAAAGTTCTCGACGGCCTCTTCCATGCCGAGGGGCACGTAGGTGAGCTCATCGAGGTTATCGGGCAGGTAGCAGGCAAGACTTTGCTCCTGCGCGCGGCCCGCCGCGAGCTGTTCATCGCTGGGCCGTGCACCGGGTGTGGCGCAAATGCCGTAGACGACGGCACCCATCTCGCGCGTGCGGCGCTCGTATTCGGTCTCGGGATGCTTGGGATGGTCGCGGCGGACGTCGTCGCTTACCCAAAGTGTGTCGTAGCCTGCCGCGGCAAACTGCCCCAGGGCGTAGTCGCGCAGTGGCTTGCTGTCGGTTCGCAGCGTGACGGTAGCGCCGGCTGCAAGGAGCGGGCGGTAGAGCATCAAATGGTCGACATGGACGAGTCGCTTTTTGGCGTACTTGGCCTTGGGCTGCGGCGTGGGAAAGTTGATGGTTATGGCTTCGAGCTCGCCTGCGGCAAACAACTGCGGCAACGATGCGGCGCCTCGGGGCAGGACGAGTGCGTTGGTTAGTTCCTGCTCGCAGACTTTCTGTGCGGCATAGGCGATGCAGATGGGCTCCTGGTCCATACCGATAAAGAGGGTGTCGGGTTCACGGTGAGCTCGCTCAACCAGATAGGTGCCTTTGCCGCAGCCCAGATCTAGATGAAGGCGGGTGAAGGACGAGCCGCCAACCGGCGTGCAAGCCTCGCGCCAATCTCCGGCATAAGCCTCGGGGTTCGTCTCAATCGCATCGGCGTAGCGCTCCAGGCGCTCCTCGAGCACAAAGTTCTTAGGCGTGCGAACGTGGACGGCTCCCATGAGGCTCCTTGGTCATAAGTATGGAACGCATGGCTGCGCGTTCCGTCAATGGGTTGAAAAAGAGTGGGCATAGTTTGCCCGAAAGACGCGGTGCGGCTCGGCGGCGAGTCGTCGGTGCCTACAGGCGCTTGAGAATCACATAGCGGTTGAGCTCTCCGCTGCGACCGTCGGCATGGAAACGCTCAAGCTCGCGCACGGGGACCTCGCCGCTCTTGTAGAACGTACGGACGCCGCGCACCAGGTCGGTGATCTGCTGATCGTCAAAGTGATGGCAATAGCGGTAGGCGTGGCGGTCGTTTTGCCAGCCAATGAGGTGGTCGCCGGCTTCAAACTGCGCTGAATCGTATCCCTCAAACGGCGGGGTGAGCTCGGCGCGGGCTTCGGCTCGAACGGCCTTGCGCGCCATGCGCTCGTCGTTCATAAACTCCCAAAAGCTGATGGCGATGATGCCGCCTGGGCGCGTCTGGCGCACCAGGGCGTCGAGCACGCGTACACGGTACTCGCACGACGGCACGTGGTGCATAAAGCCAAAACAGACCGAGATGTCGGCGAGCGGGGCGTCGAAAAGCACGTCGGGTGTCTCGGCGGGGTTGAGCTTCATAAGGGCGTCGAGCACATCGAGCTCCTGGAAGTGCAGGTTGGGAATGCGCAGGGCGTGGCCGCGTGCATCGATAGCCAGGTCTTGGCACGAGTCGACGCCATAGAACTCAAACGGACAGCTGGCATCTGCCGAGGGGTTTGCGCCGTCGACGCCCTTGGCGGCAAGTGCGCCGCCGGCGGCAAAGTTCTCGAATCGCATATTGCCGCAGGCGAGATCGAAGACACGGACGGGATGCTCGATCGTGGCGACGTCGAGCTGCCCGAGCGCGATATCCATGGTGCGCACCCAGCCGGGCCACGGGGCCTGGCGCGTATCGGAGAAGGAGGCGGAGTGCTCGCGATAGAACGTGTTGTTGAGCTGGATGAGCGATGAGGCGAAATCGCGGTTCACGGCGCGGAACTCCCTCCGTTGGCGGTGCGGAATAAACAGTACGACCATACTACCGTTAACGCCGCAGCAGGGACAACCAAGCTACGGGTCATTGCTTTGTTTGGACACATTTCCGCAGCTCATATGCACCCGCAACCGCCGGTTGTCAAAAATCTCACTAGAATAGGTGGCATGCTTTTGGCGGTGGCGGATAGATTTTTAACTGTGCAAGGCGCCTTAAGAACAAAAACGGTCCGGCGGCACGGCTGGCATCACATAGGAGGAACCATGAATGTAGAAACTGCGCAGCGGCTCGCCGACCTTCGCCGCAGCAAGGGCTTTAGCCAAGAAGGGCTGGCGCGAAAGCTGGGGCTGTCGCGCCAGGCGGTCAGTAAATGGGAGCGCGCGGAGAGCTCGCCCGATACCGAGAACCTGATCTCGCTCGCCAAGCTCTATGGCGTGAGCCTGGACGAGCTGCTCAATCCGAGCGATGAGATCGAGGACGATATCGAGTTTGAGAACGAGGACCGCGCCCGCCAGCGCGAGGCCGAGGCGGCAGAGCGCGCACGCACCCATGAGGCGGCGGCACGAGCTACCGAGGCGGCAACACAGGCGAGTGACGCCGCCGCCAAGGCGGCGCAGGCGGCAAGCTGGAGTGCACAGGCCGCCAATGCCGCTACGGCGCAGGCGACGAGTGGCACCGCGATTGGCTCGACTCCGGTGAAGGGCCCGTTCCAGTCGTTCCCGTATTGGGCCGTGTGCTGGCTACTGTTCTTTTTGCTGATGTTCCCGTTTGGTGCCGGCCCCTTTGCCGCGCTGATCTTCTTTACGATTCCCATCTATCACTGGGTGGCGCGTGCGCTCGATGGTGATTGGGCGCGCGGGGATATTCAGGTTGGTCCGGCACCGGTGACAGCTAGGGCTCAGAATGTTTCCGCTACGGTTGATACTGGCGTGGCTACCGCGACTACCGCTGACCCGATCGCCAAAGAGGGTGATGAATGATGAAGCTTTCGCATGAATCCAAGGTACGCTTGGGCGTTGGCATCGGAGCGTTTGTACTGATTATCGGGCTTGTTTTTGGCGTTTCGCGGACTTTGATTCATTTTGATGGCCCGTGGGATCTCGACGATGTTATACCCGGCTTGTCCGGTATGGACGATGTGGTTGATGACGACGATTTTATGAACGATGGCGGTAAATATTCCGCTCAGCCTCAGCAGCTTTCGTGTACGACCTTTGATGCCGATGAGTTCCGCTACCTCGATTTCGATATCAATGCGGCTTCGGTGGACGTCAAGGTTGTTGATGGCAACAAGGCTCGCGTTATCGAGCGGGGACGCGTTGCCAATGGTATGGATGCCTCCAAGGCCGCGACGCAGAACATCGCATCCGTCGAGGACTCGACGCTCAAGGTTTCTCAGTTTGGAAGTGATGACGGTAAGGCAATTGACCGCTCGGTTACGGTTGAGCTGCCGCGCCGTGTTGCCGAACATCTGAAGGGAATCAACGCGCACGTGGGCTCGGGTGATCTGCAGATTGCCGGTGTCACCTGTGATGGTTTCGACCTTTTCCTGGGTGCGGGAGATGTAGGGTTTGCGGGCAGCGTGACTGATGCGCTTAGTGCAGAGGTCGGGTCGGGCGATGTAACGTTCGAGCTCTACCAGGCCCCCGCGAAGTCGATGGACGTGAGTGTGGGCTCGGGCGATGTGGAGATGACGGTTCCGAACTCGACGGGCTTTAAGGCGAGCCTCACCTTGGGCAGCGGCGACTTCGAGAGCGATTTCCTTCCGCTTGACTACGACGGCGAGACCATTTTGAATCTTGAATTCGATAATGGCGATAAGTCCGCCACGTATCGTTTTGAGGTTGGTTCGGGCGACATGTCATTTGATTCAGAGTGACGGGCGGTTATCGAAGACTTATACACCATAGCTGCGCTGTTTGATGAAGGCGCCGAAGCCGAGATCGGCTCCGGCGCCTTTGCCTTTACAATGGGGGCATGGAACAGATTATCTTGAACATACTCGAGGCTCTGCGTCGCGGCGAGACCGTGGACGACAAAGCGCTCGTCAAACTGATACATGCCGAGGCGCGCCGTGAGGGCGCCGACAAACGCGATTTGGCCAAGCGCCGTCTGCTGCCGTTCTACCAGCGGGTTAAACGTGAGGAGCCGGCGCGGTGGGCTGGGTGGAATGTCGACGCCGATCTGGAACGTCGGTTGCTGCAAGTGCTGAGGATGAAGCCTCGTCGCACGGCTTCGGGCGTGGCGACCATTACCGTCATCACCAAGCCCTGGCCGTGCTCGGGCGATTGCCTGTTTTGCCCCAACGATCTGCGCATGCCCAAAAGCTATCTGCACGCCGAGCCGGCGTGCGCCCGTGCAGAGCAAAATTGCTTTGACCCGTATCTGCAGGTGAGCGCTCGTCTGACCGCGCTTTCGCAGATGGGGCATGCGACCGACAAGATAGAGCTCATCGTGCTCGGTGGCACCTGGAGCGACTATCCGCAAGGGTACCAGACATGGTTTATGTCGGAACTTTTCCGTGCGCTCAATGACGATGCCGTCGCCGGCGTGGCGGCAAACCCCATGTTGGCGCGTCCGGGCATCAGTCGTGCCGAGGCGGGGCGTCTGCTCGATGACGCTCCCGCCGATGCCCTGCCGCCGGTGGTAGTAGAGCGCCGCGAGCGCTATCGGGCCGCCGGCATTGCGACAGACGAGGCTGAGCTTGCTGCCGGCGTTGCCGACGAGCAGGAGCGTGTGGATGCTGCCGTGGGCGGCTATAACCGCGCGGTGCGTCGTCTGTACGGCCCTGGTACGCCGTGGGGCGAGGTTGCCGAGTGGCAAACGACAACGATGGAAGAGCTTGAGCGTCAGCAGCGTATCAACGAGACGGCGAAGCATCGTGTGGTGGGGCTCGTTATCGAGACGCGCCCCGATGCCGTAACGCCGCAGGCCCTCACGCTCATCCGCCGCCTGGGCTGCACCAAGATTCAGATGGGTATCCAGAGTCTCGACCAGCACCTGCTCGACATCAACGAGCGCCGCATTTCGGTGGCTCAGGTCGAGTGGGCGTTTTCTCTTGCGCGCCTGTTTGGCTTTAAGATTCACGCGCATTTTATGCTCAACTTGCTGGACGCCACGCCCGAGGGGGACAAGCGCGACTACGAGCGCTTTATGACCGAGGGGGCCTTTATGCCCGACGAGGTCAAGGTCTACCCGTGTGCGCTCATCGAGGGCTCGCGTTTGGTGGGCTGCTATGAGCGCGGCGAGTGGCGCCCCTATACCGAGGAAGAGCTGCTCGATGTGTTGGCCGACGACATCGTAGTGACGCCGGCGTTCTGCCGTATCAGCCGTATGATTCGTGACTTTAGCTCCGACGACATCATGGTGGGCAACAAGAAGCCTAATCTGCGTCAGCTCGTTGAGAACCGCCTAGCTGCTCGGGGTGACGGTGCGACGGTGCGTGAGATTCGCTATCGCGAGATCAGCACGGCGGGTGCCGATCTGGACGAGTTGACCCTTGACGAGGAAGTGACGTACGAGACGCCGGTGACGCACGAGCGCTTTTTGCAGTGGGTGACGCCGCAGGGCAAGATCGCCGGCTTTTTGCGCCTGTCGTTGCCCGATCGTGCGTTTGTTACCGCGCACGCAGACGAGTTGCCGACGACGCCGGACGAGGCAATGATTCGCGAGGTGCACGTGTATGGCATGGCGGCGCGCGTGGGCGACCAGGGGCAGGCGGCGCAGCATCACGGGTTGGGGCGTGTGCTCGTAGAGCGTGCGTGCCAGATTGCTCGAGACGCGGGGTATACGCACATCAACGTGATTAGCGCGATCGGTACGCGCGAGTACTATCGCCATTTGGGTTTTTACGACCACGGACTCTATCTGCAAAAGGAGCTCTAAATGAACAAGCCGAGTGTTTCTGCTGGCGTCGTTGCCGGCGTTGCTCTGGGGGCCGCGGCGCTTGGTGCGGCCGCTGTCGCTGTTCGTGCTGCCTGTCTGCAGGTTGCGCGAACCCGCAATGGGTTGGCGCGTGTGAAACGCGTGCACGATGAGGGCGGCGACGAAGTCCGCGTATTGGTGCAAGGCGGCGTCTACCAAAGCGCGAGTTACGTTGGCGAACGCTGGGCGGAGCCCGTCTTTGCGTACTATCGCGCGTTTGACGACGTGTTTGAGGCTGAGGACGCAATGCGTGATGCTTACGGGCATGGTATCGACCGTATGCTCATGCTGGGCGGCGGCGGGTTTGCCTATCCCAAGTTCGCTCTGATGTCGCACGCGGGCTTGCGCATGGACGTCATCGAGTATGACGGAGAGATTACGCGCCTGGCGCGCCGCTGGTTCTACCTGGATGAGCTGGAGCGCGCGGTGGGCGATCGCCTGCGGGTGATAACCGCCGAGGCTCGCTCGTATCTGGGCGTGACGAGCGTGGGACATCGTCGCTACGACGTGGTCGTGAGCGATTGCTTTGGCGGTGCCGAGCCCGTACGCAAGCTGGCGACGGTTGAGGCGTTGCGTTTGGTGCGAGGCAGCCTGAACCCCGGGGGTATCTACGTTGCCAATATCGTGAGCGCAAACGAGGGGAGCGACGTGACGTTCCTGCGCGACTGCGCTGCCACGGCAGTCGAGGTATTCGCCCACGCCTGGGTGGTCCCATGTGGCGATGCGGAGTTCGGCGGCGAGGAGAACTACCTGCTCGTCGCCAGCGACGGCGACTACGCCTTTGCCGAAGCCGTGCCCTTCGACGCTGACTTCCTCGGTACCGTCCTTCACGATTAGTACGTCTCCTTGAGACCAGTCTTTTTGGGACGGGGCTATTTTAGCTACCCCCTGCCGTTAATCGGCCAAACCGATCGCGTTGCCTGTCAAGGTAGCTAAAATAGCCCCGTCCCAAAAAGACTGGTCTTAGGCGTGGTCACGCCAGCTGAGGACGCGCTGCTTCATGCCCTCTATGTCGAGCACGCCTTCGGCGAAGCCTTTGCGCACGAGCTCTTCGGGAACGAACTCATCGTAACGATCAAAGTAAGGCACCTCGCCGGGATAGACGAGCTCGATGGGATCGAAGTCCTTCTCGGCCTCGGCGGCGAGCACCTCAAAGAACGTCTCCTCGTCGGCCTTCATCTTAAACTGCATAAAGTACGGGCGTGATGGGTCGAGTCCGCGAAGGCCAAGCTCCGTGGCGCATTTAATCTTGAGCATACGTTCGAGCGCCAGAAAGGCGTAGCTGCCCAGCCAGGGGAAGAGTACCCAGGTGTCGCCGCCCAGGTTGATAAGCGGCTTGGTTCCCGCGCCCGAAATCTCGGCGGTATGACGAGCCTGTGCAAGGCGTGCCCGTGCGTTGCCCATGAGGTACGGATATGCCGCGTGCTCGTTGAGCGCTTTACGCATGCGCTCGAGCACATGCGTGTTGATATCGCCGGGGCAGTCGCCAAAGTAAGCCGGCACACGGCCCTTGACCTGCGTGGCAAAGACGGTATGACGCTTCCAGTCCACTTCCTCGACAATCCAGCAGTGTCCGGCGATGGCGATGCGCTCACCGGGCGGGGGCGGATTGACAATCGTGCCCAACTCGGCCGACTCGCTGCGAACGGTGAACTCCTCGTTTTCCTGGAACACGGCGTAAAACTTAAAGTTGTTAATGATGCGCTCGCCCGCGAGACCCACGATGAGCCCGCCGCCCTCGGTGACCTGGATATGGTCGATGTCAATGAGGTGACGCAGCAGCACGCGATAGTCATCGGCCGAGATGCGATGGAAATAGCTGAGCGTGAGCACGCGCTGGGCAAGCTCTGCTGGCGTGAGTTCTCCGGTGCTGGCGAGGGTCGACATGGTCTGGTGATAGAGCAGACTGTAGGGGAGTCGATCGAGCTCGGGTGGCTCGACCCACTTTTCTTCGCGATAGAGTTGTACGAGTGCGATGCCCTGTAGAAGCTTCCAGGGTATCGTTTCGGGCATCATCGTGCGGGGCTCGGGCTCCTCCTCGCGCATGACAAACCACATCTCGGGCGGAAGATCGCGGCGGCCTGTGCGCCCCATGCGCTGCAAAAAGGAGCTGACGGTAAACGGCGCGTCAATCTGGAACGCGCGCTCCAGGCGACCGATATCAATGCCGAGCTCCAGCGTAGAGGTGGTGACGGTCGTCTGTGCCTGTTCCTCGTCGCGCATAAGCTCTTCTGCCGTCTCGCGCAACGATGCCGAAAGATTGCCGTGATGGATGAGGAAACGGTCGGGCTCGTGTCGACTCTCGCAGTAGCTGCGCAGCATGGAGCACACGGCCTCTGCCTCCTCGCGCGAGTTGGCAAAGACCAGGCACTTGCGGCCGCGGGTATGTTCAAAGATGTAGCCCATGCCGGGGTCGGCGTTGTCGGGTGCGGTGTCGGTGGGGTTGAGCAGCGCCTGTTCGGTTGCCTGAGGGATGTCGACTTCGCCCTCGGGGGCCGAGGAAGTGCGACGGTCCTTGGGGGCAGCCTTGCCCCGTGCCTGATCACGGCGTTGGCGGCGCTCCTCTTGTGTGAGTTGTCCGCTGTGACACATGTCTTGGGCGCCGGCCGGCAGCGCCGCGGATGCCGCTGCCTCGATGCGCTCGCACGCGAGCACTTCGGCCTCTTGAGGACCTGTGCCCATGAATCCCCGCTGCTGTGCCTGGGGGCCCGAGTTGTAGAAGTGCTCCATGGAGATGCGCCATACGCGGCGCGGTTCTTCAAAGCGGGGGATAACACAGTTGCGCCCCGTTCCCTGTGAGAGAAAGGCACCCGTGCGTTCCGGGTCCCCGATGGTGGCCGAAAGACCGATGCGCCGGGGCCGTACGCCCGCCATGCGCGAAAGACGCTCGATAAGGCAGAGTGTCTGCCCGCCACGGTCGCCGCGCATGAGCGAGTGAACCTCATCGATGACCACATAGCGCAGGTCGCAGAACATACGCGGGATTGCCATGTGCTTGTGGATCAGGAGTGCCTCGAGTGATTCGGGCGTAATCTGTAGGATACCGCTCGGCTTTTTGATGAGCTTTGCCTTGTGCGACTGCGAGACATCGCCGTGCCAGTGCCAGACGGGGATATCGGCCTCTTCGCACAAATCGTTGAGGCGAACGAACTGGTCGTTGATGAGCGCCTTGAGGGGGCCGATGTAGAGGGCTCCCACGCTCGCGGGCGGGTTCTCCCAAAACTCGGTCAGGATGGGAAAGAAGGCCGCCTCAGTTTTGCCAGATGCCGTGGATGCCGTCAGGAGCACATTGTCCTGCGTGTTGAAGATGGCATCTGCCGCCGCAACCTGGATGGAGCGCAGGCTCTCCCAATCGTGAGAGTAGATGAAATCTTGGATAAACGGGGCATATCGGTCAAAAGCGTTCATGGGACCTCCTCTCATCAACGGGCCGATCAATGCAACGGGCAACGGCTCGATATCTTGCAACATCGGCGTTTGCCCAGATAAAACCTACCAAAATAAACCTGTCCCTTTTTGTCAGGTTAGATGGTGAACTCGGCGAAGTTGCGGTCGTCGCCTGCGGTGCCGGTGTCGTCTGTTGCGGCTGTCGGCGCCAGCGCGTCGCCACCGACGCTTTGCAGCAACTCGGCCACGTTAGCATCGGGGTTTTGACACAGGATATCGAGCAGCTCGATAAAGTCGCGGATGACCTCGCGAGGCGTCAGATGCGTGTCGGCCCCCACGCGGCCAAACTCGATCTTGAGGAAGTCCACCAAGTCGTTTTCGGTAAGCGTGGGCGTCCAGCCAAAGTAGCCGGCATGGATCTGCATGAGCTTTTCGATGAGCACCAGCAGCTCCTCGTAGGTGAGCGGCTGCAGACGGATGATGGGCGCGAGCATGTCTTTGAGGTCATCGCGCGCAAAGCGGCCCTGGGCGAGTCGGCTGCGCAGAGCCTCGTAGGAGAACACGCCGCGGCGGCGGTCTTCGATGGAGGTTGGTGTGCCGCCCATGATCATGCCCAGGTACTGCGCCTTGCCCTGGAGCGTGTCGTTGTACATCGTTAGGATTTTCTCGTAGTTGTACTGTCGCGTGATGGCGTTAGGTATCTTGTACAGATTCACGAGCTCGTCGATGAGCACCAGCATGCCCTTGTAGCCGCTGCAGACCAAAAAACGTGCGATGAGCTTGACGTAGTCGTACCAATCGTCGTCGCTGATGATGGTCGAGGAGCCTAGCTCGGCGCGCGCCTCGCTCTTGGTGCGGTACTCGCCGCGAATCCATTTGGTCACGCGGCTCATGGCGTCATCGTCGCCCTCCGAGACGGCCGTGCGATAACGGCGGAGCATGCGGACAAAGTCAAAGCCGTGGACCATTTCCTCGAGCGGGGCCAGTTGGGCATTAACGGCAGACTCGTCGGCGTCGGCACACGAGGCGACCCAGCGATCCAGGATAAGGTTGAGTGCGCCGCCCTCGGGACGCGTCTTGGTCGATATGTTGCGGATGAGCTCGCGATAGGTGGCGAGGCCCTGGCCCTGGCCGCCCTGTAGGCGGCGCTCAGGGGAAAGGTCGGCATCGGCGACCACAAAGCCCTCGCCCATGGCATGCGTTCGGATGGTCTGGAGCAAAAAGCTCTTGCCGGCGCCGTAGCGACCGACTAGGAAACGGAAGCTTGCGCCCCCATCGGCGATGAGGCTCAGGTCGGTGAGCAGAGCACGGATCTCGACCTCTCGCCCCACGGTGATATAGGGAAGGCCAATGCGCGGGACAACGCCGCCCTTGAGCGAGTTGAGAATGACGGCGGCGACGCGCTTGGGCACACGGGGTGCTGCGGATGCGGTATCACTCATGGTCTAGGTATCCTCTCACGTCTGCTTCGTAGTCCTCGATAATTTGCGGTCCTGCTGAGCCAAATTCAATAACGGTGTCGCCCACCAGGTCAAAGAGCGCTTCGTTGATGCTATCGACGAGCATGTCCTCACTCTTGCCCGACTGTGCCACCGCCGATGCCGTCTGCGCTGCGTTTTGCTCGAGGAGTGCTCGAAGATAGGCGTCTGCGGCGGGATCGAGTGCGGACGCGGTGTCTGCGGGCGTGGGCGTTGGTGCGAGGAGCGGGGCTACGACGCCAAACTGCTCGGTGGAGATGATCGGCTCGCTAGCCTCGTCCCGCTGCGTGGTCGTCGCGACTGGTTCGGCAATCGTGTCGGCCACGGGCTCGGCTTCCCGTCGTTCGGCAACTGCCACCTCGGCATCCGCAAGCGTGCCGTCCTCGCGTTCCTCGTCGATCAAAAGCGCCTCGCGCGTTTGTGCGGCGGCGCTCCGAATGTGCCCCAGCTGGCTCAGGTCGATATCGATCTTGACGGGCTGATGTGCAGCATCCCATGAAAGCCATGCCACAATCTCGTCATCGATAATCTTAGCCAGATATTTGGGGACCTTCTCTTCCTTAAGGGGATGGCCGGGATCCAGTGCCAAGCGCAGACGCTGATCACAAGCGCGCATTATCTCACCGAGCTTGCTACTTTTTTGTCTGCTGCCGTGGATGCGCATACATTCCCAAAAGCCATTTTGGCAGCGGTAGATGTGAATGGGGTCCAGGCGATATTCACAGTCCTCGTGGCGCTCGGGCGCAAAGAACACGGCCGAGGCAAACATGGTGTAGGGCATGGCCGTCTCCTCCCCAAACAAGCTCGCTACGATGCCGGTCTTTCGGTGCGTGTCATAGTAGCGCGCCATACGGACATACACGGCGCATGCCACGTGGCGCAGGTCGCGATGGTGGGAACGGTCGAGCCGTGAGTTATTCAGGTTGTACGTCGAGAGTGCGTCGATGGCAGCCATGAGCCGCTCCTCATGCGCCTCATCGGGCGGAAGGGGAAGCGTGGGCTCGGAGGTCTTGCGACGTTTGGGGGGCAGGTCCGACGGCGCCGGCGCGGGTACAAGGTCTCGCGCCGCGCGGCGCAGCTCGATGAGGGCGTTGTCGAATGCGACGGTTTTAGAGTCGCGAAGCAGCTTGGGGTCGAGCTCATGGAACACGGCGTAGTCCTGCAGCCACACGCGTGCGAACCGGTCGATGCCGGGTTCAAAGGCGCGATAGGCATCCCAAAATGCTTTGATCTTGTCATAGCCGTCACGCGGATTGTCGATGCCAATGCCACAGATCAATTCGTAAAAATACAGAAAAGCAAACGAGGTCGATGTCTCCTCGATATTGCCGCGGCGCACTTGGGCACGCCAGGTAAAGTAGCCGCGCAACTGTCGATCGCTCATGGCATTGTAGGTGGGAAAGTACGACTTAAAGGTGCCGTTGTAGGGGCAATCGTCCTCGAAGTCGGCCATCAGCAGGCCTTGGCGGTAAAAGAGCTCCGCCTCCGATAGCCAACGTCCCGCGCCGCCTTTGGGATCCTCTTGCCAGCGTGATATCTCGCGCATCTTGCGGTACTGGTCGGGGAGGAAGTTCTGCATCTGACGACCGGTCTTGAGAATCGGCTCGTCAGCATAGATTTCGTTTGAGAAGCGGGCGGACTGATGGGTCCGGGCCTCGGCCATAATGCGCTCGATGAGCATCTTGACGTCCTGGTCGGCCACCGCTTCTCCTCTCCTAACGCAGCTTTGGTGACCTCATATCATAGCACAGCATCAAACAGATGTTCGAGATACCACTATGCAGATAGTTTAGAACAGGAGGGCGTAGATGACGGCTATGACAACGGAGGGGAGCATGTTGGCCGTGCGGAAGGTCTGAGGCCGAATAAGGTTAACGCCAACACAGAAGATGAGCATGGAGCCCACAAGCGAAAGGCTGTCGAGGGCTGCGGTGGTCATGATGGGGGAGAGTGCGCCGGCAAATAGCGTGATCGTACCCTGGAATACGGCAACGGGCAGGGCCGAGAAGATGCAGCCGCGGCCAAGCGAGGCCGTCATGGTGCAGACGATGATGCAGTCCAGCGCGCCCTTCAGGGCAAGCGTGGACCAGTCGCCAAGCAGGCCGTCCTGAATCGATCCTACGATGGCCATGGCGCCGATGCACACGGTGAGCGATGCCGAGACAAAGGCGTTGGTGAACTCGTTGTCGCCTTCGCTGCCGGTTTTGCGCTTGAGCCATTCGCCGAGGTTCTCGATGGCGGCCTCCAGGTTGATGGCCTCGCCGATGAGCGAACCGAGGGCAAATGAGACGATAAGCATGGTGGTGCCGGTGGTCGCCAACGCTTCTCCATCGATAACGAGCATCTTTTGCATGGTGCCGCCCAGGCCGATAAACAGAACACACAACCCCGACGCCTTCATGAGCGTGTCTTGGATGCGGGGCGTAATGAAACGCCCACCCATGAGGCCCAGCAGACCGCCCGCGATCAAAAGCGCGACGTTGATGATCGTTCCTAAACCCGGCATGAACCCTCCTGTAATTGATGCCAACGCGGCAATCGTAGCAGAACGGGGAAGGGAGCGCTCAGTATCCGAGCCAAGTGGCGGTTAGCGGTCTAGGACAGGACGGGGCTAAAGTCGAAGCGCAGCGTCATGAGGTGCTGCGGGGATTCGATGGCTGCGGCAATGATGTCGGCATCTCGTGCACGATCGAACCCTTCAAGTTCCATTTGATAGGGGAAGTCTTCTTGGATACCGATGCGACGCGGAACCAAAAGCTTGGTTCCGTCGAATTCTTCGGTTCGCGTTCCGTCTGCTGCAACGGAATAAAGGTGTAACTTGGCGGTCGTTGTGGCATCAAGTGCCGAGATAGCTTGGATATCGTTCGATGCGCTCCTTGCTCCCACTGCTGTAAGTGCCGTAGGCGCGACGACTTCACCCGAAGGCAAAAAGACGAGCTCGACGGTATTGGGGAATGCGATGAGGATATTTTTGCGGCGGGGCGCATTGGCAGCGACTGGCTCAATGCTTGCGGCATCGACGGTTTCCGTGTGGTCGAGCGCGACCATCATGCAACAGTTGCCTTCATCGGCATCTGGGGGAGCGGCAAAGTCCAGGCCGTCTTTCGGTTGGGGATTGCCTAGTTCGGTGGCGGTGCCGCCTGGCTTCTCGAGAGGAGCCGTAGCGTTGTCTTCTGATGGTGCGTCGTCTGCATCGTCAACATGCGCCGGTGCGTCTGCGATCTCGTCTTTGGGGGATTTGTCATTATCGCTCGATATAGGAGCAGCAATCCCGACGGACCCCACTCCGTGCCATGTCATTTGGAGCAGCGCCGGATCGGCGAGAATGCGCTGCACGCCCGGCTCCTGGGTATCGATATTGATGGGGGCGGGTTCTGATCCGCGCGTGAGGTTAAGCGAACCCTTCTGTCCATTGCTTTGAGCCTCTTGGTCGTCCGCGTCGCCAGCGTAGAACAGCAAAGGCGCATCTCCCGTTGCGATGGCTTCGGTGTCCGCCTTGGTCAGTCGCAGCGACGCCGTAAAGGAGATGATGGGCTGCGTGCCATCGACATTCGAGGGAACGCAGCCCAGGCATACACCTCCTCCTTCTTCTTCATGGGCCGCGCTGTCGAAGACGACCTTCGCCCCGTTCGCCGAGTCATCGACCGAGGCAATATCGATGCGCAGCTCTAAGTCGCATGGGTCGCCATCGGCGTCGACTGCGGCCGATTTCCATGTGCAGATGGCACAACCTGTCTGGGGGCCGTTCTCCTTGTTCGGTCGCTTGATATCCACGACTATCGAGTCGACCGTATTGCGGTGAAGGCATCCCGAGGTTCGGACCGTGGCGTGTGCGAGCGAAAAACGTTGGCAGGCGATGATACCCGACGAATCCGCCACGGGGTTCAGAGCTTGCGGTAAGGAGTTTGCCGTGGCGGGCGTCGCCCAAGCGGCGAGAGGCGTACCGCTCGCCAGTACGCTGCAGAGCGCGGCAACGGGCAAAAGGTTTTTGGGTGCCATGGTTCTCCTATCTATTCCGCGTACTCCGGTCGTGCTTGGCTATTGGTTGCGTTTGATGTGCAGGCCAAGGCACGTCAGTCCTGCTCCCATCGTGGCGGCGCCCACCGCAATGTGTTGCCGGGTGTCGCTCGTCTGAGCGAGCGGCTCGTGACGGCTGCCGCGATTAAGGCCCGAAAGGTCGACGGTCACTTCTGTGGCCGCCTGCGCTTGCTCTTGTTGAGCAAAGGCCATGGCAGGTGCGGACGCCAAGATGCCGACGATGGCGGCCAGTGCAAGCGCCTTAGGACGTGGCGTGCGCACCGGGCTCGACCGTCCAGGTGATGCTTGCCACTTGATCTCCCGTGCCGGTGGCGTGGTAGATGTCACGCGTGACGCGGGCGACGTGGCCGCTCACATTGAGCTTGATTTTGTCCGTTCCATCGGCAATGCCCTGGTACTTCATGTCGAAGCTTACGTCCTTGGAAAGATCGAGGCCTGTAGTCTGAGTCGCCGAGCTGGCATCCTTTTCTGCCTTATCGGGGCCAACCTTAAAATCGATGGAGTTCTGGGCCGAGCCCGTCTTTGCGTCTGCAACGATTGTCCAGTCGTTCTTGGCCGTGACCTTCATGTTGGTGACGTGGATGCCATATGCCGAGAGGTTGTCGATGGTAATCGTCTTGTCGGAGGGTCCTACAAGCGTTCCGTCGGCGTTGGCGGCAAAGGGGATGACCGTTGGCGCCTTAAACGAAACATTGCTAATGTCGGCCTTCACCGTCACATCGGTGGTTCCAACGCGCACATCTGCCATGGCCGCCGTTGGCGCGGCGCCCATCGCAAGTGCGAGCGCAAGCCCTGCGCCCACGGCGAGTGCCCTGGCTCCGCTCGGGTTCCTGGTAATGTTCATAATCGATCCTTTCTGCTCGTCACGGACTGTTTCCGTGATGGTTGGACGAATGGGGACAGGGTGCTGCCCCTGCGAGTGCGTCGGCCACTAGACTTCTGCCTGGGCCACCCGCACTTTGACACGCGTCGGATTGCCGTGGGTGTCGTAGGTCTTGGCATCGAGTGCCTGAATCTCGATATAAGCCTCGCCTTCTTGGATATCGCCGGCGGGGCAGGTCTCAACCGTCTTGCCGGCCTCGACCACACCGGACTCATAGATGGTCTCGTCGTTTTGAATTACGCGGAAGCGCTGGGGAAACTTGTTGTCTTGGACGTTTTGCACGTTGACGCGCAGCTTGCCGCCTTCCTGCAACTGTGCGACCGGCGCGACCGAGATCGTCATCATGTTGTCGCGGACGATGGCGTCGAGCTCATCCTGGATTTCTTGGCGCGATTTCCCCTCTGCCGTCGTGACTGAGGCGCCCGCTTCGGGCACGGGCTGCGACTGCCAGGCGTATAGCCCTACGGCGATGAGGGCGCAGACGATAGCCAGGCAGACAACGACGAGTTTCTTGCGACGCCCCAGTCCTGCAAGGCGGGGCGGCTTCTTCGCGCTCATGCGGCGTCCTTGGTGGTGTAGACGCGTGCGAACGTGGACGGGTCCGCCCCAAAGAGCATGTGAAGCATCAGGCGGCGCGAATAGATGAGCTCGTCGAAGTCGTGAGGGAGCTCGATGTTGTGGATACGCGCGATGTGGTGGGCGAGCGCCGAGAACGACTCGGGGTCGCAGATAACATCGGTGGTGACGTGGTAGACCGCCGTATCGGGGAACGCCTCTTCGTCGAAAGGCAGGAGATAGGGATCGTCGTCGACCTCGATGGCGACGCCGTACTGGGGCCAGTAATATGCCATGGGAACCTCCCTGCTTCTGGGGCCAAAACTTCCATTGGTTTTGGCTGTCGATGCCGACCGTATCAGTCGCTACTTGACCAATTTCTGACCAAATGCTTGACGGATTGACATCTCCGCAGGTAAAAGATGGCAAAAATAACTTCAACTTTTTTCGAGCGACAATTGCGTGGTCGCTGGCGGTAAAGCGACATGTGTCAAAAGCATCGTCTGCCGAGGAAACCTTGCCGCTCGCCGAATTGCACGAACGTAAAAATCGCCAATTATGGAGACGGTTTCGAACACGTCGACAAAACGATGCGGTAACATCTCCCTGCAAACACTGTAGTTAGCTAAAGGGGGAGTTCGCGTGTCTGCAACCATCAAACCCTTCACCGACGAGTTCGAAGAGTATGGTCGCGATGAGTCTCGCACATCGGGCGAGGCCTCGAGCATCTCGTTTCCGACAACGGAGGACGAGGTCCGCGCCATTTTGAAAAAGCTCCATGCCGAGCGTGTCCCGGTGACGGTTCAGGGCGCCCGGACCGGTCTTGCCGCCGGCGCCGTGCCTCATGGCGGTCACGTTCTCAATACTTCCCGCATGAATCGCTACCTAGGCATTCGCCGCGATGAGCAGGGCCGCTTTCTTTTGCGTGTGGCGCCCGGCGTCGTGCTGTCTGAGCTACGCAAGCAACTGGGCAAGAAAGTGCTGCCGACTGCCGGCTGGGACCAGACATCGCTTGAGGCCTACGAGGAGTTCCAGGAAGCCCCCGAGCAATTCTTTCCTACCGATCCCACCGAGGCATCTGCCTGTCTGGGCGGCATGGCGGCATGCAACGCTTCCGGCGCCCGTAGCTACGCTTACGGCCCCATGCGCCCTCACGTCACGGGCCTTCATGTCGTGCTGGCCGATGGCGACCTGCTCGAGCTTCACCGCGGCGAGGTTTTTGCACAGGGTCGTCGCCTTTCGCTCGTCACGGTGCAGGGCCGCACGCTCGAGCTCGACCTTCCCGACTACACCATGCCCAAGACCAAAAATGCTTCGGGCTATTTCGTCGCTGACGATATGGATGCCATCGATCTGTTTATCGGTGCGTGTGGCACACTCGGCGTCATCACCGAGCTCGAGATTGCCCTGCAGGCGGCACCTGCGGTCGTTTGGGGCGTGAGTTGCTTCTTTGACAGCGAAGACAAGGCTGTGTCCTTCACCGATTCTGTGCGCCCCGTCCTGTCCCACGCGGCTGCCATCGAATATTTCGATGCGGGCGCCCTGGATATCCTGCGTCGTCAGCGTGAGCAGTCGACCGCGTTCGCCTCGCTGCCGGCGCTCGACAAAGACGCCAAGGTCTGTGTCTACGTGGAGCTCGACTGCGACGACGAAGCCCAGGCGACTGAGGAGCTGTATCACTTGGGGTGGGTGCTAGAGCTTGCGGGCGGCAGCGACGATGCGACATGGGTCGCGCGCACCGAGGCCGATCGCGAGTGCCAGCGATTCTTCCGCCATGCGGTGCCCGAGAGCGTCAACATGCTCATCGACGAGCGTCGCCGCACGGATCCCACCATCACCAAACTGGGCTCGGACATGTCGGTGCCCAACGCACACTTGGCCGATGTCATCGCCCTTTATCGCCGCACGTTGGCCGAAAGCGGGCTTGAATCTGCCGCCTGGGGGCACATCGGTAACAACCATCTGCATGTGAATATTCTGCCGCGCGATGCGCAGGATCACCGCCGCGGCGGAGAACTCTTTGCCCAGTGGGCTTCCGAGGTCACGGCTATGGGCGGCGCCGTCTCCGCCGAACACGGTGTCGGCAAGATCAAGGCGGGCTTCTTGGAGACGATGTACGGTCACGAGGCCATGGTCGAGTCGGCGCGGCTCAAGCTCCAGCTCGATCCTGCCGGGCAGCTGGGTCGCGGTAACCTGTTTTCGGAGAAGCTCTTGGATGAGCTCGTCCAGAAAGGGGGCGCGTGAAGATGAGCGATTTCCATATGGTGGTGTGCGTCAAGGCGGTGCCGGGAAGCACCGAGGTCAAGATGGACCCCAAGACCAATACCATCGTGCGCGATGGCAAACAGGCGGTCATTAATCCCTTTGACGCGAGCGCTTTGGAATGCGCGCTGGCACTGAAGGACGACTTTATCGGCTTTGGCATGGACGTGCGCGTAACGGTGGTGTCGATGGGCATCCCCGCGACCGAATCGCTATTGCGCGACTGCATCGCCCGAGGCGCCGATGACGCACTGCTGCTGACCGACCGCGCCTTTGCAGGTGCCGATACCCTGGCAACCACCTATGCCCTCAAGTGCGGCATCGAGGCGCTCGACGAGGACTTCGACCTGCTCATCTGCGGCAAGATGGCGGTGGACGGCGATACGGCCCAGATTGGTCCCGAGCTTGCCGGTGCCTTTGAGATTCCCTGTGTGACCGACGTGAGCTGCGTGCAGAGCGCGGGCTTTACGACCTGTGGTTCACTGGCGCTTGTTCACGGCTGCGATGCCGGCGAGGAGACGGTCTATCTTGAGATGCCGTGCGCGATGACGACCGCCAAGGAGATTGGCCAACTGCGCATGCCGAGTATTGCCGGTATTCGTGCGGCCGAGGAGGCGGACGTGCGCGTGGTCAACGCTGCCGACGTGAACGCCGACCCCGCGCGCTGCGGCCTTGCCGGCTCGCCGACACAGGTCGTGCGATCGTTTGTGCCCGACCGCGACCAAACGTGCGAGACCGTTGACGGAACGGCGTCCGAGCAGGCGGCAAAACTTGCCAAGATTATCGAGGGGATGGCATAGATGAGCGGACTGATTATCGATAGCGAAGCCTGTATCGGCTGCGGTCGCTGCGTTCGCGCCTGTGCCTCGGGCGGCATTGTAGTGGAAGGCGAGCGGCCCAACCGTTGCGCCCGCGTAACCGACGGCTGCATCCTATGCGGTGGGTGCGTCGACGCCTGCCCCGTCATCGCCATCTCGATTGAGCGTGACGAGGCTGCTGGCGCGGTGGACCTTGATGCATATCGAGACATTTGGGTATTCGTGCAGACCGACGAGCACGATACGGTGACTCCCGTTGCCTATGAGCTCATGGGCAAGGGCCGCGAGCTTGCCGATGCTCGTGGTTGCCGTCTGGTGGCATTGGTCGGCATGAGCCCCGAGAGCTCTCTCGGTGACCTGGAGCATCTGGTTTGCGCCGGTGCAGACGAGGTCCTGGTCTGTCGCGACGAGCGCCTGCGCCAGAACGATGCGGAGGTTTACGCCCGGCTGATCTGCGATTTGGTGGCAGAGCGCAAGCCCGAGGCCATTCTGTACGGTGCGACCGCCTTTGGCCGCGAATTGGCACCCGGCGTTGCCGTGCGTTTGCAGACGGGCCTTACGGCTGACTGCACCGTACTTTCGATGGATACGGAGACGGGGCTGCTGCAACAGACGCGTCCGGCGTTTGGCGGCAACCTGATGGCCACCATCGTCTGCCCCAATCATCGTCCTCAGATGGCAACGGTGCGTCCCGGCATCTTTAAGGCGCCCGACTTTGACTACGGCCGCTCCGGCACGATCACCCAGATATCGCTTGCGGATGATGCTAAGGCTCGTGTCGAGATCTCGATTCCCGCCGAGGAGTGGGGGCAGCAGGCATCAATTGCCGATGCCGAGCGCCTGGTCGTGGTGGGTCGCGGTATTGGTTCCAAGAAAAACCTGCCGCTGATGCGAAGGCTCGCCGAGGCTCTGGGTGCCGAGCTTGGCTGCACGCGACCTGTCGTGGAGGCCGGCTGGTTGGAGTATCGCCACCAGATTGGCCAGACGGGCGTATCGGTTTCGCCCAAGCTTCTCGTGAGTATCGGTGTTTCGGGCGCCATCCAGCATCTTGCCGGCATCGGTGGGGCGGAGTGCATTATCGCCATCAACGAGGACCCGGATGCCCCCATCTTTGGTGCTGCCCAGTATAAGGTTGTCGGCGATGCCGTCGAGGTCGCCGAGGAGCTGCTGGCCCAGCTTGAGCGCTAGGCGCGCGCCAGCCAGTAGCGCATCTCGTCCTTTAGGCGTTCCCAGGTCGCTTGCGTGGCGGGATCGGTAAAGGGGCACGTAATGCCAAAGGGCGCGTCGAGCAGGCGGTAGATATCGCCCTGCTCGCGCGCCAGCGTGCGGCTCGCTGGATAGACGAGCTCAAACATAAAGCAGATGAGCCCCACCAGGTAGTCTGCGGGCTCGTCGCGTTCATCGCGTGCGACGCAGCGGCGATCGTCAAAGGCAGCCAGCGTCGGTGCCGAGAAGTGGCTGGCAAGAAATGCGTCCTCGTCCACCTTGAGGATAGTGTCGACGGTGCTGTCGGCGATGGTGCGCATAATGTCGATCTTGTCGCCATCGCGCACGATATCGCAGAAGCGCCGTGTACGCTCGTCGAGTTGTGCCGGCAGGCGAAAGTCGCTGTGATAGGCGATGCTCGCGCGGATGAGCTCATCTTCTGCCGGGTCATCGATAAAGTCGCGGATGCTCGTTACGGCGGGCGCATCGGCGGGGTTCTCGCCAAAGAGGACCCCGACGCCCAATGCTGCGTGGCTCATACTCTCGGCGTCCTTAAAGGTGTCCCAGCGCCGCAACTGTTCAAAGCGTCCCATATCGTGTAACAGGCCGCAAAGCCAGGCCAGGTCAATATCCTCTGTCGACCAGCTCTGCTCGCGCGCCACGGCATCGCATGCCTCGGCAACGTGGTACGTATGCTCGATTTTGAGCGCGATACGTGGATTGGCGGCATCGTAAGCATCGGTATAGCGTTTGAAGGCCGCGGTCGCCCGGCCCCGATCGATAACTGTCATAATGACTTCCTAAAAAGCTGTGTCTTTCGATCCGGTGGCAATTGTAGGTGAACTCGGTTGCCACCGGGCGATGATTCTGCCGCGTCGTTGAATGCGGCTCGGAAATCTTGTCGGGACGAGGAACGCTATGGTGCTCAAAATCGTTAAAACCGTCTGGCCGGTGATGCTTACCTATGTTGCGATAGGCGCGCCGTGCGGAATGATTATGGCGCAGACGGGAATGGAGCCCTGGATGGTTTTTGCTCTGAGCAGCACGTTTGTGACGGGTAGCGGCCAGTTTATGGTCTGCAATCTGTGGCTGGCAGGTGTGCCTGCGGCATCGATTGTCGCAAGTGTGGCCGCAATCTCCTCGCGCTTTGCACTTTATTCGGCATCAATCGCGCCCCATCTGAGGGGTGCCTCGAAGCGTCAGACGCTGGCTGTTGCCGCGACGCTTACCGAGGAGGCATATGGCATCTCGCTTGCCAAGTTGGTTGAAGGGGAGGATTGGGGCCCGCGCGAGTCCTTTGCGCTCAACGCGATCCTCATCGCGACATGGGGCGTTTCGTGCACGATGGGCGCCGTTGTAGGCGCCGTTGTCGATGTCCCCACCGCTATTGCTGGCTTTGTCTGCACCTCGCTCTTTATCTGCCTGCTCTTTTCGCAGAGGCTGTCGCGCGGCAATGTCGTGGCTGCCGTTATGGCTGCGGTGTCTGTCGCCATATGCAAGTTCTTGGGGTGGACGAATATCGCCGTGCCGGCAAGCGTGCTCGTCGGTGTTGCCGCGGCGCTTGCGTGCGATGCTTTCGCCGAAGGAAGGGGCGCTCGCGATGCCCGTTAATGAGTTTTTGGTCCTGTGGCTGTCGTCATGGGCGGCTATCGCGTTTTTCCGCATTGCCCCGGCGTTTGCCTTGCGCGGGAGAACGCTGTCGCCCCGCGTTACCGAGGCCTTGGGTTATATTCCGCCCGCCGCCTTTGCGGCGCTGGTCGCTAACGATTTGATAAGCCCTGGCGCTTTCGACGCCGGCTTGTGGCAGGGCTTGATTCCCTGGATTGCGGCTGCCGGTGTCGTGGCGGTGGCAATCAAGACAAAGTCGATGTTGTGGTGCTGCGTCTCGGGCATCGTGTTCTATATCGTTTTAATCCTTGTATAAAAGCAAGGGCGCGCTTAGCGTCCCGGCCCAACGAATCGAATTTCTCACCGAGCCGGTCTGCTTCTTCTGGTACCATGGTCAAACTTTACTGTAGCAAAGCGTGACGTGGGCTTTTGTTCTGCGTCAGCGGAAATGGGAGTTTCATGGCACAGGAAGCGACCGCCAACGAGCAAAAGAAATTCAAGGTACCGCGTATCCCGGGCGACATCATGATCTATCCCATGATTGTTGGCCTTTTGCTCAACACTTTCTGTCCGCAGGTCTTTGAGATCGGCGGCTTCTTTACGGCTGCCTGCCGCGGCGGCTCCAATACCATCGTCGCTGCGATCCTGCTCTTCGTGGGTGCCGGCATCAGCTTTAAGTCCACGCCGGGCGCCATCAAGACCGGCATCGTCGTACTGATCCCCAAGCTTGTTGTTGCGGCCGCCCTTGGCTTGGGTGTGGCATATTTCTTTAACGACAACTTCCTGGGCCTGAGCTCGGTCTCAATCATCGGCGGCATTACGTTTTGCAACATGGCGCTCTATACGGGCATCATGGGCGAGTTCGGCGACGAGTCCGAGCAGGGCGCCGTCGGTATCCTGTTCTTTACGGCCGGCCCCGCCGTCACCATGATCATCCTCGGTGTCTCGGGTCTCGCCAACATCCCCGTCGGCACCATCGTCGGCTCCATCCTGCCGCTTGTTATCGGCATGGTTCTGGGCAACCTCTTCCCGTTCATCAAGAACCTGCTGGTCCCCGGCGCCAATCCCGCGATCGCTGTCATCGGTTTTCAGCTCGGTGCATCCATGAGCCTTTCGAGCTTTATCACCGGCGGTATTTCGGGCATCCTGCTGGGCCTCATCACGCTCTTTATCGTCGGCCCCATCACCTTTGCGTTCGAGCGCCTGTGCGGTGGTAACGGCAAGGCGGCCGTTGCCTGCTCCACTATCGCCGGCACGGCTATGACCACGCCGGTCGCCCTCGCCGAGGTCGCACCGCGCTACGCCGAACTTGCGCCCACCGCGTACGCCCAGATCGCCACCGCCGTCATCATCACGGCAATCATGGCTCCGATCCTGACCGGCTGGGTCGATAAGAAGTTCTGCCACGGCAAAGAGGATCTGTCGGTCGAAGGCGTCGAGGCTATTGAGGAGGCCGTCGCGACCGACATCGACGGCGAGTAATCGTCGACGCGAGTCAATCAAGCCGGCGTGTGCAATTCGCGCCGTTTGAGCGCCCGAACGAAAGCTGTCTTGCAGTGGCGTTCGGGCGCTCTGCTATTATTCCCCTTACCCCTGCGGAGTAGGGGGTGTTTGTTGCCCAGACTCGAATCGGGCGATTCTGACCACTTGAGTATTGAAGGGATGGCGTCTAGTGGTTAAGGCACTCAAGATTGAGATATTCCTGCTATGCATGATAGTTCTTATCGGGCTTGCCGCGCGAAGCCGTCGCTCCTTGTTCTCGAGTACCCAGCAGCTCTTGTTTAGCATGCTCGGCTACACCTCTGCTGCCTACATTTTCTTCGATATGATCTGGACGCTCTCGGACGGCGTGAGCGCTCCTGTAGGCATCACGGCCAACTGGATTTCCAACGCGGTCTCGTTTTCGCTGTTCGCCATCGCGTGCCTCATTTGGTTTTTCTATTCCGAGACAGTGCAGGGCTCTCGCCTTTTGACCGCGCGCTATAGGGTTGCGATCGTGACGTTGCCAACCGTATTGGTGGTCGTGCTGGCATTTACCAGCTACTGGACGCACACTATGTTCTATATCGATGCGCAGGGCGTATATCGTCGCGGAGCGCTTTATATGATTCAACCTATCGTTAGCTACTGCTACATCATATATACGTCCTTGCATGCCTTTACTCAGGCTCGAAAAGTCGAAAGCCTGCAAAAGAAGGCCATTTATCGCACCCTCGCCTTTTTTGCGGTTCCCGCTCTGGTGGGCGGTACCTTCCAGGTTTTGTTTTCGGTACCGGGCCTTTGCGTCGGTATAACGCTGAGCATCCTGCTGCTCTACATCATCTACCAGGAGCAGCTGATCTCGACCGACCCGTTGACTGGCCTTAACAATCGCAACCGTTTTGAGACCTATATGCTGTCGCTCTTCTCAAATGTGGATCAGGCCGAAGATGTGTATCTGCTTATGATGGATGCCGACGGCTTTAAGCAGATTAACGACCGGTATGGACATGTGGAGGGCGACCATGCTCTCCAGGTCATATCTGCTACGCTCAAAGAGGTCTGCTCGGCGTCTGGTGGCTTTATCGCACGTTATGGCGGCGATGAGTTCGTGGTGCTTCAAAAGGCGGCAGCGGAACAGGACATCATAGACCTGTGTTCGGCGATTAACGACGAGCTCGCTCGTGCCGAGGTTCCGTATCTGTTGCGGATGTCCATCGGCTATGCACGGGTCGGTGATGGTGTCGATACCTGGCAAGACTTGCTTCGCGCTGCCGATGCGGAGTTCTACCGCGTCAAGGCCGAGAAAAAGAAAGCCGGCGTCCAGATACGCTAGAAAAAGGGCGCACGACTGTTGCGATGGTCGTGCGCTCTTTTTGCGTTTGCGGGGGCCACCGGCCATAACGCCCAGGCGCGGTGCGGCAAGACGAGCGTCTGCCGCCGCGGCTCGGTACGAAATCAACGAGAACCAGTGTGCTCCATTAAGCTGAAGTGTGCGAACGCCCTCTCTAAAAAGGTGAGCTCGCTAGGCCTTTTTGGGCCTGTTGACGATGATGATGCCGGCGCAGACCAACAGCAGGGCAACGATGACGGTAACGGGGCTCGTGCCAGCGCCCTCGCCGAGCAGCAGCGCGCTCAGCACCACACCAAAGACGGGGTTCATAAACCCAAAGACCGAGACGCGGCTGACGGGGTTGACGGCAAGCAGGCGCGACCACAGCGAGTAGGCGACCGCGGAGATAAGCGCCATGTAGATGATGAGCGCGATGGCGGGGGCAATCGCCGTGGGGGAGAGCGCGCCACCCATCAAAAAGCCGATGGCGGTGAGGGCCAGGCCGCCGACCAAGAACTGCCACCCGGCAAGCAAGACGCCGTCGTGTTTGCGCGAGAAGATGCCGATCAGGCAGGTCGAAAGGGCACCCGCGACGGTGGAGGCCAGGATAAAGCCCTCGCCGTCGAGCGCAAAGCCAAAGGTGCCGTTCGCGCCCGAAAGGTTGACGAGCGCGACACCGGCAAGGCCCAGTACGCAGCCGAGTACCTTGGCCGCATCGAGCTTTTCGGTGCGAAACGCCAGGGCGGCAAAGAGGATAGCCAAGAAGTTGGCGCTGGCCTCGATGATGGAGCTCGACATAGCGCTTGCACGGGAGAGACCAAGGTAGAAAAAGAAGTACTGGCCGATGGTCTGGAAGAGCGACAAGATAAAGATGGGCTTGATATCGCGTACCTGTGGGACGAGCGGACGGCGCTGGACCGCGCTCATCCCAACGATAACCAGAGCGCCGGCAAGCGTGAAGCGCAGGCCCGCGAAGAGCAGCTGCGAGGCGCTGTCGTGCGCGGGAATGCCAAAGAGGCCGTAGCCGATCTTGATGCAGGGGAAGGCAGAGCCCCAGAGCGCGCAGCAAACGAGACAGCCCAGGATGAGTCCAGGCAGGGTGGCGAGATACGGCTTGCGGCTTTTCATGATGTCCTTTCTACATGCGCGAAGCAAAAAAGAACCCGCCACCGGGTGTGCCGGTGGCGGGTGTTGTTACCCGAAGGGATTGTACCCGATGGGAAAGGTTTAGGCGAAGTAGGCTACGCCGCTCTCAAAGATCGGCATGAACTTGTCGCCGGGGACATGCTCGGGCACGTTGCGGTACAGGTTGTCGCCGCGACGCTCGGCATGGCCCATCTTGCCCAGGACGCGGCCGTCGGGGCTCGTGATGCCCTCGATGGCGAGTGCGGAGCCGTTGGGGTTGACGGAAAGATCCATGCTGGGCTTGCCGTCCTCGCCCACGTACTGCGTGGCGACCTGGCCGTTGGCGATCAGCTGGGCGAGTACCTTGTCGTTGGCGACAAAGCGGCCCTCGCCGTGGCTGATGGCGACGGTGTAGGGGTCGTCGAGGCTGCACTGCGACAGCCACGGGGACAGGTTGGACGAGATGCGGGTGCGCACCAGGCGGCTCTGATGGCGACCAATGGTGTTGAACGTCAGCGTGGGCGCATCGGGCGTGGCGTCGACGATGTCACCGTAGGGCACCAGGCCGAGCTTGACCAGGGCCTGGAAGCCGTTGCAGATGCCCAGCATCAGGCCATCGCGGGCCTTGAGCAGGTCGCGGACAGCCTCGGTGACCTCGGGAGCGCGGAAGAACGCCGTGATGAACTTGGCGGAGCCGTCGGGCTCGTCGCCGCCCGAGAAGCCGCCGGGGATCATGACGATCTGGCTTGCACGGATGCGGCGGGCAAGCTCGTGGGTGCTCTCGGCGACCGCCTCGGGCGTGAGGTTGTTGATCACGAAGGTGTCGGCCTCGGCACCGGCGGCACGGAAGGCGCGGGCGCTGTCGTACTCGCAGTTGTTGCCAGGGAACACAGGGATGATCACGCGCGGGCGAGCGATCTTGGCGCCGCCGTACACGTGAATGTCCTTGGCGCGGAAGTCGATGGTCTCGACCTCGGGGGTCTCGCCGGCGCTGCGGTAGGCGAAGACGCCCTCGATGCCGCTTTCCCAGGCTTCCTGGAGCTCGGCGAGCTCGATGACCTCGGAGCCGGTGTCGATGACATAGCCCTCGACGGTGGTGCCCAGGGGCTCGACGACAACGCCGTCGGCGACCTCGGGCAGCTCGGCGTCCTCGGCGAGCTCGACGATAAAGCTGCCGTAGAGCGGGGTGAAGAGGCTCTCCACGTCCACATCCTCGGCAAGCTCGATACCGATCTGGTTGCCGACGCACATCTTAAAGAGGCTCTCGGCGCCGCAGCCGTAGCCGGGCGTGGAGACAGCCAGGGCGTCACCGGTGGCGGTGAGCGCCTCGACGGCGTCAAACGCGGCGAGCAGCTGCTGGGCGTCGGGGCGGTAGTCCTCGCCATAGGTGGCGGGGGCGATGCGTACGACGCGATGCGTCAGGCCCTTGAACTCAGGGGAGACGGCGCGCGCCGCGCGGCCCACGGCCACAGCGAAGCTGATCAGAGTCGGCGGAACGTTGAGCTCGCCGGCCTCGTCCTCAAACGAGCCGCTCATGGAATCCTTGCCACCGATGGCACCGGCACCCAGGTCGACTTGGGCCATGAGGGCGCCCAGGACGGCTGCCGTGGGCTTGCCCCAGCGCTCGGCCTCGGTGCGCAGACGCTCGAAGTACTCCTGGAAGGAGAGATAGGCGCGCTTGTGCTCAAAGCCGGCAGCCACGAGCTTGGCGATGGACTCGACCACGGACAGGTAGGCGCCAGCAAACTGGTCGGCTTCCATCAGGTAGGGGTTGAAGCCCCATGCCATGGCGCTTGCCGTGGTGGTCTCGCCGTCCACGGGGAACTTGGCGACCATGGCCGAGCTCGGGGTGAGCTGCGTCTTGCCGCCAAAGGGCATAAGCACGGTTGCGGCACCGATGGTGGAGTCGAAGCGCTCGGAAAGGCCCTTGTTGGAGGCAACGTTGAGGTCGGTGACAAGCGAGGTCATGCGCTCGGCAAGCGTGGTGCCGGCCCAGCTGGGCTGCCATACGCTGCGGGCGCACACATGGGCGACCTGGTGCTTGGGTGCACCGTTGGAGTTGAGGAACTCGCGGGACAGGTCGACGATGGCGACACCGTTCCAGGCCATGCGCATGCGCGGCTCGGCGGTAACCTCGGCGATAACGGTCGCCTCCAGGTTCTCCTCGGCGGCGTAGCCCATGAACTCTTCGACGTCACCGTCGGCGACGGCGCAGGCCATACGCTCCTGGGATTCGGAAATAGCGAGCTCGGTGCCGTCCAGGCCGTCGTACTTCTTGGTCACGGTGTCCAGGTCGACATACAGGCCGTCGGCAAGTTCGCCTACGGCGACCGAGACGCCGCCGGCGCCAAAGTCGTTGCAACGCTTGATCAGGCGGCAGGCGTCGCCGCGGCGGAAGAGGCGCTGCAGCTTGCGCTCGACCGGGGCGTTGCCCTTCTGGACCTCGGCGCCCGAGGTCTCGATGGACTCAGTATTCTGGGTCTTGGAGGAGCCGGTGGCACCGCCGATGCCGTCACGGCCGGTGCGGCCGCCCAGCAGGATGATCTTGTCGGTGGGGGCGGGGCACTCGCGGCGCACGTGGTTTGCCGGGGTAGCGCCCACGACGGCGCCGACCTCCATGCGCTTGGCCACGTAGCCGGGGTGATAGAGCTCGTTGACCTGGCCGGTGGCAAGGCCGATCTGGTTGCCGTAGCTGGAGTAGCCGGCGGCAGCGGTGGTTACGAGCTTGCGCTGCGGCAGCTTGCCCTCGAGCGTCTCGGACACGGGGACGGTGGGGTCGCCGGCGCCGGTGACACGCATGGCCTGGTACACGTAGCTGCGGCCCGAGAGCGGGTCGCGGATGGCGCCGCCCACGCAGGTGGCGGCACCGCCGAAGGGCTCGATCTCGGTCGGGTGGTTGTGGGTCTCGTTCTTAAACAGGAACAGCCAGTCCTGGTCCTCGCCGTCGACATCGACCTTCACCTTGACGGTGCAGGCGTTGATCTCCTCGGACTCGTCGACATCGGTCATGACGCCGGTCTTCTTAAGGTATTTGGCGCCGATGGTGCCCATGTCCATGAGGCAGACGGGCTTGGCGTCGCGACCGAGCTCGTGGCGCATCTCCATGTAGCGGTCGAAGGCCTGCTGCACCACGGCGTCGTCGATCGTCACGTCATCCAGGACGGTGCCGAAGGTGGTGTGACGGCAGTGGTCGGACCAGTAGGTGTCGATCACGCGGATCTCGGTGATGGTGGGGTCGCGGTCCTCATCGCGGAAGTACTGCTGGCAGAAGGCGATGTCCGCCTCGTCCATGGCAAGGCCGCGATCGGCGATAAAGGCGGCAAGGCCGGTCTCATCGAGCTCGCGGAAGCCGTCGAGCACTTCGACGGGCTGGGGCTCGGGGGTCTCCATGTGCAGCGTCTCGGGCAGGTCGAGCGAGGCGATGCGCGCCTCGACGGGGTTCACCACGTAGTGCTTGATGGCCTCGATGGCGGCTTCGTCCAGAGCACCCGAGATCATATAGACCTTGGCGGAGCGCACGGCGGGGCGCTCGCCCTGGCTGATGAGCTGCACGCACTCGCTGGCGGAGTCGGCGCGCTGGTCAAACTGGCCAGGCAGGAATTCGACGGCAAAGACGGCGCCATCGCTTGCGGGGAGCTCGTCGTAGGTCACATCGACCTGGGGCTCGCTAAAGACGGTCGGCACGCAGGAGCGGAAAAGCTCCTCGTCGATGCCCTCGACGTCGTAGCGGTTGATGATCCTCAGGGCCTCGATGCCCTTGATGCCGAGAATTTCGGTCAGCTCGCCCTTGAGCTGCTGAGCCTCGACGTCGAACCCGGGTTTCTTCTCCACGTAGATACGAGAGACCATTGGTTCCTGCCTTCCTGATCGGTTGGGCGTACGGTACGGTATGCGGCAGCGGTCGGTTTGCGGGGTCTGCCCTGCGGTCGCCTTGAGCCACATGTTTGTAAACCTCACTATGATACGACAGCTCGTGGCGCGTTGAGGACGGCGAGGGTGCTACAGTGAAGCGCAAACAAGAGAAAGGCATCACATGGCATTCGTTTCACTCGCCATCATCGCGCTCGTGGCCTTTGCAAGCCCCTTCATCGCTTCGGCGATCCCCGGAAAACCCGTTCCCGAGACCGTCTTTTTGCTTGTGCTCGGCGCGGTGCTGGGACCCCATATGCTCGGCGTCATCCATGTAGATGCCGAGGTCTCGCTTGTGTCCGAGCTCGGTCTGGCCTTTTTGTTCCTGCTTGCCGGCTTTGAGATCGACCCCAAGAGCATCACGGGCGTCGAGGGGCGCTACGGCTTGGCGACGTGGGTCGTCACGTTTGGTATCGCCTGGCTTGCCGTGCGCTTTACCCCGTGGTTCTCGGTCAGTCATTTCGACGGTATCGCCGTGACGCTTGCCCTCACTTCTACGGCGCTCGGCACGCTCGTGCCCATCATGCGCGAGCGCTCGCTCACCGGCACGCGTGTTGGTGACTCGATTCTCGCGTATGGCACTTGGGGCGAGCTCGGTCCCGTGCTCGCCATGTCGGTGCTGCTGTCTGCTCGTACTGGCATCCAAACGCTCGTAATCCTTGGCTTGTTTGCGGTGGTTTGCGTGTTGCTGGCCGTGGTCCCAAGCCGCTCCAAGCGCGTCGGCAGCCGCTTCTTTGCGTTTGTCGAGGAGCGCGCCGACACCACGTCGCAGACCTTCGTGCGCCTGACGGTGCTCATCCTGGTCACGCTCGTGGCGTTCTCGGCCGTCTTTGATCTCGACATCGTGTTGGGTTCTTTTGCCGCCGGCTTTGTCCTGCGCTATATCATCCCCGAGGGCAACCATACGCTCGAGACCAAGCTCGACGGCCTGGCCTACGGCTTTTTGATTCCGGTGTTCTTTACCGTATCGGGCGCAAAGATCGACCTGACGGCCGTAGCGTCGCGCCCCGGGCTGCTCGCGGGCTTTATCGTGGCGTTGCTGATCATTCGCGCCGTGCCCATTCTCATCTCTATGAGCATTTGTCCTGCGACGCGCGACGTTTCGGCGTATGGTCGCATAACCGTGGCCCTGTACTGCACCACGGCGCTGCCGATTATCGTTGCCGTGACGAGCGTTGCCGTCAACGCGGGCGCGCTGTCGCAAGATATTGCGTCGGTCATGGTTGCCGCCGGCGCCATCACAGTGTTCTTGATGCCATTGCTCGCGCAGCTCTTCTACCGCGTGGTCGACGCTGCACCGGTCGCTGCCGTGGCAGAGGTTGCCGTGCATCCATCCGATGCGCTCGACATCCTGCGCGCCCATCACGATTTGGCGAGCCTGCTCGCACGCGAGCACGAGCTGCTGACCTCGCATGGACATGGTCGCGTATTCGAGGGCCTGCCTACGCTCGATACGATTGCCGAGCGTCTTTCCGCAGAGGCAGCGAGCGGCCACATCGATGCCCGCATCGTGGACGCGGCGCACCTGCTTGCCGATAAGACCTATGGAGACGAGATTGACCCGTCCGAGCTGACTCCGCGTGAACGCCGCCGCCTGGAGCGCGCCAAGCTCGCCGTGCACGAATACCGCCGCCGCATGCTGGAGCTCTACGCACGCGATGAAGCCCAGGACGACGACGGCAGGTAGCCAACGCCGCTGCGGAAAATGCATCCCGGAATTGGCACCCAGAGTGGGACGCGCTTTCCGCGAGAGGCTCGTTGCGGAAAGTGCGTCCCAGAATCGGCGTTCAAAACGGGGCGCACTTTCCGAAGCATGGCCCTGAGGGAAGCTGCGTCCCGGTCTGAGCCGGAATTCTGGGACACGGCTTCTACTTCAAACAGAAGAAGGCGCGCTGCCTGCGGTTGATGCAGGCAGCGCGCCTTTTGCGTTGAGCTCCGTTGAGGTTCGAAGTAGTGGACTAGTTGGCCATGACGCCTTCGGTCCAGGCCTCGACGTCCTCGATGCGCAGGACGTTGGCGACCTCGACCACGCAGTCGACGCTGGCAAGCTCGGCGGCGGCAGCCTGGACGTCCTTCTCGAGCGCGCGGTGCGTCAGGAAGATGACCGAGCAGGCATCGCTGACACCCGACTTGCCGTCCTCGACCTGGTTGATGAGCGAGATAGAGATGTTGTGCTTGGCAAAGATGTCGACCGTCTCGGACAGGGCACCCACGCGGTCGGCGACCTTCAGGCGCACATAGTACTTGGTCTGGAGTTCGTCCATGGGCTTAAAGGCGAGGTTGTGACCATAGGGCTCAATCTCGGGCAGCGGAGCCACGCCGCGGCTGATCTGCTCGGAGAGCGACAGGATATCGCCCACGACGGCGCTCGCGGTGGGGAAGGAGCCAGCTCCGGCACCGTAGAACATGGTCTCGCCCACGGCGTCGCCTACCACGTAGACAGCGTTCATGGCGCCGTTGACCTTGGCAAGCATGTGATCGGCGGGGATCAGCGTGGGGTGCACGCGGACGTCGACGCCGGCATCGGTGTTGCGGGCGATGCCCAGCAGCTTAATGGTGTAGCCGAGCTCGCGGGCCTGGGCGATGTCCTCGGCGCCGATGGTACGGATACCCTGCTGGTACACATCGTCGGTGGTAACGCGGGTGCCAAAGCCGATGGAGGCGAGGATCGCCGTCTTGCTGGCGGCGTCGAAGCCGTCGACGTCGGCGGACGGGTCGGCCTCGGCGTAGCCCTTGGCCTGGGCGTCGGCGAGCACGTCGGCGTAATCGGCGCCCTCGGCGTCCATGCGCGACAGGATGTAGTTGGTGGTGCCGTTGAGAATGCCGGCGATGGTCAGGACCTTGTTGCCCACCAAGTCGTGCTCGAGCGTGCTCACGATGGGGATGCCGCCGCCGCAGCTGGCCTCGCACTTAATCTGCACGCCGCATGCGCGCGCCTTCTCGGCGAGCGTCTCGACATGACGGCCCAGCAGGGCCTTGTTGGCAGAGACGACGTGCTTGCCGTTCTCGAAGGCGGTGGTAAAGATCTCGGTTGCGGGATGCTCGCCGCCGATCAGCTCGACGACGATGTCGACGGCGGGGTCGGTGACGACATCGTGCCAGTCGCTCGTAAAGGCCTCACGCTCAATACCGGCTGCCTCGGCCTGCTCCCAAGCAAGCGCGCAGGCGCGGGTCAGCTTAAGGTCGATGCCGTAGGCTGCCAGGTACTCATCGTGGTGGCTCTTGATCAGACGGGCCACGCCGCCGCCGACGGTTCCCAGACCGATGAGGCCGACGTTCACGGTGCGCAGGGGTTCGCTCATAGATAGCTCCTTCGTGCATCTTATGGATGGATTAACCGCTTAAAGGTTGAGTGCATTCTAGCGTGAACCGAGGGCGAGTGCTCGCCAGGCAACAGGAGTCGCACAAAACGGCACCCCCGAAACGCTGCGGAAACATTGGAAACATGCTCGCTACAAACGAAACTCCGTAACAAACTGTCAACGTTTGCACCATAAGGTTTGCCCTGTGCGACTGGGGCATGCAGGCGCTCGTCGGCGTGGAACGACGAGGGCCAGGTCGAAAAGCCCGCTACGGCCTATGTGATTCAGGATGGCAAGTACATCGCCGCCTAAGTGCATATAACGACACCGGTGGGGCCGTTTTATTCAGGGCAAGGACGCCTGTAACAGAACGGAAACATTACTTTCACACAATAAAGTGGCTAAACTGCATAAACCGACAGGAATACGCAGAATTATGGATAAATGGGCAAAACAAAAGAAAAGTTGAAATAATCGCCACTTTTCTCAACTAAAGCGTCTACTATTTTGCGAACGCCGAACACGGCGAAGGATGGCCTGTCGGGTAACCGAAACCCG